>NZ_PYOG01000099.1 GCF_003026815.1 Photobacterium damselae | reverse complement strand
GCAGAAGATGCGTCAAGCATTAGGAGGGAAATCTATTGAGGGAGCACAAGCTACAATGTCAGGTCAGGAAGTTTGGACTCAAGTTAGACGAGGACAAGTTGGTGATTTAAGTTTACCCGTATGGGAGTAATGCCGTTCACTTAAGAGTGAACGGCATTCTTTTTCTTGGGATACCGTTTGGGCCTTGCCTTAACTGCCCTTGGAAAAGATCTTTCCCTTCACCCTTCAAGAATTAAACTTTCAGCCATAGCATGAAAACCTTTTAATTGGCGAGGAATAGCTTCTGAACTTGAGTATGGTAAGCCAACTAATAAAGCTGATACATGGGCTAATGTTCAATTAAAACTCAATTGATAAGGAAGGTAGTTCTCTTTTAAATTGAAGCACAGTTCAACCATTTGATATCGAATCAAATTGTATGTTAATAAGATCCCCCAAAGTTCTTGTCGGACCAATTCAGGTAAACGACTTCGTAATGTGAGACGATTACCTAACATGTATTGTTTTTGCTCTCGATAACCTAATTCTATTTCCCATCGGTGCTCATAAAGGGCTACAATATCTTTCGAAGGATAGCGTAAAGGGTCAATCATAGATGTTAAGACTTGGTAGTCTTTCCCTTTAATTTTCCGAGTCACGAGTCGAGCTGTAATCGAGGATGGTAAGTTAGTCCATAATTTTCTAGCCCTTGGATTACTATGTAATAGTATAAGCTTATCGTTGCGGCCTAAAGGCCAAATGACCTCATATTGGACGTTCTTTTTGAGAGGGATAAGCCAATGTCGCCCTGTACCTGTCGCGTGCCATTTATCTAATAAACCTAATGAATATAACCCCTTATCAAACATTGTTACGCTATGATCTGGTGTCATTTCGGTGAGCTTTTCAGCCAATACCATTTCATTGGTATTGTAATTATCAAAGGCACTAGCAGTAATAAGGTGACTACTTAATTCCATCTGGCAAACCATTCTAACTTGAGGGTATTGCGTACCTTTTTGACGTGAAAATGCTTCTTCATTTTCTTGAT
>NZ_PYOG01000098.1 GCF_003026815.1 Photobacterium damselae | reverse complement strand
TTTTGCAAAAAAACGGGGAATAGAGATTGGCCTATTCTGTGTAGTCCATACATTTGGTCGTCAACTTAATTGGAATGTCCATTTTCATCTATCAGTCACGCGTGGAGGCATAAATAACAAAACTAAGTGATGGTGAAATATCTACTTTAATGCCGCGATGGTAGAGCAGCATTGGAAGCAGAAAGTGGTCTCGTTCCTACGGAACCACTATCATAACTTGAATACTAAACACGATAACTATCAACACATTAGAGACTTTATAGGATGGAATCAGTTTCTCTCTAGTCAATACAGTCGAAAATGGCACATTCACTTGGCCAAAAGACAGAAGATGTTGGTCCAACAGTTAGATACCTAGGTCGCTATTTTAAGCGGCCGCCAATAGCGGCTTCTCGCCTACGTCATTATCAGGGTGGTGATGTTCACTTTGTCTGCAAAGATCATAGAGATAATTGCTATAAGACATTGGTCCTTAGTCAAATAGAGATGATCGAACGGTTAGTTTCACATATCCCTGCTGAAAAGAATTTTAGAGCCATCAGGTATTATGGTTTTCTGTCAAAGTGGTTAGGAATTGAAATTCCTAACCGTTAAATGGCAAACCATCTCACCGACTTGTAGAGAGATGACCTCTTCAACTTCATTAGGCTGATCCAAACCTAATGCTTTATATAACTCGTTAATCGCTAATGTATATGCTTGACTCATCGCTTTATTCCAGTGGTAAATTATTACCTCTAGTAAACCAAATTAGCTATTTGCGGACTATCAATAACAGGGGGAAATTTTTAGAGTTTGTCTGTATAGAGACAAATATAGAAAGCCTGTGCGATGCACTGGCTTTGATTCAACTTTTTAAAGCTTAGGCCAAGGCCAATACAGAGCGTCCTTGCTGACGAGCTAAATCAGCAATTACAGCTCGCTGTTCAGCTGTCTGCCCCATATAATCATTACGACTATATCGCATATCATTAATCACCTCTTCTGCACTCACACTATTAGGTACTTTTTGCATCGCAATCGCAGCAACAATTTGACCTGTACGGCCAACACCTGC
>NZ_PYOG01000097.1 GCF_003026815.1 Photobacterium damselae | reverse complement strand
CAGATTCTGTCTTAATTGACTTTGCGGCTTCACGAGCAAAAGCTTCGAGTGCTTTCTTATCCATATTGTCCATCCTTAACCTTTAAGGTTTAAGTTTAGACAGTTACACAGAATTCAGGACACTCTCCTGGTTTGTGGTGGTGCGAAAGTTTTTTTGGAGACACTTTGATTTATTACTTTTTGATTAATGTAATTTGAGCCGTTCTTTGTGATGACAAACGTATTTGAATCTACTCTCGCCTTCTCATCCCGTCTATTTTCGCTAGCCTCTTTGAGAAATCCCTTAATAGAGGCAATAACGATCAAATGAAACAACCACTTTTTATTCTCGATGCAGGTCATGGTGGGATCATCAATGGTCAGTATCAAACGGCGGGAAAGCGCTCTCCTATTTGGGACGATGGAAGTCAATTATTTGAAGGGGAATTTAATCGCGCTGTTGTGGCGGGTATCAGTCAGCAGCTAGCTCAACGCAATATTAAACATCATATTTTAGTACCCGAGCAGCGTGATATTCATTTACGGGATCGTGTCCGTCGAGCGAACCGCCTAGCTAAGCACTACTCACGTTATCAATGTATTTTAATCTCGGTTCATGCGAATGCTGGCGGTGGAAGTGGGTTTGAAGTCTTTACTTCTAAGGGGAAGACGCGCAGCGATGATATTGCTGATCACTTTGCTCTGGCATTTAAAGATGTGTTTCCTAATAAGCCATTACGTGCGGATTTACGAGATGGGGATTATGACAAAGATCGTAGCTTTTATATTCTCAGATACACGTCTATGCCTGCGATATTAACGGAAAATTTCTTTATGGATAATGAGCAAGAGTGCAAAGAAATCTTGATGACATCAACTGGGCGGGAGATGGTGGTTAAATATCATGTGGAAGGGATCCGTAGGATTCTAGGAGAGTGTCCTGAATTCTGTGTAACTGTCTAAACTTGAACCTTAAAGGTTAAGGATGGACAATATGGATAAGAAAGCACTCGAAGCTTTTGCTCGTGAAGCCGCAAAGTCAATTAAGACAGAATCTGATCTTGATGACTTCCGAAAAATGTTAACCAAGGTGAC
>NZ_PYOG01000096.1 GCF_003026815.1 Photobacterium damselae | reverse complement strand
ATTAAGCAACCTAAGCATAGAGATTACAATCTTTATTAGCTTGGTATTCCTCACCTTTGGTAAGCAAAGCCCATAATATTCGAGCATTTTTATTTGCTAGGGCAACTGCCGCAACATTTGTATTTCTTCGATGGATTAAGCTGCCTAGCCAACCATCGTCTGATAGTGAATTCTTCCTTGCACATATCACAGATCTTGCACCATGAATCAGTAATGTTCGTAGGTATGAGTCACCTCGCTTACTAATCCCGAGTAAAACATTCCGACCACCACTTGAGTGTTGTTTAGGTACTAGGCCTAGCCAAGAAGATAACTGCCGACCATTTTTAAATTCAGTGCCGTCTCCAATTGTCCCTACGATAGCCGTTGCCGTTAACAAACCAATACCAGGTAATGTAGCTATACGTTGGCTTAGAGCATATTGTTTATAATGTTCTTTTAGTATTTTTTCTAATGTTTCAGTATGTTCTCGAAGTTCAGTTAAATGCTGATATAGCTGGGCAAGTACAGCTCGGAAAGTCCCAGGTAGATTATTATCAGCATCTTCTAATATTAAAGGAATATGCTTAAATACGGCTATTTTTCCAGTCGGCATAACGATCCCAAATTCAGCTAATAACCCTCTAATTTGGTTAATCTGAGCTGTTTGGCTTTTAATCAATCCCATGCGAGCCCTATGTACGGATAATAAAGACTGCTGTTCAGGTGATTTAATTGAAACAAACCTCATATTAGGTCTAGTTACCGCTTCACAAATAGCCTCAGCATCGGCTGCATCATTTTTATTTGTTTTAACGTATGGCTTTACAAATTGTGGAGCCATTAGTTTTACGGAATGACCTTGTGATTGCAGTAATCTAGCCCAATAGTGAGCACCGCTGCACGCTTCCATACCAATTAAGCAAGGAGGTTTATTAGCGAAGAAAGCAGTTAATTGATTTCGTTTTATCTTCTGTTTTAATACCGTTTTTCCATGAGAATCAACGCCATGAACTTGATATACATTTTTCGCTAGGTCAATACCTACTGTCACCATAGTCATAATTATCTCTCCTTGCTGGTCGCTTTTGTCATAATAAACGATGGGGAGAGG
>NZ_PYOG01000095.1 GCF_003026815.1 Photobacterium damselae | reverse complement strand
ATAACCTACATTTGGTACCCATTCTGTTTTTAAACTTCTAAAGAAACGCTCCATAGGTGCGTTATCCCAACAATTTCCTCGCCGAGATAAACTTTGTTTAATCTGGCATCGCCATAATAATTGTCGGTAGTAACTGCTGGTATAATGACTACCTTGATCACTATGAAACATAACCCCTTTGGGTTTATGTCGCGATTCATAGGCCATCATAAGTGCCTTACCTGTTAATCGACTATCAGGTGATAGAGACATTGCCCAACCAACAGGTTTTCTCGAAAATAAATCGATAACTACAGCAAGATACATCCAGCGATTCCCAGCCCACACATAAGTCACATCACCAACCCAAACTTGATTTGGTGATGTAACCGCAAATTGACGATCCAGATGATTTGGAATTGCAATATGCTCTTGATTTGCTTTTCGGTATCTATGCTTCGGTGATTGGCAACTAACAAGATTAAGGGCTTTCATTTGTTTGGATGCACGATACCTACTCAAGGGAATACCTTGAGTAGTAACCATATCTGCAATGGTTCTTGCTCCAGCAGAACCATTGCTTGCAGCATGTACTTCTTTAATTAAACTACGCAGTTTAATCAATTCAACAGAAATAGTTTTTGGGCGTCTTTGCCAATATTTATAGCTACTACGATGAACATCAAATACGTTGCATAATGTTGTTATGCTGTGGCTCTTCCTGAGTTTCTCGATTAACGAGAATTGTTCAATGAGTCTGACATCAAGAGAGCGGTAGCTTTTTTTAATATTTCATTATGCTCTTCAAGAGTAGCTAATTTTTTCTTTAATTCTCGTATTTCGATCTGTTCAGGCGTCATCGGTGAAGCTTTTGGTGATTTACCTTGGCGTTCTTCTTTTAACTGGCGAACCCACTTATCCATCGTAGATTTACCCACATTCATAGCTTGAGCAGCTTCAATTACTGAATAGTTTTGGTCGATAACTAATTGTGCCGCTTCTAATTTAAATTCAGCACTAAATAATCGTCTTGTTCGTTTTGTCATGATGTCACCTATTCATGTTAAGAGGTGATGATATCACCTCTGAGTAGGTGGCCAAATTTAATGTACCACTACA
>NZ_PYOG01000094.1 GCF_003026815.1 Photobacterium damselae | reverse complement strand
TACAAAACATGGAAAGATGAGTTAGAAGCTAATCAGAAATCGTTACTGGAAAAAATGGGGTTTTCAGAAGAGTTTACCCGTGTTTTCATGACTGAAATCACTCGACACGCCACCGAAGCCGAACGCCGTTACCGTGATATGGCAGATGATGCCAAGGAGCAGAGTCAACAGGCAATTGATGATCTTGAACGAGCAGAAGATCGTTTGTATAAACAAACAGCCTTACTTGAGCAACGCGAAAAACAAATCAAAAACCTAGAAGCTGAATTGGCACAAACTGAAAATGCACAGCTTGCCATCACTCAAGAGTTGCGCCAACAAATTGAATCCCTAACGGACCAATTGAATGAGTCAACGGTCAGTAATGAACGTTTGCGCACAGAGCTGGCGAAAAATGAAATCAAATTGGAAAGTAATGCGCTTATTGTTGAAGAATCTAAAAATAAAAATACTGAGCTTAATGAGCAAGTAAAATCCCTTAATGACAAGGTGATCGCCCAGGCACAAGAACTCACTCGATTTGAGTCCAAACAAGAGTCTCAAGAGCTGTTATTGTCTGAACTGCGTGAGACCAAAGCGGCACTACAAATGGCTAATAGCCATTTGGATAACGAGCTGCGCCAACTTCAACAAGAACGACACACCCTTAATTCGCATCTTAATGACGCTAAGAGCAACGGTGTTACACTTTCCAATCGCTTAGAGCAAGCCTCTGAGCAGATTGCTGAGCTTAAGGCTCAGCTACACCAAAATGATGAAATGATTAAGCGCTATGAGACGCTGTTGAAAAACGAATGATAATCGCATGAAAAGGTGATCTACCTAATGAATAAACTGTATGGATATACAGTTTATGGTGTCCTCATGTATATAATTAATAGCATTATTATTAATAAGGACATTTCGATGATTATTAATCATGTTTCTGTTGGTACGTCAGATATTACTGCTGCAGTGAAGTTTTACGACGCCGTGTTGGCGGTATTATCTATTGAACGTTCTCATTATATTGAAAATATTGCTGCAGCTTATGGTGATAATTACGAGTTTTGGGTGGGGTATCCATACAGTGGAAATCATGGTGCTGGTAATGGGACTCACATCGCTTTTAATTCTTCAAGTAAAGAGTCAGTAGAGCGATTTCATCAAACTGCAATCGAATTAGGGGCAACCTGCTGTGGTAAGCCTGGCGTTCGTCCTGAATACGGTGAAAACTATTATGCAGCATATGTCTTAGATCTTGATGGTAATAAGATCGAAGCCGTATTTTTAT
>NZ_PYOG01000093.1 GCF_003026815.1 Photobacterium damselae | reverse complement strand
AGGTTGCATGTTTGTATCGTGATGGTTTAGAGGTTGCAGTAATCGCAAAAAAATTACGGACGACTCAAGCTCAAATATATATGATCCTCAATAATGATATTTTTAATTTCTAACGTTTAATCTTAAAAGCTGTTCTAGCCTTATGACGAGCTGCGCGAGGAATATTAAGCTTCGCGTAGCGATATCATTCTCAAAGCTTCTAACAAGCTATATAGCTTCTATTTTCACGTAATTTACAACAAGCTCTTCCTCATCGCCCTGCTAGGCGCTCTTTTAGCTATGGTTAAAATAAATTGATTAATGTCCTGTCGAATGACAAAAGGAAGGGATCAAGTGGACTCAAAGGTAATACGTTTATAAAGGTAGTGTAGTGAGCTGAACAGTAAGCGGAAAAGAATTGGGGCCCGTTAGATTTCAAATAGGTGTATAGGGTGCAATAGAGTGTTGTTAGGAAGAGTCTTATTGGTTGCAGGGTGTTGATTGAAATCTAATGGGAGGTACTTTTTGGGCATAGCCCGTTCTTTTTTTCTTATCTATAAGAGTTCTTTTGAACTCTTTCTTAATAATATTAAGTATTAATACTTATCTATCTTTATAAATAAAGACATAAAACTACTAGCACTTCTAATTATCATTGTTAATACTCATTTTAGACTATCGTTTTTTGGTTATACCAACAAGCTTATCCACAACCTGCATCATCTCCCCCTAAAAATGGCTCTTTAATACAAAAAATGATCTCTTAATGATGCCTCTCATTGCTTAACTTGCTCGTTATTTAGCCGTTACTTTTCTTTAGGTACGACAAAAGCCGCACTTAAGCAGCCTATCTCATTTTTAACCAGGTTAATGCTCGGTCAGGTAGTTCCCGCCTAAGATATCAGGTTCAATCACCTTACCTTGGGGGTAACGATCTCGCTCTTTACCCGTTACACGGTCACGTTTGGTTACTTTGGCTAACTGACGCTTCGTCCATATGTACGAATAACTGTATGGCGCATAGACCCACCAGATATTTGATAATCCCTTAGCTAGTCGGTTCTTAACTGCCTGCAGTTTGGATTTCACCACACCTTCGTCATTTTCCAACCCAAAGATCCCCATAAACTTGGCTGTAATAGTTTTATAGGCCGCCTTAGAATAAATTCGTGGGGCATCTTCTTCCTTGACCTGACCATTGTCATCAAGTACAGGTGGTACTTCTTCGTCATAGACAAAGACTGCATCGATCACCAAATAGTCAGCCATCTTCAATAAATGAATGGTATGGTAATAACGCTTAAGACTGATGGTCTCCCCCCAAAACTGCTCATAACGAGCCATAAACCAGGCATGAGTGATGGTTTCCATTTCGGCGCTTTTGGCAAAGCCTATCTGATAGTTCTCAACATCCATTTTAGACATCAAGACCGTTATCACCTTAA
>NZ_PYOG01000092.1 GCF_003026815.1 Photobacterium damselae | reverse complement strand
GCCTGCTCCTACTGCTTGTACGTACACGGTTTCAGGTTCTATTTCACTCCCCTCACAGGGGTACTTTTCGCCTTTCCCTCACGGTACTGGTTCACTATCGGTCAGTCAGGAGTATTTAGCCTTGGAGGATGGTCCCCCCATATTCAGACAGGATAACACGTGTCCCGTCCTACTCGATTTCACTGATAAAGCGTTGTTGGTTACGGGGCTATCACCCTTTATTGCCATGCTTTCCAGCATGTTCACCTAACGCAAGATTAGCTTAAGGGCTAATCCGGTTTCGCTCGCCGCTACTGCCGGAATCTCGGTTGATTTCTCTTCCTCGGGGTACTTAGATGTTTCAGTTCCCCCGGTTCGCCTCACAATGCTATGAATTCACATTGAGATAACTGCTTATGCAGTTGGGTTTCCCCATTCGGAAATCGTAGACTCAAGTGGCTCTTACTGCCTCATCTACGCTTATCGCAAGTTAGTACGTCCTTCATCGCCTCTGACTGCCCAGGCATCCACCGTGTACGCTTAGTCACTTAACCATACAACCCCAAGAGGTTTCGTATGTTCAAACAACCAAGGTTTTTATGTTTTCGCCGGACTCACTATTTGCTTTCACTTTTAAAAAGTGAAGACAAAAAATACAAGACACTTGAATGTGTTTGTTTTGAGAACTCGTTTTTATCTTTCGATAAAAACTTAAAATAAATCAATCATTCGATTGAATTTACTAGTCAGCTTTCCAGATTGTTAAAGAGCATTGTGTTTTTCTCTAAAAATAGAGTTTAAAACCACTTTTTAATAACTCTCAGAGTCGACAAAGCGATTCAACGAAGTATAACCTTCATTGAATCTGCGAATCCGTGCAGAAAATTATTAGAGAGTGGTGGAGCTAAGCGGGATCGAACCGCTGACCTCTTCGCTGCCAGCGAAGCGCTCTCCCAGCTGAGCTATAGCCCCAAATTGGGTCTTTCTTATCCTAAGAAAGAGTGGTGGGCGATACCGGGCTCGAACCAGTGACCCCCTCCTTGTAAGGGAGGTGCTCTCCCAACTGAGCTAATCGCCCTCCGAAGTTTTACATCTTCGAGGAGAAGATGGTGGGTCGTGCAGGATTCGAACCTGCGACCAATTGATTAAAAGTCAACTGCTCTACCAACTGAGCTAACGACCCGTGGCGTCCCGTAGGGGAGTCGAACCCCTGTTACCGCCGTGAAAGGGCGGTGTCCTAGGCCTCTAGACGAACGGGACACTGTTCGTACTTAATGTTGTTGGGCAACATTAAGTGGCTCTTTACATTTCAACCAAGCAATCTGTGTGGACACTACGCAAAGCGCAGTCTTTTTTGTAAGGAGGTGATCCAGCCCCAGGTTCCCCTAGGGCTACCTTGTTACGACTTCACCCCAGTCATGAACCACACCGTGGTAAACGCCCTCCCGAAGGTTAAGCTATCTACTTCTGGTGCAGCCCACTC
>NZ_PYOG01000091.1 GCF_003026815.1 Photobacterium damselae | reverse complement strand
TTAAGAAGCGCAAGCTGTTCCCAACGGATGAGTCAGCTCGAAAGGTGATCTACCTAGCTATCCGAGATGCTTCTAAGAAGTGGACGATGCCGATTAGAAACTGGCGACAAGCTCTAAACCGCTTTATGATAATGTTCGAAGACCGACTCTCTGAGTACATGTAACCTCGACAGTTACACAGAATTATTTACAGGGTCCGACTTTACTCTAATAGTAGAGCGCAAATGTCGCAGACGATAGGAATCTACACTCCTTTAGGGGTGTAGTAGTTCAACTCTCTCTTTACTCCTTCTTAACCTTCTTTTCTTGGGCGTTCTCGCTATCGCTTGGTTCATTCCGTCGCTGCACTCCTCTCACGATAACCCATATCCCTAAAGCAACAAGTTGCTAAGGGCTATTGGGTTCCTGTGAACAATCACCCAACGCAACAGCATTCGCAGATATTCATTCTAATTTGCCTTGTTCCGTGCAAGCACGGGCAAATTACAATGAATCCCTGCTCACAAAGAATGCACCCTACTAGCCCAATCTTCCCCTCACCATCTGCTCACTCTGATGCCAAACTTTGCCGCGTCTGCCACAGAGCCCCGTCCTAACTCCTTCACTACCTAATTTCCCCTTCGCCTACTAAACCTTCACCTAACCCAATTTATCTCGCAAGGGAAAATACATGCTGTATCCCTAAGGCAACAAGTTGCCAAGGGCTACTAGCCCCTTGACAAGAAAAATCGGCTTAGGTGCGCGGGTAGGCATTCGGACAAATCAGGCAGCAAAGGAGCCTTGTATGAATACTCGCAGCAAGACCGCAACAAAGTTCTACACATCAGAGCGCGCTGATAGCTCAGTGCAGATTGGCCTAGCAGGACGCGAAGTGGATTCTGAGAGTGTGATTCGTGAGGGGAACGCGACCCATCGCTTGTCATCCCTTGAGGTTTTGCAGGCTCCCGCGCTTCGCGCTCCATGTGCTGCGCACATATCGAGGGCAAACGCACGTAAGGCAGCCATCTTCAAGCGCGCGTGGTCGTTGGCAGCACAAAAAGCCCTTCGCTTCGGTGGCGAAAAATGTACCTACTTTGCTGCTTGTCTGAAAGTGGTTTACTGCCAAATCAAACTGACTCACACAGAAAGCCGCCAGCAATACGGCGACTTAATGAAACGCAACAACGAGTATTTAAAGCAACTAAAAGGGAGGTTATCACACTATGAATCTAAAACTGATTTGTTACATCGAGAGCAAACCATTGCTGATTTATTGCCCCGTATTAAAAGCGCTCAGATTCGCCAGAGCTACTACATTGACCTTATTTTTTGTACAGGACTAGAGCTATGAGCGCCTTTAAGTGGGACACCAATACAAAGCCAAACCAAAGACAGTATTTAGTTTGGGGCAACGTCAAACAGCACCCTTTCCACCGACATTATGAGGACGACAAGCAATTTATCATTTGTGACGAAATCATTATTTACAACGTAGAGATAGACGAGGAGGGCAACTTTACAGGCTATTTCTTCGATGAAGATAGCCAAATTATAGAAA
>NZ_PYOG01000090.1 GCF_003026815.1 Photobacterium damselae | reverse complement strand
TTTCTATAATTTGGCTATCTTCATCGAAGAAATAGCCTGTAAAGTTGCCCTCCTCGTCTATCTCTACGTTGTAAATAATGATTTCGTCACAAATGATAAATTGCTTGTCGTCCTCATAATGTCGGTGAAAAGGGAGCTGTTTGACGTTGCCCCAAATTAAATACTGTCTTTGGTTTGGCTTTGTGTTGGTGTCCCACTTAAAGGCACTCATAGCTCTACTCCTGCACAAAAAATAAGGTCAACGTAGTAACTCTGGCGAATCTGAGCGTTTTTAATACGGGGCAGTAAATCAGCAATGGTTTGCTCTCGATGTAACAAATCAGGTTTAGATTCATAGTGTGATAACCTCTCTTTTAGTTGGCTTAAATACTCGTTGTTGCGTTTCATTAAGTCGCCGTATTGCTGGCGGCTTTCTGTGTGAGTCAGTTTGATTTGGCGGTAAACCACTTTCAGACAAGCAGCAAAGTAAGTGCATTTTTCGCCACCGAAACGAAGGGCTTTTTGTGCTGCCAACGACCACGCACGCTTGAAGATAGCTGCCTTACGTGCGTTTGCCCTCGATATGTGCGCAGCACATGGAGCGCGAAGCGCGGGAGCCTGCGAAACCTCAAGGGATGACAAGCGGAGGGTCGCGTTCCCCTCACGAATCACACTCTCAGAATCCACTTCGCGCCCTGCTAGGCCAATCTGCACTGAGCTATCAGCGCGCTCTGATGTGTAGAACTTTGTTGCGGTCTTGCTGCGAGTATTCATACAAGGCTCCTTTGCTGCCTAATTTGTCCGAATGCCTACCCGCGCACCTAAGCCGATTTTTCTTGTCAAGGGGCTAGTAGCCCTTGGCAACTTGTTGCCTTAGGGATACAGCATTTATTTTCCCTTGCGAGATAAATTGGGTTAGGTGAAGGTTTAGTAGGCAAAGGGGAAATTAGGTAGTGAAGGATCTAGATGGAGAATTACGGCAGGCCGCGGCAAAGTTTGGAACATCAGAGTGAGCCAATGGTGAGGGGAAGATTGGTCTAGTAGGGTGCATTCTTTGTGAGCAGGGATTCATCTTAATTTGTCCGTGATTACACGGACAAATTAGGATGAATATCTGCGAATGCTGTTGCGTTAGGGATTGACTGTCTGGAACCTAGCAGCCGTTGGCAACTTGTTGCCATTACGGATGCAGGTTAGCGACAGGAGCAAAGCGAAAAGCCCGTTAAAACGCCCAAGGAAAGAAGGTTAAGAAGGAGTAAAGAGAGAAAAACAGGAAAGAGAGAGATAGGAGAATTAACGAATAGAACCAGCAAAACCAGCAAAACCAGCAAAACCAGCAAAACCAGCAAAACCAGCAAAACCAGCAAAACCAGCAAAACCAGCAAAACCAGCAAAACCAGCAAAACCAGCAAAACCAGCAAAACCAGCAAAAGAGAGCACACCGAGATTAGAACACAAGCATTAAATAACAAAGGAGCAAACTTAATAGTCAACTCCTACATAGCAACAACAGCAAGGATCAAACAACGTTATTTATAGTGATAAAAATACGGCTTCGATCTTATTACCATCAAGATCTAAGACATATGCTGCATAATAGTTTTCACCGTATTCAGGACGAACGCCAGGCTTACCACAGCAGGTTGCCCCTAATTCGATTGCAGTTTG
>NZ_PYOG01000009.1 GCF_003026815.1 Photobacterium damselae | reverse complement strand
GCCGCTCGCCGCCCTTAACGTTCCCCGAAGGTTCAGTTAAGTCGCTGCCGCTCGACTTGCATGTGTTAGGCCTGCCGCCAGCGTTCAATCTGAGCCATGATCAAACTCTTCAATTAAAGTTTTGTTGCATCTAACGATACGGCTCAATGAATACTGTTAATTCATCATAAATGATGAATGAATTGACTGTGCTGATACCCTTCTTTATATAAAGAAGTGAATCAATTTGGTCACTCAGCTTCATTGATTAAATCTTTTAGACTAAATCATTTCACGAGTGCCCACACAGATTGCATGGTCAAATTGTTAAAGAACAATATCATCACAACCGCTCTTAATTCAGTGCCTTGTCGTGACAACAGGGATGCATTATAGGTAGATTTTCGCCTCTGACAATAGTTTTTTTGATAATTTTAAATGAACGAAGTTTTATTATTCATTTTTGTGATTTTTGCCAGTTAGCACAGCAAATTGCTGTCTTTAATTTAATCAAACTCACTGTATTTGGATAATGCAGTCTTAAGACTTACTGCTTGAGAGACTCCATGACGGTCAGACCAACTCACTTTGACATCAATTGTTCTTAATGCACCAGACAAAGATAAATTAGAAGCATCACACGTTAATGTATAGATAGAACCGCTCACCATAGATTGTCGGCAATAGGTAGAATCAGCCATACTAGCAAAGGGAATCAAACCAGTTGCTCCACTAACATTGCTAGCCCGTGTTTGATAATACTCCATTTGGCTTTCTGCTATATGAAGTGCATCTAACGTTTTTAATGCATTTTCTGCTTTTACTTCCATATAGGCTTGCATTTTTACAAGTCCTAAAATACCTACAGATAGCACGGCAAGAGTTATTACGACTTCTAATAGGCTAAAGCCTTGGGGTTTTATTGCTTTAGAAGTCATGCCATGATCCTTTTTTCCAATTAGGCTTATATTTGGGAACATAAGGATTAAAATTGCGATTGTAGGTTAGATTTAATGATGATGAATATGTAGTCACTCCTTTTGGAGTATCAAAGATTATCCCACCAGTTGGCACAAAAGATCCAAATGAGAAAAAAACAGAATTAGTATCTAATAAATGAGCATAAAATGAACTACTACTCATGGCTTCCCATCTAGGAATAAGACTAACATTATAAAAATCTGGCTCATCTATTAAATGATAGACTGAACCATTAAAAGTTGTAGAACCAACAGTCCCAACAATCCCATTTTCAAAAACTAAGACTTTAGCTTGATTTATAATTGTTGGATTAGATCCAATTAAATCACCATGTAAATCGCAATCTCCTTTTACCCAAACTTTATTTGAAATAGCAAATGCTTTATTAATCTTCTCTGCACATCGATTATCAGAAGTAATACTATCTATCGAGCCATTTATTACTTTAAATTCGGATTTTATCGATGCTATCTCACTTCGCTTTTTATTAAAAAAACCTTCAAATGGATCAAAAAAAGGATCATATTCAAAATCTTTTTTGACTGGGCCATTTGACGATGGAGGAGTTATATTTGTATCAAAATTAGAAGCATCAGTATTATACTCATTATTGCAAATAGCACTGCTACTAACATTTGGATAAGAAAATGTCACATTATAATGCCCCTCTCCAGGTTTAAGAATTTTTAATCTATCTAAGGATTCTACCTTAGACGAATATTTAATACTAATACATCGATAATTATTTCCAGATATATGATCAATAACATCTGGAGCTATTTTTACATCTCCCAAAAATTTTAGATCAGATCTACTTTGAATAGCACCATAAGATTCTGGTAATAAAAAAATCTCTTTCTCTATTTTCTTTACCGCCAATTTATTATAATAACTTACAATAATATTATCTGAATTTATATCAACATCAGCCAAATCTAATTCATGTTCACAATCAGGAAAAGATGCACGAGCATCAGATATACTTCCTACTTTTTGAACTTTCGCAAACCCACACTCTAACCCGCCTTCCGCAGCCCAATGAGCCTGCCTCGCTAGCACTTCATTTTGAGTACGCTTAATCTGATAAAAGAGATTTTTATAAGAGGCTAACGAAAATATCAGAGCCACTACTAATAACATACTTGTTATTAGTAGGGTCGACATTCCTTGTTGATAATATCTATTCATTATTGCCAATTCCTTGTTTTAATTTGAATCGACTTTGTCGTACTTACAGCTGACGACTTTATTTTAGCTGCTAGTTTTATTGTTAATAATTGACTGGTAGCACTAGCTGAACTTATTGGTGTATTTTCAATATCAAATTGATTAACCGTAATCTGCTTATCATAAATTAATGAATAAGATCGTTCTCTGGATAAAGAACATGCATTTAAAGCTGTTATTTCATCATCAATTGATCGATAAACTAATTTTCTATCTTGTTCGTTATACATTACTTCATTATATCGACGCCCATCAGGAGAATGATAAGCATAAGCTAGACAGTTATTATCAGAATTTACATAAACGACATTACTCGCACCTGATAACTTCAAACTTGAAGCCCCACTCGATACATACCCTGCCCGCAGTACATCTTCTTTGATTAATCGAAAAGCATCATTAACATCTTGCTGTAATAATAATTCTAATGAGCGCTTATTTGCTGCTTGATAACCAGATAAAAAAACTGATCCAACAATGCCAATAGCAATTAAACCTACAGATGAAGCAATTAATAACTCAATTAAACTAAAACCTTTAGCACTTTTCATAGCCACTTAACTTCTCAGAATCCGCTTCAAAGCAGGTATAAATCCGTCCAGTTTTATTAAAAATAACTGTTTTTAGATGATAATCACCAAATTGATAATCAAAATTACCGCCAAAACCTACATTTTTGGGTTTACCATAAATAGGATCGAAAGAAAATTGCTTCAATGTACTACTATTTTTAAACGTGACCCCAGAAAAATCAGCACTCTTTATTGATGAAAGACTACTTGTATCGATATCATCACAATTCTTTTTTGTATCTATTGAAGAAAAAACACACCAATCGCTATTTTCTCTCATACCTGGTACTAATGGGGCATAAACATACACTTCCACTCCACGCATCACAGCTTCTGATTTTGCATGCACCAATAGCCACTCAATCTCCGTTGCTAATCGCTTTATTTTATTTCGCTCTATCAGATCGCTAAAAGAAGGCGCAGCAGCACCGAGTAATACCACCATGACAGACATCGCAATAATCAACTCAAGTAACGTAAATCCACGGCACTTTAAGCTATTTTGCTGTAGGTGATGTAACTGAAAGAGAGTTTCGCGAGCCATTTCTCAAATCCCTAACATAGAGGGGTACTCTAGGTGATAACAACTTGATTCATATCTTATCACCGCCGCAAAATAGCCTTTATGGAAGAAAAAAAAGTTATCGAGTTAACTCTGATATTTTAGGGATATAACTAAATGAGTAGACAAAAAGGCGTGACACTGATCGAGTTGCTGATTGCTGTTGTTGTTATTGGTGTATTAGCTGCGATTGCCTATCCTAGTTATCAAAGTCACGTAATCAAAGCACATCGCACTCAGGCTATGGGTGATCTCACGATGATTCAACTAGCGCTGGAAGAACAGAGAACAGCAGGTGTTAGCTATGCAAATTACACTCACACCGAGATTCAAAATAAGCTCTGCATCGCATGTGTCGATAAAGAACGCTATGAGTATGCAGTAAGCAAATCTTCTAGTGGTTATACAATCACAGCAGTTCCACAAAAACCGCTACAAAATGACCCAGAGTGCAATACATTATCTCTAGACCAAACAGGCCAAGGACAGCCATCTTCCTGTTGGTAACAAATAATAGATATCTTTAAATAGAAAACCTTAATTAACAGGTAACCATTAATTAAAGGGAACTAAATGATTCAGTTCCCTTCTATATATTGCTCCAAACTGAAAATATCAACCTAAAAAAAAGGTTTTTCGATTTTTAACTTAACCATAGCTAAATATTTTATTTTTCTATAAATATTACTGTACTTGGTTAAAATATTCTTCGAGTCAATTACCGTCATATTTCCCCAGTATGACAAGGTATGAATGCCATCGCTGTAAGGTTCTACAGGCATCACATCTTTGTAAAACTCTTCTTGATAGCTTGTTGTTGATATGTCTGTGATTCTCATAATCTTCAAACTACCGCCGTACGTAATCTCACAATTTTGACAAACTCGGTAATACTGTCCATTACGCTCAATAATAGGTCCGCCATTACGACCAAATGCTTTATTATTTGCTATTGGGGAACTTGGATGCAGTGTATAGTCGCCGAGCAGAGAATCTGATACATACAACTGCTGCTGGAACGCATTATCTGATGTTGATGTAAACAGATAAAATGTATCATCAATTCGCTTAATACAAGTATCGATAAACTTTGAACCACTTAATAGCGTTTTTTGTTTAATAAATTTCACACCATCAAACTTGTACAAAGTGATCTCATTGAGATCAGATGTTTCAACAATACAATATAGCTCATGGTCATCTTCAAAGACGAAAGGAAATGATTTATGTCCAACGATATTGCTGATATCTTCAAAGAAGTTGTATCGATTTCCCTCAAAATCAACACACTCAATTTTTCCATTTCCGTGAGAATAATCAAAGATTTCATAAGCAATATAAGATTTATTTTCAAACACAAAAACAAATGGATCTGCTTCAAAATCTTTATCAGTAAAATTAAACCACTGAATATTACATGCACTAAGGCCTTTTTCGATAACATCTAGTGGATGTTCATTAATCAAGCCAATACGCCAAAAATCCTGATCGGTAAATCTACTGAGTAAAGTCATTGAACCTTATTCCTTCATGTTGTTGTGTTTTATCATCTTATAAAATCACTATTAAATATAGTAAGCAGATAATCATAACACCTGCAAATAATTTATCATTTGAAAATTTACGTTCAAAAAACAATCGTATAATTGAAATGGTTATACTATATCTAAAAGCAATAAACGTTATTCACATACATAATGATAGTTAGTTTTAAGATTTACTACGTTAACTGATAAAGTGATTTTATATGTCAATATTAAATAAAAATTTCATCCAGATTTCTCTTATAAGCTTATTAGTTCCAATAACATCACATGGAATGTCTATCGAACACAGTCCAAAAGAGAGTTATGAGATAATTACAAATCCTGATATCGGAATTACAGATCATCAAACAATTAATATAAGAAACAATAAAGACTGGAACATACCGAGTTACCCTGAAACTTCAGTTGTATATTACCGTTGGTATTGGGAGGAATTAGAGCCAGAAAAAGGAAAATATAATTTTAAGTTGATTGACGATACTATAAATGAAGCCAAAAAATTGAATAAGAAGATAGTTATCCGCTTCATGACGCTGGCTGGTCTTAACGAAACTTACTATGAAGATTCACCTAGAGCTGGGAAAAAAATTCTTGGTATTCCTTGCTGGCTCAAGCAACAAATCGATCCAAAATCTAAAAATGGTTGTCAAAACGATAATAGTTTCGTTGTAAATTATACCGATCCTAAATTTAAAAAGTCATTACAAAATTTCATTACAGCTATGGGGAATCGTTATAATAATAACTCTAACATTCTACGACTAGATGTTGGCCTTATTGGCACTTGGGGTGAATGGCATTTAGGTACCCATAAAAAATACTCTCAATCCACCTTAGGATTTTCAGGCTATAAAAATAAAGATCTAACACCATATATTGATATAATGATGAATGCTTTTCCTAATCATATGCTAACTATAGACCTAGGAACAACCGATGATCATTTTACAAGCTATGCAACTAAAAGAAATCTAGGATGGAGAGCCGATTGCTTTGGTGACTGGAGACCTGGCTGGAATCATATGCAACAAGCTTATCCTGAAACATTCCAACATATCAAAAAAGATAAAAGTTCAAAAAATGATACAGATCCTTATTTTTTAACACGCTGGAAAAAAGCACCTGTAGATTTTGAAATCTGTGAAACAATGAAAGAATGGGATGAACAACCAAAGATATATACCAAAAAGAAAGTGGAACAAACTTTTGATGATGCTCTTTCCTTACATGTATCACTAATGAATCTAAAATCTGATCCTATTCCTAAAAAATATCAAAAGATACTTAATCAATTTTTGACTAAAATCGGATATAGATTCGTATTAGAACATATTAAAATAACCAGTGATTTCCAGAAAAACACACCAATAACAATTACATCGCAGTGGAAAAATGTCGGTGTTGCTCCAAGTTATAACAACTACCCTATCACTTGGCGTATTGTGAATAGCAAAGGTGAAGTCATTACTTATTATGATACTAAGAATGATATTACAAACTGGCTTCCTTCAGAAAAATTAAATGATACAGCGCCAATTTATACTCAAAAAAATACATTTACATTACCAAAGACAATAAAAACTGGAAAGTACCTATTAGAGGTTGGGCTTGTTAAACCAGGGACACACGAAGCTATCATTGGTTTAGCTATTGAAAATAAAAATAAAAACCGATGGTATCAATTACAAGAGTTTAATATTAGATAGAAAAAAGGCATGTGAGTAAGCATGCCTTTATTTTATTGTAAGAAATTAGCTTTAAAATAATCCCAAATACCAAATGAGAAATTTTTAAAAATATCAATGCCTAATGCTGACTTAATTAAATACAATGTTAATACAGCAGACATAAATAGAAAAACGAGTATAACGACAAGAGAAATAACTTTAATAATCGTAGTTATAGATTTCTCACGTCGTTGCTCGATCCGGCGATTCTTCCCAAGCAAAAAAACAGCATAATACCGCCACCTCCCAAGACCAAAAGTAGGCCTAAAGTCAATGTAATGCTCGCTAGTTCGGCTACTTGCTATAATAGCATCCTCAATTGCATTACGCTGAGTATCATCAAACGAATCCAAAATTTCATTTGGTATATGATAAAGAACTCGTTCAACAATACCTTGTTGGTTGTGACTTATTTTACTGTTAGAACTCATGCTATTCACCAGTACTTATTTATCATGCTCGGCCTGTTGAAAAACATTATAAGTCTGCTCAGCAATTAGATCCCAGTCATATTTTTGTAAATAATCATCATAAGATATTAAAGGTTGACCAACAGACTCTATCAGTTTTTTTGCTAAATCATCACTATTTCCACAGGAAAAATAACGATCATTAGGCAGATGAACTGCTTTATTAGCGGGGATATCACTAACTATAACAGGTAGAGAAAATGACATGGCTTCTAACAGGGCAATAGGCAAACCCTCACTGAAAGATGGTAATACGAAAGTATCTGCCTGAGAGAAAATACTATGCAGTTCTTCACCAGATAAAAATCCAGTTAGGACAACGCCAGAAGTCTCCTTTGCTACTTTTTTCAGGTCATCACTATATTCAGTTGGATGATCACAATCTCCAACTAGAACCAGCTTTTTATTAATCCCACTTTTCTTGTAGGCATCCAATAAAACATCTAGACCTTTTTCTTGAGAGAACCGACCGACCGCAACAACATAATCACGAGATTCTAGATCAAATTTTGATAAATACTCATTGATTTTATGCTGCTCAGGAAGCTGTGGCTTATGCACACCATTAAAGATTAAATGTGTATCTTTACGACCGTACTTTTCTTCCATTAAATTTTGCATAAAGTCTGAAATAACAATAACTTCAGATGCATATTTAACAGCACATCTTTCGCCAAGTCGTAAAACAAACTTAGCTAATTTACCCCACTTTTGATGATCATAATTCTGACTATGATGAGTAAAAACAACTTTTTTGCCAAACAATCTTAATAATGGCGTAACTAGACCCGGACCAATGGCATGGATATGAACAATATCGGCTTTTTCTTTAATAGCATACAAGGCCGCTAACAACGAATGTAACGGTGCCTCTAATGATTTATTCGTAACCGAAGGTAAGGCTTTAAGTTTTACACCTAAATACTCACTTTCAGAATATGGCACATAGGGTTTTCGTGCTGTAACAGTAATATCCAAGTTGTATTTCTCAACTAAGAGTGGATATAACGATTGGCAATGAGATTCAACCCCACCTTGTACATTGGGAATACCTCGGGTGCCTAGGACTAAAATAGATTTATTCACAAGCTCATCTCGTCAGAATAAAGTACCTACGCATTTGCAGGTACATATGATTATCAAAATTATTTAGAAAGTAGAGACTGATATAACTTTATCAATTCACGTTTATGCACATCTAAAGAATATTTTTCTAGAAGACGAGAGCGAGCTTTAAGTCCCATATCGGTAACCAGTTCACTATTATCAGCTAGAGCCTGCATTTTACTTGCTAAATCATTAGCATCGCCCGATTTAAACAGATAACCCGTTTCACCATCAAGGATCTGTTCTGGAATACCACCGATATTGGCTCCGATAACTGGTTTACCATAGCTCATAGCTTCTAGAACTGACATTGAACAATTTTCATTCCATTCAGAAGGAACAATAACTGCTTTAGCATTCTTGATAATATTAGTTAAAGTTTCACCAGTCTGAAAACCTAATAATTCTACATTATCAAAATTGTCTTTAAGATAATCAAACATCGGCCCAGTACCCAATACCTTAAGAGGGGTATCACCTGTTAGCTTTTTATGGGCTTCAGCTAAAGTTACAACGCCTTTTTCCTGAGTTAAACGCCCACAGAATAAGAAGTATCCACCATCGTCTCCAACTTCAGTAGCCGAGGCATCAATACCATTAACAATCACTTCCACATTCGCAGATGGAATTTGGCGCAAGATCATCGATTTCATAAAATCACATGGTGCAATAAACGTATCTAGAGCTTCATAGCTTTTCATCACTCGATGATACAAAGCTTCAAGAGAAAGAAGAATACTGCGAGGCCAAGAACCATCCTGCCATTGATATTTAAATAGATTAATATTACTACCAGAAATCCAATCTAAATCAATACTCTCACCTGCTGCTAACATGCTGTAATTAGGGCATACAGATTTATAGTCATGAGCAGTTAATACCGTTTTACAGCCATGCTTTTGAGCAACTTTGATTACCGATGGGGTAATTTGATGATAGATATTATGAAAGTGCACAATATCAGGCTTTTCTGCTTTAATAAGTTTCTCAAATTGTTCACAAGCATCTTTATTATGTACAAAATTAATAGCGACTTTTAAGCTATCAAAAATAGAGTGCTTACCATGATAATCAACATTTTCAACAAAATACTCAGATTGTTCTGATGGAATATTTTTCTCATGCTTCATCGAAAAATCAATGACTTGATACCCTGCTTCTTGTACCATCTCTCGCTCTTGGAAAAATACAGTTTCTGCACCACCATGCGGGAAGAAGAATTTATTAACAAATAAGACTTTCATGAAAACACCAACTATTATGAATTATTTTGGTTAACAACATTCTTAATATCTGCAGCAACTTGCTGTCCAATAGAAGCATAAGAACGATTATTTTTTATATAATTAAATCCTGCATCCAGCTCTGATTGCGTCATAGGCTGCAGCGCTAATTCAATCATTGATTGAGCGTATGATTTAACAGACCCATCAGTTACACGACCACAACCTGACTCTTGAATAACAAATTGCTGATCTGGAGAATCATTACAAATCATCGGTTTTTTGAGCGCCATATATTCCATAGCCTTTGTTGGTGTTGAAACATCCAACAATAATCCTCGATTCATAAAACCAATCACCATATCTACACCTTTTAAATAGGCCCAAGCTTCATGTGTTTGTACCCATCCTGTAATACAGAAGTCTTCAGTTAACCCCATATCATCAGCAGTTTGTTGTAGAAAATCGCGATCTTTTGCTACTTCAGAATCACCCACAAACAGCAGTTTTAACTCTGGAACAGTTTTTTTGGCCTCTTGAAAAGCTTCAATAATAACTTCCAGTTTACGTAAACGATCTAAACTACCTAGATAGCCTATAACTGGAGCATCACCCCATGACTCTATTTTCTTGGCTTCTGTTTCTGAAAATGCGTCAATCTTTTCAAAATCAACGCCCATTGGTACTACCATCATGCTATTTTCATCAATACCTTTGTTTTTCATATAATTAAGCATGAAATCACTTTGAGCATAGACACGATCTGAATGCGGTAGGATAATATGATATAAAATAAACTCTTCTAATAAACCACGAGCTAAAATTATCGGTCGTTTCCAACTTGGAATATTTTCACTCTTATCTCTCGCTCTCATTGAACGACTTTCGGCATAAAGAAATGAAACCCAATAGGTATATGGCAGTTTAATCATCTTTGCGATCAATAGACAAATCAAGCCCACCCATACCATGTCTCTAACTTGGATTAACTGAAAACCATTTTTCTTTGCTTTAAAAGACATCTTAGCCGCAGTAAAGAAATACACTAAAGAATCTAAATGACGATTAGTCGTTTTTTTACTTGTCACTAAAGTACTATCGTTAGATTCAATTTTTATTGTTTCATCTTTTGGCATACCGATGATTGTTGTTCTAACCCCTTCTTTAGGCAACTCTTTTGAGTAAAGAACATCAACATCAGGACGATACGATGGTAGTTCTTCTGGTACAAAATTAATTACATTGACTTTATTATCCATCAGTTAACCTTCACTTATTTTTTTAATCACTTTAGCTGGACTTCCTACTGCAATTGAGTTGGCAGGAATATTTTTTACTACTATTGATCCAGCACCTATAATTGAATTATTGCCAACAGATATACCACCAAGCACAATAACTCCAGGACTTAATTCCACATTATTTCCTATCACTGGAGAAACATGCTTTCCTGTAATAGGATCAATCTTATTACCAATAGTAACGTTATGTTTAAGCATCACATTACGGCCTAAAATACTGTCAGCATTTATAACTATATTTTGAGGATGATAAAGTATCATTCCCTCCCCAATTTTTGTCCTTGGTGGAATATCCAAGCCACAAATAAATTTCAATAATTTTAAAAATAATATATTTACAATAAAAACCTTATTTATTAATGAACTACTATAAAATAAACTTGCCAGCCTAAAGTTAATAATAAATAACTTTGCAGTTAAGCTAGCGTTTATAGATAGTTCATTCCTGATTAATCCGATCATAATGAGCCTCACATTTAGCTAATGTTACCTTCCTTATAATCATTATTACACCAAGAGAAAAATAAAACTGAAATTGAAATACTAAAATTAATGCTAACAATGGAGCATAGGGTAAAGTAATCAAACCAGCGATAATAAAACCAATAAATGCCGGTTGATAAGACAATAACTTTATATCTGCTTCTGATAATTGTGTTTTAGAAAACATTGGTCTAGGATTTGAATTTTTTAATATCAAGTAGACGATTGTAAGCAATAATCCAACACCAACTACACCAATTTCCCATAGATAGATAGCTAATGCCGTAGAACCTAAACCGAGATCAAATAGCATCGCAATATAGCCAGGCTCTGCTCCACCTGCATTCGAACTATTTAGACCATATCCAAACAGTTGATTGACGAAACCGTATATATCTGAATTGTGGGACCAAAAGACTAATGCCGTTAAACGCCCAAGTTCATCTAAATTACCATCTAAACCATCAACAATAGTATTAGGGTCAAATATATAACCAATATTCTCTATAAATATATCAAAAATACTCATTGAGTGTGATTGATACTTACTAGCATAGCCAAGAGATAAGATAGTAATAACTATCGTTAAAATGGCTACAATCCCAGTAATTGCTAATAGTATTGTTTTTACATCAATAACCCTAACTTCTTTAACATAGCTTGGCTTGATATAAACCAAAAGTAAGAAAATTGGAGCTAGCAACGTTACAAATTTCACTTCAGCAACAATACAGATGCTAAAACCAATCGCGAAATGCAGCAACACGGATTTTAATGTCGTTACTCCATGCTTATACTCTGATAACTTCATCATCATAATAAGCAGTGTGAAAAGCCCCATTGATGCGCCATTACCACCGGCAACCATACTACCGCCAAATGTGCCAACAACGGAGTCCCATGAATCCATTTCACCTTGAGCAGCTACTCGAGCGGGTACAATGACAAGAACTTCATAGATTACAAAAGGAATTTGGGCATAAAAAACCCAATACAACTTCTGACAAACTTTATATATTTGAGATTCTCGACAAAAACCTAATAGCAGGCATGGCAATAATAAAGCCATACCTAAACCATTTTTCACACCTGCAATAGTCGTTTTAATCCCTTCTTGAAGTAATGAACTTGTTAGGGCTAAAACAAATAAACCTAAGAATAGAATCAAAATAGTAATTTCAATTTGATCTAAAGGTTCAAAATTATATCGCGTTTGTAATGGCAGAAGACAAAACATAAGAATTGTCATTATAAATGGTAACCAGAGGAAAGCACTAACTCCGGTAAAATACTGTGCTGTTCCACTAAAGATTAGTGTAATAAACACATAAATCTGAAAGAACAATCCTGTATTCATTTATAAAATACCTTCTTCGTGTAGCTTCACTGCATCTTTATTTATCTTGATATAAATCATCAAGTATCGTGCTGCAGTAAGTACCGTAAACATCAATAATGATACTACATAGCTCTTATACACAAAGGGAATAAGAATAAAGGCAATAATAACTATCGCTAATTGTTCACATTGAATTCTTAAAAAATAGTTTGGGGTACCAAAAATTAATTCAATTACTGTCATTGGTACAAACGCCAACATAGCAAAAACATAAGGTAGCATTAATCGAGATGTCTCAACTGATTGTACCCATTGTTCTCCAAGAACATGTTCTGTCAACCAAGGATAAACAAAATAAATACCAGCCACAGTAATCAAAGCAATTGAAATTAAGAACAAACGTACTTGTTTAAATTCCACATAGTTAAAGGTTTTATTTCTAAAATCTTCAGACCATTTTGAAAATGTATAGTTACGAACCGATTGCCCAAGAATAAGCACAGGTGACAGACAAAATCTATTTACTACAGCAAAATAACCAGCAACAAGTGGACTGAACCAATAGTTAATCAAGACAGTAGGTAATTGCAAACTAGCATTCGCAACAACTTCAGCTGTACCAACACGAGATAAATGATTCCAATGTTTAAACAAGAATTTTACTTGAGTTGTTGGTGAAAAATCGCTTAGCGTAAAGTCATTTTTATCTAATGATGAATACAACCAATAACAGATTAGAATTAGATGTGCAAAAGCCCAAATATAGTAAAAATATTCAACTTTCCATGAGATCAATAGTGATAAAGAGACTATTGATGTGACACTAATACGCTGAACCGCTAATCGTTGAAATTTCTTCGAACGTAGTAATATATTCTCAGATACAATCATCATGGCATAACTAGCAGTTAATACATAAATAGCCATTAATGGTAATGAGAAGAAATAACTCACCACGAATATATAGGCTGCACTCACAATCCAAGATTGAAGTAATCCAAATACTACAGCTTTACCTAAATCCTGTTGATCAACTTTAGGTAATAAGAAATGTGAGCCATATAGCGCAACTTGTGCTCCAATTAATATAATGCCATATATTAGTGAGTAATTACCAACATCAGACATACCAAAACGATATGACATGAAGAGAATGGTAAATGCACCAATCACTTGAGATATAACGGAAGCGCCCCCTATTGTGGAGGCACCTTTAATTAAACTCATAGAAGAACATCCTTAGATGGAGCTATTTGCAAATTTTCATTAGATTCTAATAAATTTGTATCCACTTTATTCAATACGCAACCAACTACCTGAGACCCATATTGTTTCAATAAATCAATTGCAGAAACACATATATTTGAACTGTTATAATTAGATGCTGTGACAAACAGAACTTTATCTGCATGTTTACTTGTTAATATTGCATCTTTAGAATCCAATACAGCGGGAGTATCTATAATGATGAAATCATACAGCTGACGAAGTTCAGTAAAGACTTTCTCTAAGTTTTTATTTGTTAAAGTAATAAGTGGTGACTGATTCGCCTCTTGACCAACAGATAAAAAATCTATTGATTGAGTATGAGTAATTGCATCTTTTACAGACAGCTGTTGACTTAATAGATCAGTCAATCCAAGTATTTCAGTACAACCTAATGATTGAGTTAATTGGCTAGAGCGAAGATCCATATCAATCAAAAGAACTTTTGAATCAACTGCAAGTGCTTTTGCTACAAGCGTTGCTATTGAAGATTTTCCTTCTTGGGCAGTTGCCGATGTAACAACATATACCTGAGCAACATCCTCCTGAAGTAACAGCTGACTACGAATACCAAAAGAAGCTTCATCAAGTGTATTTAAATCTGAGCTATTATTGATAATATTTTTAGGTGTCACCTGTTGAGAATAAGCGCGAACTTCACCCAACACAGGTAAACCAAGACGACGTTTAACTTCTGCAATAGACATTACTTTATTATTAATTGCTGCCATAACAATCACAAATAATGTTGATGTAAGTAATGACATAATAGCAATAACTGCAATTAATAATGTTTTATTTGGTTTCGTTGGTTTTAATGGGATAATCGCCTGATCAATAATTTTTGCAGATGACTCTGAAAACTGACTACTTACTTGAGTCTGATTCTGACGTTTTAATAACTCATTATATAACTCTCTAGTTTGACTAATGTCATCCATCATATTGTCATAACGAGTCTTTTTATCACCCAACAGTTGAAAAGCATTTGCTTGTTTGTTCACCTCTGCTTGCAGTTGATTTTCTTTTAGTACAGCAGCTTGATACTGCTCTTTAATACCTGAGGTGATCTCATTTACTAAACGACTAGCCTGAGCTTGTAAAATGTTTAGCTGAGAACGAGCTTGAATTACTTTTTCATACTTAGGCCCATAACGATCTTCTAGATTAGAAAGCTCCGTTCGTTGCTCAATAATCATCTGACGTAAATTTTCCATTTGGGGATGGCGAGATACATCAGGAATACCAACTAAGCCATTGATGCCCAACTTTTTTGCGTCACGTGTAGTTTTATAGATAGCTTCTAAATTTGCTCGTTGTGCAGTCGCTGTCGCTAAACTATCTGTTAATAAAGATAATTGTTCTGTTTGAAAACCGTCGACGCCACGAAATGTAATCAAACCTTCTTTTTTTAAGAAGTCATTTAATTTTGCTTCTTTTTGCTTTAATTGAGTATCTAGATCTGTAACTTGTTTTGCCAATAGATTTGAAACATTAAGGCTTGCTTCATGATTATCATTGATAGAAAAATGAGAAAAAACATCTACAATCTCATTAGCAACGCTTGCAGCAATTTTAGGATCTGTTGACTCAAAGCCAACTTCAACCATCTGAGTTTTACGGACAGGCGAAATTGAAAGATGCTTAGTTAAATATTTGATACTACGCTCTTTCTGCCTAGCTAAAGAATCATCTTTTACTTCTTTTTTACCTATAAACTCAGGTAACTCATACAGTTTTAAGTCATCAACAACCTGTGACATTACACGGCGTGATTTTAATAATTGATACTGGGTCTCATAATATTCTTTACGAGTAGAGTCAAAATCTACAACTTTTGCAAACGTAGTTGGATTCGTTAGCTCTGCCTTAAGTAAAACTGTTGCATAAGCTTCATACTTAGGCGTAAGCTTTTGGATTAAAGGAATTGAGGCACCAGTAGTCAGCACCGAAAAGGCAATAATCTTCCACCAATTCTTTTTCGCAGCTTTTAGAAAGCGAGAGAAATCAATCGTGCTTTCTAATTTACTTCCATCCTCTACAAATAATGAAGCCATTTATTCTTACCTTAAATTAGAAAAAACTTTGATCAATGATAACCGTATCACCAGGGTTAACCGTTTGAGTTGGTAATACGTCCTCTAAAAGCTGGCCATTTTTGAGACGAATACTAACATCATCACGATCTGCCCTATCGGTAAAACCTCCAGCAATAGCAATAGCCTGCTCCAGAGTTAATCCCGGATGATACTCAAAATTCCCTGGAGATTTCACTTCGCCAGATACATAAAAATCTCGAAAACTACGCATAGTGACAGTAACCATTGGATTTTTTATATAACCATTTTTTAACCGATTTTGAATCTCAACAGATACCTGATCTAATGTTTTACCGATTAATTGCAATTCACCAATAAGTGGGTACATAACTTTACCGCTGCTATCTACGATAAAATTCATTGATAAATTTTCTTCGTTATATACAAGGATTTGAATATGATCGCCGGCACCAAGTAAATACTGATTTTTTGGTGCTGTTGATTCAGCCATTACGCTCATACTAGAGATACAACTGATCACATATACAAATATAAATATAAATATAAATATAAATATAAATACTATTAATTTTTTCATATTAAATCGCCACTTTTATCGATAATCCAAACTGATTTTTCTCATAACCTAAATTCCTACCATATAAATTTGGACCAGATATCACATTTATATATAACGGATCAGAATTTAAACTAGAATTATATACTGAGTAGTTATATTCAAAATTAAATTCAACTCGAGGTCTAAATACATAAGTGACATTTAATCGCAAGTAATCATAATCATCATTCCTATCGCGAATATGATATTTATCATCTATATGGGTATAAGATAGTTGAGTAGATACATTACCCAAGAATTCATGGTTCCAAGAAATACTATTTATATATGACTGAATATAATCACCTGTATTATCAGGCTCCTTTACTTCGCTAGCAGATTTTAAAACGATTGCTGAATAATTAACTGGTTGCCATTTATACATAACACTCCAATTAATACTTGAAGTGTCAGTAGTATTCATATACTTCTGGACATTCGTTATCGATGCTTCAATTTTTGATTTACCCGTAATTTGACTAATATAAGACACCCCAGCAAGTAGCTCTTCATTATCGCGGGTACTATCTAAGTATTCGTACTGCCTGTACATTAAAATGTAATCAAAACGTGTTTTATGAGTATAAGAATGTCTAAAGATTAAAGACATTTCACTTTCAGTCAGATTCTCATTCTCTAAATATGTTTGAAATGTACTACTATAACTATTTAATACATCATAACGTAGTCGTTTTTGACCTACAGAAAAATCAATTCTTCCCTTTGCGTCTTTCGCTCCATAACTATATTTAATTGCAAAATCCGTATCTTTCTTTTCTATAGGCTTTGTTATTTGAAAATTATCAAAGGATGCAACATCTTCTGCAGGAGAGTTATCATCAAAATAAAATCCGTTAGTTACCCCAGTACCTAAGGCTTCATGCCCTAAGCCATAGTTTGCTGTTAATTCTAGATGATGACGTAAACCCATCTCCCATTTAAAGATTCCGTTAAAGTTATGGTCGCTATAGTTCTGGTCGCTACTTCCTTGATAACTAGTCACATCATTCGTATATTTACGATAATCACCTGAATAATAGAGACCAAAATCCTTAGTGTAACGATGACCTGTTATAGAGAATGCAGGCTTAATCGTATAGTAATTTGAACCAACAATATGATCACTGTTTTGATTAAATACATTGTCATCATAGCCATAATCACTCGATACTGATGAGGAAAACTCAAGCCCTAACAAGGGATCTATATGCTTAGATTCTTGAAAAGTAATGTTTGCACTTGCATTGATTGCGTAAGTCGCACTAAGACAACTTAATAATAACAAGTGAATTTTATTGCTCTTAAACCGAAGCATAATTATTGTCTGACACCCTCTCTGATAAACAGTGTTTGACCTACGAACCATATAGCATAACAAAGCCACTAATATTGATGATTATAATGAAAACATCACACCACACTGTCAATTTTTTGTCACGATATGCATTTCATAGATTTACTTTTACTTCATGCTATTGATTTTAAATAATAACTTAAGAACAAATTAAGCTTTTAAAACTAATAATAAATCGATCAGTAATTATCAAACAGCTCTCACATTCAATATCCGAATAAATAAAGATCGAAGCATTCATGAATTTATATACAAACAACTATCATTGTTAGCACAAATAAAATATCAGTCATAAATATCTGTTCAAAATCATCTAGTAGCTCTAAATTTTCAATCGTTGCCTATTTGTCTCCAAGTAACTTCAACAATAAGAACAAGTTGAGAAAGACTTCCAATCGTTTCCCTAAAGCCGACACCTTGACGTTACTTAAGCATATTGTTGAAATAATAAATTCTATTGCAAAAAAAAGCCGATGCTCTCAACAAGCATCGGCTTTAAAAAAATAACGTCTAAACGCAGTGATTAGTTCGTTAGATCATCAAAGAACTTCTTCACACCGTTAAAGAAACCTTCGGATTTTGGCTTGTGCTTACTTGCCGCTTTACCATCAAATGTTTCTTCTAACTCTTTCAGTAATTCTTTCTGACGAGAGCTTAAGTTAACAGGCGTTTCAACAACCAGTTTACAGATAAGATCGCCCATAGCACCGCCGCGAACAGACTTCACGCCTTTACCACGCATACGGAACATACGGCCAGTTTGCGTTTCAGAAGGTACTTTTAGATTAACACGACCATCTAGCGTTGGAACCTCAACTTCACCGCCCAGAGCTGCCATTGTAAAGCTTACTGGTACTTCGCAGTATAAGTTGCTGCCATCACGTTCGAAAATATGGTGAGGTAATACATGAACCTGTACATATAGATCACCTGCTGGTGCACCCATTTCTCCAGCTTCACCTTCGCCAGCAAGACGAATGCGATCACCGGTATCCACACCTGCAGGAATTTTAACAGATAAGGTCTTTGTCTCTTCAACTCGGCCTTCGCCATGACACTTACCGCAAGGATCGGTGATGATCTTACCGCGGCCATGACAGTGAGGACAGGTTTGTTGAACAGCAAAGAAGCCTTGACGCATCTGAACTTGACCAACACCATGACAGGTTGAACACGTTGACGCTGTAGAGCCCTCTTTAGCACCTGAGCCATGACAAGTATCACACGCTACTAAAGTAGGAACTTTGATTTCTTTTGAACAACCACGAACGGCTTCTTCCAAGCTCAGTTCTAGGGTATAACGCAAATCTGCACCACGTTGAGCACGTTGCTGTTGACGACGACCGCCACCACCAAAGATATCACCGAATACATCGCCGAAGATATCACTAAAGTCAGCACCGCCACCACCGAAGCCGCCGCCACCCATACCACCTTGTTCAAAAGCAGCATGGCCGTATTGATCATAAGCAGCACGTTTTTGGCTATCGGTTAGAATTTCATAAGCGCTTTTAACTTCTTTGAACTTCTCAGCAGCTTGCTCGTCACCCTGATTACGGTCAGGGTGAAACTTCATTGCTAGACGTTTATACGCTTTCTTAATATCACGCTCGCTGGCATCACGCGCAACACCAAGCACTTCATACAAATCACGTTTAGACATAATTTTTAGGTCACCTGTTATATAGATACGGGCGTAAGAGTAAACCCCAACGCCCGTATCGCCATAAGACTATGAATTAATTATTAATTACAAATCTTATTTTTTGTCGTCTTTAACTTCTTCAAACTCAGCATCAACAACGTTATCGTCTTGCTGTTGAGCTTGTTGCTCGCCTGCGCCAGCTTGCTGTGCTTGAGCTTGCTGCTGAGCGATTTCCATTAGTTTTTGAGACGCTGCGATCAGTGCTTGAACTTTCGCATCAATCGCTTCTTTATCTTCGCCTTTACGCGCTTCTTCTAGTTCAGAAACAGCAGCTTCGATTTTCGCTTTCTCATCAGCAGGAAGTGCATCACCAGCTTCTTCGATTTGCTTACGAGTACCGTGAACTAGTTGGTCAGCTTGGTTGCGAGCCGCTACAAGATCTTCGAACTTCTTGTCCGCTTCTTTGTTTGCTTCCGCTTCCTGAACCATTTTCTCGATTTCTTCATCGCTTAGACCACCAGACGCTTGGATAGTGATCTTCTGTTCTTTACCTGTGTTCTTGTCTTTTGCAGAAACGTTTAGGATACCATCTGCATCAAGGTCGAAAGTTACTTCGATTTGAGGCATACCGCGAGGTGCAGCTTGGATACCTTCTAGGTTGAACTGACCAAGAGACTTGTTGTAGCCAGCTTGCTTACGCTCACCCTGTAGTACGTGGATAGTTACCGCGTTTTGGTTGTCTTCTGCAGTTGAGAATACTTGGCTAGCCTTAGTTGGGATAGTTGTGTTCTTCTCGATTAGCTTAGTCATTACGCCACCCATGGTTTCGATACCAAGAGATAGTGGAGTAACGTCTAGAAGTAGAACGTCTTTCACGTCACCTGCAAGAACACCACCCTGAATCGCAGCACCAACAGCAACTGCTTCATCTGGGTTAACGTCTTTACGAGCTTCTTTACCAAAGAATTCAGCAACTTTAGCTTGAACTAGAGGCATACGAGTCTGACCACCAACTAGGATAACATCATTGATATCACCTACAGATAGGTCAGCATCAGCTAGAGCAACTTTTAGCGGCTCAAGAGAGCGTTGTACTAGATCTTCAACTAGAGACTCAAGTTTTGCACGAGTCACTTTGATGTTCATGTGCTTAGGACCAGTCGCATCAGCTGTGATGTATGGTAGGTTTACATCAGTTTGCTGTGCAGAAGATAGCTCGATCTTCGCTTTTTCTGCTGCTTCTTTTAGACGCTGCATTGCTAGCGGATCGTTCTTAAGGTCGATGCCTTGCTCTTTCTTAAACTCGTCTACTAAGTAGTTGATCATACGAGTATCGAAATCTTCACCACCTAAGTGAGTATCACCGTTAGTTGCTAGAACTTCGAAAGTTTTCTCGCCTTCAACTTCATCAATTTCGATGATTGAGATATCGAATGTACCACCACCAAGGTCGTAAACTGCGATAGTGCGGTCGCCGCCTTTCTTATCAAGACCGTAAGCAAGTGCTGCTGCTGTTGGTTCGTTGATGATACGTTTAACATCTAGACCTGCGATACGGCCAGCATCTTTAGTTGCTTGACGCTGTGCATCGTTGAAGTATGCAGGAACTGTGATAACTGCACCAGTTACTTCCTCGCCAAGGAAATCTTCTGCAGTTTTCTTCATTTTCTTAAGAACTTCAGCAGATACCTGAGGAGCAGCCATTTTCTGACCTTTCGCTTCTACCCATGCATCGCCGTTGTCAGCCTTAACAATTTTGTAAGGCATGATTGAAATATCACGCTGTACTTCTTCGTCTTCAAAACGACGACCGATTAGACGCTTAATCGCGAACAGTGTGTTTTCAGGGTTTGTTACCGCCTGACGCTTAGCAGGCTGACCTACTAGAATCTCACCATCTTGAGCGTAAGCGATTACAGATGCTGTTGTGCGCTCGCCTTCAGCATTTTCAATTACACGTGGTTTGTCACCATCAAGTACTGCTACACAAGAGTTAGTTGTACCCAAGTCAATACCAATGATTTTACCCATCAGGCTCTCTCCGAATTCGTTAGTTTCTAGCGTGCTTCTCACCATATTATGAAAAGCAGCGTTGAGGGGAACTTCCCCTGACAATCATTTAATGTCGTATGACTACTAAATAAGGTCGGCAAATTGCTTTTCAAGGGAGAATTCAAAAAAAATTTCAAAATAATTAAAAAAACCCACCGAAGCGGGCTTTTTTAGTCACTTAAATGAATAACACTTAAGCTTGAGTATCAATATTACCTGCAGGCGCTTTTGATACCATAACCATAGCTGGACGAATCACACGACCGTTTAGCTCGTAGCCTTTCTGCATAACAAACATAACAGAGTTAGGCGCGTGGTCTGCACTTTCTTGGATAGACATCGCTTGGTGGAACTCAGGATTGAATGCTTCACCCATTGGGTTGATCTGAGTTAGACCAAACTTAGCCACTGTGTCTGTCATTGTTTTCAGTGTTAGTTCAACACCTTCTAGCATTGGCTTAATCGCTTCATCTGACTTATCAGCCATTTCGATAGCACGCTCTAGGTTATCGATAACAGGCAGTAGCTCTTCAGAAAACTTGTTCAACGCAAACTTACGTGCTTTATCAATTTCTTGTTCTGCACGGCGACGAACGTTTTCACCTTCAGCCATTGCACGTAGTGCTGAATCTTTTGCTTCATTTGCTTTTGCTTCTGATGCAAGTAGTGCCGCTTCTAGCTCTGCAATACGTGCTTCATATAATTCTTCTGCAGTCATTTCTACAGCTTCTTGCTCAGCAGATTCAGTTTCCACAGTCTCAACATTGTCTTGTTGTAGCTGCTCGTCCTGTACTTTTTTCTCTTCGTTATTCATGCTTACGCTTCTCCGCCAAGATAAATTAAGTTCGTTTACTGTGAGTGGTGCCCAGAAAAAAGCATCACAAAAATTACAGTCTTGTGCCATATTATGGGGACGATCTTTTATGATTCAACCTTATATTCTTAAGTTACTTAAAGATATAAAACACAAAATAGGACAAGTTTTCAGTTGTAGCGCTATACTGGCGTTACTTTCGTCTGTCGGATCAATGACATGAAGCGTATTTTTGACACCATCGCCCTTATTGGCAAGCCTCGCAATCCAGAGGCATTACAAACTCATCTTAACCTCTATAGCTGGCTCACCGAGCAAGGTTACAATGTGTTGGTCGATCAGAGGTTAACCGGTGATTTAGACATTCCGGCCGATTGCTTTTGCGATCTGCTCACCATCGGCGATCTGGCTAATCTAGCGATCGTTATTGGTGGTGATGGCAATATGCTAGGGGCTGCTAGAGTGTTATCGCGCTTTGATATCTCGGTCATTGGTGTTAATCGTGGCAATTTGGGATTTTTAACCGATCTCGACCCTGATGAATTCCAACAACAATTGGGCGCAGTATTAGCCGGTGAATTTGTTACTGAACACCGCTTCTTACTGGAGGCTGAAGTTCATCGCCACGGCCAAATTAAAAGTCGCAATGCCGCGCTAAATGAAGCGGTTCTTCACCCAGATAAAATTGCGCACATGATTGAGTTTGAGGTTTACATCGATGAACGATTTGCGTTTTCTCAGCGTTCAGATGGCTTAATTATCGCAACCCCAACAGGCTCAACGGCTTATTCGCTATCTGGTGGTGGGCCAATTTTATCACCGAGCCTCAATGCGATTACCTTAGTGCCGATGTTCCCTCATACCCTTTCGTGCCGACCAATTGTTGTCGATGGTAATCATCGTATTAAATTGATGGTTTCACCTGAAAATGGCAGCACATTAGAAGTCAGTTGTGATGGTCAGGTATCTCTTCCAGTTAGCCCAGGTGATGAGATTCATATCTACCAAAGCCCAGAACAGTTACAGCTCATTCATCCAAAAAGCTACAGCTATTACAATGTTCTGCGCAGTAAATTAGGATGGTCTAGCAAGTTATTTTGATTAAATAGCTAACAGCCAGATGAAAAGCCAACCAATGTGTTGGCTTTTTTTATGTCATTTTTTTGTCTTGATATCAGAAACTTATTCAAAATCAAAAAATATCACTAAAAATAGAGAACAGGACTTTACTGGGTATAATTACAGTATATACTGTATGAAAAAACAGGTGTTGATTTAAACAGGTGAACACAAATGCTCTCGCACATGACAATCTCAAACTTCGCTATTGTCAAAACCCTCGAATTTGAACTGAAATCAGGAATGACCACCATTACCGGTGAAACAGGTGCAGGTAAATCGATCGCTATCGATGCACTCGGTTTATGTTTAGGCGACCGTGCTGAAGCCTCTATGGTTCGCCCTAATGAAGATAAAGCCGATATCTCTGCGACATTTTCATTAAATAATAATCAGTCTGCTCGTCGCTGGTTAGAAGATAATGAGCTTATTGATGGCGAAGAGTGTATCTTGCGCCGAGTGATCACCAAAGAAGGTCGTTCTCGCGGTTTTATCAATGGCAGCCCTGTTCCTGTCTCGATGCAAAAATCGCTCGGGCAACTGCTTATTAATATTCACGGCCAGCATGCGCATCAGCAACTAATGCGCCCTGAATATCAACAACAGATGCTTGATCAATATGCAGGTCATCATCTATTAATGGAACACACTCGTGAAGCGTATCAACGTTGGCGTCAAGCTCATAACGAATTAAAGCGTCTAACTCAGAGCCGTGAAGAAAACGAAGCTCAAAAGCAGTTGATCCAGTATCAAGTCAAAGAGTTAGACGAACTGAGTTTAGGTGAAGATGAATTTGATGAGATCGAAGAAGAGCACAAACGCTTATCAAACAGCGGAGAGCTTGCAGTATCGAGTCAAACTGCTCTATCTATGCTTTATGACAACGATGACGGTAATGCACTACAAATGCTGCAAATGGCCAGTCAGCAAGTGTGCAATCTAGGTGAATTTGATAGCAGTTTAAGTGCGATCCCTCAAATGCTAGAAGATGCCATCATTCAAGTTCAAGAAGCGAGCCAAGAGCTACGCTGCTATCTTGATAACTTAGATATGGATCCGCACCGCCTAATCTATTTAGAAGAGCGTCTAGCTAAGATCATGTCATTAGCGCGCAAACACTATGTGATGCCAAATGAGTTGTACCAGAAACATCAAGATCTTCTTAAAGAGCTAGAAAATCTCGATTGCAGTGACGAACGTTTAGATGAAATGGCGCAAAACGTAGAATTATTGCGTCAAGAATGTTTAGCCGCAGCAGAAAAACTCAGTAAGAGTCGTGAACGCTATGCAAAAGAGCTAAGTTGTAAGATATCAGAAAGCATGCACCAACTGAGCATGGAAAACGGTCAATTCTGTATTGATATCCAAGCCGATCCAGAACGCATGTTAAGTCCATTAGGGTTTGATAATATTACCTTTTTGGTTTCAACAAACCCAGGACAACCCTTACAACCATTAGGCAAAGTAGCATCGGGTGGTGAACTGTCCCGTATCTCGCTTGCTATTCAGGTGATTACCGCGCAAAAAGTGGAAACACCAAGCCTTATTTTCGATGAAGTTGATGTGGGTATCAGTGGCCCAACAGCGGCCATCGTGGGCAAAATGCTGCGCAAGCTAGGTGAATCGACACAAGTTATGTGTGTTACGCACTTACCGCAAGTTGCCGGCTGTGGTCATCAGCAGATGTTTGTTGCAAAGAAAAGCTCTGAAGGTCAAACAGAAACAAACATGCGCCCATTAACCGTTGATGAGCGTGTTGCAGAACTGGCGCGTCTATTAGGTGGCAGTGAAATTACTGAGCGCACCTTAGCCAATGCCAAAGAACTGCTGGTTGCCGCTTAATGTAACTACTTAGCTAGACAATAATTTTTACTTCTTCCCTCACAATCACGCTCAAAATTCGGAAAAGTGGTAGTGAGGTGAAGAAGTTTTCCTATCCCTTTGCGGCGAAGTCAAATAAACTTAGCCTTTGATGCAACTATTCACCTTGTGATTGGTCGAATATCAAACTTCAAACACTTTTTTATTCACCGCTTTTTACTTCTGCCTTTACCTTGTTTATCATCGCAGCAGTTAAAACTAAAAAGCCAGGATGCTATGAATTGGAAAAACGTTGTCGCGTTAACCTTAGCGTTAAGCGTACTAAGTGGCTGTTCAGTCCTAAACCGTTTGGTTTACCAAATTACTATTGATCAGGGTAACTACGTAGAACAGAAAAACGTTGATGCTCTTCGTATGGGTATGACGCAAGAACAAGTTCAATATGTACTTGGAACCCCAATGCTAGTTGATCCTAGCTATCCAAAGACATGGAACTACATTTTCTACGTCAAACCGGGCCACGAAAAACCTGAACAAAAAAATCTATTCCTAAACTTTGATGATCAGGGTCGCTTAGTCAGCATGTCGGGAGACTTTAAACAAGGTCCTAACTTCACGACACCAATGAACTAAATAAAATTTGGTTCGAGTTAACTAAGCTCAATAGCCAAACAACAAAAAGCTCGCCTAACATAACATTAGGCGAGCTTTTTTATTGAAATCGACCAAGAGCTCAAACTAAGCTTTTGCTTGCTCTAAACGCTTACGGCGGATTTCACGAGGATCTGCTGTGATGGGACGGTAAATCTCAATTCGATCGCCATCATAAACCGTAGAATCTAACCGTACATTACGGCTATAAACGCCTACTTTATTCTTTTTCAAATCGATATCTGGGTACTGAGTTAAAATACCCGATTGCTCGATAATCTCCTGAACAGGGGTATTCGGTTGGACCGCCAATTTCAGTACTTTTTGCTCTTGAGGTAGCGCATACACCACCTCAACATGAATTAATCTTTCTTCAGAAGCCATAAATTTCTTTTGCGCGAGAGGTAAACGCACCCATCATATTATTGGTTAAATCGCGGAAAACTTTACCAAATGCGGCGTCCATCAAACCATTGGCAAACTCAAAATCGAGATTCAGTTCCACCTTACATGCAGAAGCATCCAGCTCGGTAAACGTCCAGCCACCAACTAACTTTTTAAAGGGGCCATCAACCAGCTGCATCTCGATAGCTCTTGCCTCAACCAACTGGTTTCGAGTGACAAACGTCTTCCTAATGCCTGCTTTAGATACATCTACCGCAGCCATCATATATTGCTCAGAGCTTTCAATGATCTTGGTTCCTGCACACCCAGGTAAAAACGCAGGATACGAGGCAACATCATTAACCAGTTCAAACATTTGCTGAGCACTAAAAGGAACCAGTGCAGAGCGACTAATTTGCGGCATAGCTTCTCCTTCATAGAAATCTTTCTCACCTATCAAGAACTTAACGCTGGTAAATCAAGCACTAGGATATGTGATAGAGCAATGATACCATTATCTGGCAATCAGCGAAAATAAAGCACAATAATGCGTGCTGATTGAATTCGACCAAACACATCGATGTTTTGGGACTGCAACAGAGACTTAAGAGGTCAACATGGCTAAAAAACCAAATAAAAAGCCAGGTAGTAATACCATCGCTAAAAATAAATCAGCTCGTTTTGAATTTGCGATTACTGACGAATACGAAGCGGGTATTTCACTTCAAGGTTGGGAAGTAAAAGCGATTCGTGACGGTAAAGTAAACATGACAGAGAGTTACGTTTATCTGCGTAACGGTGAAGTGTTTATTTCTGGCCTAACTATCACCCCACTGCAAGCTGCATCAACGCACGTGGTTGCCGATCCAACGCGTATTCGTAAACTGCTGTTAAACCGCCGTGAAATCGACAAACTAACAGGCGCAGTAAACCGTGATGGTGAAACAATTGTGGCGCTGAATATGTACTGGAAAGCCTCATTTGTTAAAGTGAAAATCGGTACTGCTCGTGGTAAAAAACTTCATGATAAGCGTGCCGATACTAAAGCGCGTGACTGGCAGCGTGATAAGGCTCGTATCATGAAAGGTAGCCTACGTTAAGTTCGCGTTAATTAACGTCTATTTTCGAAAATCAAGTGGTGGATAATCATCCAAACAGGCGGTAGCGTAGCATTAAGTTGTTGACGCTACCGAATTATCTGCTACCATCGAAAACATATTCAGGGGCTGATTTAGGATTCGACAGGATCACGACGGCTCGTGGAGCATGCCGAGGTGCGGTTGGCCTCGTAAAAAAGCCGCAAAAAAATAGTCGCAAACGACGAAAACTACGCACTAGCAGCTTAATAACCTGCTCAGAGCCTGCTATCCCTAGCTTCAGCTTGTAAGACGGGGAATCAATAGCAGTCAAACCCAAACAAGATAGCGAGGGAATCTTTGACTAGAGAGATGAACCGCGAAATAGAATTCTGGTATGTCTTTGCATGGCGTGTCTGTCCGCAGTGCACTGACGAGATTAAAGACTGACTAAGCATGTAGCGCCATTAGTTAGACTGGTTTTGGACGCGGGTTCAACTCCCGCCAGCTCCACCAAATTCGTATACGAAGACGTCCTAGGACGTCCAGAGAGCCCACTAAGACATTGTTTTAGTGGGCTTTCTTGTATCTATAGTATCCATTACTGTCCAGTAGCATCCACACCTTTTGGTATTCCACGTGGTATTCCAAACTTTTTGGAGTACAATTTTGGAATACCATTAGCAACGGAGGCTAGTTATCATGGGTACTAAGGCAGTACGACTCAACCAAAAGCAAATTGAACACGCCAAACCAAAAGAGAAAGATTATGTACTCTCTGATGGTGACGGATTACAACTCCGAATCCGTACTAACGGCTCTCGCCTGTGGAACTTCAACTACCGCCACCCTATTACTAAAAAACGAATCAATATGGGGTTAGGTGCCTTTCCTGAACTCTCTTTAGCTCAAGCTCGAAAACTCACAATGGATGCTCGATCTCTTGTTACTCAAGGTATTGACCCTAAAGACTATCGTGAGCAACAAAAAATTGAAGAACAAAAAGTAAGTAAGCACACACTTATCAACGTGTCAACTCAATGGTTTGAATTAAAGAAAGAGACTATTACACCGAACTATGCGGAAGATATCTGGCGTTCACTAGAAAAGCACATATTTCCTCAAATTGCTAACTACCCTATCTCTCAAATCACAGCCCCAATGATCATTGCTATTTTGCGTCCTATTGAAGCAAAAGGCAGTTTAGAGACCGTAAAGCGTTTAACTCAACGTCTTAACGAAATCATGAACTATTCGGTTAACTGCGGATTAGTAATTTCTAATCCTTTAAGTGGTATTAAAGCCGCTTTTAAGAAACCGAAAAAAGAAAACATGGCATCACTAAAACCTGATGAGCTTCCAGAGCTCATCAATGCAATTGCTAACGCTTCTATTAAGCGAACGACACGTTGTTTAATAGAATGGCAACTTCACACTATGACACGCCCAGCAGAAGCTTCTAGTACCCGTTGGGAGGAGATAGATTTAGAGTCTAAGATCTGGACAATCCCGCCCGAACGCATGAAGAAACGCAGAGAACACCGTATTCCTTTGACAGAACAAGCACTCTTACTACTTGAAACGATGCAACCAATTAGTGGACATAGAGAATTTGTCTTTCCTTCAGATAGAGATCCTAAAAAGCCATGTAATAGCCAAACGGCTAATATGGCTCTTAAACGTATGGGATTTGCAGGAAGATTGGTAAGTCATGGTTTGCGGTCACTTGCCAGCACTACACTAAATGAGCAAGGTTTTGAAGCGGATTTAATTGAGGCAGCATTGGCACACGTTGATGATAACCAAGTACGCAGCGCATACAACCGTACTGATTATCTGGAGAGACGTATACCTATGATGATTTGGTGGAGCCGACATATAGAAGAGGCTACCCAGGGGAGCCTCTCTGTAACAGGCACTAAGCAATTGAAAGTAATCGGATAAAAATCAAAGCTGGTGAAGGGGAATATCCCCCTTCACCTTTATTTATTCACACTGAAACGCCTGATAATCAAGTCAGCTGAGTCGGTTATTTTCCCCAACCATTTAATATCACCATACAAGCCATCAGAAGACGTTACAGGAATGACATGAACTTTACCCCCTATTGGCAGCACTTATGCGCAATTTTTGAACTAAAGTACGCTTTTGCGTTTCTGCTGTACCGTCTGTATTTAAACAGATCCAATATAGTGACTTGTTATTGTCTTCTATCAGTTGACGAAATAAACCATTTATATGGCTATCATCAATGTTGAAACCATAACCAATCACTACTATTGCATCACACTCAGAATAACGATCAAAGAGACTCACATAACGTCGTGACATATCAACTGACGTCAGCGGTTTTAATCCACTTTGAGTTAAGATAAATGGAACATAGATTTGATCCTTTGGGATATCCTCTACATGCTGACAAGACACTACTGAGTTCTTGTATGGGTTATAATAATCACATACACCACCATTCAAATGATGAACATTTGGAATTTGATAATCAAGTTGTTCAGCAATAGCCTCCACAAGATTATTGTAGTTAGCCGTTCCTATTGCTGATATTTCAATACCAAGTTCTTCACAGCGCTTCAGATCGTGATAGTAGCCATTATCCGGCAACTTCCCAACGTGATCTAATTGATCTTTGATGTACTTTCTTGTAGCCCACAAGAAAATAACCATTTTAGAAAACTTAGCCCATTCGGTTTTTGGAGAATATAAATAGCGGAAATGACTATCAATAAGAGACTGATAATCTAGAACAGTCGTGAATATATTCTCTAAAAGTTGTTGAGCTAAAGCAGAAAGTAAGTCACAGGTAGATCCATTTTCTACGTCATACTCTCGTTTCGATTCCATCAGCAACTCTAGGGCACTTAACCCAGCTTGGCTGAACTCAACTTTGAACATCCCTGATACATCATCAAAAATAGGAATATCATCAGGAGCAGCCTCAAAGAGCTCTTGATTAAGTCGTTGAACTAACTCTTGCCCATGAGCGCCAACCAATAATTGCAAGAAAGCACCCGCATACCTCTGAAGGTCGGCTGTATTATCTTTAGATCTCAAAATGCTCAGCATTGCCGAGTACATCTCACTTCCAAATAACTTAACTTCATCAGCAAGTAGACTATTTATCTGAACAGCTGTAGAAAACAGCTGATCACCAAAAGCATGGTCCATTTCTTCATTAAACTTATCAATAGCTGCTTGCTTATCTATACCAAGGTCAGCTAGCGCTTTATCCGCTTCTATATCAAAGTTATTAAGCCTACGCACGATTTCAGACTTTCGGTATTCAATTGAAGATTCAATAAGGCTTGTGAACTCGTTTTTACCAAACGCATGAATTCGTTGGGTCGCATACTTTTCCGGAAGCCAACCAGTAACATATGGATCATATTTATCTAAGCTTCTTAAATGATCCCGCAATGCTTGTTTATGTTCACTGACATCTTGGCGAAACAGATCAATCGCAAATTTTCCACCTATAGGCAGCCCATAGCCTACTTCAGCACCCGCTCCAAAGAAAAAGCCTAACTTCATACTTTCAATACACCTCGATTTTAGTTAAGCATACAGTGTCATAAACTAAATCGAAGAAAAGAGTAACAGTTCACATTATTCAAAGTATCGAGTAGATCTACCACTTCATCCTTATCACTGAGCCTTAGCCACTTAGGTATGCACTTATCCACCAATATTACCGAACCTGGTTACTTTTCGTTCTATACAGATAACTTACAATAGCTTCATTCCCGGGCCACCGTTGGCTACCAATAACAGCGCCCTTATTATTCAAATTAGCTTTCCTGTTAGCAGCCATAAAGAGTTCATATCTCCTACTGAACAATATCCTAAAAAGACTGTAATCATCAGGCAACCAATATGGACTTGAAAATAATAGAGGTTAGATAAAACTGGTTAGTCATGGCCTACGCTCGCTTGCGAGTACCACGCTCAATGAACAAGGCTTTGAGTCAGATTTGATTGAGGCTGCATTGGCACACGTTGATGATAACCAAGTGCGGAGTGCTTATAACCGCACTGATTATTTGGAAAGATGTATACCAATGATGATTTGGTGGAGCGGGCATATAGAAGAGGCCGCCAAAGGCAGCCTCTCTGTGACAGGGACCAAACAACTTAAGATAGTTTAATATTCATAACCTAAGATGGAGCGCATCATCTTAGGTGCGCTTCAGGCTTTAAATATTCAGAACCAGCTTACAATGTATCCATCAAAGCTAAACACATCACTCTTTCCCAATGGTTAATAAAAGACGACGCATCTATGACGGTTTGAAAAATGATGTTTTTACTAGTCTCCTTATCAACCGGAGCAACTAGCAATGCATTGTACTGAGCCATCAGTGATACAAGCCTTGGCCCTGCTTCTTTTGAGAACCTTAAAGCCAAATCAAAATCTTTAAAATGCTTATCAACGCGTTTTTTTTGGTCGTCCTCCCAATATTCAGGAGGCGAAACAAAGTATTCAATTACACCTGGCTCATCATTCTCTCCGGGGTGATAACGAGCATACAACCATTGTTCGTTGAAAAATCTATCATCATCTAAATACGGTTGCAAAACTTGCTCTTTCTCGGCAGACGCAAATGCCTGACCTTTTCCATCCATATTACAGTCGCGGCACGAAGGAACGAGGTTCACCGGCACTATAGAAAACTGAGGATAATGAGCTTTAGGTAAGTAATGATCTAAGTTCCTTGGACGTCCAATTCCACCACAGAACGGGCACTTATCGTTGGCCGCAACCATTAGCGCATCATATACCGCCCTTGCTGGTTTCCTTTTACCTACAACATAATAGTCATAGAGCTTAACTAAGTCCGACTTTTTTAAGCAACCAATTACTACAGGGTCGTCTTGTGGACGAGGAAGTGGATCAATCGTATATAGTTCACCTGTTGTCGCTGATGCTTCATATTCCTCAGCCTTTTGTTCTAATAAACGGGATACATCAGTTACGTTTTGCCGTAACCCTACATTGCCGGTAATTCCGCTGCGACAAAGACTTAGCATTTCCGGATAAGAACTAACAGGGCGTTTTAGCTTTAACATTCGTCCTTGCTCCTATCACGATTTACAACTAGAGCTTTGAGGAGTGCTCTTGCCTCAATACCAAGCTGATCACGATAATCTTCAACAATAGATTCATATGTTCCCCCTGCTTCAACTGATTTTACCAATAAGTCATGAAAACCGGATTTTACTACTTCAAGGCCAAACACTTCTCGCGTCAATATTCCAACATTCTCTCCAAACGTCTCAATTGAAGGTCTCAGCGGCTTGGTTTCCAATCCCGAACGATTTATCTTCCAAACACATCTTCTAGGCACTTCTTGGAGTACAACTGGAGAATGAGTCGCGATGATCGCCACCCCATTACGGTCCAAAAGTAAATCGGATAGTGCACGAACAAAGGCAGACAATAGCGGCGGATGAAGATGACTTTCCGGTTCATCAATCAACACTAGTGTTTTTTCTTCCACCGTAGCGACCAATCGAGTAATAGTTAGCAATACCACTGCATGGCCGGAGCTCATTTTTTTGATACGTTTTCGAGCCTTGCTTGTAAGTACTTCCCCCGAATATTCAGCGAGTTCTTTTAGCCCCATACCTGCAAAATTTTCATCAGACTCCAACGTATCAATCGCTTTGAGCCATCGCCCTTTCTTCGGAGCTTGATTTAGACAAGCTTTTAACGCGTGAAGGAAATCTTCATGTATATCATTCAAACCCTTAAGAGAATCATCCCCATTTTTTAAGCCTATGTAAAAATAGCAGGTACCTTTCGAAGGGTCTGGTTGTTCGCTAGGAGGGGAGAAGGGATCAAATGCGCTAAATGAGACTGATACAAGGCTACTGAAATAGTCTGTGTCAATAGGGTTGTTACGCCAACCCTCAACATCATAAAATTTTGCAACTGACTGCCCTTTGCTGGTCACCGCATCAATCATTCCATTGAGAAGCGTTGTTTTCCCGACACCATTGCGACCTATAATCGCATGAATATTCGATGTGGGCTTATCTCCAACTTTCACACTAAATTTCAATTCAATACCGGACATTTTATCTTGCACCGGTCTGACAAATTTAAACTCAAAATCGGTCAGCGGGCTGCTTCCATCCAATACCCTAGAAAACTGTCCTTTGATAACAGACAAGCTCACATCTCTAAGTAAAGATGTACGAAAAACATCCTCATCCTGAACTAGTTCAATAAGGCTAGAATCAAAAGCAATATCTTTTAGTCCGTTGAGCAAGGCCTCCCTTGTAAATTCAGAGAGTTGGGCAATATTTTTATAGTATTCGACATCTTGACCTACAGAAAAATAGCCGTCGGGTAGCGCATGAAATAACGAACTCAATGTGCCATAAGTGGATTTTTCTGTAGTTTGTCCTTTAAACCCTATTTTGACCTGACCGATGTCATGCCCTCCCCCCTTCTCATCAAAGACCGTAAGGAAGAACATAGTGACGAATGAAAAATCATTCCATCGGTCAACATGCAAATAAGCAGTGTTTATACCCGTAGAAGGAACTTTTTGTTCTCTTGGTACGATAATAATATTCATTTTAATTTTCCATCATCTAATATTGCTCAACGTTGTAAATAAAAAACGATTCGCATGCTTAGTACCTTTCGTTGTCGTTAAGAACTAAGCAGTTCTATTCAAAGATCCAGCCCTGCACCATTATGCTTCAACCAAGAAACATGTTTTTGATAGTCAGGCATAATTTTATCGACGATATTCCAAAAAGCGGCGCTATGATTTGGTTCAATGCGGTGTGCTAGTTCATGAACCACAATGTAATCCAGAACTACGAGTGGTGCCATCAGGCAACGCCAATGAAAGTTGAGGTCGCCTTTCGGTGAGCAGGAAGCCCAGTGGTGTTGAAGATCCATTACACGGATTGCACGATAATCCACTCCTAGCTTTGGGGCGAAATGCTCTACTCTTTTGCTAATACGAGATAATCCTTTGGTGCGATAGAAGTGCTTGAATAGCTCGCTACCGTATCCCGTTTTATCACGACGCATGAGGAAGTAACCATTTTTCAGGATCAAGTCTTCTTTCTGCTCGTCCACCAGCTTTAATCGATAATTGCGACCCAGATAGGGGAAGCCTTCACCGCTCACGAACTCACGTTCGACTTTGGTACGGTTAAGATCTTCCCACTCTGCAAGGTTGCGATAAATCCAACTGCGTTTTTCCTCAACGATGCTCTCTACTTTTTCGATATCGTAACTTTCAGGCGCAAGCACAGTCACACTCCCATCCCGTTCGATAAGAATGCTAGTAGTCTTTCTCTTGCTTTGTTTCAAGCTGTATTTGATATCTTTGTATTGCATTAGTGATATTTTTTCTTATCTTGATTTGGTGAATTGCGTTCACGCAATTGCTTTAGTGCATCATCAACTAGATTTTTTTCTTCTGTATAAGAAATCCCATAACTTGATTCCTCAAGCCCTCGCTCTGCGCGATTTCGTTCAACCAACGCAGGTAACTCAGTTTTAACACGCTCACTTTTGGAAAAAATATTCTTTATTGGTTGACGCCCCTTTAGGGCTGTTGTTTTCATGACGTCATAGATTAAACTGGTCATTAACCCTATAACAACCGTTATAAACAAGCTTCCCTTGGCAGTTTCTTTTAATGCTATGATCGGCTGATGTTCTAACTCTGGGAAAGTTAGCTCTGATTGTATTGATAAAATTATATCGGCAAGAGCTTCTCGAACATCTTCAGCATTAAGCAAGAACTGCTTCCTGACTTCATACGGCAACGAAGATTGGTGCTCTGCCTCTTCAACATAGTTAATATCAGTTGCTACCTTGATCAGACCTAGCTCATAGAAACTCTCATATTGCTCCAACTCTTGAGCTAGGTATAAATCAACACCATCCAAGTCATATTTCAGCATGGAGAGATCAGGTTGTTCGCTGATTTGTTTTTGCAAGGCGTCAGGATCAATCGCGCGGAGCTTTTCGATAATTTCATCGATACGTTGGTTCAGCGCCTGATCGGACAGAATCAATAGCTCCCGTCTACGCGCCAGCGCCACCACCTCAATCGTTAATTTTTCACGCGCTTCTTTCAGTTGCGGTACTTTACTGAGTATAAAGCGTTTTTTGATGCGCCCTCTCAGCTCAGACACAAGGTCTTCACGCTCCCAGAAGTCTAGGCTACTGATATTCTCACCTAGCTCTTCCATAATGGCATCGACACAGGCTTTCACCTTGTCCAGAGGCTTAACAGGCTCGCCTTCTGGGAATGCAATGCTGACAATCAAATCAAAGAACGGATCCGATACTTTGGCGTTGGGCCCGCGTCCCGCGTCGATTTCATCTCGCAAAGCACTCAGCTCTAAGATCATTTTTTCCCAGTTGCCAGAGTGCTTTTTGATTATCTCATCCAGCTTCTCACTCATTTTTTTGTGGAAGACTGGGTCATCATCCGCATTGACTTTGCAGTGCTTACGAATGGCGTGTTCCATCTCACTCGCTTGCGCTTGTAAATCCGGCTCTTTACCCATGTGCGTCATAAACGCATCACTGAACAGGTCAATCGGTTTAATTTTAGGGTTAATGCCCAAGCTGATCAGATGCTCGTTCACAAGGTGGCGAATTTTTGCGCCCACGCCTTGGAAGCTCATGCTGTCATCTTGGTAACGCTGGCGTGCTTTCGCTTGAATGTGCACAAACTGGTACATCGGCGTTTTATAAGGGTCCGCCAAGGAGTTGGGCATGATGATGTCCATGCTTTGAAGGAACTTCTTCAAGAACACGTTAAAACTGTCACGCTGGCGAGGGTCTTCTAGAACTGCGATCGCTTGAAGTTGAACTTGATAGTGCTCATCGATACTAAGCTTCTGGTTCACAAACGCTTCGATGTTGTGAACCTTGAGTTCGGTAAACAACTGAAGCAATCGGCGATACCGACTTTCCAAAACTGGCACTTCGCTATCAATATTTTGCAAGCTTTCCAGAATGTCCTCTTGGTCATCCTGCGAGTACATGGACAGGGCATCTCTCAGGTGATGAGCCAGACCAATATAATCGACGATATACCCACGCTGCTTTTCTTTCGCAGTGCGGTTCACACGGGCAATTGTTTGCAGCAAGTTATGCTCTCGCAGCTTTTTATCGAGGTACATCACCTGTTCAATTGGCGCATCGAAGCCCGTTAACAGCATGTCGCAGACAATCAAGAAAGCGACGCCAGTATTTGGCTTGCTGTGATCAAACTTCTTCTTGAAGCTCTCGACGGCTTTTAGCTCTTTGGCCTGCTTTCTGGCATAGGTGAAAGACGCTGCCTCATTGGTGTCATCGCTGGAGATCACTACCGCCGTTTTCAAAAACTCAAGGCGTTCAAGCCAGGCTTTGTCTATACATTGCTCTGATTGCTTTTTGTATCGCTCGATTTCTTTCGCCAGCGCCTTTTCAATGTAGGTTTGGTAGTGAATTGCTGCTTGCTTAGAAGAGCACACCACTTGAGCTTTAAAGCCTGCTGGCAAAATCTGCCGTATGTAGTGTTTTACTAGGTCCTCAGCAATTTCCTCAATGCGCTTCTCTGCTTCAAGAATATCCCCTTCAGCACCGTACTTTTTACGGATCTCTCTTAGCTCTTCTTCTGTTCTGTCCGAAAAGAGATCTTCAAACTTGGTATCAAACCCCGCTTTATCGTAAATCGCACTGTCAGCGGTTTTACCTTCGTAGAGGATTTTTAACGTGGCACCATCATCGACAGCATCCTGAAGCTTGTATTTGTCGATATAGGCTTTTTCCTGGCTGACGCCAAAACGCTTCCAGGTTGGATAAGTGTGGTGGTCAGCAATAAGCGGTGTTCCCGTGAACGCCACTCGGGTTGATTTGGGGAAAGCATCAAACAGATTATCTGAAAGACTGGGGCGGTCTTTGCCGCCTCGCTGGGTGCGGTGCGCCTCATCCACCAAGATCAGGACTTTTTCACCGGCGTTGATCACGCCGAAAGGTCGATGCATAACAATCTCAGCATCAAAGTCAGCTTCCAGCTCTTCAATGCGCTCAACATCGCCCGCTTCTTTTGCTTCTGCGAGGTGCTTAGACAATAGCTTACGAACGGATTCAGGCAGGAAACTGCTGTCTTGCTCGCGGAACTTATGCACCATCACCATATTAGTGTTCGAGGTGTCGTTGGCCAGCTTCTCTTTTGCATCCTTGGTGCTCTTGATCTCAACGACCGTATCACCAATTAACGCTGCAGTATTGGTCAATTGCTCTTCAAGATCACTCCGGTCATTTACCATCAGTACCTTGTAGCTTTTCAGCTCTGGGTGGCGACGAAGCTTACGCACCAAGAACACCATGGTCAGGCTTTTTCCGCTTCCTTGGGTATGCCAAACCACGCCTGAACGTTGAATCCCCGTTTCGCCTTGCTCCATACGCTCAATGATTTTCTGCACCGCGCGAAATTGTTGGTAACGGCAAATCACTTTTACGCGAGGGCCGTTGTCGGTATCCATAAACAGGGTAAAACAGCGGGTAATATCAAGCAGCCGTTGCGGGTGAAGCATGCCCTGAACGAGCTTTTCCTGGCTGCGATGGGTGCCAATTTCTGGTGCAATATAAGGCTCAGTATCGGGGTGGATAGTTTTCCAGTTGAAGTAATAATCCTCATTCGAGGTGATAGTGCCCACTTTGCAATCATCACCGTAGGTGCTGATCATCAACTGGTTGGTAAAGAACAGAGCAGGTTCACCTTCGCGCAGTTTGCTGTGTTCAGGCTCGCGCAAGTCTGCATAGCGGCGCAATTGGTCAATACCTGCAGCCATTGGGTTGCAGCAATGCTGTGACTGCTCTTTACACTCAATCACCACCAGCGGCAGGCCGTTGACGAACAATACAATGTCTGGGCGTATGTGCTCTTTACCTAGCCCTGGGGTATCAACGCGGAACTGATTGATGGCGGTGAACGTGTTGTTGTCCCAGTTATCAAAGTCAATCAGCTTAACAACCGGATCTTCTTCGCCGGTCAGTTCGTTGCGATCAAGCTGCCATTTGTGGAGACGGCCAATAAACTCTTCATTGGCCGCCAGTAATTTGTGAGTACCAAAATCGGTGACATCATCGAGCAAAACATCGAGTTGGCTATCCGTCAGCCAAGGCTTACTGTCATCAGTGGTATTAATGCGGTGAACTGCGGCTTTAAAAATGTCTTTTAAGATGACTTCACGAAACGAGCTGCGAAAGCTGGTGGTTGGGTCGGTCGGCACACCTTGCCCTAAATCCGTTACATCCCAGCCCATGCTTTTAAGCTGGTTTAGCAGCGGCTTTTCGACCAATTGGTACTCTGACATTGTTTGATATCCTTATTACTGGCAGCGAGGCGTTTGCCTGCTGCCATTTTTCTTATTTTTTGTTATGCGGGTACGGGGACTTTGCCTGTTAAGAGGTCTTGCATTAGGCCAGTCTTTTGAAGTTTCAGCTTGTCCAACGAGGTCTGATTAACTTCAATATGATTATTTAAATTTTCATAACGTTCATAGATCGCATTTTGCTCTACTGGCGAGGGAACTACTAGCTTCAGTTTCTTGAGCGTTTGAGACTGGATTGCATCCATAACCCCCCCTTGCGATTCACGCCTAAACCAACTTTCAGCCCAAGGTGAATGATTCAATTGCCAACAAACTAGTTCAGGTAATATTTGTTCCTTATCAAACGTCATTGTCCATAAATGCTTAGACGATAAAGCCAGCCCTATGGATTCGGGAATAACGCACGATCTTCCGACCGTTCCCATTATCGTTATGACTACGTCTCTTTCTCGAACGGCATAACGAGATAGTTCTCTAAACTTCCGCTCAGTAACAAAGCGCTTATAGCTAGCCTTGAATCGCTCAACAAAAATATTATCGATACCTAATAAGGGAATACCTTCACTGACCAGCTCTTCTTTCAGCAGAGCACTACCGAATGGCCCACTTCGCATTGGACTGGTTACTTCATCCAGCAGGTTTTCTAACTCAATCACTTTCCAACCCTTCGGCAACATTCCCAATGGCGTCTTATAATAAAGCTCTGGCGCTTCTTCAAAAGTTGGGCGAAGGGTTTTGGTTTCTGGGTCGATACCTCGGCTAAACAAATCCGCCATCATGCCTTGCTTGATGGCGGTGTATTTGTCGATAAGGGCTTGAGTGGCGTCGAGTTCAGAGTTAAGGCATTGGATTATATCTGTAACTTTTTCGCCCACTCTACGATTCTTTGGCATAGGAATTTTCATTTCCGAAAGATCTTTTGCGCAAATAGCATCAAAAGTTGAACCTTGAGCACGACGATGAAGAAAACTAGCCGATACAGTGAACGCCTCCCTCAAATATAACGCCGATACAATATTGCTTTTAACCGCAGCTAACCCTCGCCCAATACAATAATCTTTGTCTGCAACATTGGTTGTACCAACTGGAGCTCTTACACTAACTAATAAGCTACCTTCTTTAGCAACCTTTCCAGGAGACGTACAAAAAACACCAGTCTCAGGATAGCTACCTGTAAAATCTCCACAACCTTGCAAGAAAGGGATGTACCTATCATCATCTGTATATGTTTCAGAGTCTGGCGATTGCCCCATCGTAATCGCAGCAATTTTCCCTAGTTGCACCCATTCAAAATCACTCATAACCCAGCTCCTTCATAAAGCCAGCTAGCTTGTTCGCTTCCTGCTCTCGCTTGGCAATAATGCTTTTGGCGGTAACTTGGTATTTGCGGTGTAGGTTCTCGATTGCAGCGATACGGTCAAGCAGTAACGCACGCACATAACTTTGGTATTGGCGATCCAGTTCGGTTTTGAACCGGTCCAAAATCAACACTTTCGCTTCTTCTGGTGTGATTGCGTCACGGGCGATCTCAAGCAGTTCATCGCGGCGTTTTTCGGTTTCCTTGATTTCGGCTTTTAGCTGTTTCAACTCATCTTCTAAAGCTTTGTGTGCTGCAAATTTAGCCTCAATCGCGGTAGCTTCAGCAGCCGCCACAGCACCTTTTCGCGCGTGTTCTTTAATCAGCTCAAGGTTATCTAACTGAACGCCGAGTTCATCCGCTAAAGCAAGAATCTCGCTATGGACTGCGAAGTTCATTTCTTTGCCTGTCAGCCCTTTTGCAAAATCCCCTTGCTTAGTGCCTTTTGGAAGTTCGGCATTGCTTTTCAGTTGGGTGAACGCATCTTTGATTTGGGCTTTCAGCACTGCCAAGCTGGTTTTGATCGTCGCTTTGTGTTCTTTCAGCTCGTCTTTAAGCTGCTTAACATACTCAGACGGTAGCGCAGGGTTTTCATCGGTCGGCTCATAGTCCTCTTCATCTGCTGCATCAACAAAAGCTTGCAGTTCGCTGATACGCGCTTGCTTGATCTCCAGCTCTTCCACCACATCCGCGCACTGGCTAGCAAACAGCACTTCGTCCGGAATGAGCTCAGCATTCCAACCGCTTGCTGCAACAGATTTGAAATCTGCTTCCAGGGTTTTAAACCAATCCGCTAATGCACCACGCACCTTGTATTGGTTCAGCAGTTTGATCGGCATTAGGTGCTTTTCAATGGTGTTCAGAGATTCGCGGCGCAGAGCAAATACTCCTTCATCACCGAGCTTTTTGTCCCCCAAAGCTTCAAAGCCAGCAAAGTCTTGTTTCCAATCATCCAACGCTGCTTGAAAATCCGCATGTTTTTTCAGTACTGCTGGGAAGCTTTCAATGTGAGATTTGAGCGATGATAGTGCTTCAAACTCGTCGGCAAAGTCTTGGAACTCGTTGTTAGCACGTGGAACGAACAGACTTTCTTTCAATCCTGGGTAATCATTCCAAGTGCTTTGCAGCGCATCAATTTCTGTGGTTGGAATACCGCCGCTTAAGTGCGCTTTAACGTTTTGAGGTTCAGGTGCAGGGCTGTTATCGACATAGCGGCGAATATTGAGGTTGTAATCTTCTCGTGCCAGTTCATCTTTGTGTACCAAACGCGCATATTTTTCGACGCCTGGGTGCTTTTCATCTTCCAGCATGACTTTATAGACGCTGGTGATTTTCTCAATATCTTCAGGGCGCAGGCTATTTTGGTTTTTACCTTCACGATATTCACGGTCAGCGTTAATATACAACACTGAGTCACGTTTTTTACACCCTGCTTTATTCAACACCAACACACAGGCAGGAATGCCCGTACCGTAGAACAAACCTTGCGGCAGGCCAATCACGGCTTCAAGAATGCCGCGCTCAATGAAGTCTTGGCGGCAAGTACGCTCTTCAGCGCCACGGAACAATACGCCGTGAGGCATCACCACAGCCGCTTTACCATTCGCTTTGAGTGAGGCCACCATGTGCTGCACAAACATCAAGTCCGCTTTCTTGCCAGACTCTGGCATAAAGGTGTTAAAGCGTTCTTTGAGCTGCATATCCGCTTTCTTATAGTTTTGTGAAAATGGAGGGTTGGCAATTACGCGATCGAAAGGACGCACTTCACCATCTTTGGTTCGGTGCAGTGGTGTGGCTAGCGTGTCACCATTTTCGATATCTGCGCCACCTGTTCCGTGCAAGATCATATTCATCTTACAGATAGACCAGGTGCCGCCATTATCTTCTTGGCCAAACAGATGAATTTTCTTAACGTTGCCGCCCGTTTCCTGCACGTAGTTGCGGCTTTGAATTAGCATGCCGCCCGAACCACAAGTCGGATCGTAGATCTCCATGCCTTCTGCAGGCTCAAGAATTTCTACTAGCAAGCGCACAACTTCGGCAGGGGTGTAGAACTCACCACCTTTCTTACCCGCACTATCGGCAAAGTACTTGATCAGGTATTCATAGGCTGCGCCCAATAGATCGGGGAATTCGAAATCGCTATTTGAGAGAGGGATGCTGTCAAAATGCTGAATAAACTCAACCAGGCGCTCATCAGGGATCGGTTTTTTGCCCACCTTACGGTTGAAGTTAATGTGCTTAAGTACACCTTCCAAGCCTTTCTTGGTATTACTCTCTTCCAATGCTTCAAGCGCTTTGTTTAGCCCTGAGCCAACATTGGTTTTCAAGTGCTTTAGGTTTTCCCAGCGCGCTTTTTCCGGTACGAAGAAATCAAATTGTTCTTCGTCTTCTAGCAGAAGTTCGATCTCATCATCGTCATGCCCCTCTTTCTTTAGCTCGCTTATTTTCGCTTGATAGTCCTTGTGGAATTGGTCTGACATGCGTTTAAGAAATAGGATGCCGAAAATGTATTCCTTGTACTCAGAGGCATCCATTTTGCCACGAAGGATGTCGCAAGCTTTGAATAGCTTGCTGGACAGTTTATTAAGCGTCAGTTTTTGCATAGTTTTCTCAATGATTGTGTTCAGCCAGTGCGGAACCGTTGAATTTGATAATGGGTTAAAGATAGATAAGCTTGGTTGCCAATAGGCTATTCACCCACACCTTTTTGCTTCTCAATCCAGGCATCGAGATCTTCTCGTTTGAAGCGCCATGAACCGCCGACTTTGAAACCAGGAAGCTTTCCTTCGCTTGCTAATCTATATGCTGTTTTTTCTGCCAACTTTAGGTAAGCGGCCACCTCTTTCAAGGTTAAAATTTGGTCTACCATTCAGAGTGTTATCTCATGTTGGTTTAATTCATCAGAATTGATATTGAGAGAATATGGGAAAATTGGGGAATGGACAATGATCTAAGCCTAATTATGCAATCAATTGTTCTTTAAAGAATCAAACAAATTTCAGATATATATCATCTTTGTGTAGAAGCCCATTTACTATAAGGAACCAAGGCTATGCACGAACTAAAAGACTATGTTGTACATACTCCAATGACAGCAAACCAAGTATTAGAAAAAGCCGCAGAAATTGTGGCTAACCGATATTTACGTGGTGATGTATTTACCAACCCACAGGCAACAAAAGATTTTCTGCAATACAAAATGGCAAGCTATGAACGTGAAGTGTTTGCTGTATTACTTCTAGATAATCAACATCGGCTTATTGAGTACAAAGAGTTGTTTTTTGGCACCATTGATGCAGCAAGTGTTTATCCGAGAGAGGTAGTAAAAGAGGCATTTAACTGCAATGCTGCTGCGGTGATCTTTGCTCATAACCATCCATCTGGAATAGCTGAGCCGTCTAATGCCGATAAACACATCACGCAAAAGCTCAAAGATGCCTTAGCACTGATTGATATTCGCGTATTGGATCATTTTGTGGTGGGAGATACGTGTATCTCTTTTGCTGAGCGGGGGTATTTATGATTGAACAACACTATGGTGAATTACAATTACCACTCGCCCTACATCATCACCTTGAAAAGCTATTGAGCTGTTATACGATCCCCGTTCAAGCAACGCGTTTAGTAATAAATTATAGGGCGTTAGATTATTATCAAACCAAACAAGGTATCCACCCAATAGAAATACAACTCAAGAAAAATGGTGATCAATGGCTAGTGATGTTTATTGCCAGTTTTTCATTTACCAACACACATCATAAATCTGTCGATGTTGAATTATATTTTCACTTAATCAACCACTGGTGCTATCAACCTGATGCTGGTGGCCGTTGTAACCTTCTTCATCCAACCATTAATGATCTGTTCCACACTTGGGTCGCAGCTTTTCTGCATCACATTCAATACCAACGATTCGATGATATTAGCTTAACCGTTCTACGCTAATTCTTATCTGGTTTTAATACCTATTCCACAACCAATATCTTGTCGCTACAAGAGGCTTCATTATGTCTGTAATTTCATTTACAACAACCTTACTACCTATTTCAAATAAGCTGAAATTATTACTGAGTCAGACACTATGCGTCTATCTAACTCAAGCAATGCAACTTAATCAACAATCAGCAGAACGTTATACATTTAATTTTAGAGATACTAGCTATAATACTGAAAATGGTGGATTCCGTCCGATTGAAATAGCTATTAGCCAACAATCATCGGGAGAATGGAATATTGAATATATTACTGAATTTGCTTACTTCGGAAATTATTACCCTGAGTTAGAAAGAAGTATGGATTTTGATATAACTAATAACTGTTGGTTCACTTCTCACAGTGGCTGGCTATCATTTAAAACTCACCAGCAAGATGTCAATGAATTATATCAAGTATGGGAAGGTAACTTCTTAGCTTATGTTGATATGGATGCTTACGACCAAATAAAAGTAAATTGCTAATATATTAAAATAATACAAATTAAGATAGAGGGTATTAATACCCTCTACCATTTATTAGTTTCTATCTCTTTCTGCTATTTTTTCAACAATCCAATCTTCTACCTCTGATTCAATCCAAGCAACAGCTCTATCTCCTAATGAAACACTTTTAGGAAATCGAGACTCCTCCATAAACTTGTAAATACTTGAACGACCTAAACCAGTTAAACTCATTACTTCTTTTAATCTAATTAATCTCATGACGATTTCCTCTAATTCGTACACAAGATTTAAGCTCTGAGTAAAATTAAACTGTTATCGACAACTACACCCAAAAGAACGATAATACCTATTAATATTTTTTGTTCTTGTTTTAGCTAAATAGCTCACTCTACGAAACAAATCATCATACTGTTCTTCATATTTACTATCATGATAGTTAACTACATAAGCACAGTTATTAGGGAAATAAACAAGACTTTTTCCTTGGTTATAATCTAAACTTAAAGAACTTCCCCAAGCCGATACAATCATTGATGCTAAACTTCCATCATGATGATATTCACCAATACTTCTATATACATCTTTGTTAACAATGATCATCACATGATAATGTTCGTTATCTGATTTATCTTGCTCTCTGCACCAAACATAATGTAAATCACATTTATAGTTTCCTTTCCATCTTTTATTCTTTCTTCTTACATCATATTTTATTTTAGACTTCAATGAATCAATAAATCGAGGTATTAATCTATCGCGATTAAATCCATCATGAAGGTCTCTATCAAGAAAGTCTACATAATTAACCTTAGGTAATCTTAAATCAAATCTTATTGCTAGTATCCTTGGATATTGATCTATTGATTTATCAATAACTTTTTCAATAGAATTCAAATAACTATTATTAAAGTCTTCATTAACAACACTTCTTTTATTCCATTGTTTCTTTATTAAATAACTCATTAATTACACCTATCAAGTTTAAGTATCATAGGTATATACATTTAAGTTATTTATTACAGGTTACATTAATAATGAATATATTAGATATAGCAATAGAGTAACAGCCTTATGAAGATAATATTAATTATATCCAACAGATCAACATAGCTAACAATCGTTGACAGCTATAGACTCATCGACAAGCTATGATAGAAGAAGTACTCTGTAGTTAGAGTAATGTGATATGTATCCATAATTCGATATAGATCACAGAACATCCAATTCAAAATCAATAAAATCATAAACTTAAAAAACACTTAAAATGTTATATAAATCTATTGTAAATACACTAAATCTCTATGTGAGATTCTTATAAACACACTAAAAATTCACTAAGTGATATAAAATGCATAAATATATAATAAATGAATATGAGTTTGATATAGCTATAAAATACTTAAAAAGACACACACGAGATTATATAAAAGAAGAATTAGATTATTTATCGGATGAATATCTACCCTTAAATAAAAAAATAGAAAAGCTAGAAGATATAATTAATTCAGAACAACTGAAAAGTGATTTAATAAGAATAAAGAGATTAATTGAAGATGAAAGAATAACTAAAAGTGAACTATTATGGATAGATAGTAAAAACCATAGGTTATGTAATTATATATATTATATATTGAATAACAGAAGAAAATTATATTTATTAAATAACACTGAACTGGATCTACCATACCTTATTGATGATGAATCATATGAAATAGATCATGACATTTATAAAAATACAATTAAAACAAACTCAATAAACCATCAAGAAAAATACAATTCCATATGTGAACATATCATAACATCAAACTTCAACAAAGAAACAAAACTTAATTTAATTCATGTTCTAAAAGAATCATGGCGCTCAGTATCAGAATGTAAGATTATAACTAATTTTTTAAATGATAAAGATATTAATAAGTGCACATGGGCTGTTGAATACCTAAAGAAAAATAAAAAAGATAGATTTGATTTTGAGATAATATCTGAAGAAGACTATTATGATAATGTCGTCTTATATTTTGATACTTGCGATGATAAATATAAAAAAGAATTATTGATAACCAAAATGAAAAAGGCGTGGTCTCAGAAAAAATGTAGAGATGCTAAAAATGGTTTTAAATATTATAGTTTCAACATGAAAGAAAGCATTAATAACAAGCTATCTGAAATGTCTAGAGAATTAAATATAAGTAAAAATCTTTTAGTTGAAAAAATTATTGAAAAAGAATATAAACAATTTAAAGATAATTTAAAATAAAAAGATAAGAACTGATGATATATCATCAGTTCTTTTGTCATCATCTATCCCATACTAACCAATCATCAATATCAATATTATTTTTGCTATTAGTCTTCAATTGCATCAAAGAGATATCATAATTATCTAAATCCCCAGATATACAATAACTACAAAATTGATGACAATTATAGCGATAAAATGAATATTCGTCATGAATACCAATTTGAGATTCCGCTCTCCATGCAGAAACTACAGAACCAGAGGCGTTTCCCTTATAAGAACTTACATATATTGATATTGCAGTAGTATTTTCAATAAAATCTTTTGATGAAACTGATTCTATAATCCCATGTCGATTCTTATGGACTATTTGATCATTATCAATATAGATTCCAGAATGTTCTGCATAACCTAATAATAAATCACAATAAACAATCGAACCTTCTACTGGTTTTACTTTAGGTCTTAGTACATTATCAATAAAACTATCAGTTATATTATTAATAACTGGTATTAGAGTCAAGTAACGTAACATTATAAATATAATCCTATCTTATTATCCAAGTTATGATATATATTTAAAATTATTTGAAATTTTCTATTTCAGAGTAAGATGTAAAATAAAATCCATACATGGCTTTTATTTTTAAGGTAATTAGTAATCTAATCCCCAATTTTTCTTATACTTGCAGAGCACAAGTAAATGTTAATACTTGCCCATTATTGTTCGATAATGTGTATACGTTATATTCTTGCTATTATGCAAGCGACCAGTAATCAGGTATCGTTGATTGAGAAAACATTAGAACAGATAGCATAGATAAAAATGCAAGAGAGGTAACTTTAATCATCAGACTTTACCAATAAAGTTATAAGTATGATCTTAATATGCGATGAATACCATATCGTGATTATTGTCATAAATTGAAAACTGTAAAAATCCTTTAGATATATATCCATTAAAGTCCATTAACAACCGTAAGGTTTTGTATTCCAAACGGTATTCCAAGGAAAACTTGAATTAACAACAAAACTTTAAAAACAAGGAATTATAGCATGAATTCAACTTACGCCAGCCCACCAAACGTTTGGGAAGGCCGCAAGTTCAATAGGACTTGCGGCCTTTTTGTATCTATCGTTTCCATTAGCATCTACATCTGTTGGTATTTCACTAGATACCACTACTCCTCAGCTTCTTGCGCAGACCTCTCAATATCCCCAGGAAGGGATAAATACTTCCTCATCCCTTAGTGGGGATAATGTAGACTTTACCCTCTTGTGGGGATATACTTTTACCTATCCTCACTAAGGGATAATTAAATATCTTGAAGGTGCACCTTAATTCTATAGAGAACTGGAACAAATGATATATAGTCCAAAACAATTAGCAGATATGATGCTACTGATACGTCAGAAGAATGGATGGACACAGTCAGAACTAGCCAAAAAAGTCGGCATCAAGCAAGCTACAATCTCGAACTTCGAAAACAACCCTAACAAAACAACACTTTCTACCTTCTTTAAGCTGGTCCAGGCAATGGATCTAACATTGAGTATCCAAGAGAAATCGCAGGTAGCTTCGTTAAATGAAAATGATGATGAGAGTTGGTAATGCAAAAGCTAATCGCATACATGAATGGTGAACTTGTTGGTACTCTAGAGAAACATAAGAATGGTGCTCACACTTTTCAATATGATAAAAACTGGTTAACCAATGCGGTAACTCGACCACTATCATTGTCTTTAAAACTTCAATTACCAGCTATCACTTCCGATGCAGTTATAAACTATTTTGACAATCTCTTGCCAGACAGCCCTCAAGTCAGAGATAGAATAGTTGCAAGGTACAAGGCGTCATCCAAACAACCATTTGATCTACTAAAAGAAATAGGAAAAGACAGTGTTGGTGCGATTGCTTTACTTCCTCCAGACCGCCCCTATAAAAAAGAGCCACTTAGCTACGAAGTCCTTGATAACAAAAAACTAGAAACTGTTCTTTCTGCATACAAGTCTGATATTCCGCTCGGAATGCTCGAAGAAGAAGAAGACTTTAGAATCTCCGTGGCAGGAGCTCAAGAGAAAACGGCTCTCCTATTCGCTGATGAGCAATGGTGTATACCGAAAGGAAACACCCCCACCACTCACATCATCAAGCTGCCAATCGGCGAAATACAACAAGCCAACGCGACCCTAGATCTCAAAGATAGCGTAGAAAACGAGTACCTTTGTATTGAGCTAGCTAGAGCTCTGGGGGTTACAGTTCCCAACGTCAATATAATCCAAACAGACAACATTAAAGCTTTAGCTGTAGAACGCTTTGATAGGCGCTGGACAAAAGACAGAGCAAGCTTGCTACGCTTACCTCAGGAAGATATCTGCCAAGTATTTGGTATGCCATCATCCATTAAGTACGAATCTCAAGGTGGCCCTGGCATAGCTCAGATCATGGAGTTATTAATGGGGTCAAGTAATGCTCTAGAAGATCGGTATAACTTCATGAGATTCCAAGTATTTCAATGGCTCATTGGCGCTACAGATGGACATGCTAAAAACTTTTCTATCTATATTGATAAAGGAGGTAGCTACAGACTCACTCCATTCTACGATATTTTGTCAGCCTACCCACTATTAGGAGGAAAAGGGCTCAATATCAGAAAGCTTAAGCTGGCGATGGGATTGAAAGCAACAAAGGGCAAGAAGTATGAAATCAGTAAAATCCTGCCTCGTCACTTTTTGGATACAGCTAAAGATGTAAACTTTAATCAAGACACGATGCAAGAGATAATTGATGAAATGAAAGATGCCTTACCGAAGGCGATGTTACAGGTAAGTGCTACATTGCCTAAAGGCTTTCCTGAGCATATCGTGGGCTCAATTTTTGAGAATACTCAGAAAATAGTTAAGAAGATTTAGCTATATCAAACCAGAATCATCAGGAAAATCAACATAAGCGGACGCGGGTTCAGTTCCTTTTTCAGTAGGAAATTAATGTAATAACAAATTCAAACAATCGTTTTAAATTATTGAATTTAAAATAAATGAGACAACTATTCAACTTACGCCAGCCCACCAAACGTTTGGGAAGGCCGCAAGTTCAATAGGACTTGCGGCCTTTTGTATTTATCGATTGATAATCTAGAATTCCAAGATACACATCATAGCCAAAAGTAATATTTCCCACCTCTTCGCTATACCCTTATGACACTAGCTTAATTCAATAAAAGATTTTTGGTACACAGATGGGTACTACGTACTCGTTATTTTAGTTCTTTCTCTTTTGGGTCTCTCTTCAAGCTCATATAATAAATAAAAACGAAGAGTTAGGGTGACCGATGAACCAAGACCTATTTAAAAGCTCAGTTGCCAAAATCAAAGTAGGTAAAAACCTGCCGGATGCTATCTACTTACATAAAGATGCTTTTTCTTCCTTACCCGATAATCTGAAGCAATTTATACCGGCTGTCGCAAAAGCCATTAAACTTGAAGATGAGCAATGGGATCTGGTTAAGTTATACAAAAAAGAGTTCCGGTTATCTTTTCTTAGTTATCCTACCTTCTATAGCGAATCTTATCCGCCACTTAAGCAAAGTGTCATCGTTGATCTTGTTAAACTAACCCACAAACGTACCGATTACTGTAAATCAGAAAACCCACCTATTTTGCATCGAAAAGAGATCATGATAACGACAAAGTTAGCTTAGACATCATTAAGCTTGGTTTATCCTCAGTAAGCACTTATAGGCTCTGCTTAGTATGAGGGAGGAGGAGTAATTCCTATCCTATAGCTTTCTTCTTCGCTATTTTCTCAAAACTTTCACTTAATTCATTTTCTTCATGGTAAGTCACAAGCAAATGTTTCATTGCTCGGGTGAACCCAACATATAATAAACGAACAATTGAGGATACATCGTCATCATTCTGGTACTGGTGACTACTATCTATGATCACAACCGTATCAAATTCAAGGCCTTTGCTACTGTGAATAGGTAAAATAGCTAACTGATTCTTTTTAGGATCGTACTTTTTCTTATAGTCTGATTTAGCAAGCCAAATACAATCTATTCCAGCTTTTTTTAATGCATCTAATGCTTTTTTACCCATATAACTACTTGGATATAAAATAGCTATATTTTGTAATAATCTGCCATCTAGTTGCCATTTTTTAATGCATCTAACTAAAAAACAAACTTCTGATTCAGCATCTGGAAATTGGCGCACAATTGGATTATCCCCCGATATTCCTGCCGCTTCGGGTTTAATCACGGGTATATCATCATGATCAGCTTGTTCAAAATACGTTTGAGCAAATTGATATGAGAATTGCAGTATTTCTTGAGTATTACGATAGTTTAATTTTAAGATCGTTGTACGGCCTTGAGCTTGAATACCAACACTAGACAATGAAAAATTAAGCCCATTTTTATGTTTATAAATAGACTGTGCATCGTCATATAACAACAATAATGAGTTAGTGTCAGGATCAACCATTTGAGTAATCAACTTTAGCCAATCAGCTTCAAAATCATGCCCTTCATCAATCAAAACGGCACCATACTGAGCTCTAGGTATATCCCCCTTATCAACCCCAGCAATAACACTATCAACTTGCCTTTCCCAAACTGCATTATCTCCATCAACTAACTTGATGTGATAAGTACGTAATTGTTGACCACACCAATCATGGAAATGGTAAACCTGTACCTTATGCTCTATTTCTTTATCTCGTATAAAACTACGTAATTTGGATGCCAATGTAATATTGAAACACAATACTAAGATTGGCTTGTGCAGTAAGGCTGCCAAGTGAAGACAACGATAGCCTAAAATAAGTGTTTTACCTGATCCTGCGACGCCATGAATAACTCGGTGTCCTTCACCTAAGCTTCTAGCCAACTGTTCTTGCTGGATATCCATAATTTTGATGATATCCGGCATATTTCCTGAAAAATCCTCATGCTTAAATTCAAAATCCTCTTCCTCGAATAACGATGCTTGATCTGGGGACTGAATACGTATTTCAGGATAAAGATGCCATCTAATTCGATCTATTTGAGGAAACGTTAACTGATTAGGAAATGTATAGTTAAACATTCCCCATAATTGACTTTGGAATACTTCTATATCAACACTATCAGTCATCTCATCTTTACAAATAACCAAATGTGGCGGTAAGACAGTATCTTGCGCATCAAGAGGAATGGCATCATTTAATTGTTTGCGAGTAATATTTGTTAATACCACGCCATAACCATAGGGTAATACTAATGAACCTTTATATTTTCCTTCATGATTAATTAATTGTAGATCAGATTTTAGTTTGTTTAATACCGTGTAGGTACATTGTCTAACCTGCTCTAAAGGATTCGCTTTTCGCTCTAATCCCTTATCTGTATGTAATGTAACTTGAGTACTAGTAAGATCAGAAATTGATGATAACTTCCAGTCCTTAACTTCAAGGAAAAGTAGACCGCGATCAGGGTGCAATATAATAAAATCTGGATAACGACGCTTTTTTCCTACTGGTATATCAAACCAGCACAAATAATCATCTTCTAAATGCGTTTCAAGCCGACGAGCAAAGCGTCTCTCTCCCGATGTCATCTTTTTTAGGCATGTGGATAATGCAGGGATCAAAATAGCCATACTCGTACTCAATTACACGATCAATATTAACTAGCAGAAAGTACCGTATAAGAGTCAGTATAAATATGATATAAAACACAAATTTGTTATTTGATAGCCTATTTATAATGCAGTCTGCATTTATGAAAAGATTATATGTATTATTAGCCTATAACTAATTGGTGCCTATTAGGATGTTCTATGTCGATTGATTTCTACAACACTCATGCAGATGATTTCTACCAATCTACCGTTAATGTCGATGTCAGCCCGCTTTTAGAACGATTTATTCCTTATTTATCTCCTCATGCACATGTGCTTGATGCTGGCTGTGGTTCTGGCCGCGACAGCAAATCTTTTCTTGATATGGGTTATCAAGTTACCGCGATTGATGCCAGTGAAGAGTTAGGCAAACGAGCCGAGCAGTTAATTGGTCAATCGGTTGAAATCACTACGTTTCAAAACTTCACCAGCCAGACTCAATTTGATGGGATTTGGGCTTGTGCTTCTCTGTTGCATGTTCCCTCTCATGAGCTTGCTAGTGTCTTTAATAAACTGTCTAACATGCTAGTTACTGGCGGGGCTTTTTACTGCTCATTTAAATATGGCAATGATGATGTTGAACGTAATGGCCGTTTCTTTACCAATAGTACAGAACAACGACTACAAAGCTTTTTAGTTGGCTCTCCACTACAAATTCAAGAAACATGGATTACAGGCGATTTGCGTCCAGGGCGAGAAGACGAAAAGTGGCTCAATGTTATTTTGGTGAAGTAAGATGACTAACTCTTTATATTACGGTCATAAACTAAGTTCAGGTTCGGCAGAAGATCCCCTACTACCGAAATTAATCCATGCAATCAATCACGCTTCTATCATTGAGATCTCCGTCTCTTTTATTATGAAGTCTGGCATTGAATGTCTATTTAATCCCCTGCTTGATGCCTTAGACAGTGGCGCAACCATTGAAATTTTGACCTCTGACTATCTATCAGTTACTCAGCCAGTAGCCCTACGACAGTTAATGTTACTGGTTGAACGAGGAGCAAGAGTTCGAGTTTTTCAATGCGATCATAACGTCAGTTTTCACTTAAAATCGTATATCTGCGTTAAAACAAAAGAAAACTGCATTGAGCAAGGTTGTGCTTGGGTTGGTTCAAATAATATGAGCCGAGGAGCATTATGCAGCAGCTATGAATGGGCATTACGCTACGACTATGAACATCCTGATGACTCTGAAGCTGCAACCGAGTTTTATTATATTCGCCAGCAATTTCAGCGCTTATTTAAGCATCCTGCAACCCATTGGTTAACGCACTCCTGGATCGATGCTTATATCGAACGCTATCAACAACAAAGTCCTGAGATCATAAAATTAATCACGGGAAGTTTTGATATAAGCGATGAACCGTTTCATCCTAATAGCATTCAAAACGAAGCTTTAGTCGCGTTAAATAAAACACGAGAAGCAGGATATCAAAGAGGACTTGTTGTTCTTGCTACAGGAATGGGGAAAACTTGGCTATCGGCCTTTGATGCAAAACAACTGCAAGCACAACGCATTTTATTTGTTGCCCACCGAGAAGAGATTTTAACGCAAGCTGAACGTACTTTTATTTTACTAAATGAGCAGGCAAGTACGGGACATTATCACGGCCAAAATAAAGATCTGGATGCTGATTATTTATTTGCCTCCATTCAAACATTGGGTCAAGAAGAACATCTCAAACGATTTGCACCAGATCATTTCGATTATATTGTGGTGGATGAATTCCATCATGCAAGTGCTCCAACCTATCAGGCCTTACTCAACTACTTCACCCCTCAGTTTTTATTGGGTTTAACAGCTACACCAGAGCGCTCGGATCAAGCTAATATTCTGTCACTTTGTGATAATAATCTGGTGTTTGAGCGTAACTTGGTTCACGGCATTGATGAGCGTATTTTGGTGCCATTTGACTATTTTGGTATTTATGATCAATTCGTAAACTATCAAGAAATTCCTTGGCGCAATGGTAAATTTGATCCCAAAGTTTTAGATAACGCTTTTGCAACTCAGCTTAGAGCTCAGCACATTCTTAAACATTGGCAGGAAAAGAAGCAAACTCGGACTCTCGCTTTTTGTATCTCAAAAAAACACGCTGATTATATGGCAAACTTCTTTACCCTAGCTGGAATTAAAGCCATTGCAGTGTACAGCTATTCTGAGGTTCGTCGTAATGAAGCGCTAAAACAACTAGAACATGGCGAGATTGATATTATTTTCTCGGTAGATCTCTTTAATGAAGGCACAGATATTCCTGCGATCGATACCATCTTGATGATCAGACCAACTGAGTCAAAAATCCTATTTTTACAGCAACTCGGTCGTGGATTGCGGCAGTCTCCAACAACAAATAAGCAAAAGTTAGTGGTTTTGGATTTTATCGGTAACCATCAATCTTTCTTAATCAAACCAACAGCCCTACTTGATGTCTCGAATATCCGTGATTTAGTCAAAAAGATAAACCACGGCACGCAACTCACTGAAGGATGCTTTATCAATTATGACCTTCAATTAGTGACTTTTTGGCAAGAGATGGCAAAGCGCTATCGCATCAATAGCGAAGAAGAATATCAAGAGCTCAAAACTGTACTTGGTCATCGTCCAACAGCCACTGAGTTTCTACAAAAAGGTTATCGTTTAGATAAAGTTCGCCAACAATATGGGAGTTGGTTTGCCTTAGTTGCGGCACAAGAAAACAATGAACAACTAAAGCAATTAGTACAAGAGTTTGGAGATTTTCTCCATCGAGGTATCGCGCAAACAGCCATGACCAAATGTTTTAAAGCGATTTTGCTTGAAGCCTTTTTAACTCTTGATGGCTTTACGACTGCACCAACAACTGAACAATTAGCCTCACAAAGTTTATTGGTGCTAAATCGTTACCCAGAGCTAAAACAGCGCGATGTAGCGAAAGCCGAGCAACATTGCCAACCTAATGATGAAAAGTGGCACAAATACTGGTTAAGAAATCCTATCCGAGCCTACACCACGGCTAATCAAGATGGTCAGCGTTGGTTCTCTCTTGAAGATGGTCGATTTAAAGCAAACTTTGTTGTTAACGCATCAGATCGTGAAATGTTGCATCAGGCAGTAAAAGAGTTAGTAGATTTACGTTTAGCTGAATATGTGTTGCGGGTGAAAAAGTGATAAAAATAATATTCACAGTTAATGTTATTTTTATAAATAGTCTATTTCCCCATCATTTAAACTGCATATCTAAGTTGATTTTTTAAAAAAAGTGAATAATTAAAGCATATATAAGGATAAATATATGCTTTAACCAAAATCGTGATCGAGATCAATCTTTATCATTTGTATGACAATTAATATATATCAAAAGAAACAACACATTCTTATTATCGGAGTTAGTTTAAATGTGTTCTACTTCAGGTTTAAACAGTTTGTTTAAATATCGATTAAATATAATCATTATATCCTTCGGGGATGATAGTGATTACTCTTACTGCATCTCAAATCTATTATTCTAACCTACTTAAGCGTGGCTTACTCTAAGTCTATTTGCGCTTATCTAAAATCTAATACAATTAGACCATAAATTTCATATTTATGATTGGATAGTTGTATCTTCAATTTTATTTTACTTAATTTTAATTAACTTAGGTGATCACTATGTCTGATATGAGTATATCGCAAGCTCATAAGATAGGAGTACTTGCTTTAACATTAGTTACTGCATCAAATATGATGGGTTCTGGTGTTTTTATGTTACCAACTAATTTAGCTGGTATTGGTACAATATCTATTTATGGATGGATTTTTACTATTGTTGGTGTATTAGCATTAGCTTTAGTATTTGCAAAAACGAGTTTAATTAACCCTAAGGATGGCGGAATTGTCGCTTATGCCAATGATGCTTTTGGTCCATTTATTGGTTTTCAAAGTACTATATGTTATTGGATTAGCGCATGGATTGGTAATGTTGCTTTATTAGTTGCAGGTGTCGGTTACTTAAGTTTCTTCTTCCCAATATTAAAAGATCCTACATATGGCAGTATTACCGCAATTTGTATTTTATGGGCATTCGTTATTCTCGCAAGTTTTGGTGCGAACGTAGCAACTAAAGCTCAATCATTTACAGCAATTTGTGGACTTATCGTTATTTTAGGTGTTGGTTTAATTGGTTGGGGTTGGTTTAACCCACAAACTTATAATGCCGTTTATAACGGAACAGGGCAAAGTAATATGCATGCTATTATTTCTGCTGCGTCAATTGCATTGTGGGGTTTCTTAGGCGTTGAATCAGCGGTAGTTGCATCAGGTCAAGTAAAAGATCCAGAGAAAACAGTACCTAAAGCAACAGTTTATGGCTTATTGATCACATCGGTTTGCTATGTAGGTAGTTGTGCTGTAATTATGGGAATTGTACCTCACGATGTTCTAATCCATTCACCAGCACCATTTGCTGATGCTGCAAAATATATGTTTGGCCCAACAGCAGGTAACATTGCCTCGGCTCTTAGTATTATTGCTTGCTTTGGCTCAATATCTGGTTGGTTAATCCTTCAATCAGAAGCCCCTAAAGCAGGTGCTAAGTCAGGTTTATTCCCTAAATTCTTTGGAGAAGTAAATAAAAATAATGTTCCGATGAAAAGTTTAATATTCACAGGAGTATTAATGAGCATCGTATTATTAATGACCGCATCACCTAATTTAGCAGACCAATTCCAAATTATTATTCTAATGTCGGTATTTGCATCATTACTTCCTTATATGTATGCAATTATTGCTTTACCAATAATTATGGCTGCAAAAAAAATGGATAAAGGTCGTAAGTTCTATACCTATGCTATTTTAACTGCCATTGGTATGATTTATTCAATCTTTGCACTTCTTGGTTCTGGTAGTGATTCTATATTCTGGGGGGTTGTAATGCTTATATGTACAATACCTTTATATTCTTTTGTAGCTGCAAAAAAAGCACACAGTGGTAAATCTGTAATTGATGCAAAAGCATAATTAATCATACCACAAACAATTAAATTTAAATTATCAACATGAGACTATATTAAAATGACTCTATCTATCGAAAATCAAAATAAACTAGATGTATTTTGGGCGCACTGTGTTAAAAACCAATACTTTAATATAGGTTATCCTGAATCGGCTGATTTTAATTATACAAATCTAGAACGTTTTCTTCGTTTTTCTATTAATAACTGTGGTGACTGGAGCGAGTACTGTAACTACTTACTAAACTCTTTTGATTTTGAAAAAGAAGTTATTGAGTATTTTGCACATACTTTCAAAATTCCATTTGATAAGTGCTGGGGTTATGTAACTAATGGTGGCACAGAAGGTAATATGTTTGGTTGTTATTTAGCTCGTGAGCTTTTCCCAGATAGTACCTTATATTATTCAAAAGATACGCATTACTCTGTTGCTAAAATTGTTAAGCTTCTTCGTATCAAGAGCCAGGTTGTCGAGTCGCTTCCTAATGGTGAAGTAAATTATGATGATCTAATTAAAAAGATCGAACAGGATGGAGAAAAACATCCAATTATATTTGCAAATATTGGTACAACAGTTAAGGGAGCTATCGATAATATTTTCGAAATTCAAGATCGCATTGCAAAACTAGGCATTGCACGTGAAGATTATTATATCCATGCCGATGCCGCTCTAAGTGGTATGATTCTGCCATTTGTCGATGAACCACAAGGCTTTAACTTTGCTGATGGTATCGACTCTATTGGCGTATCAGGTCATAAAATGATTGGCTCTCCAATCCCATGCGGTATTGTTATTGCTAAGAAAGAAAATGTTGACCAGATCACAGTAGAAATTGACTACATTGCAGCTCACGATAAAACCATTACAGGCTCTCGTAATGGCCATACTCCATTAATGATGTGGGAAGCAGTGAAGAGTCACAGTTTTGATGAGTGGCAACAACGTATTAACCGTTGTTTAGAACTCGCTGAATATGCTGTTCAACAGTTCCAAAAAGCAGGTATTGACGCATGGCGTAATAAAAATTCAATCACTGTAGTATTTCCTTGCCCATCAGAAGATGTTTGGAAAAAACATTGCCTCGCGACATCAAATGGTCTTGCTCATATGGTGGTATCTGCTCACCATCTTACACATGAAAGCATCGATGATTTAATTAATGATGTTATTGCTGATGAGACCAGAAAAATTGCTTAATCACTTCTAATAATAACAAGGCTATACCTATCTATGAGGTATGGCCTTTTTCACTATAAGGAACATATAAATGGACATAAAATCGATTCGAGGAATGAAAGATATCCTTCCAACAGAAACACCTATTTGGCAATGGGTAGAAAAGGTTCTTCGTAAAGCAACTAAAAATTATGGATATAAGGAAATTCGTCTACCTATCTTAGAACCTATCGAATTATTTCAACGAGCTGTTGGTGAAGCGACTGATATCGTTTCTAAAGAAATGTATGATTTTATTGATAAGTCTAACGAGCATATAACATTAAGACCAGAAGGTACCAGTGGTTGTGTCCGTTCTGTTATAGAAAATAACCTTTGTTATAACAATACCCAACGTCTGTGGTATCAAGGTCCTATGTTTCGTTATGAGCGTCCACAAAAAGGTCGCTTAAGACAATTTAATCAATTCGGTGTAGAGACATTTGGTATGTCGAATGCAGATATTGATAGCGAGTTAATTTATTTATCTAATGAGATATTTTCAGCATTAGGATTAACCAAGCATATTAACTTAGAAATCAATTCCTTAGGTACTATAGAAGAACGTTTAGAGCATAGAAAAGCACTTATTAATTACTTTAAGAAACATCAAGATTTATTAGATGAAGATAGCCTTATTAGGCTAGAAAAGAATCCTCTTCGCATTCTTGATAGTAAAAACCCACAGATGCAAACTATGCTAGAAAATGCACCTAAACTCTTAGATTATTTAACAGAAGAATCTTTAGATCACTTTAAAACTGTTTGTAGTAATCTTGATCAGGTCGACATAAAGTACACGATCAATCCTCGATTGGTAAGAGGCTTAGACTATTACACTAGAACTGTCTTTGAATGGACAACAGATCAATTAGGATCCCAAAGTACGGTGTGTGGTGGAGGTCGTTATGATGGTCTTGTTGCTTTATTTAGTGGTCAGTCATTACCAGCGTCTGGCTTTGCTATCGGTATAGAGCGTCTCATCTTATTACTTGAGGCAGTTAATATTACCCCACCTCACGACAGCTCAAAAAAAATCATTTTCACCTGTGAAGATAAATTAGATACCAATAAAGCGTTAATCCTAGCAAAAAATTTACGCGATACATTCCCTCAACTCGAGGTTTATAGTGATTTTTCTGGTAGTAAACTCAAAAAACAGCACCAGCGAGCATTAAAAGAATCAGCAGATATTGTAGTAACACTAAATGTAGATCATACATTGGGCATATGGTCTATTTCTGATAATGATAAGCTAGTTATAAATAAAGAAGAATTTCTTGATCATATACAAATATTTATCAAGGAATAGATCTAATAGAGGTAAAATAAGTTCTTTATATATCATATATATAGAACTTATTTTACTTGAGTCCAGTGAATCAAACACTGGGCTCAACTTCAATAAATGTTACTAGCCCTAAACCACGCCAGCTAGCACACCTTCAATTTCATTATCGGTCGCCATAAGTGGCAGTGAAAATGAGAAATAGTGATCGCCACGGCCTGCGTCAACTTCAACCAAGCAATGCACTAAACTGCCCTCTAATACAAACGATAATTCCAGTTCTTTATCTGAAAACATGCTGTCATTGCGAAACTCAATTTCTTGGTAACAACCCGATTGAGATAAAAAGCCATTACCACGCAGTTGGCCTTTTTCTACATCTGCTTTTGCTAAGGTATAACCGCGATTTTCGATAGTTTGAAGAATCTTCTCAACCACAGGTAGAGGTTTAATTTCCAGATAGTCGCGATCTTGAGGGTCAATAGCAAAGTTCAAATCAAGAGTTGTTTCAATCCAAACATGACTCTGATTATGACTAGCATTCAGTACCGTTATTGGCGTTTCATCATGAAGGGCTAAGGTAAAAGGAATTTCTAACTGCTGATGAGCTTCAATTTCAAAACTATCAGTCAGTTGTAGTGAGCCTAAAGTTAATACTTCGTAGTGCGAATTTTGTTCTGTTTCAACTTGAACTTCGGTATTTAACTTCAAATGAATGGCATCCACTTGCTGAGTTACCTCACCACCGTGAATATGAATGGTGCCACGCAATGTTTCTCCTTGATAGAGGACCGAATTATCAACAATGGTATCGACTTTAGCGCCACCAATACCTAATGATGCTTTGAGTTTGGTAAACATAACTTTCCTTTGTCCTTCTTTTATCGCTAATTCTTATTATTTGAACTAGTAAAATAGCAGATATACAGCATAAAAAACCAAATAAAACTCTAACTTTAACAGGAATGCTCAATACGCATATTTTTGCCCTTTATTAGCACTTTTTACTTCTAATATGAATATCCCAATCAAGCCTATAAACTACATTCACCACGCAAATAATACAAATACAACCATTTCCGCTTAAATATTGAACTAATTATAATTCTATTAGATAAATCAAAAACAAACATTACAACCAATATGCAACATCAATTTAACCAACAGATAGCTCTAGGATAATTAGATAATCAGCATAAAACACCAAAAATGTCATTTGTTTGACGCTTGATGTGGCACATTCTAATATGTTTACCATTTATGTTTAGAGAACACGTGTACGCTGAAAAATTGCTATAGCTTATTTCGATTCTTAAATTTTGTTCCTTTTTTTACCCATATTGCTTTTTAGGTATATTCCTTTAACGAAATCAATCGCACTTTTTATACCTAGTTAATGGCTTTGGTTTGGAAATAGCTACAATGAATTATGACTTGTGCGAATGCACCATTATTAGAATTTAAATTGTGAGCGAGAAGCATTTTTATGGAATATTTAGAGCGAATTAAACGTCTAGCAAAAATCCAAGGTATCAGCCAGAAGCAACTAGGCGAAGCGTTGGGTCTACAGCAAGGTACAATGAGCCGTAAACTATCAGGTAAGTATGGTATTGAAGTTCGTGAATTAGAGACTATTGCAACGACTCTAAACACCTCTATCGGCTATATCCTAACAGGCCAAGTAGATACGGGTACTCAGGCAACAACAACCATTACTAACGAATCAGCAACAGGTTCTACTTGTACTTATATTCCTGTTATTCACCGTAAAGATTTTACATCTTACGCAAGCGGTGACACAGTTGATGTAGTTAGCAAACGTGCAATTCCTCAACATCTTGACCGTGAAGAGTGCCTAGGCCTTCTTGTTGATAACGAAAACATTGCTCAGTGCGCACCTGTTGGTAGCTATGCTCTGGCAACTAAAACAGCACAATACCGTCCAAAGCAGCCAGTATTTGCATCAGTTCGTGGTAGTGAGCCAGATTTCTACCATATGACTCAGCTAGCTGATGGCGTGGTATTCTCAACATCACAACCAGACTTCCCTAACCTGTTTGTGAATAATGGTGAATTCGAAGTTCACGGCTACATCATTCAATCTGACTGGGCTTACGACCGTTAATGGTAGCATCGATTCTTTAACGATTCGCTCACAGTTCAGAAAGCAGGCCATGCAGCAATGTATGGCCTGTTTTTGTATTATGAGTAGAGTTACTTTATAAACCGCTTCAACAACACAGATCCGATTAAGCCAGTTAGCGCAGCACCGCCTATAGCCCCTCCATTTCGTTCTTGTTCGACCTGATTTTTATCTGCAATATCATTTAATTCAGACCAATACTGATCTCGTTGACTTTCATCTTTAGGCTTTATGTAATCAAGAGCATCGATGTGATGAATACGACTTAGCTCATCTAAATCTGGCTCTGTTAACATTGATTTATAATGTTGTCGTAACAAAGCGGGGGTCTTATTTTTTGGTGGAACCCAAGAAAAACCTAAAATCATACATCCTAAGGCATAATGATAATAACGACTGTGACTCCAAGCTGTAATCGTTGAAAGTCGACGAGGAGCAAAACTAACCTTTACTTCTTCTTGTTGGAAAGCTTCATAACTGTTCCATAAGTTATAAGATTTACCATTGGTATCAAGTAATGTCAGATAAGATGGAATACTGCCACTTTTCAAAATAACAGAAGATATAGGAAAGATTTCCCCATCAATAGCTTCAATGGCTACCGTTCGTGTTTCAACGCCACGATGATAATCAGCAATCACTTGAGTTGAATTGACTCGGTGCTTATCAAGATTATAAGGACCTTTACCGTCAGGATACGCAACATTTAAATTAACAGGACGACCATCGAAAAAATCAAGAAAGATCGAGTTGAATGACTCAGCTGGTTGAGTATAAATGGACTGAACTCCCATTCCACCCCGAGCAAAACCTCGGCATGTGCCATCCCAATCATCAGCAGTTCCATAAGCTTTAGAAAAAATATCTTTAAATTGTGTTCGATCAAACTCAAAAGCTTGAGGATTGAGATCGACATCCATCTGTCGAAACATCTCAATATAATCGTCACAATATTTAATCGTAACAGCATTAAAATCTGCAAAGTAGTTATAGTACTCAGTCTTATGTTGGCCTACTGGTGGACTATGCTCTTTGAGTTTATATCTCTCGGCATCAACGGTTTTCAATAAATAATCAGAATAACTTTTCGTATACTCCTTCATATCTTTCTTGAGCAATTCATATTCATTGTTTGAAAATAGATGTTTACCATTAATCAAACCATCTCGTAATAGTGTTAAATGCAAACTAGAAAAGATACTAAAAAGAGGATACAACACATATTCATGGTTCTTTTGTTGAAACCAAGGTCTTTGATTAATAAAGAACAAATTAGCTGCTAAAAAGTGTATTTTAATTTCGTCATCAGAAGCTCCAGCTTGAATAGTTTTAAGATACTGCTTTAAAACACCTTCTAGACCTTCTAATACTTGTTTTAATCTTTCATAAGTATCTTCAGACAGCTTTTGATCTATTAATTTCTCTACTTTTTCTCTTATTTCCTCCCAAATATCTTTCTGAGAAGACGGCCATAATAAATGAACAAGAAATGATAAGATATCACCAATATAGGGGACATAATGCAGCGCAAAAGCTAGGGATAGCTTGAAGTCCTCAATAATATCGTCCGTTGAAAAATCTGGAAAAGCAGCTTTTACTGACACTCCTGTTGAATCAAAATTATCGCCATGTAATATAACATTCGCTCTACTGTTACTTGAAAATAAAGCTAATGCAATCAACGCCGACAATTTTTTTAAGGCTAACCGCCGTTCATTAGTGAAGTTATCCATTTGATTATCCTCATTGACTCATTACAAAGTACAACAAAATAGGGGCTTAAAGTTCTAAACCCCTTATGGTTATTATTTCACTTCTTCACACCATGGGGCCCATAATGGACCGCTGGACTGATAGTTTTTTGATGTGCCAGATTGTTTAACAAAGTTTGGCGTACACACTATTTCTGCCCCTGAACTCGCCAAAATAGGAGCAACATGAACGGTAACAGGATCACCATCTGCAACATCATCAACGTTAATACATCGAGTCTCACCTAAATTGAACTTTTCTGTCATTGGAGACTGAAAATTAGGTGCTGTTGCATAAATTTTAGCTGCATAACCAACTCCAAAAGGTAGATTTACACAGACAAAACTGGATTCTGAATTATTACCTGTAACAACATTAGCCATAGATGCTGATGACATTAATAATACAGATAAACAAATGGCTGAATTTACTTTATTCATAATAAACTCCATAACATTAATATGATTATTAAAATTTGGAACTTCTGTTTTGCGCTATTATTAAATGTCATTATCTCCTTAATTGTAAAAACAAGGATTCTTATTGATTCAATTAAAAATTATCAACTTAGCATATAACACCTAATAAAAACCCAAAATCCAGCGTTATTGTCTAAGGATGCATTTAATTGCAAGCTAATACATAGCATTTAAACTACATGTATTTTATTGTCGAAAACTAAAGGCAATATTGATATTGAAGTAATATAATTAATTACATTCAATTACATTATTTCAATAATTAAGATAAGACCAATTTAAAATTATTTTATTACCCAGAAAATTAGATTTATTAAATATCAAAATCACAATCATTTAATGAATAGTTTTCTAAATTAATGGATATATATCTTAATTTCTCATGATAAAATCGCTATAGTAATCCTCTTCTGATATCACAAGCTCAATCGTCAAGGACTCTGTATGCAAAAGGTTATTGTTGCCTCCACCAATCCCGCAAAAATATCGGCGGTCTCAAGTGCTTTCTCTGCCGTTTTTCCAGAACAACCATTTGAATTTATTGGTGTATCTGTAGAGAGTGAAGTACGCGATCAACCTATGACAGCAGAAGAAACCTTAATGGGGGCTCAAAATCGTGTTCGTAATGCACGAGCACAAGAACTAGATGCAGATTATGTGGTTGGTTTAGAAGCGGGACTAGATGGCGATCTAACGTTTGCATGGATGGTCATTGAGCATTGGGGCAAAATCGGTAAAGCACGTTCAGCCTCTCTGCCTCTTCCTCCTGCTGCATTAACGCAATTGGCTCAAGGGCGCGAACTGGGTGATGTTATGGATGAGATGTTTCAAGCCCACAATGTGAAGCAAAAAGGGGGAGCAATCGGAATGTTAACCAATCATTTGCTAACCCGCAGTTCAGTCTATCATCAGGCGCTAATTTTGGCGTTAATTCCATTTGTGAATGAAGAATGGTTTTAAGCGGTTTCGAGGTTTCGAGGTTTCGAGGTTTCGAGGTTTCGAGGTTTCGGCAATAGCTTGTATCAATAAATTCTATTATCAAGCTCTCTGCCGACTTTTTCCTCTTAACCTAAACACCTTTTTTCACTGATTTTTTACTGCTTATCAACCATTTGTTTAAGCTGTTCACCAATCCAAGCTTTAGTTGCTTCATCTTGGTGTTTTAGTTCATTAGAACCACGAGTAATGGTTGCTACTCCAACACCTAATAGCTCGCTGATTTTACGCTGACTACGCTGACCATTAAGTAACTCATGAACGATATTTACTCGCGCTAATAATGCATCGCGCTCATCAGGAGTCAGTAGCAATTGCAACAGTGCATCTTCTTTTTGTTCTGTTGCTGCTTGGCGAAGTAAATCAATAACCTGTTGCCACTGGGTAAAATCTGGCGTTTCTGGTGTTGTTGACATGGGAACCTCAATTAGCGTGTTTCGATATCGGAAGTTTACCTGTAACTCGTCTATCTACCAAGAAACAAAACCTTAACCAAGCATAATAATGAACTGCTCGATTAAGGCTTATACCGTTAATGACGTTGTAAAATGCGATTAGTAACGCGCTTTCAACTCATTAGGACGCAATAGTGAGGTTTTCTGCCCCAATTGATCACCGTAGAAAATATCAAACATTAAGATATTTTGGACATAATTACGGGTTTCATTAAATGGGATCTGCTCAATAAAGGCAAAGGCATCGAGCTTACCATCAGTGACTTTACGCCATTGATTCACCCGTCCTGGACCTGCGTTATAACCAGCGAAAGCATAGATACGATTATTATCAAAACGATCCAGCGCCATCTTCAAGTATCCACTGCCCAAACGAATGTTAGTACCCGGGTCATACAATGAATTCACGCCGCTATAACTGCGTCCCAATTTTTGCGCCGTTTCTTTTGCTGTTGCAGGCATTAGCTGCATTAAACCACGGGCGCCTACATACGATTGTGCATGAGTATTAAACGCACTTTCTTGACGAGATAGAGCCATCAGGGTCGTCATTGGAATATCGCGTTTTTCACCAAAGAACTGATACCACCACTTATGAGCAACAGGGAAACGCAAACTAATGTGATCCCACATTTTGGCTGAAATCGTAGCTTGAACCGCTAAGTGATGCATTTTGTGCTGCTCAGCATATACTGCCAAAGCTTTCTTGGTTGGCTCATCAACTCGACGTAATAAAAACGCCCATTCGCTATTGGCAGCAACCACTTTATCTCGTGCCACCAGCTCACGAATACGCACTAATGTCTTGTGATACGGTTTTAATAAAGCATCGTTTGGCGCAGCGGTTTTCTTAGGATAAGTGATCGGCTGTTTTAAGATTGTCGCAGCTGCTGCACTGTAAAAATCACGTTGACCAAGTAGGGATTGGTAAATCTTATTGGCTTCTTTGGTTTTACCCGCTTTTGCTAGCACATAAGCATGCCAGAAGGTCCAGCGTGTGCTCTGTTTGGCTTCTGTCGGTAACCGATTGATCCAACTGCGAGCATCAGACCAATTTGCCTCTCTAATTGAACTTTGAATACGACGAGCTAAAACAGACTCATTGTCGCTGCTCTTAAGTTTGCTATCGCGCCAAGAAGCCAATTGTGGATCTTGTGTCGACATCAAACGTGAAGCGACATAATCGGCTAGTTCTTGTTTTTTTGCCGCCGAATATTTCTGTCCTGACACCACTTGGTTGTATTGTGCAACGGCTTCTTTAGGATCTTTACGCGCAAGTAACTGATAAGCCGAAGCAATCATCTCTTGGTTTGTTGCTGTTACCGCACTGCTTTTGGCGATCGCTCCAACTTTATTAGGGCTACTCACCAAAGTTAGCATCTTATCGCCCGTCGCTTTCGCTGAACCAGAGAGCTGTTTATCTAAATGCGTCAACAAGCCCTTATCACCACGAGCAAGTACCAACTGCATACGCTGTAAAATCAATGCATTCGTACGGTTGCCTGATGCAGCCCAAGCCTCTAATAAATCATCACAGCTATTTGGTAATGATTTACCTGTTAACCAAATTTCACGGGTCGTTTTCCAAGCTTGCGTTGCTTTGCCGGTTTGGCTTTGGGCTAAGACATAATTACATTGCTGCCACTTACTGCTTGGCTCTGTTGGCTGAACCGCTAGATACGAACGCCATTGATCGTCTGCCGCTAAGTTAGTTAAGTAACGATTTTTTACTCGGGTGCTAAACGGTAAGGTACTGTACTCTTTTAAAAAGCTTTGTACTTGCGGTAGGGTTTTGTCACTCAGTTGAGCATTAAACTCGCGATAATCGAGATAAGGTGTGAGTGGATAACTGTTTAATTTAGAGCGTAATGACTTAAATGTTGAAATATCTTTGTTATCTAACGCTTTTTGGGCTTGATCATACCAAGCTCGTTGTTGTTCTAATGAAGCGGCAGTAGCGGTATTGCTGCATCCTAGCGCAAAAACCACGGCCACAAAGATTTTTTTTACAGAAGAAATAGAAGGCACGAAAAAGCTCCGTTTCGGTGTAATAACGGCTACCAAAAGCAGTGAAATACCGCGGTAGACCTAGCCAATTTATGATACCAGCAAGTTTAGACTAAAAATCGAGCACTAAATTCACTAATTTTTTATATTCTAATCAACTTCAAGAGGTTGATCCTCGCTCCTTAGAGAGACTTGAGTATAATAATTATCAACATCACTGTTAAACTTGTGTCTATAACAGGTAAAATAGTTTCTTTCATTTAAAGATCAGAGATAACAACGGATATGGCTGAATACGTCTATACCATGTCGCGAGTTGGCAAAATTGTGCCACCAAAGCGTCAAATTCTAAAAGATATTTCGTTGAGCTTTTTCCCAGGCGCTAAAATCGGTGTTCTAGGTCTCAACGGTGCAGGTAAATCTACCCTGCTACGCATTATGGCGGGTATCGATACTGATATCGAAGGTGAAGCTCGCCCACAACCAGGTCTAAAAATCGGTTACCTACCGCAGGAGCCTGTATTAGACGAAGAAAAAACCGTTCGTGAAGTTGTAGAAGAATCGGTATCAGATGTTAAAGAAGCTCTGATTCGTCTAGATCAAGTTTATGCCGCTTACGCAGAACCAGATGCAGACTTTGACGCCCTAGCTAAAGAGCAAGGCGATCTAGAAGCGCTAATCGAAACTAAAGACGGCCACAACCTAGGCATGCAACTAGAGCGCGCGGCAGATGCCCTTCGCCTTCCTGAGTGGGATGCAAAAATCAAGCATCTTTCTGGTGGTGAGCGCCGTCGTGTTGCTATCTGTCGTCTACTACTCGACAAGCCAGATATGCTGCTACTTGACGAACCGACTAACCACTTGGATGCTGAATCTGTTGCATGGCTTGAGCACTTCCTTGTTGAGTACTCAGGTACTGTTGTGGCAATTACCCACGACCGTTACTTCCTAGATAACGCTGCGGGCTGGATCCTAGAACTTGACCGTGGTGAAGGTATTCCATGGCAGGGTAACTACTCATCTTGGCTAGAGCAAAAAGATGCGCGTCTAAAACAAGAAGCGTCTCAAGAGCGTGCTCTACAAAAGACCATCGAGAAAGAACTTGAGTGGGTTCGTCAAAACCCTAAAGGTCGTCAGGCGAAATCTAAAGCACGTATGGCCCGTTTTGAAGAGCTACAAAGCAACGATCACCAGAAGCGTAATGAAACAAACGAACTGTTCATTCCGCCAGGTGAGCGTCTAGGTGATAAAGTTATCGAAGTGAAGAACCTAACCAAATCATTTGGTGATCGCGTTCTTATCGACGATTTATCATTTAGCATGCCTAAGGGTGCTATCGTGGGTATTATCGGTGCTAACGGTGCAGGTAAATCAACACTATTTAAGATGCTAAGCGGCAAAGAGCAGCCAGATTCAGGTACTATTGAATTAGGTGAAACAGTAAGTCTAGCGTCAGTTGATCAGTTCCGTGATAGCATGAACGATAACAACACGGTTTACCAAGAGATCTCTGAAGGCGCTGATATCATTAAGATCAACAGTTTTGAGATCCCAGCTCGTGCTTATGTATCTCGCTTTAACTTCAAAGGTAGCGATCACCAAAAACGCATTGGCGACCTATCAGGTGGTGAGCGTAACCGTGTTCACCTAGCGAAACTACTAAAAGCGGGCGGCAACGTATTGCTACTCGACGAACCAACCAACGACCTTGATGTTGAAACACTACGTGCACTAGAAGAAGCACTGTTAGAGTTCCCAGGTTGTGCCATGGTTATCTCGCACGACCGTTGGTTCCTAGACCGTATCGCAACGCACATTCTAGACTACCGTGACGAAGGCCAAGTGAACTTCTTTGAGGGTAACTTCACTGAATACGCTGATTGGTTGAAGAAAACGCTAGGCTCAGATGCGGCAGAACCACACCGTATCAAGTACAAGCGTATCGCTAAGTAATCGCGATATTCTGTTATAACGTATCTAAGGGTGGCAATCGCTGCCCTTTTTTACGCCAATTACTCTTAACGTCATTCTCTATTCTTCACCTTTTTAAACAGCCAGTTACGAGTGTTTACACTAATTTTCACGGTAAAACATAGTCAAAAGGCATATTTTCGCTTAAAATTCCGCCTCTTTTCATTTATGAGAAATACGGCATCCATATTTGATCTATGATGCTAATGAACCGAAAATTGAGCTGAAGTGGTATGAGTAAAGCGAATAAATCCGTTAACAACAAAGCGCCAATACGCAAGCTAAAACAAGAAAAGCCACGCGATAACAAGCCGTTGATTATGGCTGGTGCGGGGTTTTGTGGTACGTTGTTTGCTCTACTTTGCTACGGCACTTTTACGCTTTATCAAGACGCTTATGACAATAATCAGCAGTTAGATTTATTAAATCGCCAAGCACAGGAATTGGCCGCCTCTTTAAATGAAGAGAGCGAGATGAATCAAAAACTTAATGCAGAGCTTGAAAGCAAAAATGAGTCGCTTGAACATTTAAATCAACGCTTAGACGATATGGAAACTGTGCTGGGGTTACAAACGGATGGCGAAAACCCTTATACGCTAGAGCAACATATTGATTCCGCAGCGATAGATTCTGCAGTACGTGCCACCTTGTTTCGTCTGATCCCAAATGGAATGCCAACTCCCGAGCATATTCAGCTCACCTCAGGCTTTGGTACTCGTGTTCACCCGATTACGAAAAAACGTCGCAGTCATAATGGGCTTGATTTCGCAGCCAAAATTGGCACACCGATTTATGCCCCTGCCGATGCGGTTATAGAGCAAGCCCGTTCTAGCAATTCAGGCTATGGTAATCATTTACAGCTAAACCATGCGATGGGCTTTATCTCTACTTACTCACATTTAAGTAAGTTTAATGTAAAGCGTGGGCAGTTTGTTCGTAAAGGGGATCTCATTGGTTGGACAGGTAATACCGGACTGTCAACGGGGCCTCATTTGCATTATGAAATCCGCTTTTTAGGTCGACCACTCAACCCTAAAGCCTTTGTTAAATGGACGCCTGAAAACTTCGACTCGCTGTTTGCAAAAGAAAAAAGTGTGCAATGGGCTTCTTTGCTCAATATGATCAATGGCATGGTGGGAATGCAGGTACAACTCACCCATGATGACAGCACAAAAGGCCTAACAACGGCACAAGTGACTCATGAAACGTCCGAGCAAGATGATAATAAAAGTCAAACCAAATAAGCTGATAGCAGACTCAAATAGCGACTAAAAAATAAGAGCTCATCTTCTACTATGACCCTAATTAACGGTTATGTAGAGAATATGAGCTCTTTTTAATGGCTAGTTGGCAAGTGTTTATTTGGCAACACGCTCAAAGGCTTCGAGCGCTTCTTGCAGATCTTCTACCGGAATAATTTCAATCCCCGGGATCTGGCGACTGGCATTGGCTTTGGGTACAACAGCGCGAGTAAAGCCTTGTTTTGCAGCCTCTCGAATACGCTCTAAACCATTTGCAGCCGGGCGAATATCACCATTTAGGCCGATCTCACCAAATACAATCACATCTTGAGGGATCGGAGCGTTTTTGAAGCTAGAGAAAATCGATAACAATACCGCTAAATCCGCCGATGTCTCTTCAATACGAATACCCCCCACACAGTTGACGAAAATATCCATATCCGATAAGCGTACTCCACCATGACGAGCTAATACCGCAGTCGACATTGCCAAGCGATTAGAATCATAACCTACGGTCAAACGACGAGGATTTTCCGTCACCGATTGATTACATAGAGCCTGAATTTCCACCAGCAAAGGACGCGTACCTTCCCATAATGTGGTGCATGTCGAGCCCGGATGATTCTTATTAGAACGACTTAAGAAGATAGCCGATGGGTTCTTAACCTGCTTCATGCCTTGCTCGGTCATCGCAAAGAAGCACGACTCACTATCGGAGCCAAAACGGTTTTTCGACGTACGTAAGACTCGGAACTTTTCATCAGCTGTAGATGAGAGCGCAAACAAGCCATCAACAATGTGAATAAGCTGCATAGGACCCGCTACATTAGAATCTTTATTGATGTGACCGATGATCAAAAATGTCACTTCATGAGTTTTCGCATAACGGGTGAGCGCCGCTGCAGATTCTTTAACTTGGCTTGGGCTACCTGCAGCAGAATCGTTATGTGCCACCGTCATGGTCTGAATTGAGTCGATAATCACAAAGTCTGCTTTTTGCTGTTCAATCAGATTAATGACCTGCTCAACCGATGTTTCGGCAACCACATTAATGCGATCAAGGTTTGGCGTACCTAAGCGTTTTGCACGCTGTGAAATCTGATGAATCGATTCCTCGCCCGAAACATACAGAGCCGACTTATGAGCAGCCACAGCGCCAATACTTTGCAATAACAGGGTAGATTTACCAGCGCCAGGGTCACCACAAAGCAGCAATACCGAACCTGGCACCACGCCACCACCAAGAACTCGGTCTAGCTCACTGATACCAGAGCTAAAACGTGGTACATCTTTACTCTCAACATCAGACAGCTTTTGAACTTTACTTGGTGCACCCGCGTAACCACCGCTAGCACTGCCTGCTGCGCCTATTGCTGATTTTGTTTTCGGGATTGTAAACTCAGTAATGGTATTCCAAGCGGCACAGGCACTACACTGGCCCTGCCAACGCGGGAAATCTGCACCACAATCGCTACATACATAAGCTCGTTTTGCTGCTTTTGCCATTCTCTACCTTAGTTGATTTTTTGACGATCAAAGCCTTAAGTTTTGACGTCTTCGGTCGATATTACCGATAGATATTTTGGATATAGAAATTACCATGCAGCCAGTGCACGATAAAGGTCTTCTCGAACAATTAGTTTCACTCTACCACGATGGTGACTTTGAACCTATGTTCGAAATGCTCACTCAAGATTTTAGTGGCCCTCAAAAGCTGCAGTTAAAAATTGAACTGCGCCAACTTATGATGCCCATTAATAAAGAAATTGATTTGCGCGGTAGAGTGAAAGGGGAATGTCGCCCTTATTACCTTAATGAGCGTCAGCACTGGCTCGATGATGTGGCGTTGAATATTTATCATCAGCGTATTCAGCACTATGGTGGGGTTTTATGTTATGGCCTTTACCAAGAGATTATTCACAGCCGTAATAGTTTTCGGGTTTTACACAAACAACAAACCGAAACTAAACCGCCACAAGAACCCACTCAACTACTCGACCCTTTTGCGGTTAATATGATCCGTTTTGGTCACTATTTAAGCCGTGAAGAACACCGTGTCCAGATCTCAACTCAAGTAACGCTAGTAACCGATAAACAACAGACCATTCATGGTAATAGTTATGATTTATCATTTTCTGGAGCAAAAATTAAAGTTCCTGCTGCGTTTCATTATCAATTAGGAGAGGTCATTGCCCTTACCTTTCCGATATTGGCAGAGAAATTAAATGACGATCGACTCAATCAGAGTATGTATTACCGAGTTCTTGCCATTGATGATATTGCCGAGAATCAAAGCAGCAAATGGTTACGCCTAACCACAACTCAAGATAATTTAGCCCTAAAAGAAGCGATCCTAAAAATTAAACAGGTGGCGGCTCATTCACGAGATGATCATCAAGATAAGTTCATTCGAGCTCGAACCAAGGGGTATGAGCATTGCTACTTAAAGCACTCAACAGGCCTGCCTTTATTTTTTAGTCAGCAGCAATTGAGCTATGCCCTACTAACAGAGCACAACCGTCACCTTTGGCACTACTGGCATGATGAACGTAATCTGCCGAATATCAATCACCTGCTAAATCCACAGCGGATGGCCATGTTGACCAAGCACGGGTTATCACACAGTAGAACGTTAATTTATAGCTTTTGCCACCAGCATGAAGGTAAAAGCTATTTCTACTCAGCGTGCTTGCCAGAAATGAGTCTAGAACAGCGCCGTCTATTTTGGCATTTAGGTGCAGCAAGAGATAGTTGGCGAGTCTGGCAACTGACGCTTTCCCCATTGCAGGGAGAAGATCTTGCTCAACTTAATGAGCTGGCGCCCGATCAGACTCAGGAATATCAAAATTTCACTCACATTGCGCTGTTGCAAGATCTCACCGATACTCACGCTCAGCAGGATTATCGTTTAACCTTAAAGCCCAATGCCTCAGCAAAAATTTTACAGCCATTTCGCCATCAAAGAGATCCTATTTGCCAAGCATCGGCCATCTTGTTTGATCCTCGCCCTCAACGGAGCGAAGAGCGCTTTACTTATCAAACTGAGCTAACGATATCGCATGAAACCGGTTCTTTTTCAGGTTGTACAGTTGATTTTTCAACTAAGGGATTAAATATCCAATTAGCCTCACCTTTGGTTGCCAAACGAGATGATGAAATAGCAATTAGCTTTCCTCAGTTACAGCAAAAAAATAAGCAATTACCACTATCGGATCTTAGGTATCGCATAGTACGAATCAATGCAGAAGGTACCAATCTACAAGCTCAATTACTGGATATTGTCTGTAATATCAAAGGGGAAAGCTGCTTAAAAAATATCGTTAAGCATAATGCAAAACACTTGGCTGTTTGTGAAGAAGATCGACCTCAACATGTTCTATTACAAGCTATGCATCAACTGCTTCTCACTCGATTAGACAGCGTGCCGTACTTTGTTGAAAAGCTGGAACATAAACTAACAGTTACCAGTATTGGTTGTAATATTCCTCTGCCAAGTTTAGCTAAGTTATTTCAGCAATTTTCTCATACTCAGCAGCCGAATGGATTTTCTCTTGCCCCAATCTTTAAGGGTCGAGTACAAACTATGCTAGCAAAGACTCTGCGCCCTGTTGCTATCACAAAACCATACAGCCATGAGCTTTATCTGCATTTGGTTCATCAACAAGGGAAAACGCAATGTGTCGCATCATGGTTATTACAAGAGTTTGAATCCACTCAAGCCAGAATTACTTTTATTGAACATGCACGTAGCCATGGGGAAATAAAAGTGCTACGCATTACTGCCGCCCCCATCTTTGATTCGATGACATTATTAACCCAACAAAAGCTGAGTGAACTGGCCAGACTCACCCTACACCGCGCCCGAGGACTGGAAAACGAATTCTCAGCGTTAGTCGGATGCGGAGAGATTTTTGATATCACAGATGAAGTACTGGTTCGTTTAGCCATTAGCTAGTAGCTAGATTTTGCCTATTGCTAAACTCTGGATGGTTTCTGTGATAGGCTAAGTATAGATTATAATCTATAATAGGCGTAACGGATTAATGTGGACAGTTATCACGACAGACTTATTTGATCAGTGGTTTGATTCGCAATCTGATGATACTCAAGAAAAAGTATTAGCAGGCTTGGTTGCATTACAAAGAGGAGGTCCGACGATTGGCCGTCCTCTTGTTGATACAGTTAATGCATCTAAATATGGCAATATGAAAGAGCTGAGAGTACAACACCGAGGGGAACCAATAAGAGCTTTTTTTGCATTCGACCCTTTACGCCAAGCCATTGTCCTCTGTGCTGGCAATAAAGGTGGAAATGAAAAACGCTTTTATAAACAAATGATCCCCCTTGCCGATCTTGAGTTCACAAAGCATCTTGAAGAATTGGAGAAATAACTATGGCTAGAAATTTAAATGATATGTTGGCATCTCGTTCTCAAGAAAGCCAAGACCGTATTGCTGAAATGGCTGATGAAATGTTACTAGAGGTTCAATTTCAAGCTATCCGCGAAGAGCTAGAGATTACTCAAGCAGAACTTGCCCGTAATATGGGGATTAGCCAACCATCTGTTGTTGCTATTGAGCAGCGAGGAAACGATGTAAAGCTATCAACCATTAAGCGTTATATTGAAGCAATGGGAGGTAAAATGAGTATCAATATTGAGTTACCAACGGGTAAGCATGTTGGGTTTAATATTTAGCAGTTACTATGAGCTACAAATTAGTTGTAGCTCAATATATTTTAGTATCTAGTGCCTTTAGCAATATTATCTCTAACCAAACGAATTCATCCAATCGACTCCGCTCCTAACTTTAAAAATACCGCACTATCAACTAGAAATAGCCTTCATTCCTACCTCTGTTTACTTTTCGATATTTTGACAACAACTCTGGTTTTTCCACGATAAATGATGTGGAACCAAGCTGGCCGATAATATACACAACACAGCACCTAATGAACCATAATTAATGGCGGTTTGCGCCTGTTGCTGAACTTTAGGCTTGGCATGAAACGCAATACCAAGGCCTGCAGCTTTCATCATCGCCAAGTCATTTGCACCATCACCAATTGCGACCGTATTATGAGGTTCAATCTCAAACTGCTCACTTAATTGATGTAAGTAATACGCTTTGGCATCGGCATCAACCACACTTCCTACTACTTCCCCAATTAGTTTACCGTCTTGAATTGCTAACTGATTGGCATAGACACCATCTAAATCCAGCATCGCTTTAAGTTGATCAGCAAAGTAGGTAAAACCACCCGAGGCAATTGCGACTTTCCAACCAAAAGCTTGTAGCGTTCGTACCAGTTCAATCAGTTCAGGCATCAAAGGTAATTGCTCTAGCACTTGCGCTAAAATGGCTTCATCAGCACCTGAAAGTGTCGCAACCCGTTGACGCAAACTCTGCTCAAAGTCTAACTCCCCTTGCATGGCTTGTTCGGTAATGGCAGAAACCAACTCTCCTGTCCCTGCTAATTTCGCAATCTCATCAATACATTCCATTTCAATGGCGGTGGAATCCATATCCATCACCACCAAACCCGGTTTATTAAGCTCAGGGAGATCTTTGGTTAACGCAAAATCACACTCAGCACGATAAACAGCAGCTTTGATTGGATCGCTAAGATCATTTTTGATCAGCAGAACATCGTAATCCCCGACCTGCCAAGCGGCGACCAACTGCAATCTTTGTTGAGCCCATTCTTCAATAAGAGCAATACGCAATGATGAGAGATCTTGGCCAAATAAGATCCACTGTCCTTGCTGTTTATCACGTAACGAGGCTTGTTGTAATTCAGGAAAGCGACGGTATAAAGCCGCATGTTTTTTAATTTTCAAAGGAGATAACGATAATTCCATGGGTTTCCTTATCCATTGATATCGAATGAGGTATATGTCCTTTCTCTACGTTAAAGAGCTGTTAACAAAAGTGCAAGCGGAAAGGGGGTATTTAAACTCAATTTGTGCTGATTTTTTACTCAACTGCTCCTTGAGACAAAAAATCATGTAGAATGAGCCGCAATTAAAACAAATAGCGAATAACACTGCTTATGTGGAAACTGAACAAATCTCGCTGGCCACGGTTTAAGCAACTCGGCGTCTTGCTGTTTAGCTTAATCGGTGTGATTGGCATGTTGGAATATGGCGCACGCCTTACCCAAGATAATTATGAGATGCTTGGCGAACAGACGCAGGCGCTTTCTCGTATTTTAGTTCGTCAAGCGGCAGAAACGGCAGCTCCCGATATTTTGGATAATGACCAAGATAAATTACAAGATTTGGTGCAACAGCTTTCTAAAGAACCGCTCATTTTAGATGCCAGTGTTTATAACTTAGAAGGTCAAACCTTGGCAAAAACAGAAGGCTCAATGCCCCTTGAACAGGTCACAGGCCTTTCAACACCTTTAGCGGTGGCAAGCATTGGCCGTCAGCAGATTGTGGAGCCTATTTTCTCAGATCAGCATATGGTGGGTTTTTTACGCATCACCTTAGAGCACGATAAGCTATTGGCTCATGCAAGCAGTCAAATTGAATATATGACAACGATCATTCGCGGCTTAGTGATCTTTGCCATTGGCTTAGGATTCTTACTGGCGTTTACTTTTGGCCGTCGTAAAGATATCTGGCACTTTCCATTTTTGATGACGGCAAACAGTAAAGAGTAAACCACGCTCTCGTTTTACCTCACACGAAAGACATATATCAAGGACCAACAATCAATAGATATCAAAAAAGGGCTTGCTCAATAACCAGAGCAAGCCCTTTTACTTAGGTGTAAATAAATCAGCGATTATGCTTCTTCTTTATCACCGATAAGTACAGATTCTAGAGCGATTTCCATCATTTCGTTAAATGTTAGCTGACGCTCTTCAGACGTAGTTGCTTCGCCTTTTAGGATGTGATCCGATACAGTACAGATAGTTAGCGCTTTAGCACCAAACTCTGCTGCTAGACCGTAGATACCAGCAGCTTCCATCTCCACACCTAGGATGCCGTATTTGTCCATAGTTTTGAAGAAATCGAAATCTGGGTTGTAGAATAGATCTGCTGAGAATAGGTTACCTACGCGAACTTTAATGCCCTTCGCTTTTGCCGCTTCAACTGCATTTTGTACCATGCCGTAATCTGCCAGCGCTGCAAAGTCATGACCACCGAAACGCATACGGTTTACTTTAGAGTCTGTTGATGCACCCATACCGATCACAACATCACGTAGATTTACGTCGTCACGAACCGCGCCACAACTACCCACACGGATGATCTTCTTAACACCAAAGTCTTTTACTAGCTCTGTTGCATAGATAGAACATGATGGGATACCCATACCGTGGCCCATTACAGAGATACGACGACCTTTGTAAGTACCAGTATAGCCATACATATTACGTACGTTACATACTTCTTTGATATCTTCTAGGAAAGTTTCTGCGATGTACTTAGCGCGTAGTGGGTCACCTGGCATCAGAACTACGTCTGCGAAATCACCCATTTCTGCATTAATATGTGGAGTAGCCATAGTTGTGTCCTTTTCCTGATTAGTTACGAATCTTATTCGCAATTTGTTGTAAATAATGGCGTTAATTTACTGTGGTAGTTATCTATTTCAGTGATAACCACCACACAATGCATCATTAACCTATCGACTGAAAAAATCAATCAATTAAAGAAACGATTTACCGAATTCCATGTCGCTAGTGCCAAAGTACTGTGCCAATGATTGACCAATATCGGCAAATGTTGCACGGCGACCTAGAGAGCCCGCTTTAATTTGTGGGCCATAAACAAGAACTGGAATGTGCTCACGAGTATGATCAGTACCAGGCCATGTTGGATCGCAACCATGGTCTGCGGTGATCAATAGAACATCATCATCTTGAAGCAGTTCTAGGATTTCAGGTAAACGCTTGTCGAAATACTCAAGTGCAGCAGCATAACCTGCCACATTACGGCGGTGACCGTATGCTGAGTCAAAATCAACAAAGTTTGTAAATACGATGGTGTTATCACCCGCTTGTTTGATCTGCTCAAGTGTTGCTTCAAACAGAGCTGGAATACCTGTAGCTTTCACTTTCTTAGTGATACCGCAACCTGCATAGATATCAGAGATCTTACCAATAGAAACCACTTCACCTTGTTTTTCATCAACCAATTTTTGTAATACGGTTGCTGATGGTGGCTCAATAGATAGGTCACGACGGTTACCAGTACGTTCAAATTGACCTTTACCCGCACCGATAAATGGACGCGCGATAACACGGCCAATATTGTAATCTTCAAGCTCTTCACGAACGATCTGACACAATGTCATTAGATTATCTAAACCGTAAGTCTCTTCGTGACAAGCGATTTGGAATACTGAGTCAGCTGAAGTGTAGAAAATTGGCTTACCTGTTGCCATGTGCTCTTCACCAAGATCATCCAGTACTTGAGTACCAGATGCGTGGCAGTTACCTAGGTAACCTGGAAGATTGGCACGCTCAACGATGCGATCAAGTAGCTCTTGAGGGAAGCTGTTGTTGTGCTCTTTAAAGTAGCCCCACTCAAACAATACCGGCACACCTGCAATTTCCCAGTGGCCAGATGGAGTATCTTTACCAGAAGAAATTTCTTGTGCGTGGCCGTATGCACCCACAATCTTAGCATTTGGATCTAGGCCTTCAGGGAAGTAGCCTGATGACTCTTCACACGCTTTACCTAAACCCAGTTTATTCAAATTAGGAAGATGCAACGGACCACTACGTTCGCCATTGTCAGCTTCACCGCGAGCACAAGCTTGTGCAATGTGGCCAAGGGTGTTAGCACCAACATCGCCAAATGTTGCTGCATCTTCTGTTGCACCGATACCAAATGAATCAAGAACAAGAATAATTGAACGTTTCATAATCACTCCATTAAACATCTTCAGGGCGAATGCGAGCGTATACTTCCGGTGTTGCTTGTGGTTTTTCATCAGCAATAGTGATGTTAGCGCGAACGGCTTTTGCTGCTTCTTCCCACTGAGCTTCAGTGCGAGCATGTACCATAGCAAGAGGCGTATCTGCGTAAACTTCATCACCAAGACGAATCATATCAGCAAGGCCTACAGCATAATCAATGGTATCTGCCGCAACGCGACGACCACCACCCATGCCAACTACAGCCATGCCTAAACCACGAGTATCCATCGCACTCGCAAAACCAGTTTTCTCTGCAAATACTGGTTTAATAATTTCTGCAGTATCTAGGTAGTTGTTATAGTTTTCAACAAAATCTAATGGACCACCTAGGCCTGCGACCATTTTACCAAAACATTCGGCTGCTTTACCGTTGTCCAGTACAGCTTGTAGCTTAGTACGAGCTTCAGCTAAATCTTGTGCTAAACCACTTATCACTAACATTTCAGCACATAGCGCCATCGTTACTTCATACAAACGAGGGTTACGGTATTCGCCAGTTAAGAACTGAACCGCTTCACGTACTTCTAATGCGTTACCTGCAGTTGACGCCAATACTTGGTTCATATCAGTCAATAGTGCTGTGGTGCGAGTACCTGCACCATTAGCTACAGCTACGATAGATTTTGCTAGTTCTTCTGATTTTTCGTACGTAGGCATAAACGCACCAGAACCCACTTTGACATCCATTACTAGGGCATCAAGACCAGCAGCCAGTTTCTTCGACAAAATCGATGCTGTGATAAGTGAGATATTATCAACGGTCGCGGTTACATCACGAGTTGCGTAAACACGTTTGTCGGCTGGCGCTAAATCACCTGTTTGACCGATAATCGCCACACCCGCATCTTTTGTTACCTGACCAAACACTTCGTTGGTTGGGGTAATGTTGTAACCAGGAATTGATTCTAGTTTATCTAATGTACCACCAGTGTGACCTAGGCCACGACCTGAAATCATTGGAACATAACCACCGCATGCTGCCACCATAGGGCCAAGCATTAGAGAAGTTACGTCACCGACACCACCTGTTGAGTGTTTATCAACAATTGGGCCATCGAAATTCATGTGGCTCCAATCGATAACCATACCAGAGTCACGCATTGCACAGGTTAGCGCAACACGCTCAGCCATGGTCATATCATTAAAGTAGATAGCCATTGCAAATGCTGCGATTTGACCTTCTGATACCGTATCTTTTGCAACACCTTGAATAAAGAAATTGATCTCTTCTTTTGTTAGTTCGATGTTGTCACGTTTTTTACGAATGATTTCTTGTGGTAAGTACATAATAAAATCCCGTTATTTGCCGTTATTGGTGCTCTATCTTGAGGGTAAAGATAGAAATAATTATTCATCTGGGTGGTGATTTCTGACGTTTTTTTCATCACCGATACTGCAAAATAACGAATTTCAGGTGCAGAAAAGGAAGACACGTATTATTCGCGCCATTCAAAACCAGTTTATTGAATAATTATGAAACGAAGAGTTGGAGCCGATGGCCTGCACATCACAGACCATCGTAACCTTGCGACAAGTCGCAGACAGCGATTAGTAACCGCCTTCTGCTGCCTTCTCACCTTCACCTAGAGTGTGAAGTAGGTTTGCAAGTAGGCTTGATGCACCAAAACGGTAGTGCTTGTTATCAGCCCAATCAGAACCGAAGATACGATCTGCCATGTCTAGGTAGATTTGTGCATCTTCTGCAGTGCGAACACCACCAGCAGGTTTAAAACCAACTGTTTTCTCAACACCCATAGCTTTAATCACGTTTAGCATGATTTCTGCGTATTCAGGTGTTGCGTTTTCAGCCACTTTACCCGTTGAGGTTTTGATAAAATCAGCGCCTGCTTTGATTGAGATTTCAGAAGCTTTCTTAATTAGCTCTTCAGTTTTTAGCTCGCCTGTCTCGATGATCACTTTAAGTTGAACATTATCGCCACATGCTGCTTTACACTGCTTAACAAGCTCAAAGCCTACTTCTTCGTTACCAGCCATTAGAGCACGGTATGGGAATACTACGTCTACTTCATCTGCACCGTAAGCTACGGCTGCTTTAGTTTCAGCAACAGCAATTTCGATATCATCATTACCGTGCGGGAAGTTAGTTACTGTCGCAATACGGACTTCAGGTGTACCTTGCTCACGTAGCTGCTTCTTAGCAACTGGAATAAAACGAGGGTAGATACATACTGCTGCTGTGTTACCTACTGCAGTTTTGGCATTCTTACAAAGCTCGATAACTTTTGCGTCAGTGTCGTCATCGTTCAGTGTAGTAAGATCCATTAATTTAAGTGCACGTAGTGCAGCAGCTTTTAAATCGCTCATGACTATCTCCAGTCCAGTTAATTTCTAACAAGCTATAGATTCCTGCTCTATTTGCTCGACGTTCGCTTTTCTACTATGCGCGTCTGCAGACAATGAACAGTCAATGCTAAATCTAGCATTTATGAGCGGACTTGTTCCCTGAAGACTTCGATTGTTATCGAACTGCTATCCTTAGCACCGCGCAAGGCTTTTTCACCTTGTCACCAATCGAACTCGCATTATTGCCAGCTCAAGTAATCGTTACTTTTTGGTGGAAGCTCATCATACCAAGGTCGGTAGCAAGCCTCCATTAAAGTTGTGTTTCCTGGGGTGGACAATGTGTTTCTCAACAGCGATAAAGAATTACCGGAGAAATCTTGCGTTTTTTCATCAAATTATGAGAAAAATCGCTCAGCAATCCAACCCCAACAAATGCCACCTAAATAAACCCCAACTATTCCCATTACCCCCGATAGTACAGGCGGTGCTGGTATAGGTAATTTAAGGGCTGAAAAGAAAATTCCAACGGCAAATCCGGCCACGGTAGCTACCATCACTTCATACATAACATGCTCTCTTTGTCGGCTCTGTTATCAATGAGTGTAGACCGAATTTATCGCTTCGTTGACCCGACTAATCCTAGCAGATCATATTGTCAGAAATTGGAACGCAATCGATTTTATGCAATCTGATGGGAAACAATTAAGGGTATGTTTACGGAATCTGTTGATCGAGTGGTAAGTAGCAAAAAAAACGCCACGGCTTTTACCCCGTGGCGTTTATTGCAATTGTTATATTGCTAAAGCTTACATAGATAGGCTAACAAACAGACCTGCGATTGTTGCAGACATTAGGTTAGATAGCGTACCTGCTGCGACAGCCTTCATACCAAAGCGTGCGATTTCTGCGCGACGAGTTGGTGCTAGACCACCTAGACCACCTAGTAGGATTGCAACCGAAGATAGGTTTGCGAAACCACATAGTGCGAAAGATACAATGGCCTGAGTTTTCGTACTCATTACCGCCTTTGTAGTTTCTACACATAGAGGTAATGTCTCTTTTACTACGTCAGCGGCAACCATTGTACACTGTTGTGCTGTTGTGCTGATGTAAGGGGCAAAGTTTAGGTATGCTACAAATTCGTTCACAACCACTTTCTGGCCGATGAAAGAACCGGCTACTAGCGATTCGTTCCAAGGAACACCGATTAGGAATGCTAGTGGTGAGAACACATAACCTAGGATAAGTTCTAGTGTTAGGTGTGGCATACCGAACCAACCACCAACACCACCAAGTAGACCGTTGATAAGTGCAATTAGACCAATGAATGCAAGAAGCATTGCACCTACGTTTAAAGCAAGTTGCATACCAGATGATGCACCCGCTGCCGCTGCGTCGATTACGTTAGCAGGTTTTTCGTCTGCATTGTCGTCATCGTCAGCTAGTTGCTCAACAGGCTGCTCAGTTTCAGGCTTGATGATTTTCGCAAATAGAAGACCACCAGGTGCTGCCATGAATGATGCTGCGATTAGGTATTCTAGAGGTACACCCATAGATGCGTAACCTGCTAGTACACCGCCCGCAACAGAAGCCAAACCACCACACATTACTGCAAACAGCTCAGATTGAGTCATTTTAGGTACGAACGGACGCACAACTAGAGGTGCTTCTGTTTGACCAACGAAGATGTTCGCTGTTGCAGACATAGATTCAGCGTGAGAAGTACCAAGAACTTTACGTAGACCACCACCAAGAACATTGATAACGATCTGCATAACACCTAGGTAGTAAAGTACGCTAATAAGTGCAGAGAAGAATACGATAACTGGTAGTACTCGTAGGGCGAAGACGAAACCGCCACCACCGAACACTTCAAACATTTTGTCTGAAGTTAGGCCACCAAATAGGAAGTTGATACCGTCGTTACCGTAAGCAATAACGTTAGCAACACCTTGTGACATACCGTATAGAACGTCACGACCAACAGGTACATAAAGAACGAATGCACCTAATAAGAATTGGATGGCAAAAGCACCACCAACAGTACGTAGATTAATAGCTTTACGGTTATCAGATAGAAGTACTGCGATTGCTAGCAGTACAACCATCCCAACCAGGCTCATAAACAGGCTCATAGTTTATGGCTTCCCTTTAGTTAAGTTTGGCGTCTCGACAATGTGACTCATCAAGTGAGTTCGGCGCATTATACTCATGCAACGCCGGATAAAATAATGCGAGCTTCACAGTTTGCAAGGAAAGGTGATGTAAGTTTAATCATACTTGTGAGGGCGATCACAAAGCGCAGTACAAGTTACGCAATCGTTTTACGCAAACGTTTTAATAGTGGGAGTAATATCACAGCTTAAGCTTAAAAAGTTCAGTTGAGGTTAAGCTTGTTATCCGTTCAATTTCTGCTCGGGATTCTCCTCTCAACGCCGTTAATACATCGACGATATCAACCAATCGGTCAGGACGGTTCGGCTCACCTTGATAACCACAAACAGGCATATCTGGCGCATCGGTCTCAAGCATTAAAACATTAAGCGGTAGTTGAGAAATAGTATGGCGCGTTTTCTTCGCCCGAGGGTAAGTAATTGTTCCGCCAACACCAATTTTGATACCTAGCTCGATAATCTGTTGCGCTTGCTGCACACTACCACTAAAAGCATGGAACACACCTCCCGCTTTCAGCTGATTATGTTTAATCAATTGAATTAACTCAGGAAATGCCTTTCTACAATGGAGGATAACAGGAAGATTAAACTCATTAGCAAGCTGTAATTGACCTTCAAGCAGGGCAATTTGTTGCTGTTTGACGGCGAGGGTTTGTCCTCCCTCTATCGCAAAATCCAGTCCGCATTCACCAATAGCAACACACTTTCGCCCAATATTAATATCGGTTTCGATGTGCACTTTTAACAGCTCTAATGCAGCAAGATCATGTTGGTGATTAAAAAAGGGATGCAGTCCCAAACCGTAATAGAGTTCAGGATATTCACTACAAAGTTTGGCCACTAACGACCAATTATTCAAACCAACAGAGGGAATGACGATAGCGCCAACCCCCGCTTGTTTGGCTTGTTCTAAATATGAATTGGGCGCTTGAATAAAGGGCTCAAAATCAAAATGGCAATGACTGTCAATTAGCATAGTAAAACCGATCAATTTAGTGCGTTCAATCGCACTTTTCCGCCGCTGTTGTTTCCATATTCTGTTGAAATTGTGCGGCAGTGCGATCGCGCTTTTTTTACTGTTTTTTTTCCACCATAACAATCATAGAACGTCCACTCGCAATAATATTATCATCTTGATATTTAGGCGCTTTTTCCATTCTATAAATATCATTAGGCGGCTCCAGGCCTGTATTAACCAAAATATACCAATCACTGTGATCTCGTTTTGGTAAAGTAAAGTTTAACGGGTCCCAATACGCATTACAGATAACATAAAGCTCATCTTGTGTCAGTGGATGATGAACCGTTAATGCAACCGAATGAGAGCGCTCAGACCAATCAGGTTGATTTGGCTTCACACCATGCCACTCAATCCCAACATTACCGAGCACTTCTTCTAATGAACGATGCATATTCCACTCTATCGTTGGCTCTGCTCGTCGAATTTGCGCCAGTAACTGCACAAAGCGTAATAAGTCAGCATTTTTCTCAACCAACTGCCAATCAAACCAGCTGAGCTCGTTATTCTGACAGTACGCATTATTATTGCCCTGCTGCGTCCGTCGTACCTCATCCCCCATACAAAGCATTGGCGTACCAAGAGAGAGATACAGTGTCGTTAGGAAATTTTTGCATTGGCGGTGACGAATCGCTTCAATTTCGGCAACATCCGTTGGACCTTCGATACCATAGTTACACGAAATATTATGGTTATCACCATCACGATTATGCTCGCCGTTATCCCAATTGTGCTTGTCTTGATAACTGACCAAATCATTTAAGGTAAACCCATCGTGGGCACAGATAAAATTCACCGAACGATGTGGCGTATGATGCTGAGAGCTATAAATATCAGGAGAGCCTAAAATACGAGAAGAAAAACGGCTGACGGTATTGCGATCACCACGCCAAAATGCACGAACATCATCTCTAAACTTACCGTTCCACTCATTCCAGCGATCGCCAATAAATGAACCGACTTGATAAAGCCCTGCGGCATCCCACGCTTCGGCAATGATCTTAGTGCCACTTAACACAGGATCAGAATCAATTGACCACAACAATGGCGGCTCTTTCATCGGTTTACCATCGCTATCACGAGCTAACACTGACGCCAGATCAAAGCGGAAACCATCAACATGCATCTCTTTAACCCAGTAATGTAGCGCATCAATAATCATACGTCGCTGAACGCTGTAGTTTGCATTACAGGTATTGCCACAACCGCTGTAGTTCGCATATTGATGTGTTTTCGGATCAAGGAGGTAATAGCCATCATTTTGCAGTCCTTTAAAACAAAAAGTTGGACCGTTTTCATCCCCTTCTGCGGTGTGGTTAAACACCACATCTAAAATAACCTCAATTCCCGCTTTATGCAGCTCTCGGACCAAGGTTTTAAATTCATTGATCGCCGCTAATGGATCTTTGCTCGAACTGTATGGGCTATGCAAAGCAAAGAAATTAATCGGACTGTATCCCCAATAATTTTCTCTGCCCGCGGGAGCATCATGTAGATCAAAATGTTGGATCGGCATCAGCTCAACTGCGGTAATGCCGAGCTGTTTAAGATAGGAAATCTTATCGATGATACCAGCAAAAGTACCACGATGGCTTGGTGTAACATTAGAGGATGGGTGCTGAGTAAAACCACCGACATGCATCTCATAAATGATGGTATCGGTTAGTGAGTGGCGCGGAGAGTCTGTGTTTTGCCAATCAAAGTGGCTATGATCAACCACAATGCTTTTCATACAACAATCCATATTAGAATCAAAATCTCTAGCTCGCTCACGGGAGTAGTCATGATTCATACAAATAGCATGGCTGTAGGGATCCAGTAGTACCTTGTTTTTATTAAATCGCAATCCTATTTCAGGTTGCCACGGACCATCGACAGTAAAGGCATAAATTTGCCCATGAGTAATATTAGCGACAAACGTGAACCAATAATGTCCTCGCTTGTGGTAGATAGGATCTAACGTAAATGACTTAAAGGGAGTCGGCGCATCCGCACTTTCAAACAGATGCAACTCAACTTTTGTCGCATCTCTAGAATACAAGCTAAAGTTGACCCCTTTGGCTTTGATTGTTGCCCCAAGGGGATAGGGTTCACCAATTGCCGAGAAGATCCGTTTATATTGTTGAATGTCCATGCTTATACGCCTTAATTACGCAATTAATCTCTTAACTAAGGCGTATAATACAAAGTCTCAACTTAAGTAAGTGTGAATAAAAATTCTTGTTACTAAGATCACGAATGGTGCAAAGGTATTTCCCATTACGCCATGGAGTTAGGCTAAGTTTAATTCCACAGGTGGAGCGATAAAGCCCTGATATCTCCAAATAGGCAGCCCCTCTAGTAATGCAAGTTGCTCACTATATTGAATACCTGTAGCGATCACTTTAATATCCAATCCAGCCGCAATACTTGCCAACGCTCGTCCTAATTCATATTTACCAGATTCTGTCGAAACACCAGCAAAAGATTGGTCTAGTTTTACGTATTTAGGTCGTAATGATAGAAGATAATCCACACTGGTTAACTGACGCCCATAATGGTCGATTCCCCATGAAATATCTTTTTGATTAAATAACAGTGCTAAAGATAGACATGCTGATAAATCTTCCTCAATAGCCGACTCAGGAACTTCGAACGACAATTTGTCACTCATGGCACTTTCATTTAAAAAATGTGCTAGCCAGCTTTGAAATGATGAACTTCTAATACTATTTACCGTTAAGTTTATCGCTATCGTCGACCCACTATGCGCCAATAACGAAGCTTGCTCAATCATCTGTAAAATACATTGGTCAAGTCGCTCTCCCAAACCATACTCTTCCACATAAGGCATAAACGTCTTAGCCACCACTCGTTCATCTCCCAGCAGTAATTGGCAAAAGACTTCATTTTGTACCGTGGCTGTTGTCGCTATATTTTGAATAGGTTGAGACTTAAAAACCAGTGCACGATCAGTGATTGCTTGTTCTATCGATGTAGCCCAATTTAAAACGGCTAAACCATGATAATGGGTGACTGTATTATCTGCCCAATGTACTTTTTGATGGTGCTCTTGCGCATAATTAAGAGCTGAGAGTGTTTCCTGATATAAGCTATTTTTAGTACTAGCATCAGTCTTTGAACTTACACCAATAAAAAACTCACCATTGCTTATCTCAGATTGTTCTATCTCATTTTGAATATCTTGAACAATATACTGGATCTCTTGCTGCTGCTCTTTAACCGTATGTTCCGTTAAAATAATGGCTAATTGAGAACGATTGAGTTGTGCAAGAACGGTACTTTTTAAGCATCGCTTTTGCAGACTTTGGGCAAGTAAACGTAAACTATCTTGATAGACAACACTGCCATACTGTTCATGAATTTGCTCTAGCCACGCACAATCAATGATCGCTAAAGCGCCAGCAACAGGTTCATCAAGCCAAGAGTTCATACGATCATAAAAATACTCAGCATTTGCCAGCCCAGAACGTTTATCGATCTGTTTTTGTAATCGCAGTGACTGTATTTCCTGGTTAGACAGTTGAATATAGTTATTGAGTTGTTTAGCCATTAAATTGATAGCTTGGGTAATCCCATCAAGTTCAGGAAGAGCTCGCTCAACAGATACGTGAGACTTTTCATGTTTTGCCACTTGCTGAGTATGCTGCGTTAATACATCAAGCCGAGACATTAATCGCTGCCATCCCCAACTCATTATCAGTAATGCCGCAATAACAACGGAAATAAACGTGCAAGCAATCGCTAAAAAGTAGTACCACAGCTGTAAATAAGCCCATGATGGATTAATGCTCACAGTCAAAGAAGCCAATTCTAACCAACCTGCTTTTATCGTACGCTGCTGTTCTAAGTTCGACCATGCAATCCATTGTGTGAACCATGAAGGGACAGATGTTGATTCTTCTATCGCCTTTTGCCACTGATAAACCTGCCCATCAACCAAACTCGTTAAATGAATCTCAGCTAAATTGCGAGGCTGTTGCGGAGTAATAATCTGCTCAATAGATTGATTATCCCCCATCTCAAGCGGTGTTACTGTTGCAATAGAAATATTATGAATTGTATTAACCAACTCGGCCTGTAATTGGTTATTGACCAGTTCTTTCACTTCTTTTAGTTGAAAATAACCAGCAATGCTAAAAACAAAAACTAACAGCCCTAACAACATTAAAGAGCACTGTTTGTATAAGCTCATACCTTACCTAATATAAAAAAATAGCAGGAAACCGTTTGATCCCCTGCTCAATTATTTACTGACCTTGAACACCGCTTATATATTCTTGTTCACCATACCAAGTCTCTGGTGTGGTAATTTGCAGCGAAGACAACAGTTGTCCAGTCGCATTAAGTAATCGATATTGAGCTAACAATTCATCAAATTCTGCGCCAAGATAATCCTTTTTTGCTTCAAATAATTCATTTTCCGAATCCAATAAATCCAGTAATGAACGTTGACCTAATTTAAATTGCTGAGCATAAGATGATTGTGTCTCTTTTGAAGCGGCAACATGTTCTTGAATAAATGTTTTTTGTTCACCTAAATACTGGTATGCATTCCACGCTAATGTCGTACCATCAACAATACTACGATAGGTATTTTGTTGAATTCCTTTTGCTTCACCAATCTTATAAGCCGCCTCTCGCTCTCTAGCTGTATCCTTGCCGCCATTAAAGAGGTTATAGCGCATTTGAATACCTGCTTTTAGCTCTTGGCTATCACCATCATTAGGGCTACTACGATCATAAGATTCATTTGACCATAATCCACTAAGTTCCAAATCGATGTCAGGGTAATAGTTCGCTTGTGTCGCGTCTTTCTCAGACTCTGCCGCTTGAATATCACTGTAAGCGGCTTGTAGCACTGGATGATTATCCTTAGCTAAAGTGAGTGCTTGCTCTAATGTTTGTGGTAACGCAGCCCGATCAGCAGCAGGCTTGGTCATATTGATCGGAGCTTGTTTAGTAATTTTGGCATACTCACTTTTTGCATCTGCCAAATTATTTTGAGCGGCAACTAAATTAGATTTTGCTCGCGCTAGACGGCCTTTACTTTGTGATAAATCCGCCGTTGAACCCAACCCAGAACGAGTTTTCTCTTCAATTTGACCATATAAGGCTTGGTGCTTATTCACATTTTCCTGTGCCAGCGCCACAATTTGACTTGCTTCTAAATAATTTAGATAAACTTTAGCAACCTGCAATGCCATATCTTCAGCGGTTGCAAATAACTGCCATTGCGCAGCACTCGTTTCATGATCTAAACGATCAACATCATGGGTGGTAAAAAAGCCGTTAAATAAATTTTGACGCAGACTTAAACCTAGCTCACTACGATCTAATTCAATATCTCCCTTTTTAGCGGCTTTACTCACTGGGGTTTCATTTTTTTCTAAACCATAACCTGCCGTAAGATCTAAAGTCGGTAAATAACCAGACATCGCCTGATTAACCTGCTCTTCTCGGGCCTTAAATTGATTAAATGATTGTGTAATCACAGGGCTTGTTTCAATGGTATACGCAACTGTTTGTTCCAATGTTTGGCTATTAACAACAGGAGCAAATAATGCAGAACTCACCGCTAAAGCCAATAGTTGTTTAGCCGTCATTCGTCCTAATTTATGTTTTTTAATAGCTAAATCATGAACTCCATTTGTCATGAAATGATCTCCATATTCTTTTAAATTAATGCTCACGCAAAGCCATCTCTTTGGCTCTTAAGATTGGGTTTAGAATGTAATCAAGAACACTTCGCTTTCCTGTTATTACATCCACGCTGGTTAACATTCCGGGAATAATCGGCATCAATGTGCCGTCGGACCGGGCTAAACTTGATTCTTTTGTCCTAACTTTAATAAGGTAAAAACTGTTATCGTCTTTATCTTGTGTAGTATCAGCACTAATGGTTACTACTGTGCCATCTAGTCCACCATAGCGAGTAAAATCATAAGCGGTCACTTTCACTACTGCGGGTAACCCTGGGTGTAAAAATGCGATATCTTTTGGCGCAATCTTTACCTCAATAAGCAGTTGATCTTCACTTGGCACAATTTCCATAATGTCTTTGCCAGGTTGAACAACGCCCCCAAGAGTCATGATATTAATCATCTTAATCGTGCCATTCACAGGGGATGTAATAATGGCTTTGTCAACTTTGTCTTGAGCTCCAACTTGAGCCTCAGTTAAACGAGAAAGACGAGCACTAAGTTCATTTAATTGAGCCCGAGCTTCTTTGTTATAAGTTAAAACTGCTTCTCTTCGTTTTAAAATTGCTTCATCAAGTGCCGCTTTTACTTTAGGTTGCTGTAAATATAAGGTAGACAATTCGCCTTTAGTTTCATTAACTTGTCGCTGAAGCTGTAATAAATCCACTTCAGATACAATGCCTTTTCGAGCTAATGGCCGGGTCATGACTAACTCTTTATTAATCAAATGTAAGCTACTCTTTAAGGTTTTTATTTGAGAAACCAATCCATGACTTTCTTGCTGTTTCTGGACAATTTGTCGAGCTAAGATGGCAATTTGGTTATTCAGTTCATCTAAACGACCATGATATTCTGCCGTCTGTTGTTTAATGAGTTCGGGTTCATTTGCAACTAACGCCTTAGGAAAATCGAGCGGCGCTTTATTCACTCTAACTTGTTCCTTCCACCCTTTATTCGCATCCGCAATTTCAATACTTTGAATCTCTTGCTTTAAACGAAATATATTCGCTTGCAAGCTCTCTTCCTCTTCCACTTGCTGCGCAAGATCAGACCGAAAGCGAGTATCATCAATCCGAGCTAAAGGCTGTCCTTTTGTAACTTGCATACCTTCTGTGACAAACAACTCTTGTAAAATACCGCCGTCTAAGCTCTGAATCATTTGCACTTGAGAAGAAGGAATGACTTTGCCTTCACCACGAGTGACTTGATCCAATTGCGCCCAAGCAGCCCAAGAGATAAAACAAATCACCATAATAAAAAATAACCGAATGACCCAACGATGCTGCTTAGGGGAATCAAGCAACATCGCCTTATATAGATCATCAGTCATATCCAATTCATCGAGAGAGCTTGACTGTTTCATTGCTCACCTCCAACTAAGCCACGGCGTAATTTTTCTAGAACGGGTGCTTTTTCACCATCGAGTATGATTTGCCCCTTATCCAGAACCATAACCCGATCAACTAACGTCAATAGAGACATTTTATGCGTGATCATCACTAAGGTTTTATTGGGTAAAATACGCTGGATCGACTGAATAAATTGTTGTTCAGTAATGGCATCCATACTGGCGGTTGGCTCATCCATTAATAAAATGGGTGGATCGACCAAAATAGCACGAGCAAGAGCTACTGATTGACGCTGGCCTCTAGATAACGATAAACCACCTTCGCCAACCTGTTTATCCAACCCTTCACTGTCTTCAGTGCAAAATTGAGCGACACCAGAAAGCTGCACCGCTCGCAATAGTTGATGTTCCGTAACCTGACGATGTCCGAACATAATATTGTCACGAATGGTGCCATGAATAAGTGTGATATCTTGAGGCATGTAGCCTATATTTTTTCGTAGATCCGCAGGATGAATTTGACTCTCGTTGATCCCATCAAAACGCAATTGACCATCACTTGGTTGATATAATCCGGCTAACAGTTTTGCAAGAGAGGTTTTACCCGATCCATTTTTACCAAGAATGGCAATTTTCTCACCAGGCTTAATATTAAAATTACATGGGTAGAGCGTGCTGCGTTTTTGCTGCGGATAAATAAATTGAAGATTCTCGGCTTGAATGGCCCCTTTTAATCGGTGACGACTAATCAAATGAGCTTTGCCTGTAAACTCATCCTCTTGTTCCATTAAAAGATCCAGTTGAGTAAGTGCATTAGCCGTTTGATTTGAGCGCGTTAATAGATTAGCTAACTGCGCCATTGGTGATACAACTCGCCCAGATAACATCACTGCGGCGATAATTCCCCCCATAGAGATATCCAAAGTTGAAAGTCGATATACACCAAGAATTACCACCCCAACCGTTGTTAATTGCGTAATATACGTCGCAAAGAAAGCAACTGAGTTAGACAGTTTTTTAAGTTTTAACTGCCAATCTGCAGTATGAGCATTCATCTGCTGCCATGATCGCTGCATAATTCCTTCTGCAACGTTAGATTTGATGGCTTCCGCTGCAGTTAAACTCTCAATCAAATGCGCGTGTTTAATTGTGGAATATTTGTTAGCTTCAGTAACTGCAAACTTCAACTTAGGCTGAACCCATAAGCTATAACCAATAATCAAAATCCCGGCACAGAGCGGAATTAGGGCTAAGTCTCCAGCAACCAAATAGATAATGACAAGAAATAATGCGGCAAATGGTAAATCAACCAGAGTCGTTAAGGTGACAGAGGTTAACATATCTCGAATACTATCAAACTCACCGATCTGTTTAGCGGTAGCTCCAACAGATAAGCCTTTTTTTGCCAACGGAATCCCTAATACCTTGGCAAATAATTGTGATGAGACAATAATATCAATTTTCTTTCCCGCTAAATCGATTAAATAACTACGCATATGGCGGAGAATAAAATCAAATGTAAAAACTAATGCAACACCGCTCGCTAATACCCACAGCGATTCAAACGCTAAATTGGGTACTATTTTGTCATAAACATTCATCATAAATAGCGGTGATACTAAAACAAATATATTAATTAAAATTGAAGCTAATAGAGCATCACGATAAATAGGAGAAGCATCTTTAACTAAAGACCAAAGCCAATGTCCTTTTTGCTCAATAAAATTAACATCTATACTTTTGTCACCTCGATATTGTTGTTTAACTAAAAAAGCATACCCTGTATAAATATTATTAAGCTCTGAAATAGCTATCTCAGATTCCCCACCATTTTCAGGTAATTGAATAATAACTTTATCTTGATTTGGTATAATTTCGCGTAATATGCAAGCTTTCTTATTGTTTAATAACAAAATACAAGGTAAAACCAACGGCGATAATGTATCTAATGGCTTACGTAATAGCTTGGCTACTAGACCAATACGACTCGCCGCTTGAGAAAATAGCTCTGGCGTTAACTGTGCATTATTTAAGGGCAAACCGACAAGAAGTGCTTCACCTGAACATGGATTGCCATAGTGTTCGGATAATAAAACCAAACAATCTAACAAAGGATCTTCAGTAGTTTTTTCAGATGCAGGAATTGTCCATTGCTCTTGCTTTTTCTGTTGTTCTACTACAAATACCACTTAATTATCTCTAGCAATAAAAACAAAAATAGAGGGCAGAGTACCCACCCTCATTTTAATATTTATAAGTTGTCATCAATTACTGGATTTGGAATCACGGTCAATTCTTGAGAGCTATTGGAAGCCAAATCATTAAATATCAACTCATCTTCCTGATACGTTAGTAAACCATTTGTGATAATGCCTAAATTATCGCTAAGTTCATCTAGTGTGATATTTTCTAAAATAATCTCAGTCTCTTCAGCCTGATCATTAATAGTAATCACACTGTTATCATCTCTTTGTGAAAACGAAATATACTCATCAATCGTTTCTGTTGTGGCATGAGTTAATAGGAGTGATAGATCTAATTTATCATTCACAATATCAAAATCAGATAATATTTCTGGTTGTTCAGTCAAAACTCCAACACTATCTAACAATATATCCTCTTGTAATAAAGAAGATTGATAGTCATCTTGATTTTGCATCAAACCTAATAATGGATGTTCATCTTCTGACTCACTCAATAAACGCTCAGCTCTCTCCATTGATGACTCATCATCCTGTTGTTCAACAGAGAATAATGAACGTGAGCGGCCATTCATTGAAATACCGTCAGCATGAGTAATATTTTGATCTAAATTACTATTTTCCTGATTAACCACAGTGATTGTTGGCTTAATTTGATCAGCAAGTTCAGCATCAACAACCAACTTAAGATCAGAGAGCGAGACGGATGAATCTGAACTATTCCACAATCCGGTTAACGTAATACTTCCTTCTGCATCAGCAATACCTAATACCGTTTTACCATCACTCGCGTAGAGCACAGCCCCTTCAACCAATCCAGCTAATCGGATTTCAGTTATTGATTCACTGCCATCTAAGTCGGTCAGAGTGACATTAATATCCAAAGGATAGGTCATTATTGGTTGTTCTTTAACCCACTGCCCGTCTTCTTGATCCCAGTAATAGGTGCCATCAGCAAACTGAAGACGCTCGATGTCATAAAGCGCATCCTGCCCCTCTCCTGCAAATGGTGATTTCAAAGAGTAATCTTTATCCGTAACTTGAATAAAGATACTGCCACCTGGGCTCACTGTTGGATTGCTAATATGGTAATCATTAAAATTCCCAGCAAATACTGCGGTATCAATGCCTTCATTACCATATAGAGAATCATTACCTTGTTCCCCGATTAAAATATCATTACCAGAGCCACCATATAGAGTGTCATTAACCGTATTGGCTGGATTAACAGGTGAGCCATCAAGATTCACATCCACATCGTTATTGCCAAGAATGCCATCATCACCAATTAAAATGAGATCTTCTGTACTGAAATGCCCTGAGATAACATCATTACCACCGTTACCTTTAATTGCTGTTTTATCTTTAATCTGATAACTATCAGTATCTTCGGTTAAAGAATGAGCTTTATCCCCCACATTGATTAACGTATCTTCCCAACTAATGAAGTCTTTTCCATCTTGATAAATGGAGCCATTATGATAAACACCCTGGCCAATAATAAATTCGATATCAACTTTATCGGCTACAGCATTAACATGAATCACCGTTGAGTATTCAGGACTTTGCAATTCACCATCTGAAATAACAAAATCAAACTCCGCATAAATACTGCCGTTATTGCCAGTATCTTCACTCCCCTCCATGCCAGATGAATGATTGAGTTCAGGAACAAAGCGAACATCTCCATTATCAAACATAGCCTTTGTTAATAATGTTGAAGTCGTAATATTTTGCCATTGTCCATCAACTTGAATTTGTACCACACCATTAGCTGGTAACTTGGTGATATTAATGCTGAGTTCACTGTCTGGGGTATCAATGTCTTGAGCATTAAATAGCTCCCAGCTTAAAATTGCGGCAGTATCTTCATTGGTAGTGATCTCTATATTTTGTCCAGTTGGCGCTTCATTCACATTTTGCTCATTTAAAACAACATCGACAGTCGTTTGTTTTCCGCCATCTGACACTATAATTTGTAATTGATGCTCGTTATCACCTAATTCATAATCGTTTGCGGCGGCAAGTAACCCTTTTTCAGTTAAGGTTATTTCGCCTTTATCATTAATTTGGAACCAGCCATTATCATTACCTTGTGAGATCTCATAATTGAGAGCACTACTATCGATATCAGTGGCGGTTACTTTGCCAATAACCGTTCCTTCTGTACTATTTTCATCATAATTAAACTGATAACTGTCTTGATCAAATTCTGGTGCATCATTATCTGGCATCACTTTAATCGTGACGGTCGCCTCCGACGTCGCACCATGGTTATCGGTAATTTGATAATCAAAGCTCACATCGCCACTGTAGTTGGCGTTTGGAACAAAGGTTAAGGTGCCATCGGCTGCCACTCGGATTTGGCCGTTTTCAACCGTTATCTCTTGCTCCCCACCAGTTAATTCCACTCCGGCAATCTGAGTGATCTGTATGGTGCCATCCACATCGCTATCGTTGCTCAAGAGATCTAACGCTATCGCGTTATCTTCCTTCGTTGTCACTCGATCATCATGAGCTTGTGGTTCCTCGTTGGTACCAACGATCTCAACGGTGATGGTGTGCTCGGTGCCATCGATGGACTCCACCACAAAGTGGTCGGTGACCACCTCCCCTTCGGCCAATTCATCCAGAGCGCCGTTGGAGACAAAAGTCCACTCACCTTGACTGTTGATCGTAAACTGACCGTATTGACCCGATACCCCCTCTTGCGGCTTAAAGCTGTTGTCTGGGTTATCAACATCCGTTGCGGTTAAGGTGCCGCCTGTGGTTAGGACTTCGTTGGTTTCGATTAACGATTGATGATCGTCGCCGCCTATGACCGCCTCATCGTTAACAGGAGTGACATTAACAGTCACCGTAATGGTATCAGTGCCACCATTGCCGTCATCGACCACAACCGTGAAGCTGTCTTCACCATTAAAGTCGGTATTGGGTACATACTCCCATGAACCATCTGGGTTCACAGTTACGCTACCGTTTTCTGGATTGGCGCCCGGCTTGAAGGTGAGATTATCGCCATCAACATCGGTCGCTGTTAGCTGACCGGTTACTGCAGTCTCTTCTTGAGTTTCCGCACTAACATCCTCACCCACGGGTGCATCGTTAACAGGGGTCACATTAACGGTTACCGTAATGGTATCAGTGCCGCCGTTGCCATCATCAACCACGACCGTGAAGCTGTCTTCACCATTAAAATCGGGATTGGGTACATACTCCCATGAACCATCTGGGTTCACGGTAACTTGACCATTGGTAGGATCTGAACCCGGCTTAAAGGTCAAGTTATCACCGTCAACATCAGTCGCCGTTAGCTGACCGGTTACTGCAGTCTCTTCTTGAGTTTCCGCACTAACATCCTCACCCACTGGCGCATCGTTAACAGGGGCCACATTAACGGTTACCGTAATGGTATCAGTGCCGCCGTTACCGTCATCGACCACAACCGTGAAGCTATCTTCACCATTAAAGTCGGGATTTGGCACGTACTCCCATGAGCCATCAGCATTAATAGTTACACTGCCGTTTTCTGGATTGGTGCCCGGCTTAAAGGTTAAGTTATCGCCATCAGCATCAGTCGCCGTTAGCTGACCAGTGACTGCGGTATCTTCTTGAGTTTCAGCAGTGACATTTTCACCCACTGGCGCATCGTTAGCAGGAGTGACATTAACGGTTACCGTAATGGTATCAGTGCCGCCGTTACCGTCATCGACCACAACCGTGAAGCTATCTTCACCATTAAAGTCGGGATTTGGTACGTACTCCCATGAACCATCTGGGTTCACGGTAACTTGACCATTGGTAGGATCTGAACCTTGCTTGAAGGTGAGATTGTCACCATCAACATCGGTCGCTGTTAGCTGACCGGTTACTGCTGTCTCTTCTTGAGTTTCAACACTAATATCCTCCCCCTCTGGCGCATCGTTCACAGGAGTGACATTAACGGTTACCGTAATAGTATCGGTGCCGCCGTTACCGTCATCGACCACGACAGTAAAGCTGTCTTCACCATTAAAATCGGGATTTGGTACGTACTCCCATGAGCCATCTGGGTTCACGGTAACTTGACCATTGGTAGGATCTGAACCCGGCTTAAAGGTCAGGTTATCACCATCAACATCGGTCGCCGTTAGCTGCCCAGTAACTGCGGTATCTTCTTGAGTTTCAGTAGTGACATTCTCACCCACTGGCGCATCATTCACAGGGGTCACATTAACGGTTACCGTAATGGTATCAGTGCCGCCGTTACCATCATCAACCACGACAGTGAAGCTATCTTCACCATTAAAATCGGGATTAGGTACATACTCCCATGAACCATCTGGGTTCACGGTTACACTACCATTGGTAGGATCTGAACCCGGCTTAAAGGTCAGGTTATCACCATCAATATCAGTTGCCGTTAGCTGACCGGTTACTGCAGTCTCTTCTTGAGTTTCCGCACTAACATCCTCACCCACGGGTGCATCATTCACAGGAGTGACATTAACGGTTACCGTAATAGTATCAGTGCCACCATTACCATCATCGACCACAACCGTGAAGCTGTCTTCACCATTAAAATCAGTATTGGGTACGTACTCCCATGAACCGTCAGCATTAACTGTTACTTGGCCATTTTCTGGATTGGTACCCGGCTTAAAGGTTAAGTTATCACCGTCAACATCGGTCGCTGTTAGCTGCCCAGTTACCGCAGTCTCTTCTTGAGTTTCAGTAGTGACATTCTCACCCACTGGCGCATCATTCACAGGGATCACATTAACGGTTACCGTAATGGTATCGGTGCCACCGTTGCCGTCATCGACCACAACCGTGAAGCTGTCTTCACCATTAAAGTTGGGATTTGGCACATACTCCCATGAACCATCTGGGTTCACGGTTACGCTACCATTGGTAGGATCTGAACCCGGCTTAAAGGTCAGGTTATCACCATCAACATCGGTCGCCGTTAGCTGTCCGGTTACTGCAGTCTCCTCTTGAGTTTCCGCACTAACATCTTCACCCACGGGTGCATCGTTAACAGGAGTGACATTAACAGTCACCGTAATAGTATCAGTCCCACCATTACCATCATCAACCACGACAGTGAAGCTATCTTCACCATTAAAATCGGGATTAGGTACATACTCCCATGAACCATCTGGGTTCACGGTTACACTACCATTGGTAGGATCTGAACCCGGCTTAAAGGTCAGGTTATCACCATCAACATCAGTCGCGGTTAGCTGACCAGTTACAGCAGTCTCTTCTTGAGTTTCAGCAGTGACATCTTCACCCACTGGCGCATCGTTAGCAGGAGTGACATTAACCGTTACCGTAATGGTATCAGTGCCGCCGTTGCCATCATCGACCACAACCGTGAAGCTGTCTTCACCATTAAAGTCGGGATTTGGTACGTACTCCCATGAACCATCTGGGTTCACGGTTACGCTACCATTGGTAGGATCTGAACCTTGCTTGAAGGTGAGATTATCACCATCAACATCGGTCGCGGTTAGCTGACCGGTTACTGCAGTCTCTTCTTGAGTTTCAGCACTAACATCCTCACCCACGGGTGCATCGTTAATAGGGGTCACATTAACCGTTACTGTAATAGTATCAGTGCCACCATTGCCATCATCGACCACGACCGTGAAGCTATCTTCACCATTAAAGTCAGTATTAGGTACATACTCCCATGAACCATCTGGGTTCACAGTTACACTACCGTTTTCTGGATTGGTGCCCGGCTTAAAGATGAGATTATCACCGTCAACATCGGTCGCCGTTAGCTGACCGGTTACTGCAGTCTCTTCTTGAGTTTCCGCACTAACATTCTCACCCACGGGTGCATCGTTAACAGGGGTCACATTAACGGTTACCGTAATGGTATCAGTGCCTCCATTGCCATCATCGACCACAACCGTGAAGCTGTCTTCACCATTAAAGTCGGGATTAGGTACATACTCCCACGAGCCGTCAGCATTAATAGTTACACTACCGTTTTCTGGATTGGTGCCTGGCTTAAAGGTCAGGTTATCACCATCAACATCGGTCGCGGTTAGCTGACCGGTTACTGCAGTCTCTTCTTGAGTTTCCGCACTAACATCCTCACCCACTGGCGCATCGTTAACAGGAGTCACATTAACAGTCACCGTAATGGTATCGCTGCCACCATTGCCATCATCGACCACGACCGTGAAGCTGTCTTCACCATTAAAATCAGGATTTGGCACGTACTCCCATGAGCCATCAGAGTTCACGGTTACGCTACCATTGGTAGGATCTGAACCTGGCTTAAAGGTGAGATTATCGCCATCAACATCGGTCGCTGTTAGCTGACCGGTTACTGCAGTCTCTTCTTGAGTTTCAGTAGTGACATTCTCACCCACTGGCGCATCGTTAACAGGAGTGACATTAACGGTTACCGTAATGGTATCGGTGCCACCGTTACCGTCATCGACCACAACCGTGAAGCTATCTTCACCATTAAAGTCGGGATTTGGTACGTACTCCCATGAGCCATCAACATTAATAGTTACACTGCCGTTTTCTGGATTGGTTCCCGGCTTGAAGGTTAAGTTGTCGCCATCAGCATCGGTCGCGGTTAGCTGACCGGTTACTGCAGTCTCTTCTTGAGTTTCAGTGCTAACATCATCACCTATCGGTGCATCATTGGTTGGAGTGACATTAACAGTCACCGTAATGGTATCGCTGCCGCCGTTACCATCATCGACCACGACAGTGAAGCTGTCTTCACCATTAAAGTCGGGATTTGGTACGTACTCCCATGAACCATCTGGGTTCACGGTTACACTACCATTGGTAGGACCTGAACCCGGCTTAAAGGTTAAGTTATCGCCATCAGCATCAGTCGCCGTTAGCTGACCAGTGACTGCGGTATCTTCTTGAGTTTCAGCAGTGACATTTTCACCCACTGGCGCATCGTTAGCAGGAGTGACATTAACGGTTACCGTAATGGTATCAGTGCCGCCGTTACCGTCATCGACCACAACCGTGAAGCTATCTTCACCATTAAAGTCGGGATTTGGTACGTACTCCCATGAACCATCTGGGTTCACGGTAACTTGACCATTGGTAGGATCTGAACCTTGCTTGAAGGTGAGATTGTCACTATCAACATCGGTCGCTGTTAGCTGACCGGTTACTGCAGTCTCTTCTTGAGTTTCAGCAGTAACATCTTCACCCACTGGCGCATCGTTAATAGGGGTCACATTAACCGTTACCGTAATGGTATCAGTGCCGCCATTACCATCATCGACCACAACCGTGAAGCTATCTTCACCATTAAAGTCGGGATTTGGCACGTACTCCCATGAACCATCAGCATTAATAGTTACACTGCCGTTTTCTGGATTGGAGCCTGGCTTAAAGGTTAAGTTATCGCCATCAGCATCAGTCGCCGTTAGCTGGCCGGTTACTGCAGTCTCTTCTTGAGTTTCAGCAGTGACATCTTCACCCACTGGCGCATCGTTAGCAGGAGTGACATTAACCGTTACCGTAATGGTATCAGTGCCGCCGTTACCATCATCGACCACAACCGTGAAGCTATCTTCACCATTAAAGTCGGGATTTGGCACATACTCCCATGAACCATCTGGGTTCACGGTTACGCTACCATTGGTAGGATCTGAACCCGGCTTAAAGGTCAGGTTATCACCGTCAACATCAGTCGCGGTTAGCTGACCAGTGACTGCGGTATCTTCTTGAGTTTCCGCACTAACATCATCACCTATTGGCGCATCGTTAACAGGAGTGACATTAACCGTTACCGTAATGGTATCAGTGCCTCCATTGCCATCATCGACCATAACCGTGAAGCTGTCTTCACCATTAAAATCAGGATTTGGTACATACTCCCACGAGCCGTCAGCATTAATAGTTACACTACCGTTTTCAGGATTGGTGCCCGGCTTAAAGGTGAGATTATCGCCATCAACATCGGTCGCGGTTAGCTGACCAGTGACTGCGGTATCTTCTTGAGTTTCCGCACTAACATTCTCACCAACAGGCACATCGTTAACAGGGGTCACATTAACAGTTACCGTAATGGTATCAGTGCCTCCATTGCCATCATCGACCACGACAGTGAAGCTGTCTTCACCATGAAAATCGGTATTTGGCACGTACTCCCATGAGCCATCTGGGTTCACAGTTACGCTACCGTTTTCTGGATTGGTGCCCGACTTGAAGGTGAGATTATCGCCATCAACATCGGTCGCGGTTAGCTGACCGGTTACCGCTGTCTCTTCTTGAGTTTCCGCACTAACATCATCACCCTCAGGGGCATCGTTAACAGGGGTAACATTGACAGTTACCGTAATGGTATCAGTGCCTCCATTGCCATCATCGACCACAACCGTGAAGCTATCTTCACCATAAAAATCGGTATTAGGTACGTATTCCCATGAACCATCAGCATTAATAGTTACACTGCCGTTTTCTGGATTGGTTCCCGGCTTGAAGGTTAAGTTGTCGCCATCAGCATCAGTCGCGGTTAGCTGACCGGTTACTGCAGTCTCTTCTTGAGTTTCAACACTAACATCCTCACCTATCGGTGCATCGTTAACAGGGGTCACATTAACAGTTACCGTAATAGTATCGGTGCCGCCGTTACCGTCATCAACCACGACCGTGAAGCTGTCTTCACCATTAAAGTCAGGATTTGGCACATACTCCCATGAACCATCTGGGTTCACAGTAACTTGACCATTAGTAGGTTCGGAGCCATCTACAAGCTCAAACGTTAAATCATCACCATCAGCATCTGTCGCGGTTAATTGGCCATTAATTGAGGAATCTTCAGCAACCTCTACATTTAGGTCATCGCCAATAGGTTGACCATTAATATCGACAATAACAGGAGGCTTATTATCAGGAGGGGTTGGAGCACTAGGCTCAGTAGCTATAGGTGTTGATTCAAAGGAAGGAAAGACATCAAACGTATTACTTTGAGAAAGTTCTGTATCATAATGAGTTTGAGCTAAAGATTCTCGACCTTGACGCACAACCTCAACAAAACCAAACCCACCACCATTTACTATATTTCCAGCAGCAGGGGCTTCTGTAACAGTAGAAGGATCTTCACCAGAGAGAATGGCTTGATGAATACTTGCTATTTCACTATGAACGTCTGTTGTTTGTTGTTCTAAAGACTCAGAACTATTCCAGTATTCGCCATCTGGTGATACAAGCGTAATACTATTTGGAGCAGAAACAAAAACTTGAGATCCCGCAGGCAGCTCTTGGCCAGTAACTAAGACTACCCTTTGATCACCAACCGTTGCTTCAACGTGACCTTTAACGTTTTGAACTTTACCTGTCGTTGTTACAACAAACGATTTCATAGCAATACTCATCCTTGAACACTCAATCTGTCACATCATTGAAGCAATCCGATTGCAACTCGATGCATTTAATTGCAAATAATATCTTCTAATTTAATTAAGCGTCAAATTTTTAACGCAGCAAAATCACTTATAATCCAATTAGTTATAAAGCAAGATGAAATATTTGAACTCACTCGCATTAGTAGTAACTTTTACTCTCTAAAAATAGGAATCATGAAATATTCCTACTCTAGATTGAGTCTCACTTCAAAATCAGCGACAATAGACAGTAACTTTACTCTTTACTTTGCTGCGGTTTCGAAGCTTTCATGCAACGGCAGCAATTCGTACTTTTTGCAGAAAAGATCACGCTAATGTCGAACAGTTATCAAAGCGAAGTGGCTAAGCGCCGTACCTTTGCGATCATCTCTCACCCGGATGCGGGTAAAACCACCATTACCGAAAAAGTTCTATTATTCGGAAACGCGATCCAAAAAGCCGGTACGGTTAAAGGTCGTGGCTCTAACCAGCATGCAAAATCAGACTGGATGGAGATGGAAAAAGAACGTGGTATCTCAGTAACAACCTCTGTGATGCAGTTCCCTTACAATGACTGCCTAGTAAACCTACTTGATACTCCGGGACACGAAGACTTCTCAGAAGATACTTACCGTACGCTTACTGCTGTTGACTCCTGTTTAATGGTTATCGATGCCGCAAAAGGTGTTGAGGATCGTACTCGTAAGCTAATGGAAGTTACTCGTCTGCGCGATACGCCAATTGTTACTTTCATGAACAAATTGGACCGTGACATTCGTGATCCAATGGAACTGCTTGATGAAGTAGAAAATGAGCTAAATATCTCTTGTGCTCCAATTACTTGGCCAATTGGCTGTGGTAAAGAGTTCAAAGGTGTTTACCACATCCACCGCAATGAAACGATTCTGTACAGCACAGGTCAAGGCCACACTATCCAAGAACTTCGTACCATCAAAGGTTTAGATAACCCTGAGCTTGATGAACAAGTTGGTAACGATCTTGCAGAACAACTTCGTGAAGAACTTGAGCTTGTCATTGGTGCATGTCCAGAGTTCGATCAAGAGCTATTCCTTGCTGGTGAACTAACGCCGGTTTACTTTGGTACTGCACTGGGTAACTTTGGTGTTGACCATATGCTTGATGGTTTAACTGCATGGGCTCCACAACCACGCCCTCGTCAAGCAAATGAGCGCGAAGTGACCGCAGAAGAAGAAAAATTCTCGGGTTTTGTATTTAAGATTCAGGCAAACATGGATCCTAAACACCGCGACCGTATTGCTTTTGTTCGTATCGTATCGGGTACTTATACCCAAGGTATGAAAATGAACCACGTTCGTACGGGTAAAACAGTCAGTATTTCTGATGCTGTAACCTTTATGGCAGGTGACCGTGCTCGTGCCGAACAAGCTTTTGCCGGTGACATCATTGGTCTTCACAACCACGGTACGATTCAAATCGGTGATACATTCACTCAAGGCGAAGCACTGAAATTCTCAGGTATTCCTAACTTCGCTCCTGAATTGTTCCGCCGTATTCGCCTACGAGATCCACTAAAGCAAAAGCAGTTACTAAAAGGTCTGGTTCAGCTATCTGAAGAAGGTGCGGTACAGGTATTTCGTCCACTACAAAATAACGACCTAATTGTAGGTGCTGTTGGTGTGCTTCAGTTTGATGTAGTTGTGGCGCGTCTAAAAGCCGAATACAACGTAGAAGCTATCTATGAAGGCGTTAACGTGGCAACAGCTCGTTGGGTTGAGTGTGATGATGCGAAGAAATTTGAAGATTTCAAACGTAAGAACCAATCTAACCTAGCACTAGATGGTGGTGATAACTTAACTTATATCGCCCCAACTATGGTTAATCTAAACCTAGCGAAAGAGCGTTTCCCTGAAGTTGATTTCCGTGCAACTCGTGAGCACTAATCATAACTAACGTTCGATAATATTTGATAAACCGCCCGACTCTTGGGCGGTTTTTTATTGTTTCTTTCTACAATATTTCAATGAGTTGTAGCGTGATGTTTGAAAATCACATAAACATATATGTCATGATCAAAGCATCTTCTCGACCATCTTGGCTTGGATAATAGCCAACACGACGATTAATCTCATTAAAGCCGACATCTTCATACAGTTTATAAGCACTGACATTACTTTCACGAACTTCAAGCCAAATCTCTTCTGCTTGCTTAGCTTCTAGTTGTTCAATAAATCCTTCAAGCAAAATACGGCCATAACCCTTGCGTTGTTCGTTTGGATCAATGGCAATATTTAACAGAGTGCCTTCACCTGCGACTAATTGACCAAAACAGTACCCAACTAATTTATCGTCCACCAGCAAAGCGTAGTTTGCGGCAATTTTATTAGGCTCTTTGCGAACAATTGATTCAGCCCATGGAAATGCGTGAGCGGCCTGCTCAATACGCCAAACATCATCCAGATGCTGAGCTTGTAACGGAATAATTTTATGAGTCATAAGAACATATTTGCTGCCATAACGCCTTTTTCGAACTTGGGTCGTTATGCATAAGGTGAAGAGAGACAGAGTTTAATACCTGACAACCATCAGGATGAGCACCAGTACAACCAGCAAACCAACACCAAGTTAAATGGTGTTCACCGATTTGATCTAAAGCATCTAATGGCAACATCAGTGCTTGCTCTGGTGTTAATTTCATACTCTTTAAAATCTTGCCGAACAACCAAGCATCATGCTCACTCAGTTCATCGTTAGATACAAAAAGAAGTTTACACTGCTCAGGTAGCGTGATGGTTGGCACCTCTAAATTAGGAAAGAGCTCGGTATTGCGAATTTGCCATACCGTTAACCCCATCTCTTGCAATACCTGAATATCGCGTTGTTTCATTTTTGACTCTCTATGATGTCACGACAATAACGCTAGATCCTATCAAAGAGTGAAATGACAACCAACAAAAATGCTGATCCAAAGATCAGCATTTTCTTAATATTTCACAAATCAAAGAGTGCGATTAGTCGTGATAACGTTGAGCTAATGCATCAGCGGCCACAATTGCTTGATACACCTTCTGAGGATTTACTTTAACTGGCATGTTGCACATTGTATCGCCAGGTTCACATGCGATCTCAGCAACTTGACGCCAATCAGCTTCAACAAACTCAGTAACCCCAAAATCAGCCAAAGTTAGCGGTAGACCTGCGGTTTTCATTACATAAATGACATTTTCAATTTCTTCGGTATCTGCTTTTTCTAACACAAGCTGAACCAATAAACCGAACGCAACCTTTTCGCCATGTTGAATATGGTGAAGAGCAGGCAGTGCAGACATACCATTGCTGATTGCGTGTGCTGCCGCAAGACCGCCAGATTCTGCACCAACACCACTTAGGTAAATTGTTGCTTCAATCAACTCTTCTAGAGCAGGTGTGACAACATGATTACGTACAGCATCCATCGCCATCTCAACGTTTTCTAAAATAAGGTCATAGCACATCATCGCAAGACCAAGACCAGTACGAGAGACTTTTTTCTGAACTAGGTTTAAGCCATCTGCATAACAACACGCGCGCGCCTCAAAAAAGGTGGCAAGAGCATCACCAATACCTGCGGCAAAGAAACGAGCAGGTGCCGCACTAATAATAGCAGTATCGGCAATCACAGCATCTGGGTTTTGTGGTAGGAACAAATAACGGTTAAAAGAACCATCGGTATTATAAACTACAGATAGCGCAGTACATGGCGCGTCAGTAGAAGCAATGGTTGGGAAAATAATAACGGGTTTATGAGAAAAATGAGCAACGGCTTTAGCAACATCAAGTGTTTTACCACCACCGATACCAACAATCACATTAGCGCCTAACTCACGAGCCATATGATCTAAGCGACCAATTTCTTCATCAGTACATTCGTATTGGAATTTTTCGCTCGCGCCTTTTAATCCCGCGTCTTGTAGTGCTGGAATCGCTTCTTGGTTAACGCGATCTAAAATGAATTCATCACAGATTAAAAAAGCAGAATCACCAAAATCTTTCACATAATCTGGAAGTTGAGAAAGTAGATTTTGACCAATAATGAATTTTTTAGGAGAGGTAACACTACGTGGGATCATTGCCATATTCCTTCATAAAGCATTTGTAATACAAATAAACTACCACGTATTTGCACGCTGTTCCATATCAATTCCACATATCTTACTTCTCATTATTTGTCGCTTAAAGCATATTGCAAGATTTAGCTACTAAAAAAGCCACCCCATTACGGAGTGGCTCATCAAGCATCGGTTTTAATGATATTAAGCGAGCTCTGAAAACTCAACGCTATACTCAACCAAGCCTGTGTGGTTATTTAAGGCATCGTCATCAATCGCATACACTTGAAAAGCATCAGCAGGGACTTCCCACTGACAATGTAATTGATGAGCATTGGCAGGAGTAAAACCCGCTTTACCGTAGTAATTAGGATCGCCCAAGACCACCATAACTGGATAATAAAAATCAGCTAAAACACTTTTTGCTTCTTCAATTAAAGCCAGACCAATACCTTGCTTTTGATACTGGGGGTCAACCGCAAGTGGAGCCAAACCTTGCCAGTTAAGATCCTCTCCTGCCACAGTTACAGGGCTCATAAATAGATGCCCAATAACCTCTCCTTCATCAGTACAAGCAACGAGAGATAAAGTACGGCGGCCATTTTCACGCAGCGCCATAACTAAGTTTGCTTCTGCATCTGTTGGGAAAGCACGCTTTAATAACGCGTCAATCGGCAAAATATCCGCAGGAGCTTCCGATCTAATGAGCATTTACAACCTCTTTGGCATCATCGGCCTGATGCATCCCTTTATAGATAAAGTCAGCCGACTGCTGTAAGACAAATTGAACTGGAGCTGGTAGAGATTCTAAATCAATGCTGTCCATAAGATTTTTTACTTCAAGACCTAGCTCAGTATCCCCTTCAATACGAAGGCGACGCTGGAAGAATAGCGTATCAGGATCTTCTTTACGAGCAGCAATCAAAACTAAATCATTACATTCGCCACTGAAGCTAACATCTTCTTGCTCAACTTGTTCTGAGACTACCAGCTGCTCATTTTGGTAACTGATAAACCACTGCAAGCCCAAATCGCGAACTTCAACTTTTAACCAGCGATCTTCAAGAAACTCAAAATCACCGTCTTCCAAAGCTTCTTTAAAGACCATCCCAAGTGCTTCTAACATCACTTTTTTCTGAATCGAAAATGGGGTTAATTTAGCAGGGATACGAAGCAATGAAGGGCCATATTGCACCATATGTTTTCGAAGTTGAGCAATCACGTTAATTTGTTCCTGTAATAACATCGCAATGAATGATTGATTGTATGGCAGAGTAGTGGTTTTGTTTTATGCCTTGAATCAAAAAACGACACTATAGTCGCTAAAGTTTCTCGATTTTCATCAGACACATAATGTAGTAAAAAGTATAGCGACGATGTGAACTGCTACTTTAATATAGGGAAATCATTAAAAACGATGCCAACAGAACAATTACAATATTGGGTTCCTCTACTTACCGATCACAGTCCATACCTATTTGCTATTATTGATTCTCAGCACAGATATGTCATTGTTAATCAAGGTTATTGTAATCTAAGCGGTCTAGAACGAAATGATCTAGTTGGGCGTAACGATAGTGAAGTGCTCGGAGCCTCATATTACCGCTCTCTCGAACCTTATTATCAGCGCGCATTCCAAGGCGAATTAATTGAAACAGAAGTGCTATTAGAAGATAGTCATCATGAGACCAGTGTTCAATTTACCCTTTGTCCCCTCAAAAATAATAATGATGCTATCTCTTATGTTGCGGTCTATTCGCATGACACATCCGAGAGACAGCTTTTAGTCAATAGTCTAGATGAACAAGAGTCTCTATTTAATAAAATCAATGAATTGGTGGATGATGGTCTCTGTATTATTTCCGATATGATGATTACTAAAGCCAATACCGCATGTGCCCAGCTACTTGGCTTTAGTAAACCTCATGAAATTGTTGGAAAACCGCTAGACCAATTGTTATGTGATGACACCAATACACCTTATCATCTACAGCAAATCATTTGGAAAAAAACACTCTACCCAAGTAAAAACAGTGCGATAGAACAACCTGTTTTAGCCAGCTCAACCCCTATTACTCTTGTGGGATCCCCTGCTTATTTACTGAAACTGGAAAAGCCTAACACTCAACCAGAACAACAAGAGCATATAGAACAACTGATCCATACCGATCCTTTGACTGGGTTATACAATCGACACGGCTTTACTCGTCAGCTAGAGCAACATATTCAGCAGCAAATACCACTGTTGATGCTCTACCTTGATATTGATAACTTCAAAAATATCAATGATTCTCTAGGCCATAATATTGGGGATCGTGTTCTCCAGGAGATTGGTAATCGCCTTAGTCACCTATTACCTAAACACGCTATTATTGGTCACTTAGGGGGAGATGAGTTTTGTGTTCTATTGCCTCAAGCAGATTCAGAGTTTAGTGGTGAGCAACTTTGTCAAAATGTGATCAATCAAATCAACCAACCTTTTGATCTACACCATTTTCGAAAACATTTAGCCTGCTCAATCGGTTTGGTGCAATACCCTGGTGATGGTAACGATGCCCGAATCTTATTACAAAACGCCGATACCGCGATGTATGAAGCCAAACATCGTGGCCGTAACCGTTTTATTAAGTTCGATGACGCCATGAACAAAGAAGCCCGTATGCGACTTTGGCTTGAAATTGAGCTGCAAAAAGCACTACAGAATCAAGGGCTCGAAGTTTGGTATCAACCAAAGGTAAATGCACGAGACTTTGCAATTAACGGTGCAGAAGCATTGGTGCGATGGAAACACCCCGTAGAAGGTTATATTAGCCCGGCCCAGTTTATCCCCGTTGCAGAAGAATCAGGACTTATTGAACAATTAGGTCGTGTCGTTATGCGCGAAGTTTTTTCCACTGTTAAGAAATGGAAAGACCGAGGCCTTATGCCAGGCAGAGTCGCTATTAACTTATCGCCTCAACAATTTGGCAACCCAAGCCTTATCGCCTTTATGAAACAACTTAAGTTTCAAACAGGCATTAATCCTGATGATATTACATTTGAGCTTACAGAAAGTGCAGTTATGAGTGACAGCGAACACACTATTTCGATGCTCAAAGCCATTAAACAACTCGGTTTTGCTCTTTCTATTGATGATTTTGGCACAGGTTACTCTTCACTATCATATTTAGCGCGTTTCCCTCTCGATGAACTTAAAATCGATCGCGCTTTTATTAAAGATATTGATGAAGTACCAAAGCAAGTCACCTTAATTGAAAATATCATCAATTTAGGTAAGGCATTAAACATGAGTTTAGTGGCAGAAGGCGTTGAGACAAGAGAGCAAGCAATCTTACTATCGAACTTAAATTGTGATTATATTCAAGGGTTTCACTTCTATCGACCACAACCTAAACAAGAGCTTGAGGGCGTACTTTTGCAAAATAAACACAGAAGTGAATAAAATTGCGAACAGAGTATAAACTTTGTAAAAAATTGTTCTAAATCAACAAAAACCTGCCTGACATCAAAACTGTTGCAGGAAAAGCCACCTATATTGACCCCATGATTGATTACTATGCACCTTCAATTAGGTGCGTAGAAAAGACTGGATGATAAATATAATATGGAGCTACTTTGCCCCGCTGGTAACCTTCCAGCCTTAAAAACGGCAGTTGATAATGGTGCAGATGCGGTTTATATCGGTTTCAAAGATGATACTAATGCCCGCCATTTTGCAGGTCTAAATTTTACGGGACGAAAATTAGATAAAGCAGTTGAATACATTCGAGATCATAACCGAAAGCTGCATGTTGCCCTAAATACCTTTGCTCACCCAGACGGTTTCTCTCGTTGGACAAAAGCGGTCGATAATGCAGCAGCAATGGGCGTTGATGCGCTGATTGTGGCTGATATTGCTGTCCTTGAATATGCAGCAACACGCTATCCAGATCTTGAACTGCATCTGTCGGTTCAAGCATCAGCAACCAATACCGCAGCCATCGATTTTTATAAGCAGAACTTTAATGTAAAGCGGGTGGTACTGCCTCGCGTACTATCGATTCATCAAGTTAAGCAATTAGCGCGCAATACCGATGTTGAACTCGAAGTGTTCGCATTTGGTAGCTTATGCATTATGTCGGAAGGTCGTTGCTATCTCTCTTCGTACATGACAGGTGAATCGCCTAATACTGTCGGTGCTTGTTCTCCAGCCAAATATGTTCGCTGGCAAGAAACCAACCAAGGTCTTGAATCTCGCTTAAATGAAGTGCTAATTGACCGCTATAGCGCAGGGGAAAACGCAGGTTACCCGACGCTATGTAAAGGCCGCTTTGACGTTAATCTCGATGGCAACGATAAACGCTATCACGCACTAGAAGAACCGACCAGCCTTAACACTTTAGAGATCTTACCTGAGCTCTTTAAAGCCAATATTGCCTCGGTGAAAATCGAAGGTCGTCAACGTAGTCCTGCTTATGTAGAGCAAGTGACTCGTACTTGGCGTGCAGCCATTGATCGCTATTTAGCAAATCCTGAAGGTTACAGCGTTGATCCGGCTTGGAATCAGTGTCTAGGTAATGTCTCAGAAGGCCGCCAAACTACGCTTGGTGCATATCACCGTAAATGGCAATAATTAAGGAAGCACAATGAAATATGCATTAGGCCCTATTCTTTATTTTTGGCCAAAAACAGACGTAGAAGCTTTCTATCAGCAAGCACAAAGTGCCAATGTTGATATTATTTATCTTGGTGAAACCGTTTGTTCTAAACGTCGTGAAATGAAAGCGGCAGACTGGTTTGAGATTGCTAAATCGTTAGCCGATAACGGTAAACAAGTGGTGCTCTCTACTATGGCTTTGCTTGAAGCGCCAAGTGAAGTCAATGTAATGAAAAAATACATTGATAACGGCGATTTTATTATTGAGGCTAACGATGTCTCTGCGATTCAATTGGCTCATGAGCATCGAGTCCCGTTTGTTGTCGGTCCTGCGGTTAACTGCTACAACGCCCAAACACTTAACCTGTTCCTTAAAAAAGGGATGACACGTTGGTGTATGCCCGTTGAGCTATCTCGTGATTGGTTACAAAACACTTTAGCTGAATGTGAGCAATTGGGGATTCGCGGACAATTTGAAACCGAAGTCTTTAGCTATGGCTATTTACCACTAGCCTATTCTGCCCGTTGCTTCACCGCGCGCGCCGAAGACCGTGCAAAAGACGATTGTGAAACCTGCTGTATCAAGTACCCAACTGGCATTACAGTAAAGAGCCAAGAGTCACAGAAAGTCTTCACATTAAACGGCATTCAAACACAATCAGGTTACTGCTATAACTTAATTAATGATCTGCAAGGGATGCAAGAATTAGTCGATGTGGTACGTCTTAGCCCATTAGGCGTCGATACCTTAGGTTTGGTTGATGAGTTCCGTCAAAATGAACAAGGACAAAATCGCCATACTCTTGCCGATGGTCACCAATGTAACGGCTACTGGCACAATTTAGCAGGCTTAAATATTCAGTCGTAACACTCGTCTGTATTTACCGTCTATTGATACAATAAAACCGCACAAGTGATTAGCTTAGTGCGGTTTTTATCTAGATAGCAGTTGCTGTATGAATAGTTTTAGCTTTTATGCTATTCGTTATTACTTTCAATACCATTGCCATTGGTCGTTTGTAGCGCTTGAGCTTGTTGCTGCTCTTCATCAGCCATTAACGCCAACTCCAGTAATGCATAGCGGTGCTCAACATATTCATAGACATTTCCTGCTAAGGCTAACTTAAACAAATTAGCAGCGGCATCTTCATCCCCTTGCAACTGATACTGCTTCGCCAAATAAAAATAGCCTTCAGTTAAATGCTCAGCTAACTGTTGATTATCTTGGCTTTGTTCAGCGATATCTGCGATAAACTGTCCTTCACTGATTTTACCAATCAGCAGTTGAGCAATATTCCAGCCCCAATCTTTTTTATTACTGACATTATATTGATATTGCAACTGACGTGCAGCTTGTTGCGGCTGAGTTTTTACATCTACAAGATAGAGCCAAATAGCGCGATATGGATCATTTTTATCTTGTAAATAATGTTGATACAACTCTTGATGAGCTAACTCTAATCGCTCACCATAATAAAGAGCGATACCTAAATTACGCTGTGCATAAGGGTGTGAGGGTTCTAAATCTAATGTGGAATCAAATGCTTCATAAGCGGCATCAAACAAACCCACTTGAGTAAGATAAACCCCAAGAATATTGTACAAATCCGCTTGTTTAGGATTAATTGAAAGTGACTGAGCAAAGTCCATTCGAGCCAGATCTTTAATACCTAAACTGTCATAAACTAATCCACGTTGAAGATACAGTTGAGCAACTTGTTTATCCGTTAACTCTTTTTGGCCAAGTAGTTGCTCTATACGGGCAAGTTGGATCTGCTGTTGCATTGTCGCTTGGAAGGGCACAGCCATCGGTGGAATATTCCAATGAACTTGCGAGGTGCCAGCGCAACCAGACAGAGCAAGGACCACACTTACCACGGCAAATTTCATCTTCTTTAGCAAAGTCCCACTCCCTCGTTCAACAATAGGCATACTCAAGTATCATACCCTGATATCAAAAAAGGGGCTACTAGAGCCCCTTTTAATTTTATTTAACTAAATCGGTAAGATTAGTCTTTTGGCTGCTCGTCTTGAGCTGGTTGCTCTGCAGGTTGCACAGCTTCTTTCATGCTTAGACGGATACGGCCTTGACGGTCAATTTCAAGAACCTTAACTGGAACTTCCTGACCTTCTTTTAGGTAATCAGATACTTTCTCTACGCGCTCTTGAGAGATTTGAGAGATGTGAACTAGACCTTCTTTAGTACCAATTACAGATACAAACGCACCGAAATCAACGATACGAGTTACTTTACCTGTGTAGATACGGCCAACTTCAACATCTGCTGTGATCTCTTCAATACGACGAATTGCTTCTTTCGCTTGTAGACCATCTGTTGCAGCAATCTTCACAGTACCGTCATCTTCGATTTCGATAGTTGTGCCAGTCTCTTCAGTTAGAGCACGGATTACAGCACCACCTTTACCAATCACATCTTTGATCTTCTCTGGGTTGATCTTCATAGTGTGAATGCGAGGTGCAAACTCAGAGATATCATCACGAGGAGCGTTAATTGCGTTGTCCATTACGCTAAGGATGTGCATACGCGCACCTTTTGCTTGGTTCAATGCAATTTGCATGATCTCTTTAGTGATACCTTCAATTTTGATATCCATCTGAAGTGCAGTGATACCGTCATCAGTACCAGCTACTTTAAAGTCCATATCACCTAGGTGGTCTTCATCACCAAGGATATCTGAAAGAACAACAAAATCATCGCCTTCTTTCACAAGACCCATTGCAATACCAGCAACAGATGACTTAATTGGCACACCAGCGTCCATAAGCGCTAGAGAAGTACCACATACAGAAGCCATTGAAGAAGAACCGTTAGATTCTGTGATTTCTGATACTACACGTACAGTGTATGGGAACTCATCGATTGATGGCATTACAGCGGCAATACCACGCTTCGCTAGACGACCGTGACCAATTTCACGACGCTTAGGAGATCCTACAAAACCAGTTTCACCCACACAGTATGGAGGGAAGTTGTAGTGTAGTAGGAAGTAATCTTTCTTCTCACCAGTTAGCTCATCGATGATCTGAGCATCACGTTGAGTACCAAGCGTTGCTGTAACAAGCGCCTGAGTTTCACCACGAGTAAATAGTGATGAACCATGAGTACGAGGAAGAACACCTGTGCGTACATCAAGTGCACGAACCATATCAACTTCACGGCCATCAATACGTGGGTTACCCGCGATGATGCTGCGACGTACAACCGTCTTCTCTAGATCGTGGAAGATAGTGTGAACTTCTTTAGTGTTCACTTCTAGGTCTTCAGAAAGTAGCACTTCGTTTACTTCATCAGCAATCTCATGAATGCGATCGTAACGAGCCATCTTTTCAGTGATTTGGTAAGCTTCAACTAGCTTAGCTTCTGCTAGTTCTGCAATCTTATTCTTAAGTACTGTGTTCTCTTCAGGAGCAATCCAATCCCAAGCTGGAGTTGCAACTTCTGCTGCGAACTCGTTGATAGCATTGATCACTGTTTGCTGTTGGTCATGACCAAATACAACAGCTTGTAGCATTTGCTCTTCAGATAGACGGTCAGCTTCTGACTCAACCATCAATACTGCGTCTTTAGTACCAGCAACAACAAGATCTAGACGGCTTTCTTCTAGTTCTACATTGCTTGGGTTTAGAACGAACTGATCGTTAATAAAACCAACACGTGCTGCACCGATAGGACCATTAAATGGAATACCAGAAATAGCAAGAGCCGCAGAAGTACCGATCATTGTGATGATGTCTGGGCTAACATTTGGGTTTACAGAAACAACTGTTGCAATTACTTGAACTTCGTTCTTGAATGCATCAGGGAAAAGTGGACGGATTGGACGGTCAATCAGACGAGCTGTTAGTGTTTCGCCTTCAGATGGACGACCTTCACGCTTGAAGAAACCACCAGGGATTTTACCTGCAGCGTATGTACGCTCTTGGTAGTTAACAGTTAGCGGGAAGAAGTCTTGACCTTCTACTGCTTCTTTTTTACCAACCACAGAAACAAATACAGAAGTATCGTCCATGCTTGCCATTACAGCAGCAGTCGCTTGGCGCGCCATAACACCAGTTTCAAGGGTAACAGTGTGGTTACCGTACTGGAACGTTTTTACAATAGGATTCACTTGAATTTCCTTACAAATAATTTCCGCCTTTTGTGCCAGTTAAGTATATCTAACTGACCTCAAAAATGCGTTATTTTTGAACCCTTCTTTAGCGTTATTTTATGTGCCGCGACTAATAAAAAGACTCAGTAAAGATATTTTGAGCACTTTTATTAGCCGCGACCTCATGGTCGACGAAATTGACTCACAAAATAGAGCATAAAGAAGATTTATCCGCGTCTATCATACGCTCACTGTACACTGCTGCAAGTTTCTCTCATCGAGAATGGGATCACTCAACAAATACAGCAAAGATTTATGGACGCCAAATAAAAAGAAAGGAGCCAAAAGGCTCCTTTCTAAAAGCTATCTTAGCGACGTAGGCCTAGACGCTTGATTAGGTCTTGGTAACGATCTAGGTTCTTACCTTTTAGGTAATCTAGAAGTTTACGACGACGAGAAACCATGCGTAGAAGACCGCGACGGCTGTGGTGGTCGTGTTTGTGGTTAGCAAAGTGACCTTGAAGGTGGTTGATTTGTGCTGTTAGCAGTGCAACCTGAACTTCAGGAGAACCAGTGTCGTTTTGACCTTGCGCGTATTCAGCAACGATTGCTGCTTTAGTTTCTGCATTCAGAGACATAACTCATTCCTAATACAAAATAGTTTTTTAATTTGTGTCAGCCAATCTCTGATTCAGCCGACACCCGAGCCGCGGATTATACGTGGCGTTATCAGGGACTACAAGAAATATTTCAAGATTCGAGATTACGCTTCTGCTTGCTGTTCGGCAATAACACGCTTTGGTGCTAGCATCCCTTTTTCAATGGTACCCACACCAATAAAATCGCGTTTCTCACCAACGGTAATACGAACTAGCGTACCTTCTTCAGGGATACGAGCAGCTCGAACCGGATTACCATGTAAAGCATAAACAGCTTGAGCAGGTAAGATATTCACTTCAGGAAGATCTTGTACGGCAGTATCTGTTGGTAATAGCAAGGTATCAAGCACAGTATGAGGATCAATACCCTTTTCTTTTGTTTGATCAGCTAACAGAGCAAGCTGCTCAATAGTTACCATACGATCAACCGGATAATGCGAAACACCAATACGGCGTAGCATGATCACATGAGCACCACAACCTAGCATTTCACCCAGATCATCAACGATTGTACGGATGTATGTACCTTTTGATACATGAAGTTCCATTTCAACTTCATTGCTATCAAAACGCAGTAAATCTACAGAGTAAACCGTAATTTTGCGAGATTCACGAGGGACCTCAACACCTTCACGAGCATACTCATAAAGTTTACGGCCTTTGTATTTTAATGCTGAATACATTGATGGGATCTGATCTGTTGTACCGCGGAATTTTGCAATACAACGTTCAAGTTGGCCTCGATCTACTTTTACATCACGAGTCTCTACCACTTGTCCATCAGAATCAGAGGTATCAGTACGCTCACCCAATTTCGCAATAACACGATAGCGCTTATCAGAATCTAATAGAAACTGAGAAAACTTGGTCGCTTCACCAAAACAGATAGGCAACATGCCCGTCGCCAAAGGATCGAGTGCTCCAGTATGTCCGGCTTTTTGCGCAAAGAAGATACGTTTTACTTTTTGTAATGTATCGTTTGAACTGATCCCAGTTGGTTTATCAACTAAAATCACACCATCAATTGGACGGCCCTTACGACGACGTGCCATGCTTATTCCTCGTCTTGTTTTTGATCATCATCTGCCACATGACGAACTTCATCGTCACGAACCACTTTACTAACTAGGTTAGAGATACGCATACCTTCAGTTAGTGATTGATCAAAAATAAATGTCAGTTCAGGAGTCACACGCAAGCGAATCTGTTTACCCAATAGTGAACGGATATATGGCGCTTTTTCACGAAGAATCGCTAAGCTCTCTTCTTCACTTTGATCACCAATTGCGAAAAAAGTGACATAAACTTTTGCGTAACCCATATCACGTGATACTTCAACGCTTGAGATTGTCGTCATTGCTAGACGAGGCTCTTTTAGTTCACGTTGCAAAATCACTGCTAGCTCTTTTTGTAGCTGCTGAGCAACGCGCTGTGTACGGCTAAATTCTTTTGCCATAATTTGCTCTCTCTAAGATATCTGCTCTTGAAAGAATGGGGAGCCAAAGCTCCCCATAACATAATAATCGTTAAATTCTTAACTACTTTGAACTTTAAAAATTAGTCAAGAGTACGTTGAATTTCTACGATTTCATAAACTTCGATCTGGTCACCAACGCGAACGTCATTGTAGTTCTTAACGCCGATACCACACTCGTAGCCGTTCTTAACTTCGTTAACGTCATCTTTAAAGCGACGTAGCGACTCAAGTTCACCTTCGTAGATAACCACGTTATCACGTAGAACGCGAATAGGGTTGCTACGCTTGATAGTACCTTCAGTAACCATACAACCTGCGATTGCGCCAAGTTTAGGTGACTTAAATACATCACGAACTTCAGCAAGACCAATGATCTCTTGCTTGAATTCAGGAGAAAGCATACCGCCCATTGCCGCTTTAACTTCGTCAATTAGCTGGTAAATGATTGAGTAGTAACGAAGGTCTAGGTTTTCAGCTTCGATTGTCTTACGAGCAGATGCATCAGCACGAACGTTGAAGCCAAGGATGATAGCATTAGACGCTGCTGCAAGTACTGCATCAGTTTCTGTAATACCACCAACACCAGAACCTACGATGTTCACTTTAACTTCGTCAGTTGATAGCTTACGTAGTGAGTCTGCAATTGCTTCTACAGAGCCCTGTACGTCAGCTTTTAGAACTACGTTAAGTTCAGCAACTTCACCAGCAGCCATGTTAGAGAACATGTTCTCTAGTTTCGCTTTCTGTTGACGAGCTAGTTTAACATCACGGAACTTACCTTGACGGTATAGTGCAACTTCACGAGCTTTACGCTCATCACGTACAACTGTTGCTTCGTCACCAGATGCTGGAACGCCAGATAGACCTAGGATTTCAACAGGAATAGATGGACCTGCTGATTCAATTTCTTGACCTAGCTCATCACGCATTGCACGAACACGACCATACTCAAGACCACAAAGAACGATATCGCCTTTATGTAGAGTACCTTCTTGAACAAGTACGGTTGCAACAGGACCACGACCTTTATCTAGACGTGATTCAACAACAACACCTTTTGCCATGCCATCTTCAATTGCTGTTAGTTCAAGAACTTCAGCTTGAAGAAGGATTGCTTCAAGAAGACCATCGATGTTAGTACCTTGCTTAGCAGAGATATGAACAAAGATATTCTCGCCGCCCCACTCTTCAGGAATAACGTCATATTGAGCAAGCTCATTCTTAACGTTATCTGGGTTAGCACCTTCTTTATCGATCTTGTTCACAGCAATAATCAAAGGAACACCTGCCGCTTTCGCATGCTGGATTGCTTCGATTGTCTGTGGCATAACGCCATCGTCGGCAGCAACAACAAGAACAACGATATCTGTCGCTTGAGCACCACGAGCACGCATTGCAGTAAACGCTGCGTGTCCAGGAGTATCAAGGAAAGTGATCATGCCATTGTCAGTTTGAACGTGGTATGCACCGATATGCTGTGTGATACCGCCCGCTTCGCCAGCGGCAACGTGAGCTTTACGAATGTAGTCAAGAGTCGATGTTTTACCATGGTCAACGTGACCCATGATAGTAACAACAGGAGCACGAGATACTTTAGCAAGATCATCTGCATTACGATCAGATAGTACTGCTTCTTCTAGCTCATTTTCTTTACGAAGAATAACCTTGTGGCCCATTTCCTCTGCAACAAGTGCTGCAGTTTCTTGGTCAATCACTTGGTTGATAGTCGCCATTGCGCCCATCTTCATCATCACTTTGATAACTTCAACGCCTTTTACAGACATCTTGTTAGCAAGTTCAGATACAACGATTGTTTCGCCGATAACAACATCTTGTTTTGCAACAACAGCTGTTTTATCAAAACCATGCTGCATTGAAGTTGGTTTAGCCATTTGACCTTTACCACGACCACCACGTTGGTTACGGCCGCCGCGACGGTTGTTACCACCGTTACGATCTTCTTGCTGTTGCTGTTGTTTCGCAGAAGGTTTTTTCTTCTTACGACGGTTACCTTCTTCACGACGGTCTTGCTCATCTTCTGCAGCACGTGCGTAAGTTGAAGTTGTCGTGTGGTAATCAGATTTTTCCATTTCTAGGCCAGAAGTATTCTTTTCAGCCCAGTTTTTCTCATTTTGTTCTGCCATCTTGCGTGCCTCTTCTAGCTGACGCTGACTCTCTTCTTCGGCTTTACGCTTGGCTTCCTCTTCCCGGCGACGTTGTAGCGCCTCAGCTTCTTTCTTAGCCTGTTCATCAGCGACGGCGCGCTTAGCCTTTTCTTCGGCTTTACGCTTTTCCTCTTCGGTACGTTTAGCTTGTTCCCCAGCTTCACGCTTAGCTTGTTCTTCAGCAAGGCGTTGAGCATCATCCGCGTCACGCTTTGCTTTTTCCTCAGCTTCGCGTTTGGCTTGTTCTTCTGCTAAACGCTTCTCTTCAGCCGCACGGTTCGCCTGTTCTTGGGCTTCACGTTTGGCCGCCTCCTCTGCATCACGCTGAGCAATGGCTTCTGCTTCACGTTGAGCGGCTTCGTTTACAGCATTTTTTGCAGCTTCTTCTGCTGCACGCTGCTCTTCTTCAAGCGCTGAACGTTTAACATAGGTGCGCTTTTTGCGCACCTCTACTTGAACACTTTTGTTCTTACCACCAGAGCCAGAAACACTTAATGTACTTCTTGTCTTGCGTTGGAGAGTAAGGCGAGTTGGAGCTCCATCAGCACTAACATTTCCACCATGCTCTTTTTGCAGGTGACTCAGTAGTGTCTGTTTTTCGGTCTGGCTTACATTATCATCAGCTTTTTTTGCAATACCTGCATCAGAAAGCTGTTGAAGTAAACGGTCAATCGGCGTACCAATTTCATCCGCTAATGTTTTAACTGTAACCTCTGACATAGCGCTCCTCCTTGCTATTTTTTTGGTTCTTACGCTTCGTCGCCGAACCAGCAAATGTTACGTGCAGCCATGATTAGCTCACCCGCTTTTGCTTCGTCCACGCCTTCGATATCGATCAAATCATCAGTTCCCTGATCTGCTAGATCTTCTAGCGTAAGAATACCTTTAGCAGCTAGCTTGAACGCTAGCTCACGCTCTAAACCTTCAAGAGCAAGAAGATCTTCAGCAGGTTCTGCGTCCAATGATTCTTCTTTTGCAAGAGCAATCGTTGTCAAAGCTTCTTTAGCGCGGTTACGTAGTTCGTCGATGGTCTCTTCATTAAGACCTTCAACTTCTAGAAGTTCATTTACAGGAACGTAAGCGATTTCTTCTAGAGTTGTGAAACCTTCAGTTACTAATACTGATGCAAAATCTTCATCAATATCAAGGTATTTAGTAAATGTATCAATAGATTCTTGAGCTTCTTCTTGATGTTTCTTCTGAAGATCTTCTACTGTCATTACATTCAGTTCCCAGCCAGTTAGCTGAGAAGCTAGACGTACGTTTTGACCATTACGGCCAATTGCTTGTGCTAGGTTAGCTTTCTCTACTGCAATATCCATAGTATGAGAATCTTCATCAACGATGATAGAGCTAACTTCAGCTGGTGCCATTGCATTGATTACGTACTGAGCTGGGTTTTCGTCCCAAAGTACGATATCAATACGCTCACCACCAAGTTCACCAGAAACAGCTTGAACACGAGCACCACGCATACCAACACAAGCACCAACTGGGTCGATACGTTTGTCGTTAGTTTTAACAGCAATTTTAGCGCGTGAACCAGGATCGCGAGCTGCGCCCATTAGTTCAATTAGCTCTTCACCAATTTCTGGCACTTCAATGCGGAATAGTTCAGACAACATTGCAGGCTTAGAACGAGTCATGAATAGCTGGAAGCCACGAGCTTCAGGTGCTACTTTGTACAGAAGACCACGAACACGGTCACCTGGACGGAAGTTTTCGCGTGGTAGCTGATCGTCACGACCAATTACCGCTTCTGCATTGTTACCAAGGTCAACAATCACAGCATCACGGTTTACTTTCTTAACAACACCAGTGATTAAATCACCTTCGTTATCAACAAACTGAGCCACAATTTGTGCGCGCTCTGCTTCACGAACTTTTTGAACGATAACTTGCTTAGCGGTTTGAGTCGTAATACGGTCAAACGTTACTGATTGGATTTCATCTTCAACGAAATCGCCAAGTTCAACTGTTTCATCTTCAAACTGAGCAGCTTCTAGAGTGATCTCTAGTGTTGGTTGAGTCACTTCATCTACCGCTTTCCAGCGACGGAATGTTTCAAACTCACCAGTTTTACGATCGATAGTAACACGTACATCGATTTCTGCTTCGTATTTCTTCTTAGTTGCTGTTGCTAGTGCGATCTCTAAAGCTTCAAAGATACGCTCACGAGGAACAGCTTTTTCATTGGATACCGCTTCAACGACAGCCAAGATTTCTTTGTTCATTTCTAATGCCTCAAGTTAGCGTTTAGAATTTAGGAACTAGGTTAGCTTTTGAAATGTTGCTTAATGCAAAACATTCTTCATTGCCATCCACGTTTAGAGTGACTAGTTCACCATCAACAGCAACGATATCACCTTTCCATTTACGGCGATTACCCATCGCCATTTTTAGTACTAGGCTAACTTCGTGGCCAATAAATTGCTCATAGTGCGCTGCCTTAAATAGTGGCCTTTCCAATCCAGGGGAAGAGACTTCTAAGTTGTATGCCACAGTAATTGGATCTTCAACATCCATTACTGCACTCACTTGGCGGCTTACTTCTGCGCAATCTTCTACATTGATACCATTTTCTTTATCAATGAAGATTCGAAGTGTGGAGTGCTCTCCAGCACGAATGAACTCTAAACCAACCAGCTCATAGCCAAGTGCTGCTACTGATGGTTCAAGCATTTCAGTCAGTTGGGTTTCTAAAGCTGTCAAAACAACCCCCCGGAAACAAAAAAAGGGCACTAAAGCCCAGTTAACACCTGAATGGTCATATTTCAGATAATAAAAAACCCCGAATTACGGGGCTTAATATCACTGGACCCTGTTTATCACAACAGAAGTATAGCTTCTGTTATGACAAAAGCATGCTAGAGACTAACATGCTTTTAAAAGTGGTTGCGGGGGCCGGATTTGAACCAACGACCTTCGGGTTATGAGCCCGACGAGCTACCAAGCTGCTCCACCCCGCGTCCGTAATTCTAGTCGATTATACTGACTAGAGGTCACTTTCGCAAGTAACACTGAATCAATGGTGCCGAGAAGGGGACTTGAACCCCTACACCTTACGGCACTAGCACCTCATGCTAGCGTGTCTACCAATTTCACCATCTCGGCTAAATTCTTAACTTACTTAGTATTTTCACTGCTAGTTGTAGCAGGAGCACTTTCAGTTGTTTTTTCTTGCACTTGTTGCGTTGTTGCTGGAGCGCTTAAATTCTCCCAACTATTTTTCTCTTCAGTATGTTTTGAACTCATATTGCCAAGAACAAGACTGATAATAAAGAAAATCGTTGCGCACAGTGCAGTCATTCGAGTTAGAAAGTTTCCAGAGCCGCTAGAGCCAAACAGTGTACCTGATGCTCCAGCCCCGAATGAGGCTCCCATATCTGCGCCTTTACCTTGCTGAACCAAAACTAGGCCAATTACACCAAGCGCGGCGACAAGATAAATCACAAGTAGAATTTCGTACATATTTCCACCTATGGTTAAATTGTTATGCCAGCTTCGCAACAGCGGTACCAGCGCCTCCTCTCTTAAGGAGCGCAGAAGATACTAACCAATGCGAGCAAAACTGACAAGCAATATTTTATTAAAAAACCCTAATTACCATCCACTTGGACAAGTTTTAAGCAGAGCTTAATGCGTAATTTAAAGTTTAATCCCGTTTCTCATTTTTATACCTAACCCCCTTCTTAAAATAGAAGAAGACGCTTGGGTATACGATGCCAATCTATAGTAACAACAGAATGATAATCTAAAATGGCCGTGACACTCGATCACGGCCAAATATTAGTTTAGCAGTTATCTTTTACTGCTTGTGCAATATCTAGTGCGTACTGTGCCACAGCATCGCCATCTTCGCCTTCAACCATAACGCGAATCAAGGGTTCTGTACCAGATTTGCGAAGAAGGACACGTCCTGTTTCACCAAGCTTTTCTTCAACCGCTTTAGTTGCTGCGATAACGGCTTCAGATTCCAGTGGATTACCGTCTCCTTTAAAACGCACATTTTCCAGAACTTGAGGGAACATTTTCATGCCTTCACTCAGTTCTTTTAGCGTCATTTTGCTCGAAACCATTGCAGCCATAATTTGCAAGCCAGCAACAATACCATCACCGGTTGTCACTTTATCTAAAAGAATAACGTGACCTGAATTTTCCGCACCAATCAACCAATTGTGCTTAAGTAGCTCTTCCATTACATAGCGGTCACCTACTTTGGCTCGCACAAATGGAATTCCTAGGTTTTTCAGTGCTACCTCCATGCCCATATTGGTCATAAGAGTACCAACAACACCACCTTTTAGTTCACCACGACGTAGCGCATCACGAGCAATAATATATGCAATTTGGTCGCCATCAACTTTATTGCCAGCCTCATCGACCATGATCACACGATCACCGTCACCATCAAGAGCAATACCAAAGTCCGCTTTTTCTTCCAACACTTTAGCTTGAAGAGCAGCAATATCAGTAGCACCTACTTTATCATTGATATTTGTACCATTTGGCTCACAACCAATCGTAATGACATCAGCCCCTAACTCTCGGAATACATTTGGCGCAATATGATATGTCGCACCATGAGCACAATCCACAACAATCTTATAGCCAGACAAGTTATGTTGAGACGGGAAAGTACCTTTACAAAATTCGATATAACGGCCAGCTGCATCGTTAATACGGTACGCTTTACCCAATAGTGCCGATTCCACACAAGTAAGTGGCTTATCAAGTTCGGCTTCAATTGCTAATTCAACCTCATCAGGTAGCTTAGTACCTTCCGATGAGAAAAATTTAATACCGTTATCATAGTATGGGTTATGAGATGCTGAAATTACGATGCCCGCTTCAGCACGGAAGGTACGAGTAAGATATGCAATAGCAGGTGTTGGCATTGGGCCGGTAAATGCCGCTTGAAGACCTGCAGCAGCAAGACCTGCTTCAAGAGCAGATTCAAGCATATAGCCAGAAATACGAGTATCTTTACCAATTAGAACTTTTTTTGTTCCCTGTTGAGACAGAACGCGGCCAGCAGCCCAACCTAGCTTCAAAACAAATTCGGGGGTAATCGGACCTTCACCAACCAATCCGCGCACACCATCTGTACCAAAGTATTTACGTTCTTGCATGTTTCACTCCTAGAAATTTTATTATGTAATGCCTTGTTCTTCTTGGCATTAATTGCCTGAAGATACGGTTTCATGGCAAATTCTAACTGCTTCAACCGTCTCTTTTACGTCATGCACACGGATAATTTGCGCTCCTTTCATGGCTGCAATCGTGGCACAAGCAAGACTACCGGCAAGGCAATCTTCAGGTCTCTTATTTTCAAATAATTTATAGATCATCGATTTACGTGACATTCCAGCGAGAATTGGAAGCCCAAAACGATGAAACTTTTCTAAATTTTCCAACAACTGATAATTGTGTTTAATGGTTTTACCAAAGCCAAAACCAGGGTCGAGAATCAATTTTTGCTTAGATATTCCAACCACTTCACAAGCATTGATTCGCTCTAACAAAAACTGTTCTATATCAACCAACAAATCATCATATTGCGGCGCAGTCTGCATTGTACGTGGTTGTCCTTGCATATGCATCAAGCAAATTGGTACTTCGCTTTTAGCAGCAGCTTCTAATGCGCCAGGTTCCCGCAATGCGCGTATATCATTAATAAGATCAGCGCCCGCTTTTACCGCTTCTGTCATAACCTGAGCTTTGCTGGTATCAATTGAAATCCAACAATCAAATCGATTAGAAATCGCTTCAACAACAGGAATAACCCGAGCTAATTCTTCATCAATACTAACATCAGCAGCACCAGGCCTTGTTGACTCACCACCTATATCGATAAATGTTGCTCCAGCATCAATCATTTCTTCTGCATGAAATAGCGCGGTATCTAAATGATTAAAACGTCCACCATCGGAAAACGAATCCGGAGTAACATTTAAGATCCCCATTACATGTGGAGATGTTAGTTCTAGGATTTTACTTCGGCTTTGTAAGATCATTATCAAATCTCATATTTTGGTTATAAAAAAACCCCGACCTAAGCCGGGGTTTTATTTACAGCTACTAATTATGCTTGAGGCTTAGTATCAGTATCGCTTTCTGATGCGTCATTAACATCATCATTATTAACAGGAGCTTCAGGTGCAACTGTTGTTTCTTCTGATACTGATTCTTGCTTCATCGTATCACTTTCATCCGCCCAACCTTTTGGTGCACGAATTTCTGTTTTACGTTCCATCAAGTCATTAATTTGGTCGGCATCGATAGTCTCATATTTCATCAATGCATCTTTCATTGCATGCATGATATCCATATTGTCGACTAGAATCTGACGAGCTCGAGCATAATTACGATCAATCAGCTTACGAACTTCATTATCGATTAACTTCGCAGTGTCATCTGACATATGCTTACTCTTAGTCACAGAGCGACCTAAGAATACTTCGCCTTCATCTTCTGCATAAAGAAGAGGACCAAGTTTGTCAGAGAAGCCCCACTGAGTCACCATCTTACGCGCAATATCAGTTGCACGTTCGATATCGTTTGATGCACCAGTAGATACTTTTTCTACACCGTAGATAAGTTCTTCTGCAAGACGGCCACCGTAAAGACTTGAGATCATTGACTCTAAGTATTCACGAGAGTGACTCACACGGTCTTGCTCAGGTAAGTACATTGTCACACCTAAAGCACGACCACGTGGAATAATGGATACCTTGTACACAGGATCGTGATCCGGTACTAAGCGACCAATAATAGCGTGACCAGCCTCATGGTAAGCCGTAGACTCTTTTTGAGCTTCAGACATCACCATAGACTTACGCTCTGCGCCCATCATGATTTTGTCTTTAGCTAGCTCAAATTCAACCATTGATACAGTGCGCTTATTACCGCGTGCTGCAAATAGTGCCGCTTCGTTAACTAAGTTAGCTAAATCTGCACCAGAGAAGCCTGGAGTACCACGAGCAATTAGTGATGGATTAACATCATTATCTAGCGGTACTTTACGCATGTGAACTTTCAAAATTTGTTCACGGCCACGAACATCTGGTAGACCAACTACAACTTGACGGTCAAAACGACCTGGACGAAGAAGTGCTGGGTCAAGAACGTCTGGACGGTTTGTTGCAGCGATAACGATAATACCTTCGTTACCTTCAAAACCATCCATTTCAACTAGCATCTGGTTTAGTGTTTGTTCACGCTCATCGTGACCACCACCAACACCAGCACCACGCTGACGACCAACTGCATCGATTTCATCAATAAAGATGATACAAGGCGCTGCTTTTTTAGCTTGTTCAAACATATCACGAACACGGGACGCACCCACACCCACGAACATTTCAACAAAGTCAGAACCGGAGATTGTGAAAAATGGAACTTTAGCTTCACCCGCGATTGCTTTCGCTAATAGCGTTTTACCTGTACCAGGAGGACCAACCATAAGAACACCGGTTGGGATCTTACCACCTAGCTTTTGGAAGCGGCTTGGATCACGAAGGTAATCAACAAGCTCTTTCACATCTTCTTTTGCTTCATCACAACCAGCCACATCAGCAAAAGTTGTTTTGATTTGGTCTTCACTCATCATACGAGCTTTAGACTTACCGAACGACATGGCACCTTTGCCACCACCGCCCTGCATTTGGCGCATAAAGAAGATCCAAACACCAATCAACAACAGCATTGGGAACCACGAAATGAAGATAGAAGCAAGTAAGCTAGGCTCTTCAGGTGGGGTACCGTAAACTTTTACGTTTGCGTTGATTAGATCGTCAAGAAGTTTAGGGTCATTAACAACAGGCAGATAAGTTACATATCGCGCATTATCGCGTTTGTATACGGTGATCTCACGATCATTGAATCGTACTTCCTTTATCTGATCCTGACCGATTTCACGGACAAATGTCGTATAGTCGATTTGATGGCTAGTCTTATCACCTGGTCCAAAACTCTGGAATACAGACATTAGAACAACAGCGATAACCAACCATAAGATCAAGTTTTTTGCCATGTCACTCAAGGTGTTAACCTCGCGATAACTAAAAGATGAATGTAGAGTACTACAGTTTATATCCTGTAGCCACAATATAAACTTCACGTGAGCGATCACGTGATGAGTCTGGTTTACGAATTTTGACCACTTTAAACATGCTTCGAATGTCAGCTAAATATTGGTCAAAGCCTTCCCCTTGGAATACTTTTACCGCAAAGCTACCGTTCGGTGCAAGCACTTGTCGACACATATCTAATGCTAATTCAACAAGATACATAGCTCTTGGTTGGTCAGATGCAAGATTACCACTCATATTAGGTGCCATATCTGATAGTACGACATCCACCATATCTGGTTGAATACGTTCAAGCAGTGCATCTAATACCGCTTCTTCACGAAAATCCCCTTGTAAGAAGCTTACGCCTGGAAGAGGATCCATTGGCAGAATATCACATGCGATGACTTGTCCGTCATCACCTACAACTCCTGCCGCATATTGTGACCAACCACCAGGTGCAGCACCTAAGTCGACCACAGTCATGCCCGGTTTTAATAATTTATCTTTTTGTTGAATTTCTTCAATCTTAAAAAGTGCTCGTGATCGGTAACCTTTTTTTTGCGCCTCAAGAACGTATTTGTCATCAAAATGCTCTTTTAGCCAACGGCCCGAACTGCCCGAATGTTTTTTCTTACTCATGCCTTACCTAATAAGTCATCGTATCTGCTAAGTATACGTCTTACCTTGGGTTTATCGCATCAAAATCTGCAATAAGAAACCTGAAAATGTGCTATGCAACAAAAACAACCTGCAATTTTCTTATCAACAGGCACTAAACAAATTAGTCTTCTAGCTTAGATGGCGGTAGAATGTCCCATTTTCAACCCTAGTAACTAAAAAAATAGAGTCATCATGAATCTAAGCACCAAACAGAAGCAATATCTAAAAGGTCTTGCTCACAATCTAAAACCAGTTGTTCTTATGGGTGCAAACGGCCTAACTGAAGCCGTTTTAGCTGAAATTGAAATTGCCCTAGATCACCATGAACTGATCAAAGTTAAGGTTGCTTCAGAAGAGCGTGAGACCAAGCTACTGATCGTTGATGCAATCATTCGCGAAACTAAAGCAGAAAAAGTTCAAGTGATCGGTAAGACGCTAGTTCTGTATCGCCAAAGTGAAGATCGTAAAATCGAACTTCCACGCAAGTAATATGCGAACTGACAAACAGTTTATATCGTTAAAAAGGCCGCAATAGCGGCCTTTTTCTTGCCCATACCTATATCTAAGGTGAGAGCGAATCGAAATACAAACTTTTCTTAGTGATATAACACTAAGTGATGATTAAATGTACTGTACTTCAACAATCTCAAATTCTTTGGTACCACCTGGAGTTGCGATTTGTACTTCATCACCTTCCATTTTACCAATTAGACCGCGAGCAATTGGTGAATTTACTGAAATCAGATTTTGTTTAAAATCAGCTTCATCATCACCAACGATGCGGTAAGTGGTTTCTTCATCGGTATCAAGATTTAACAGCGTTACTGTTGTACCAAAGATAACTTTGCCACTGTTTGGCATCTTAGTCACATCAATAACTTGTGCAACAGATAGCTTGTATTCAATATCGCGGATCTGAGCTTCACAAATACCTTGCTCTTCACGTGCGGCATGATATTCAGCATTTTCTTTTAGGTCGCCCAATTCACGAGCTTCTGCAATGGCTTGAGAAATCAAAGGACGACGCTTCATTAGAACTTCTAGTTCTTGACGTAGCTTCTGCTCGCCACGTACCGTCATTGGAACCTTATCCATAAATATAAACCTCAACAACCTGTTAGCGCACGCCAAATTCAGGTAATAAAAAAGTTAGCCTGATCAAAGACCAAACTAACATCCAAGAGATATTCAAGCACACAGCTTGAATCTGAAATATAGCGCTATTCTAAACAAAGATCCGTCTCAGGTCATCAGACAAACGTAAATGTTGCAAAAATCTCTATCGCCCTTTCTTCTTAAAACGACACCTTATCGAAGCGGTTTCAATAAAATTCAACCCATAAAACCTCAGAGAGAGTCAAAAGATATCAACAAGTACAAAACGAAAACGAGACCAAGATATAATCTGATATTTTCATTCCGCTATAAAAAACACACTTCACAATGTGCGTTAACTCACAAAACGCTTCACAGAAAACTCAAAATTAAATCTAAAAACAAAGCCTTTTTTCTAAATATTCGTAAAAGATTTAAGTTTAACGGAACTATTCAAAAGACTCATAACATACTGTTATACATATAAATTAAAACAAAAAACAACAAAATTCACATACCACATGGGTATTTTTCAGTTTTTTTTACTAACACTTTGTGCCACGGACACGTAAAAAGTAGCACAGAACTTAGCGCCACCTCAGAGCGCAAGTTATAAAAAAATACCAAAAAGGATTCGGCAATGAACAAGAACATTCTTGCTTTAGCAGTAGCAGCAGCAGCATTTTCTGGCGCAGTATCAGCAGCACAAGTTTACTCTGACGACGCATCAACTCTTAATATCGGTGGTCGTATTGAAGCTCGTGGTAATGGCGTTGTAGGTCACGACAACTTTAACGATGATTCTCGTGTTCGTGTGAACATCGCAGGTCAAACCCAAATTAATGATGATCTATACGGCCTTGGTTTCTTTGAGCGTGAATTCAAATCAGACAAGAGCGATGACGAAAACCGTTACATCTACGCTGGTATCGGTAGCAAAACTTACGGTCAACTAGTTTACGGTAAAACAGACGGTTCTCTAGGTATGATCACTGACTTTACCGATATCATGGAATACTTCGGTAATGAAGCAGGTGGCAAAATCAATGCTGCTGACCGTCCAGAAGACAGCCTTGCATACTTAGGTCAATTTGGTGGTCTAACTGTACGTGCTAACTACGTATTTGATGCTGACGGTACTGATTTCTCTGCGCCAGTAGATAGCTCAGATAACTCTGGCTTCTCTGTAGGTTCTGTTTACAACTTAAACAACGGCCTAGCATTTGGTCTTGGCTATGGTGAGCAGAAACAACAAGAGAAAAACCTAACAGCTAAGCAAGGTTTCGCATCAGTATCTTACACATCTGGCGATTTCTACGTAGCAGGTCTATACCAAAACGCTCGTAATATCGGTTACCAATACGGTTACGATGATGCTAAACACTCTAATGAGTACCAAGGTTACGAACTTGCAACAGCTTATACTATCAACAAGCTAGTTCTACGTTCTACTTATAACTACATGGAAAACATGGACTCAAATGACAAGATGGCTAATGCTCTAGCATTTGATGGTTCATACTTCTTCACTCCAAATTTCCGTACTTACGCAGGTTACAAAGTTAACCTACTTGATAAGAACGATGTTAAGAAGATGGGTGAAGTTAAGCAAGCAGCTGATGACCAATTCGTTCTAGGTGCTCGTTACGATTTCTAATCTAATTAGTTAATCGAGACTAAAGGCGATCTTTTTAGGTCGCCTTTTTGCTATTTGTAATGAACACGATATGATTAAAACCACAATAAATTAATCATTATCTATTATTATGTTCAAACAACTGCTTTGCGTATCTCTCTTGGCAACTAGCCTACCTACTCTTGCCGCCTTTAATCCGCAAGCGGCAATCGCGAAATTACCTCAAGGACATGATTTAGCCCTACTCATTAAAGATCCAGCAACGGGTAAAATCATTTATCAACAACGAACTGATAATCTACAAGCCCCAGCCAGCACCCAAAAAACCATTACAGCCCTAGCGGCAAAATTGTATCTTGGTGATAATTTTCGTTTCTATACCGATGTGGAAACTAAAGGCAAAGATATTATTTTTAACTTTAGTGGTGATCCTACATTTTCTCGCACCGATCTCCGAGAACTATTAAGCCAAATAAAAGCCAAAGGCTATAAGAGCATTCAAGGTAATATTTATCTTAATGGCGGTCATTTCACTGGATATGAGCGCGGTATCGGCTGGCCGTGGGATATTTTAGGTTCTTGCTACAGCGCCCCATCGAGCAGTATTACTCTTGAGCACAACTGTGTACAAGGCGCACTCTATACCAATAAAGGAATTGGCAATAAAGCGCGGATAAATGTACCTAGCCACCAGCCTATTCAAGTGACAAGTACAGCAACTATTGTTACACCGAGCCAGAAAAAAGCACAATTTTGTCAGTTAGATTTAATTTCAAATCCTAATAATAGCTATCAAGTAAGTGGTTGTTCACTCGCTTATAAAGAACCAATGCCACTTAAATTTGCAGTCCAAAATACCACTAAATACACCATGGCAGTAATGCGCCAAGAATTAAAACGAGCAGGTATTAGCTTTAAAGGACAAATTTATCGAAATGACACGATTAAAGGTCAACGTATTGCCCGTAATAGTTCAAAACCTATGAGCGAGCTGCTAGATATTATGCTAAAACGCTCTGATAACTTATTTGCTGACAATATCGCTAAGACCATTGGCGCTAAATATTATCAACAGCCAGGCAGTTACAATAATGGTGTAGCTGCAATCAAAGAAATTCTAAAAACCAAAGCCAATATTGATTTAAGTGACACGATCATGGTTGATGGTTCGGGTTTATCTCGTAATAACCGCCTAAGTGCAAATGACTTAATGCAAGTGATCACTTACATCTATAAGCACAAGAATCTTAAATTATTCGACGATTTCCCTGTTGCAGGCGAAAGCGGTACTTTGCGTTATCGTAAAAGTATGAGAGCAGGTGAACTGAAAGGAAAAGTGATTGCAAAAAGTGGTTCCCTCTTTGCGACTTATAACCTTGCTGGAATGATAAAAACAAAAAGTGGTAAGCCATTACTGTTTATTCAATTGGTTACAGATTATCATCCAATCAATAAAACCAAAGGTCTACCACCTATCAGTCAGTTTGAACAGAAGCTATACCAGTCACTTTATCAACAATACTAAGTACTAATAGCAATAACTGTAACCAACTGACGCCATAATAAAAAAACGGCTAAGAACCTCTCTTAGCCGTTTTTTAATATCTAATTCTAACCTAACCCGATAGTTAGCCGCCTAGCCCCAGCATCTTATTGACTGTAGTGAAGTAGATAATCATACCTGAAATATCCACCATAGAAGCCAATACAGGGCTAACAAGTACTGCAGGGTCTAAGTTACAAGCGCGAGCAATAATCGGTAATACCCCACCGACACTGGTAGAAAGTGTTACTTGAATTGCCAATGCCACACCGATTGCACCTGCGACATCAAATAAAGTTAATCCAGCAGGAAGTACTTGATGACCGCTAAAGAACATCACACGAGCAACAATAACTAACGCCAATGCAACGGCAATACGAAACTCTTTCCACAAGACAGCAACCCAGTCCCGGCATTTTATCTCATCCATGGCAAGAGCACGGACAACCAGTGTCGCAGCTTGAGAGCCGGTATTACCACCAGCGGCTGCAATCACAGGCATGTAAATAGCCAGTAATACCAATTGACTCAATGTATCTTCGTAGTGTGAGATAATTAAGCCCGATACAATACCTAAAAGGGCAAGACCGACAATCCAGCCAATACGCTCTCTAACATGGCTAAAGACACTGTTTTGCAAATAGTTACCAGTAGGCTCTGCTTCAGAACAGATCAAACCTAAACCATTGGCAAGTTGACGCATGCGTAGCTCTTCATTCATCTCATCCAGACGATCTAATAAAAGCTGTACATGTCGTAACGGACACTCATGTAACATAGCAAGTGCCTCAGAAATTGGCATTTTCACCAATAACTCGGCCTGCTCTTGTAGTGAATATTTTAAAAATGCATTTCGTACTGCAACTGCATCTTTATGATCTAACTGTTGTGCTGCTGAAAATGCTGCATAGTTCATTACCGCCATGGCAAATCTCCCGATTAGCTGTTTCCTATGCGCGAACATAGGTACGAGGGTAACGACCACCAAATAAAGCAATTACGTCATCATATCCATTGATATAGGCTTATCATTCACCTTGATACAAATACAGCGAATGAGCCATTCAATGACGTTATTGTTTTAACGAATGTGATAGGAAAAATCGAAGGAATATGTCACTAAACCTAACTATTAAGGTTTAGAAAAGAAAGAGAATACTGGAAGACATAATTCCAAGCCTGTGATTGGCTCGGAAATGGAGATACACCGATACCAAAAACTAAAGCTGATTTTCCACCTTCATACTCGGGGGATGGTCGGTATCGTTCATTTAACTCTCCAAAGAATATATCGCTTACTGCGACGTGCGCCATTGTACGCAATCTAAACAAAGGTGCAAGACCTTCGATCGATCAATATTAGATCTTTTGTAACCAAATTACGTCAGTCGATCACTTTATAATAACCATTAAGCCTAACTATTTGTATTAAAACAAAAAAGCCCATCTCGGTATTAATAATCAAGATGGGCTCTAGATAATTAGCGACGATTAAGCGTTATTAATACGCGCGTGCAACTCTTGTACAGAAGTCACAGTATTACGGTCATCTGCGGTGTGGGCCATACATGCTGCAAAAGCCGCATTCAATGTTGTGGTGTAGTTCACTTTCTCAGCGAGCGCTCCACGACGAAGAACTTTAGAGTCTTCAATCGCTTGGCGACCTTCTGCCGTATTAATAATGTAGGTGTACTCATTGTTCTTAATACGGTCAAGAATATGAGGACGGCCTTCATGTACCTTATTAACCAAACGAGGATTAATACCAGCTTCACCTAAGATAACTGCGGTGCCATGAGTTGCATCCAACTGATAACCTAACTTAATCAGTTTTGATGCCAAATCAACCACACGCTGCTTATCACCTTCACGAACCGATAGTAAGGCACGTCCACCTTCTGGATACTCTTTACCACAACCAAGTTCTGCTTTTGCAAATGCCTCAGCAAACGTATTACCAATACCCATTACCTCACCAGTAGAGCGCATTTCAGGGCCAAGTAGTGGATCCACGCCTGGGAACTTATTAAATGGCAATACCACTTCTTTCACCGAGTAATAAGGAGGAATAATCTCTTTAGTAAAGCCTTGGCTCTCTAGAGATTGACCTGCCATCACTCGTGCAGCAATTTTGGCTAAAGGTGCACCCGTTGCCTTTGATACAAATGGAACTGTACGAGCTGCTCGTGGGTTTACTTCAATTAAGTATACTTGGTTGTTCTTAACGGCAAACTGCGTATTCATCAAACCACGCACACCTAATTCAAAAGCCAGCTTCTCAACCTGATCTCGCATTACGTCTTGAATTTCTTGGCTTAGCGTATAAGCAGGCAGAGAACATGCAGAGTCACCAGAGTGAACGCCAGCTTGTTCGATATGCTCCATAATGCCGCCAATCACCACACGTTCGCCGTCACAAATCGCATCTACATCCACTTCTGTTGCATCATCTAAGAAGCGATCCAGTAGTACTGGTGATTCATTAGAAACACTCACAGCCTCATTAAAGTAACGACGCAGATCCGTTTCATCGTAAACAATTTCCATCGCACGACCACCAAGAACATAAGATGGACGAACCACAAGTGGGTAGCCAATTTCACGAGATTTTTCAATCGCTTGCTCAATGGTTGTTACGGTTGCATTTTCTGGCTGCAATAAACCTAAACGTTCAACAGCTTGCTGGAAACGCTCACGGTCTTCAGCGCGGTCAATCGCATCTGGGCTAGTACCAATAATTGGCACACCTGCGGCTTCTAGAGCACGAGCCAATTTCAGCGGAGTTTGTCCACCATATTGAACAATCACGCCTTTTGGTTTTTCAACACGAGCAATCGCTAGTACATCTTCAAGTGTTACCGGTTCGAAGTATAGGCGATCTGAGGTGTCATAGTCGGTAGAAACTGTCTCTGGGTTACAGTTCACCATAATGGTTTCATAACCGTCTTCACGTAGCGCAAGAGATGCATGAACACAGCAGTAGTCAAATTCGATACCTTGACCGATACGGTTTGGACCACCGCCAAGAACCATAATCTTTTCACGATCAGTTGGGTTAGCTTCACACTCTTCATCATAAGATGAGTACATATAAGCCGTATCTGATGAAAACTCGGCAGCGCAGGTATCTACACGCTTATAAACCGGATGGATATTATATTGGTCACGTAGTTTGCGAATTTCGCTTTCTGCCACACCCAGTAGTTTCGCCAAGCGAGCATCCGCAAAACCTTTACGCTTTAGTTTACGCAACGCATCGGCATTAAGACCGGCAAAACCAGCTGCTTTTACTTGTTCTTCAAGACGGACAATTTCTTCAATTTGAACAAGGAACCAACGGTCAATATTGGTTAGGTTAAAGACACCGTCAACCGACATACCAGCACGGAACGCATCAGCGATATACCAAATACGCTCTGCACCCGCATCTTTTAACTCATGGCGAATCTTAGTGAGTGCATCAGGCGCATCAAGGTCAACCATTTCATCAAAACCAGCGGCACCAACTTCCAAACCACGCAGAGCTTTTTGCAGAGATTCTTGTTGGTTGCGACCGATAGCCATTACTTCACCAACCGACTTCATTTGCGTGGTTAAACGGTCATTCGCACCCGCAAATTTTTCAAAGTTAAAGCGAGGGATCTTCGTTACAACATAGTCGATGGTTGGTTCAAATGATGCTGGTGTTGCCCCACCTGTAATATCATTCATTAACTCATCTAGGGTGTAACCAATAGCCAGCTTTGCCGCCACTTTAGCAATAGGGAAACCCGTTGCTTTAGAAGCTAGAGCCGATGAACGAGATACACGCGGGTTCATTTCGATGATGACCATACGACCATCTTTTGGATTAATACCAAACTGAACGTTAGAACCACCAGTCTCAACACCAATTTCACGCAGAACAGCTAAAGAAGCGTTACGCATTAACTGGTATTCTTTATCCGTTAGAGTTTGTGCAGGCGCAACAGTAATTGAGTCACCGGTGTGGATACCCATTGGGTCAAAGTTTTCGATGGCACAAACAATGATACAGTTGTCGTTCTTATCACGAACCACTTCCATCTCATATTCTTTCCAACCGATCAGAGATTCATCAATCAATAACTCATTAGTTGGCGACAGATCTAAACCACGGCGACAAATCTCTTCAAATTCTTCTTTGTTATAAGCAATACCGCCACCCGTACCACCCATAGTAAAAGATGGACGGATAATACAAGGGAAGCCAACCATATCTAGAACACGGTAAGCTTCTTCCATCGTTTTTGCTGTATCTGCGCGAGGACACTCAAGTCCAATCGATTTCATTGCCGCATCGAAACGTGAACGATCTTCTGCTTTATCAATCGCATCTGCCGTTGCGCCAATCATTTCGACGCCAAACTCAGCCAAGACACCGTGGCGCTCCAAATCAAGGGCACAGTTTAGTGCGGTCTGCCCCCCCATGGTTGGTAGTACTGCATCTGGGCGTTCTTTTTCAATGATCTTACGTACCACTTCCCAATGAATTGGCTCGATATATGTTGCATCGGCCATATTAGGATCGGTCATAATGGTCGCAGGATTCGAGTTAACAAGAATAACGCGATATCCCTCTTCACGTAGTGCTTTACATGCTTGAGCACCAGAATAGTCAAACTCACACGCCTGGCCGATAACAATTGGGCCCGCGCCTAAAATTAGAACACTTTTAATGTCAGTACGTTTTGGCATTTTTATAACTCCCGGCTTAGGCTGTGTGCTTCTTAATTAATTCGATAAAATGATCAAATAGAGGTGCTGCATCATGAGGACCTGGGCTTGCTTCTGGGTGCCCTTGGAAACTAAATGCAGGCTTATCGGTACGATGGATACCTTGTAGAGAGCCATCAAACAGGGATTTATGGGTTGCTCGAAGAGTTTCAGGTAATGTTGCTTCATCAACTGCAAAACCGTGGTTCTGGCTAGTAATCATTACAACATCTCGGTCCAGATCTTTTACTGGATGGTTTGCACCATGGTGGCCAAACTTCATTTTTACTGTTTTAGCACCGCTGGCTAATGCAAGGATCTGGTGACCCAGACAGATACCAAATACAGGCAGATTTTTATCTAAAAAGACTTTTGTTGCCGCAATGGCGTAATCACAAGGAGCTGGGTCACCCGGACCATTGGATAAGAAAACACCATCAGGATTTAGAGCTAAAACCTCTTCTGCTGAAGTTTGAGCAGGAACCACAGTTAAGCGACAACCTCGGTCAACCAGCATACGTAAGATATTACGCTTAGCACCAAAGTCATAAGCAACCACATGATATGGTAATTCACAGTCATCAAGATCTTGTGGCAGACCATTTTCTAGCGTCCAAGAACCTTGCTTCCAGCTATAGGTTTCTGGCGTTGTCACTTCTTTTGCTAAGTCCATACCACTTAAGCCTGGGAATCCTTGAGCTTGAGCCTGTGCGAACGCCTCATCTAAGCTATTGCCTGCAACGATACAACCATTCTGTGCCCCTTTTTCTCGCAAAATACGAGTAAGCTTTCGCGTATCGATTTCAGCGATGCCGACAATATTTTGGGATTTAAGGTAATCAGAAAGGGAAAGTTGATTTCGGAAATTAGAAGCAATGAGGGGAAGGTCGCGAATTACCAAGCCTTGCGCATGGATTGATGTGGATTCTTCGTCTTCGGAATTAGTTCCGGTATTGCCAATATGAGGATAAGTAAGGGTAACGATCTGTTGAGAATAAGAAGGGTCAGTGAGAATTTCCTGATACCCCGTCATCGAGGTATTAAAAACAACTTCTCCAACAGCCGAACCATCTGCCCCAATGGACATGCCGTGGAACACTGTTCCATCTTCCAGGACTAACAGCGCTGATTTGCTCAAGACAACCTCCAAGTAAATAAAAATGCACTAAAAACAGATAAACTTGCAATTACCCATTCCATACAAAGTCAAAAGCCAAGTCAAGCTGATTTTTGACAAATTGCGCGCATTCTAGAGATCGATTATCAATCTGTCAACAAACCCCAATAAATAAATTTTAGAAACACCGCAAACACACAACAAACATAGTCAAAGCATGAAAAACATAACTTAAGTTGGCAATAAATAGAATTCACTGTCAATTTATCAAAATTTAATCGTTTGCCTTATTTACAAAAATACAACATTAAACAAAACCAAGACGCAAACGATAAAATATATTAAGTTTTGATGACTTTTTAACTATTACAGTGAAGAAACAAAACCAAAGCCAAATTAAAACAACCAAACAAGTTAGAATACCTATCAAGCAATCTAGTTTACTTTATCTGATTTTATTTTGTCTTTTTATGCATGATAGATTCATAAATCATTATGTATGGATATAAAAAAAGAGCGGTCAGCTTATGACTAACCGCTCTTTTTATCACCAATGCGATGCTTATTATTTATTCAGACCTAATACATCTTGCATGGTATAAAAGCCTGTTTTTTGCTCAACCAACCAAATAGCAGCACGTACTGCACCATTAGCAAAGGTCATACGATCGCTTGCTTTGTGCGTAATCTCAATACGTTCACCAATATCAGCAAACAGTGCCGTATGCTCACCAACAATGTCTCCTGCACGAATCGTCGCAAAACCGATTTCTGACTGCTTACGTTCACCTGTAATACCTTCACGGGCATAAACGGCAACATCACTAAGCTTTTTATCCATCGCCCCTGCAATCGCTTCACCCATACCAATTGCAGTACCCGATGGAGCATCGACTTTATGGCGATGGTGAGCTTCAATAATTTCAATATCGCAGTAATCACCCATCACTTTCGCTGCTTGTTCTAACAGCTTAAACATAAGGTTAACCCCAACACTGTAATTAGGAGCCATCACCACCGGAATGCTTTGAGCTGCTTGATCAATGCTTGCACGCTCTTGCTCTGTAAATCCTGTAGTACCAATAACAATCGCTTTTTGATGTGCTTTACAAAGCTCAAGATTTGCCAAAGTTGCACTTGGGGCAGTAAAGTCGATTAAGACATCAAATTGATCCATCTGTGCAGCAAGATCATCAATCACTTGAATATTAAGTAAGCCAACACCCGCTAACTCACCTGCATCGACGCCGACTAAAGTAGAACCAGTACGCTCAACGGCAACACCTAATGTCGCACTGTCTACCAAAGTAGTCGCTTTAATTAGTTGGCGTCCCATTCGGCCACCAGCACCTGCAATCGCAATGCGCACCATAATCGTCTCCTTTATCGTCATATCCATCACATGACAAATGATAAAAAGCCCCAGACAATACTGAGGCTTTTTCGGTTAAATATTTTTAACTTGTAGCTCACGAGGTACTTCAAAGAACATATTTTCTTCGCGCCCAGTCAACTCTTCAACTTCGGCATCACCCAACGCTTTAATACGAGCAATAATTTGATTCACTAACTCTTCAGGAGCCGAAGCGCCCGCAGTCACTCCGACTGTTTGCACATCACTCAACCAATTAGGATCAATATCATCAGCACAATCGGTCAAATACCCAGGAGTCCCCAGTTTCTCGGCCAATTCTCGTAAACGGTTTGAGTTAGATGAGTTTTTTGAGCCAACAACAATCATAACATCGACATTTTTTGCCATTTCACGTACGGCATCTTGACGATTTTGCGTTGCATAGCAAATATCATCTTTACGCGGTCCTTGAATAGCAGGAAAAACCTGCCGTAGGGTATTGATCACATCCGATGTTTCATCTACCGATAACGTTGTTTGGCTAACAAAATGTAAATTGCTTGGATCTTTTACCTTGTCCCGTAAAGCCTGCACATCATCTGGGTTTTCTACCAAGTACATGCCGCCTTCATCACTTGAGTATTGACCCATTGTGCCTTCAACTTCAGGGTGCCCAGCATGACCTATCAATACCACTTCCATATGCTTACGGCTTGCTCGTGCTACTTCCATATGGACTTTGGTAACGAGTGGACATGTAGCATCAAATACGGTCAATTGACGCGCTTTGGCTTCATTGCGAACAGCTTGTGATACACCATGAGCCGAAAAGATCACAATATTGTCATCAGGAACTTCTGATAACTCTTCAACAAAAATAGCCCCACGCTGTTTTAGTCCTTCGACCACAAAACGGTTATGGACCACTTCATGACGAACATAAATAGGTGGTTGATACATTTCTAGTGCGCGTTCAACAATACTGATGGCGCGATCAACGCCAGCACAAAAACCACGAGGATTTGCGAGTAAGATTTTCATTTTGACTTGCTCTTTATCTTTCAATCGCCATAACCTCCACCGCAAAGGTAATGGTTTGGCCCGACAGTGGATGATTAAAATCAATCGTCACCATCTCATCTTCAACTGCGATAACCACACCTGGAATCTCCTGCCCATCAGAGCCAGAGAATGCAATGATAGTACCTACCTCTGCGGGGGCTTCTGCCGAAAACTTATTGATATTAATTTGATGGATATTATTAGGATTTGGCAGCCCAAAAGCATCTTCTGGGGCTAAGATAAATTTCTCTTTATCACCAACGTGTAACCCTAATAAGCACTGTTCAAAGTTTGGCGTTAAGCTGCCATCCCCTAAACGAAACTTCGCCGGTTTGCCCAATGCATAAGTTGATTCAGCTAATGAACCATCTTCTAATTCAATGGTAAAGTGGATCAAGACTTCACTGTTCCCTGTTATTTCCGGCATGATATTCCCTATCTCTGTCTTTTATTATTGCCATTAAACAATAAAGCGCCATCCGTATCAACGGACAGCGCTTAAGGTTTTTATCAGAGTATTTGTTATTGCTTCTGATTACGATGATTTTTTATCGTTAACGAAGCCATCAATAATGATCAGTGCGGCACCTAAACAGATAGCCGAGTCTGCAATATTAAAGGCTGGCCAGTGATAGTTACCCCAATAAAAATCGAGGAAATCAACCACAAAACCATGGTACATACGGTCAAATAGGTTACCGAGTGCCCCACCAATAATTAAGGCATAAGCACTATTGGCTATCTTATTTGAAGCCGGAGTTCGTCTCATCCAAAACAATAATAGACCGCATACTCCTAATGCAATCGCCGTAAACAACCAGCGTTGCCAACCGCCCGCATCACTTAAAAAACTAAATGCCGCACCATAGTTGTGCACATAAAGCAGATTAAAGAAAGGCAGTACTTCAATACGATTTGGCCAACCGTAGTCCATAGCATTCATCACAACCAGCTTACTGCCGATATCAATAATGAACACTAGAATCGCCAGCCATAGCCAGCGAATTCCAGATTGTTTAAGCGAAGGCATCGTCATTAGGCAAACTTACGCTCTTCGCCTTCACCGTCGATGTTGCTCACACAGCGACCACAAACTTCTTCGTGACCCGCGATAGTGCCAACATCAGCAACATGGTGCCAACAACGCTCACACTTCTCAGCTTCTGAAGCTTTAACTGACACATACAGACCGTCGATATCAGTCTCTTGTGCGTCAGCTGGTTTACTATCTGCAACCACAACTTGTGCTTTAGATGTTAGTAATACGAAACGTAGTTCATCTTCTAGCTTGTTTAGCTTAGCGGCTAAATCAGCATTTGCAGCCAGTGTTACTTCTGCTTGTAGAGAACCACCAATAACTTTTTCGTTACGAGCCGCTTCTAGTAGCTTATTCACTGAACCACGAACTTTCTGGATTTCAGCCCAGAACTCGTTATTTAGCTCTTCGCCTTCAGCAAGACCAAATAGACCTTCGAACCACTCACCAGTAAAGACAAACTTGTCGCGTTGACCTGGCATTTCATTCCAAATCTCATCTGCTGTGAATGACATGATAGGAGCCATCCAGCGCACAAGAGCTTCAAGAATGTAGTATAGAGCCGTTTGGCAGCTACGCTGAGCATGGCCACCTTGTTTCGCTGTGTATTGACGGTCTTTGATTACGTCTAGGTAGAATGAGCCCATCTCTACAGAACAGAACTGCATTAAACGCTGAGTTACTGCGTGTAGGTTGTACTCTTCATAAGCTTTAACGATCTCTTCTTGAGCCGCCATTGCACGACCTACCGCCCAGCGATCAAGTGCAACCATATCTTCAGGTGCAACGCAATCAGTCTCTGGGTTAAAGCCATGTAGGTTTGCTAGGAAGAAACGCGCTGTGTTACGGATACGACGGTAAGCATCAGCAGAACGTTTTAGGATTTCATCAGAAACTGCAACTTCACCAGTATAGTCAGTTGATGCAACCCACAAACGTAGGATATCAGCACCCAGCTTATTAGTTACATCTTTTGGCGCAACTACGTTACCGATAGATTTAGACATCTTACGGCCTTGACCATCAACAACGAAGCCGTGAGTTAGCACTTGTTTGTACGGTGCTTTATCTTTCATTGCCACAGAAGAGATCAATGAAGACTGGAACCAACCACGGTGCTGATCCGAACCTTCTAGGTAAAGATCTGGTGAATGACCATTAAATTCAGGGCGGTTATCAACCACAGCAAAGTGAGTCACGCCTGAGTCAAACCATACATCAAGAGTATCAAGTACTTTTTCGTAATTCGCTGCATCTTCTGCGCTCATTACGTCAGTTAACTCAAGATCCCACCAAGCTTGAATACCTTTTTGTTCAACCAGCTGGGCTACTTTTTCAATTAGCTCAGATGTTTGTGGGTGTAGTTCTTGTGTTTCTTTATGGATAAACAGTGCAATTGGCACACCCCAAGTACGCTGACGAGAGATACACCATTCAGGACGGCCTTCCACCATACCTTCAATACGGCTTTGACCCCACTCAGGCATCCACTGAACACCTTTGATCTCTTCCAATGCTTTCGCACGAAGACCAGCTTTGTCCATAGAAATGAACCACTGTGGTGTTGCACGGAAGATAATTGGAGTCTTATGACGCCAGCAATGTGGGTAGCTGTGAGTGATTTTTGAGAAGTTCAATAGTGAACCATGCTCACGTAGCACTTCAACAACAGCTTCGTTTGCTTTTAATACGTGTTGACCGGCAAAGATCTCAGTATCAGGTAGGTAAACACCATTGCTGCCAACTGGGTTTGCAATTTCAAGATTGTACTTTTGACCAACCACGAAGTCTTCTTGACCATGGCCAGGTGCAGTATGTACACAACCTGTACCCGATTCAGTTGTAACGTGCTCACCAAGAATAACTGGCACATCAAAGCTATAGAATGGGTGATTAAAGCGAAGCAGTTCTAACTCTTCACCTTTACAGAAGCCAAGGATTTCAGATTCTTCAAAACCAACGCGAGCCATCACTTCTTTCACAAGCTCTGCAGCCATGATTAGACGTTGTGGCGCTGGGTGTGCTTCAGTTGCAGGAGTCTGTACTAGTGCGTACTCAAGATCTGCACTGATCGCTACTGCGCGGTTAGCTGGCATAGTCCAAGGAGTTGTTGTCCAGATAACGATAGACACATCGCCTTGACCTTTATCTGCATCACAGCCGAACTTTGCAAGCACTGCAGCTTCATCTACCGCTTTAAATTTAACATCGATAGATAGAGATACTTTATCTTGGTATTCCACTTCTGCTTCAGCCAGTGCAGAACCACAGTCGGTACACCAGTGAACAGGTTTGAAACCTTTTAGTAGGTGATCGTTATCTGCAATCTTACCTAGCGCACGAATAATATTGGCTTCTGTATTGAAGTCCATTGTGCGGTATGGTTTGTCCCACTCACCCAATACACCAAGACGGATGAAGCTCTCTTTTTGACCTTCAACCTGACCTGCAGCGTACTCACGACATTTTTCGCGGAATTCGGCTGCAGTCACTTTTTGACCTGGTTTACCAACTTTCTTTTCTACCATTAATTCAATTGGTAGACCGTGGCAGTCCCAACCTGGTACGTATGGCGCATCAAAGCCAGAAAGAGTCTTTGACTTAATAATAATGTCTTTAAGAATCTTGTTTAGGGCGTGACCAATGTGAATATCACCATTGGCATATGGAGGGCCATCGTGCAGTACGAAAGACTTTTTACCTTTCTTAGCTTTACGAATTTCACCGTAAAGATCTTCATCGTACCAACGCTTTAGCATTGCAGGCTCACGCTGAGCTAGGTTGCCTCGCATCGGAAACCCTGTTTCAGGCAGGTTCAGGGTATCTTTATAGTCGCTCATTGATTCTAGATTCCGTTACTTGGGCGAAGTTGGACATTATTAGCCTCAGCCAGCCATAATCGAGCTGACTGAGCATCGTGTTCGATTTGTGCTTTTAACGCATCAAATGATTCGAATTTCTGCTCATCACGTAATTTATGACGAAGCACGACTTCAATCTGACGCCCATATAAGTCAGAGTGAAAATCGAATAAATGTACCTCAAGCTGTTGACGTACACCTTTAACAGTTGGTCGATGACCGATATTAGCCACACCTGGAATTGGCTTTTCACCTACGCCATACACCTCCACGGCGTACACCCCAGAAACAGGAGACACACGTCGCTTTAGTGGCACATTCGCAGTAGGAAAACCAATGGTTCGACCCAGTTTTCGACCATGAGAGACACGCCCATTAATGCTATATGGACGGCCTAACATTGTTTCAGCATCCACCAGATTATCACTGGCTAGAGCTTGACGTATTGCTGTACTGCTAACTCGCTGCTTAGAAACACAGAAACTTTGGGTACTGACTACCTCAAAGCCATACTGCTTACCGGCCGCAACCAGCATATCAAAATTACCAACGCGATCTTTGCCGAAGCGGAAATCATCGCCGACAACCAGAAACTTAACACCCAATTGTTCAACCAACAAGCGGCGAACAAACTCTTCTGCCGTTAAATTAGCAAAATGTGCATTAAAATTGACGCACAGCAAACGCTCGACACCGACATTTTTTAGCTGTAAGTACTTGTCACGAAAACGCGTTAGCCGAGCAGGAGCTCGCGAGGGTGCAAACATTTCTAGCGGCTGCGGTTCAAAGCACATCACCGTTGCAGGCAATGACATTTCATGAGCTTTCACTATCAGCTGTTTAAGTACCGCCTGATGGCCCAAATGGACACCATCAAAGTTACCAATCGTCAGCACACAACCGTGATGCCGCGGGCGGATATTGTAAATACCTCGGATTAATTCCATGCGCAATTTTATTTGTCTTCGGATAAAAACTTAGTCAACAGACTAAAAACCGACGAATTATATACTAATTACTCGTCGCTATCAGCTATCTGTACGTAGATGATGAAATCTTACTCCTAAAATAAGAGCAATGAGAACATAAACTACGCCACCTAAACCAATTAGGCTAGCCAACCAGAGTGCTCGATGTGCAGTTGACCAATCAACCCACTGTGCCATTGGCGGCATGATATACAGCAAAGTACCCACCATAATACCACCTGCAACAACCAAACGAGCTACGAACCAGAGGGTTTTACGTGATACTCGGTAAACATTACCTTTATGCAAGCCTCGGTACAACAAAGAAGCGTTAACCAGTGCAGACAGTGCCGTTGCAATCGCCAAACCAACATAACCAAAAAATGGTGCAAACATGGCGTTAAAGACCATATTACTCACCATGGCGATAATACCAATTTTGACGGGGGTTTTGGTGTCTTGACGGGCGTAATATCCAGGCGCGAGAACCTTAATCAACATAAAGTTTAATAGACCAGCTGACATCGCCCAAAGTGACATTGCGGTTTGGTTCACATCGTACACGTTGAACTCACCACGCATGAACAGCACCATCAACATAGGTTTTGCTAGCACAATCATACCAAGCATGGCTGGAATACCAAGGAGAAGCACCATTCGTACCCCCCAATCCATGGTTTCAGCAAATTGATTACCCGATTGCTCAACATGTTTACGTGATAACGCAGGTAGGATAACGGTGGCAATAGCGATACCGAACATCCCTAAAGGAAACTCAAGCAGACGATCTGAGTAGTAAAGCCAACTAATAGAGCCTGTCATTAAGAAACTGGCAATGAAGGTATCAAGCAGTAGGTTGATTTGACTAACAGAGACGCCAAACAAAGCCGGTAACATCAGTTTACGGATTTTTACCACCCCAGGATCGTTCCATCCCCATTGAGGACGAACTAAAAAACCTTCGCGATAGAGAAATGGCAATTGAAAAGCAAATTGGATCATGCCACCTAAAAAGACACCCACCGCTAAACCAATTTCAGGTTGTGCCAGTTTTGGCGAAAGAAAAGCCGCACAAGAGATAATGGCTACATTAAGAAATACTGGGGTGAATGACGATATCGCAAATTTACCTAAGGTATTTAAAATAGCACCTGATAAAGCAACAAAGGTGATAAACCATAAGTACGGGAAGGTAATTTTAAGCAGTAGACTCGCTAACTCAAACTTTTCTGCTGCTGGGCCGCCATGAAGCCAATCTAAAAACCATCCAAAACCAAACAGAGCGGTGACCACACCAGAGCCCAACACCCCAACAATTGTCACTAACGTTACTATCGCCCCTAAGGTGCCCGATGCTTTTGCAATCAACTGACGCGTTTTATCCATATCGCCGCTTGCATGATATTCCGTTAATACAGGAACAAATGCTTGAGAAAATGCACCTTCAGCAAACAGGCGGCGTAAAAAGTTGGGGATCTTATTGGCAAAGAAAAAAACATCTGCCGCAGCCCCTGCTCCCATAAGGTTAGCAACCACAACATCTCGGACCAAACCAAGGACGCGAGAGACGAGTGTCATGGCGCTAACTATCATGCCAGAGCGTAAAAGACGCTTACTCACAAAAAAACCTCATAAAAAAATGCCAGAGAATGGTGACTTCTCGGTTCAATTACTGGTAAAATCTGCCGCCATATTAACCGTGTTAATCCGCGAGTGCCAACAAGTTTGGTTCGGCGGTTATTTGCACAAATTTTATTGACATTAATAGGTTTTACAGGCATAGTCCTCGGCCTTAAATTGTCACCGTACCAAGATTTGGGAGTTACACCCTTGGCAAATATCAAGTCTGCTAAGAAACGTGCACTAACTTCAGAAAAACGTCGCAAGCACAATGCTAGCCGTCGTTCTATGATGCGCACTTTCTTCAAAAAAGTTGTTGCTGCTATCGAAGCTGGTAACAAAGAAGCTGCTACTCAAGCTTTCGTTGAAATGCAACCTGTTATGGACCGTATGGCTACTAAAGGCCTAATCCATAAGAACAAAGCTGCACGTCACAAAGCTCGTCTAGCTGCTAAGATCAAAGCTCTTTAATTGTTAGATTAAAGAACGAGATCAAAAAAACCGGCTTTTGCCGGTTTTTTTATATCTGAAATTTACCGCTGAATCTGTAATATAGCTCGCCTATTGCTCCTGCCCACAATACATGGAATGAAGCAAAGTGATCATCTGTTTGACTTCAGGGCTACTTAAAAAGTAATAAACTGTTTGAGCTTCTTTACGGGTATCAACTAAACCATCACGTCGTAGCCATGCCAAATGCTGTGATAATGCAGATTGACTTAACCCTAACTTCTCACTCATGATGCCGACAGACATCTCACCATCAAGCAAATAACAGAGAATAAATAAGCGACGTTCATTCGCCATCGCTTTAAGCAAAGTGACCGCTTGTGCTGCATTTTGCTCCATCTGCTGTAGATCCATATTAACTCCGCTCTACATTAGTCATATCTAATATAGTCAAAATTTAAGCTAATTCCTAGCAAAAACTTAATCTCAGCTAACTGTAAAGTGGCCCCAATTAGCGGAATAGATAACCAAAATCGGTTTCACAGATAGTTTTTACTGCTGGGTGCATAATCATACGTTCGGCAAAAATCACGTAGTACTCTTCTTTTATCTCACGCACCCGTTTCAATTCACAAAATTTATTTGACTCTTCAAGTTCTTCTGCATAAATCGAAGGCGCAACAAACATAGAACGATGGTAAGCACCAAAAGCTTTCATTAAGGCAGCATCATCAAACTCACCAAGAATATTTGGCGTTAAGCCTTGCTGCTCAAACCACTGATGTAATTTGCGTCCCATCGCAGTACGAGGGCCTGGAACCAGTAACTTATAGTCTTCAATACAGGCAGGAAAATCAACTGGATGCTCAGGCGTTTGACAAAAAAAGCTCATGCTAGATTCCCCCAGTTTTTTACTGTAAAGGCCAGGGCTTTGCGTCGAATCAACAGGACAATCTGATAAGATCATGTCCAGTTTGTGCTGAGAGAGGCGCTCTAAAAGCATTTCATGAGTGGATTCATAACAGCGTAGATGAATTTTTTCATCTTCTGGCATACCAACCAATAGAATTTTACTCACCAACCGCTTAGATAATGCATCGGCGACCCCAACTTCTAATAACTGATTTTCTCGTTGGGTGTAATTGACGATATCAAGCATTTCATAGCTTAAATCAAACATACGATCTGCGTATTTAAAAACCAATTGTCCAAGCTCCGTTGGCTCAATGTTACGTCCAACACGTTTGGTTAGTTTGCCTTTTAAACGCTCTTCTAATGCGCGGATTTGGCCTGTTACAGTCTGAGGGGCAAGGAATAGTGCATCTGCAGCTTTGGTCACTGATCCTTGTTTGCATACCATCCAGAAGTAATAAAGATGATTGTAGTTGAGATGCGACATGATTTTTGCCTGATAAAAGAAAACCCTAGGCACATTAGCTTACGCATAGCGCCTAGGGTATTCAATCAAATATCGAGCAAAGATAGAATTTAGTAACGTATTATTTTTTATTACTTTCTATTGTTTTGCGGTATCGCTCGCCAACACGCTGTTCAAGCGCACGAGTACGAAAGGTTCTTTCTGACTCAGTCATCGCTACTGAATTAACCGTTTCCTTCCCTTGGTTGAGCCCAGCAAGATAAGCTTGGCATACTTCCGTTTGGCTATTGTTAGCACAGTTAGTGTAATCACCCACAGCAAATGCCGCTGGGGATATCATGACAAGAGCAAAAAGAATCCCTTTCATATTATTATGCCTCCGCTTTTGACAGTGTTTTTGGCAAAGCTCGATTTAATAAACCATAACCTATTAGAGCTGCAAATGTTGAGCCAAGTAGGATACCTAGGCGAGAGTAAGTAGAGAAATCACCAGATTCACCAACAAACGCCAATGATGAAATAAAGATGGACATTGTGAAGCCGATACCACATAGCACCGATACTGCAAAAATCTCTTTCATACCAATATCATCAGGTAGTTTTGCTAAACCCGTCTTAACGGCAATATAACTTGCGGTAAAGATACCCAGAGGTTTACCAATAAATAGACCAGCGGCAATACCTAGTGGCAACATAGACGTTAGGCTAGCAAATGAAACGCCTTCTAATGAAATACCAGCATTTGCAAAAGCAAACAGCGGTAGAATTAGGAATGCAACGTATGGATGCAATGCATGTTCTAGATGCTTAAGCGGCGAATAGTTATCAGAATGGTCACCATCTTTACCACTTAATGGAATCGCAAAACCAAGTACTACACCCGCTAAGGTTGCATGAACGCCCGATTGCAACACGCTGAACCACAAAATGGCACCAACAACTAAATATGGCGTTAACTTGGTAACATTCTTCGCATTCATGATAAACAGCGCAGCCGTAGATGCAAAAGCAACGGCAAGAGCTAAGGTTGATAAATCAGAGCTATAGAATAGAGCGATAATAACAATAACGCCCAGGTCGTCGATAATTGCCAGTGCAAGTAAAAATACTTTCAGGCTAACTGGAACACGATTCCCCAATAGCGCCATCACACCTAATGCAAATGCAATATCTGTTGCCGCAGGAATAGCCCAACCTTTAAGCGCCACAGGATCAGAAAAATTAAAGGCAACATATACTAATGCCGGAGCAATCATGCCACCTACCGCTGCAATCGCCGGGAAAATGGCTTTTTCTTTTGTATTTAGCGCACCTTCAATCAACTCACGTTTCACTTCCAAACCGATAAGCAAGAAGAAGATGGCCATTAAACCGTCATTAATCCAATGCTCAACAGATAAACCAGCGACGTAAGAGTGTAGAACACCACTGTATACAGAGCCCAGAGGTGAGTTAGCAATAAACATCGCGACAGCTGCTGCGATAATCAGCACAATACCACCAGCGGATTCTAACTTAAGAAACTTACGAATAGCGTCGGTCATCGACCGTTACTCCTTAACAACAAGCAAAAAAGACTAACAATTTGTAAATTCAGTTTACTCATCACAGTAAAGAACTGAAAAATCGTTTGTTTAGAAGCTAAACATCGGTAAAACCGAATAATTAGAGCTATAAACAAGTTTTATTCGTTCTTTTCTGTGATCTCAACCAAGACAAAATTGTCATATATTCCCTATCAAATAAGCTTAGCAAACGAAAAATGAGCAAATAAATAAATTTTTTTTGCCCTTGGTTGCTTTTTATTACAAACCTTAAAATTTCAAAAATACATATTTATTTACAGTTAGTTATGAAAAATAAGAACGCGAAATCTATCGACATATTTTAGCGGTTGCGTTCACAAAATAAGCAGTAATTTACTTTATGACAGTCACTGTAATATTTCTGAAATATAACCACTCTACTATCGCCCTCAGATTTCAACATACTGAAACCAAAACGACATATTCCTGTCATGGAGAAATGATTATGACTACCCAAGCCACTACTGCTGCGAAATCAAACAGCTCTATGCGTTGGGTCCGCTGGGCAAATCTAGCGTTCATGCTTTATGTTTTACTTGTTGCTGTATCTATGGTCAGCAGCGGCTTTAAATGGTCTGTTGGCGAACAAGCTAAAACACTATTTGAATTTGCATCCCATCCAGTTGCGGGTCTGATGATCGGCCTGGTTGCTACAGCTCTTATTCAGTCTTCAAGTACTGTTACTTCAATTATTGTTGGTTTAGTGGCGGGTGGTTTACCTGTTGAAACTGCTATTCCAATGGTAATGGGCGCAAACATCGGTACAACCGTCACCAATACGCTAGTTAGCCTTGGTCACATGCGTTGTAAAGAAGAGTTCCGTCGTGCGTTTGCAAGTGCAACGGTTCATGACTTCTTCAATCTACTTGCTGTAGCGATTTTCCTACCGCTTGAGATGATGTTTGGTCTGCTTGATAAGATTTCATCTTGGTTAGTTTCACCGTTCCTAGGTACGGGTAACATGAGCATGAAGGGCTTTGACTTCATGAAACCGCTAACTCAACCAGCGATTGATCTTGTTAAAACACCACTAGAAACCTTTGGTAATAACATCGGTGGTGCGCTACTTATCGTTATCGGTATTAGCCTAATTTTCTTATCTATCACTGCGATGGGTAAACTAATGCGCAGCCTAATGGTTGGTCGTGCAAAAGAAATGCTACAACATGCAATCGGTCGTGGTCCTCTTCACGGTATTGCATCAGGTACTGTTGTGACTATTCTTGTTCAGTCTTCATCGACTACAACAAGCTTAATGGTTCCACTTGTAGGTACTGGTGTGCTGAAAGTTCGCGATGTATACCCATTTACTCTAGGCGCTAACATCGGCACATGTATTACAGCTTTACTAGCAGCAACAGCAGTATCTGGTCCAAATGCAGTATTTGCTCTTCAGATTGCTCTAGTACACCTAGCATTCAACGTAATGGCGACAGTGGTTATCTTTGGTATCCCATTCTTACGTGAGATTCCATTAAAATGTGCTGAGTTCCTAAGCGAACTAGCAACAAAAAATAAAGCAGCAGTTGCCGGTTACCTAGGCCTAGTATTTATCGCTATCCCAGGTTCAATCCTAGCCTTCACGGCATAAGGCAACACTATACCTCTTAACAAAAAGCGCCTCACAGAATCTCTGTGAGGCGCTTTTTTTATCTCAACCCATTCAATCCAATCATCATTTAGACATAAAAAAGAGAGTGCCGAAACACTCCCTTTATTGTCTTAACGTTCGCTTAAGTAACGTGATTAAACTGAATTAAACCGAGAATGGATACTTAATTGGCTCATGATGCTCATAGCCAATCACTTCAAAATCATCCATTGTTACCCAAGTTTCCAAATCTTCTAACGATTTGATATTTGGGTTAATCTTAAGTTGTGGTGACGGAAACGGCTCACGCTTAAGTTGTACATCTCGCATTAGCTCAAGCTGATCTTCATAAATATGAGCATTAATGATCTTATGATAAGCCTGCCCCGGTTTCTTACCTGTAATTTGAGCCATCAAAGCAAGCAAAGTAAACACTTGAATTTGATTGAAATTTAATCCTAATGGCACATCACAAGACCGCTGATAACTGGTTAAATACAGGGTATCACCAAGTAATGAGAACGTATGAGTGTGCATACATGGACGCAAACATCCCATGTCAAACTCACCTGGGTTATAAAAAGTGAGAATTTCACCTCGGTCATCAATACCACGAGATAAATCATCAACAATTTTGCGTAGTTGATCTAACGTCGAACCATCTGGTTTGCGCCAACTACGCCCCTGAACGCCATAAACGCGCCCCATGTCATCATCACCTTTTCGATGAGGATTGTTGAGCCATGCTTGGTTATCATTGGCATTCATATCCCAGGTTTTTGTACCCAAAGCACGAAAATCTGCGGCATTATCATAACCACGAATATAGCCTAATAGCTCGGCAATAGCGGCTTTCCAAAAACTCTTACGAGTAGTGATCAAAGGAAACTGGTTGTTTGCCACATCATAAGTTAAATCAGCACTGATTACGGTTAGGCAACGCTTACCCGTACGCTCATTTTCAACCCATACACCGTCATCAACAATGCGCTGGCATAAATTTAAATACTGCTTCATCGTACTACTCGTCTGTCTCAATATATCTCAAGGGAGATCCATCCCCCTCTACCTAGCCGCAAATTCTACCAGATTTAACTCTAATTTTTCGTGATAGGCCAAAATAAAAAGACCCCCAATAATTGGTAATGCCGATCAGTTAAGCTCAAAATGATCGGTTGAATGATCCTATAGATGTGTAAAAATCCAAGTGTATTTAATGCACTTGGATTTTTTTATGGACGTTTCTCAAGCTCTAAACGTAATTAATAATTGGAAGTCAGACAACATTGA
>NZ_PYOG01000089.1 GCF_003026815.1 Photobacterium damselae | reverse complement strand
GTTGTTAACATTATTGCTTGACCAAGGAATACCCTATGCCCGTTAATAACCAGATCCAAAATAATCTCAATATACAGACTTTAACTAGCTATATTGATAAGGCTTCAGCATCTCAATCAGCCGCAAACGCCAATGTTAGTTATGGGGCTATGGGTAATGCAGTTATCAATACTGGAGTGTCTAAGGCTCTCAATCAGGCTGCAAAAGAGCTGATCGCGGATGTTAAGAATATTACGTTAACCAACGATGACGTCAAAAATTTATATCAAGCACAGCCTAAAGCGGGTTTTGCTTTGGGAAGTCAAGATGGAGTAATTTTTGTCAAACAAATTAAAGGGGAGCTGACGCTTGAGGCTGCTGATATTCTATTAGGTGCTGCCAAGCGTGATAGTGCAGAATCAGAGCTAGCGAATCCCTCAAGCTCGCCGACTCGTAATACAAGGCCGAATACTCATCCGCCTGTGTCGCAGCATGGGAAATCAGAAGAGCGAATTTATGAGAATTTACAGTTCAAGGTTAGGCCTCAATCGCCTGTCCATAGCCCTAGAACAAATACTCCGCCACCAGTGCCAGCACATGCTGGGCGATCAAGCTCGCCTTCTCCTGCTCATGGTTCAAGACCTTCTTCTCCAGTACATGCTGTGGGTGCGAACTCTAGTCTAGATACAACGAAGCTAGAGAATACTTTCAGTGCTTATAGTGATGTGGATATAATGCAGAAGCGTCCGTCAGCAGATCACAAGTTTGTTGCTGTTTGGCCTAGTAGTAAGGGAGATGGTTCATTCGGTATCCATTTACCTGGCGCTCGGCCAAAGAGAGCTACAACGCTTGAACAAGCGCAAAGCATAGTGAATAACCATTTACAACAGCAGTCTCAAGTGCAGCAGAATCATCATGCTAGAAATGTGTTAGCAAGTGGTGCTCAAGATCATAGAGAAGAATTAGCTCAGTTCGAGCAAAAGTTAGGTCAATATAAAGATAACATTAGTAAAAAGAACCATCCTGAGTATTACCATAAAGATCCTGTTGGAACGTCAAAAGAAAATAAGGTTGATCGATTTGGTGATATCGGCACTATGCTACACAGTAAAGTCGGTTATAACTTGAACGCTAATCGTATCACTGTCGCTGGCCAAGACGTAGCAATAGCCACTCAGTATCCAAAAGATAGTCAGATTGAAGATCAGTTAAGGTTATTGGTAGACAATAGAACTCCATCACTCACAGTGCTTACTGAAGCGAGTCAGATGGCAAACCCTGCTAAGGGAATGACGGATTACTTTTCTAGGAACTTAGGATTTAATAGCGGCTTAACAACGCAATCTGAATTAACATCTAGAGACATGGTTGTTGGACGAAATACTGATGGCTCAGATCTAAAAGCCAATGTATTTAATTTAACGATTAATATTCCAGGTGAAGCACCGTTTACGGTACCCGTATTACACGTTACTAACTGGATAGATAAAACTGCGATTGATGCTGAATCAAGTAACAATATCGCAACTATGATTAATGGTATTGAGTCTGATGGTGGAGCTCCGGTCGTGCATTGTCGTGCAGGTGTTGGCCGTACAGGTCAAATTGTTGCTGCGATTGCGATGCAAAAAGTACCTAATAGTGTGAGTGCAGAAGAGGTGATTAATGATATGCGATATAGTCGTAATGATTATATGGGGCAGACAG
>NZ_PYOG01000088.1 GCF_003026815.1 Photobacterium damselae | reverse complement strand
ACCGTTTATGAACGTATCGCCTTAGCCCTTGCGCTAATTGCTTTTGCGAACTTACCGATGTTTATCCGGCACACCTTGATTCCAAATCGCGCACACTGACGCGCTTCGCTTGTCGGGCAGATTGCATCAAGCAAGAGCGCTCGCCTACTCGCTAACCTTACTCGATGCAAACTGCCTGATTCTCTTTTCTTTGAGAAGGGCTTTACTCATTTTAAATCAGGAACTGCAATGAAAATATTACTGACTTTATTGCCACTTACTCTTTTATCGGTCTCAACAGCATCCATAGCAAAGCCAGAGCTAGATACGGTGGTGGCACCTCACACGGATTTTATGATTAACCTGGTAGGAAAAGCACGCGAGGCAAACTGCCAAGTGCCCTTTACCCAAGCAGAGCGAGAACATCTGTCAACAGACCTTATGGTGGTCATAGGTGGAAGCTTTAAACAGTGGGTAGACCCAAATGAGTTTCCAGCTTTTTTAGATGTGATCAACGCAACCATGAGCTGTGATAGTGAAGTGTGGGTTAGAGACATGAAACACCAACTGATAAATTCACTTGAATTTAAAGCAAAACTTAAACAGAGAAGGCAGCGACCTTATCGCATATTGTGATTAATTGATATTATGCTGAAGCCAACCTGCAGCTAGCAGGATGCCCACCATTTGAACAATCTCAAAAAATGTCATTTTAATATTACCTTCTTCTAATATGTTTATTCTAAAACATCATTCTAGAACAAAAAAAACACCACTTAGCAAATAAAAACAATACGGCAAGTAAGGAGCTGTCATGCCAAGACAACCTATTCGCAATTTCCTTGCGTTAAAAGAGCAAGGTGTTAATAACATTGCCCAGCGCCTTCAACACGCATTGGGTTCCCAATCTGTCACTGATATAGCCAACCAAACAGGACTCAGTAGAGCAACCATTAATCAGTATCTTAATGCAAAGAATTTACCCAGTTTAGACCGATTAGCGGTTCTGGCTAAGGCAACAAATCATTCTCTCAAATGGCTATTGTTTAGTGATATTGAAGAGACGAGAATTGCCGATAAGTATCGGTTGGTTGTGTCCGATGATGTGATGAGTCCTCAGAGCACAAATTGAATATGAAGTCTTGCCGTTACAAGGAAACCGAGTTTTAGGTGATGGCATTTATGTTATTGCAACAGCGCAGGGTAATGTTGTACGTCGTCTGCAATGGCAAGAATCAAATCAAGAATATGTTGTGTTTGGGGATAATCCTATCTATCCCAAGCAGAACATGAAGCAGGTTAATGTGATTGGCAAAGTCACAGCCATGTACCCCCCTTTATAGAGAGCTTAAACTCATGACAAAACCCCTTTTGTGGGCGTTGGGATTCAGTTTACTCATGGCCTCTAACGCGGCCAGTGCTTCGGGCCCTGCTTGCAGGGCACGATTTATGAACCCCATCACCGATATTTGCTGGGAATGTATATTCCCCATCACGCTAGGCAGCGTACCACTCATTCCATCAAGACACCCTGATACACCCAACCCATCACTTCCCATCTCGTTCTGCCCCAAGCCGCCACCTATTTTCATGCAGGTGGGTTTGAACATTGGCTATTGGGAGCCTTATGCCATTACTGATGTGACTCGTGTTCCGTTTTGCATGGTCAACCTGGGCTTTTCATTAGGCGGTGGTATGTCACAACAGATAGGCGGCCAGAACAGTTATAAAAAACCAGGGGATAGCAGTTCTGGTGCTTTTTACCAAGCACACTGGTACAAATATCCGCTCATCTATTGGTTACAAATATTGCAGTCTTCTGCATGTATGGCGATGGATAACTTCGATG
>NZ_PYOG01000087.1 GCF_003026815.1 Photobacterium damselae | reverse complement strand
AACCGTTAGATACCTAGGCCGCTATTTTAAGCGGCCGCCAATAGCGGCTTCTCGCCTACGTCATTACCAGGGTGGTGATGTTCACTTTGTCTATAAAGATCATAGAGATAATTGCTATAAGACATTGGTCCTTAGTCAAATAGAGATGATCGATCGGTTAGTCTTGCATATCCCCACAGAAAAGAATTTTAGAGCCATCAGGTATTACGGTTTTCTGTCAAACAGAAAACGGGGAGAAGCATTACCGTTAGTTTATGATCTACTGGATCAGGAAGAACTGGTAGAGCCAAAACCATTGAATTACGCGCAAATGATGCATCACCTGGTAGGCATAGACCCGTACAAATGTATTCTATGTGGTGGTCGCATGTGCTTTGTGAAGATGGATATGGGGCTGAAAGGGCATGAGTTAGTTGCTTTGAGAAAAGCAACGATACGGGAAAAACGGCGACTTCGTTACCGTCTTTAGGGAAGATCTACCTGAAATCAGGCAAAACACCAAAAACAGTATAGAAAATACTCAAAAGCAGCCTATTTTAGTAGGCTAAATCATAATAAAGATAGTTACTGATTGATTTTTAAGTATTGCTGTCAGAGTGGTTAGGAATTGAAATTCCTAACCATCAAGTTGGGACGACCATGTATGTTAAGTTACTAATTTTAAAGTGATTTATTATCATCCCATCCAGTCAATCTCAAATCACCACCAAAAGATCACGTTAAGTAAAGTTAGTGCGAAAAAGTTTCGAAACGAAACTTATAGAGAAGGGTATTGATTTTGGGAGAATTTGGTGCTCAAAAGACTGTTTTTTACAAAGTACGGTTTTCCTGAATAAATACATTCTAATATTAATGCTGAGAAGTGTCAGTATAGGGGTTTGAAGTCCAACGGAACGGTTCTGTACGCTAACGGGGTTAACTGTATGATATATCAAAATATTTTATACAGAAAAAATAAGGGCTTACCGTACACTTTCGTTCCGTTAGACCTCGCCCCCCTAAAATGACAAAATGATAGTATACATTTTATCATTTTCTTTAATCCGCTATTACAACGTCACATCACCATCTATCCACTTTCCATTTATTCAAGCAAATTTACACAAACCATTTGATAATAGTTATCATTTGCATTTATTCTTTAAACAAACTTAGCTTTTCTTTATGGAAATTATGTAATGGACACATCAATACAAAAGCTGTCTAAATTAGTGCAACAACAAAGTTGGCAATTAACAAATAAACGTTTAATTCTACCAGTCATTATTCTTGCATTACTTATATCTACTTCATCATTACGAGAATTAACCATTCAAGTACTGGCTGACGGTTTTTGGCAAGTCGCCGCCTATGTTGCAGCAACACTTGCTGTCTATGAGTTTATTTCAACAAAACTAAAACATAGGGAATCCCAAATAACCAAACTAATAGAGCATTCAGTGACAGGACAAATCGTTTTTTCAGCTCTAATGGGGGCATTACCTGGCTGTGGAGGGGCTATTATCGTGATGACCCAATACGTGAATGGTAAGTTACCTTTTGTAGCAGTGGTAACTGTATTAACAGCAACAATGGGAGATGCCGCTTTTCTTTTATTAGCAACCAAGCCTACTGTCGGGTTATTCGTAATCATGATAAGTACGGTGGTCGCAATATTATCAGGGTTAGTTATTTATAAAGTTCATGGAGTTCATTTCTTAAAACGGGTTCAACATGTCAATGAATTCGTTGAAATAAAAAACTGTTGTTGCCAATCTTCATCGCAAGACACAACACCAATACTGATAAAGTTACAAAGCAAATTCTGGCAATGGATACTCATACCTGCGATCACTATTGCTTTGTTAGGTTCATTTCAAATTGATACAAACCATTT
>NZ_PYOG01000086.1 GCF_003026815.1 Photobacterium damselae | reverse complement strand
CCGTATTTCAATTGCCTGAGTGTATTGTGGTCTCATTCGTTACTCTTATGCTGGTTTTAAAATCTTACAGTAGTACAACAAAAAGTGTCTGGTTCAACTATCAGTATAGACAGGAAGTTTTTAGATCGTTTGGTGAGAGTGAATGAGATAGTTTGTCAGTCAGTAATATATTTCCGACTGATCCTGCTATTTTCTCCTGTAGCAAGCACCTAAACTTGCTTAGCGTGTTAAACAGTAAAGAAAAGCAGTATGACTAATATAGGTACAATTCACTCAAGTGCAACACAGGTTACTAATGTTTCAAATCATCAGGCAGAGCTGTCAACTCAGACTGGCACACTTGGTGATAAACCTGTTACTTCAATCGCAACATCAAAAGAAGTTCAGCAGTTAGCAGAAAGAACGGAGAGTAGTCCGATAACGAGGCTAAAAGACAAGATTATAAGCTTGTTGAGCGGTGCAGTAAACGCCATTAAGGAGTTGTTGTTTACATCAAAAGATAAGTCTGTCTCAAGCGTGGTCCCGACAGATCAAATACAGCCACTATCTCGTGAAGAAATGGGTAAGATAGCGCTAAAAGAGTCTCTAAAAGGCCTAACTCAGTTAGATAATTTATCGAGCCTTGATGGAGAGTCACTGAAGCAGCAGCATAGAGAGCTTGCGACAAACAATGGTGCTCTACGTTCAACAGTCACAGCACTTCAGGCCATCAGACTGTTCGGAACTGAAACCCAGAAAACGACAGCAAACAGCATATTAAGCGATATGGTGGGTGGTCGGCCTTTCCAACAGTGGGCGACAACAGGTAGTGGCGAGGCTAAAGATGCTTCAACGTTTTTGAACGAGGCCTCCTCTGAGGAACTACAAGCCGCTAGCGACAAGATCAATCAACTTTCCGTACAAATCAGCAAGCTTAAAGATGAATTAATTGATCACTTACAACCTCAACAGACTGCTTCGGCAAGTGAAGAGAAGCCCGCTAACTCAGTTGAATCTCGTTATAAAGCGTATAACGTTCTAGGGATTGGTGGCGGTCGCTCTGCTAAAGATAACAGTGTTAAAACTGCACTGGATGCAGTTAGCTTTCTAGCTACCAGAGTAGCACCAAGTACAATCCCAACACTGTCTAGCGAATCGATTAATGCACTGCAAGATGCAATCGCCGACGGGACTGTTTCCTTTAGTAGGATACAGAATGGCGCTCTCAATAAGGGCGACTTAGCCATGATCCGGGAGCTGGCACTGTCAACAGTTTCAAACCAAGATGCATCATATACTGGCGAATTAGGCTCGATTGTAGACTCGCTAAGTCATAGTCGGTCAAATGTAGGAACAGTAATGCAAGGTATTCAGGGCTTCATTGATATGTCAGCCTCTCAGTGGCACGCAAAAACAGCGGATAAGCCGGAAGACGCTATTGACGCTAACGCTCATGCTAAGTTTGACAGAGAGTTAATGAAATCAAGCTTTGATGGTATGTCGCAAAGCGATCTTAAGCAGGCCTTAGCTCAGTTGGAAGGCGATTTTGGCCAGAATCTTAGGGGCATTATGGACTTAGTTGCCGAAAAAGTGCCGGTTTCTGATGATGCGCAGGAAAATCCGGTGCTTATATCTAGTGCGATGCGTTATGGTAATGTCATCGAAGGACTGATTACTGCCCTAAAGGAAAAGTTAGGTGAGCCGATCGATACTAGCTTTGCTGATGCACCAATGATTCGGGATATTTCTGAGCTGACTGCTTTTGAGAAAGCTGCGCTGTTAAGGGTGGGGATTACGGAAGAGATGATGGCTTAACCAACGTCTACATGCTTTTTTTACACTAAAAAATACCTATCGATGAGAAGTAATGCCGTTCACTCTTTAGTGAACGGCATTTTTGTTTGCCCAGCGAAGCTGGCAAATCCGTCAGATTGAAAGAAATCTGAATCACCCCGACTGAGGGGAAGATAATC
>NZ_PYOG01000085.1 GCF_003026815.1 Photobacterium damselae | reverse complement strand
TATTGCTCATAGCTATCAAAAGCAGATGATGCCTGAACCGGACGACATTTCTTTGTTGGTTTCTTCTTCTTTTTTCTAGGTTTGTTACTCATAGGATGTAGTCAATACAGTAATGGTGATTTGTACTTATATAAAATAAGAATGCCCGCTAAATTAGCGAGCAATAAGGACTAAAAATGAGGCTCTAGGCCGTAGTTTCTATTTCACTCCAGAAGGCTGGCTACTGTTCAAACAGTTACACAGAATTATTTACAGGGTCGCTACGCCATAAGAAAGACGGTTACTGATTGATTTTTCAGTATTGCTGTCAGGGTGGTTAGGAATTGAAATTCCTAACTATGGGCTTTCTATTACTCACTGGTTCCCTAACTTTGCGACAGAACCTTCTTTTTTAATAATTTTAATCGACTTTATCTTATCATTAAAGCCAGCCGTAAAAGTAGAATCCCAACCGTCTGAACTTCTTGTGTAGAACCCACCCTGAAAGTTAGCCCCTTCATAAAAACGAACTTGCCAACCTTTAGGTATTTTGTAAGAAGACATTTGATTATTAAAATCACCTAAATCAACAATATCTCCAATTATTTTTTTTGCTCGACCTTGAAAATTATCATGTTCAAAGATAGTTACAAACTGACCATTATCCTGAGCTTGCGTTGCTACAGTTGGTTGAGATAGACGTACTATATCACCTGTATGAAGCGTTCTAATTCGTTTAAAGTATTTATTTAAAAGAACGTAAACCTCTCTAGCTTCATCTAACTTGCCTGATTTTTCTAGATAACTCGCATTCATTTTTAGCCATGTATGAACACCACCTTTATAAATAGGATAACAACTGCTCTTACCTTTATTCTGGATCTGTTCCCAACCATTATTGTTGTCTATATAATCAACATAGATGGCAGTGTTGATCTTACTGTAAGCAGTATTATCAGCGTTGTTGATTAAACAAATAAGGTCAATAAGTTGCTCTGGTTCTTTGGTTTTATTCTTCAATAAGAAGTCAACGACGATACTATTAAAAGCACCTACTTGATTTCTTGCTACATCATTTGTTGTATCAAATCCTCCGTAACCAATGTGGTCAACTGAAAGTATCTTATTTTTAATTACATCAAAGTCATCATCTGTTGCCATTTTAACAGCATTACATAAACCGAGAATATCTCGCTTATCAGTAATGTTTAGTTTTCGATTAACATCGAATAACAGTGCTTCTGCTTCACTTCGAATCTGGTTTACTTGTTCAGATTGAGCTCTGTAGAAAACGAAATCATCACTCGGCACAGAACATGACGAGTATGTCTTATTGAAATTCACCTCTTCCTGTTGTGAAAAAACATCATCATGAGCAAAAGACGGAGAGCTCAATATTGAAATGACCACAGGTATTGAGATTGACTTTCTTATCATATAAATCCTATTTCTATAATGCACTAAAGCATACTTATTTCGGTTGATAGTTATATTTATCAGCTAAAGATTTGTATTAAACAAACTACTATTGCAACTGTTGATAATTTAAGATTATTCACATCTCTACTTAGCTTTTAAATTAAATCCAAGCATATTAATGCTACTTACAAATACAAAATAAAAAAGTAATTGATTGTATTAATTTGTTGATTGTATGGTTTGTTCGGGTTCCACGTCTGCATCTAACGAAAACTTTGCGACAGAGCCTGGAAATGGACATTTCAATTAAGCTAACGACCAAATGTATGGACTACACAGAATAGGCCAATCTCTATTCCCCGTTTCTTTGCAAAACTCAAGAATGCTGATACCGCACAGCGGTATAACAGATTGATTAACCATGGATTAAGTCGGAATATGGGCCATAACTTATCGGGCATCGTTAAGGTCATGTGTTGATATTCACATTTGGGCAAGATGGATAGCTGCTTCGCTATCCATTTTTCTGTCAGCATTACTCCACAAGAGCTACAAGCTTTACTCTTACAAGAGTTATAGATGACTTTGCGGTGCT
>NZ_PYOG01000084.1 GCF_003026815.1 Photobacterium damselae | reverse complement strand
AACTTGGCACATTAACGGCGAAGATAGATGCGCTTCGCGCAAAGGGATTTAGTGACGACGAGATCAACCAGTTGTTGAGTTCGGCAATGCCTGCTGAGGCTCCTGAATCCCCATTTAATATCGGTGAGATATTTAATAATGGTGCGTCAAAAGACGAATGGAACCAGCAGGTCGATGAAGCTGAGCAGCTTTATATCAAACAGGCTGCGATATTCATCGGTTGTTTAGGGTTTGGTATGATTTCTATAGGATTTGGTGGTTATCTCATCCCTTGGGATTGGGTTAATATCATAGTTTCCATATCGCTTGGTGCGGGCATATTATCTTTGGCTATATTCGCGCCTAAAAATCGCGAGAAAATCAAATTCTTCATCAAAAAGCGACGCTAGGTGCGTCGCTTTTTTTCTATTTCATTCCGCGGTATTCTTTAATCTCCTTTAATTCTTGCTCTGTTAATTGGCGAGCGTTTTCCTGCTCCTGTTTGTTGTGGAGATATGCATCGTTATCATAGAGCGCCCGTTGCGACTGCTCGCTTTCCTCATCAAATTGTTTCTGACGATGGCCTTGTTCAGTCTGATATTGGTTTTCTATTGAACCGCTATTGCGCTCATAATTACTTTGAATATCACGGCCCTGTACGCTTTGTGCTGGGCGGTTCATTGAACTGTCATCCCAGGCTTGTTTGAGCTCTGGATTGTAGTTCGAGAATCGTTCACTCATAAAGGCTTGGAAAAAGAGGTCTCGCTCTTCATTAATGGCAGGGGTATTCCCATTCATGATAGCCTCCACATTCTCAGGGCGACGCCTTGCTACATACGCTTGGAACTCAGGCATTAAGTTGGTGTTAACGCTCAAGCTGCCTGTCTGCGAATCTTGAAGCGCGGCGCTGTAGGCTTGCTCCTTGGCAATACTGCTGTCTACCGTTTTAGCTAAGTCTTTAGATTCTTTAATGGCTTCACTCAGAGTGGACATTGCTTGCTGATTAAAGCCGTGCAAGTCCTCGGTTCTTCCCGATGTGCCATACTGCTCAATGGAACTCATGAGGTCATTAAACTGATTTTGACGACTGTTTGAGGTGCGGGAGGTGCGATCTTGACGTTGGCTATCTGTGGAGCTTTCAGTGTCGGAGTATCTACGACCTTTGCTTATATTTGCACCACCTTTGATGTTGCCAAATTCACCAACCCCCGCCCCTAATGACGCACTACCGCTAGCGTTGTAATCTAAGTAGTTATCCACCATCTGTTTGTAGGCTTCTTCTTTTGATACCCCTTTCGCTTTGGCTTCCTCAGCTACCACGCCATCGAGTTTACTTAACGAATTTTGGGTTGAAGAATTTGAGCTGTATTGCGTACCTTCACCATAACTGGTATTGCGGCTGGCACTGCTGCTTAAACTCATCAGTTGGTCGGTGACACTTCCTGATGACTGACTGTAAGCAGTACGAGCTTGAGAGGTGGCACGTTGCGCCTCGGTGTAGCTGTTTTGCAGCGCACGGCTTTGCACTTCACTGCTGTTAATATCAAAGCCTGTGGTCGAAATTGCCCCTCGACTGCTGTACACCGCATTTCCTCCTGGTAGGTAGTTCACGCTTGAGCCATCGGCTCGCTGAACTTGCGCCCCATAGGATTGATTACTGTAAGCGGTATCGACCTTGTTGCCACTCATAGAATTGCTGTGCCAAGTATCGGTTTGCACCACACCATAGGTCATATCACCACTGGCAGCCGCTTGAGATGAGCGGGCGGCATTAGAGCCCATCGCCCCTAAGAACTGCTGCCCTAGACTGCCTGCCATCACCAATCCGCCTGTTAAGGCGTATTTGGAGATAATTGGGACCATCATCATGAGCCATCCCGCAATTGCTGCATACTTATAGTGCATGGCTTGCAGTGGTGAGCTGCCTGCTAAAGACATACCGTGCAGTAAATTGGTGGATTCGGCTCCTGCATATTGCAGTGAGTAGGTCATGATGAGGTTGATGACCGTGAAGAAAAACGGCCACAGTGCCAGATAGAAAAAGCCCCCAAGGTAGC
>NZ_PYOG01000083.1 GCF_003026815.1 Photobacterium damselae | reverse complement strand
GCTACCTTGGGGGCTTTTTCTATCTGGCACTGTGGCCGTTTTTCTTCACGGTCATCAACCTCATCATGACCTACTCACTGCAATATGCAGGAGCCGAATCCACCAATTTACTGCACGGTATGTCTTTGGCGGGCAGCTCACCGCTGCAAGCCATGCACTATAAGTATGCAGCAATTGCGGGATGGCTAATGATGATGGTGCCGATTATCTCCAAATACGCCTTAACAGGCGGATTGGCGATGGCAGGCAGTCTAGGACAACAGTTCTTAGGGGCGATGGGCTCTAATGCTGCGCGCTCATCTCAAGCGGCCGCCAGTGGTGATATGACCTATGGTGTGGTGCAAACCGATACTTGGTACAGCAACTCCATGAGTGGCAACAAGGTTGATACCGCCTACAGTAACCAATCCTATGGGGCGCAAGTTCAGCGAGCCGATGGCTCAAGCGTCAACTACTTACCAGGAGGGAATGCGGTGTACAGCAGTCGAGGGGCAATTTCGACCACAGGCTTTGATATTAACAGCAGTGAAGTGCAAAGCCGTGCACTGCAAAACAGCTACATCGAGGCGCAGCGTGCCACCACTCAAGCTCGTACGGCTTACAATCAGTCAGCAGGAAGTGTCGCAGACCAACTGATGAGTTTAAGCAGCAGTGCCAGCCGCAATACCAGTTATGGTGAAGGCACGCAGTACAGCTCAAATTCTTCAACCCAAAACTCGTTAAATAAACTCGATGGCGTAGTGGCCGAGGAAGCCAAAGCGAAAGGGGTATCAAAAGAAGAAGCCTACAAACATATGGTGGATAACTACTTCGACTATAACGCCAATTTTGGTGCTTCATTAGGGATGGGAGTTGGTGAATTTGGCAACATCAAAGGTGGTGCTAACTTTACTGGAGGACAAAAGTTTACTGACTCAGAAAGTACGACAGACAGCCAACGACAAGATCGCACTTCCCGCACTTCCAATAGTCGTCAAAATCAGTTTAATGACCTCATGAGTTCCATTGAACAGTTCGGTACTTCGGGAAGAACCGAAGACTTGCATGGCTTTAATCAACAATCAATATCAACATTAAGTGAAGCGATTAAAGACTCTAAAGACTTAGTTAAAACGGTAGACAGCAGTATTGCCAAGGAGCAAGCCTACAGTGCCGCGCTTCAAGATTCACAGACAGGCAGCTTAAGCATTAATACAAACTTAATGCCTGAGTTCCAAGCGTATGTAGCAAGGCGTCGCCCTGAGAATGTGGAGGCCATCATGAATGGTAATACCCCAGCCATTAATGAAGAGCGAGACCTCTTTTTCCAAGCCTTTATGAGCGAGCGATTCTCGAACTACAATCCAGAGCTCAAACAAGCCTGGGATGAAAGTTCAATGAACCGCCCTGCACAAAGCGTACAGGGCCGTGATATTCAAGGTAATTATGAGCGCAATAGTGGATCAATAGAAAGCCAATATCAGACTGAACAAGGCCATCGTCAGAAACAATTTGATGAGGAAAGCGAGCAGTCACAACAGGCGCTCTATAATAACGATGCGTATCTCCACATCAAACAGGAGCAGGAAAACGCTCACCAATTAACAGAGCAGGAATTAAAGGAGGTTAAAAAATACCGCGGAATGAAATAGGAAAAGGAAAGCGACGCACTAGTGTCGCTTTTTGATGAAGAATTTGATTTTTTCTCGATTCTTTGGAGCAAAATAAGCCAATGAAACTACAGCGAATCCTAACCATATTGTCGATATAACTTTAGCTACGTCTAAGGAAATGAAATAACGACCGATGCCTAAAGTTAGCATTGCCAATCCTAAGAAACAAATAAATATAGCCCCTTGCTTAATATAAAGTTGCTCGGTCTCATCGACTTGCTGATTCCATTCCTCTTTTGACGCACCATTATTAAATATTTCACCGATATTAAATGGGGATTCAGGAGCCTCAGCAGGCATTGCCGAACTCAACAACTGGTTGATCTCGTCGTCACTAAATCCCTTTGCGCGAAGCGCATCTATCTTCGCCGTTAATGTGCCAAGTT
>NZ_PYOG01000082.1 GCF_003026815.1 Photobacterium damselae | reverse complement strand
CAAACTGCAATCGAATTAGGGGCAACCTGCTGTGGTAAGCCTGGCGTTCGTCCTGAATACGGTGAAAACTATTATGCAGCATATGTCTTAGATCTTGATGGTAATAAGATCGAAGCCGTATTTTTATTGTTATAAATAACGTTGTTTGATCCTTGCCGTTGTTGCTATGTAGGAGCTGACTATTAAGTTTGCTCCTTTGCTATCACTATTGACGAAGAACCCCGTCACTTCAGGTTGGGGGTGAAAGTCATTGCTACGAAGTAGCAAAATTAAACAGGTTGACTCTGACTCTCAATGTATTTTGTCAACACATCGAGGCTTGCGCCACCGCAAGAGCCAGCAAAGTAGCTAGGACTCCACAAAGCACCATTCCATAAGTAACGGTGAATGATTGGAAACTCTTGTCTTAGACGTCTTGAGCTAACACCTTTAAGTGAATTGATTAGCTTTGATAGCTGAACTTTTGGCGGATATTCAATCAGAATATGAACGTGATCTTGTTCGCCGTTGAACTCTTTTAGTTCAACCTCAAAATCAATACAAATCTCTTTCGTGATCTCTTCTAGTCGATTGAGTATTTCGTTGTTAAAAACTTTTCTTCTGTATTTGGTTACAAAGACTAAGTGTGCATGTAGTGCGCTTACGCAGTGTCGACCTTTGCGGATTACTGGCTCGTTATTGTGCGACATAAGAATTAGACCAATTATGTTTACTACAATTTAAGGTCATGTTTTATAAGTAAATATCTAAAATAAACAAGGTTAGACCAAATGACATTAAGGGCGTACAAGTATCGGTTTTATCCGAATGCTGATCAAGCACGTATGCTTAATCAAACATTTGGTTGTACTCGATTTGTTTACAATAACGCTTTGGCTTACTCCAAAGAACAATACGAATTAGGTAATAAAACCAATTTCAATGATTGGAGCAAGAACTTAACCATATTGAAAAAGAATCCAGATTTTGTATGGCTTAAAGATGTTGCAAGCGTTCCACTTCAACAATCTTTGAAGCACTTGGACAAAGCATTCAAATCATTTTTCAAATCTGGCTTTGGGTATCCAAAGTTCAAGAATAAACGTGGCAAGCAATCAGCTTGTTATGTTGGAACTGCATTTAGATTCAACAGGGATAAATGCGAAATTGAGCTTGCAAAAATGAAACAACCATTGAAAATTAAATGGTCACGTTCATTTGTCGGCATTCCATCTTCTGTATACGTTAGTAAAACGAAAACAGGAAAGTATTTCATTAGCATTTTAGTTGAAGAAGAAATCATTCAGAACAAGCCTACTGATAAAACTGTAGGTATTGATCTAGGTATAAAATCACTTGCTGTATGTTCAGACGGTGTGACGTTTGATAATCCAAAATCTACAGCCAAGTACGCTAAGAAGTTAGCAAAAGAACAACGTAAACTTTCAAAAAAAAAGAAAGGTTCGTCTAACTTCAGCAAGCAACGGATTAAGGTTGCCAAGATCCACGAAAAGATAGCTAATGTTCGCATGGACTTTACTCACAAAATGACGACTAGACTGATAAACGAAAATCAAGTGATTGGAATTGAGTCATTAAAAGTAAAGAATATGATTAAGAATAAAAAACTATCAAAGGCATTAAGTGATGCTAATTTTGGTGAAATAGTTCGCCAGTTGGAATACAAGGCAAATTGGTATGGTCGAACTGTATCAGCTATTAGTCAATGGTTTCCTAGCTCTAAAATGTGTAGTGCTTGCGGTTGTTTGTTTTCTGGCAAATGGTCACTAGGTATTCGTGAGTGGACTTGTGATTGTGGGTCGTTAAATGATCGTGACATCAACGCGGCGATCAATATCCACGCTGAGGGATTACGCTTAATAGCGTAATGGAATTAGTGGCGGTAGGGACTACCGACACGTTAAACGCCTATAAGAGACAATGTAAGCCGACTTTAGAGAGTGTCCTGAATTCTGTGTAACTGTCTAAACTTAAACCTTAAAGGTTAAGGATGGACAATATGGATAAGAAAGCACTCGAAGCTTTTGCTCGTGAAGCCGCAAAGTCAATTAAGACAGAATCT
>NZ_PYOG01000081.1 GCF_003026815.1 Photobacterium damselae | reverse complement strand
ATTAATTGATTTTGTGTTTGTTGCTATTTTAGTCGTGTTACTGCTAATATTTTTACGAGTTTCTGTAAAACGTGTGTCAGTTAAAGCTTCGCCAGCCTCAATACGCTCACTTAAGCTATTAATTGATTTTGTGTTTGTTGCTATTTTAGTCGTGTTACTGCCAATATTTTTACGAGCCTCTGTAAAACGTGCGTCAGTCGAGACTGCATCAGCCTTGATAAGATCTAAGTTATTGATTAATCGACCATTATTTGCTGTTTCTGCCAAGTTTTTGTCAAGAATATCATGGGTTTGTGCAAAGTATTTGTCAGTTAAGGCTTCGCCAGCCTTAATACGCTCACTTAAGCCATTAATTGATTTTGTGTTTGTTGCTATTTTAGTCGTGTTACTGCCAATATTTTTACGAGTTTCTGTAAAACGTGCGTCAGTCGAGACTGCATCAGCTTTGACAAGATCTAAGTTATTGATTAATCGACCATTATTTGCTGTTTCTGCCAAGTTTTTGTCAAGAATATCATGGGTTTGTGCAAAGTATTTGTCAGTTAAGGCTTCGCCAGTCTTAATACGCTCACTTAAGCCATTAATTGATGTTGTGTTTGTTGCTATTTTAGTCGTGTTACTGCTGTTACTGTCAATATTTTTTCTTATTTGTGTCTCGAGGTTATTAATAATGTAATTGGTTCGCGCAAATTGTCTGTTAGTTGAGATTTTGCCATCCCTAATTTGCTCATTCAAGCCATTAATAAACTTCAATTGTTCTGTTGATAATTGTCCATCACGTCCATCACGTCCATCACGTCCATCACGTCCAGTAATGCCAGTAGATTGAGCTCGTCCAGATAGATCAATATTCTCAGCTAAAGCATTTGTACTAAGAACACTAGCTACTACAATTGCTGATAATCTAAATTTATGCATTATCTTTAACTTACCTTGTTATTTTATAGTGGTTTTGAAAGGTAAATCACACTTAGAATATATTGAAGTAATTTATCTCATCTATATGTCAAGTTTTCGTCTGTAAAGTGTCTATAATTTGACTTGTTTTGTTCAATCAAAGGGAAAACTGGAAGACCCAACGATTAATGATTGCATTATTGTCGCAAAGTTTAAGTAAGGCGCAGCTGTGTCGAATTTTATACACTATTATACTCCAAGCGCGTAAAAGCGCTCCTATACTGGCAAACCTAAATCGCCAACTTGACCCAGTTTGATTTGCGTCCAAACTTCTTGATGGTTAGGAATTTCAATTTCTAACTACTCTGACAGCAACACCTAAAAATCAATCAGTAACCGTCTTTCTTATAATTTAGCCTACTAAAATAGGTTGTTTTTGAGTGTTTTCTATACTGTTTTTGGTGTTTTGCCTGATTTCAGGTAGATCTTCCCTAAAGGCTGTAACGAAGTCGCCGTTTTTCACGTATAGTTGCTTTTCTCAAAGCAACTAACTCATGCACTTTCAACCCCATTTCCATCTTCACAAAAAACATGCGACCACCGCATAGAATACATTTGTACGGATCTATGCGTACCTGATGATGCATCATTTGCGCGTAATTCAATGGTTTTGGCTTTACCGGCTCTTCTTGATCTAGTAGATCATAAACTAACGGTAAGGCTTCTCCCCGTTTTCTGTTTGACAGAAAACCATAATACCTGATGGCTCTAAAATTCTTTTCTACTGGGATATGTGAGACTAACCGATCGATCATCTCTATTTGACTAAGGACCAATGCCTTATAGCAATTATCTCTATGATCTTTGTAGGCAAAGTGAATGCGCCACTTTCGGCTGTATTGACTAGAGAGAAACTGACTCCATCCACGAAAGTCTCTAATATGTTGATAGTTATCATGTTTAGTATTCAAGTTATGATAGTGGTCCCGTAGGAACGAGACCACTTGCTGCTTCCAATGCTGCTCTACCATCGCGGCATTAAAGTAGATATTTCCCCATCGCTTAGTTTTGTTATTTATGCCTCCACGCGTGACTGATAGATGAAAATGGACATTCCAATTAAGTTGACGACCAAATGTATGGACTACACAGAATAGGCCAATCTCTATTCCCCGTTTTTTTGCAAAA
>NZ_PYOG01000080.1 GCF_003026815.1 Photobacterium damselae | reverse complement strand
GGAATGGCATCGATACCTTGTACTGAACCGTTATTGAGAATAATGGCATCACGAATTTTGCTCGTCCAAAGACCGCGCTGCTCCAGATCGCTTACCAGATATTTGTTAATGATGATGAACTCACCCGACAGTGTTTGGCGTTTGTATATATTGCTGGTTTGCGCTTCAAACGCTTCGTTGTTACCTAAAATTTGCGCTGTCGACGCCGTTGGCATTTGAGCAATCAGTAGCGAGTTGCGCACACCATGCTCTGCGATTTGGTGCTTGAGCTGTGACCAATCCCAGCGGCTGCTTGGTTGTTCACACCACAGGTCAAATTGGAACTGACCATGACTGATTGGTGATCCGTCATAGCTAGAGTAGGTACCTTTTTGCTTCGCGATTTCACAAGACGCTTCAAGGGAGGCGTGGTACATGGTTTCAGCGATGTCACGGTTTAGCAGTAATGCTTCTTCGCTATCAAACGGAAGATGCATTTTGAAGAACACATCCGCCAAACCTTGAATACCCAAACCGACAGGACGATGTGCGTGGTTCGATTTTTCAATCTTATCAGTTGGGTGATAATTCACATCGATAACGCGGTCGAGGTTCTTAATCGCGACTTTGGTGACTTGGTGAAGTTTGTCGAAATCAAACCCAGTGTTTGTAACGAACTTAGGCAATGCCAAGGACGCCAAGTTACAAGCCGCCGTTTCATCTGGCGTCGAGACTTCCATAATCTCTGCGCACAAGTTACTCGACTTAATGGTGCCGAGGTTTTTCTGGTTCGACTTTTCATTACATGCATCTTTGTAGAGCATGTACGGCGTACCTGTCTCGGCTTGCGACTCAATGATTTGCGTCATCAATTGGCGGGCTTTGATGGTCTTCACGCCCAAGCCCATACGCTCGTATTCTTGGTACTTCTGAGTAAACTCAGCACCGTATAGGTCAGACAAGCCTTTGGTATTATGTGGGCTAAATAGAGTCCATTCCGCGTCGGTTTCGACACGCTCCATGAACAAATCTGGCACCCATAGAGCGAGGAACAAATCACGAGCTCGGAACTCTTCTTTACCGTGGTTCTTACGTAAATCGAGGAAGGATTCGATATCCGCATGCCAAGGTTCCAGATAAACCGCAAACGAGCCCTTGCGCTTACCGCCACCTTGGTCCACATAGCGAGCCGTTTCATTGAAGACTTTGAGCATTGGCACTATGCCATTCGACACACCGTTAGTGCCAATAATTGGCGCTCCCGTCGCGCGAATATTATGGATGTGTAACCCAATGCCGCCCGCAGATTTAGAAATCAGCGCACAGTCTTTGAGGGTGTCGTAAATGCCGTTGATGGAATCTTCTTGCATCGCTAACAGGAAGCACGACGATAGTTGCTGCATCTTACAGCCAGCATTAAACAACGTCGGCGTGGCGTGGGTGTAGTAACAAAGGCTGAGCAAATCGTATAGCTCTCTAATTTCCTCAAGATCGTCACCCGCGACAGCGACCGCTACACGCATGAACATATCTTGTGGCCGCTCAACCACTACACCTTTTACTTTCAATAAGTAGGAACGTTCGAGAGTTTTGTAGCCGAAGTAATCAAACTGATAGTCGCGTTTGTAGTCAATCATGTCTTCGAGCGCAAACTGATTCTTGGCAACAAAGTCGACGTAAGCACTGGAAAGAATACCGATTTCAGAGAGCTCACGTGTTGCAGTTGCGTATCCGCTGGTTTCTTTTTGCAAAGAACTTACCATCACGCGAGCCGCAAGCTTGGCATAATCAGGATGTTCCGTCGCAAGGCTTGCTGCCGTTTCAGCGAGGAATACATCGATTTCCGTTACCTTAATGCCATCGTACAAACCGCTTACAACGCGTTGTGCAACCGCAATCGGTTCGACTTTTAGTCCATCAGCCAGCATTTCAGCTCTTCGAGTCACCTTATCTAGACTGGCTTTTTCTTTCCGTCCATCTCGTTTTATAACGTCCATAATCTATATCTTGTATGTATATCAAATATTAAACACTATATGTGCACATATATTTAAATGATAATTGATACCATTTCAATAAATATTTAAATATCTCAATAACATTGCTGAACAAAGTCACCGGCCTATAAAGCAGAAGATGCGTCAAGCATTAGGAGGGAAATCTATTGAGGGAGCACAAGCTACAATGTCAGGTCAGGAAGTTTGGACTCAAGTTAGACGAGGACAAGTTGGTGATTTAAGTTTACCCGTATGGGAG
>NZ_PYOG01000008.1 GCF_003026815.1 Photobacterium damselae | reverse complement strand
TGAGCGATCTTTTAATTCTTGAGCTAGAGACTGAGTAGTACGGTCTGCGTAGCTGTTCGCTTCAATATTTTGGTGCTCTACGATAAGAGCGCGCATTACATTTATATTGCTCATAAATATATACCTGATTTTTTCGCGCTTCGATAAACCCAAATTAAATAGATGTGAAAAGGTATTTAAATTGGATTTAACTTAAATATTGTTTATTTAAATAGGAGAGTAAGGAAATAAATAACCATGGTTTGAAATTGAATAATTAAGTTTTTAATTAATTTAATTTCGATTATTTATTTCCTTCGCTTAATTAGTTTGCTTTAACACCTGGGTTAACATCACGAGCTGCAATGAAGCCGTAGAAGATGTAACCGAATAGAGTCAAGATAGTACCGCCGAATACTGCTTCCATACCACAAGCATATACGCCGTAGATACTGTAGATAACTGCTAGAGTACCCACTACCGCACCAAGACGGTATTGCTTTGGAGAAACCATGTTCTTGCGTAGCATTACTTCCAGACCTGTCATAGATAGGATGTAAGGTACCATGTTGATAAATACTGCTAGGTTTAGTAGCGAGTTGAACTGGTTAATCAAGTCAGGAGAAATAGTCATTACCGCTAGGATTAACTCGCCAGCTAACATGATTAGCATACCTGCGATAGGTGCACCTGCGCTGTTAGTTTTAGCGAAGATTTTAGGGAATAGACCTTCATCTGCCGCTGCTTTTGATACTTGAGCGTTAGTGAACTGCCAACCTAGTAGAGAACCGATACATGCGATTACAGCTGCTAGAGTTACGATGTTACCAACCATTGGGTTGAACATGTGGCTGAATACTAGACCAAATGGTGCTGTTGACGCTGCAAGCTCTGCGTTAGGAATAATACCTTGGATAACACCAGTAGATAGAATGTAAACGATAGCGGCAAAGCTGGTACCAAATAGTACTGCTAGCGGTACGTTACGCTCTGGGTTTTCAACTGCGTCAGAGTTAGCACCTGCAGATTCAATACCTAGGAATGCCCATAGAGTTAGCGCGATACCTGAAGATACTGAGTGCATTGTTGTGTCGTGGTGTGGGTTCCATGCATTCATGAAAGTTTGTGGATCGAACCACCACCAACCGATAATTGATAGGCCAAATACTGGAATGATGATACCCCATACTGTGAAAGATGAGATTTGACCAGTAATTTTAGCGCCACCGAAGTTGGCCACCATAGTTAGGATAAGCACCGCACACACACCAAAGAAGGTATGTACTGGAGTATCTAACCAAGGCATAAACGGTTTGATGTAACCAACTGCTGATACGGCAATTGCTACACAGCTAATTACCAAACACACATAGTATGTATAAGAAGAGATAAAGAAAGAGGATTTACCGTGTGCTTCTTCAGAATAAGCTGACATACCGCCAGAACGCTTACATAGAGCACCACATTTAGCGAAAGTGTATGCAATACACATTGCACCTAGTGCAGTAACAACCCAAGAAAGCATTGAGATTGCACCGACTTGTGCCAAACTCGCTGGCAACATAATAATACCAGAGCCCATCATATTAACAGCCACAAGAACTGTTAATCCAACGACCCCCATTTTTTTATTACTTGATTCAGTCGACATAATTTTGCCTATTAGTAATGATGAGGAAATTAATATTTAACTCAACCCAATCCTTGGGGAATAATTAACTAATTCACTTTTTCATTATCTGATTAATTAATTACTTTTCGGCATTGAAGTGTTTATTACAATTTACAATGTCGTTAATCCGTAGATTAATTTCGGATTAACGGGGTAATTAATATGCTTGGCATAAATTATCCCGCCTCTGAAGTTGTGACTATTGTCACGCTAAAACTGATAAAGAAAAACCCCAAAAATGGAATGAGTTTTTGCAATTTCAGCCACAAAGTAAGAAAAAGTAATTTATATTCTGTTTTGCATAAATCGCGTTAAAATTTCTCAAATAGGGTTTTAAAGTATGATGAACTTTAAAAACTTATTAGTTTTTTAATAACTTATGTGGGGTTTGTCACACAAAATCACCTTGGCAAAACATAATTTGTAAGACAAAAACGATTTTGGATGAATATAGTTATGCATAAATAAAGCAAGATAAAGCAGAAACTTTTTTTCATTATTGGTCAGAACTTTTTATAACGTTTCTGTTATTCGCTCAAATTGATCGGAAATTAACTAATGAGCTGATTGTTTTATCATCAGTGATGTGTGATGGGAATATTGCCAGCGCGGTGAAAGAGTCGTCACTGGCAACAAAATTAACGCAAAAAGATGCTTAAAATAAGTCGTTGTAACCATCGACCGTAAGGCGGGAAGATGAATTTTCCGCTACTAAATTTGCCTTTGGTGAGCACGGTTTTGGCTTTAGAGAAAGTTAAGAACCCTTCATGACCGTGATAATGTCCCATTCCTGAAGGACCGATTCCGCCAAAAGGTGCGTCATCTGCCGCCACATGGAACACGGTATCGTTAATGGCAATACCGCCTGAATGGGTGTGATAAATAAAGGTTTGTTGCCAAGAAGGATCGAAACTCATCACGTATAAAGCTAATGGACGAGGTCTTTGATTTATAAACTCAATGGCTTGCTGTTGGCTCTGGTAAGGAATAAGCGGTAGCAGTGGGCCAAAGATTTCCTGCTCCATCACAGCCATTTGATCAGAAACATTGGTAATTAAATGAGGCGCTAAACGACGGCCTTCAAAATCGATAGCTGGCTCATGGCATGGATGGATCCTTGCTCCTTGTGCCTCTGCATCTTGAAGTAAATGGTATAAGCGATCAAATTGGCGCTGATTAATAATTGATGCAAAGTCTTGTCCGGTTATGCCATGTGGATAAAGGGTGCGATATTTCTGTTTAAATAGGGAAATAAATTCCTCTATTTTCTCTTGTGGTAGCAAAACATAATCAGGCGCGACACAGATTTGCCCTGCATTTAGACACTTACCAAAAATAAGTCTTTCAACGGCTAATTCTAGTGGAACATCTGGTGCGATAACCACAGGCGATTTACCCCCAAGTTCCAATGTTACTGGGGTTAAATTATCAGCAGCAGCATGCATCACATGATGGCCAACGGCGGTCGAACCGGTAAAGAGTATATGATGGAAAGGCAGTTGACTGAAGGCTTGAGCAATATCGGCTTCTCCTTCGACAACGGCAACATAATCTGGGGTAAAGACTTTAGCTAGTAACTCTCGTAAAACTTGATTGGTCTGTGGTGTAAATTCGCTCAATTTGAGCATAGCCCGATTACCTGCTGCAATTGCGGCGATTAAAGGACCAATACTTAGCATTACGGGAAAGTTCCACGGCACAATAATGCCGACAACACCAAGAGGTTGATAGTGTACTTGCAGTTTGGCTGGCATCAGCAGTAGCCCTGCATGGCGTTTACTTGGCTTGAGCCAACGCTTGAGATGCTTGATGGTGTAGTTGATGTTTTGTACGCAAGGTAAAATATCAGAGAGTAACGTATCGTACTGGCTGCGATTGCCATAATCTTGGTGCAATGCTTGGCACAATGGCTTTTTATAAGCAAGGAGTTGGTGTTTTAACTGCTTTAATAAAGCCAAGCGTTGAGTTAATTCTAGATACGGTTCACTGGCATAGGCTTGCTGTTGGGCCGTAAATAGTTGGTTTAGATCCAATCGCTCATCGTTTTCTTTGGTCTTTTGAGTGGGATCTGAGGTTTGGGTAGATTGTACCGCGGTCATAACAGCCTCCTTGGTTATGACGAACAAACTGAGTCTATGTTCATTATGACAGCGGAAATCGGGATTTGCTTACAATTTCATTCTCAAACAGTTGAGATGGTGATTGAAGTGGTTATTGAGAAATATGATGGCCACTTCTATCGGCATGGAATACATCAATAAAGCCAGTAAAGTACTGTTGAAGTTGCTGGGCTTGCTCAGGGTTCTGTAACAGTTTGAGTAGCTCAATGCCCGCTTCACAGGTACATAAATTTCCCGGCTGTTGATTGCGGCGTAGCTGATAGTGAGATGGGTGCTCTGTATTAAGTTGTAAGCGGGGCAATGACTGTAAATATGGGCTTTTACGTACCATCTTGCGGGCTTCTTGCCAGGTTGCATCTAAAATAATAAATAGTGGGGTTTTACTCATATCCGGTTGCCAATGTGTTGCTGGAGTTTGCTCATCGGCAGGGAATAGCAGCCAAGGTTGATACTGATCTGAGTTTAACTGTGCTATTAGCGTTGTGTCCGGCTCGGTACGATGCCAAGCGATTAATTGGCAGTGAGGCAGAGTGCGTGTCATTAACACCCCGGTATTGGTCTCTTTATTAAGTTCTTTTGGATGAGTCAGTAGCACAAAATGGGCAGAGCAAGACAATGTCGGTTCAAGATGACAAATGCAATTGTGAACAAATCCACACCGTGGGCAAGCCATAACACTCTCTAATTTATTGGAATAAAAAAGAGAGTGTGACACAGATGCTGTTGCAGATGTTACTGCTTACTCAGTACCAGTCCATTCTCTCCTAAGCTATAACTCTGACCATTAACCGTCTCTTGGGTTGCAATTAGCTGGTTGGTTTTAGGATCGAATTGATAAATACGTTGGCTATCAAGCGGATGGCCTTGATGAGTGGTCATCGTAACTTCCAGTTGCTGGCTATTAAGTACACGCCAGTGACCTGTTTCGATCAGATCAGGATCGCCATTAGTATAGGAGTAGATAGTCTTGGCACTATTATCTTGGTTTAGCTCCAAGGTGGTGATCAGCCCCATTTGCTCTTGGCTTTGATAAGTGCCCTGCCAAGTTGATTGGTCTGTTTCACTGGATGTCCAGCTATCGGGTAATAACTGACTTGGTTGCCAACTTGCACAACCAGAAAGGGATAGCGTGATAAGAGCAAGTAAGGTGGCGCTACGGTGGTGATGAGCAATTTTCATGGTCATGTCTCTATAGTCGGTTAGGGATATGTTAGGCTAAGAGTTGGCTCAACATAGTATGATTCGAGATCACAAATGGCAAAATGGTTATTTAAAACTGAACCCGATACCTTTTCGATAGACACATTAAAACAGCAAAAAGTTTCTTGTTGGGAAGGGGTTCGTAACTATCAAGCACGTAATATGATGCGCGATGAGATCAAATTAGGGGATGAGGTTTTCATCTACCACTCATCTTGTAAAGATGTTGGGGTGGTGGGTATTGCAACCGTCGTTAAAGAGGCTTATCCCGACCATTTTCAATTTGACTCAAGCAGCCCTTATTTTGATCCTAAGTCTGATCCGGAAAACCCACGTTGGATTATGGTCGATATTGCTTACCAACGACATTTACGCTTGGTGAGTTTAAAAAGATTAAAAGCCAATCCAGCTCTTACTGATATGGCATTGGTTAAGAAAGGTAGTCGTTTGAGCATTATGCCAGTTACCGATGCGCAATGGGATGAAATTCTACAGATGACAGGACAGTTCTAGTTTGATGTAAACCTTGCCCTTAATATCGAATAAATGCTGTATTAAGGGCGAGGATTTAAGTCAAAGGTTATAGCAGATTATCGATCAGATAATGTGCTACGGCTTCATCGGCACAAGAGCCAATGACTTCATTATTCGGTAGCGCTTGTTTCACTTTCTCATGCGCGGTTCCCATGATCAGTCCTTTACCTGCCATTGCCAGCATTTCTGCATCATTCATACCATCACCAAAGGCAATACAGTCAGCTAAAGTTAGCCCTTGCTGTTTTGCTACGGCCTCTAATGCATGGCCTTTTGATACACCTGCTGCCATTACTTCTAAGCACCATGGGGTTGAAAAGGCAATATTAGCTTTATCACCAAAGGCTTGGTTTAGGCGCTCTTCCCACACCATCATTTTTTCGTGGCTGTGATCGTTACGGGTAAAGAATACTTTAGCAACGTGCTCTGTTGGTGGGTTGTTAACATCAAATACGATGTAGCTAAAGCTCTCATGGAATTCACGTAGCGTGTCATCTTCACAGTTAAGGAGCCAGTCATTACCACGATACATGTGGATCAGCACTTCTGGATCGTCTTTAACAATATCGATAACGCCTTTAATTACTTCAGGGCTTAAGTCTTGGCTAAAGATCTCTTCACCATCACCATTATGAACTCGCGCACCATTTGACGTAATCATGTATGCCGGAATACCTATTTTCTCTCGCATTTCTGCCACATCAATATGATGGCGGCCAGTTGCAAAGACAAAGGTTTTTCCTTGTTGATGGAGGCGTTTTAGCGTTTCTTGAGTGAATGGAGCCAATTTATGGTCGGGGGTCAGTAACGTACCGTCTAGATCAGATGCAACAATTTTATACATGAATATTCTCGGTCTGTGGTGCCAGAGCCACTCACGAGGAATAGCTCAACTTGATAGAAATTCTATCTTAGATTTAAACAGAAAAAGGAGGCTAATATTAGGGCCTACTTTTTCCGCTTTTAGGCTAAATTGACTAAGAATGCCAGAGTTTCTATTGAGATACTGTGCTCTGGTTAGCGAAATGGGATAGAATGGCATTAAGTGATTGATTACGATAGATATCGCTTTCAAATAATAACTCGTGGTTTGCCCCGTCTATCGTTATTAATTGACCTTTACCTGACTGCATTGCGGCAAGAAATTGTTGCTGTTTGTCATTATCAACAATGCGATCATTCCCAGCTTGGATAATCAATAATGGTGCTTGAATATTAGTGGCTTGTTCGATGCAGTGCTGGCTTGCTCGCATACCTTGCCATACCCAGCGTGAACTTGGCCCTCCGATTTGGAGCTCTGGTTTGTGTTGGTATAGATCGCGGAACCATTGATAACGCACTTCGCTGTGTGTGTATGGGTTATCAATAAACGGCTTTGCCACATAGCCTTTTTGAGTAAAAGTATATTGTGGTTGAGTTTGTAGGCTATCAATAAGACGCAGTAATGGGTAAGAGATTTTCTTCATTACAGGGTTATCAAGATAGATACCATGCATTGGAGCTGTCATTGCTGCGCGATCGATAATATTTGGAAAACGCGAGAGAAATAGAGAACTGATGGTGCCGCCCATGGAATGACCCAGCATAAAATGTTGCTGGTAACCGCGAGGGGTGATGATCTGATCAAATAAGGTCTTTAGATCGGTAACATAATCATCAAATTCTGCGATATGCCCTAAGTCATGGATAGTAGTGAGGCGATCGGATACGCCTTGACCGCGATGATCAAGAGAGAAAACATCATAGCCTTGTTGAAATAGGTCATAGATGGTTTCTTGGTATTTCCAATAGCTTTCAATGCGACCATTAACCACCACAATCACTTTGTCATTTTTCGTATGAGTCATGGCCATCCAACCAATACGTAGCCCATCCACGCCATGGAAAATACCTTCTTGGCGATGTTGCCACAGTTCTGCCACAGGACCTTGCATAGTTTGGCTAAATTGCGCTTCCTGTGAGAGTGGATAAGACGAAGTGTCGGTCATGAGTCGGCTCGATTGTTAATGGTTAAATGAAGTACAGCGTTTTATTAAGTATATCTTAATTTTGTTAACAACATCATAAGTTGCTGATTGCTTTATCGGCAGTTGTTACGGTATATAAGCGCATATTCTGGTCTATCTCACATTAATGGCGATAAAAATATGAGTATTGAAGTTTGGCTCGCGTATTTAGCCACCGCAATTGTCTTTAGTTTTGCTCCAGGCTCGGGCACGGTGAACTCTATCAGCAATGGTATGGTCCATGGTTTTCGTAAATCATTAGCGTCCATTGCGGGTCTGCAACTGGGGATGAGCGTGCATATTTTATTGGTTGGAGTTGGTCTTGGTGCGATCGTTGCCCAATCCGCTGCCTTATTTACCGCTATTAAATGGGTCGGTGCGGCATATTTAGTATGGCTTGGTATTCAAAAGTGGCGTGAACATTCAGCAATAGATATTTCTACCAGTAATAAAGCAGTGAGTGCTCAAACGTTATTTCGCCAAGCCGTACTGGTAAATTTAACTAATCCTAAAACGATTGTTTTTTTAGTGGCACTGTTTCCTCAATTTTTATCACCTACTGAGCCTCAACTGCCACAAATAGCGATCTTAGGTATCACTACTTTAGTCGTTGATGGCTGTGTGATGTTGTTTTACGTGACGCTAGCAGCAAAGCTCAGTCGCTATATTCGTTCTGCGCGAGTAATGAATCGTTTGAATCGGGTATTTGGCTCAATGTTTATCGGCTGCGGTGCTTTGCTTGCATCAGCTCAGGCTTAACCGATAAAAAAAAGGGGGTATAGCAGTACCCCCAAACAAAGAACCATAAGTGTTTTGCAATTTGCAGTCAGAGAGATAGAGATCCCTTGCGGGACATCAGATCTTAAATGTAGGGACATAACATCTAAGATTTAGCCAACTTTAAACGACTAACTTTAAAGCTGGTATCAGACCTAAATAAGTAGCACGAATCCTAGTGTTAATCATTTAGGCTTGGTGATGAGAGACTTAACTCATCACCTCTGATTCTTATTATTGAAGGTATGCGTTTAACATCCACATCAATTTTTCTTGCTCGCGGATATAATCACTCATTAGTGCAGTTGTACCTTCATCATCGGCATCACCTGCTTGAGCTAAAATTTCACGCTCTTTTACCAGTAGTTTGCTAAAGCCTTCAACTAAGCCTTTCACACACTCTTTACCGTTTGTAATATCGCGGTATTCTTTTATTCCGCTTTGCTCTAAGTAACGGCTAAAGCTGTGATCAGGGGTAAAACCAAGAGTTAGAATTCGTTCTGCAAGCTCATCAATCTTGGTTTGAAGATCGGTATAAATCTCTTCAAATTTAAGGTGTAATTCAAAGAATTCTTGGCCCTTTACATTCCAGTGATAACCACGAGTATTCATGTAAAGAACTTGATAATGAGCCAGTAGCTGGTTGAGGTGTACAGCCAGTGCTTTTGCCTTGTCACTATCAAGACCGATCAAGTTAATTTGTTGGGTCATGGTACTTCTCCTCAGTATAAATTGGGTGAAACGCCTCTCTCGTTTCGATGTAGTTATACTAAGAAAAATACGTTCATAGGTATAATCGTTGCTTTTTATTGATTCAATCGCCTATACCTATGATAAGGGTAGGGATTTAAGCCGCTCGCTCTAGTCGTTCTGATTGATAGCAATTGTCGCCATAACATGGAATTAAGCCACATAAACGGTAACCCGCTTCTCGACCCATTTGATAGCCTTGCTCAAGCTTCTCTAAATTGCGAGTTAAACGACCGACTTGGAAACTCTCTTTCGGTGCAATAACGGTTAACTTGCAGTCTGCTGGTGGATTGGCAATAAAATCTAAGGCAGCGTTATAGCGTTCTGCTCGGGAAAGTACCGCTTCAGCAAACTTAGGGTGATCATGAAACATAGATTTAATCAGCCAAGGTAGTTTAGTTTCGCTTTTATGAAAACCTAAAGGCTTAGATAAGATAACGGTTATTTCTCGGGCGCCACGGTTATACGCTTCAATCACTGGAATAGAGTCGGCAATTCCACCATCACTCATCGCTACACCACTTACCGTTGGATTATGACGATAAGCAACCGGTAAAGCGCAGGTTGCTTCCATGGCTTCGGTAATATTTTCACGGCTTACAGCAATGTATTCCGCTTGACCTGTTTCTAAATTAGTTGTTGTTGCATAGAGTGGAATATTGCGCTGCTCGTATTTGAACAGATTCAGAGGCAAATTACGTGTCGTGGTACGCCATAGCCAGTCAATATCTGTTAAATGGCCACCTTGGGTAAAGCGAGCAAAATTAATAAAGTCATGGCGGCGAGAGTAGTCGGTAATAATAGTATGGCTACGACCGTGTTGTCCACAAAGGTAGCCGATCAGATTGGTTGAACCTGCCGATACTCCAATCGCAAAATCAAAAGGCATATAATTATTTTCTAAGAAGGCATCGAGTACGCCACTGGCAAAAATACCGCGCATAGCACCGCCTTCAACAATAAGGGCTCTTGATGAGTTGCGAGAGTTCATAACCGACCGTTTTAGCAAAGATGACAAGATACGAACTAGAATAAATCTTGCTTATATGAATCGACAGTCGATTTTTCTTATTGCTGTGATAGGTATTATTTAACCTTATGTTGGTTGTATTGACTCAATACTTTGACTGCAGCAGAAAGGGCTGGATTTAAGGTTTTATTGGCCGGATAACACAAGCCTAAACGGCGAAACATCCGCGGACCATCAAGTGGAACGGTTACAAGTTGTTTTGCTGTTTCTAATACTCCTGTCGGTAAAAAAGAGATCCCTAATCCAGCTTGAACTAAATGCATAACTTGGGTTTTGTGTTCTGCCTTGGCCACTAGGTTAACGGCCAGGCCATCGCATGCTAATAGGCCAATGGTTTGCTGGTGCGCTTCACAGGGTGGACATTCAATAAAATCGTGTAGATGTAACTCTGCTGGGGTGACTTTTTCTAATTGTGCTAATGGATGATCCGGTAGCATACATAGCACATAGTCTTCATCCCACAGAGGAAGAAATATTTCATCTTCAGCCTTGAACATATCTAATGTTAGGCGCGCATCGGCAGGAGCATTATGATCAACCAACTCTAATAATAAGTTAGGGATCTGTTGATTGAGCAGAGCAAAGCAATTGGCTAATTCGGTTTGGCTCAAATCGGGAAAGTTTGCCAAGGTGAGGGGTAAACATTCGGTGCGTTGCTGAAACAGTTGGGGCAAGCGATTAACATCATTGAGCAGGCGAATGGCTAATGGATATAAGTAATGTGCCTCATCTGTTAGGTTGACTCCTTTTTTATGGCGAATAAAGAGGGTGGTTTCTAACTCCTGTTCCAGCTGTTTAATGGCACTAGAGATGGACGGTTGGGATACAAAGCAGCGCTCTGCAGCTAAAGTAATATTTTTCTCTTCATATACCGCAGTAAAGAAGCGCAGTAGTCGTAAATCCATCCAAATTCTCTTGGTTTAGTGAGCCATAACGTAAACTTATCATAACAAAAAAAGCCGAATCGGGTGGATTCGGCTTTGATCTAAGTTGTTTGATAAGAGTTAAAGGACAGAATTAACCGGCAACATTGTAGTAGGTTGCAGCACCTGGACCGACAGGAATACCGAGTACAAAGACCCACACATAGAACATGATGCTCCAGCCAATAACAAATACGATAGAGTATGGCAGCATGGTTGAGATTAATGTACCTAGACCTAAGTTCTTCTGGTAGCGGGTCGCAACAGCTAAAATCATGCCAAAGTAGCTCATCATTGGCGTAATGATATTAGTCACTGAGTCACCAATTCGGTATGCCGCCTGAATGGTTTCTGGTGCATAACCGACCAACATCAACATTGGAATAAAGATCGGTGCGGTAACAGCCCATTGTGCAGAAGCCGAACCAATCATTAAGTTAATAAAGCCACACATTAAAATGAAAGCAAAGAACAGCGCAGGGCCTGTTAAACCAATGGACTGAAGGAAATCTGCTCCACCAACTGCGAATACTTGACCGAAGTTAGTCCACTTAAAGAAAGCGACAAACTGAGCGGCGAAAAAGACCAGAACAATGTACATACCCATTGAAGACATGGACTTAGCCATCGCATTAATCACATCACGATCATTGTTCATCGTGCCGACTACTTTGCCGTAAACAAAGCCAGGAATGGCAAAGAAGACAAAGATGAAGGCCACAATACCTTTGAGAAACGGTGATCCAGCAACTAAACCTGTGGTTGGATTTCGTAACACACCATCACTTGGCACTATGGTTAATGCCAGCAACGCCGCCACAACTAGCGCAGCAAGACCCGCCATTTTTAGACCTTTTTTCTCAATATCGGTCAGCTTGCCCATTTTATCGTGGCTAAGATCTTCACTTGCTTCTTCATCATGATATTTGCCCAGCTTTGGCTCAACGATTTTCTCGGTAACAAAGGCACCCATAATGGTAATGGCGAAGGTAGATGCAAACATAAAGTACCAGTTCACTTCTGGACCAACGAGATAGTTCGGATCGATCATTTGGGCTGCGGTTTGAGTGATACCTGATAATAGAGGGTCAACAGTACCCAACAGTAGGTTTGCACTATAACCACCTGAAACCCCGGCAAAAGCTGCGGCAAGACCTGCAAGAGGGTGGCGACCTAATGAGTGGAATAGCATGGCTGCAAGAGGGATCAGAACCACATAACCAAGCTCTGATGCGGTGTTAGAAATGATACCAGCAAACACAACTACTAGAGTAACCATGCGGCGAGAGGCTCCCATAACCAAACCGCGCATAGCCGAAGAAAGTAGGCCTGAGTGTTCAGCAATAGCAACACCTAACATGGCAACCAATACCGTACCTAGAGGCGCAAATCCGGTAAAGTTTTTCACTAAGTTAGCCACAATCAGCTGTAAGCCTTCGGCATTAAGTAGGCTGACAACATGAATCATTCCATCTGCAGCTCGTCCAGGCGCACCTTCTGGACGGGGGTCAATCACAGACAAACCAAAGTAGCCAGCAATGCCCGAAGCGAGCAGGATAGCAACACAGAAAATAGCAAATAGGGTTATCGGGTGAGGCAGTAAATTACCTAACCACTCAACGGTATCTAAAAAGCGGGTAAAGAGATTTTTTTTACTCGGTTGAGGTGATTGTTGTTGCGAAGTCGATGGATACATCCTTCCTCCATTATCGATTACTTCCCGTCACTGGGAGCTTCAAAACTGGTGCAAGGTTACGATATTGTTAAATGTAAATGCAAGGTTAAAATGTGTCTAAATGTTTCTTTGGTTGGTTTTTTGTATTTTTAATGTTGCTTTTTATGGTGGTAAATCAAGTGGGAAAGGCTTTTTCCCTTCTATATATTCTGTATTAAATGCAATTTGTTGATTGTGATTCGGGGTTAAGTTATTGATTGAAGATCGAGACAGGCCTGTTTTGTGATTATGTTAGCAATCTGTAGTCTGACATATGGCGGTAACTAAGAATGGCTTCGAGGATAAGAGTGATGGCTATCCATAGTTTTTTTTTATGATAAACAGAGGAAATCGGTATTTTTCAGCCGAGATAGCGCTTTGTATAGTAGTAACCAAGGTCGCAGCGTGAGTATGCGCCATACTTAAATTATTCTAACAAAGAAAAGGTCTCCATTATGTCTAAACCTCTTATCGTCATTACAGGTGCAAGTTCTGGTATTGGTGAAGCAACGGCGCGTAAATTAGCTGGTGAAGGTTATCCCTTACTGCTTCTTGCTCGTCGTTTGGATCGCTTAGAGGCACTTGCCCTACCTAATACTCTATGTCGTCAAGTTGATGTGACCGATCTTCAAGCGCTACAAAATGCTATTGCTGAAGCTGAAGAGAAGTTCGGCCCTGTTGATTGTCTTATCAATAATGCTGGTATGATGCTGTTAGGCCTTGCTGATGAGCAGGATCCACAAGAGTGGAAAACCATGTTTGATGTTAATGTGATGGGGATGCTAAACGGTATTCATCTTGTTCTTAAAGGGATGAAAGCGCGCAAGCACGGCACAGTTATCAACGTTAGCTCTATTGCAGGTCGTAAAACATTCCCAAATCATGCCGCTTACTGTGGTACTAAATTTGCGGTTCATGCCATTACTGAAAATATTCGTGAAGAAGTTGCCGATGATAATGTTCGTTTCATTACTATTGCCCCTGGCGCAGTTGAAACGGAACTACTAAGCCATACCACGAGTGATGCAATTAAATCTGGCTACGAAGAGTGGAAAGAAGGTATGGGCGGTGTTATTGCACCAAGTGATATTGCTAACGCTATCAGTTATGCCTACAACCAGCCACAAAATCTGTGTATCCGTGAGATTGTGCTAGCGGCGACTCGCCAACAACCATAATTACCACTGACCATCATTTTCCTTTTGGTCAGGTTTAAGAAAGGTGCCATCATTGATTATGTCAATGATGGCATTTTTATTGGGTAAAAAGGTGAATGTATGGCAGCCAAAAAAATTTGGTTCTTTGATTTATTGCGTTGTGTTGCTGCCATTGCTGTTGTGATTATTCATGTACTTGGGCCTTATCGAGAGCAATTAGGGCAGATACCGCAGTTTGATTGGATTACCGCCATCACTTTTAATAGTTTTAGTCGCTGGGCAGTTCCTGTTTTTATCTTAATCTCTGGAGCGCTATTACTTAGTAACCCTAAACCGATTGAAGCCAACTATTTTATTACTCGGCGAGTGAGCAAGGTATTAATTCCGTTTGTGGCTTGGTCTCTATTCTATGCTGGACTTGCCGGAGTTTCGTTATCGGGTTTTGATGGGGCTGTGAGTATCAATCTGTTAAAACACGCATTTACTCATGAAACGTATTACCATTTAGGTTTCTTTTATTACTTTATTCCTCTTTATTTACTCGTTCCTCTATTTCATTTCTTTGTTCATCGTGCAGAACCGAGTCAAGTTCGAGCGGTTATCGGCGTGTGGCTTATTTTTACCTTGTTATTCTTATTAAGAGTCGATGGGCCATGGAGTAATCAGTATGTTTTATATAGTGGGTACTTACTTCTTGGCTATGGGCTTTACCAATATCAACGGCCAAAACTGGTTTGGCTACTGCCATTGGGTGTAGTGGCACTGCTATTAACGGATTGGATGGTAGTACATTTAAGTCTGGTTGTGGGTGAGTATACGGTAGGTCGTTGGCTCTCTTATAAAACATTAAATACCGTACTCATTGCCAGTTTGGTGTTTGTTGGTTGTCGCTGGTGGGCTGAGCACTGTGAGTGGTCCGTAACGGCTAAACAGGGGATCAGTTTTATTAGTCGTTATAGTTTAGGGGTGTATTTATTACATCCACTATTTTTATGGCCGGTAATTCATCTTAATTGGTATTTTGCTCCGCCGCTGATCACCATTCCATTTTGGACTCTGGTGTGCGGCGGATTGGCTCTATTGAGCAGTTGGCTATTGAGCAAAAGTCGCTACAGTGCTTGGCTTGTTCCTTAGCGTAACGAGCTAGCTGCGATTAAGAGCAAAATGCATAAATTGGCGGCCTTTATAGGTCATCATGCCGCTATCACCCGGATTTAGAGCGTGATAGTAGTGAATACCGACCATAAATTCACGCTTTGGGCCGCCTTTTACTGGTTGAACATAGATCCAATATTCTTCGTCATCTTCTCCCGGTTGAGCTCCAAAAATAGGATTGCTCTGTTTATCGAGAATCATGACTTCAATGTGTTTCTCTGGAGCATGAGTTCCAAGAGTATGACGACGATAGGTGTAGATAAAATAGCTAATGGCAACGACAAGTAGTGTTACTAAAGCCAATAGTAGCATGGTTGGCATGGTAAAAATCCTGTTATTGTTCTATCCGATTATATCCATTGATACCCAATTATTACGGTATAAGTGACTTGGGCTCAGTCGTTTAAGTTCGAGACTAAAGTCATTGGTTTCATATTATTCATGACTTTATTCTTGGCTCTAGCATTACGCGATAAAATCGTGATCTGACGGAATCTTTTTCGCTTAACTCGAAGTTTGACTATGATTTAATGGAGTATGTGCGTGCGGTTTAGACAAGATTCATCCCTTCGCAAAATAGAGGGATAGTTCTTGCTTTCTAGTGACGGGTTAGTAAGGTAAGAAAAGAACATAGGATGTTGAAGAGAAAGTGATTATGTCTAATATTGCGAGCGTCATTAAACGCACCCGTCGTATCGAGTATTTACTGCGTTCTCATTATCACGCACAGGGTAGTAATTTGACGGAACTGATTGAGTTCTGTGATGAGCGTTTGCCGCAAAACTTAATTGAAGAGTTACAACATATCGCTCAAATTCGAGAGCAGTCTATTCAACAAGATCATTTTCGCTTAACAAATGAGGATGAGTTTATTGCCATGTGTAAGCGCTGCGAGAAAGGGCTTACACCACGTAGTAATCGAGTGGTATGGGGTGTAGCTCTATTGTTGGTCTTTGGTTTTACCGCGCTAGCTATTTGGTTTTACTCTCTTCATTGGCATCGTATCTCTCTTCTTCCCTAATGGTTATACGATAGGGTTTTTATCCTATTACCCACCACAATATTGTTCAAAAACGAAAAAAGGCGCTATAAGCGCCTTTTTTGATATTTGTTCGTTATCTTAGTAGATAACAGGTAGTGTCATTAGACCTAGGATAACCGCAATCATCATAAGTCCTTGTTTTTGAGATGTTGTAAACATGATTTGGCTCTCCTATAACCGTTATCTTTAACTTGATAAAAAGAATAGCATGATTTTTGATCGCTTATCAAGCTAGATCTTAGTTTAGTGGCTTATTTTGCAAAAATATGACGTGTTTAAGTGGTTTTTTATCTAAGTAAACAGTGTTTTTCTCTCTGTTTGGTTTTTGAGCTCATTGTTTTCTATAAAAGTGGTGTTGTTTTAACTTGATGATTTTATTGGTGTGTTTTGATTTTTTGTTGTCGTTGTTATTGTTAATGGAATATGTAGTTTGCAAAAATGGAAGTAACTTCTTTCTGCTGTATTATATGCCAAGTAATTTTAATTTATCTTTTATTGCTACCACAAAAAATTTTAATGAGATCACAGTAAGTGAATGTAACCGTTTGGTTTTTAATCTATTTTTTATTTTTCAATTCACTTAACTTTCTCATGATTTAAGAATTGTGATTTGGACTTATAGATGAATGTTTCTCTATTTTTTTTACAGGATGAGATAATAAATCAAAAGGTTAGTTTAGATGGAGATATTGTTTTTGAACATGATTAGCAGATAAATGCTTACCTTTAATAATAAGAAATAGCGTGTTTAGATAAAAAAACGAAGGTAAACGATTGGCTGAAAGATTATCTTAAAAGATTTAAACATATATTCAATATGCAATATAATTGAGTTAGGTCAACGCGGTAATCAACGTAGTGATCTATTGTTATATCTCCAAGTCATTCTCACTGAACCGTGCATCTTGAAATAACTTGGGTATATATGTTTTAGATTGGAAGAGAGAGAACAATGACAGAATCTGTTCATGGTCATGAAGTGCTTCATAAATTATTAGATGAAAATAAGCACTACACACCTGCAAGTTTAACGGCAGAAATTGAAGCTGAGTATGGAGCGGATGTTCGTTTTCATACTTGCAGCCAACAAGATTTGACCTTACAACAACTTCTCGATTTCTTACTTGCGAAGGGTAAGATTATGCTGGTGGGTGAAGAGCTAACGGCCAACCCGGCTCGTATGTGTCACCACTAAGAGTTATAAAACTCAGAGATATAAAAAAGCGAGCCAAATATCGGACTCGCTTTTTTATTGGAATTGAGAGTGTTACATCATGTGTTTACGGCGAATATCAAGCAAGGCGAAAATACCAAAAATAAGAATCGACCATTTCTCCCAACCAGACATCGTAATCTTATCGCCAAAAGCACCAATAAAGATCAACATTTGTAGGCCATGCATCATAAATAAAAATGCAGTCATGATGTAAAGCGCCATTGCCGCCGCCCCTGGAAATGGGTGGACAATATTAACTAACAACACCAACCAGACAAACGCAATCGCGGCCTTAGCTAATAAGATTAAGGTTTTCATTCTTCTTCCTCTCGAATAAATAAACGATAGCACACCTGTCCTGCGGTTTTTTCGCGATATAGATGCCAACTTGGCGGTACATCAATGCTACCGAGCTCTTTTTCTGCTTCAATATAAATCAACGCATTAGGACTTAACCAATGATTAGCTTCAAGCGCAGCAATAACTTGTTGAATAAGGTCCTTACGAAATGGTGGATCAATAAAGACCAAATCGTGAGGAGTACCTGCTTGATTGAGGAAATTTACACTATTGGTGTTGTGTAAGGTTGCGTTAGTAGCCCCAATTGCGGTTAAATTTTGTTTTAGTTGCGCGGCAGCTTTTTGGTCCAGTTCAATCATGGTCAGACTTTCTGCACCACGGGATAAGGCCTCAAAGCTCAGGCTACCACTACCGGCGAAGAGATCTAAGCATTTTGCTTGATAAATATCTTGCGCTAACCAGTTGAAAAGTGTTTCTTTTACACGGTCAGTGGTAGGTCGAAGTCCTTCGACGTCATGGACGGGCAGTTTGCGACCACGCCATTGTCCGCTGATGATTCTGACGAACCCGCTCTGGCGATTATTTTGTGGTTTTTTACCTGTTTGTTGTCTACGTTTCGTCATAGATTTTTTTGACCGCTTAGAAAATGTTAGTATACATCAGTTTTTAGGCTGCAAATTGTACCAATCAATCTCTAGGATTTGCCAATGGCAGAAAAGAAGAAACGCGGATTATTCTCGTGGCTGGGTTTTGGCTCAGAAGAAAAGAGCGAACACAGCGAACAAACTACCGAAATTAACTCGGTAATCGAGGGGCAGGATGAAAGCCCTAAATCACAAACCTCTGACGCCAAGGATGCTGAAATTGCGCATAATGATGATGCAAAAAATGATGCAGCCGACAGTGCTAAGGATACCGTAACCGAGCCAGTTGCTAAAGCAGAACCCGAGGCAGAGGCTTCGATTTCTCAGTTAGAAGCGGTTGAGGAACAAGTTGAGCTAGCGAGTATCAATGCTGATGCTGCTAGTGATGATGCTCAGATTGAAGCTGAAATTGTGAGTGAGCAATTACAAGCAAAAGAGAGCGCTGAACATCTTCGTAATGAAGAGACAGAAAATAACGCCGAGCTTGAGTCTCCAGTTATTGCGATTGCAGAGCAGGAAAAACCAAAATCAGAAGGTTTCTTTGCCCGTCTAATGCGTGGTTTACGTAAGACTAAGGAGAATTTCGGTTCGAGCTTCTTCAGTCTATTTAAAGGCAAAAAAATTGATGATGAGCTGTTTGAAGAGCTTGAAGAGCAATTACTGATTGCTGATGTGGGAATGGATACTACGGTTAAGATCATTGAAAACTTAACCGAGAAAGCCTCTCGCAAGGAACTTAAAGATGGTGAAGCACTCTACGGTTTATTGAAAGATGAATTGGCAGAGATGCTCGCAAAAGTCGAACAGCCATTTGAGATCGATACCAGCAAAAAGCCATATGTTATTTTGATGGTGGGTGTTAATGGCGTAGGTAAAACTACGACTATTGGTAAGCTGGCGAAGAAATTCCAAAGTGAAGGAAAATCTGTGATGTTGGCGGCTGGTGATACATTCCGTGCCGCTGCTGTTGAACAGCTTCAAGTTTGGGGTGAACGTAACCAAGTTCCTGTTATTGCCCAACATACGGGTGCAGACAGTGCTTCTGTTATCTTCGATGCGATTGAATCGGCAAAAGCAAAAAATATTGATGTGATCATTGCAGATACTGCGGGTCGCTTACAAAACAAAGCTAACTTAATGGAAGAGTTACGTAAGATTGTGCGTGTGATGAAGAAAATTGATCCTGATGCGCCGCATGAAATTATGTTGACTCTCGATGCAGGTACCGGCCAAAACGCAATTAGCCAAGCAAAGCTATTTAGTGAGGTTGCTCCAGTATCAGGTATTACGCTAACGAAACTTGATGGTACAGCAAAAGGCGGGGTGATCTTTGCGATTGCCGATCAGTTCCATATCCCAATCCGTTATATTGGTATTGGTGAAGGCATTGATGATTTGCGTCCATTTGCTGCCGACGAGTTTATCGAAGCGCTATTTACAGACGAGGAATAAACAGTGATTCAGTTTCAGCAGGTAAGTAAAGCCTATCGAGGAGGTAGGCAAGCACTTCAGCGAGTAAACTTCCATCTTGGTCGTGGTGAAATGTCTTTTCTGACTGGCCACTCAGGAGCAGGTAAAAGTACCCTGCTGAAACTGATTTGTGCCATTGAACGCCCAAGTGACGGCAAAATTTTGTTCAATGACCATGATATTAGCCGTATTCCTAATAAGCAGATCCCGTTTTTACGTCGTAATATCGGGATCATCTTCCAAGACCATAAGCTGTTGATGGATCGTAGCGTGTATGAAAACGTTGCTTTGCCATTACGAGTGGAATTGGCATCAGAGCATGAAATTAAACGTCGAGTATCTGCCGCGTTAGATAAAGTGGGTTTACTGGATAAAGCAAAGTGTACGCCGATTCAGTTATCGGGCGGTGAACAGCAGCGCGTGGGTATTGCTCGTGCCGTGGTGAATAAACCTATGTTGTTACTAGCCGATGAACCGACTGGTAACCTAGATGCCGATTTATCTCAGCAAGTGATGCGTTTATTTGAAGAATTTAATCGAGTAGGCGTGAGTGTGTTAATGGCAACTCACGATACTTCACTGTTAGCCAGTCACGATTATCGTCGATTGGATCTTCTACAGGGACATTTAAGGGAGATCGTTCGTGGCGCAGAATAAACAAGGCTTCTTTGCCATTCATAAACAACAAGGTGGCGGGGCATTGAAAGATATGTTTCGTCGCCCATTAGGCAATATTTTAACACTGTTGGTACTTGCGTTTGCCTTAACTCTACCAGCAACCTTCTACCTGCTGGCAAAAAACGTCACAATCGTTGCTCAATCATGGCAGAACCCAACTCAGCTAACGTTGTATTTGCAAAATTCGGTTCCTGAAGCGCAAGCAAAAACCTTTGCTGATGAGCTTAAAGGATGGCCAGAGGTTGAAACCGTTGAGTTCATCTCACCACAACAAGGTTTAGAAGAGTTTCGTCAAAATGCAGGATTTGCAAAAGCTATTGCACTGTTAGATTCTAACCCGTTGCCTTCTGTGGTGATTATTAAACCTAAGCCTCAGTGGCAAAGTAACGAACAAGCACAAGTGTTAGCGACAAAGTTACGAGACCAGCAACAAGTTAGTGAAGTGCGTCTAGATAGCGATTGGTTACAACGCCTAGCTGCCATTAAAGATTTGGCTGTGACTCTGGCCTTGGTCATGTCGGGCTTGATGCTGTTTGCGGTATTCTTGATTGTAGGTAACACCTTACGTTTGCAAGTGCTTAGCCATAAAGATGAAATCCAAGTAATGAAAATGGTTGGCGCAACCAATAGCTATATCCTTCGACCTTATCTGTATGTTGGGGTTTGGTATGGCCTAATCGCCTCTTTGATTGCTATTGGGTTAACTTTTGCAATTACCTTATTACTTGATCAAGCCGTGGCTACCTTAGCCAATCTGTATGCTAGCCATTATCGTTTAATTGGTCTTGGCTGGGATGAAATGCTGATTCTTATTATGTCAGCAGCTTTCCTTGGTTTATTGGCAGCTCGCTTATCTGCTGGACGCCATTTACGCGAAATTGAGCCAGTATAATTTTATTTTTTCGATCTAATCTGGGGTTGATTTGCAGACTTACTTGCAATCAACCCCTTTTTATTGGCATTATTGCGGGTTCACGTAATAAGAACACGGGTTTAAATTACGTTACTTTTGAATAAAAAACACACGAGGTTTTTGCATGTCCACTGAGATGCCTTCAATGGCTCTGGTTGCGGCCGACAGTTTAGATAGTTATATCCAAGCCGTTAACCGTTACCCAATGCTTACTGCTGAGCAAGAAAAAGAGTTGGCTGAACGTCTGCATTTTGATGGTGATATTGATGCCGCGAAAGCGCTTGTCATGTCTCACCTTCGCTTTGTGGTGCATATTGCTCGTGGCTATTCTGGTTACGGTTTACCTATGGCCGATCTGATCCAAGAGGGGAATATTGGCTTAATGAAGGCTGTTAAGCGTTTTAACCCAGAAGTTGGGGTTCGCTTGGTCTCATTTGCTGTCCACTGGATCAAAGCAGAGATCCATGAGTTTGTTTTACGAAATTGGCGTATCGTTAAAGTTGCAACCACCAAAGCCCAACGTAAACTCTTCTTTAATCTTCGTAAGTCGAAAAAGCGTTTAGGTTGGTTTAATAATGAAGAAATCAATATGGTTGCGGATCAACTGGGGGTAGAGCCGAGTGAAGTGCGAGAAATGGAATCGCGTTTAGCAGCTCAAGATGCCACTTTTGAAATGTCGAATGACGATGATGATCGCGATTTTACACCGACAGCTCCAGCTTACTATTTAGAAGATAAAAGTTCAGATGTTGCACGCAGTTACGAAGAGAGTAACTGGGAAACTCACGCAACGAATCGTTTGTCTCAAGCATTAGCGGGTTTGGATGAGCGTAGTCAATTTATTGTACGTTCGCGTTGGCTTGATGAAGATAAATCGACTCTGCAAGATCTTGCAGACCGCTTTGGTGTATCAGCGGAGCGAATTCGTCAGTTAGAAAAAAATGCGATGAAAAAACTAAAAGAAGCTGTTGGTGACGATATCTACTGATTGTTTTCTCGCTTTCCTTTGTCAAAAACCGGCCTGAAGTGCCGGTTTTTTTGTCTCTGTAATTTGGAATGATTAAAGCAATGGGGATGATAAAGATCAGTTATTTGGATCTTAATAAATGGATCCTAGTACAAATTGCAAAAAGTTGTTCAAGATGCAAAAACAGCAAATATTAATGTTAATTCAGTCACATTTTCGCACTAGGTAAGAAGTTAAAAACAGATTTATCCACAGTTTTTGATCGGATCCGATCTACATATAGTGGATCCAAAATAACAAAAACACATTATCAACGCTATTCACAGGCTTTTCCACAGATGGTTAAAATATAAACATCGGTTTGCGTAATACGATCGGAACCCCTTGTCAGATCTGGTAAGCCGAAACAAGGAGCGGAGAAACGATTGTGGATAACCTAAAAAAGAGAGTCGAGTAGAGATCGCAAAGTAAGGTAAAATAGATCGAAATGTATAAACATAAGTGCTTGAGTTCAACATGATCCTGACATGCTCAGAGGGATCGGATCTTGCGCTTAATAATGATAATGACCTTCAGCTTAGAGAAAGGAAAAGTATGGAACAGTTTACGCCTATCAGTGCCGAAAATGCCTATCAGTTATTACAACAAAATGATTCTGATGCGGTCTTAGTAGATATTCGTGATATTCAGTCTTTTAGTCAGGCTCATCCTGAACAGGCATTTCATTTAACTAATGACACTATGGTGTCGTTTATGGATGAAGTCGATTTTGAACAACCTGTGATTGTGATGTGTTATCACGGCATCAGTAGCCAAGGTGCAGCTCAATATTTACTTCACCAAGGTTTCGAGCAGGTATATAGCCTTGAAGGTGGTTTTGAGGCATGGCGTCGTGCGCAATTACCTATGGCACTTGGAGATTAAGACGTCGGAAAATTAAATAGAGGTAGTTTTAATGCATCGACTTATCGGGCTTAGTAACCCAAGATTGGCACAAGCTTTCATTGATTATATGGCATCGCGCAAGATTGAAATTGTGATGTCTCCTGAGTCTGAAGGCTTATTTGCCCTGTGGCTCAAAGATGAGCAGCACCTAGTGGAAGCAGAAGCGGAGTTACAAGCCTTTTTGCATGATCCAACGGCAGATAAGTATCAAGCTGCATCTTGGGATATGGCAGAGAGTCGAACTGCTAAGTTCCATTATGCTAACCCTAGCTTGATTAATATGATTAGAGCGCAAGCCGGCCCTTTTACTTTATTTGTGATGGTGGCCGTTATTACGATTTATATCCTATGGTTGATTGGGTTTGAGCAACCTCTGTTTACTGCCCTGCATTTTCCTTTTTTTGCCGATGGTGATCAGTGGCAGCTCTGGCGCTATTTTTCTCACGCTTTGCTGCATTTCTCTGCCTTACATATTATTTTTAACTGCCTATGGTGGTGGTTATTAGGCGGAAAGATAGAGCAACACAGCGGTAGCAGTAAGTTAGTGCAGATCTTTTTGCTGTCATCACTGTTATCCGGTTTTGCTCAAGCGTGGTTTGTCGGCCCCAATTTCGGTGGGCTTTCTGGTGTTGTCTATGCGCTGATGGGCTATCTATGGTGGATGGGGTGGTTAGCGCCTAAACGTGGACTTACCATACCTCGTTCTTATGTTGTCTTTATGTTGGTATGGTTAATTCTAGGATTTACCGATATTTTAGGATTTTCTGTGGCAAACATGGCGCATTTATTTGGTCTTGCAAGTGGCTGTTTAATCGCTTTGTATGATGCAAAAAAACCTCTTAAGCATCATTCATAACCGCTTTGTTGAATAAATACTTGCTATCAGAATATATCGATAGCAGGTATTTACTAATTCTGTTGATTAGTATACCTATCTCTAATTCTGCAATAATTGTCCATTTCTGCACGCTTATTTGCGATAAATAACTTCGCGATTTTGATTGTTTTCACATTTTTTCATAATCGAATGCGCAATAATTCGTAACAATTGAGCGAAAGAAAACTAATTTGCTCAACCCTACATTTGCGTTCGAGCAAAAAACGACTCTTTTCTATCTAAATGATCGACATGATGTGATCTTAAGAAAAGACATAATAACGACAAAAATCTAAAGGAACCTCTTATGTTTGGCTTGTTTACACCAGCTGCACACAAAGAACGATTACCTGATGGGCAAATCGACCCGATATATAAACGCATGCGTTGGCAGTTATTTATCGGTATTTTCTTCGGTTATGCCGGCTACTACTTGGTCCGTAAAAACTTCAGTTTGGCGATGCCTTATTTGATTGAAGAGTACGGTTATAGTCGTGGCGATCTTGGGGTTGCATTGGCGGCGGTATCTATCGCTTATGGTCTGTCTAAATTTTTAATGGGTAACGTCTCCGACCGTTCTAACCCGCGCTACTTTTTGGCGGCAGGCTTATCAATGTCAGCAATTGTGATGCTGTGTTTTGGTTTTATGCCATGGGCAACAGGCAGTATTGCAACCATGTTTATTTTGCTGTTCTTAAATGGATGGTTCCAGGGTATGGGTTGGCCAGCCTGTGGTCGTACTATGGTTCACTGGTGGTCACATAAAGAGCGCGGCGGTATTGTTTCAGTGTGGAACGTAGCGCATAACGTAGGTGGTGGTCTAATTGGTCCTTTATTCTTATTGGGTTTATGGCTATTTCACGATGATTGGCGCAGTGCGTTTTATGTACCAGCATTTGGTGCCTTAATTGTCGCTGCTTTTGTTTTGATCGTGATGCGTGATACTCCACAATCATGCGGTTTGCCGTCAATTGAAGAGTATAAAAACGATTACCCAGACTCATATGATGCGTCGTTTGAAAAAGAGATGACGGCAAAAGAGATCTTCTTTAAGTACGTATTCAATAACAAATTGTTGTGGTACATCGCTATTGCTAACGCCTTTGTTTATCTTATTCGTTATGGGGTATTGGATTGGGCTCCGGTGTATTTAAGTGAAGCAAAAGACTTTACGGTAGATAAATCTTCTTGGGCTTACTTCCTATATGAGTGGGCAGGTATTCCAGGTACGCTATTGTGTGGTTGGATGTCAGATAAGTTCTTTAAAGGACGTCGTGCACCTGCTGGTATTCTATTTATGGTGTTGGTGACTTTGGCCGTATTAGTGTACTGGTTTAACCCAGCTGGTAACCCAACGATTGATATGATGGCGTTGGTTGCTATTGGTTTCTTAATCTACGGTCCTGTTATGCTGATTGGTCTTTATGCACTTGAGCTTGCTCCGAAAAAAGCAGCAGGTACAGCAGCAGGTCTTACTGGTCTATTTGGTTATCTTGGTGGTGCCGTTGCGGCAAACGCTGTACTTGGCTATACCGTTGACCACTTTGGCTGGGATGGTGGTTTCTTAGTTCTAACAGTATCTTGTGGTTTATCTATCATCTTCTTTATTTTGGCGATGATGGGTGAGTCTAAGATCCACAAAGAAAAGCTGCTGAAACAACAAAACGCATAATTATGATCGCCAACATTGGCATCTTGATTAGGCTATAGGTAATATGACAAGGCTCCGCAATTGTGGAGCCTTGTTGTAGATAATGCCTAGAAGTGCATACTTTGAGGTGTTGCGTTAGATAGGAGCCCCTCGCGCAGTGAAGCAGAGTAAACGTCATCAAGAAATTATTGATATTGTAAAAACGCAGGGCTATGTCAGCACTGAAGATTTAGTCGAGCGATTTAATGTAAGTCCTCAAACAATTCGTCGAGATCTGAATGAACTCGCTGATGCCAATCAGATCCGCCGTCATCACGGTGGTGCCACTATTCCATCAAGCTCTGTCAACACGTCATACAACACCCGAAAAGTGATGCAGTTAGCTGAGAAAGATCGCATTGCTCAAGCTATGGTTGCGCATATTCCTGATGGTGCCACGCTGTTTATTGATATTGGTACTACGCCAGAAGCGGTTGCTCGTGCGCTACTTAACCACAACGATTTACGTATTGTTACTAACAACCTTAATGTTGCCGGCACTCTTATGGCAAAAGAAGACTTTCGTGTCATCTTAGCCGGCGGTGAAGTACGTAACCGAGATGGAGGTATTGTTGGTGAAGCGACCTTGGATTTTGTTTCTCAATTTCGGTTAGATTTCGGTATCCTAGGTATCAGTGGTATTGAGTTAGATGGCTCATTACTGGATTTTGATTATCATGAAGTGCGAGTAAAGCAGGCGATCATTGAGAACAGCCGTTGCGTTATGCTTGGGGTTGATCACACTAAGTTTGGTCGTAATGCGATGGTTAATCTTGGCGATATTAGCCAAATTGATATGCTGTTTACCGATCAAGAGCCACCTGCAGAGCTAATGCAGCGCTTGCAAGAGTGTGAGTTAACGATGGAAATTATTAATTAATTTATCGAGCTCAAAAAATAGAACATCCTGAAAATGGGCCAGATGAGAATCTGGCCCATTTTTTTACGCAAAAAGGTGCGATAAAGATCATACTAAAGAGAAAAACTGGTCACTTTTTAGATGATCTTGATCAATTTGTCCGCTATTATGCTCTTGTAAATGTTCGAACGCTCATTTTTATGTTCGTTTTATAATAATGGTGAAACAGGTGATGATATGGCTCAAGATAACTCAATTCTCGATATAATCGTCGTGGGCGGCGGCATTAACGGGGCTGGTATTGCTACAGATGCGGCGGGTCGTGGGCTACGAGTTGGCTTATATGAAGCGTCTGACTTTGCATCTGCTACCTCGTCTGCAAGCTCTAAATTGATTCACGGTGGTTTGCGTTATCTTGAACATTACGAATTTCGCTTGGTAGGCGAAGCGCTGGCTGAGCGTGAAGTCTTGCTAAAAAAACTGCCTCATATCGCCCATCCAATGCGTTTTCGTCTACCGCATCAACCTCATTTGCGTCCAGCGTGGATGATTCGTGCTGGCCTGTTTCTTTACGATCATTTAGGCAAGCGCACTACGTTACCAGCCAGTTGTGGTTTGCGTTTTGGTGCCGATTCGGTATTAGTGCCTGAAATTACCAAAGGATTTGAATACTCTGATTGCTGGGTCGATGATGCGCGTTTGGTTATTTTAAATGCGATGAGTGTAGCTCAAGCTGGTGGAGAGGTACGTAACCGTTGCCGAGTTGAACGAGCGGTTCGGGTGGGTGATATTTGGCAAGTGACTATTCGTGATTTATTAACCGATCACACGTTTGAGCGACAAGCTCATGCCTTAGTGAATGCGGCTGGGCCTTGGGTAAAAACTTTCTTTGACCAAAGCACCGATCTCACATCTCCGCGTAATATTCGCTTGATCAAAGGCTCCCATATTGTTGTGCCTCGGGTTCATGAGCAAACTCAAGCCTACATCTTGCAAAATGAAGATAATCGTATTGTCTTTGTAATCCCATATCTTGATCGTTTCTCTATTATTGGTACTACGGATGTTGAGTATCAAGGCAATCCGCGTGATGTGGCGATTGATGAGCAAGAGATTGGCTACTTGCTGGATGTGTATAACCGCCATTTTAAAAAGCAATTAGAGCGTCAAGATGTCGTGTGGACCTACAGTGGCGTTCGACCATTATGCGATGATGAGTCTGACTCCCCGCAAGCCATTACCCGAGACTACACATTAGAATTAGAGCAAGAAGGAACTCAAGCGCCGCTGCTTTCTATTTTTGGTGGGAAGCTCACGACGTATCGTAAATTAGCAGAGGCTGCAATGGTAAAACTGGCGCCATTCTTCCCTCAGATGGGGCCAAGTTGGACTGCTGATAGTTATTTACCTGGCGGTGCTGATGGTTTTACTCGTGAGACTTTTGCTCGTGAATTAAAACAGCGCTATCCATGGCTGACTGAGTTTACTTGCCTACGATTGGCGACCAACTACGGTGTTTGCGCCAATACCATGCTGGCCCTGGTGCAATGCGAAGCCGATATGGGAACAGACTTTGGTGAGCAGTTTTATCAGGTAGAATTAGAGTATTTGAGACAGCATGAATTTGTACAAACTGTAGAAGATGCGCTGTGGCGTCGCAGTAAAATGGGGTTGTACTTAACGAAGGATCAACAACAGCGGGTCGCAGAATATCTTATAGCAGGGCAAGCAGCTGCTTCTGAGAGTGCGGCCTAACCGCGATGGTGTTTATTTTAACGCTCAGCCCAAACGGCTGAGCGTTGCTGTTTCTATTCGTCTCTGTATTAAGAGCTCTATTGATAGAGATATTTGGTAAAGAGCAATTCTGTTACCAACTTATTTCCCGCCTCTGCCACAAGCAAATCATTCACTTTATGCAGGCACTGCTTGCGAATTTCCTCTCGTCCTGCCAAGGATTTCACTTTTATTTCCGGCTGCTGACCAATAATTTGAATAATGGCATCTCGAATTAAAGGTTCGTGATGTTTAACTAATTCTAGCTGGGAAGGGGTAGCTACCATGAGGTCGACTTGAACTCGAAGGTATCCCAGTTGCTTGCCTAAGGTGACGTAGTTAGTTGTGATATCTGGGTTTAAAGTGTAGTAAACAAAAGCAGGTTCTACAGTTGTAGTGTTGTCATCTGCCGCATATGCCCAATTGCTTATCAGTCCGTTGGTTAGCACAATAGAGATCGCTAATAGCAAAGATTTCATCATAACAGTCGTTCAGTTGGTTGGTGATTTGAAAAAGAGTTGTGATCTTTCGATCGTAACGATATTCGTAGCTAGAACACCTTGCTACAATAGCCAGTTAACATGGTAATAAAATAACCGGATTCAACCAAGAGTTAATCATTTCTTTTGCTTGTTTCTGATAGAAGAAAGATGTCGGATTTCAAACAGTTGTACAATCCCTTACTTGAGAAGGCCCAGTGGCAGGTGCCGGAATTGGCACAGCTGATTGGCTCTCAATTAGCACCCTGGTTGCTTGAAACTGAGTCGCTATCACAACGTTTAGCTCAATGTTGTCAGCATTTTACCGTCACAGTCCTTGAACAAGTGATGGTAGAAAAGCAGCAGCTCAGTATTGAAGAAAAAGAATTAGTTGGCGATATCGATTGCTTATCGCGTAAAGTTATTTTAAATGGAGATGGGGTTCCTTGGGTCTTTGCTCGTACCTTAATTCCGCTTTCTACCCTAACTGGAGATGAACAAGATCTTGCTCAATTGGGGGAGAAGCCGTTAGGTTATCGAGTTTTTACCGCAGATAATGCACGACGAGATGCACTTGTTATTGCTAACATCCGGGGTGAAACATCACCGTTATGGGCTCGTCGCTCGCGGTTATGGCTCAATGATAAACCGCTATTGGTGGCTGAACTGTTTTTAGAGTCAGCTCCGATTTATGCAAAGGATAGTGAATGTTAGAGGTGACAAAAGCTCGAGCTTATTGGCAATTGGCTCGCTTTGACCGTCCTATTGGTAGTTTATTGCTGTTATGGCCAACCTTATGGGCGTTATTTCTGGCTGCCGATGGCTGGCCGAGTCCACATGTTCTCGTGGTTTTTGTTCTGGGCGTAATTTTTATGCGTGCGGCAGGATGTGTGATCAATGATTTTGCCGATCGTAATTTTGATGGCCATGTAAAACGTACTTGTCAGCGACCAATGCCATCTGGAAAAGTCTCGGAGCGAGAAGCGCTTGGGCTATTTGGCTTACTGGTGCTGATTTCGTTTTTGCTGGTTCTGACCATGAATACCCTGACCATCAGTTTGTCGGTGATTGGTTTGGCGTTAGCGGCAGCTTACCCATTTATGAAACGCTATACCCATTTGCCTCAGTTGGTGTTGGGGGTAGCATTTGGTTGGTCGATTCCAATGGCTTATGCGGCGCAGTCTGGGCAATTACCGCTTGCTGCATGGCTATTATTTGCTGCTAATATTTTGTGGACCATTGCCTATGACACTCAATATGCCATGGTTGATCGTGATGATGATTTAAAAATAGGTATCAAATCGACCGCCATTTTATTTGGTCGTTTTGATAAGATGATCATTGGTATGTTACAGCTAGGTACCTTGCTTCTACTGACCGCGGTTGGTGGCGTATTGGGTTTATCGCAGATTTTCTACTGGTTCCTATTACTAGCAGCAATGCTGTTTGTATACCAACAGATGTTGATTAAACAACGCCAACGTGAAGACTGTTTTCGCGCTTTCTTAAATAACAATTATGTTGGCATGGTCATTTGTATTGGTTTAGCGGTAAGTGTGTTGTTAAATTAATTATCTAGCTATTCGAACGATATAAAAAAGGCCTAGCCAGTTTAGTACTGCTAGGCCTTTTTGTTTTTCTTTACAAGTCACTGGTGGTTAATTCAGTCCACTTGCTCTTCTTGTTCTGGTGCTGGTGTGTGGTTCATTACCGCAGAGATAGTTAGTTTCACTTCAGGAGAAACCAGAGCGGTCAATGTTTCAGTTAAGTTTTCAACTGGGCGTGTTAGTGCATGACACTCATCGTTGAGATAACCTTCAGCACGTAGCGTTTTAACCAGAGTTGAGAACACACCTTTATCGAAGAATTCAGGAGCGTTAATACCGTGAATTCGACTTAAACGTTGCGCCAGCATTTGGCTTTGCTGCTCTAAATCACTCTTGATCACTTCTGGTTCTGCGCGCAGCAGTGTCAGAGTAATAGCATAGCGTTGCAGTGTCTCTTTTATGGTGCGAGCAAGCAGTTGTAGTGGACCGATGCGCGCCTCATTCATTGAGATATTTAAACCATCGTTTAGCAACAGACCTTGGCGAACCAGCTCTGCGATGATGTTATCAATCGCAGGATCCAACTCTTCTTTGTTGTAACGTAAGAACAGTTCCGCTTTTAAGAATGGGTAGAGCAGTTCAACTTGTTCATGAATCTCATCATTGGTTAAGCTCTGATGTGATACCACAATATGAGCAATCAGTGATGGCAGCGCGAACAGGTGGATGATGTTATTTCGATAATAAGTCATCAAAATCGATTGCTTACGATCCAGGGAAATAATGTCACCTAATGTATCGCGATCAACAATAAATTTACCCATTTCTAGCGTATGGTCGACTAACTCTTTTGCCGACTCTTTTGGCATAGTGCATTGGCTTGAGTAAGGTACATTACGTAGCAGTTCAAGATAACAATCGATCTGTTCTTCTAGCTCTTCACGACTTAATGCGCGTTGATAAGAAGAGAGCAACGCCAAAGCACATAAGGTTAGGGCGTTAGTTGCTGCGGCATCGTTAATATGAGTCATCATCTTAATTGCCAAATCATTCACCACGGGATTTAACCATTGTGGTTTACTTGGCTCAATTGGATCGATGTCTTGATGCCAGTTTGGTACGTTATCGTTTAAGTACTGATTTAGCGGAATTGGCTCACCGAAGTTTACATAGCCTTGTCCTAAATTTTGTAGCTTACGAATGGTACGGATAACTTGACCGACGTTTTCTTTTTCTTTGCGTTTACCTTGCAGCTCTTTGGCGTAGGTACCCACTTCCATAACGTGTTCATAACCGATGTAAACCGGAACCAAAGTCACTGGACGTTTTAGGCCGCGTAACATGGCTTGAATGGTCATCGATAGCATGCCCGTTTTAGCTGGAAGCAAGCGACCGGTACGAGAACGGCCCCCTTCACTGAAGTATTCAACCGAATAACCTTTGGCAAACAGTTCTGCTAGATACTCACGAAATACGGTTGAGTACAGGCGATCTCCACGGAAACTGCGGCGAATAAAGAAGGCGCCACCACGACGGAAAATAGGACCTGCTGGGAAGAAGTTTAAGTTGATACCAGCGGCAATATGCGGTGGCACCAACCCTTCGTTATATAGGACATAAGAAAGTAGCAAGTAGTCCATATGGCTACGGTGACAAGGTACATAAACAATCTCATGACCGTCTTGTGCCAAACGACGTACACGCTGAGCGTTATGGATATTTAAACCTTGGTACAGTTTATTCCATAGCCAACCTAAGAAGCTGTCGCCATGTTTAATCAGCGAGTAAGAGAAGTTAGCGGCAATCTCTTCCATCATTTCGATGGCTTCTTTACGCACTTTCTCAACTGGCACATCGCGTGATTTGGCTTCTTCAGTAACCACTTTTTCAATGGCTTTTGACGCTAATAAACGTTTAAACAATTCATGGCGATCGGGTAGGCGAGGGCCCGATGCTGCAATTTGCTGACGTGAGAAATGGATTTTAGCCACTCGTGCCAATTTGTGCGCAATGGCATCATCGGTACCGTGGTTATCTGCCATGTATCGCAGTGATACTGGAGTGCTTAGACGAACTAAACAGTCACGACCTTGCGCTAAGATCGCGAGGAATTTTTTAGGACCATTTAAAGGACGTAGAATTGGTCCGGTCTCTTTTTCTTTACCAGGCTTTCGGCCCCAAAGTACAGAAGCAGGCACAAGCTGAATGTTAAGCTCAGGGTTTTGTTTATGTAGCTCAAGCAATTCAGTAAATAACTCTACTGACTCAGCAGGCAAATCACTGCTTGAACCAAAAATACTCGGGCCTTTAGCGACAAACACATAGCGCGCAAGTTGTTTATCACCAATCTCTAGTGGTGATAGGGGATCGGGTAGTCCCAACTCTTGGGTACTACTGCGCAATGTCATCAGATCCGTGGTAGAACGAAATGGCAGGATATAGACGATAGGGCGCTCTAAATCCAACTCTAAATCAGTTACCGGATCAGAGGGAATGGAATTGGTTTTTACCAATAATGACAATGGCAATCTAAGTAATTGTCGAGAAATTTTTTGCCACGTTGACATAATCTATTACGAACCTCGAATTCTTAATGCGCCGCAAGGATAGCAGAAAAAGGCCTCCGCTATAGAGCTAAAATCATTGAGATCATACGTAATTTTAGTTTTTTTAACTTAATTTATGTACTTTGATTGATGATTAGACTTGTTGAAAAATCAATCTGGCACGACCAGTTAATGCAAGGTTATTGATTCTTATGATTTTATTTTAACTGTCTCTTTTGTCGTAGAAATCCAGTGATGACTCTCTGGTCTTGATTGAAAAATGCAAAAAAGAAAAATGACAAATTGCTGGTTTCGTAAACAATTGCCTTTTAATATGGCTAAACACTGGATATACTCACAGTGAACTGTATAAAAAGACAGGGTAACTCATGAAACCATTAACACCGCGCCAACAAGAAGTCTTTGATCTTATCAAAGCAAAAATTGAAGATTCAGGAATGCCACCAACGCGAGCAGAAATTGCCCGTGAACTCGGCTTCCGTTCAGCAAATGCCGCTGAAGAACATTTAAAAGCGCTGGCTCGTAAAGGCGTATTAGAGATTGTTCCAGGAGCATCTCGTGGTATTCGCCTTTTGGTTGGTGCTAACGATAGCGATGTGGAAGAGTCTGGCTTACCTTTGATTGGTCAAGTCGCAGCTGGTGAGCCGATTTTGGCTCAAGAGCATGTCGAATGTCATTATGATGTCGATCCGACGTTGTTTAAACCTCGTGCCGATTTTTTACTGCGTGTGAACGGTATGAGTATGAAAAATATCGGTATTATGGATGGCGATCTTCTTGCTGTGCATAAAACTCAAGATGTGCGTAATGGCCAAGTTGTCGTCGCCCGTGTGGATGATGACGTTACGGTGAAGCGTCTTGATAAACAAGGGCGCAAAGTACTGCTGCATGCTGAAAACGAAGAATTCGATCCAATCGTAGTTGATTTAGAACATCAACAATTGGCGATTGAAGGTATTGCGGTTGGTGTAATTCGTAACGCGGATTGGATGTAATGTAATCCCATCATCGAGTGACCTGTATGATAAGCGTAGAGTTTTGGCTCTGCGCTTTTTTTGTTTTTATCAATTCTCTGCATAATTTGCTTTACAAAAGATAATGAGAGTTATTATCATCTTTGTCTGTCTACTGGGAGATAGGTCAAGATGGTAAAGTCTACCCGCTATAAAATTCCAGCCGATTTATTGCAACCTCTATGGCTGAGAAGTTTGGAGAGCTTAGCTGATGATGGGCTCATTTACGATCCTGTTGCTGCGCAAGCTTGCCGACAATGTCAGTTAGTTCCCGACTGTGTCAATCAACATATTCCTGCTCGTCAGTTACTGCACGCAACGCTAACTGCGCAGTGTGATCGTCTAGTACAAGATTTTTTACGTCGTCATCCAAGTGGATTAGTTGTGAATGTTGGGGCAGGGCTTGATACGCGCTTTTATCGCTTAGATAACGGTCGGTGTCGTTGGTTTGAGCTTGATACTGATGAAAACCTATTGTGGCGTGAAAAGCTGTTTCATCGTAGTGAACGCTATACTTTACAACAAGGCTCGGTAGTTGAACTCAGCTGGTTAAAGGCGCTTCCTCTTAAACAGGGAACACCAACTTTATTACTCTGTGATCAAGCTTTATTGCAATGCAGTGAACAACAAGTCGCGCAGTTTATTCAGCATGTGGCGTGTCGATTAGGCCATATTGAAGCTTGTTTGGTGGTTGCTGGGGATCAGACTACAACCAATGTGGCGCAAAAGTTGGGAACGGTTACCTATCAACACGGTTTGCGAGAGCCAGCACAACAGGTTATTAATTGGTTACCGTGGGCAGAATTGTTAGGCTGTTATAGTCCTCTCGATTACGGTTGTGCTCGTTGGCGTTATTGGCAGCGCTGGGTCGCAAAATGTACTCAGCTTAAGTATCGCCTCACTCCGGTTCTTATTCACTTACGAACCTAACTATATGCCATTTCTTAATATTAATTTTTTTCTATTGGATAAAGCCTATGTCTCTATTTCATTAGGCTTTTTGTCATATATTCAATAAATTCCATATCTTAAATATGGTTATTATTTGCCTTCTATCCTTTGCGTAATGTCACATTTCTGCCTAAGTTAAATGTAAAAGAAGTGTTAATTTAATATAAAAACAGATGCACTTCCCTTGTTTGTAGTCAGGATGACCAAGGAGGATCAGGAGGATGATAAAGCCACTGATCATTGCGCTATTCGCCGGATTATTCTCGCTCACTAGTCGGGCTGAGACACCGATGCCGCTCAATATGACGCAAGGGGTGACCCAAATAAGCCAAGAAGTTTATCACTTACATATGACGATATTTTACATCTGTGTTGTGATTGGGGTGATTGTTTTTGGTGTGATGTTTTGGGCGATTTTGCACCATCGTAAATCAAAAGGTGCGGTGGCTGCTAAGTTTCATGAAAGCACCAAGGTCGAGATTATTTGGACCTTGATTCCCTTCCTAATTTTAATCGGTATGGCCATTCCAGCCACGAAAACCCTGTTAGCCATGGAAGATACCACCAAGCCTGATCTCACTATTCAAGTAACGGGGTCGCAGTGGAAATGGCACTACCGCTATTTTGACCACGATGTTGAATTCTTCTCTCTGCTCGCGACGTCAAATCAGCAAATTTATGATCAAAGACCTAAGCGCAACAATTATCTGCTGGAAGTGGATCGTCCCTTAGTTCTTCCTGTGGGGCAGAAAGTGCGTTTTTTGATCACTTCGCAAGATGTGATCCATTCTTGGTGGGTTCCCGCTTTTGCAGTAAAAAAAGATGCTAATCCTGGGTTTATTAATGAAGCTTGGACGCTGATCGATAAGCCCGGCATCTACCGAGGTCAATGTGCTGAACTGTGTGGTAAGGACCATGGTTTTATGCCGATTGTAGTGATTGCGAAAGAGCCGCAAGAATATCAAACATGGCTTGAACAGACCCAGATCGCGCAAAAACAAGCGTATGAAGAAGAGCAAAAATTATTGGCGATGGAGATGCCTCTAGATGAGCTGATGGCTTTGGGTGAAAAAACCTATTTAAGTCGCTGCGCTATGTGTCATCATCCCGATGGCAAAGGCATTGATGGGGTTTTTCCTGCGCTCGCTGGAGAAGGGATCTCCATCGATAGCAGCAAGCGACTTGAGCATATAGAAATTGTGGTTCACGGTCGTAAAGGTACAGCGATGCAAGCGTTTGGTGAGCAGTTGACGCTTCAAGAGCTCGCAGCAGTTGTGACCTATGAGCGAAACGCTTGGGGTAATGATACCAAAGAAACGGTACAAGCTGCGGATGTGCAAGCGGTGAAAAGTGCACAAGACTTATAGGGATTGAGTTATGTCTGAGATTGTAAAACCGACCCAGCAAGAGCAAAACGAAACAGCGATTGAACTGAGTGCAGACCATCACCATGCTCCCGCAAAAGGATTAAAGCGGTGGTTACTGACAACTAATCACAAAGACATTGGCACCTTATATTTGCTGTTTAGCTTAACCATGTTTTTTGTGGGTGGTGCCATGGCGATGGTTATTCGAGCCGAATTATTTCAGCCTGGTTTGCAACTGGTCGAGCCCAACTTCTTTAATCAGATGACCACTGTTCATGGTTTAATTATGGTGTTTGGTGCGGTAATGCCAGCTTTTACTGGGTTAGCAAATTGGATGGTGCCTTTGATGATAGGGGCACCAGATATGGCTCTACCTCGGATGAATAACTGGAGCTTTTGGATCTTACCGTTTGCCTTTTCGTTACTGTTATTTTCACTTTTTATGGAGGGCGGCGGGCCTAACTTTGGTTGGACGTTTTACGCGCCACTTTCGACAACTTACAGCCCTCCGAGCACTGGGTTATTCGTCTTTGCCATTCACATAATGGGGATCAGCTCCATCATGGGAGCCATTAATGTGATTGTTACCATTATGAATATGCGCGCCCCTGGTATGACGTATATGAAAATGCCCTTATTCGTGTGGACTTGGTTGATTACTGCGTTTTTACTGATTGCGGTAATGCCCGTACTTGCTGGGGCTGTGACCATGGTGTTGACGGATAAATACTTTGGCACCAGCTTTTTTGATGCCGCAGGTGGTGGTGATCCAGTGATGTTTCAGCATATCTTTTGGTTTTTTGGTCACCCAGAAGTCTACATCATGATTTTACCAAGCTTTGGGATTATCTCAGCCATTGTGCCCGCCTTTTCTCGTAAACCTTTGTTCGGTTATAGCTCCATGGTGTATGCCACAGCTTCCATTGCAGGTCTGAGCTTTTTGGTGTGGGCTCACCATATGTTTACCACGGGAATGCCTGTGGCCGCTGAATTGTTCTTTATGTATTGCACCATGTTGATATCGGTCCCAACTGGAGTCAAAGTTTTCAACTGGGTAGCAACCATGTGGCGAGGCTCGATTACTTTTGAAGTACCAATGCTTTTTGCTATTGCTTTTATTGTGCTGTTTACCATTGGTGGCTTCTCAGGTTTGATGCTCGCCATAACACCTGCTGATTTTCAATATCATGATACTTATTTTGTGGTGGCGCATTTCCACTATGTTCTTGTCTCTGGTGCCATCTTTTCCATTATGGCAGCCGCTTATTATTGGCTCCCTAAATGGACCGGACATATGTTCGATGAACGATTGGCCAAATGGCATTTTTGGTGCTCACTGATTTCGGTCAATATCCTCTTTTTCCCGATGCATTTTTTAGGCTTGGCAGGTATGCCGCGTCGTATTCCCGATTACGCTTTGCAGTTTGCTGATATCAATGCCGTAGTCAGTATCGGAGGTTTCTTATTTGGTTTATCACAATTGCTGTTTGTGGCGGTGGTGATCAAATGTATACGTGGCGGCGAACCAGCAGGAGCCAAACCATGGGAAGGGGCGACAGGGTTAGAATGGACTGTACCTTCGCCAGCCCCGCACCATACTTTTAGTACGCCACCCAAAATTGATTAAGGTGAGCTTATGGCCAAACAACATTTGCGAACATCACTCAAATTGGGGCTTGCCGCTTGTGCCATGTTTGGCTTTGCCTTTGCTTTAGTACCGTTATATGACGTGTTTTGCGATATCACAGGAATTAATGGCAAAACATCGGGAGAACAAGCCCAGCAAAGCCTGCAGATAGATACCAGCCGTGAAGTTACCGTTGAATTTGTTGCTTATATTTCGCCAGGTTTGCAGTGGGAATTTGTGCCAGAGGTCAATCAGATCACCGTCCACCCTGGAGCGAATACGTTAGTGAAGTATCGAGCAAGAAATCTCAACACTCAACAGGTTGTAGGACAAGCTATTCCTTCCGTTTCCCCCGGATTGGCCGCGCAATATCTCAATAAGGTGGAATGTTTCTGTTTCAATCGTCAGCCCTTAGCGGGGGGAGAAAGTGCAGAATTACCTTTGCTATTTTATGTTGATCCTAAGCTACCCGATTCTATTTCGACGCTCACCTTAGCCTATACCTTGTTTGAGATGAAAGGTGAGGAAAACACTAAGACTGCACCATCTAAAAACGCTACTACTCAAGTCGTTTCGTTACCTTTGACTATCGCCCGTAATCAATGAGGTTTACTTATGGATAAGTCACCACAGCAACCATCTTATTATGTTCCCGATTCGAGTATCTGGCCTATTGTTGGTGCCGTTGCTCTGTTTTTGATCGCGCTTGGTGCGGGGACTACGGTTGGAAATCTCTTGGCTGGTAATGGACCGTGGATACTGCTTACTGGGCTGGGTATTTTGCTGATCATGCTGTTTGGTTGGTTTCGTGATGTGATTATTGAGTCGATGCAAGGGCTTTATAGTTCGCAATTAGATCGCTCATTTCGCCAAGGTATGAGCTGGTTTATCTTCTCTGAAGTGATGTTTTTCGTGGCCTTTTTTGGGGCTCTTTTCTATGCCCGTATGATAGCTGTTCCTTGGTTAGGGGGAGCCAGTAACAATGCGATGACTCATGCTGTATTGTGGCCAGACTTTGTTGCGATATGGCCGCTAGAAACCACACCAGATGGCCGTACAACTCAAGCCATGGGACCTCTGGGTTTGCCACTTTATAACACGCTTATTCTTCTGACTTCCTCGGTCACTATTCATATTGCTCATATGGCAATGGAACAAAACAGACGCCCCCGAGTGATCCTATTTTTGTTGCTTACTGTTTTACTTGGTGCTCTGTTTGTTTATTTACAAGGGGTGGAATATCTTCATGCTTATCAAGAGATGGGGTTAACTCTTGATGCGGGAATTTATGGTAATACCTTCTTTATGCTAACTGGTTTTCATGGGTTGCATGTCACGCTAGGTGCCGTATTGCTGTTTATTGTCTGGTGTCGCGTCATGATGGGGCATTTTAGTGCGCATAAGCATTTTGCTTTCCAAGCTGGAGTTTGGTACTGGCATTTTGTTGATGTGGTTTGGCTTTGTCTTTTTGTGTTTGTTTATATTTTATAGCGTTTAGTAAGGACGCGGATTTGGGGTAATCCAACCAAATACAAGCGCAAGGATAATACCAACCAGAAGTAATACAGATAAAGCGACACGCCATCCTAACGTTTTACTCATAGCTGGTTGTGATTGAGGATTAAGAAGTCGTGGTAAAGCACGAAACAGATTGAACACAGTAAATAGTAACAGTGCAATAAGAACAATCTTAATGATCATTATTGTCCTCTCTATTGAGATGGGGTGATGACTTTAAGCCTAGACGCTTGCATAGGAGGGAACAAGATGAAGCGAATAAGCTTTTTGCTGTTTACCTTATTGATGGTAGCGCTCTGTTTGCGTTTAAGCTGGTGGCAAGTCGAACGAGCACAAGAAAAATCACAACGACAAGTGATGCTGGAGCGTCGTAGCGAACAAACCTATCACCATATTGATAGTTTGCCCAATGATCCGCGTTGGTATCAATTAAATGTGATGGGACAATTTGATCAGCGACATGCAATCTTATTAGATAATCAGATCCATCAAGGGCGAGTGGGCTATCAAGTTCTACTGCCTTTTGTCAGCCAACAGCGTCTTTTCCTGATTAATTTAGGTTGGCTTGCCGCTCCCCGTTACCGGGAACAATTGCCGTCTATCCCTCATTATTATTTGCCTATTCGGTTAACTGGATTGATTGATATTCCTCAGTCGTTATTACAACTGGGCGAGCAAGTCGATGAGCTAGAAGAGCTGATTCAAGAGCCCAATTCTCTGCAGCAACAAGTATTGCGAGTACAAAATCTAAATCTTGAGCAGCTGGCACAAAAACTGCAAAAACCGTTAGAGCCGTGGATTTTGCAATTAGACCCAAATCATAAACTGGCCTTACAACAACATTGGCAGGCCGTCGTGATTGGGCCTCAGAAACATTACGCTTATGCGCTGCAGTGGGGGTTAATTGCCGTGGCAATATTACTGTTAAGTCTATGGTGGCAAAGGAGAGTCAAACATGGCCAAACAGCGTAAATCTTACCTTTCTATCTTTGGACTCATTATGGCTTTTCTGCTGCCTATTGCGTTGGCAAAAGTCATGCTAGAAAAAAAATGGTATCAAGGCGGAGTCACCAACAAGGGCTCTTTAGTTGCCCAGCCGATAACCATTCCTCAATTACAACAAGATGCCCGTTGGCAACTGATCTATTTATTACCCAATGAGTGTCAGCTAGCGTGTTTAGGAGCTTTGTTTACGTTGCAGCAAGTTCCACAAGCGATAGGGCCTGAGCGTGATCGGGTGATCAGCAAAGTCTATGTTTCACGTGAAACATCATTAGCTGACATTAACCAGAAGATTAAACTCAGCGAATTATTTCAAATTCAAAGTTTGCAGAACTATCAGTTTTCTGTGTTACCGAGTTTCCCCAAATTAGAACAGGCATTGAGCCAATTGCAGTTTGCTGGCATTGGCCTGTATCTGATAGATCCGCTCGGTAACATTATGATGGCGTATCCGCTGGCCTCGGAGAAAACAGCGATTTTGGCGCAAGGAAAAGACGTATTGCGAGATTTAAAACGACTGCTTAAGGTGTCGAAAATTGGCTAAGGAGGGCTGATGACTGGTTCTCATGTCCATCAGATATGGTTATCTCGTTTCATTGTTGCGACCTTTATTTTTTCCATTGTTGTGGTGGGGCTTGGTGCATTTACTCGCCTTACTGAATCAGGGTTAGGTTGTCCTGATTGGCCGGGTTGTTATGGTTTTCTTGCGGTACCTAGTAACAGTGATGAGTTGCGACAAGCACAACAACTGTATCCAGAGCAACCCGTTGAAGCGAGTAAAGCCTGGTATGAAATGGTCCATCGTTATGTCGCAGGCACCTTGGGTGTTTTGATTTTATTACTCAATATTCTTGCTTGGCGTTGGCAGGAAAAAGAGCCGTTATTACCAAAACTGTTACTGCTTCTGGTGTTGTTTCAAAGTGCGCTTGGGATGTGGACTGTCACCCTAAATTTGATGCCGATAGTGGTTATGGGGCATCTGTTAGGGGGCTTTACTTTGGTTTCTCTGCTCTGGCTTTGGTATCAGAAACGCCATACTGAGGTGGTTCAAACCTTGCCCGCTGACAAGACTCGATTATTACAAGGTTATTTAGGTTTATTGCTGGTGATTGTGATTGGGCAAATTGCATTAGGTGGTTGGACTGCCGCCAATTACGCCGCATTAGTTTGTACCTCTTTGCCGATTTGCCAAGTGAACTGGGTTGGTCAATTTCAACTGTCAGCCTTTGATCCCATTCCACACTCAGCTAGCAGTTATCAATATGGCATTTTGGATTATGGGCAGCGCGTTTCGATTCATGTTGCACATCGGATAGGGGCAATAGTAACAGCAATTGTAACTATCGGGGCGGTGATTTGGCTCTGGCAATGGCGTCATCTGCGTTTACTCAGTTATGGCTTAAGTACTGTGTTGTTACTGCAAGTAGGGTTAGGGATCACCAATGTTGTTGCTTCTTTACCCTTAAGTGTTGCAGTGGCGCACAATGTAATGGGATTGACTCTACTGCTTGTGGTTATCAAAGCAAATTATCAAGTTTGGCTCTGTCGTCGGGCAGACTCTTATCAAACGCTCCACTCCATGGAAGGAGGCATCAATGGCTAAATTACTGACTGTTGCAACAACCACATCTCGTCCTCGAGTTGCTGTGTGGCAAGACTATTTGACCATGACTAAACCGAAAGTGGTTGCCATGTTAGTGCTCACCGCATTAGTGGGAATGTGTCTTGCCGTACCCGGTTTACCACCATGGAAAAACCTAGTGCTTGGTCTGCTGGGTATTGGTTTACAATCTTCAGCTGCTGCTGCATTTAACCATATTTTAGATCGCCACTTTGATGCCAAAATGGCGCGGACCTATCACCGCCCTCTGGCAAAAGGGCGCATTGAGACTTGGAAGGCGGTGCTATTTGCCACAACGCTAATGGTTAGTGGCTTTTACTGTCTCTGGCTACTTAACGCCTTAACTGCTTGGCTGACTTTTGCCAGTTTAGTGGGCTACGCTTTGGTCTATACCGTTTGGCTTAAACACGCAACGCCACAAAATATTGTTATTGGTGGCATTGCAGGTGCTGCGCCACCACTGCTAGGTTGGACGGCGATTACGGGCTCTGTTGACCCGCATGCTTTGCTGTTGGTGATGTTAATTTTCACTTGGACACCACCGCATTTTTGGGCTTTGGCCATTCACCGCCGAGATGATTATGCTAAAGCCAAGATCCCTATGTTGCCAGTGACTCATGGTATAGAGTTTACCAAGACCATGGTGTTGCTCTATACCGTTATTTTGTTTGCCGTTGGTTTATTACCTTGGCTAACGGGCATGTGTGGTTGGGTGTATCTGTTGGCCAGTAGCGTGCTCAATCTTGGCTTTGTCGGATATGCGTTAAAGCTTAAATTTGCTGACAGTGAAGGTCATGCATGGGCAACATTTAAGTATTCAATTTGGCATTTATTAGCCCTTTTTGTGGTGTTACTGCTGGATCATTGGCTAAGTGTGTAGTCGTTTCACGCAAAGCGTAAGTTATCTTCTTTTGTTCTGTTAGGCCTCTAGGTACACTGGCTTTCTTTTCTGATCTCAATTGATAAAAGAATGGCGAGTTTGCCAACTAAAGAGGTGTGTGTGCTTGCGGCATTAAAAGATAAATCTCTCCACTACCAAGTGTTTGCTTTAGCACTGCCAATGGTGCTTTCTAATATTACGGTACCGCTGCTGGGCCTTGTTGATGCGGCGGTTATTGGACATCTAGAACATGCTTGGTATTTAGGCGGGGTTGCCGTAGGTGGCACCATGATCAATGTGACGTTCTGGTTGTTAGGTTTTTTACGTATGGCAACCACAGGGATTAATGCGCAAGCTGTTGGTCGCCAAGATAGATCAGGTCAAGCGACCATCTTTGTTCAGGGGATTGGGTTAGCTTGGTTATTGGCTTTACTCTTAATTGTGTTCCATCAGCCCGTTAGCCAACTTATTTTTCATTTCAGTGATGCTAGTGCGCAAGTTAAAGAGTATGCCGGGCAATATTTTTCTATTCGTATTTGGGGCGCGCCTGCAGCATTAGCCAATTTGGTGATCATGGGATGGCTGTTGGGAGCTCAAAATGCTCGTGCACCGATGTGGTTATTGATTGTTACCAACCTTGTTAATATTGTCCTCGATGTGTTCTTTGTCTTAGGGCTGCATTGGAAGGTGCAAGGTGCAGCAAGTGCTTCTGTCATTGCCGATTATAGTGGCATGTTATTGGGGTTCTATTTTGTTGCTCGCCATTGGCAACAGCAGCAATTACCACCGTTAAAAGAAAAACTCAGCGCATTACGTTATGGCATGGGGCGTTTGCTCAAACTCAATCGAGATATCTTTTTACGTAGCTTATGTTTACAAGCCGCTTTTACTTTTATGACCTTTCAAGGGGCAACGCTGGGCGATAATGTAGTGGCAGCCAATGCGGTACTGATGAGCTTTTTAATGTTGGTCTCTTATGCGATGGATGGTTTTGCTTATGCCATGGAAGCGTTAGTCGGTAAGGCTGTGGGAGCCAAGGATAAACAAGAGCTTGGTCGTTATTTAACGGGAACCACATTTTGGAGCTTGATGATCTCACTGTTACTGACTTTGGCTTTTGTCTGTTTTGGGTCATCGATTATTAATCTGATCTCCAGCATTCCTCAGGTTCAACAACAGGCTGCTATTTATCTTCCTTGGCTTACTGCTGTGCCGCTGGTTTCGATGTGGTGTTTTCTATTGGATGGCATCTTTGTTGGAGCGACACGAGGTCGTGAAATGCGCAATAGTATGTTTGTCGCTATTTGCACATTTTTTGTGGTGTGGTGGGCGCTATCTAGCTACGGAAATCATGCACTTTGGGCTGCGATGTTAGCCTTTATGGCGATGCGAGGTCTGACTCTTGCCGTGGTTTTTGCTTATCAATGGCGGAAAAATATCTTTCTATCACTGTCCTGAATAAACAATGAGTTATAGATAGATCGCATAAATTTACAACAAAAAGAGCAAAAAACACTATCTATCTGAAGGGCGTTTTGGTTAAAATGCGCTCAAGTTTTGCACAGGTGGAAGAGATGAGAAAAGCGTTTTTATTACTTTTTGTCCTCTTAATGAGTGTCAGTTTTACCTCGACAGCGTATGCGAGTAAAGCCCGTAAAATGACAGTGACGGCGACAGCCTATAACTCAGTACGAGCACAAACTAACTCAAATCCCAGCATTGCAGCATGGGGCGATAGATTAAAGCCAGGCATGAAAGCCATTGCTGTATCACGAGATTTATTAGGGAAAGGACTAAAACGAGGAACGAAAGTCAAAATCTCTGGGTTACCCGGTGAATATGTGGTGCTAGATAAAATGCATCACCGCTGGCGCAATAAAATCGATATTTATATGGGAAAAGATATTCGGGCTGCTAAGCAGTGGGGACGACGAAAAGTCACCTTAACCGTTCTGTAGATATCGACAGTAAATAATCACGATAAAAAAACCGCAATCTCATCAGATATTGCGGTTTTTTTTATGATAGTCATTCTTAACTGAATTAGTAGTAAGAGTGATCACCACGAGCGTGTTCGGTTACATCACGAACGGCGTTTAGCTCACCTTCAAATTGAGCTAATAGTTCTTTTTCAATGCCTTCTTTTAGCGTGACATCAACCATAGAACAACCGTTACAACCGCCACCAAATTGAATGACAGCGATGCCATCTTCAGTGATCTCAATCAGAGAGATGTGACCGCCATGGCCTGCAAGTTGAGGGTTTACTTGGGTTTGGATTACGTAATCTACGCGTTCCATAAGTGGAGCATCATCAGCTACTTTACGCACTTTAGCATTTGGTGCTTTAAGTGTTAGCTGAGAACCCATTTTATCGGTAACAAAATCGATCTGTGCATCTGTTAGGAATGGCAAGCTTAGCTCGTCAACAAAAGCGGAGAACAAATCGAACTTAATTTCAGTATCGTTAGCTTCTACTGCTTCTGGTGGGCAGTAAGAAACACCACATTCCGCATTAGGCGTACCTGGGTTAACTACGAATACTCGAATATTGGTGCCCTCAGGTTGTTGAGCTAGCAGTTTGCCAAAGTGCTCCTGAGCGCTGGCAGAAATAGTGATCATTGACACGACGTAATACCCGACTTATTTAGTAAGATTTAGCTATTGTACTATTGAATCGCTTTTCTATCACCATCTAATAGTATCATCTATGATTTAACCCCAGTTTTGTCCGATTTGCGAGGAGAAACTTGAAATTGTGTTACTGGGGTATAACTCAAAGCGTACACATCGATCCGTTCTATATGAGATGGTAATAAGCTGATGAGCTCTTTCAAGGTACTTCCTGTGGTAACAACATCATCGACCAGTGCAATATGGGGTGGCAGTTGCTTTGCCTGTAATTGAAATGCCCCTTTTAAATTTTGCTGTCGTTCAGAGCGTTTAAGCTTCTTTTGTGGTGGTGTATGACGAGTACGGATGAAACCATGAGATAGACATTCGCTATTTAGAGCTTTAGCTAAAGACCAAGCCAGTAGCGTACTTTGATTAAACCCTCGTTGCCAAAGTCGATAACGGTGTAGTGGTACTGGTAGTAACACAGGTGCTGGTTGCTCAATTTGTTGTGCCAGCCATTGGGCTAAAGGTGCTGCAAGATAAAATTGGCGTTGGAATTTAAATTGGTGCACGACTTGCTTGAGGGGAAATTGATGAAGACCAAGGCGATAAAAATGGTGCCAAGGCGGTGGTGACACTAAGCATCGGCCACAAGTCAATGTCGATGCCGATTGGGTTAAGGTGGCCCCACAACGCTGGCAATAATGCAATTGCTCGATATGACGGCGACAGTTATCACACCATAACTGTTGTCCAGAACTTAACGGTAAGCGACATAATCGGCAGTGCCACGCTAAAATTGATTCTGGGTTGAGCTTAGATAGAATGGAGTGCCACATCATCGATTACCGTTTATAAATAAGGAACCAGCTTACATGGCAGCAGAGTTATTTTGGCACACTCAAGGGCAAGGACCAGATTTGGTTCTCATTCATGGCTGGGGAATGAACAGTGCGGTATGGCAACCTGTGATGCCGCTCCTAACTTCGCATTTTACGGTGCATTGTTGCGACCTTCCCGGTTACGGAGAGAGTGCATTGCCTTCTGCATCCAGCCTTACTGAGATTGCCAAACAGGTGTATCTGTCAGCTCCAGTTGAGCAAGCCGCTTGGCTCGGTTGGTCATTAGGTGGATTGGTTGCCACCGAAATTGCCTTGAGAGCTCCGGAGCGAGTGAGTCATCTTATTACGGTTGCCAGTTCTCCTTGTTTTGCCGCTTCTGAAAATTGGAAAGGAATTAAGCCTGCGGTGTTACAAGCGTTTATGGCGCAATTAGAACTTGATTTTCAGCCTACCATAGAACGTTTTATGGCATTACAGACGATGGGCAGCCCGAGTGCACGACAAGATATTAAACAAGTAAAACAAGCGGTACTGGCTAAGCCTCAACCGCAATTAGCCGCGTTACAGATTGGATTACAGTTATTAGCTGAGCAGGATTTACGACCACAACTGGGGGCTATTTGCCAACCTTGGTTGCGTTTGTATGGTCGCTTAGACGGTTTGGTTCCAGTGAAAACGTGTACTGAAATGGAGCGACTGGCACCACAATCTCAAGCGGTTGTGTTTGAGCAAGCTTCTCACGCCCCTTTTATTTCTCATCCCGAGCAGTTTATCGATCCGTTATTGGCATTTTGCCATCCATAATTAATCGCTAATAAATGTAATTTAAAGCTCAATTTTTGTTCAGTCTTGCCGATAATATCGTTAGCCATCGTTCACTTTTTCTCTTTTCTCTAGGTTGGCATAGACTGAACATATGATTATTTCTCCTATTCAAGCTGGCACGCCGATCAGTTCGCCTTCGGTGAATCCTCCGACAGAACAAGCTGCGCGGGAAAATCGGGTGCGAGAAAAAATTGTGGCGACCACCGAGCCCACAGCTAACTTGCAAGAGCGGGGTGTTCAAGGTGATGAGCGGGCTTATCGTTCGATAGCAGAAGAGGAGCGTCCGCCGATTGAGCAACAAAAGCAGTGGGCTAAGCATCGGGGTTATCAACAACGGTTAGAAACCTTAGTCGCGGCACTGTCTGCCGATAGCTATTTAGCTGAGAGTGATCATGGCTATTCGATGCACATTAAGTTGCCACGAGAGTTATTGGAAAAGTTGGCGCAAATTAGTGAGGTGGAGCGAACGAAAGGGGTGATTAGCCATCATTATGCGCTTGCAACTGTGCCCAATCCGCCTAATGCCATGTTGGTAAAAATCTAGCCTTGGTTAATATCTAAAGAGCGTTACGGTAAGAAGAGTTAGAACAATAGTATCGGTACTTGGAGCCATTAGTGTTATTTAGTTGGATGCATGAATCGAAAAATGCCCAACGATAAACGCTGGGCATGATAGTTCAACTTGCTAGTGATTACTTTTTCTTGGCGTTAGCAAACGCAGCCGCAAAAGCACCACCAAAAGCACTGTCGGTATTGTTTTGATTGCGATCTGAGTGATTGCTACGAGGGCGATTCTCTTGACGGCGATCAGCTTGTGGACGTGATTGGCGAGTTGGCTTTTCTGCGCCAGGTTCGTCATTTAAACGCATCGACATACCAATACGTTTACGCTGTAGATCCACTTCCATCACTTTTACTTTTACGATATCGCCCGCTTTAACCACTTCACGAGGGTCAGAAACAAACTTATCGGATAGGGCAGAAATATGAATCAAACCATCTTGGTGTACGCCAACATCAACAAAGGCACCGAAGTTCGTTACGTTGGTGATAACCCCTTCTAAAATCATACCTGGAATCAGATCTTTAACTTCATTAACGCCTTCCGCAAAGGTTGCAGTTTTAAACTCAGGGCGAGGGTCTCGGCCTGGCTTATCAAGTTCACTAATGATGTCCGTTACCGTTGGTAGACCAAAATGCTGATCGGTGTAGTCAACCGCTTTTAAGGTGCGCAGAAACTCGCTGTTACCAATGATAGCGTCCAACGATTTGTCGTTTGCACTGGCGATGCGTTTTACAACTTCATAAGATTCCGGGTGAACAGCAGAGCCATCGAGTGGGTTTTTACCGTTCATGATTCGTAAGAAACCTGCACACTGCTCAAATGCTTTCGGCCCTAATCGCGCCACTTTTTTCAGCGTAGTACGTGCTTCAAAACGGCCCTTTTCATCACGATAATTAACAATGTTTTGCGCGATAGTAGCATTAAGACCTGCCACGCGAGTGAGTAATGGTGCTGATGCCGTATTAACATCGACACCCACGGCGTTTACACAGTCTTCAACGACAGCATCAAGACGTTTTGCCAGCATGCTCTGACTAACATCATGTTGGTATTGACCCACACCAATGGATTTTGGATCAATTTTCACTAATTCAGCGAGGGGATCTTGTAGGCGACGACCGATAGAGACTGCACCACGAATAGACACATCAAGATTTGGGAACTCGTTAGCCGCGAGCTCTGATGCTGAGTAAACGGAAGCACCTGCTTCACTAACCATGATACTTTGGACCTTTAAGCCGTTATCTTTAATCAGCTGAGCCACAAAGCTGTCGGTTTCACGCGAAGCTGTACCATTACCAATAGCAATCAGATTTACTTGATATTTAGCAATGAAAGCCAGTACTACTTTACCCGCTTCAGCAATTTTGTTGTGAGGGGCGTGAGGGTAGATTGTTGCCGTATCTAATAACTTACCGGTTTCATCAACTACGGCAATTTTTGAGCCTGTACGTAGACCCGGGTCGATAGCAAGCGTGACACGAGGACCGGCAGGCGCTGCCATTAATAGGTCTTTAAGGTTATCGGCAAACACTTGCATTGCACCGTCTTCTGCGCGTTCGCGTAGGGCTGCCATTAACTCAGTTTCCATGTGCATTAGAATTTTAATGCGCCATGCCCAACTGATCACTTGTTTACGCCATGCATCACTTGGCTTAGTGCCTAACTGAACTTTGTAGTGATCGGCAATAATCACTTCGCAATATGAGCCACGTACGGATTCATCTTGGTTTGGGTCGGCATTAAGAGATAGCTGTAAAAAGCCTTCATTACGACCACGAAATAGCGCTAGAGCACGGTGAGATGGGATCTGTTTAACTTTCTCACTGTATTCAAAATAGTCTTTGAATTTCGCGCCTTCGTGTTCTTTTCCATCAACAACACGTGACGTTAACTCAGCTTGTTCGGTGAGATGACGGCGGATCTTCTCAAGTAGAGCCGCATCTTCAGCAAAACGCTCCATCAAGATAGCTCGTGCGCCATCTAGAACCGCTTTGGTATCTGCAAATCCTTTATCGGCATCAATATGATTGTGCGCTGCTATTTCAGGATCTGTGTCTGGATGTTGCCACAATAGGTCTGCAAGAGGCTCAATACCTGCTTCAATCGCAATTTGCCCTTTTGTACGACGTTTTGGTTTATAAGGTAGGTAAAGGTCTTCAAGACGAGTTTTGCTGTCGGCCTGGTTTATTTCTGCTTCTAGTTGAGGCGTTAGCTTATTTTGCTCACTGATAGATTTTAAAATCACTTTACGGCGATCATCGAGCTCACGTAGATAACCAAGACGAGATTCAAGGTTACGCAGTTGAGTATCGTCTAAACCGCCAGTCACTTCCTTACGATAACGGGCAACAAAAGGCACCGTATTACCATCATCTAGCAGGCTTACTGCCGCATTGATCTGCTCTAGGCGAACATTCAATTCGGAGGCAATAAGCTGGTTGATAGAGTTATTCATCCGTTATTTCTCTTACTTTGTCGATAACTGCAGTCATTCTACGGGGGAATTGAGGGGAGGCAAGTTAGAACTGTGTTATATGCGGAGCTTGTTTAGACGCAGATCAGTAAGCTTACAGCAAAAAAATATGCGATAGCCTAAAGAGGGTCTATCGCACGGTGTAAAATTATTAAGATGCTTGATAGCGAATTGCATTAATAAACCACAACTTTTGACCCAGAGGGGTTTGCACCACAGCCTCATCATCCACTTCTTTTTTCAGTAGGGCTCTGGCCATTGGTGAGTCGATTGAGATGTAATCTTTGCGGCCATAAATCTCATCAGGGCCAACAATACGTAGGGTGAGTGTTTCACCTTCTTCGTTCTCAATTTCGACCCAAGCACCAAAAAAGACTTTGCCATCTTGCTGTGGTGAATAATCAATAACCTGCATTATCTCAAGACGTTTTCGTAAATAACGTACTCGACGATCAATCTCACGCAGACGTTTTTTATTATATTGATAGTCAGCATTTTCGCTGCGATCACCAAGGCTTGCGGCCCAAGTTACCTTTTTGGTCACTTCAGGACGCTCTTCTCGCCAGAGATAATCAAGTTCAGCTTTTAGCTTGTTATAACCTTCACGGGTCACCAAATTGGTTTTCATTTAAGCCTCTAACGTTCATTCTGCTTAGTTGCAGAGCCAAAATAGTGACGATGAAATGGGGCGCGGTCAACAGAAAAAGAACAACCAATTGACTAATGGTAGATTTCGATTTATGTATGCCTTTAAGTGATAATAAATTAGATATTATAGTAACAAATCATAAGTGGTTGTTTGGTTCTAGCTATATCGACAAGAAAATAAATCTATCTTATCTTGTCGTTTTGTAAGTGCTATAACATGAGTAGATGATTTTGGATGTCGCAGTATGGAACTCATCTTCGTAGTTGATGACCAAAGCTCGGCAATAAGCGACATAATCTGTAACAATTTAGTGAACGTTTTAATGACGAAATTCAGCATGAGTTGGCGTCTGTCACGTACACTAGGTTTCGTGTTAAAGGCACGATCAATGAAGGTGATATATGCAGGAAAATTTTAAGATTCTGGTTGTTGATGATGATATGCGTCTACGTGCTTTGCTTGAGCGCTATTTATCAGAACAAGGCTTTCAAGTACGCAGCGTGGCAAATGGTGAACAGATGGATCGCTTATTGGCGCGTGAAAACTTTCATTTGATGGTGCTTGACTTAATGTTGCCGGGTGAAGATGGCTTATCAATTTGCCGTCGTCTGCGTAACGCCAATAATATGCTACCGATTTTGATGCTAACGGCAAAAGGCGACGAAGTTGATCGCATTGTGGGTTTAGAAGTTGGCGCGGATGATTATCTGCCAAAACCGTTTAACCCGCGTGAGTTGTTAGCTCGTATTCGCGCCGTATTACGACGTCAGACGATTGAAGCTCCAGGAGCACCAAGCATTGATAGCAAAGTGATTGAGTTTGGTGACTTTCGTTTAAATCTCGGTACCCGTGAAATGTTCCGTGGCGATGAACCAATGCCATTAACCTCGGGCGAATTTGCTGTACTGAAAGCGCTTGTGACCAATGCTCGTGAGCCGATGTCGCGTGATAAGTTGATGAACATGGCTCGTGGTCGAGAGTATTCGGCGATGGAGCGTTCAATTGATGTTCAGATCTCTCGCTTACGTCGAATGGTAGAAGAGGATCCAAGTCGTCCACGTTACATTCAGACTGTATGGGGTCTTGGTTACGTGTTTGTACCGGATGGACAAGAGGCGTAATCATGCGTCTTTCGCCTCATAGTACGCTTGCTCGTACCATCATTTTGCTAGCTGGCTTGCTGATCGCAAGCCAGATTTTTTCCTATCTTACTGTGGTTAATTACGCGCTATTACCAAGTATTCAGCAATTTAATCGAATCTTAGCTTATGAGGTTCGTTTGATGATGAAAGAAGACTTGGATATGGCCGATGGGGAAAAATTCCACCTTGACCGTCCTGTTAGACGCCAGTTACTTGAGCAACTTGGGGTAACCGTGGTTGCGGTAAACAGCCTAGAAGCTAAAGAGTTTGAGCAAGCAACACACATTGATTATCTCAGTGAAGAGATGAGTCATGAGCTTAAATCTCCCACCGATGTCAGATTATTATTAGGCGCCGACAGTTATGAGCTGTGGATGCACTGTGAGGCCATGCCTAATTATTTGCTTCGGGTACCACTATCAGCTCTGCAAGAAGATGATTTTTCTCCATTAATTATCTATAGCTTGGTTATTGCGGTCATGGTGATTGTTGGCGGTTGGATGTTTATTCGGATCCAAAATAGGCCGTTAATGGCGCTAGAACAAGCCGCGATGCAGGTAGCAAAAGGTGATATTCCACCACCATTACCGGTCCAAGGCGCATCTGAAATTCGAGCGGTCACGAAGGCTTTCAATAAGATGGCTGAAGGGATTAAGCAGCTTGAAGATGATCGCGCTCTATTATTGGCCGGGGTTAGCCATGACCTACGTACACCTTTGACTCGAATTCGTCTTGCTACCGAAATGATGTCGCCTGAAGATGGGTATCTGGCTGAGAGTATGATCAAAGATACTGAAGAGTGTAACGAGATCATCAGTCAGTTTATGGATTACCTAAAATCGACTAAAAAGCAGGAAGAAGAGGATGTTGAGTTAAACACCTTATTGCAAGAAGTTGCCGAAGCTGAAGGTGGGTATGAGCGACATATCGAACAAGAGCTAGGACAAGTCCCTGGCGTTGTTCGAGCCAATACCGTAGCCCTGAAACGTTGTGTGTCTAACTTGGTTGTTAATGCGATTCGTTATGGTGACGGTTGGATTAAGATAAGCAGTGGAGCTTCTGCCGATCGACAAACTGCATGGTTCTGTGTTGAAGATAATGGTCCGGGTATTGCCCCTGATGAAGTGACTCGTATGTTTCAACCTTTAACCCGAGGCGATTCTGCCCGCGGCAGTGATGCTGAAGGTACAGGATTGGGCTTAGCAATTGTAAAGCGCATTATCGATCAGCATGAAGGCACCATCAATGTGACCAACCGCAGTGAGGGTGGATTGCGAGTACAGATTAATCTGCCACTTGCAAACGGAAAAGGCAGCAAGTTAACCTTACTGTAATCGTATAGCTGGCAATGCTTACTCTTGATAATGTATCGAGCTAAATAATAAAGCCCACAGTTTGTTATGAACTGTGGGCTTTTTGTTGGTACGTTTTTTCCCTTAGAGGGAGATGAGGCGTTTAGTTTGGCGCAACTTGTTGTTCTAGTTCTTGCTCTGTTTCTGCCTGAGTTTGCGTGTGCTCTTCTGGCAAAATCAGGTTAAGCAAGATAGCGGTAATACCACCTGCTGCCATGCCAGAAGAGAGGATACTTTTGACGATGTCAGGCATAAATTGCAAGATTTCAGGTTTTTGAGCGATACCCAGACCCATAGAAAAAGAGAGTGCCATAATCAAAATTGCGCGGCGATCGAGATGACAACGGGAGATGATACGAACACCTGATGCGGCAATGGTACCAAACATCACAATGGTGGCTCCGCCCAGTACTGGCTCAGGGATTAGCTGAACCAAATTTGCAACGCCAGGAAACAGACCTAGCAGCACCAGCATGGCAGAAACAAAGTAGCCAATGTATCGACTTGCCACACCCGTTAATTGAATGATGCCGTTGTTTTGACTGAACGTTGAGTTAGGGAAACTGTTTAACGCGGCAGCAAGTGCTGAGTTAATACCATCGGCAAGAACTCCGCCTTTGATTCGTTTTAGATAGACCGGACCTGCAACAGGCTGCTCTGAGGTTTCGGAGGTTGCGGTAATATCACCAATGGCTTCTAGAGAGGTAATGGCAAAAACGATCATAAGAGGAATAAGCAGTCCCCAGTCAAAGCCTAGCCCGTATTGCATCGGCATTGGAATGGCAATCAGATCGGTTTGTGCCATTTTAGAACTATCTACCATGCCCATAAACCACGCCAATAGGGTACCCATCGCCATTGCAATCACGATAGAAGAGACGCGTAAATAAGGGTTACGTACTCGGTTAAGTAACACTATAAAGCCCAGTACAGTACCAGCAAGCAGAAGGTTATTTAAGCTGCCGAAGGTGCCACTTTCAATTGCACTATAACCACCACCGATAGAAGTTAGTCCGATCTGAATCAGAGTTAGACCAATTAGGGTAACCACAATGCCAGAGACTAAAGGAGTAATAACGCGTTGAGCATGTTGCAAAATACGTGAAATCACCACTTCGGTTAAAGAGGCAAATAAGATTGTACCGAAAATAGCGGCCATCATGGTTGGGATATCAGCACCACCTGCTTTTAATGCTAGCCCTGCACCAATGATAGGACCTAAAAAGTTAAAGCTGGTGCCTTGAATTGAAAGCAGTCCTGAGCCAACCGGGCCAAAGGTACGAATTTGAATAAACGAGGCAATACCAGAGGCAAACAACGACATACTGACGATGGTATTGGTATCGCTGGCAGGCAAACCCAATGATTGGCAGATAATCAATGATGGGGTGATCACTGCGACAAACATTGCCAGCAGATGTTGGGTTGCGGCAAACAGACTTTGGGCAAAAGGAGGGCGATCGTTTAATCCATAAATAAGATCGCTATTGCGCTTTGGTTGGCTCGACATTGCCATGGTTCCTAATTGTGTTGGCTCAATTGCTTGGTTTTGCTGCGCTGAATGGGCGACAAATGATCAAAGACGCCAATATCTGTGATTGCTGTTACTCAGAACGTCTAAGACCCCAAATGCTGAGCGGTTGAGAGTCGAGCGCTATTGTAGAGTAGTTTCATAAAATAGCAAACGTTTGCGTCTGTTTTGTTTATGGCTGAGTAGGGAGATGTTCATCAGGAATGCTACGGGGGATTTCTGCTGTTGTTGGAAAAGTAGGAACAAGCTAGCTCCTACTTTTCGCGCTTTCTAGACCGATCTTTAGGCGTTAGAGTAGTTTTCTCGATTAGCAAGCCAACGATCAATAATAGCTTTGGCGTTATCTGGATAGTTCTGATGAATATAACGAGCCAGCTTTTGAATTTGTGGAATCATATATTGGTCACGTACCAGATCTGCGACTTTAAATTCAGCAATACCTGTTTGCTTAGTACCTAATAATTCACCTGGGCCGCGAATTTCCAGATCCCGTTGTGCAATAACGAACCCATCGTTACTTTCTCGTAATACACCAAGTCGTTTTTGCGCCGTTTTCGAAAGCGGTGATTTATAAAGTAAGACACAGTGACTGGCAATGTTACCTCGACCTACGCGACCTCGAAGCTGGTGGAGCTGAGCCAAACCTAATCGTTCTGGATTTTCAATCACCATTAAGCTGGAATTAGGCACATCCACGCCCACTTCAATGACCGTTGTTGCGACCAGTAAATCCAATTCACCTGCTTTAAATTGCGCCATGATGTGTTGTTTTTCTTGCGCTTTCATTCGGCCATGAACTAAGCCAATTTTTAGTTCAGGTAATTTTTCCGTTAAATCAGCAGCAGTATCGGATGCGGCTTGTGCTTCAAGCACCTCAGATTCATCTATTAACGTACAGACCCAATACGCTTGACGTCCTTCGGTTTGGCAAGCGTGACGAATTCGTTCAATGATGTCATCACGACGGGAATCAGGTACCGCAACAGTCGTGATAGGCGTTCGTCCCGGTGGTAACTCATCAATTATCGAGGTATCCATATCGGCGTAAGCGGTCATGGCTAATGTGCGCGGAATTGGCGTTGCCGTCATGACCAGCTGATGGGGATAACGACCGTCGTTTGCCCCTTTTTCTCGCAATTCTAACCGCTGGTGGACACCAAAACGGTGCTGTTCATCGATGATCACCAAAGCAAGATTGGCAAATTTGACCTGCTCTTGAAACAGAGCATGAGTACCGACCACCATTTTGACACTGCCAGATTCTATTTTTTCTAACTCTTTTTCTCGTGCTTTGCCTTTTAACTTACCCGCTAGCCAACCGACTTGAATATCAAGAGGGTTAAACCAATTGGCAAAGTTGATCGCATGTTGTTCGGCTAACAGTTCAGTTGGAGCCATTAATGCCACTTGATAGCCATGTTCAATTGCTCGTAAAGCACTGAGCGCGGCTACCAAGGTTTTCCCCGAGCCTACATCACCTTGCACCAAGCGCATCATAGGCTGGGTTAGACTTAGGTCGTTTTCAATCTCAGCCACTACACGTTGTTGCGCGCGAGTTGGGGTGAAGGGTAAGGCGCTAAGCAGCTGTTGCTTTAGGGTATCTGTAGCAGATAACGGCCAACTGTTGTGCTGTTGACCTTTACTGCGTAGAGCCAGCATCGATAAATTTTGCGCTAAAAGCTCTTCTAAGATAAGGCGTTGTTGCGCTGGGTGTTTTCCCGTCTCTAGTTGATCCAAAGAGATATCTGGAGTTGGGCGGTGCATGGTGTGTAGTGCTTGCGCTAGCGTCATTTGTCGATCATAGAGTCCTTCTGGGAGTAACTCTCGCACTGCCGCTTTATCTAATAATTTCAATGCTTGATCGGTAAGGTTACGCAAGGTGAGTTGACGCAATCCGTCGGTAGTTGGGTAGACAGGAGTTAATGTTTCTTCTACCCGCAATTCAGTCGGCTCAGAGAAAACACGGTAATCTGGATGATTGATTTCTAAGCCGTATTGACCCCGCTTGATTTCGCCATAAGCTTTGACCTGACGACCTTCAATAAAGCTGTTTTTCATAGCGGCATTGAAGTTAAAAAAGCGTAATGTCACCGCTCCAGTATCATCGCCGATCTTAACCGTTAGCATTTTGCGTTTGCCAAAGGTCATATTACAAGTTAGGACTTCACCTTGAACGGTTAAGTGCTGGCCTGGTTTTATCTGTCCCATAGGCCAAATACGGGTGCGATCTTCATAACGTAAAGGCAGGTGAAAGAGTAAGTCTTGCACCGAATTTAAGCCTATTTTGCTAAGTTTCTCCGCCATTTTGGCACCAACGCCGCTTAACTCGCTGACTGCGATGGTATCGAGAAGTTGTCCGCTCATCCCGTATCCTATGGTTTATTTTTGTTTGTTTTTCTTTGGTTCGACCGCTTGCATGGTTGCCCACCAAGCATCATCTGCCACAATTTGTCCTTCGGCATCAAGCTCAGGATAAGGCAGCCCTTTACGTTTGGCGACGTTAGCTAGCACAGGGTGGCCACGTTCAAATAAAATACGATGAACCACTTCATCAGGCAATAGTGTTTCTGTGCGCTGATACATCCCAGCATTTTGGCGCTGACGTTGTGCTTCATACAGAATCAAGGCACTGGCTACTGAAACATTTAACGACTGTACCATGCCCACCATTGGAATAATGATATCTTGATCTGCAAGGGCTAAAGCTTCAGGAGTGATCCCATGTTTTTCGCCGCCGAGAATAATTGCAGTCGGTTTTGTGTAATCTATCTCGCGAAAATCAACCGCTCGCTCAGATAAGTTGGTTGCCAGAACCTGCATTCCTTGTGCTTTCATTGCGTGTACTGCATCAGTAATATTGGCGTGAGTTTCAAGTTCTACCCAGTTACGAGAACCGGCAGAGGTGTGGCTATGGAGACGCAGTTGTTCTGCTTGCCATACCGCATGAACTTTATGAACACCAACGGCATCTGCGGTACGAATGATGGCAGAAACATTATTTGGCTTATGGACCTGCTCAAGGCAAACCGTGAGATCGGGTTGGCGTGTGGCTAAGACTTGTGAAATGCGTTCAAAGCGCTCAGGAGTCATAAATAAATCCTATAAGAAAACCCAGCTTTTTTTCTTGCATGGGAGATAAACAAAACGCCCAGTTAAGGGCGTTTGTGATCGTAAATGGCTCAGAAAAATCAGTTCTTTTGACGTGATACTCGTACCACGTTTGGCATAACGCGAATACGGCGCATAATACTTGCCAAATGGACTCGACTCTTGGTGGTCAGTCGAACTGTGATGGTGTAGAGACGACCATCTTTTTCTTCGGTGGCTAAGCCTTGAATGTTAGAGCCTGTTGCTGCAATGGTATTGGTAAGATCTGCCAGTGCGCCTTGGTGGTTGTGCATATCCACTTTTAGGTTGGTGACAAACTCTTGTTCAATATCATCGCTCCATTCTACCGCCATGTACTTATCGGGCTCCTTACGGTGGCCTCGGATATTGGCACATTCTTCACGGTGAATGACTAGACCTCTGCCTGGGCTAACATGAGCAACAATTGGATCGCCCGGAATTGGGTGACAACAGTTAGCATACGTTAGCAAGATACCATCAGCCCCTTGGATAGGTAGGCGGTGGTGGTTATCTTTGGCATTAAGCTCATCGGCATTACCCAATAATCGACGGGCAATAACCACACTCATCAATTCGCCTAAACCAATCTCAGTGAGAAGCTCATCGGTTGATTCAATGCGAAGATCGCTTAGCACTTTATCGATATTTTCACTTGGCAGCTCGTCTAGCTTCACACCACCAAGGGCATGATTTAGCAAACGACGACCAAGAGTAATAGATTCTTCACGGCGCATGGTTTTCAGTACCTGACGAATCTTAGTACGAGCGCGAGAAGTTACCACATAGTTGAGCCAAGCGGCATTTGGACGTGCGCCTGGTGCGGTGATGATATCGATAGTTTGGCCATTTTTCAGTGGCTTGCTTAATGGGTATGGTTGACGTTCAACACGACAGCCGACACAAGAGTTACCGACATCAGTATGAACAGCATAAGCAAAGTCCACCGCTGTTGCGCCCATTGGCAGTTCAACAATACGGCCTTTAGGTGTAAAGACATAAATCTCATCTGGGCAGAGATCAGATTTAACGTTTTCGATGAATTCAAATGAGTTACCGGCACTTTGCTGTAATTCAATTAAACTCTGCATCCAACGTTGCGCTTTTAGCTGAGCAGTTGTGCTAGAGCCTGCGCCATCTTTCTTGTATGCCCAATGTGCTGCAACCCCTTTATCGGCCATTTGATCCATATCTTCGGTACGAATCTGTACTTCAACAGGCACCCCGTGAGGGCCAACTAATGAAGTATGGAGTGACTGATAGCCATTGGCTTTTGGAATTGCGATGTAGTCTTTCATTCGACTTGGGCGTGGTTTATACAGGTTGTGCACCTGACCCAAGACGCGATAGCAGGTATCAATGTCTTTAACCAGTACTCGGAATGCGTAGATATCCATAATGGAGTGGAAACGCAGTTCCTTGTTTTTCATCTTGTTATAGATGGAGTACAGGTTTTTCTCTCGACCTAATACTTGCGCATCAATTCCCGCATCAACGAGGCGACCCTCAATTTCAGCGTGAATCTTATTGATCATTTCTTTGCGGTTGCCCCTGGCCGCGGCGACGACATTTTTCAGCACTCGATAACGGTTTGGGTACAGTGCTTCAAAGCCGAGTTCTTCGAGTTCGGTTTTGATGTTATGAATACCTAAACGGTGAGCGAGGGGAGAAAAAATTTCGAGGGTTTCACGGGCAATACGACGACGTTTGTCCGGACGTAAAGCACCAAGGGTACGCATATTATGTGTACGGTCGGCCAGTTTAATCAGAATCACGCGAATATCATGAGCCATTGCCATGATCATTTTGCGAAAGTTTTCTGCTTGAGCTTCTTTACGGTCGCGGAATTTTAGCTTATCCAGCTTAGAGACCCCGTCTACCAGTTCTGCAACTGTATCGCCAAAGCGTGTTGCCAAGTCATCCTTGGTTACTTCGGTATCTTCAATTACATCGTGGAGAAGGGCTGCCATTAGCGTTTCGTAGTCCAAGCGCATTTCTGCCAGTATACGAGCTACAGCAATAGGGTGGATAATGTAAGGTTCGCCGCTTGAGCGTGTTTGGCCTTCGTGGGCGTCGCGCGCAACTAAATAAGCCTGCCTAAGAGCCTCGATCTGAGGCTCTGGCAGGTACTCAATTGCGACTTCTTTCAGGCTATCAAATAGATACAATTCGCCTGGTTCCCTGAATTAACGGTTGCCGCCAGCAATAGCACTTACAGCTGCAAGTTCAGCAGCTTCTTGCTCTTGCAGTTCCTGACGCTCGCGAGCATCTAGGATGTCTTTAGTAATTAGACCTTCTTCGATTTCACGAAGTGCAATTACTGTGTACTTGTCGTTTTCTTCTGGAACCAGTGGATCCTTTGCGCCAGTTTGCATTTGACGTGCGCGGCGAGCAGCAATTTGGATCAGATCGAAACGGTTGCCAATTTTATCAACAGCGTCTTGAACGGTTACGCGTGCCATGGAGGACTCCAGTGGTTATATAAGTAAAAGAGGGAAAATTGTACAAAAATACTTATTGATCTGCCAGTAGTGCAGCCAACATGCTCTTATATTTAGCAGCTTGTTTCGCTTGCTTCAATCGTTCTGCACGAATAATCGCTTTAAAATCGATTAAAGCTACGTCGAAATCATCATTAACGATCACATAATCGTACTCGTCATAGTGAGAAATTTCAGAACGAGCTTCTTGCATACGGCCCGCAATAACGTCGCTACTATCTTGACCTCGAGCATTCAAACGACGCTCTAGCTCTTCTTTTGATGGTGGCAGGATAAAGATGCTTTTTGCATTAGGCATTAGCTGGCGAATTTGGCGTGCGCCTTGCCAGTCGATATCTAAAAAGATGTCGATACCTTTGCTTAGTTGCTCTTCAATCCATAGACGTGATGTGCCGTAGAAGTTACCAAATACTTCAGCATGTTCAAGGAATGCACCTTGGGCAATCAAATCAGTAAATTCTTCTACGCTAACGAAATTGTAATGAACGCCATGTTCTTCACCCGGACGCATTCCACGTGTAGTGTGGGACACGGATACTTTTATGTCATAGGTCGGGTTTTGTTCCAGAAGGGCGTTAATCAAACTTGATTTACCAGCACCGCTTGGAGCCGACACGATGTATAGAGTACCTTTGCTCATTGCCTATTTTCACTCAGTGATAGAAGGGCGCGCAGATTATCATGATCTGCGCACAATTGAAATTAGCAGCTTGTTTGAAATTTCATCTTTTTTCGCACGAACTGCCATTGCGTTAGCCTTTTTATAAGCCTAGATGAAATGTTTTTTAGTGCCATAACAAAAGAAAGGCTACTAAGAGCCTCTCTTTTTAATAAGTCAGATAGAGCCTGATTTATTCAATATTCTGGATCTGCTCACGCATTTGCTCGATAAGCACTTTTAGCTCAACAGCAGCTGCGGTCACATCGGTATTGATTGACTTAGAGGCTAGGGTATTTGACTCTCGGTTAAACTCTTGCATCATAAAGTCTAGACGACGACCACATGCGCCACCTTTCTTTAGGATTTTTTGTGTCTCTTTTACGTGAGAGTCTAGGCGATCAAGCTCTTCGGCTACATCGCTCTTTTGCGCTAGCATTACTAACTCTTGCTCTAGACGGTTAGCATCAAGTTCAATCTTTGCTTCATCTAAACGAGACATAATACGTTCACGCTGCCAGGTCATGATTTCTGGCATCAATGCACGAACTTTACCTGCTTCTGCAGAGATCGCATCTAAACGCTGCTCGATAAGGGCACGCATGTTATCGCCTTCGCTTGCACGCGCTGCAATAAAGTCATCGATTGCAGCATCAAAGCCAGCAAGAAGATCTTTATTAATAGTATCCAGATCTTGCTCTGGTGCTTCCATTACGCCCGGCCAGTTCAAAACTTGGAACGGATTAATGCTACCTTCACCTGAGGTATCTTTTACCCACTTAGCCGCATTGATTACTTGCTTTGCCAGTGCTTCATTAATCGTTAGGTTAGTATTAGCTGCAGGGTTTGCTTCAAAACGCAGATTACATTCAACTTTACCGCGCGCTAGACGCTGACGGAAACGCTCACGCAATACAGGTTCTAGACCACGAAATTGCTCTGGCATACGTAGGTAAGTTTCAAGATAGCGCTGATTGACGGAACGGATTTCCCATACAGCAGTACCCCAGTCGCCTTTTACTTCGCGACGGGCATAGGCAGTCATACTATGGATCATTGGCTTTAGGCCCCTTTATTAAAACGAGTAGCGACGGCTCAAACTGGCTAACAAGCATGGATAGACAGTGTGTAGTCAATGAGAAAGTGCGTCGATACACAAGTGACTTTGATTATATGCAAAAACCATTTAGCTGCGCTACTTTTGACCAACGTATTCGATGAGTTTTTCGTGCAGTCCCGGCGACATATCGCTATAATCGCCGGTTAATGTTATCCAGCTAAAGGAAAGACCATCATGCGTCCAAGCGGAAGAAGTGCGTCTCAAGTCCGTCCAATTACTATTACTCGTCAATTTACCGCTCACGCTGAAGGTTCAGTGTTGGTTGAGTTTGGTAATACGAAAGTTATCTGTACGGCGAGTGTGGAAGAGAATGTACCACGTTGGCTAAAAGGACAAGGTAAAGGCTGGGTAACGGCAGAATATGGCATGCTACCTCGTGCAACTCATTCACGTAATCGTCGTGAGGCAGCAAGTGGCAAACAGGGCGGTCGCACCATGGAAATCCAACGTCTGATTGCACGTAGCTTGCGTGCTGCAGTAGATTTAGAAGTGTTGGGCGAGCAGATGATCACGGTTGACTGTGATGTTATCCAAGCTGATGGTGGCACTCGTACTGCTTCTATTACTGGTGCTATGGTTGCTTTAGTTGATGCAATTCACTACATGCTAGAGAAAGGCATGATTAAGAAGAATCCTCTGAAAACGATGGTTGCGGCGGTGTCGGTTGGTATTTACAACGGCGAGCCAATTTGTGATTTAGAGTATCTTGAAGACTCTGCGGCAGAAACCGATATGAATGTGGTGATGACCGAAGAGGGTAAGATGATTGAGATTCAAGGTACGGCAGAGGGTGAAGCCTTTAGCCATGAAGAGTTATTAGCTATGCTGGCTCTGGCCAAAGAAGGCATTAACGAAATCATTGCCCAGCAAAAACAAGCGTTAGCTAACTGATTGTAGAGCGGTTCCTATTGGAGCCGCTTTTTTTTGAGCAAAATTTATGGGAGTGAGGAATATCTCCAAAACCCCAGCGTGTTGCCATACGTAATTGGCGTAACATTTAGAAAGTTGTTTAAGGAGACACAATGAAAGCATATCAGCGTCAGTTCATCGAATTCGCTTTGGAAAAGGGCGTACTTAAGTTTGGTGAGTTCACACTGAAATCTGGCCGTAAGAGTCCATATTTCTTTAATGCGGGCTTATTTAATACTGGCCGTGACTTGGCTCGTTTAGGCCGTTTTTACGCTGAAGCTTTAGTTGATGCTGGGATTGAATTTGATGTGCTATTTGGTCCTGCTTATAAAGGCATTCCAATTGCAACAACAACGGCAGTTGCGCTAGCGGATCAACACGATATTGATACGCCTTACTGCTTTAACCGTAAAGAAGCAAAAGATCACGGTGAAGGTGGTAATTTAGTGGGTAGCCCATTAGAAGGCCGCATTATGCTGGTTGATGATGTGATCACAGCCGGTACTGCAATTCGTGAATCGATGGAAATCATCAAAGCTAATGGCGCGGATTTAGCAGGCGTATTAGTGGCTATCGATCGCCAAGAAAAAGGCAAGAGTGAACTTTCTGCGATTCAAGAAGTTGAGCGCGATTTTGGTTGTGCCGTTATCTCTATTGTCTCTTTAGGTGATGTGGTTCGTTATTTGGAAGAACAACCAGGTATGACAGATCACCTTGCTGCAGTACAAGCATACCGCGAACAATACGGCGTGTAATACAGTTATTGAGTAAGCAATAAAATAAACAAGGGCTCAGAATATGAGCCCTTGTTGTTTTTAGTTACTGTTTTTCGCTACTAGCCTCTTAACCAAGTTGTGAACTTAGTAGCTGCCAGTAATCATCAAAGCTTTCGGTCGGCTTGTATTTAAAGTTTGAACGAACAAAACGGTTTAAGCTGCCTTCCACTTGTCCTAATAACTGAGCGGCAAGAATACTTTCATCTACCGGAAAGCCTTTACCTTCGCGCAGTTTACGCTCTCGAAGAATCTGACGCAGTTGAGTTTCAATACGTTCAAATAGCTGATTTATACGAGCTTGAAGACGATCTTGTTCGAACATCAACGCGTGACCTGTCATGATACGAGTCAGACCTGGGTTACGTTCTGCAAACACCAAAATCAGTTGTAACACCATACGCAAGCGGTTTAGGGTGTCTTTCTCGTCATCAAGGATACGGTTAATACGGGTGGTGATTGAGTCTTCAATAAACTCAATTAACCCCTCAAACATGCGAGCTTTACTAGGGAAGTGGCGATACAGTGCCGCCTCAGAAAAGCCGACTTGAGCGGCCAGTTTTACTGTTGTAATGCGTTGGCTACCTTGAGGAGATTCCAGCATTTGTGCTAATGCTTGTAGGATCTCTTCGCGGCGATTATTTTTTTTGTTGCCAGCCATGAATTACCGTTCCTTTTCTCTATGTGACTGCCTGTCGACAGTTTTTGAAACCCGCTCATATTAACGATCACCCTCAATTATGAAAAGATTCAAATCAAGATATTGGGGGCTTAATCAGTAAAAAGCGTAAGCTAACTGCTCACGCTTTTATATGGTTAAGAAAGTATTAGCTCTGATCGATTAAACTGAAAAATAACTCAGCTTACTGACGGCCAGAGTGACCAAAACCACCTTCACCACGGTCTGTTGCCGAAAAATCTTCTACCAAGTTAAACTCAGCTTGTACTACAGGTACAAAGACTAATTGGGCAATGCGATCGCCAGGTTCAATCGTAAATGTTGATTGACCACGGTTCCAAACTGATACCATTAATTGACCTTGGTAGTCAGAGTCGATTAGACCAACTAAGTTCCCTAATACGATGCCATGCTTATGACCTAGGCCAGAACGAGGCAGAATGGTGGCAGCTAAACTGTTATCGGCAATATGGATTGCTAAACCGGTTGGTACGAGGTGAGTTTCGCCGGGTACAACAGTTAATGCCTGATCTAAACAAGCACGAAGGTCTAATCCAGCAGAGCCTTCAGTTGCGTATGCTGGCAGTGGAAATTCGTTACCAACTCGTGGGTCTAGAATTTTCAGGTCGATTTTTTTCATGCTTTTACTCTTAGCTCAATGATGTCGTTGATTGTTGATACAAGGCTGCAATTTCAGCGATAAGTTGCTGGCCAAGCTCTGCTTTAGAGCACAGAGGTAACTCTTTTTGTCCTGTCTGCCAAAATAGGGTTAGTGCATTATTGTCACTATTAAACCCCTGATTTTGGGCTGAGACATCGTTGGCGCAGATAAGATCCAGTTTTTTACGACTTAGCTTATCCATCGCATATTGCTCAACATTTTGGGTTTCAGCTGCAAAGCCTACCGTAAATGGACGCTGCTGCTCAAGGGCGGCAACAGCGGCAATAATATCTGGATTTTTCACCAAGCGGATAACCATCTCATCGCTATCTGCTTGTTTTTTCATTTTTTGCTCAGCTACTTCTGCTGGGCGGAAATCGGCCACAGCGGCGCAACCGATAAAGATTTGGTGTAAGACAGCTTGCTCTAGTGCAGCTTGATGCATCTCTTTAGCGCTAAAGACATTAATGCGTTTTACCCCTGCTGGCGTAGCAAGATTGACAGGCCCGCTAATTAAGGTGACATCTGCACCTTGTTTTGCCGCAGCCTCAGCAATGGCATAGCCCATTTTACCGGAGCTGTGATTGGTTAGATAACGAACGGGATCTATCGCTTCACATGTTGGTCCTGCGGTAATCGCAATTTTTACCCCAGCTAGTGCTTTTGGTGCAAAGAAGTGTTCGATACGTTCAACCAATTGCATCGGCTCTAACATGCGACCTGGGCCCACATCACCACAGGCTTGTTCGCCACTAGCTGGTCCCCAAATTTCAAAACCTCGACGAGCCAGTGTTGCGATGTTCTCTTGCGTGGCAATATTGCGATACATCTGTTGGTTCATTGCAGGAGCAACGGCAATAGGTGCATCGGTAGCAAGACATAATGTGGTTAATAGATCATTACCCATTCCTGCACTGACACGAGCGATTAAATCTGCGGTTGCTGGCGCAAGTAAAACGATATCGGCCCATTTTGCCAATTCAATATGACCCATAGACGCTTCAGCAGCAGGATTGAGCAGACTGTCAGAGACGGGGTTGCCTGAGACAGCTTGCATGGTTAATGGGGTAATAAATTCTTTAGCCGCTTTGGTCATCACTACCTGTACTTGAGCACCACGCTCAATTAAGCGACGAGTCAGTTCGGCACATTTGTACGCGGCTATACCACCACTGATCCCTAAGAGAATCTTTTTTCCTGCTAATGTCTGCATCATTTAGCCTGTTTCTGTGAGCCTTAAGAAGTGCAACAAAATAGCACCAAAACCGAAAGAGGTCATGAGCTGAAATCAAAGTCGACCAACAAAGTCGGCTAGCTTGGGTATATTTCGACCGAGTTAGGTTTTTCCTGAAAGGTAGATCGGCAAAAGATCCTTGGATCGTGAAAAAGATCTCACCATAGAGGCAATTCATTAGATCTATATTGAATTTCGTTGGTAAATCTTGTCCTCTGCTTGGTTCAATTAGGAAGCGAGCGATGTCACTTAAATTATTACCCAATGAATCTTTGCCTCGAGAAAAATTATTGGCTCGTGGTGCTCAAGCGTTAACCGATGCCGAATTACTGGCGATTTTTTTGCGAACGGGAATTGCTGGAATGAACGCCATTGAGTTGGCTGATTTTTTATTAAAAGAATTTGGCTCATTACGAGCATTGCTTAGTGCCGATCAAAAAACGTTTTGTCAGCATAAAGGATTAGGACCGGCAAAATATGCTCAACTGCAAGCCGTGATTGCGATGAATGAACGGCATTTAGAAGAGACATTAAAACGTTTCGATGTCTTATCATCTCCTCAACAGACCCGAAATTACCTCAGTCATAAGCTGCGCGACCAACACCGAGAAGTTTTTTTTGTTCTTTTTTTAGACAATCAGCATCGAGTTATCTGTGGAGAAGCGCTTTTTTTCGGCACAATTGACAGTGCAAGCGTATATCCGCGAGAAATTGTAAAAAGATCGCTAGAACTTAATGCAGCCGCGGCCATTTTAGCGCATAATCACCCATCAGGCGTTGCGGAACCTAGTCAAGCTGACCGCCGAATTACACAAAAGATCAGTGATGCACTGGCTTTAGTTGATATTCGCGTCCTAGATCATTTTGTCATTGGTGATGGGGAGTTAGTCTCGTTTGCTGAACGAGGTTGGCTATAATCTGCACTATTTTTCATTAAAAAAGTGAGAAAGGATCTGCTCGGGACTTGAGCAACAGGTTTAGACTTAGTATAATGCGCGACCTTTGATAGCTGTGGTTATTCGTGAAAGCATTTTTTCACACTTATATTTGACCACGGTTGATATCGAGCTGAAACGATTTGGAGAAGACAGTAATGTCCCGAGTATGCCAAGTAACTGGTAAGCGTCCTGTAACGGGTAACAACCGTTCACACGCACGTAATGCCACCAAGCGTCGTTTTCTGCCGAACCTGCAAACTCATCGTTTCTGGGTAGAAAGCGAAAAACGCTTCGTTAAACTACGCCTTTCTGCGAAAGGCATGCGTATCATTGACAAGAAAGGCATCGATGCTGTTCTTGTAGATATGCGTGCTCGCGGCGAGAACGTTTAAGAGGAATCTAAGCAATGGCTAAAGGCATTCGTGAGAAGATCCGTCTAGTATCATCTGCTGGCACAGGTCACTTCTACACAACTGACAAAAACAAGCGTAACATGCCAGGCAAATTTGAGATCAAGAAATTTGATCCAGTAGTTCGCCAGCACGTTGTGTACAAAGAAGCTAAAATCAAGTAATTGGTTCTCTGCTTTTTTGATAAAAACCCGGTTATTAGTAACTGGGTTTTTTTATATCTAAAATCTATGCTATACCCAATCACCTTGAAGGCTATTTCGCCTATTTAATGTTATTAGGTAAGGAAACGTTATGAAACTCACTCGTCGAGGCTGGAATAATGTCATGATTATCGGCGTCATCAGTTTTATTGCGATTATTCAACTTCCTGAGTTAATTAAGGCTCACTTAGCCAAAACAAGTACGCCTCAAGCTCCCCAAGCTCATATCATTTCACTATTACCTGCCAACGCTCATATTAATCAATTGCGTTTTCGCCAGCATGATATTGATTTATTACCCCATGGTTGGCGTATCAGGCCGAGCTCACCACAAGCTCCTGAGACGTTCGTTAACCACTGGCAATCATTACAAGGTACCGAAGTTCTGCCTGAGATGTTGGCAAAACTTAAGCCGCTTCTAACAGACCCACAAACGGTTGAAATAGGTTTAGTTGGTCATAATGAACCAGCACGCATTACGGTTTATCAACTACCTAAGTTTTGGTTAATGCAAAATCCACAAGGTAAATGGCTAGCAATTAGTGTCGATAACGGGTATTTATTTCCTTAAAAGAATAAAAAAGGAAGTCATTTCATGCCTGAATTACCTGAGGTTGAGGTAACCCGTTTAGGAATTACCCCACATGTTTTACATCAAACAGTAACGGATATTGTTATTCGTAATGGACGCTTACGTTGGCCAATTCCAGATGATATTAATCAAATAAAGCAACAGCCGATTACTAAAGTACGCCGTCGAGCGAAATATTTGTTGTTAGATACGCCTGTTGGTAGTGCCATTGTGCATTTGGGAATGTCGGGGAGTTTGCGTGTTTTACCTGCTGGAACGGCTCCTGAAAAGCACGATCATGTTGATTTGGTACTATCGAGCGGGGAAATCCTACGTTATAACGATCCACGTCGTTTTGGTGCTTGGTTATGGCAACCTGTTGATACAAAACATCATGTCTTAGCGAAATTAGGTCCTGAGCCGTTAACCGATGCATTCACTGCTGATTATTTACAGCAAAAAGCGAAGGGTAAGCGCACCGCGATAAAGCAATTTATTATGGACAATCACATTGTGGTGGGTGTTGGTAATATCTATGCCAATGAGTCACTGTTTTCGGCGGGTATCCATCCTCAAAAAGCGGCTGGAGAGGTAACTCCTCAAGCATTGACTGTGCTGGTGGATGAAATTAAAGCCGTATTAGCTTTTGCCATTCAACAAGGTGGTACAACGCTAAAAGATTTTAAAAATGCTGATGGTAAACCTGGCTATTTTGCTCAAGAACTACAAGTGTATGGCAAAGGTGGCCTGCCGTGCCCTAAGTGCGGTACTGAGCTTGCCGAGGTGAAAATAGGCCAGAGGGCAACGGTTTATTGCCCACAGTGTCAGCAATAACAAACTATAGGTTCAGTAATATTGATGGTAAGTGGTTTACCTAAAGATATCTCTTAACAGGTGATAGTGCTATGATCAAATCAGTATTGATAATTGGTTGATCATTTCAGCAATGATCTCGTAAGGAAGTAAGCAATGAAATATTTAGTGACCGGTGCTGCGGGCTTTATTGGAAGTGCAGTAACTGAGCGTTTATGTGCTTTAGGCCATCAGGTTGTTGGTGTTGATAACCTTAATGACTATTACGATGTGTCTTTAAAACAAGCGCGTCTGCAGCGTGCCGCTAATCCATTGTTTACTTTCATTGAATTGGATCTTGCGGATCGTGAAGGCGTGGCTCAGTTATTTGCAGATCAGCAATTTGATAAAGTGATCCATTTGGCGGCGCAAGCAGGAGTTCGTTATTCTATTGATAATCCTCTGGCTTACGCCGATAGTAACTTGGTGGGGCATCTAACGATTCTAGAAGGTTGTCGCCATCACAAGGTTAAACATTTGGTTTATGCCTCTTCTAGTTCGGTATATGGCTTAAATCACAAGACGCCTTTTAATACCTCAGACAGTGTTGATCACCCAATTTCGCTTTATGCTGCGACCAAAAAATCCAATGAATTAATGGCGCATACCTATTCTCATCTTTACGGTGTTCCAACGACGGGTCTACGCTTCTTTACCGTATATGGTCCATGGGGCCGTCCCGATATGGCGCTATTTAAGTTCACTAATGCCATTATGGAAGGGAAAGAAATTGATGTGTATAACCACGGAGATATGCGTCGAGACTTTACCTATATCGATGATATTGTCGAAGGGGTTATGCGTATTCAAGATGTGATTCCTGAACCAAATCCAGATTGGACAGTAGAGACAGGCTCTCCAGCGACCAGTTCAGCACCTTATCGAGTGTATAACATTGGCCATGGTAGTCCTGTAAAACTGATGGATTACATCGAAGCGCTTGAAGAGGCGCTAGGCATCGAAGCGAAGAAAAACTTTATGGATATGCAGCCGGGTGATGTTTACATGACTTATGCTGATACAGAAGATTTATTTAACGCAACAGGCTACAAACCTGAAGTGAAAGTAAAAGAGGGTGTAAAAGCCTTTGTGGATTGGTATCGAGCTTACTATCAGAAGTAATGATTCGCTTAAATAAGAAGGAGGCCTGATGAGCCTCCTTTTTTTATTCAAATGATAATGTCTTGCCTTGTTGTTGGGATAATGGACTATGTTCTCTTGCCCAGTAAAATTCACCCTGCTTGATAATTTTGGCTGGAATTCCCGCAGCAATAGTATGGCTAGGGAGCGATTTTGTAACAATACTGCCAGTTCCAATCACGGAGCCTTTCCCGATTGTCACTCCTTTTAGAATCTTAGTATCTTGCCCTATCCAGCAATGGGGCTGTAGAACAAGATCTCCTTTACCACTGTTAAGCAGTTGATCGTTTAAATCGTAGAGCGGGTGCGAATCAAAAGTTCGTAAACTGACATTAGAAGATAGCATGCAATCACGACCGATTTTGATCATAGGTGAGGCTGCAACATCATTTAGACTGATTTTATTTTCGCGGCCAATAGTCACGTTATCTTCAATAATTAGCCGGCTGTTATTTTGGGTAATGTTGATAGAGCTATGATCTAACGAAACATTTTTACCTATATATACGTGGTTATTATTACCACTAAAATTAAGGGTGAGGTGGCCCTGAAAATTTTCATCAATTATGACGCGGTTTTGTTGTGATTTTTTAAATCGTATTTTAATCAGCGATTTTTTAGGGGCTGTAATTTCAACCTGATTTGTATGCAGTTTACTGATATAAATTACGGATTTTTTTATAAAGCAGGCTAAATGAGATTGAATGCGCTGAATGAATGCGATGGGGTTTTTATTGGAAAAAAGATGGGTTTTCATCTCTACTGTTAACTAATGCTGATAATTTATGGTGATAATATCAGTATTAGGAATAAGAAGCTTGTGTTCCTACTTCTTATTCCTCAATATTTCTAGTGTTTGAATGCTAATTTTTTGTATAGTTGTATGCTAACTTCTTGGGGAACAAATTGGCTCACATCACCCTTATGAAGCGCGACTTCTTTAACTATGGTCGAAGATATAAATGAGTTCTCTTCAGCTGGGGTCAAGAAGACGGTTTCTAGCTCTGGCATCAAGCGGCGGTTCATATTGGCTAATTGAAATTCGTATTCAAAATCCGATACTGCGCGTAAACCTCGTACTAAAACATTGGCATTGTGTTCTTTGGCAAAATTGACTAGTAATCCTGAAAAACCAACAATTTCTACATTAGGAAGATGTTGAGTTACAGACTGAGCCAGTGCAACACGTTCGTCTAAATCGAAAAGTGGTTTTTTGGTTGGATTATATGCCACACCGACAATGACCGTATCGAACATCGCTGCTGCTCGCTCAATTAGATCAAGATGACCATTGGTGATGGGATCAAAAGTGCCTGGATAAATTACGCGTGTGGTCATGTGATTTTCCAAATAATGTCTAAATAAATTTATTAAGTTGTTCAATAACAGCATCAACTGTGATCGCTTGCATGAGGTTATCCCCCTTAACGCGAGTTCCCCAAGGCAGTTCTGCTACCGATTTTCCGTATTGCTGCTGAGCAAATTGATCGTACACACTAACAACGGTATCTAAGCTATTATAAGGGCCGGTTCGCTGAGGGTTACTGTGTGCATACAGGCCAATAACCGGGGTAAGTTGAGTTGTTGCTAAATGAGCAGGTCCAGTATCTGGCGCAATAACAACAGTCGCTTGCCCCAATAAAGCTGTGAGTTGTTTTAAGCTTGTTTTACCAATGAGGTTCAGAGGCTTGTGATTGCATAAAGCACAGATATCTTCGCCTAATTTCACCTCTCTTGCTGCAGGAGAGCCACATAAAATCACCTGTAGCTGTTTCTCTTGTGCATAATCGGCAATCGCAGCATAACGCTCTGTTAACCAGTTACGTTCATCTTTACTTGCTGCAGGTGATATGATCAGTGTTGGTTGTTGTATATGTGCTTGAGCAAATTGAATATCATCTTTGCTTTGCGGTATATGCCAGCTTGGTGTTGTAAATGGTACGCCAAGATAGCGAGCAAAATCGGCAAAATTATCTAGAACATGAAAGCTTTGTGTATCTGGTAGATGGCGATTGGTAAACCACCATTGACCTTCTTTTGTTCTATTTTTACTAAAACCAATACGATATTTTGCTTTAATGCCTAAAGATAGCGCGCTGGCACGCAATGCCACTTGCATATCAAGTAAGGCGTCAAAACGTTCCGACTTTAGTTGCTGCCAAACTGATTTCATGCCTTTATAACCCGCTTTTTTATCAAAAATGACAACACGGATATTAGGTAAATCACCAATTAATTGGGCTTCAATTTTACCGCACACCCAAGTGATTTTTGTCTTTGGCCAGTGCTTTTGAATTGCTTGTACCACGGAAATGGCATGACAAACATCGCCAATAGCTGAAAGTCTTAAGATACAAATAGACTGTGGTTGGGCAGAAAATAACGCCATAAATCGGTTCTCAACAGATGAATTAACACAAATTATGCAGTTCGATGAACTGATTGTAAAATACTCTGATTGCCATTGATGGAGATAACTTGTGCAAATCATACAAACGAAACAGCAATATATCTGTTACAACCCTGAATTATTAACTGAAACCCCAGAAATGGCATTTTCATCAGAGTTTTGGCAACAACAGAATAAGATCATTGGCAGTGCACAAGGTCGCGGTACAACATGGTTTGTCCAAGGTGAAAAATTGGCTATGGCACTGCGCCATTATCGTCGTGGTGGTTTGTTTGGGAAATTAGTGGCAGACAGTTATCTGTTTTCATGCTGGGATAAGACTCGTAGTGTGGCAGAATTTTCGTTATTGAACCATCTGATTGCACATCAAGTGAATGTACCTAAACCAGTAGCTGCTCGAGCTGTTCGCTTGGGGTGGTTTCGTTATCAAGCGGATATATTGGTTGAAAAGATCGCAAATAGTCGAGACTTGGTTGGAATTCTTGGCCAAGAAACACTATCTCAGCAGGTTTGGTTTGATGTCGGCGCCATGATTAAGCGAATGCACGATGCTGGCGTGTGCCATACAGATCTTAACTGCCATAATATTTTACTCGACGATCATAAGACCGTATGGATTATTGATTTTGATAAATGTTATCGCCTAGAAGGTGCGAACTGGCAGGAAAAAAATCTGGCTCGCTTGCATCGTTCTTTTATTAAAGAGCAAGGCAAGCGAGGGATCTTATTTAACGAGGATAACTGGCAGTGGTTATTGCAAGGTTATCATGGTTAATGGCAATAAGGAGCAATAGCTGCAACGGTGTTTGCAACGGCACCTTGGTTTGATTTTACAACATGTAAGGCTGCTTGCCCCATCTGCTGTTGAAGATCTTTTTGGCTTAACAGCTGACATATATTATGACTGATCTCTTCACTATTTTGACAGATGATCAATCCATTAGCGTGTTCTAATTGCTCTGAAATATCTGTAAAGTTATAAAAACTTGGCCCTGTCAAAATAGGTTTAGCAAGGGCTGCTGGCTCCAGCATATTATGTCCACCGACTGCATCCCCAATGAGACTGCCAGCCATAAAGACCACATCAGCGGCACCCATAAGCGTCAACATTTCACCCATAGTATCACCAAGATACACATCACTATTTAGCAAGCCATTATGATCTTGCGTTCTTCTTTGGGTGACAAAACCGTATTGCTGACATAGTGTGAAAACAGAATCAAAACGTTCTGGATGACGAGGGACTAAAATCAGTAAGGCATTAGGGATGTTTTGTTTTATGGTTTTAAAGGCGGCCAGAAGTTGCTCATCTTCGCCTTTATGAGTACTTGCGGCAATCCAGATTGGTCGTTCCATCCCCAGTAGTTGGCGTAATTGTTGAGCTTGTTGTCGAACCTGAGAGTTAATTTCTATATCAAACTTTACTGAACCTGTGACAGCAACTTTATCTCGGTCTATACCCAATTGAATAAAGCGGTTGGCATCATCTTGATGAAGACATAATACGTGATTTAAGTAAGGGCCAATGTGGGCAAATAACCAAGAGAATTGTTGATATCGTTGTGCTGAACGCTCTGATAAACGTGCGTTAATAACAGTAATTGGAATATTAGCTGTAGCAACCGTTGCTAACGTATTGGGCCACAGCTCAGTTTCCATGATAAGCAAGGCACAAGGCTCAATAGTGTTGATAAAGCGCTGTACACAACAGGAAAAATCAATCGGCATATAGCGGTGCTCCACCAAATTACCTAATTTTGCGATTTGCTCAGCACCTGTCGTTGTGGTTGTGGTAACAATAATCGTCTTATTAGGATAGGCCTGCTTAAGTGCTTTTATAACAGGAATAGCGGCAATCGATTCACCGACAGATACGGTGTGAAGCCAGATAGGGGCGGTTGCGTTTATCTTAGGTGTAATACCAAAATGTTCACGCCAGCGAGATCCAATTTGTGGTTTTCCAGGCTTCTTTTTATACAGCGAGTACAATAAAAAAGGTGCAGCACAAGCTAATAATAGGGAATATAGCAGGCGAAATAGCATAAAGTTATCATCATTTTTCATGTCGTTAGGCGTTATTATAACGAACTTAATCTGCAATATGATGGTATTGGTACAGAATCCCTATTGCGCTAACAAAAAAATCACGGAGTTAAGGTAGAATACCTCTCTTAATGTCCATTAATAACATCAGGTTAATGCTGCTATGGCCAAACGATATTTAATGTATATCGCTCAAAACTATTCCTATGCCATTTTGCGACCATTGCAAGAAGCTATTTTGCATCGAGGTGGTGAAGTATGTTGGTTCTTAGAGGGAAAAGAGGTTGATGCCAATTTCCTTCTTCCCAATGAGCGCCGTCTAAATACGATAGCGGAGGTTAAAGCGTGGCAACCTGATGCTGTCTTTGTTCCTGGAAATGTAGTTCCTCGCTTTGTTCCAGGTATTAAAGTTGGCGTTTTTCATGGCTTTGATGCCGGAAAAATGAATCGTCGAGGGCGTGAAGATCATTATGAAATTCGAGGATGTTTTGATCTCTACTGTACTCAAGGCCCAAACACGACATTACGATTTGAACAATTAGCCAAAGAGTATGGTTTTTTCAAAGTGAAGCAAACGGGCTGGCCGATGATGGATCCTCTGTTTCAACCGAGCCATGATAATCCTTATCTTGATAAGAAAGATGAGCGACCTACGATTTTAATGTGTTCAACATTTTCCCGAAATCTGACGTGTGCGCCACATCTTATTGAAACAATTAAACGGCTGTCTCAGTCGGGTAAATGGCGTTGGCTGATTCAATTTCATCCGAAGATGGACTCTGCCATTGTGGAACAATATAAGGCACTACAAGGCCCTAATTTGACCTTTGTCGAAACTGATAATGTTATTCCTCTGTTGCAAGCAGCTGATGTTATGTTATGTGATACTTCTTCGGTTCTATTGATGTTTTTATTGCAGCGAAAGCCTGTAGTGACTTTTCGAAATCAATCGCCAAAGCCTCACTTAATCAATATTGAGCAAGCTAACTTAGTTGAAGATGCATTAACACAAGCTTTAACTCGACCGCCCGAATTAATGGCAGAAATAGAGCAATATTGTCAGATGATTCATCCTTACTATGATGGTAAATCAAGTGAGCGAGTATTAGCCGCTGCTGATGAGATGATAGAATCAGGGCTAGTAGGATTAAAAAATAAGCCATTAAATATGATTCGTGAATTCAAAATGCGTAAAAAATTACATTTTTGGGGGATATAGTGGAAAAAAAACATACATTATCAGTCATTTTAATCACCAAAAATGAAGCAGATCGTGTTGAGGTTTGTTTACGTTCAGTGGCTGATATTGCTGATGAAATTATTGTGCTAGATAGTGGTTCTACCGATGATACGGTCGAAATTTGCCGCCGTTATACCGATGACATTACGACTACCGATTGGCCAGGATTTGGTAAGCAAAAGCAACGAGCGTTAGATAAGGCAAGTTGTGATTGGGTTTTATCTATTGATGCAGATGAAGCTCTTGATGATGAGATGAAGCAAGCATTGATTCAATTATTATCACAACAGTCGATCCAAGAAACGGCTTATCGCCTACCTTGGGGCGTAACTTTATATGGAACAACATTAAAGTATGGTCGTAGTGCTCGTTCAGTATTGCGTTTATTTAAGCGCGAAGGGGCAAAATATACTTTAGATGAAGTGCACGAAACGGTTATTCCTGCCACAGGTGATATCGGAACATTAAAGGGATTATTGCTGCATTACACGCATCGAGATTATGGGCATGGTCTTGATAAAGCCGCACAATATGCATGGCTTGGTTCACAGAAGTATCATCGCAAAGGGAAAAAGTCTCACGGTTTAGTACTGGCTTTACTCCGTGCGATATGGACATTTTTCCATATTTATATCATTCGCCGCGGCTTCCTAGATGGCAGTGTTGGATTTATCGTTGCGATGACCTATGCGCAGGTGAACTTTAATAAATACGTTGGTTTATGGTTGTTAGAAAACGACCGAAGTTAGAAAAATTAGGCATGGAATTAATCCCATGCCTTTGTTTTATCTGTGTTTAAATCTAGATGATAAGTTACTTAGTGGTAATTTAAAGGCTCGACGAATCTCTAGTAACCATTGGTGATAATTTTTAGGGATAGTGATCGAGTGATCGCAATATTTTTTATAAAGTTTGAGCCAATCGATATGACTAAATTCATTTGCTCGTTTTAGTTTTCGTTTGGATATCTTTCGTAATCCAAGACCCATTGTTTCAGGATCTGCAATGATAATATTACTTGCTAGAAACCGCTCCCACGCAATAATATCTTTTTGGGTGTAATCAAAGCGATGCTGCATTACTTTGGTTTTAGGATTTAATGCTTTAAGCCATATTTGACAATAAAATTGTTCAGCTTCAAGAGTGCAACTTGTTATGGAAGCTGATTTCATTATTGTAATCATTTCTTCAGCTATAGGTTGTTCTGCAATTAAAGGAAGCTGCCAAATTTTCTTTAGATCCTCTGTTGTTCCAAAATAAAAGAAATCACTAGGGCTCATTAAAACCGTTCGTCCATGCGAAGTTCGACGAAATAGGTTTGAGTTAATCACTACTTTTTCATTAAAAAGTTTCTGATCGCTTTCGTATTTTGAAAATGTTTGTTGAATTGAAACAAAATCATTACCAATTAGATAGTTATCTGAACGCAGTTTGATTGCATAAGGGGTTGTTACTTGTGCAAGACCCGCTTGTGTTGATACTAATTGGCGATCATAATTTTTTGGAAATTGCGGCAAACCATCAACTAAATTAACACCAGGATCTTGGCTAATCACAAGTTGGTCATAGCTTAACCCCGTTAAATCTTGATCCGGCCAGGTTGATAGGATGATTTTCGCACCGGGTAAATGTGTTCTAATACTTTCTAGGCAACGCTGAGTTATCCCTTCTTCATGATGGGTTCGCCCTTGGTAATTTTGAACGGGGCCTTGTACGACCACGGAGATCTGTTCAAATGTTTGTTGCCTCAAAAGGATGTCTCCAAAAATGCTGTGTATTCATCTGGTACGCCACAAAAAATAACATCATCACGCTGAATCAAATGGTAGTGAATATTTTTGTTTTGCTGAATTAAATAGTTGTATAAGGGCGCAATATAAAGTTCGCCTTTCGCCCATGTTTCTACTGGTTGCTGTATATATTGTTGGTAACTTTCAATAAAAAATGCGCTATCTGAAAAGTAATACAACCCTGTACTGCATAAGTCAGAAATAGGTTCTTTTTCCGCTGTTTTAATGACTTTTGTTGATAATGGAGATTCTGCTTTTGCAAATGACCAGTTATCACCTTCACCTTGAAATACTTCTAAATATCCATCCCATAGCTTAAGTTCTTCTGGGTAATGGAAATTAGGACGAAAAGTATCAATATTAAAAATCGTGATAGAACCTTGATACTCAGGCACTGAGTTTAAGCCTAAATAGACGGTTTCTGCTTGGCCTCGAGTGGGTTCCTGCAAAACATAAATATGACTTTGTTGGATTCCCAGTTTTTCGACTGACTGTTTAACAAAATCTACCGTACCGTCGATATCTCGCACGATAAACAAAAATGGCTCTGTTGCAAAATATTGCTCAAAACTATTGAGGGCATGGTCAAATAATGTTTTCCCGTGGGCCTGAAGCATATATTTAGGTTGAGTATAACCTGCTTTATAAAAACGAGAACTTAACCCTGCCATTGGAATAACAATCATGATGTTGAATCCTTTATCAGTAAATATAGGCGAAATGCATTAGCCATAAGAGCTTGTTGGCGCTTAGGATCATCAGCATGCAAAGGCAGCATTGAAAGAAAAAGTTGAATTTGCATCGCATATAAAGCATTAGCAGATAGTTGATAACGCTCGGCAATCATTTCAATGAATAATGTTTGAATTGCAGCAATGCCGCCAGATGGCTGAATATCAAATTGAATATGATGGTTAGTATAGTCGATATCAACTTGATAATAACCAGCAATAATCCAGTCATAGAGTCCTAATATTGAGTGACTTAGTTTGGCTAGATCATAACGTGTATCACCAAAAATGGTTAGATTACCTTGTAAATCAATACCTCGAGGATCAATCGTTTTTACTTTATTACTGCGAAAATCATACAAGATATTACTAAAGCAAAAATCGCCATGCATCACTGTACCTAGTTGATTTTCTGTTGGTAAGTACTGCTCACTTTTAGCCAATAAGTCTGAAAAAGAGGCGGAAAGGTTGCCGTTATATGTCCATGGTGTATTCAATTGTACCTGAATGGACTGACAGTATTCATTGAGCCTTTGGTGGGTCTTATTGCCAAATAAATCTTGTAATTGATTTGTATGGCTGTCGTCTACTGCTTGGTGCATTCTGCACTCATCAATAAACTCAAGACAACTGGTTAAAATTCGTTGCCATACCAATTCGGGTAAGTCAGAGAAAACATAAAGCTCATTTAAGGCTGTATTGTACAAATATTCTAGTCGGTAGGAGAGTGTATTGCCCACTTCACTTGAACCTAAGTACTGAGGTAGGTAAATCCGCAATGGAGCTGGAACAGTAGCAAACCAGTTTGCTTCAGCTGCAATTTTATTATTTTTAACACTGGATTTCTGAATCCATTTGTCGTTTATTTTTAACTGGTTAAATGCTCGTTGTGTTGTGAATTTAGCCTTAGAGCTGTAATAGGTATTAAGGTGACCAAAATCGAGCCATTCTTGGGTTTCAACTGCGTTTAATTGGTGCTTTTCATGGTAATAATTAAGACTTTGGATAAAGTCCCAATGAGCCATGGTGAGTGCTTTAACTAAGTGTCGTGGCTGATTAAATTTAAAATAACCGCAAACTACATTATTTGAATTAAGCTGCTCTCGATCTTCTGCTGTATTCAGCCAATAAGAGTGATCATGTGTGACCATCGCCCAGTCATAGCTATTTTCAACTTGTGAAATAGTGACAAGATCATTTCCTGAAGGAAGTTCTGTTAGTAATGTATCGCCAAATAATATGTGTAGTGGTGTTTCTGATGCTAAATCAGACAAGGCTAATGCAGACATCAATGAAGCCCCTAAAGATAGACCTTCAGGGATGCGAAGTAGATTTACATTATTGATTTTTAACCAGTTAGTATCATATTCGCTCACGCGATAGGTTTCAGGGATACTCAGGTAAACGTTAGCTCCCTTAGGCGCTAGTTTTATTTGGTGTTGAAATAAGCGACGATTACCAAGCGGCAGAAAAGAGGGCGGTATGGTACCAAATTCGGATTCTAGCTCTGAAGTAATATAAGCCGCTGACATGATCAGAAACATGCTTTTTCCTTTTCCAATAGCGTATTAATTTCATCTAATGTCATAGATGAAAATTCTGATGGACGAATCGCACGATCATCAATGTAAAAACCATCATGTCCACACCATGGTTTGCCAACTAAAATCTCATCATAAGGTACCTGATGTTTATCTAGCCATTGAGTAATGATTGGTAGAGTATGAATATTAATCATACCGACATTACCTTGATAAGTTCGCATGTTTCTTGCTGTGCTAATAGTAATAGTAAAGCCAATCTCTTTATAGTGACGTAATTGTTTTATGACTGCTAAATTAGGTGCTACATTTGCGTAATCATTGGTATTAGCTAAGGTGATGGTGCCATCTAAGTCGACCACTAACTTTTTCATCTTATATCCTTACTTGATTATTACTTTTTGAGTAGCAGCTCGAAAAATTCAATATGATGTTTAACTGTCATTGCAGCATTAAATTCTCGGTCTAATTTTTCTTTAGCAGCGATACTAAATTGTTCGATCTTAGATCTATCATGAATCAGTTTATTCATCGCTTCAGCAAACGCTTTTGCATCACCTGTTGGCACCACAAATCCAGTTTGACCATCATCAACCAATTCTGGCGAACCTCCAGTTGTTGTTACTACTGATGTTGTACCGTTTGCCATAGCCTCCACGATTGTTCGTGGTAAGCCTTCACCGCTAATGGATGGTTGAACCTGAAAATCAGCCATTGCCATAATTGACGGTACATCTTGACGATGGCCAACGAGATGAATTCGCTCAGCCATAGGGCTTTGTTTTATTTCATCAAAATGAGGCTCAAAACCACTGCCAACTAATAAAAGATGAAAATTAGGGTTATTGATATGATGAGTGGCTTCAATAAGTACTGAGATACCTTTACTTGGTCGAACATGAGCTGCACATACTGCGATGATATGGTCATCGGTTAAACCAAATTCGGAACGTTCAGTTTGAGGTACTTGATACCAAGCTAGTTGATGACCTTTATAAATTGTAACTACTTGATCTTTATTGTGCCAAACATGTTTGCGCACATCATCACGCACTGCATTTGATACACAAACAACCCCTTTGACTTTTGGGTGTAAGTGGGTGAGGTAAGCGCTTGGGTCGTGACGATATAAACCACCTGTTGTACCGCGATAGGTGACTAACTTTGCTTTGGTACCAATAGATGCAAAAGCCAGATTTGGAATGGTTTTTGAGTTAAAACCATAACAGATGTCATAATTGCCATCTTTTAATTCATGATGCAGCATTTTAATTGTTTTGAGGCAGATTTTTTTGCTTGGATAGCAATCAATAACTTTTACCCCACAATCGCGAAAGCGAGCAACATAGTCTGCATCGCCTTGAGTCGCAATCGTTACTTCATGACCTTGTTTGACCATCTCAATAAACATTTCTGCTTCAGGTCGCACACTGTTCCATGCGTGTTTGTAAGAACTGGCAATTAAAATTTTCATCGTTATGGTTTTCTCTTCATTCGAATTCTGTAGCAAGCATTATGATATTCGCGGCGAAAAAGCTCCGCCAAATTGAAAACTTCGCGTTTTAAACGACAATATAGATCTCGTTTAGGTTTGGCTCCATAACCAATATCGGAGTCAAATTTAGGGTCATTACTTAAGCAAGCAGGAACGGTGCCGTGAACATTGACATCATTAATCCAAAATCGATCCATATAGATATCAACTGCAAGATACCAAGCTTGAGAGTGTGCAAGAAATTTTTTTGCTCCTGTTGGAGTTAAAAAATATCCTGTAGCGCTCATGTGCCCCTTACTAAACTTGTGGACTGCTGTATGAGGTAATGGGTATTCTTTGGCATGTCTAAATGTTTTGCGCTTATTATCAAAAAGACGAATACATTCGAAGTGTTCTGCTAATTTACTCGCATTTTCAACAATATCTAAGAATGGTTCTGAATAGATAAGAGCATCATCTTCCAGAATGATGATAGGCTTATTTATCTCGACACATTTCTGCCACAATAAATAGTGGCTGGCATAGCATCCTAATTGTCCTTTACTAAGCGATTTCCCACGGTATTGTTGGCTTAACGCTTCATCATAGAGATTAAACAGTGGCGATGAATCTTTATGTCCATTTACCGCTTCAAACAGCTTAAAATCTAGATTTAATTTTACCAACTGTTGGGTAATATTTTCTTTACGCTCCACGGAAGAGGGGATATTGATAACAAAAATATCGATCATGGATTGAGTTCTCTTTGGGCATCTTGAGAGTAACAACAAGCACCAAAAATATAAAAGAAATACATAAATAAAGTCTGTCCGTGATTAAGCGGTACATCCGTTAAGGAGGCACTGATATATACAGTGATAATCCCGAGTAATATGTATTGTTTAGTATTATTTAGTTTTTTTATTTGTGTTATTGGGCAAAGTAATAGCGCTAAAAGTAGGATTAAACCTATCACGCCATTTTTTACAAATCTATCTAGATACTGGTTGTGATAGTGCGCAGGCTGATATTGATATAAGCATTTTTCGATACGGCCTTGATGATAGAGTTCATCTAATTTTTGGATATGAGCATCTCCAGTGCCTAAAATAGGATCATCTTCCACTAATATAGATGCAGCCTGCCACATTTGTAGTCTTAAGCCGATAGAGGTACACATATTTCCATTTTGAATAGCTTGGTACTCTTGTTCAGTCTGCTGCCATCTAGCTTCTAGTTGAGGTTTTAAGACGATACCCATAGATCCAATCAGTATTACTAGGCCCATAATATACAGCCAGTATTTAGGTTGGTAAAAACGTATCATGCTATATATTGCGAAGGTGAAAAGTGTTAACGCAAGAGCCAACCATAGGCCGCGGCTTTCACCAATGATAAGAGCAAGGCAACTAAAACTAAAGCAGACTGTAGTGATAACCTTAACTCTTTTATCGGTTGATGCTAGTGCAAAACTCAGTGACATTATTGCAAAAGAGACAATTAATGTGCTGTATGGAATAGGGTTCATTGGCCATGAACGACCTAGCCCCAAATAAATCCCGTAATACCAAGCATATAATGAACTAACAATGGAACCTAAAACGACTAACCCAATTAAACGGTTTTGCGTAATTAACTGTGTTGGTAAAAACAATAAGAAAAGTAACGAGCCGATAATTGCCCTTAGCTCTCTAGAACTCAGTCCATGATAAGCATAGGAAAACAGAGTGTAAGCTGCGATGGCAATGACAAGCCATAACATTTTGTTCGATAGATTTTGTTTAATACTGGTTAAGCCATATCGGCAGACTGTTGCAATAATTGAAATAATAATCATTGCGACCATAGTCTTATCGCCATTTTTTAGGATCAACATTCCTGTTGAGAGCCAAATAAAAGGCAATAAGATAAAAAACGAAAATACTCTATCTTTCATTAGGTCCATCACTGTTTATGATAAGGATTGCACTCACCCTCTGGGCGTGTTTTTAGGAGGCGTAAAATCCACATGTACTGCTCAGGACGTTCGGTTACGTACTGTTCAATACATTCATTCATCATTCGGGCATCTTGTTCTTCACTGTCAGTTGGAAATGGCAGTGCAGGGTAAAAATCTAATTCATAATTCCCCGTCTCACTGTTATACATAGAAAACAGCGGAACAATCTTAGCTCGACTTAGTTTTGCGACACGACCAAGGCCGGACATAGTGGCTTTTTTAGTTGCAAAAAAATCAACAAAAACACTGTGTTCTGGGCCTAAATCCTCGTCAGGAAGGTAGTAACCTAAGTAACCTTCACGAATCGATTTAATAAATGGCTTAATGCCACCACTGCGTTCATAAACTCGACCACCGTACTGTACACGTTGTTTGTGCATGAGCCAGTCAGAGACTTCATTTTTCTGTTTTTTTGCCATTGCAGAAACAGGAAGGCCACGGGAAGCAAGTAACACAGCAGGAATATCGATTGCCCATGTATGAGGCACTAGCAAAATAACACTCTGTCCTTGCTCGGTTAGTGAAGTAAGGTTGTCCATACCTCGAATGACGGTATGATCTTCTAACCATTGGCGGTTGCGCATACTTAATGCTGCAAAGCCCAACAAGAAAGAGCCCGCAGTAATTAGGTTCTGCAGTAAAATCTCTTCACGTTCAGCCTCTGTTTTGTCTGGGAAGCAAAGGGCTAAATTTACTCTTGCTCGAAGATTGGCCCCTTTTTTAATTTTAATGGCTTGTTTAGCAAAGAGGGTTGCTAAAGCACGACGTGCATTATGGGGCAGTAAACAAAATAGCGCTGAAAAAAATACAGCTAGCCAAGTTCCCCAATATTTTGGATGAAGAAAGTGCCAAGAAAATTGTGGGTGATAAGCTTGTTTATCGTAGTGATCTAACATAAAGGCCGTATCTGTATTAGTGGTATTGAGTAAATCGGTGCTCTAAGGTTATAGCGCTTTTAATAGTAAAATGAGATTCTTGAACCTTAGCTTACCGCTACTATTGTAAATATTCGCTGTTATCTATGATACCATTATGTATCAATTAATGGGCGAAGGAAGTCTGTCATAATGAAAACACGAGATCGAATTATTTTGGCTTCGCGTGAGCTCTTTAATGAGCAAGGTGAGTCAAATGTTACGACTAACCATATCGCCGCCCATTTAGGAATTAGCCCAGGTAATCTCTATTATCATTTTCGTAATAAAGAAGAGATTATACACTGTATTTTCGATGAATATGCTCAAGAGCTCAGTGTGCGCTTTCAGCCGCAGAATATGGATGAATCCTCTGATGGCTTATTAGGCTACCTCGATGGCGTATTTTTTTTAATGTGGCGTTATCGTTTTTTCTATGCCAACTTACCCGATATCCTACGTCGAGATGAAGTGCTACAAGTTAAGTATTTAACCGCTCAAGAGCAACTTCACTATAATATTGCCCGACTAATGCAAAATTTTCGTCAAATGGGATTAGTTAATCTCAATGATGAAGACCTACAAGCTCTTGCTGATACCTTAAAGCTTGTTGCCTCAAGTTGGATTAGCTATCAGACCACACAAGCTCCAGGTGCAAAAATTACTAAAAAGGTGATTTACCATGGTGTGATTCAAATGCTAAATATTGTGCGACCACTGGCAACAGAAAAAGGGCGGGAACGGGTTGAACAGTTACGCGAATACTACAATTCACAGCAGCAAGAACATCAGTAACTACTTGGTTAATATTGATTGCAATAAAAAGAAACCCCGCTAGAGTAACGGGGTTTTTTAGTCTTTATTTCAGCCAACTTCTTGGGTTAACGGGTGATCCTTTACGACGGATCTCGAAATACAATCCAGATCGATCTTGGCCACCACTATCACCAACCAGTGCAATAGGTTCACCCGCCGAGACAGGATCACCTACTTTCTTAAGTAAGGTCTGGTTATAACCATAGATACTCATATCACCTTTGCCGTGTTCGATTACGATCATCAGACCATAACCACGTAGCCAGTCGGCAAAAACTACGCGACCTGAGCTTATTGCTGTCACTTGGCTACCTACAGGCTTAGCAATCACCATACCTTTCCAGCGTAGTTCACCTTGTTGACGGTCACCATAATTGTGAATAACACTGCCACGAACAGGCCAAGGTAATTTACCTTTACTACTACTTAAGCCATTCATAGGTAGGCGTTTGGCCGCTTCAGCTGCTTTTTTCGCGGCAGCTTCAGCCCGAGCTCTCGCTTCTGCCTCTGCTTTGGCTTTTGCGATGGCAGCTAACATTCGCCGCTCGTTAGCTTTTAAATCGTTGATGTAGTCGTTGCTAGTGCGAATTTTACCTTTAATACCTGCTAAGGTTTTTTCTCGGGCTTTTTGTTGACTATCAAGCTCGGCCTTTTCTTGTTGCAGTTGGCTTAACATAGCACGTTGTTGTTCGCGCTGTGTTGAAAGCTGATGCAACTTCATCTGTAGCTCGGTATTGGTGACTTCTAGATTTTCTAGAGCTTTGGTCTGCGCTAAGCTGAAAGTTTCAGCATAGGCTGTCATTCGATCTAAGGTTGATGAGTTTTCACCACTTAATAAGTTGGCGATTTCACTGTTTTTACCCTGTCGGTACTGAGCATCCAGTAAAGCTTTTAGCTGTTGCTGTTGCTTTTTCTGTTCGGCTTCTAGCTTCTTTTGCTCCGATTCTAATTGAGCAATAGAGCGCTTTAGGGTTTCCAGTTGTGCTTGTGCCTGATGTATTTGCTTCGCGGTTTTACCGATACCTAGCTCATGTTGGCGAAGTTCCTTTTGCAAGGCAGCAAACTCTTGTTGCTTTTTAGCCAGCTGACTTTTCTGGCGTGCAATTTCCTGTTTCACGCTATCAAGCTGGTTTGGGCTAGTGGCATAACTTGGCGTTACAAATGCAAGACATAGCAAAGCGCCAGTGCATAAAGCACCGGCGCGGATAGTTTGGTTGAGGTGTTTAATCATATCTCGCATGAAGGAGATTATTTCAGATCAAACAGCACCTGACCAGACATCTCTGAAGGGATTTCCATATCAGACAGTGCAAGCATAGTTGGCGCAAGGTCTGATAGCTTACCGTTATCTTTTAATGTTAGAGACTTATCACCAACATAGATTAATGGTACTGGAAGGTTAGTATGTGCTGTGTGGATTTCACCCGTTTCTGGGTTAATCATCATTTCAGCATTACCGTGGTCTGCAGTGATCAGTAGCTGACCGTTAACTTCACGGATTGCTTCAACTACACGGCCGATACAACCATCAAGAGCTTCACACGCTTTAACCGCTGCATCATAAATACCTGTGTGACCAACCATGTCACCGTTAGGGTAGTTACAGATGATAACGTCAAACTCGCCGCCTTTAATTGCAGCAACCAGTTTGTCTGTTAGCTCTGGAGAACTCATTTCTGGTTGTAGGTCATATGTTGCTACTTTAGGAGAAGCAACTAACTGACGTGATTCGCCATCAAATTCGTTCTCAACACCGCCATTGAAGAAGAAAGTTACGTGAGCATATTTCTCTGTTTCAGAGATACGTAGCTGCTTTTTGCCTTTCTTAGATAGCCACTCACCTAGAGTATTTTCTAGGCTTGCTGGTGGGAATGCTGTTGATAGCTCGATATCTGCAGCATACTGCGTCAACATTACGAAATCAGCAAGTTGTGGGAATTGCTTACGAGCAAAGCTTTCAAAACCAGCTTCAAATGCACGAGTAATTTGACGAGCACGGTCAGCACGGTAGTTCATAAAGATTACCGCATCACCATCTTGCATTGCAGCGTCTTCTTGACCTTCAGCGCGGATAACCGTTGCTTTTACAAATTCATCGTTTTCGTTACGAGCGTAAGCCGCTTCTAGACCTGCAACTGCGCTCTCAGCTGTAAACTCGCCTTGTGCTGCGGTTAGTAGATCGTATGCTTGTTCTACACGATCCCAGTTGTTGTCACGGTCCATTGCATAGTAACGACCAACAAGTGATGCAACACGGCCTTTGCCTAGTTTTGCAAATAGCTCTTGGAAACGCTCTAGAGAGTGTTGTGCACTACGTGGTGGAGTATCACGACCATCTAGGAAGCAGTGTAGGTAAATTTTCTCTGCACCACGTTTAGCTGCCATTTCAACCGCAGCTTTGATGTGATCTTCATGGCTATGTACACCACCTGGTGACATTAGGCCCATGATGTGAACTGCTTTACCTTCTTTGATTGCCGCATCCATCGCAGCAACAAGAACGTCGTTTTCGAAAAACTCACCATCAGAGATAGCTTTAGTAATACGAGTTAGGTCTTGGTAAACCACACGGCCTGCACCAATATTAGTGTGACCTACTTCTGAGTTACCCATTTGACCGTCAGGAAGACCAACATCCATACCTGATGCAGAGATCAGAGTATGAGCTTCGTTAGCCATTAGGCTGTCCATTACTGGTGTATTTGCATTAGCGATTGCATTGTTTGCAGCATCTTCGCGGTAACCCCAACCATCTAGGATTACAAGAGCCAGTGGCTTTTTAGCAGACATGTTCTGTCCCCTCGTACAGTAAATGAAAATTCATATCAATTGCCTTAACTTTCTGAGTCAAAAGCAAAACTAAGGCAATTGCTATCGTTGTTGACGTAATTTTACTACAGAATTGGAACAAAACTGTAGCTTAAGATCAAACAAACCTGTCAACGGAATGTTATCTTTCAATGCAAAATATATTCATTTATGACAAGAAGTGTAAGTCTTAAATCACAGTTTTTTTCTATTTTAGTAATAGGTGACAGCGAATTTCGCTTTTATACTGGCTGTAGGATGCGAGAGAGAGCGCTCAGAATCGGTGGGGAAATCTGTACAAGCCGATGTTGATGGGTATACTCGATCGTCTTTTATTATGTACCCCTTGACTGTTATTGCGAACGGTCAGACTTAAGCAGAGCGATAAACATGCAACAATTTATGGAATTTGTATCAAGCCACTCAATGCTATCTATAGTTTGGATTGGTCTGGTTGTGGCAATCATTGCCTCATTAGTAAAACAAAAAACAGCAGGCTACCAAGTAGTGACTGCCAATGACGCCACTTTGTTGGTTAACCGCGAAGAGGGTGTTTTTGTCGATATTCGTTCGCAAGAAGAGTTTCGTAAGGGCCATATTGCGGGTTCTGTTCACATTTTACCGAGCCAGATCAAAGATCAGAATTTTGCAAACCTTGAAAACTACAAAGACGCCCCAATTGTAGTTGTATGCAAGACAGGTCAAACAGCACAAGAGAGTGCGAACCTGTTACATAAAGCCGGTTTTACCAAAGTAAACTTGCTAAAAGATGGTCTAATCTCTTGGAATGAAGCGAATCTTCCTTTGGTTCGCGGTAAGAGCAAGAAGTAATTAAAACAAAGATTAAGCGACGGTGGGATACCGCAGTTGCATGTATATTTTCCCTGGTTTGACAGGATCAGATAAAAAGAAGGATTTCCACCATGGCAGAAGCTGCAAACAACGATGCACAACAAAACTTCCAAATTCAACGTATCTTCCTAAAAGACGTGTCTTTTGAAGCGCCAAACTCTCCAGACGTATTCCAAAAAGAGTGGAATCCTGAAGTTAAACTAGACCTAGATACTCAAAGCCGTGAGCTAGGTGAAGGCGTATACGAAGTTGTGCTACGTCTTACTGTAACTGTACAGAACGAAGGTGATAACGCGTTCCTATGTGAAGTTCAGCAGGGCGGTATTTTCACAGCTCTAGGTATGGAAGCTCCACAGCTTGCACATTGTCTAGGTGCATTCTGTCCAAATATCCTATTCCCATATGCGCGTGAAACAATTTCAAGCCTAGTGGTTAAAGGTACGTTCCCTCAACTAAACCTTGCACCAGTTAACTTTGATGCATTGTTTATGAACTACCTACAAAGCCAAGCAGAAGCAAATACAGAAGCTGACGCATAATTTAATTAAATAGTGTGACCAAGATGAATACAAACGCAGATTCACCGATTGCCATGACTGTTTTAGGTGCTGGCTCATACGGTACCGCTTTGGCCATTTCTCTTGCCCGTAATGGTGCAAATGTTGTGTTATGGGGCCATGAGCCTGAACATATGGCACAGCTAGAAATTGATCGAGCAAATGAAGCGTTTCTTCCTGGCGTTGCTTTTCCTGACTCTTTGATTGTTACCGCAGATCTTAAAGCTGCGGTACAAGCCAGCCGCGACTTATTAGTGGTTGTGCCAAGCCATGTGTTTGGTACGGTGCTACGCCAAGTGAAACCGTTTTTACGCGAAGATTCACGAGTTTGTTGGGCAACCAAAGGGTTAGAGCCAGAAACTGGTCGCTTATTGCAAGATGTGGCAACAGAGGCACTAGGTGAAGAGGTTCCGCTAGCGGTGCTGTCTGGGCCTACATTTGCCACTGAACTTGCAGCAGGTATGCCAACGGCGATCGCTGTGGCGTCACCTGATAGTCAGTTTGTCGCAGACTTGCAAAATAAAATTCACTGTAGTCAGACATTTCGTGTCTACAGCAACAGCGACTTTATTGGCATGCAATTAGGTGGCGCAGTTAAGAACGTTATCGCAATTGGTGCTGGTATGTCTGATGGGATTGGTTTTGGTGCCAATGCTCGTACTGCGTTAATTACTCGAGGCCTTGCTGAGATGTGCCGTTTAGGTGCAGCTCTAGGCGCTCATCCAGAAACCTTTATGGGGATGGCTGGCCTTGGTGATTTAGTATTAACTTGTACCGATAATCAATCTCGTAACCGCCGTTTTGGCCTTGCTTTAGGTAAAGGCGAATCGGTTGAACAGGCGCAAATCGATATTGGTCAAGTTGTTGAAGGCTATCGCAATACCAAAGAAGTGCACGCATTAGCAGAGCGCTTTGGGGTTGAAATGCCAATTACGGAGCAGATTTATCAGGTGTTGTACCAAGGTAAAGATGCTCGTATCGCGGCAAAAGATCTGCTGGCTCGTGAGAAAAAATACGAATAATTAGATGCTTGGTTTAACGGCTAAACATTTAAACAAAATCAAACAACGTGAGTGCTAAGCTCGCGTTGTTTTTTTTTTAGAAATGGTTAAAGTTAAGTAAATACCCTAAATCAAAAGAGCTTGAGGACGTTGTGAAGGTATGTCATCAACACCAAGTTTGGCAAGCAATCAAGCAAGAAGCTCGAGAGCAAGCTGAACAAGAGCCGATGCTGGCAAGTTTCTATCATGCCACTATCATTAAACACGATAATCTTGCTGCAGCATTAAGTTACATTTTAGCCAATAAATTGGCCACCCCTTCGATGCCTGCAATGGCGGTTCGTGAAGTAATAGAAGAGGCGTTTGCCGCAGACTGTATGATCACAGAATCTGCAGCTCATGATATTCGTGCGGTAGTTGAGCGTGACCCAGCTGTAGCTATGTATTCTATACCGTTACTGTACCTAAAAGGTTTCCACGCTTTGCAAGGTTACCGCGTGGCTAACTGGTTGTGGAAACAAAATCGCGTTGCTTTGGCTGTGTATCTGCAAAATCAGATTTCGGTGACTTGCCAAGTTGATGTCCATCCAGCTGCAAAAATTGGTCAAGGGATCATGTTTGACCATGCAACGGGTATTGTTATTGGTGAAACAGCGGTTATCGAAAATGATGTCTCAATTCTGCAAGATGTGACGTTAGGCGGTACCGGTAAAGAGAGCGGTGATCGTCATCCGAAGATTCGTGAAGGTGTCATGATAGGTGCAGGTGCTAAGATTCTTGGTAATATCGAGGTTGGCGAAGGGGCTAAAATTGGCTCTTGTTCGGTAGTCCTCAATCCCGTGCCATCACATACTACTGTTGCAGGTGTTCCGGCTAAAATTGTGGGGCGACCAAGTAGCTCTAAACCCGCAATGGATATGGATCAGCAATTTAATGGCAATGCTCAGACTTTTACCTCTGGCGATGGTATTTAAATGTTATAACAACAAGAAAGGCGATCTTAAGATCGCCTTTTATTAATCTATCGTTGAATTAAATTGCGCCTGCAAAGTCCATTTGTCGCCAAGCTTCAAACGCGATAATTGCAACCGCATTAGAAAGGTTTAGGCTGCGACTATCGGGTTGCATCGGAATACGTAGACGTTGCTCTAATGGTAGGCTTTCGATAAATTCAGCGGGTAATCCACGAGTTTCAGGACCAAAAATCAACACATCACCTTGCTCGAACTTTGCATTGGTATGGTAATTGGTCGTCTTTGTGGTACAGGCAAATAAACGACGATCGCCCATCGCTTCTTTAAATGCCGCAAAATCTTTATGACGGTATACATGTGCTAAGTCATGATAATCAAGACCCGCGCGACGTAGCTTTTTCTCTTCTAAATCAAAACCTAAAGGCTCAATTAAATGTAGGTTAGCTCCGCAGTTTGCACATAAACGGATAATATTACCGGTATTTGGAGCAATTTCTGGTTCATAAAGTGCAATATCAAACATGATCTTTGGTACTTATTTAAACATTAGCGATGTGATACCGCATTGTGACAAGGCTTAAGTCAACAAGCAAATATCTCGTCATCAATTGTACTGCTATTTCGCTAATGGCAGTTGCAGTGTGATACGTAATCCACCAAGAGGGCTGCGACTTGCCTGTGCGCTACCACTGTGTTGGCGTAAAGCACTTTCCGTTATCGCAAGACCTAATCCCGTACCGCCACTGCTGCGATCGCGAGCGGTTGATACGCGATAAAAAGGGCGGAAAATATCGTTTAGTTCCTCTTCTGGAACGCCTTCTCCATTATCATCAACGGTTATAATCAGTTGATTGTGCTGCTGGTGAAAATGGATCTCGATTTGATCGTTACCATATTTAATGGCATTACGGATGATATTTTCTAACGCGCTGATCAATAAATTGGGGTTGCCACAAATAGGCCAGTCTTCTAGTTGATTATAGGTTAGCTGTTTATGATTTTGCTCTGCTTCAAAACGAGCATCTTCCAGCATTTCAAACCAGAGAGAGTGAGCATCAAAGTGTTGGCGTTCTTGGTGACTATTGACCTGCATTCGCGAGAGTTCTAATAGTTCTCCGATCATTTTTTCAAGTCGCTCAGCTTCGGTGTCGATACGATCGAGCTCTTTGCTACTGCCTTGCTTTCGGGTCGCAAGCGCGGTTGCCATCCGTAATCGTGTTAGGGGTGATCGCAACTCATGAGAAATATCAGATAACAAGCGCTGTTGACCTGAAATCATATGGTTAAGGGCTCCGACCATCTGATTAAAACTTGCGCCAGCTTGCTTAAATTCACGAGGCCCTTGCTCTAATTTAGGGTCCACTTCAAATTCTCCTTTGGCGACACGTTCAGCAGCCTGTTGTAAGCGATAGGCTGGGCGTGACACAACCCAAGCTAGCCACAGTAAAAAAGGAGTACTGACAATCATGGTCGCTAGCAGTAATTGAAATGGCTTATCTAAAATTTGAATGAAAAAGGGTGGCGGCTCACGCCAGACTCGACCAACATATAGCAGAAGATTTTGCTGCTGAGTCTGAACAACAAAGGGGCCAGCCATCATCCAGCGGCCATACAGTCGTTGGCGAGGTGATTTAGGGTTATCAGCAATAGTAATAAAGTTGCGCAGCGCTCGATTGCGTTTGAGTGGCGCTAAGATTTCGCCGTCTTCTGTAGTGAAATAGAGTTGTGCACTACGGTGTTTTTCGTGGCTGGTTAACTCTTTGAGTGTTCTCGGTAGTGATATTGGCGATTGATCTATTTCTTCACCAATATTGTGCGCCATCTGCTGTAAGCGTTTTAAGTGAGAGGTAGGAATGGTGTGCTGCGCTCTTGGATCAAGATTGGGTAACAAGAGTACCGCAATGACGACCACTAATAGGGTGAGCCAAAAAATAGTAAAAATACGACCATAGAGACTGTTTAAAGCAGGAAATCGCATTAACCTTCCTCAACTAAAAGATAGCCTTTGCCACGTAATGTTTTAATTCTCGGTTTATCATCTAAGCGTTCCGGCAGCTTTTTACGTAGATTCGAGACATGCATATCGATCGCGCGATCAAATTGAGCCAGCCGTTTGCCTAAGACTTCTAAGCTAAGCTCCTCTTTTGAGATGATTTTTCCTGGATGCTGAATAAAGTAACTCAATAATGCTAATTCAGTACCTGTAACATCGAGAGCTCTGTTTTGACAAAAAGCTTCTTGTCGACCTGGATAAATAGTAATGTCTTGATAATCAATGGTATCTCCATGTGTAACTCGGTTATCTAAAGCTTGAGTTCGACGTAAAATCGCTCGCATACGTGCTAACAATTCTCTATCACTAAAAGGTTTAGGCAGATAGTCATCAGCACCAAGTTCCAAACCTAGTACACGATCAATTTCATCACCTTTAGCAGTAAGCATTAATACTGGTGTACTGTATTTCTCACGTAACCGGCGTAGCATTTCAGTACCATTCATTTTTGGCATCATGACATCAAGTAGCACTAGATCGATGCTAGCATTGATCTTTTCCAGTCCTTGTTCACCATTGTTGGCTTGCTCAACCTCAAAGCCTTCCATTTCTAAAATATCGTGTAATAGTGCTGTTAATTCGGTGTCGTCATCGACTAGGAGAACTTTTGCCATTATCTGACCTTATATATCGAGCGATTATCTGACTCTAGTATCGCGAATCTTTGTGAAAGCGCCAAGTTGTCTATTTTAGCTTTACGCAGCTTTACGTTTGTTAGACAGCCATTTACTTTATAGGGTGTAGTATTTATCTCAAGCACAGGGGATAGCCCTGCTAACCGAATAACACTTGGAGATAACTCTCATGGCTAAATTAAATAAAGTTCTTGTAATGGCGATTGCTCTACCAATGGTTGTAGGTTCAGCATCTGCAATGGCTTTTGGTGGTAAACATCATGGTGACCATGGTTCGGATAAATGTGGAATGCATGGCGGGAAAAAAATCTTCAGCCAACTAAACCTTACTGACGCGCAACAAGAGAAAATGAAAGAGCTGCGCCAAGAAAACCGAGCTGAAATGAAGAGCCATCGTGGTGAACACCGTCAAGAGATGAAGGCGTACCATGATCAGATGCAAGATTTAGTTCTATCAAGCTCTTTTGATGAGGGCCAAGCGCGTGCTCTAGCTGAAAAAATGTCACAGCAACAAGTTGAGCGTCGTGTTCAGATGTTAGAAAATCGCCAAAAAATGTTGAATATTTTGACTCCTGAACAAAAAGAGAAGTACAAAGAGTTACGTCAGCAAAATCTTGAGCAGTGTGCGGAACGCTGGAGTAAAGACGCGGAATAATCTTGAGTTTATGTTGCCTTAAGCCACAGTTATTGCTGTGGCTTTTTTGTCTTTGGTCGAAAATTTGTTAATAAATAACAAAAGATGAATAGAAAAATGACAGTTACATCGGGTTTTGTGATTAAGTTTTCAATAAAAACCGCTATACTTCGGCAAGAGATAATATAAGCGATGGCTTAAAATAGTCATCATGAGTTTGCCAGTTTGTTACTAACTCTCTACTACTGTCAAAGGACGAGGTTAGCTTATTGTGGTTTCGTAACAAAAAATACGTTTTCGATAATTACAATAAACAGGGTAAACTAGCGCACAATCTACATATCTCACGGCTATTGGTTGAGCGAATTATTCGTTTCATTGCTTTAATTGTTATCAATTTATGTAACATAAGATTGGTAACTTTAGTCATTTTGTCGCCAGTGATCGTGATATGAATCAACGAAAAGTTTTAGCAAAATTGTAATATTTCGACAATAGTAAGAAAGTTACAGTTTTCACGAGTAGCGAAGCATCATAGTGGTGCTTGATCGATAGGGGGGAACTTCGATCACTCGTCTCGGATTTGATTTTTCAATTCCCAATATCAGAGGGTAACCATGATTAAGAAGATCGGTGTTTTGACCAGTGGTGGTGACGCACCTGGTATGAATGCAGCAGTTCGCGGTGTTGTTCGTGCAGCACTAACAGAAGGTCTAGAAGTATTTGGTGTGTTTGATGGCTACCAAGGCCTACACCAGAACAAAATTAAGAAGCTGGATCGTCAAAGTGTTTCTGATGTAATCAACAAGGGCGGTACTTTCCTTGGCTCAGCACGTTTTCCTGAATTTAAAGATGAAAGCGTTCGTGCTCAAGCAATTGAGAACCTAAAGCTTCACGGTATCGATGCTCTTGTTGTTATCGGCGGCGACGGCTCTTACATGGGCGCGAAGAAGCTAACTGAGATGGGCTACCCATGTATCGGCCTTCCAGGCACAATCGATAACGACGTTGCAGGTACTGATTACACTATCGGTTACATGACAGCAATGAATACTGTTATCGATGCAATTGACCGTCTACGAGATACTTCTTCTTCTCACCAGCGTATTTCTATTGTAGAAGTGATGGGTCGTCACTGTGGTGATCTAACTCTAATGTCTGCAATTGCAGGTGGTTGTGAGTACATCATTACGCCGGAAACAGGTCTAAATAAAGACAAGCTTCTAGAGCGCGTTAAAGAAGGTATCGATAAGGGCAAGAAGCACGCTATTATCGCAATCACTGAGCTAATGACTGATGTTAATGAACTGGCTAAGTTCATTGAAGATGAAACAGGCCGTGAAACACGTGCTACTGTTCTTGGTCATATCCAGCGTGGTGGTCAGCCAACTGCATTTGACCGTATCCTAGCGTCTCGCATGGGTGCTTATGCTGTTGACCTTCTACTTCAAGGTGAAGGTGGTCGTTGTGTTGGTATTCAACACGAAGAGATGGTTCACCACGACATCATTGATGCAATTGAAAACATGAAGCGTCCAGTTCGTAAAGATCTATACGCTCTTGCAGATAAACTATTCTAATAAAATAGTTATTATTCTGCATTAAAGCCGATGTTTATCATCGGCTTTTTTGTTTTAATTCAAATACAAAAAAGGCCACAATCGTGGCCTTTTGTTTATCGAAATATCGATAAATTATTTTTTCGCTTCAGCTGCTGCTTTTGCGATTGCAGCAAAGCTTGCTGCATCTAGAGCTGCGCCACCAACTAGAGCACCGTCGATGTCTGGTTGTGCGAAGTATGCTGCTGCGTTTTCTGGCTTAACAGAACCGCCGTATTGGATAACAACGTTCTTAGCAACTTCTTCACTTTGCTCTGCAATGTGAGCACGGATTGCAGCGTGGATGCGCTGTGCATCTTCAGCTGTAGCTGCTTTACCAGTACCAATAGCCCAGATTGGTTCGTATGCGATGATTGCACCGTTTAGCGCGTCAACGCCTTGAGTTTTGATCACAGCGTCGATTTGACGAGCACATACAGCTACTGTTTCGCCAGCTTCGTTTTGTGCTTCTGACTCACCGATACATAGAACAGGAGTTAGGCCGTGCTCTTTAAGGAATGCAAACTTCTGAGCAACAAACTCATCAGATTCGTTGTGGTAATCACGACGCTCTGAGTGACCAATGATGATGTGAGTTGCACCGAACTCTTTAAGCATTGCAGGAGAGATATCACCTGTGAATGCACCACTTTCGTGGATGTCTACGTTCTGTGCACCAAGAATGATCTTGTTGTTTGCTTTGCTGATTAGCTGCTCAGCTAGGTCTAGGAACATAACTGGTGGAGCAATCGCTACATCTACACCTTCAACACCGTTTAGTTCAGCGTCTAGGCCCTTAATTAGGTTAGATACCATTTCCTTGCTACCGTTTAGCTTCCAGTTACCCATAACCACAGGATGGCGCATAGCTTTTCTCCAAGTCAATTTGATGAAATAAATGAAATCAATTAAGTAAAAATATATCAGTCATTATGCATATTTTTACTGTCCAAAATCATTAATGTGCTTGTTTGTACCTTTTTCCACAGCAAATGTGAATGGAACGTTCGCAATATTTTTGCAAAAACAGTTTCTACCGTTTGATTCCAGAAAGGTCATCGACACACTCGAATGGGAATTATTATAGCCTGAGTTCAAGGCAAGATGGCACCCTTATTTGATCTTCTTCACTTTACGGCCTTCTGCAATGTGATGGAGTTTGGCGCTGTGCTGACTAAGTTGTTCAGGACTGTCAATTGCTAGGGTTAGTCGTTGTAATAAACGCAACAGTTCTTGACGAAGTAGAGCATTGGTATGAAGTGGGTGCTGGCTGCGAGCAATTAGCAGATTTAAGCGATGTTGTTGTGCTTGTAGCTGTGTTTGGTTAGATGCAGGACAAGAGGCAATAAATTCTTGGCACAACTGCTGACGTAATATGGTCAGTTGTTTGTGGTCATCTTTAGCCAGTTGCATTAAGTCATCGAAAGAGGGAAGTGATGCCATAGGTACCTACCAATATCTCATGCCTTATTTGAGTATAGTCAGCAATGAAATATTGGTAAGTATGAAGTTTTACTGAGATTTCGGCTTGATTACCAGTAATTTTCCATCGTAATCTGCCCGGGTTTACGACGAAGATTTTTCTTAAACCCTTTGCCTTCTAGCGCTTCTCTAGTATCGCGAACCATTTGTGGATTACCACATAACATGATTTGACTGTGCTCAGGAATGAGTGACAGTTCTAAGACTTGCTCAAGACTGCCATTACTGATTGCTTGAGGGATTCGTCCGGCTAAGGTATTGGCAATCGATTCTCGGCTAACAAATGGTTGATAGTAAAGCTGATTAGGATGATCGGCTTGGAATTTGGCAACGGTTTGTTGATAGCTTAGGTCTGCTTGGTATCTAACCGCATGAACTAATACAATGGTGTTAAAACGCTGCCACACAGTAGGCTCACCTAAGATTGATAAGTAAGGGCCAATTGCGGTTCCGGTAGCAAATAACCATAAGATATCACCCTCTGGAACCTCATCTAATGTGAAGAAACCATTGGCTTGGGGCGTAATGAAGACTTTATCACCTTCTTTTAATGCGTGGAGTTTTGGTGACAACAAACCATCAGCGACTCGAGTTGCGTAAATCTCAAGTGGGGCATTAGGGGAATTAACATAAGAATACGCACGTTGAACTCGAGTGCCATCAATATCGAGGGCCAGTTTAGTAAATTGACCTGCCGTGAACGTTTCAACAGGAGCATCTAACGTAAGACTAAATAAATCGTCATTCCAATGATGATTTTTGATAACAGTTGCTTCAACCCAGTTAGCCATAATGACCTCCTAAGACATGGGATAAATCCAATAAGCGCAGCGGCGTTGTCCTGCCACAATATGTTCTGACCGTTCTATTTGATATTGCTTTCCTAATACTTGAGTCAAAATTGAGAGTTCAGATTGGCATAAATTGGGGCAGCGCGTTGCTGCTTGGCAAATAGGGCAATGATTTTCTACAAAGAGGAAGCCGTTTTCTTGAGGGATCAGCTCTGTGATATATCCTTCTTGATCTCGAAGAGCACTAAAAAGCTTAAGTTTTTCTGCGAGTGTGGCATCTGCTGGTATATGCGCTTGATAGTGCAATAAACTTTGCTGTTCTCGCTCTTTGATCACCCGAGTAAGACCATCATGACCAAATAGATTTTCTACTGCGTCAAAGGTTTGAATTAACAGATCGTCATGGCGGTCACTGAATTGGTTATGGCCTTGTTGACTGAGTTGCCAATGACGTTGTGGACGACCTACCTTCACTTTAACATCAAAATATTCCACTAAGCCTTGTTGCTCTAAAGCTTGTAATTGGAGACGGATCCCCATCGTGGTCAATTCAAAACGCTCTGCAATACTTTTTGCTGTAGTTGCGCCTTCGCGTTTAAGTAAGTGAAGTATTTTGTCGTTGGTTTTCATGCGACTCCCAGCAAGGTCCTGATGATCAAGTTCAATGTAGAGTATTATCCCTATGGCCTAGTAAATAAAGCAATTACTTTACAAAATCAACAGCGATAAAAAAAACGTGCCGAAGCACGTTTTTATATTTGCGATAGCTTTTGCTTTTATTGTGCAAAAACCTTATAGAATATGTTGTTTGATCGCGTCATCTTTGCGCTCAAGATAGTGAGTCGATTTAATGCGACGAATGGTGCGACATTTACCACGAATCAATAGAGTTTCTGTTGTGGCGATATCACCTTGGCGATGGATACCTTCTAACAGATCACCTTTAGTAATGCCTGTACCAGCAAAGATTACGTTATCGCTCTTTGCCATGTCTTCCATGCGCAGTAGAGTATTAGGTTCAATCCCCATTTCATGACAGCGGCGAATTTCATCTTCACCTAAGCGACGGTTCTCTTCACAGTCTCCCTTAACCTGATGGCGGGGAAGAAGACGACCATGCATATCACCACCTAAAGCGCGAATAGCAGCAGCTGATACCACACCTTCAGGGGCGCCACCGATGCAGTACATCACATCAACTTCACTGTCTGGCATACAGGTAAGAATAGAAGCTGCAACATCACCATCTGGTACTGCGAATACGCGAACACCCATGGTTTGCATTTGAGCAATAACTTCATCATGACGTGGTTTTGCTAAAGTAATGACCACTAACTCATGGAGTGATTTATTTAAAGCGGTTGCGATTTTTTCTAAGTTGTCAGCCAGCGGTGCATCTAGGTCAATAACCCCTTTAGCAGCAGGACCGACAACCAATTTTTCCATGTACATATCAGGGGCTTTTAAGAAGGCGCCTTTTTCCGTTGCGGCAAGAACAGCAAGAGCGTTATTCTGACCCATAGCCGTCATGCGAGTCCCTTCAATTGGGTCAACCGCAATATCAACTGCATCGCCACCTGTTCCCACTTTTTCACCAATGTACAGCATTGGCGCTTCATCGATTTCACCTTCACCAATCACGATTTCACCATCGATCTCAGTTTGGTTTAGCAAAGTACGCATTACTTCAACCGCTGCATTATCGGCAGCGTTTTTATCACCTCGGCCCAGCCACTTATATCCGGCCAGTGCAGCTCCCTCGGTAACACGAGAAAATGCCATTGCTAAATCGCGTTTCATGATCACTCCAAAATAAAACAATTGCGGGATATTGAACTGGCGCGAAGTGTAACACAATTGCCAGTGAATCGTTTGCGTATTTTAAAAAGATCCGATTTTCCGTGATCTAGATTAATTTGCTTAAGTCATCAGAAATAAAAATAGGAGAGAACACAGTAGAGGTAGTAAATATCAAAGACAGGCATAAAGCAGGGGTAATAAAAAAGGGCTTAAGAAAATACCCAAGCCCTAATGTTACTTATGTGATAGAGAGGATTACTCTTCGTCTAGCGCCCAACCTTTGGCACATTCAACGGCACGTTTCCAACCACGGTAACGGCGATTACGTTTATTATCGTCTTGGCAAGGTACAAATTTACGATCTAGCTGTGCTTTGCCTTGGAGTTCATCAATTGAATCCCAGAAACCAACCGCAAGACCTGCTAAGTATGCAGCCCCTAATGCGGTCACTTCAGTCACAACTGGGCGATGTACTTCTGCCGCTAGAATGTCTGATTGGAACTGCATTAAGAAGTTATTAGCTACTGCACCACCATCAACGCGCAATGTGCCCAGTTTAATACCTGAGTCTGCCTGCATAGCATCAAGTACATCACGTGTTTGGTAAGCCACACTTTCAAGCGTTGCGCGGATAATATGGTTTGAATTCACACCGCGAGTTAGACCTACGATTGCACCACGAGCATACGGGTCCCAATATGGCGCGCCAAGACCTGTAAAGGCAGGTACAACATAAACACCATTTGCACTGCCAACTTTTTCGGCAAAGTATTCAGAGTCTTTTGCATCATCGAGTAACTTCACTTCATCGCGTAGCCACTGAATGGATGCGCCACCCATAAAGACCGCACCTTCAAGAGCATAAGCTACATCGCCTTTTGGACCACAAGCCAGTGTCGTTAATAGACCATTGCTAGAAGAGACTTTCTCTTTGCCCGTATTCATAAGCAAGAAGCAGCCAGTACCATAGGTGTTTTTCGCTTGGCCTGGTTCTACACACATTTGACCAAATAGTGCCGCTTGCTGGTCACCTGCAATACCTGCGATTGGAATACGAGTACCACCTTTACCACCAATATTTGTTTGGCCATAGACCTGAGATGATGGTTTTACCTCAGGCATCATTGAAAGTGGAATATCTAACGCTTTGAGTAGTTTTTCATCCCACTCTAGCGTATTGATGTTAAATAGCATGGTACGAGATGCGTTGGTGTAATCTGTTACATGGACACGGCCTTGGGTCATCTTCCAAATTAGCCAAGTGTCGACAGTACCAAACAATAAGTTACCAGCTTCTGCTTGTTCGCGAGCACCTTCTACATGGTCTAAAATCCATTTGATCTTAGTACCAGAGAAGTAAGGGTCGACCACAAGACCTGTGTTATCACGAATATAATCCGTTAGGCCTTGTTGTTTTAAATCTTCACAAATATAGGCCGTACGACGGCATTGCCATACGATCGCGTTATAAACCGGTTTGCCGGTAGTTTTATCCCAAACGATGGTGGTTTCACGCTGGTTGGTAATACCAATTGCAGCAACCTGATCGCTGCGGATACCTGCTTTTGCTAAAGCTTCAACTAAGGTCGAGCTTTGAGTTGCATAAATTTCGAGAGGATCGTGCTCAACCCATCCTGATTTTGGATAAATTTGGGTAAATTCACGCTGAGAGCTACAAATGATATTGGCATTTTGATCGAGTACAACTGCTCGAGAGCTGGTGGTGCCTTGATCCAGTGCCACAATGTATTTTTGCTCAGTAGTCATGATCAATTCCTCTAATGGGTCTCTATATAGGGTAGTAGGTTGGTGGCAATCCTTTTAGGTTGCCACCTATAGTTATGTTCGTTTTCTTAACGCAGAGGGGGGATTATGCCGCCTCTTGTTTGATCTCTTCTGCGCCTTCACATTGATTTGGTAAAGTGCAGTTATTGCCTGGTAAGTAAACACCAATAGCTTTTGGATATAGCCAGCCACCAAAAAGTGCACCACAAATAGGCGCTAAAATTGGGACGATAAAGTAAGGGATATCTTTACCACCAGTCAGTGCCATGTCACCCCATCCAGCTAAGAAAGCAAAGAATTTAGGGCCAAAGTCACGAGCAGGGTTCATTGCAAAGCCTGTTAGTGGACCAAGAGAACCACCAATTACGGCGATTAATACACCAATTAGGATTGGGCCTAGAGCACCACGCGCAGCCCCATTTTTTTGGTCGCCAATGGCCAAAATAGCAAACATCAAAACAGCGGTAATGGTGAACTCAACTGCAAATGCACCGAAGAAGCTTAAGGCTGCATGAGGGTAGGTTGAGAAGATACCAGCAGTCGCTAAGCTCTCTTGTGAACCGCGAACAATTTGATGAGTTGCTTCATACTCGGTGAATAAATTGCTGTATAAACCGTAGATTAATGCAGCAGAACAAAATGCACCTAAAAGTTGGGCAATAATGAATGGAGCAATTTTGCGTTTATCAAAGCCATGAAAAGCGGCTAGGGCAAGTGTGACGGCTGGGTTTAAGTGGGCACCGGAAACGCCAGCGGTACAGTAGATAGCCAAGGCAACGCCTAGACCCCACATAACGCTAACTTCCCATTGACCAAAGTCTGCGCCAGTCAATTTCAGTGCGGCAACACAACCAACACCAAAAAAGATCAGCAAACCTGTTCCGATAAACTCAGCGATACACTCGCCCATCAGGGTGTGTTGCTTCGAAGTCGTCATCTCTCAGTCCTTATAATGATTGTAGGGGTAGTGCTTATTATTTTTATGGTCGGTAATGTACCCGACTTCATTATTATTAAAATATTCTTAACTGAAAAATGTGCGTTCGAGCATGAAAACAATTTCGCTTTGACTGTTTTGGCAATCGTTTGCTCATTTCATGATTAAACTCTCATTTTCTAAAAAATAGCGGGTGGGAGAGTGTTAAAAATTGACCAGAAAGGCAAAGAGATTTGAGGTCGCTAAAGGCATAACAAGTGGATTTTATAATCGAATCGCACTTAAAGGGGGAACTATTGTAAATATTGTTAGTCTGTTAACATTACTCAAGCCATCTTTGGTTGTGTGAACAGCATCAATGTGCGTCTTCTCTGTTGTGATAAGTTAGCGATAACTTGCTTTTATCATATTGATATAAGATGGCTTGAGTATTTATTATTATGATGATTGCAAGAATTCAATCAATATTGAACAAAAAGTCAGCGATTACCACAAACTACGGGATTAGTAGATGCTCAAAGTGTTCTGCCCCGTTAGAATAAGGTAATAGGAATTAAAACCATGCTCGTGTGGTATTGTCCTAAATGGGTTAGGATAATGATATGGGCTTAGATCAGGTGAACAATATGTCTCTAGAAATGTTGGAAATGCTGGAAGCCAAAGTCCAGTCTGCTGTAGATACTATCGCTCTTCTACAAATGGAAATTGAAGAACTAAAAGAAAAAAATGAGAGCCTAGCAGCTGAAGCGCAAGATCTTCGTTCTGGTCGCGAAACATTAGTTCATGACAACGATAAGCTGCGTGAAGATCACAATGCATGGCAAGAGCGTGTACGTGCTCTTCTAGGTAAAATGGAACATGTAGAATAAGAGACGAGGTTTTTTACATCGTCTTTTATGGCCCTGCCGATTGTCTTCAGGAACAACAATCTGCAGGGTCTTTTTCTATCTGTTCGTTAATCGAGATCAAGTGGCTCTGGCGAAAGAATTACACCGGTATTATCCGCATACAGATGATCTTCAGGTAGGAATGTAACCCCACCAAAGTTAACCGGAACATCAACTTCTCCCACGCTCTGATTATCAGCGCCAACAGGCATAGAAGCGAGGGCTTGAATACCCAAATCTAACTCATCTAGCTCATCAACGTGGCGAACACAGCCATAGACGACAATGCCTTCCCATTCGTTCTCTGCTGCAAGTTGTGCAATGTCGATGTCTATTAGAGCTCGACGAAGTGAACCGCCACCATCAACCAGTAAAACACGACCCACTCCAGATTGTTCTAGGACTGAGCGTAGTACACCATTATCTTCAAAACATTTAACCGTCGTAATTTGACCGCCAAATGATCCACGACCACCATAAGAGTTGAACATTGGTTCGACAACATCCACTTGGTCCAGGTAGATATCACATAACTCAGAGGTATTGTATTCCATAAGCACACTTCTTATATCGGCAAAAAGAAAATGGGTAATTAAAGATAAGCTTTGTACTTATCTTTAATTAAAAAATGAGCCGTGTCTTGATGAAAGTATAATCAGTTGCATAGCCATTGCAATGCTAAGCTGTCGCTAAAATTAGACCTGCGGCAAATAATAGATTCGTGATTAATGCGCATTTCACCATAGTGGCCATCATAGGACGTAATGCAGCACCATCAGTTGATTGGAAGACTTGCTTACCATGTTTAAACAACAATGGTGTGCTGAGAATAAACAACCAACCAAAAGGTGAGTGAAGCTCAAATAGGGCGAAAAGAGCCATACAGAGAACACTACCTGCTAATAAGAACAGATGGTATTTGCGCCCCCAAAGAGGTCCCATACGAACAGCTAACGTTAACTTGCCACACTCACGGTCGTTGTCGATATCACGTAGATTATTGATATTAAGCACACCAACTGCGAGTAAACCACAAGCGGTTGCGGGCAACATAACTACGGAGTCAATTTGGCCAGCTTGCAAGTAGTAAGTTCCTGCAACGCCTAGCCAACCAAAAAACATGAGTACGGATAAGTCTCCAAGACCTTGATAACCATAAGGCTTGTTACCAACGGTATAGGCAATTGAGGCGGCAATGGCCATTAAGCCTAATAGTAAGAATCCGAACATTTCATGGGCATTGTCGCAAGCGATATAGATTAGCGAAAGGCCACTTATTGCCGTTAAGACAATATTGAGTCCCATCGCTTTGCGCATTGCATTTGGGGTAACTAAACCCGATTGAATCGCTCGTTGTGGACCTAAGCGGTTGTCATTGTCAGTTCCTTTAACGGCATCTCCATAATCGTTAGCTAAGTTCGACAAAATTTGTAGCAAAAGGGCGGTCAACAGAGCGAGAAGCGAGATTGCAGCAGAAAAACTACCATGCCATGCTGCGACAGCACTACCACAGACAATGGACGCAACCGCAAGAGGTAAAGTTTTCGGACGGGCTGCATCAAGCCAGATTGCAAATGAAGAAGATGCTTTCATAAACTCTCAACTTAAAAAAAGATCGAACAGCTATTATGGCGAAAATATAGCCTAGAGCAAATAAATCTGATCAACAGTTTGCTTAAAAACAAAAAAAGGTGCTCGTTTGAGCACCTTTTGATATGTTTTTTAGGTATGAATTAAAGAATAAAACGACTTAGGTCTTCATCTTCAACAAATTCACCTAAACGCTCTTTCACATATTCTGCGGTAATTTTGAAGCTCTCGCCTGATTTTTCAGTTGCATCATAGGATAGATCTTCCATTAGGCGCTCCATCACTGTATGCAAACGACGTGCACCAATATTTTCAGTACGCTCGTTTACTTGCCATGCAGCATCAGCCAGAGCATCAATACCTTCTTCTGTAAATTCGATATTGACAGATTCTGTTGCCATTAAGGCTCTGTATTGCTCAGTAAGAGAAGCATTAGGCTCGGTTAGAATACGTTTGAAGTCATGGCTGCTTAACGCTTCTAATTCTACGCGAATCGGTAGACGACCTTGCAATTCTGGGATCAAATCTGATGGTTTTGCGACTTGGAATGCACCAGATGCCACAAACAGAATATGGTCTGTTTTTACCATGCCATGTTTGGTCGATACTGTACTACCTTCTACAAGAGGAAGTAGGTCACGCTGTACACCTTCACGGGAAACATCAGGGCCAGAGCTTTCGCCACGCTTACAGATTTTATCGATCTCATCAATAAAGACGATACCGTTGTTTTCTACTGCGTGGATCGCTTGCTCTTTTAGTTCTTCTTGATTCACTAATTTAGCTGCTTCTTCTTCGGTTACAGCTTTTAGTGCATCTTTAATTTTTAGTTTGCGTTTTTTGGTTGTGTTACCGGCAAGGTTTTGGAACATACCTTGTAGTTGGTTTGTCATCTCTTCCATACCTGGAGGAGCCATGATCTCCACACCCATTTGCGGCGCTGCGATGTCTAATTCAATTTCTTTATCGTCTAATTGACCTTCACGCAGTTTTTTACGGAATGACTGACGTGTTGCTGAATTAGTGTCGCTATTTTCGTTTTGGCCCCAAGCATCACGAACAGGTGGAAGTAATACATCTAAGATGCGATCTTCTGCCAGTTCTTCAGCTCGGTAACGGACTTTCTCCATTGCTTGCTGATGTGTCATTTTTACTGCAACATCAGTGAGATCACGGATAATTGTCTCAACTTCTTTACCAACATAACCCACTTCGGTGAATTTTGTCGCTTCTACTTTGATAAATGGTGCGTTAGCTAATTTTGCTAAACGGCGAGCAATTTCGGTTTTACCTACGCCCGTTGGACCAATCATCAGAATATTTTTTGGTGTTACTTCTACTCGTAATGCTTCAGGAAGCTGCATACGACGCCAGCGGTTACGTAGTGCGATTGCTACAGCGCGCTTAGCTTTATCTTGACCAATGATATGACGGTCAAGCTCATGAACAATTTCGCGAGGTGTCATTTCCGACATAGCCACTTCCTTACTTGTAGTCTAATTCTTCGATGGTGTGATGATGGTTTGTGAATACACAAATATCACCTGCAATATTCAGCGATTTTTCGGCGATTTCGCGTGCATCTAAATCTGTGTTTTCCAATAGAGCACGAGCCGCTGCCTGCGCAAAGTTACCACCAGAACCAATAGCAATTAGGTCATTTTCTGGCTGAACTACGTCACCATTACCTGTGATGATCAGCGAACCTGTTTCATCAGCAACAGCCAGTAACGCTTCAAGCTTACGTAGCATGCGATCAGTACGCCAATCTTTTGCTAGCTCTACAGCCGCTTTTAGTAGATGACCTTGGTGCATCTCAAGTTTGCGCTCAAAGCGTTCAAATAGAGTAAATGCATCAGCAGTACCGCCTGCAAAACCGGCTAATACTTTGTTGTTATAAAGACGGCGAACTTTACGGGCGTTACCTTTCATTACGGTATTGCCTAGTGATACTTGGCCATCACCAGCAATGACCACTTTACCGTTGCGACGTACAGATACGATAGTTGTCACGGTGTAATCCTTCTGTTTCTCTTCGGATATGGTTCCGAATTAGACGTTATTTATGATCTTGGGGAGGATTGGTTTTTTTTCAAGGGGGAGAAGAGGAGAAGTTGATATAAAAAAAGATGCCCGAAGGCATCTTTCTCTATTATTTCCAGCTTAGAATTGCGCAAGGCTCAATACCAGAACTCTGTAAACGACCTCTGGCTTTTAGCGCTTGGTCGCGATCTGGATAAGGCCCTATATAGACTTTATGCCAGGTACCAGAAGAGGTTTTTACCATACTGACTTGGCTGTTAAAGCCTTGGAAAGCAATAGTCGCTTTACGTTCATTGGCTTGATCTGCTGAGTGATACGCACCACACTGAACGATATAACGCACACTAGGTTTCGTGACGGGTTTTGTCTCAGGTTTTGGTTGTGGCTTAACAGGCTCGGTTGGGACAACAGGTGTCGTTGGCTGAACCGGCTTTGGTTTTGCTACATCCGCGACTTTATCTGTTGCTGGACTTACCGTCGGTTTTGCAGCGTCTGATTTCTGTGTCGCTTCTTGCTGTTGCTTGCGACGTTCGGCTTCTGCTTTGTCTCGAGCTGCTTTTTCAGCTGCAATACGAGCTCTGTCTGCTTGAGCTTTTTCTGCCGCTAAGCGTTGTTTTTCATCTTGGGTCGGTAGTTGGATAACTTTATTTTCCAACTCTTTGATATATCGCCATTTCTCTTCAGGTTTAGGCGGTAATTGATCTTTTTTCTGCTCTGTTTGCTGTACTTTTTCAATCAGTTGATCGAGCTGCTTTTGCTCTTTTGTGACTGATGCTTCAGGTGTTTTATCTTCAGGGGCTGGAGAGTGCGAAAGGTAAAAAAGTCCATAACCGAGTAAACCGGTTAAGACAAGCGCCAGCGCTCCTAATTTTTTAGGAAACCTATCTGCTACAGTTGTTGGAGCCTTTCGGCTTTGGCGTGTCGGCGCTTTTTTCTGCACTCGACCGCGTTTTACATAATCTTTAGTGGCCACGATAACAACAAATAAGTTAAGGAACGATATAGGATATATGGTACAAACTTGAACGGAAACTGACTAGTCATTGCGACGTAAAACCGCCAAAGTTACGTCAAAATGGTGCAAAATATGAGGAGGGCTTAGCAAATCAGTAAGCCCACAGTATCTTATCCCTTAAGAATTAGCGCAAAGGCGGAGCGGCACTTTCACGAATAACAAGTTTCGCATCAAGTAAACGGGAACCCGCCTGCACTTCTTTTCCTTTCAGTAATTCCAATAACATCAACATGGCTTGACGACCAATCTCATAACGAGGTTGGGAAACCGTGGTTAATGGCGGATCGCAAAACTCAGCAAATTGAATATCATCAAAGCCGACAATGGAAATATCTTGAGGTACCCGAAGTCCAAGACGTTTAGCCTGCTGCATAGCGCCAATAGCCATCACATCTGAGTGACAGAATATGGCTGTTGGTGGCTCTGGTAGTGACAATAAATTGGTAACAGCACGAGCGCCTGCGGCAAATGAGAAATCGCCGGTGATGGTATAGGCAGGGTTGAGTTCAATCCCACCTCTGCGTAGGGCTTGTTGATAGCCTTGTGCGCGAAACTCTGATAATGCAGCTTTGCTAGGACCAGAAATTTGAGCAATACGACGGTGACCCATTTGAGTTAAGTAGTTCACAGCTTCAAATGCGGCGGTCAGGTTATCGATATGAACAGTAGGCAGTTCAAGCTCTGGGGCATATTCACACGCCATAACCAATGGTGGAAGATTCTTTTGCTCAGGTTTACTTACATCAAACGGCAGGTCAGTTCCTAGTAGGAGCATGCCATCAGCTTGTTTGGTGAAGACCAAATTAACAAAGGAATTTTCTCGTGTTTTTTGCTGACCACTGTCACCAAGCAGAACAAGATAACCGTGTTCCATCGCAGCTTCTTCTATGCCACGAATAATCTCAGTGAAATAGGGGTCGCAAATATCAGGCACGATAGTTACGATAGTTTTGGACTCGTTACGACGTAAATTACGTGCTAACGAGTTAGGGGAATATCCCGCTTCCATGACGGCTTGCTCGACTTTTTTTCTCGTCGAGGCCGACACTTTTTCTGGGTTCATTAGGGCTCGTGAAACCGTAGCCGTTGAAACTCCAGCAAGCTGGGCAACATCCTTCATTGTCGCCATAGTGCAGTTCCTCTCTAAATTCTTTCTCTCAAATAAGGTCTATCGGAGGATCTTGGCCAACTTAGCAGATACCAAACCCGATAAGATAAATCACCGCTGAGCAAAATTGCAGCGTTCATTGTAGAGATTATACAAAAGATTAAACATGCTCCGAATAGCATTAATTACATGCTTAATGTGATCTTGTTCCCATTCTTCGCGTTAAGTTAGATCCTGTGGCTCAACATCAATTGACCAGCGTACTTTTTTCGCTAATGGCAATAAATTGATAGCAGGCTTTGCGATATTTAGCATATTTTGCAGCACCTTACGGCTTGGCGCTTGTACTATGAGCTGCCAGCGATAACGACCAGCACGGCGTGCCAGAGGGGCTGGATTTGGGCCCATTACAAAACTGTCGCTATCAAACAGAGGGCTCGATTCAAAAATTGAGCGCACTTGCTGCAAAAATTGTTGAACTTGATCACTGTGGTTCGATTCCGCCCGAAACAAAACTAAATAGCTGTATGGCGGTAGCATCGCTTGTTTGCGTTCAATAAGAGCATGTTCGGCAAATGAACCATAACCTTGGCGCAATAGCGATTGCAGTAGAGCATGTTCAGGGTGATGGGTTTGTAATAACACTTCGCCTGGCTTACTGGCACGTCCAGCTCGACCAGCCACTTGCACATAAAGTTGGGCTAAACGTTCAGAAGCACGAAAATCATTGCTAAACAGAGCTCCATCAACATCAATAAGACCAACTAAGGTGACGTTGGGAAAATGATGCCCTTTAGCCAGCATCTGGGTTCCAATCAGAATTTGATATTCATTGCGACGGATAGCTTCTAAATAATTTTCTAGACTGCCTTTGCGACGGGTGCTATCGCGATCAATTCGTACCGTTTTATATTCAGGGAAAAGCTCAGCCAATTGTGCTTCAAGTTGTTCAGTACCCACACCGACCGCATGCAGTTGGGTTGAACCACAATTTTGACACTGATGCATAATCGGGCGTTGTGTTGCGCAGTGATGACAGCGGAGCTCACCTGACTGTTGATGTAAGGTGTAGTATGCGTCACAGCGTGGACATTCAGCTAACCAGCCACACTCATGGCACATTAAAGCTGGGGAGAATCCGCGGCGGTTAAGAAACAAGATAACCTGATTTCCCGCTGTTAAGTGTTTGCGCATCTCAGCGATTAAGGGGGCCGATAATCCAGCCTCTAGATACAGACCTTTGACATCAATAACACCTTGTCGAGCTTTACTGGCATTACCTGCTCGTTTGGTTAAAGTGAGATGATGATACTTACCGCTTTTGGCGTTGTTGATGGTTTCTAATGCGGGTGTTGCTGAGCCAAGCACAATGGGAATATTATCTTGGCTTGCTCGCATTACGGCTAAATCTCGGGCGTGATAGCGCAAACTATCTTGTTGTTTGTAAGAAGCATCGTGTTCTTCATCAACAATAATAATCCCTAAATTTGCAAAAGGGGTAAATAGGGCAGAGCGAGTACCGATAATGATACCTGCTTGATTATCTCGCCCAGCAAGCCAAGCTGTTAGTCGTTCGGTATCGTTGAGCCCTGAGTGAATGGTCTTTAAAGGCACATTAAAGCGGCGGCGGAAGCGGTTTATAGTTTGGGGCATTAAGCCAATTTCTGGAACTAAAATAAGCGCTTGTTTTCCAGCAGCAAGAACCGGTTCTAATAGATTGAGATAAACCTCAGTTTTTCCTGAACCTGTGATGCCTTCTAGAAGATAACAACCAAAGTTTGGGTTGGCATTTACCGTCGCAACAGCAAGAGCTTGTTCGGTATTGAGTTGAGGCTTTTGCTCTGTAATTGCAAACTGCTGTGGCCAATCTTGTGTTTTTGGTTTTTGCTCAAATGTGGTGATCCACTGTTTTTCGTTGAGTGTTTTTAGCGCAGCAGGGCTCACTTCTGCATCAAGAAGTTGTTCATGACTCATATTGCCTGCATGTAATAAATTAAGAATTTGCGCTTGTTTGGGCGCTTTTTTGGTAACTGAGGTGAGCTCTTGATTTTTACCTTCTTCAGTAATTGACCAATATTTAATACTGCTTAACTCAGCCACTCGCCCTTTACGCAGTAATGTAGGCATAGCATTGGCAAGCGTATCACCTAAAGGGTACTGGTAAAATCCACTGGCCCAATTGAGTAATTGGTAGAGAGAATCAGACCATAATGGTTGGCTGTCAATCACCTCATTAATCGCTTTTAATTGCTCAAGTGGAAAGTCAGATCTATCGCTAATTTTGGTTACAATGCCAACCAGTTGTTGGCGACCAAATGGGACTTTTACACGACCGCCAACAACCGGACATTGCTGTGGATGGATCTTATAGTCAAAGCGTTTATCTAGTGGGACAGGTAACGCAACCTGAGCAATATTTCCAGTCATTAAGTCGCCATGAATTTGAGAAAAACAGCTCATCATAGCAGGAAGCAAGATAGGGGATAAGAGGATGAACGAGGACGATGAAAAAAGTGGTGAAAAAACTAGCGTATTAGTTGATCTGTGACGTGTGATTGATTACTATACGCCGCCTAATTTGTCACATCAGTGGCAACTATTTTTAACGACGTGTGGTGCCCGGCTTTGGATCGGGAGAGCGACACGGCCTTACTACTGAGGTTATCCCATGAAACAAGGTATTCACCCAGAATACACTGCAGTGAACGCTCGTTGTTCTTGCGGCAACACTTTCGCATTCAACTCTACTCTAGGTAAAGATATCAACCTAGACGTATGTGACAAGTGTCACCCATTCTACACTGGTAAGCAGCGTCAAGTTAGCACTGGTGGTCGTATCGACAAATTCAACAAGCGTTTTGGTGCGCTATCTAGCAAGTAATTGCTCGATTGAATTTCGAAAAAAAGGATGCTTAGGCATCCTTTTTTTTATGTTTTTTTTGAGGTACTACTCAGAATCTGGCCATGTATAGCCAAATAGTAGATCGGGAGATGCGGAGGTTGTGAAGGTCAGTAGAGCCAAAAAGATCATTAAAATGTATTTTCCACCGATTAAGCACATTCCTATTGTGGTGATAAGCGAATCGAGCATAAGCCACCTCTATATTATGGGTAAATTGGCAAACTAATCTGTTTTCGGTTGTAGTGTAGTTTTTCTAATAAAAATATATATCGATCTTAATCACTATTTATTACTTCGTTACTTTCGATTAATGATTTTATCTTTTAATCGATAGCTATATCTTATTTTTACTTATTATTACAAAAAATAACTTTTATAAATCCATAATTATCTGTATTAATTAACCTTAATAAATACTATTTATTATCACTGTTAAATTAAATATTAATTTCGTAAAAAACGAATAATTACTTCAACCTAACCTACCTCTTATTAATTTAATTTTACATTAAGTTGCATCTCGATATTCATTTCAGATGATTGGTTTGATATTAATCATAGAAGCACGGTATTTCCGCTATATTACTGTGATGTTCCGCAAATATGCTGTTTTTTACGTTAACTTTAATAGCAACAAACAACTTTTAATTTTGCTGTTATATTTAACGTTATTGCGAGGTGTTGAGTGAGGAAAGTTATTGTCTACTCATTATTATTAATTATTGGTTTATTTGGCTCTCAACTTTTGCCAAATATTTTTACTCATTATAATCAGTTGCAACCATTAATTATGATATCAACGATGACAGCATTGTCTTATATTATGATTAATGTAGGGCGTGAATTTGAAATTGATAAAAATAATTTAAAACAATATCGTTGGGATTATATTGTTGCGATGACAACCGCCACATTCCCTTGGATTGCAGTAGTTGTTTATTTTATTTTTGTCTTATTTCCAGCAGAACTCTGGACTAATGCGGATGCATGGAAAGAGACACTCGTTATTGGACGCTTTGCCGCTCCTACATCAGCGGGTGTTTTATTTGCCATGTTAGCAGCGGCTGGGCTTGGTGCGACTTGGATGTTCAGTAAAGCTCGTATCTTAGCGATTTTTGATGATCTCGATACCGTCCTGCTTATGATTCCATTGTCTATTTTAGTTGTAGGCTGGCAGCCAGCACTTGGGGTTACATTATTTTTGATGTTTGCTTTGCTGATATTAGGCTATCGCTATTTACATCAATGGAGTATTCCGTCATCGGCTCGTAGCATTTTATTTTATTCTGTCATTATCGCTGTCGTTTGTGAGCTGTTTTACTTACGCTCTGGGGTACATTTCGAGGTACTTCTTCCTGCCTTTGTTCTGGGATGCCTGATGAAATCACAGCATGAATCCAAGCAAGATGAAAAAGTCTCTACTTGGATTGCAGCAATATTTATGGTGCTGGTGGGATTAAGCTTACCGCCTCTGTTTAATGCTGTGAGTGAGACCGTTGCCACAACATCATTGTCAATGGCGATGCTTGCGATGGGAATGAAAGAAATTATCTATCATGTTTTAGTGATATCGGTGTTGGCTAACCTAGGCAAAATGTTTCCACTGTTTTGTTACCGTAAAGAGGCGACGTTACGTGAGCGTCTAGCGTTATCTATTAGTATGTGGCCAAGAGGTGAGGTTGGCGCAGGGGTATTGATGATCAGCCTGGGGTACGGATTTGGTGGGCCGATGATCACGATCAGTATGCTATCTCTGGCGTTGAATTTAGTGATGACGGGCTTATTTATTATGGTTGTTCGTTATCTGATTGTAACTCCAACGAGCCAAAGTGAGGAGGAGCGTTATGAAGAGTCGAGAGCTTAAACTGTTAGCTGCGGTGATCAGTATCTTTTTATTGAGTCTATTGGTCGGTCGAGTCGCTTAGTGGTAATAATATGCCACGGTTGTAAATCAAAAACAGCGCCTATAAATGGGCGCTGTTTTTATCGAGTTAAGCGGTGATCTGTGATGAGTTATTCATCTGGATTTTCGTAGCTGATCCCCATTTCATCCATCATTGCTTTGGCTTCTGACGGAATATCGTCTGGACGATCTTTACGAATGTCATCGTCAGTTGGCAGTGGTTGCCCAGTGTATGCATGAAGGAATGCTTCGCATAGCAATTCGCTGTTTGTTGCATGACGCAAATTATTTACCTGACGACGAGTACGTTCATCAGTAAGAATTTTGAGCACCTTTAATGGAATAGACACAGTGATCTTTTTTACTTGTTCGTTTTTCTTACCGTGTTCTGCGTATGGGCTAATATATTCGCCATTCCACTCTGCCATGTCTTACCTTCTTTTACTTAATCGACAATCTCAGTTAGCTATTGATGTGCGCTGTTATAATGAGGGCGCGATATTACGTCAACATTACCTATTTGTCTTGTCTAAAGAGTAATAACTGTGGTCTGTCGTCGATAACAAGAGCCAAATAGACCTAAATTTTAGCTGGACTTACTGCTATATGTAAAGGTGTTTAGCCGTCTAGAAGTATTGACGTCCTAAATGTTAGTGGTTAAGGTGGGAACAGGATGAATAAAAACTCAACAACAAAGAGCTTAGGGATGGCAAGTATGAGTAATAAACAGAGTGCAACCATTGCGGTGCGTAGCGGTATTGATTGTGATAGCCAATACAATGCGGTCGTACCGCCGATCTATCTTACCTCAACTTACAGCTTTAATGCATTAGGAGAAGTGCCTCAATACGACTATTCTCGCTCTGGTAATCCTACCCGTAATACTTTAGCTGAGGCATTAGCTCAGTTAGAGCAGGGAGCTGGCGCGATAGTGACTAACTGTGGTACTGCAGCGATCAATTTGTTGGTGTCTGCGCTACTTGGTCCAAATGATCTGGTTGTTGCTCCTCATGATTGCTACGGTGGTACATATCGTCTTCTAAATACGCGGGCACAAAAAGGGGATTTTAAGGTTCGCTTTATTAATCAAGGCGATCCTCAAGCGTTAACTGAAGCGTTAAGTCTTAAGCCTAAACTGATTTGGGTCGAAACCCCCTCGAATCCGCTGCTTCGCGTGGTTGATATTACTAATATTTGCCAACAGGCTGAGGCGGTTGGGGCACAAGTCGCGGTTGATAATACATTTCTCTCTCCAATATTACAGTTACCACTGACACTCGGTGCTGATTTTGTCGTGCATTCAACAACTAAGTACATTAATGGCCACTCTGATGTTGTTGGTGGGGTATTAATTAGTAAAGATTCACAGCAAGCAGAAGATATTGCATGGTGGGCAAATTGTATTGGTGCAACAGGGGCGGCCTTTGATGCTTATTTAACATTGCGAGGTCTACGTACGCTTGCTCCTCGGATTCGTCTTCATGAAGAAAATGCCCAAGCCGTGATGGGGTTTTTACAACAGCATCCACTAATCGGGCCCCTTTATCATCCCAGTTTGCCCGAGCACCCTGGCCATGAAATCGCTAACAAGCAGCAATTGGGTTTTGGTTCTATGCTTAGCTTTGAATTTGCTGGAAGCTTTGAGCAGTTACAGTGTTTTGTTAAAGCCTTAACGTTATTTTCATTAGCAGAGTCTTTAGGCGGAACAGAAAGCTTGATTGCTCATCCTGCGAGTATGACTCATCGAGCAATGTCGGATGAAGCTCAGCAAGAAGCTGGAATCACCTCTCAGTTATTACGTTTATCGGTTGGATTAGAAGATAGTCGGGATCTGATTGCCGATTTAGAACAGGCGCTATCGGCAGCCCAGCGTATTTAAGCTTGTTGTTATTTATAGATAAAACAAAGCCGCCCATATTGAGCGGCTTTGGCAATCTGTCATTGTTGTAGCAAGATTAGTTAATTGCTACTGCACTTGAAGAACTGTCCATATCTTTAAGTTCAGCTAGTACTTCTTCAGCCCAGTAAATCCAAGCCTGACGATTGTGGATACCACGACGTAGTGTTAAACGCTCAAGACGAGTTTGGCGATCAAGGCTACGGTGATTTGGGAAATGTACTTTTTCCAATTCATGGTAATGGTTAATTAGAGCGCGAGATTCTTCAATCAGTGCTTCTAATTGTTGCTGCATTGGTTCTGAGTTATGAACTCCACAAACCAGCAGTTTTGCTGAGAATTCATCACGAGTGGTTGGGTTTTGTGCTGGCTCTTGGAACCAAGCAAACAATGCCTGACGACCCAAATCGGTAATGGAGTATACTTTACGGTCTGGTTTACCCTCTTGAGGCTCAAGGCGACAAGTTACCAGATCGTTAGTAGCCATTTTATTCAGTTCGCGATATACCTGTTGGTGGCTCGCTTTCCAGAAATAGCCGATGCTGTGTGAGAATTCTTTAGTAATATCGTACCCTGTTGCTTCGCGGTTGCTCAGCACAGTTAAAATAACGTGTGGTAGTGACATCTCTTCTATCCGTTAAAATTATAATTAGTAAAAACTCAATATAAGGCAGCGACTTTTTGTTACGTTTCTTGTTGACGTTTTATAATCGCTTTGTTGCAGTGCCAAACTGAGACTTCCTAGGATATCATCGTTTTCAATCCTAGATATACAGATTACTCTGCATATCTTTGAGACTTTATACTACAAAAATCGATTTTTTGTAGTGTTGCATCCTATTTGAGTGCTATTAATTTATATGCTGTATGTTTCTAGCCTAGCGTAGAAGTAGAAAAAATGGATGTGTCATTTTTGAGTCATTGGACAAATATCATAAAAAAAGGCCACAAACAGTGACCTTTTTCGATTTAATTTTGTTGTTTGCTGATTAATTAACCAGTATTACGCATCCCTGTAGCAATACCTGCTATGGTCACCATTAATGCTTCTTCCATCATTGGGCTGCTCTCTTGTTGCTGGCGGTTACGGTACAGTAATTCAGCCTGCAGCATGTTCAATGGTTCAACATAGATGTTACGCAAACGAATCGCTTCAGCGCCCCATGGGTCTTGCTCCATCAGGTGATCGTTATTTTCTACCGTAAGAACCGTTTTAATATCTTGCTGCAATTGATCGCGCAGTTTTTGTCCTAATGGCCATAACGCTTCATCGGTGAGTCGTTGATCGTAGTACTGTGCGATACCAACATTGGTTTTGGTAAATACCATTTCTAGCATCCCCAAACGTGTTGAGAAGAATGGCCATTCACGGCACATTTCTTCAAGCAATTCAGTGTGGCCTTGATCGATAGAGTTTTGAATCGCTTCACCAGCACCAAGCCAAGCAGGAAGCAGTAAACGGTTCTGACTCCAAGCAAAGATCCATGGAATCGCACGTAAACTTTCAACGCCACCCGTTGGATTACGTTTGGCAGGTCGAGAACCGAGAGGTAATTTACCCAGTTCCAGTTCAGGTGTTGCTGCACGGAAGTAAGGGACAAACTCAGGATTACCGCGGACCACATCACGATACGCTTTACAAGATACTTCAGAAAGTGAATCCATTAATTCACACCATTCCTGTTTCGGCGCTGGAGGTGGCAGTAAGTTAGCTTGCAGTGTTGCACTAGCGTATAAGCTTAAGCTGTTTACTGCTACTTCTGGTAATCCTAACTTAAAGCGAATCATTTCCCCTTGCTCAGTGACGCGCAATCCACCTTTTAGGCTACGTGGTGGTTGAGATAATAGAGCCGCATGAGCAGGAGCTCCACCTCGACCAATTGTGCCGCCACGGCCATGGAATAGCGTTAGTTCAACGCCAGCCTTCTCACATACATCAACCAATTTTTCCATGGCGTGATATTGAGCCCAACCCGCAGACATAACACCCGCATCTTTAGCTGAGTCTGAATAACCAATCATGACCATTTGATGGTTTTGAATAAAGCCACGGTACCAGTCGATATTAAGAAGCTGCTCAATAACATCTGCGCCATTATTTAAGTCATCTAAGGTCTCAAATAATGGGCAGACATCCATTCTAAATGGACAGCCAGCTTCTTGCAGCAGTAGGTGTACGGCCAGTACATCTGATGCAGTACGTGCCATCGAAATAACATAAGCACCTAGCGCATCTTTAGGTTGTTTGGCGATCGTTTTACAAGTATCGATCACTTCCTGAACTTCAGGAGATGGCTGCCAATGACGAGGCAGAAGAGGGCGCTTTGATGAGAGTTCACGAACAAGGAATGCAACCTTATCTTGTTCACTCCACTGATCGTAATCACCCAAACCAAGGTAGCGAGTCAACTCTGAAATTACATCTGAGTGGCGAGTGCTTTCTTGGCGAATATCAAGACGAACTAGATGAATACCAAAACACTTAATACGGCGTAGGGTATCAAGCAGTAAACCATCAGCAATAATACCCATACCGCACTCATGCAGAGACTGGTAGCAGGCATACAGAGGATCCCAAAGTTGTGACTCATCCGAAATAATCGGTAGCAGGGCAACACTCTGTCCTTTGATCTGAGCATCTAGGATGTCGCGGGTGTGGGTCAACTGCGAACGAAGGTTCTTTAAGATCGCACGGTATGGTTCGTGTTCATCCCCGGCAAGTGCGCGAACTTGATCGTTACACTTAACCATAGAGAGTTCGCTAACGAGCTCTTGGATATCCTTAAGGTAGAGATCGGCTGCTTTCCAGCGAGAAAGAAGCAGTACTTCACGGGTAACTTGTGACGTCACAAATGGGTTACCGTCGCGGTCACCACCCATCCATGATGAAAATGTCACAGGAGCTGCATCAATGGGTAAGCCTTCACCAATGTGCGCTTCCAACTTATCATCAAATTGGCGCAAGAAGTCTGGTACGGCTTGCCATAGTGAATTTTCTACTACCGCAAAGCCCCATTTTGCTTCATCAAGAGGGGTTGGGCGCTGCTGACGAATGACATCGGAATGCCATGCTTGAGCAATAAGTTGTTCAAGGCGAGTTTCGATGCGTTGACGCTCGGCAGAAGAAAGCTCACTGAGTTCTAATTTTGATAGACACTTATTGATTTGCACCAGTTTATGGATCATGGTGCGGCGAGCAATCTCTGTTGGGTGAGCAGTTAAAACCAAATCAATTTTAAGATTGCGAATGGCATTAATGGTATCAAACTGGTTGATGTCACCTTGCTCTAACTGAGTAAAGAGTCCATCAATTGAGTCAGGGCTGCAAACACTGGTTTCACAGTGGCGAGAAACCGTATGGTATTGTTCAGCAATATTCGTGAGGTTTAAAAATTGGCTAAAAGCACGAGCGACAGGAAGTAATTCATCATCAGGTAGATTCTGAAGCTCATTGATCAATTTAGCACGATCATCGCTATTGCCTGCGCGAGCAGATTTTGACAATTTTCGAATGGTTTCTACTTTATTAAGTAACTCTTCACCGTGGGCATCTTTGATGGTGTTACCCAACAGGTGTCCCAACATACTGACGTTACTTTTTAACGCACTGTATTTTTCGTTCATATCGTTATCCATCTCGTAATTTTGTTACATCCTTGCACTAAGGCTTGGTAACAATCTAGCTGTGATCGCACTTCAAGGTCAATATACATTACATTTACGAGTAATAAACCGAAACTACATTGATTTTGGTCATAATTCTGTCCTGAATCTGTAATTTTGTTTCTAAATTAAACGGTTAAGCACATTTGGTATGTGCTTGATATTAGAAGATAACTCTTTCTGTTGATTGTTACATTGGGTTTGCTAAGAATAAATGATAATAAAATGTAACAAAAAGATTGTATGAAAAATGGCTAACTAAGTGTTGACAGCTCAATAAATAGACGGTAAACATATTAATGCAAGAAGGTTGAATAAAAAATCAAATCTCTACTTGTGAATTTAATATTGATTATGATCAGGATGGTCTACTCCTTTCGATGATTAGGATGCTTTTGTTATGAACCAGGCGAATCTTCACAATTTTATCTCGTTACGACGACGTTAATTCTTCGCTTGGGGCGTCTGCGCCTACCTCTTTAGCTGTCTCTCTGGCAGCAATATCTCGACCTATACGGTTACTTTTTAGATAAATGGATTTACCTATGCTTAAAACCATTGTAATTGGTGCAAGTGGTTATACCGGCGCTGAGTTAGCGACGCTTGTTCAACGTCATCCACACCTTGCTCTAACGGGCTTGTATGTTTCAAGTCAAAGTCTTGATGCTCATAAATCAATAGCGCAGCTACATCGTCAGTTAAGTGGTGTAGTAGAAATGCCGTTGTTACCCCTCGATGATCCCCAAGCGGTAGCGGGTTCGGCAGATGTCGTTTTATTAGCAACAGCGCATGAGGTTAGCCATCAATTAGCGCCTATTTTTTTAGCCGCTGGTTGCCAAGTGTTTGATTTGTCTGGAGCGTATCGGGTAAATCAAGCCAGCTTTTATCAAGATTTTTATGGCTTTACTCATCAATTCCCTAATTTACTTGATGAAGCCGTGTATGGATTGGCTGAGTGGAACTATCAGGCTATTGCTAAAGGTCAACTTATTGCGGTGCCTGGCTGTTATCCGACTGCAAGCCAATTAGCGCTAAAGCCAATCTGTAACGCACATCTACTTGATCCCCAAGTTCCACCCGTTATTAACGCTATTAGTGGTGTATCAGGAGCGGGGCGTAAGGCGAGTCTCAATAATAGCTTTTGTGAAGTGAGCCTTCAGGCTTATGGGGTATTTAATCATCGTCATCAGCCAGAAATTAGCACTCATCTTGATTGTCCTGTGATTTTTACGCCGCATTTGGGCTCATTTAAGCGTGGCATTTTGGCCACCATAACCGCCAAGCTAAAACCGGGAGTGACTCTTGCTGATATCACTCAGGCGATGGAGCAAGCTTACCTTACTAATGATAAAGCCCATGCAGTTCGTTTGTGCTATCAAAATACGGCCAATTTACAGGCTGTTGTTAATACCGGTTTTTGTGACTTGAGTTGGCATGTTAATGACCAGCATCTCATCTTAACTTCAGCTATTGATAACCTGCTTAAAGGGGCTTCATCACAGGCTGTTCAATGCATAAATATTCGTAACAATTTTCCACCCATGACCGCGGTTGTATAGGAGCAAACCATGGCAGATTTATGTCCTTTAGTGATCAAATTAGGCGGTGCTGTGCTCTCTTGTCAGGAGACATTGAGCAAGTTATTTCTCGCAATTAGCCAATATCAAGCAGCAGCGCATCGTCCAATTGTCTTGGTGCATGGTGGTGGATATTTGGTTGATGAGCTTTTAAAAAAACTGGCTCTACCAACGGTAAAAAAACAGGGATTGCGAGTTACGCCTAACGACCAAATCGAGTTAATTACGGGGGCACTAGCGGGCACGGCCAATAAGTTACTGCAAGCTCAAGCGATAAAAGCTCAAGTACCAAGTGTTGGTCTCAGTTTGGCAGATGGTGGCTTATGTCAGGTGAGTCAACTCGATCCCGAATTGGGGGCGGTCGGACAGGCGCAAGCAGGTGATGGATTGTTAGTTCTGAGCCTACTACAAAACGGCTACCTTCCTATTGTGAGCTCAATTGGTTTAACCGCAGAGGGTGAGCTGATGAATGTTAATGCGGATCAGGCAGCGGTAGCAGTGGCAAAAGCCATTGATGGTGAGTTGGTGTTACTGTCCGATGTGAGTGGGGTACTTGATGGTAAGGGGCGGTTAATTGCGTCATTAACCCAAAATGATGCTGAGGCGCTAATTGCTCAGGCGGTAATTACCGATGGTATGGTCGTTAAAGTACGTGCTGCTTTTTTAGCGGCGCAAGAGTTGGGGCGTTCCATTGAGGTAGCCAGTTGGCGCTACCCTGACAAGCTTGCACTGTTATTTGCAGGCCAAAGTATTGGAACCAAATTTTCAGTTTAAGGCGAATTGCCAAATTTAAGACATTGTAATTAATTCGCCTGTGATGTGAGACCGTCAAGGTGACAAGGAGAGTAATGATGAGTCAAATTAATAAAGTAGTATTAGCCTATTCTGGCGGTCTGGATACCTCAGCTATCATTCCATGGTTAAAAGAGAACTATGATTGTGAGGTCGTTGCATTCGTCGCTGATGTGGGTCAGGGGGAAGCAGAGCTTGATGGTATTGAAGCCAAAGCCATCGCATCAGGGGCTTCTAGTTGTTATATCGCCGATCTCAAAGAAGAGTTTGTAAAAGATTATATTTACCCGAGCCTAAAAACAGGCGCGACATATGAAGGTAAATACCTGCTCGGAACCTCAATGGCTCGTCCTATTATTGCGAAAGCACAAGTTGAGTGCGCCCTCGCAATAGGGGCCGACGCTTTGTGTCATGGCTGTACTGGTAAAGGTAACGATCAGGTTCGTTTTGAAAGTACTTATGCCGCTTTGGCTCCGCAACTGTCGGTTATTGCCCCTTGGCGTGAATGGGATTTACGTAGTCGTGAGGCCTTGCTCGACTATTTGGCAGAGCGTGGGATCCCATGTAGTGCATCGCTTGAAAAAATTTATTCTCGAGATGCCAATGCATGGCACATTTCAACCGAAGGTGGTGTATTAGAAGAAACATGGAATCAGCCGAATGAGCATTGTTGGGTTTGGACGAACGATCCTGAACAAGCTCCTGAACAAGCCGAATTTGTCGCACTTACCGTTGAGCATGGTGAAGTTGTCGCGGTAGATGGTGAGCCAATGACGCCATATAACGCCCTGGTATACCTTAATGAGAAAGGGGCTCTGCACGGTGTGGGTCGAATCGATATTGTCGAAAACCGTCTGGTTGGGATGAAATCTCGTGGTTGTTATGAAACTCCAGGGGGCACCATTATGATGGAAGCTCTGCGTGGGGTAGAACAACTGGTTCTCGATAAAGAGTCTTTTGAATTTCGTCAAACCGTGGGTCTCAAAGCATCTCACTTAATTTATGACGGTCGTTGGTTTACTCCTTTGTGCCAATCGTTGTTTGCTGCGGCAAATGAATTGGCAAAAGATGTATCGGGTGAAGTCGTGATTAAACTCTACAAAGGCCAAGCAACCGTGGTGCAGAAGCGCTCAAATAACAGTTTGTATTCTGAACAATTTGCAACCTTTGGTGAAGACGAAGTCTATGATCATAGCCATGCCGGTGGCTTTATTCGCCTGTATTCTCTAGCCAGTCGTATTCGTGCGATGAACAATCAAAATAAAGCGTAATCGATAAATTATGATCGAACTCGAGCTCTTTAGTCACCAATTGTATAAAGAGCTCTATAACGACTAGAGTAAGCAGATAGGTCACAGCAAGGAGAAGCAATTATGGCACTATGGGGTGGACGTTTCAGTCAAGCGGCTGATATCAGATTTAAGCAGTTCAATGACTCTTTACGCTTTGATTACCGTCTAGCAGAACAAGATATCATAGGGTCTATTGCGTGGTCTAAAGCCTTGCGTCAGGTTGGGGTATTAGGAGAGCAAGAGCAGCTAGATTTGGAACTGGCATTAAATGAGATCAAATTAGCTGTGATGGAAAATCCGGCGCAGATATTACAATCGGATGCCGAAGATATTCACAGTTGGGTTGAGCAACAATTGATTGCTAAGGTCGGTGATCTAGGTAAGAAATTGCACACCGGGCGCTCTCGTAATGATCAGGTTGCAACTGACCTCAAGCTTTGGTGTCGCCAGCAAGGTCAGCAGCTGTTGTTAATGCTAGATAAATTACAAAACCAGCTAGTGACTGTCGCACGAGCTCACCAAGCTACTGTTTTACCTGGTTATACCCATCTACAACGAGCACAACCGGTGACTTTTTCCCACTGGTGCTTAGCGTATGTTGAAATGTTCGAGCGTGATTATTCGCGCTTGCATGATGCTTTAGCACGACTTGATACCTGTCCATTGGGGTCTGGTGCATTGGCTGGGACTGCATATCCAATTGATCGTGAACAATTAGCACATAACTTAGGTTTTTCCCGTGCGACACGTAACAGTCTTGATTCCGTTTCCGATCGTGATCATGTGATGGAATTGCTATCAACCGCTTCTATTTCGATGCTGCATTTATCACGGATGGCAGAAGATCTGATCTTTTATAACTCGGGTGAGTCAAATTTTATTGAGCTATCAGATACAGTAACCTCAGGTTCGTCTTTAATGCCGCAGAAGAAAAATCCCGATGCTTTAGAGCTGATTCGCGGTAAATGCGGTCGAGTATATGGGGCTATGGCTGGGATGATGATGACAGTTAAAGCTTTGCCATTAGCGTATAACAAAGATATGCAAGAAGATAAGGAAGGGCTGTTTGATGCTCTAGATAGCTGGCATGAATGCATGGAAATGGCTGCGCTGTGTTTTGAAGGGATCAAAATCAATCAAGAACGGACCTTAGAAGCCGCAATGCAAGGTTACTCTAACGCAACAGAGTTAGCCGATTACTTGGTGGCTAAAGGGATCCCATTTAGGGAAGCGCACCATATTGTGGGTGTTGCCGTGGTGATGGCGATTGATAAAGGCTGTGCATTAGAAGCGCTTTCCCTTGAAGAGTTGCAGAGTTTATCTCCTGTTATCAGTGAGGATGTGTATCCTATTTTGACTATAGATTCTTGTTTGGAAAAACGCTGTGCTCTTGGCGGGGTTGCGCCAAATCAAGTTGATTATGCGATTGGTCAAGCCGAGAAACGTTTAGAGCAGCGCTATTCGCCAAGTGTTAAAGTGCGAGGGGCACGGTTAACTGATCTTGATGCCATTGAAGGTATGGTGGTTTACTGGGCTGGACTGGGTGAGAATTTACCGCGCAATCGAAATGAGTTAGTTCGAGATATTGGCTCGTTTGCTGTCGCTGAGCATCACGGTGTTGTGACGGGATGTGCCTCGCTGTATGTGTATGACTCTGGATTAGCTGAGATCCGGTCTTTAGGCGTCGAAGCTGGTTGGCAGCAGCAAGGTCAAGGTAAAGCCATTGTTGATTACCTGATTGAAAAAGCGAAACAAATGGCAATCAGCAAAGTGTTTGTACTGACCCGAGTACCTGAGTTCTTTATGAAGCAAGCCTTTATCCCGACCTCAAAATCATTATTGCCAGAAAAGGTGATGAAAGATTGCGATCGTTGTCCTCGACAGCACGCCTGTGATGAAGTGGCGTTAGAAATGCGCCTTGATCAATCACAGAAAATCCCCACCATTAATGTGGCTTAAACCACAATATTAAATAGCCTAAATATAAAAAAGCCCTCATCGACAAGAGGGCTTTTCGTAGGAAATGCGAGGTAATTGTGGTTGTTTTATTACTTAGCAACCAGGACCACAGTCTAGGCAGTGCTTGATCATCTCAGGGCCTAAGTTGAGTTTTGCATTGAGATCGCGCAGAGCAGTACGTAAACCTTCTTCAATGACCGGATGGTAAAATGGCATATCCAGCATTTGAGATATTGTCATCTGATTTTGGTGCGCCCATGCCAGTAAGTGAGCCAAGTGTTCAGCATCTGGGCCAATCATTTCAGCGCCAAGGAAACGACCCGTACCTTGTTCACCATAAACATGCAACATGCCTTTGTTACGTAGCATGACACGTGAGCGGCCTTGATTTTCAAATGAAACATCGCCTGTTGCGAAACAACCACAAGTTCCTAAACGTATTGTGATCTCTTTATATGTTTCACCTACCATCGCAATCTGTGGATCGGAGAATACCGCAGATAGCTTAGAGCGACGAAGACCAGCTCGAATATCTGGGAAGCGACCTGCATTATCACCTGCAATACGAGCTTGATCGGCTGCTTCATGCAATAGTGGAATTTGGTTGCTTGCATCACCTGCGATGAAAATCGTATCAACAGAGGTTTGCATAGTGTAGTAATCCGCTTTTGGCACTCCACGATCATCCAGTTCTAAGCTGGTGTTTTCAATCGCGAGTTTATCAACATTTGGACGACGACCTGTTGCTGCAAGAACATAATCAACGGTGATCTCTTTTAGCTGACCATCTTTACCCAGATATTTGATCTCAACAGCATCGCCATTGCGAACCATACTTTCTACTTTAACATCAGGGTCTAGATAGAATTCTTCATTAAAGGTTTTGTTCGCGTAAGCCATCACCTCAGGATCAGTTAATGGGCCGACTTGACCGCCAAGACCGAACATCACCACTTCAACACCAAGGCGCTTAAGTGATTGGCCAAGCTCTAAGCCGATAACACCAGGACCAAATACAGCCACTGAGTTTGGTAGATCATCCCACTCAAAGACATCATCGTTAATCACAAGGCGATCACCCAGTTCATTCCACACCGCTGGGTAGGCTGGACGAGAACCTGTCGCGATAACGATGCGTTTAGCGATAATTTTTGTATGGTCATCCACCATTAAGGTGTTGTTATCGATGAATTTTGCGTATCCAGAAATCTTATCTTCGGCAGGGATTTCGTCTACACCTTCAAGCACAAAGCCAACAAAACGGTCACGTTCGCGTTTAACACGATCCATCACTTCACGACCATTAATGACAATTTCACCTTGAGGGTGTACACCAAAGCCAGGAGCTTTTTCAATTTGGTGTACGCTTTCTGCCGCAGCAATAAGTAGTTTTGATGGCATACAACCAACACGAGCACATGTTGTACCATACGGACCACCTTCAATCATTACCACACTATCAGTGTAAGCTTTTGCCGCACGGTAAGAGCCTAGACCTGCAGTACCGCCACCAATTACAGCAACATCAACGTTTAGGGTTTTCATGACTTTCTCTCTCGTTGGAATAAAAAAGGAGCTGCAATCAGCTCCTTAAAATAAGCAATTGTTATTATTAATTTTGACTACTTAGCCTAGGAAAGCTTCTAGCTCTTCACTACCACCGATGTGTTTACCACCGATAAATACTTGAGGAACTGTGCTGCGGCCAGAGATTGCACGTAGAGATACCGTTGTTGCATCTTTACCTAGGATAATCTCTTCATACTGTAGACCTTTGTCGATTAGATTCTGTTTTGCTTTTGCACAGAAAGGACAGCCAGGTTTAGTAAATACAGCAATAGATTCTTGTAGTTTCTGCTCAGGAGCGATGTACTTCAGCATAGTGTCTGCATCAGATACTTTGAACGGGTCGCCTGGTTCTTCATTTTCGATGAACATTTTTTCGATTACGCCGTTCTTAACTAGCATGCTGTAACGCCATGAACGAGGACCAAAACCTAGGTCTTCTTTCTCAACTAGCATACCCATACCTTGAGTGAACTCACCATTACCATCTGGAACGAAAATGATGTTCTCTGCTTCTTGGTCTGCTTTCCAAGCGTTCATTACGAAAGTATCGTTTACTGATACACAAAGAATGTCATCTACGCCATTTTCAGCAAATACTGATGCTAACTCATTGTAACGAGGTAGATGGCTAGAAGAACAAGTTGGTGTAAATGCGCCAGGTAGGCTAAATACGATAACTGTTTTGTTAGCAAATAGGTCGTTAGTTGTTACGTCAACCCACTGGTCACCTTGACGAGTGTGGAAAGTAACTTGTGGTACTGCTTGACCTTCTTTAGATGCGAACATAATTAATTCCCCTCAGATTATTTAAATTCTTGATTCAAATGGAGTCTCTCATACTGTACTCCGTTTTGATGTGACCAGTATGTGATTTTTCACTTGATAGTTCCAATCGTTTGCTGCTATGGTTTTGATAGTTAATTTCTATCAGAAGAAGTCATCACAATGAACATTCGCGATTTAGAATACCTTGTAGCCCTTGCTGAGCATAAGCACTTTCGTAAAGCCGCTGAAGCTTGTTATGTTAGCCAACCTACCTTAAGTGGACAGATTCGCAAGTTAGAAGATGAATTGGGTGTCTCTTTATTAGAGCGAACCAGTCGTCGAGTTCTGTTCACTGATGCCGGACTTAGTTTGGTCGCCCAAGCGCAAAAAGTGCTACTGGAAGTAAAAATTTTGACTGAGCTTGCTAGTATGCAAGGGGAGTCAATGACAGGTCCTCTTCATATTGGATTTATTCCAACTGTAGGTCCTTATTTATTGCCGCACATTATTCCAACCTTAAAAGAAGCCTTTCCTGATCTTGAGCTGTTTTTACATGAAGCTCAGACCCATCAACTGGTACAACAGCTGGAAGACGGCAAACTGGACTGCATTATTTTAGCTGCGGTTAAAGAGACAGAGCCGTTTATTGAGTTACCTTTGTATGATGAGCCGATGGTGATCGCTGTTCCTGAAACGCATCCATGGGCCAATAAAGATGAAGTGGATATGGCGCAGTTGCATGGTGAAAGCTTGCTGATGCTAGAAGATGGACACTGTTTACGTAATCATGCGATGGGATTTTGTTTAGCAGCAGGTGCGCATGATGATGGTCGTTTTAAGGCAACGAGCTTAGAGACACTACGTAATATGGTAGCAGCGGGTAGCGGTATTACGTTACTGCCTCAACTTGCGACACCGAAAGAGCATTGTCGTGATGGGGTTTGTTACATTAAAGCTAAACAACCAGTACCGACTCGTCTGATAACGTTAGCTTATCGACCTGGTTCACCACTAAAAGCACGTTATGAAAAATTAGCCGATGTAATTCGAGAGCGAATGCCAGAGGTATTAGTTAAATAATCTTTGTTATATTTTCTGGTTTTAAGACAAAAAAAGAGCGCTAATTTAGCGCTCTTTGCTATTTAGGAAGCTGCAATAGCCTTGATATTAGAATAGCTCTTCAGCGGTATCAGTATCGAAACTGGTCTCTTTTTTCACTTGAATAACCGTATGCTTAGGTTCGGTACCTTCAATGAAATACTCATACATTGAGCTTGAGTTATTAGCATTTGATAATTGACCTGTTGAACGATCAATACGAACGCTAATAATACCATCTGGAATTTGCTTTTCTTGCTCTGGTGTATCTTGCAATGCCTGCTTCATAAAGGCGATCCAACCAGGTTGTGCCGCATTACCACCAAACTCGCCACCCATGGTCTGGTTTTTACCTAAGTTATTGTTCCAACTGGTACGGCCTAAATTACGGCGGTGGTCATCAAAACCAACCCAAGTTGTTGCGACAATTCCCGGTCCAAAGCCTGAATACCATGCGTCTTTTGCATTGTTAGTTGTACCTGTTTTACCACCGATATCGTGGCGTTTTAGTACCTTAGCGCGCCAACCAGTACCATTCCAACCTTGACCACCCCAGATGTTACTTTCTAACATTTCACGGACTAAGAAGGCATTCTGTTCCGTGATAACTTGTGGGGCGTATTTAACGAGACTCTCTGTGGTTGTGTCGGTTGCCACATCGTGATCGCTATCACTTGCTTGAGTAATCTTTTCAACAACTTGTGGGTCATCAATATTAGGATCGACCGTAATTGGGTGCAGATTCTTTTTCTGACAACTTTGATCACAGGCAATGGCAGGATTAGCTTGGTAAATAACATGGTCATAAGCATCTTCAACATGGTCGATAAAGAAAGGCTTAACCAAGTAACCACCATTAGCAAACACCGCAAAACCTTGTGCCACTTCTAATGGAGTTAAACTACCAGCACCCAATGCTAGAGGCTCAGCACGAGGTAAGTCTGAACGTTTAAAGCCAAAACGAGTTAGATAATCAATTGTAAAATCAAGCCCTGCAATACGAAGGGCGCGGATTGCCATAACGTTAATTGAGCGAGCTAGACCAATACGAGCACGAGTTGGACCGCCGTAACGGTTGTTAGCATTTTTTGGACGCCAAACCGTACCTTGCCACTTATCCCACTTCGTAATCGGAGCATCATTAATTAGCGTGCCTAGAGTCAGTCCTTTATCAATTGCCGCTGAATAAATAAATGGCTTGATACTTGAACCAACTTGGCGAATAGACTGGGTTGCACGGTTAAACTTACTGTGGGCGTAGTTAAAGCCACCCACCATCGCAAGTACCGCACCATTTTCAGGCGAGATAGCAACAAATGCCGTATTTGCACTTGGGATCTGGCTTAGCATCCAACTTGTGTGAGTCACAGCTGCTTTCGTATCGGTAGCAGCTGTTGTTGTGGTCTTTTCTTGGACCCAAATCTCTTGACCTGCGGTTAAGATAGCGCCAGCACTTTTCGGTGCAGAACCTTGACGAGTATCTGAGATGTATTTACGAGCCCAGTTCATGCCGGACCAATCAATTGTCGCTCGAATTCCACCTTTAACAACAACCTCTGCAGACTTAGCGTGAACTTTAGTCACAACCGCTGGAATAAGCTTGCCATACTGTGGTTGTTTCGCCAGATAGTTGACCAGTTCATTGATGTTCCATGCTGCTTCACCTGATTTCCAGACCGTTGCAGTTGCACCGCGGTAACCGTGACGATGGTCGTAATTGATTAGGTTATCAATCGCAGCATTTTGCGCATCAAGTTGTAGCTTAGAACTTACTGTAGTAAAGACTTTTAGCCCAGAAGTATAAGCATCTTCACCATAACGGTTTACAGCCCAAGCACGAGCTCGTTCGGCAAAGTAAGGGGCATATAACTCGATTTCTGCACCATGGTAACGAGCAATAATTGGCTCAGAGCGTGCTTGGTCCATTTGTGCTTTGGTGATGTAGCCTTCATCAAGCATTCGACCTAGTACCACATTACGACGGGTAGTTGAACGATCCAACGAGTAAATTGGGTTCATGGTTGACGGTGCTTTTGGCAGACCTGCAATAACGGCTATTTCACTGAGCGTAAGTTGGTCGACTGTTTTCCCAAAATAGACTTGTGCCGCAGCACCTACACCGTAAGCACGGTAACCGAGGTAAATCTTATTTAAGTAAAGTTCAAGAATTTCATCTTTTGTTAGCAATTGCTCGATATGAACAGCAATAAAGACTTCCTTGATCTTACGCATTAGGGTTTTTTCGTTAGACAAAAAGAAGTTTCGTGCTAACTGCTGGGTAATCGTACTGGCACCTTGACGAGCAGAACCTGAGGTTAAAACCACAAAGGCTGCACGAGCAATACCAATTGGATCCACGCCATGGTGTTCATAGAAACGACTGTCTTCGGTGGCAATGAAAGCATCAACCAACAAAGGTGGCATCTCTTTAATTGACAACGGGATACGTCGTTTTTCACCAAATTGCGAAATCAACTTACCGTCTGAGCTGTAAACCATCATCGGGGTTTGGAGCTCAACATTCTTTAAGGTTGCAACATCTGGGAGTTCAGGTTTTACGTAAAGGTACAGACCAAAAATTGTACCGACTCCAAGAATTATGCAAATAAATGCAAATATTACTAATCGCTTTATGAACTTCACTTGAGTTTTCCCGTTACGCCATCGTTCAACTGGGCATTATCCATTATCTTTCACACATTAGTATAAAGATAACGAAAAGAAAATTAATGCCTTAACTGGCGTTTATTTGAACTAGTTTGCTTTTCCGTGATTGAGGGAGCATAGCACGGTATGTTTCGAAACCCATTAAGTGTTGGGATAGATATTGGTAGCCACAGCATAAAAGCTGTTGTTGTGCAGCAAAAAAAAGAACAGTTAGAACTTGCAGCATTTGCCGAAATCGTACTATCGACCCCAGCAGTAAACGATCAGCATAGCGTAAATAGTACAGTGTTGTTGTCAGCTATGCGTAAATTAAAAAAGCATCTACCAAGAGCTGCAAAACGTGTGGTTTTGGCATTACCAGATAGTGCAGTGATCAGCAAAATTGTCCAACTGGATACATCGCTCAGTGATGATGAAACTGAATTTGCTATTAGCCAAGCGTTGGGGGCTTCATCGCCATTCCCCCTTGATGAGTTATGGCTAGATTTTTATCCGCTTAACAACAGCGATCGCTTTCAAGATATTGGAAGTACCGTTCCATTCCAAATTTTTGCGGCCCGGCGTGACACCATTTCTGCTCGATTAGAGGTGGCCAAAAAAGCAGGATTTAAAACACAGGTGATGGAACTGCAAACCAATGGTCTGTTATGGCTTGCTGAGCATTTAACGGAAATGTCGGGGTTGCAAGAGCAGTGGGGCGTGATTGATATCGGTAAACGTCATACTGAATTTTGTGTAAAACCCGCAATGGGTGGGGTGTATCGTCGTGAAATTGCTTTTGGTGCAAGACATGCAAAACACCTAGATAAAAATACACCGACATTACTGTTAGCTGATGAAGAAGAGACTTTTACCCGTCAGCTTATTGATCATCTAAAACGGCAAATTCAGCTCTATAACTCAACCCAACCTCGTTCGCCGTTACAAGGGGTGTGGCTATGTGGGGGCAGCCAAGCATTGGTGATTGAGCAAATGCTGCAAGATGCTCTTAAGATCCAAGTGGAGTGGGTCCAGCCATTTTCCTATTTGCCTGTTGGAAAAGAAGTAGAGTACTTACCAAGTACCGTGATGACGAGTCAGTATGCGGTAGCAATGGGTTTAGCTCTGAGAGGGTTTGAAGCATGATTCAGAAGCTTAACCTCCTGCCATGGCGAGAGCAAAAACGTAAACAGCATCAACAACGATTCTACGCCATTCTTCTGGGCTCGGTCCTGTTGAGTTTAGGTGGCGTGTTTACGGCTGGTAGCTATCTAGAGCAACAACAACAGATTCAACAACAGCGTAATGCCATCATTTCGCAAGAGATTCAAAAGCTAGAACAACGTTTGGCTCTGCTGCCAAAATTGGATAAGCAGCGTGCTGAATTAAATAAGCGGCTTGCGGTGATCACTGAAATTCAGACCGAGCGTAATCGAGTCACCAACTTATTTAGTGTATTACCAGAACTCGTACCGCATGGAGTGTATTTAAATGATCTGAGTTTGAAAGCCGGTAATGTTTCAGTAACTGGGCATGGCGATTCAAATGGCCGTTTAGCGAATCTTTTATCGAATGCGGAACAGTCATTGTGGCTTAAAGATGTTTCTATGCACTCAATTTTAGCAACTAAAGGGGTAAATGCAGAAGATATCACTAAATTTAGTGCTTCGTTCTTTATGTTAAAGCCTCACGAACGTGCCTTAAAAATAGCGCAACAGATTGAAGCAAATAAAAAGGCCGTCACTGCACCACAGCATCAGGAGTTAAAGGAAGTTACGCAATGAAAGAGTGGCAGGATTTAGAGCTTGATGAAATGGCTGATTGGCCTTTGCTGCCTCAATGCTTGGTGGCGTTACTGCTTGCAGGGTTATTAATTGCTGTTGGGTATTGGTATTGGTTGACCCCTAAAAGTGAGCAGCTTGCTCAGATTAAACAGCAAGAGGTTGAGCTTAAAATGCGTTTGACTAACCGAGCGTCTCAAGTTGCCGCTCTGCCGATTATGAAAGAGCAGATTGAAGAACTTAATCGACGTTACGACAAAGTGATGAAGCAGCTACCGGTAGAGAAAGAACTCGCCACGCTACTGGCTGGGATAAATGATATTGGTGTGCGTAGTGGTTTGGAGTTTCAGTCGATTGAGTGGGCACCTATTCGGGAACAAGAGTGGTATTACGAATTGCCAATCAACATGCAGTTAACGGGCAGTTACAAACAGATGGGCCATTTTGCAGCATCAGTCGCTCGGCTGTCCCGAATCGTTAATCTTAAAGATATTGATCTAAAGATGATAGAGCAAAAGGGATTGCAAGAGACCCTTGCCATGAAGGTTTCTGCGAGCACTTATCGCTTTAAAGCACCCAAAACGCAATGAGGTACACGATGAAGCAATCTATTGTTTGGGTACTGATGTTGGGGTTGATGGGTTGTCGAGCAAATGATGATTCGTTAACGCAATTTATCCAAGATGCGCATCAAACTGCGCGAGCAAAAGTGGAACCGCTTCCTCAAGTCGATGATTTTGTCGCTGATGATTTTGTGATGACGCGAGATCGCGTGCCGTTCTTACGTCCATTACCTGAGCATCAAGAAAGTGGTGATGGTGGCAATAAAGCGTGCTGGCAACCTAATTTAGCTCGGATTAAAACGCCACTAGAAACTTTCCCCTTAGAGCAGTTAGCCATGAAGGGCGTGTTAGGCGATGGGTCTCAGCTTTGGGCATTAATTTATACCCCAGAAGGCAAGTTAATGAAGGTCACCACAGATTCATATATGGGATTGAACCATGGTCGAATTGTTGAAGTGACTTCTCGTAAAGTCAGTGTAGAAGAAATTTTGCCAGATGGTACAGGATGCTGGATTAAGCGAACTGTACCGTTAATGTTGGCGCAGCAGTAATGATGGAAGAGGCAAATTTACGCATGAAAAGGATGTTATCGGTCAACTTGGGTTGGCAACGTTGTTGGGTAGTTATGTTGTGCTGTTGGCTTGGTCTCTCCCAAGCTGCCATTGCTGCTGGCATGAATATTGTGAATAACCAAATCACCGGCTTAGATTTTAAGCGTGATAACCGTGGACGAGGCGTGCTCACTGTTCAGTTAGCCAAACCTCAATCTTTGGTTGATATGCGCCGTTCAGGAAAGCAATTACACATCGATATCTTTGATACCGCGATTAAAGATGACATGTTGTATGTACTCGATGTGGTCGACTTTGCAACGGTTGTCCGTTCGATTGAAACATTTCGCACCGAGAAAGGCAGTAAGCTTATTCTCAATATGGCTGGCGTGTTTGACTATGATTACCAATTAAAAGGCTCTCGTCTTGAAGTTGTTTTGAACGCCCAGAAAAAGAAAGCCAGCAGTACAGCCAAGGCTAAGCAAGGCAAAATTGATTATAAAGGTAAGCCCATCTCCATTAACTTCCAAGATGTTCCTGTGCGTAACGTATTGCAGTTGGTTGCCGAATATAATGATTTTAATCTCGTGGTTTCCGATACTGTGCAGGGTAATGTGACCTTACGTCTTGATGATGTGCCTTGGCCACAAGTACTCGATATTATTTTGCAATCAAAAGGCTTGGATAAACGAGTTCAAGGTTCTGTGGTACTGATTGCGCCAAAATCTGAGTTGGCAACCAATGAGCGTCAAGAGATGGAAGCCAAACGTAAAGAAGATGAGTTAGCTTCGCTTCGTTCGGAGCTGATTCAAATTAATTACGCTAAAGCAGGAGATATCGCAGACCTTTTACTCGGAACGAAAGATGGAGTCAGTATGCTATCTCAACGCGGGTCTTTGCATGTTGATGAGCGTACTAATGCCATTATCATCAAAGATATCCCTGAGAGTATTGATAGCATTGAAGAGATTATCACGGCACTGGATATTCCCGTTAAACAGGTTCAGATAGAAGCTCGTATTGTTACTGTTGATGAAGGGGATATTGACGAGTTAGGGGTACGTTGGGGTGTCGTTAATCAAAACGGTAGTACAACCATTGGGGGCTCAATTGAAGGTAACTTGGCCAGTTCGGGCTTATTGGGTGATGACGCGACTGTTGATGATTTCTTAAATGTAAATTTAGGTGCAATTACTCCTGGGGCATCGAGTATTGCATTTCAGGTGGCAAAACTGGGCGATATTTTGCTCGATCTTGAATTATCCGCTCTACAGGCAGAATCGAAAGCAGAGATTATTTCTAGTCCTCGATTAGTAACCACCAATAAAAAAGCGGCTTACATCGAACAAGGTACAGAGATCCCTTATTTAGAAGCGGCGTCTAGTGGTGCGGTATCGGTAGACTTTAAAAAGGCCGTATTGAGTTTGATGGTCACACCACAAATTACCCCTGATGATAAATTGGTGCTCGATCTGCTGGTAACGCAAGATAAAGTAGGGGAAACAGTTGTTACCGGAACCGGAGAAGCGGTCGCTATCGATACTCAACGAATTGGCACGCAAGTTCTGGTCAATAATGGCGAGACTGTAGTCTTAGGGGGTATCTATCAGCATCAGGTGAATAATTCTGTCCGTAAAGTCCCTTTGTTGGGCGATATTCCAGGATTGGGCGTATTGTTCCGTCATAAGCTGCAAGAGATGGGCAAGCGTGAACTGTTGATTTTCGTCACACCCAAAATTATCACCCAGTAATCACTATTATTGTTTAATTAATAGCCGAATTATCGTGTTATGATAATTCGGCTATTTTGTTATTTGGTATGAGTCTGTCGCTATTGAACTGAAAATACGTGAACTTTCGCATGATTGATTAGCTGAAACATGGTGATAAGCTGCTGAAAGTTAGTCTCTGTGATAATTAAATGCGCTTTGCTCGGTGTTAACTATTGCCAAATGACGGCCAGTCCTGAGATAATTTTCTGTCTTATCACGAATTATATGTGAGGAACTCGGTGCCTCGAGCTTTTTGAACAAGCTTGCGGGGCAGTGTCGTTTTACTAACCGCGCGTAAATTGCTAAAAATGGCTGAAAAACGAAATATTTTCTTAGTCGGTCCTATGGGTGCCGGCAAAAGCACAATTGGTAGACATCTAGCTCAACAGCTACATATGGAATTCTTTGACTCAGACACTGAGATTGAAGAGCGTACTGGCGCTGATATTAGCTGGGTTTTTGACGTTGAAGGTGAAGAAGGCTTTCGTGTTCGCGAAGAAAAAGTCATTGACGATTTAACGCAAGAGCAAGGCATTGTTCTTGCGACAGGTGGTGGCTCGGTTATGAGCAAAGAAAACCGTAACCGTCTGTCTGCTCGAGGTGTTGTTGTTTATCTTGAAACGACCATCGAGAAGCAGTTAGCTCGTACTCAACGTGATAAAAAGCGTCCTCTTCTTCAAACAGATACGCCTCGTGAAGTACTAGAAGCTCTAGCTGAAGAACGTAACCCACTGTACACAGAAGTGTCAGATTATGTGGTTCGTACTGATGATCAAAGCGCGAAAGTCGTAGCTAACCAGATCATCAAAATGCTAGAAGAGCGTTAATAGCCATCAGATTTAAAGAGAGGCAGACCATGGAAAGGATCGACGTCAACTTAGGTGAGAGAAGCTATCCGATTTCAATTGGAGCGAAGTTGTTTGCAACTGCAGCTTTATTTGAATCTTCAATTACTGCAAAACAACGAGTTGTGGTGATCAGTAATGACACCGTGGCACCTTTGTATGCAGAGCAGATAATAGCGACGCTACGCCAAATAAGTTCTGATGTTGTTCTGCTGTCTCTCTCTGATGGTGAACAATACAAAACCCTTGATACGTTTAATCAGATCATGACGTTCCTGTTACAAGGAAATTATGGTCGCGATGTCGTATTAGTTGCGTTAGGTGGCGGTGTGATCGGCGATATCGTCGGATTTGCTGCAGCTACCTACCAACGTGGGGTCGATTTTATACAGGTACCAACCACATTGTTGGCTCAAGTGGATTCTTCTGTTGGTGGTAAAACCGCAGTGAATCACCCTTTAGGCAAAAATATGATTGGTGCTTTTTATCAGCCAAAGGCAGTAGTGATCGATAATCATTGCTTACAAACCTTACCTGCTCGTGAGTTTGCGGCAGGAATGGCTGAAGTGATCAAATATGGCATCATTGCCGATTACGATTTCTTTTGTTGGCTTGAAGAGAATTTAGCTGCATTACAAGCACTGGATAATCAAGCTTTATCTTATGCCATCGCCCGTTGTTGTCAGATCAAAGCGGATGTTGTGGCGGCAGATGAGAAAGAGTCAGGTGTTCGAGCATTGTTGAATCTAGGCCATACTTTTGGTCATGCAATTGAAGCTGAAATGGGCTACGGAAACTGGCTGCACGGTGAAGCGGTATCGGCAGGAACAGTTTTGGCAGCAAATACAGCTTTAGCACAAGGTATGTTAACTCAACAGGATGTTACTCGTATCATTCGACTACACGAGCGTGCTAATCTTCCGGTAAAAGCTCCGGAATCAATGACCTATGATAGTTTTATGCAGCATATGATGCGTGATAAGAAAGTGCTATCAGGTCAGTTACGTTTAGTGTTACCAACAGCCATTGGCTCGGCTGAAGTGGTGTCGGATGTACCTCACGATGTTTTGCGTCGTGTCATTAAAGCGTAGTGTGAACAGTCATTATGATTGGTCACGATGCAACAACTCGGTTGGATCTGGATAGCCAGATCCAATTCCTATCTCGCTTACAGTTTGTTACTCAGTTTAGTTCTCACCTAATTCAAATCTCTGGCCCATTTGGTGCAGGGAAAACTGAATTACTTCATTGTTATCTTGAACATTTCTCGCCAGAACAGCATCAAGTGTTATTGAGTGCTGAGCCTGATATGTCTCTTACCAGCGTTCGAACTCAATTACTGCAACAGTTGGTACCAACCAAACCCTTTAATGAGCAAGATTCTTTGTTGCAAAGCGTCAGTCACATGTTAAGCAGTGACCGATTACATTGCTTGCTGGTGGTTGATAATGCCCATTATCTTTCTATTCCGATTTTGGCAGAATTGTGGGAACTGGTCTGTCATGCTAATCAACAGGCAGACTGGCAGCTCAATGTTCTATTATTTACAGAACCCGATGTGATTGCTCAGCCTCTTGCCAAAATGACCCATGGGCAGAGCGAAATACCGTTAGAGCTTGAAATTGCCCCTTTGCCAGCCAATGAAGTGTTACAACTGATTGAACATTGTTATGAGCAGGACCTACAAAAGCGACGCGAGCTTAAGTTACGCTATCAGCACAGTTTCGCATTTCCCGGTCAACTCGACGAGGATACTCAACCACCAGGGGAGGAGGTTAGTATGACAGCATCACACCAATTATCGCCACGAACCGGGCTATTGATAGGAGTCCTGTTTGCATTAGTAGTTGCATTATTGTGGTTATGGCCCGAATCGAAACCATCGGAAGATTCTGCTATCGATTCTTCGGCAAGCCAAGTCATGGAGGGAAAAGAGTTAATAAGCTCTGGTGAGCCAACTGAGGATACGGCCGCTTTACCTCCAGAAGTGACTCAAGAAGGGTTAACGGTAGGTCGAACTGACACTGATAAGCGTGTTGTTGTACCGGCTCAAGTCGTTGATGCCATGATGGGCGATCAGGCTCTTGGATTAGTAGGAGCACAAACCCATTTTAGTGATGCTGAGATTAATGCTTTAGATCCGGCTAACGTTCATCCATCTTCTGTAACTTCACCTCAGGCAACAACTACGCCGTTAAGTGAATCAGAACCTATATCTGAAAGTGTTAAGCCAGAGCCGGAGCAACCAGCAAAGAGTTTGGATAAATCACTCAAGCAGCACGATACGCCTCAGCCTATATCTCATAATAATCAGCATAGTGATAAGCAGATCTTACAGCAGGTCAACTCACGTCATTACGCATTACAATTGGCCGCGGTGCATTCATGGCAACAAGCGAAGCAATTCGTAGCTAAGTATGGAGTCACGGAATCGGCCCATATTTACCAAACTGAACGTCAGGGCAAAGCATGGTTTATTGTCGTAATCGGTGATTACTCTTCAGCAACACAAGCAAAACGGGCAAAAAACCAGTTATCTCATGAGGTTCAAGCCTTAAAACCTTGGCCAAAATCTTATGCGCAAATTCAAAAAGAAATGAATCGAGTAAAATAAGACCATTGGGTGAGATATTTAGCGCAATAGGTATCAGAGGCGGGGGGAAATGAGGTACAATCCGCCACCTTTCATGACAAACGTGGTATTGGTGGTAGGTTAGCTGAATGAAAAAGCATCGTGCATTCCTAAAATGGGCTGGAGGTAAATATTCTCTGGTTGAGGATATCGAGCGTCATTTGCCACCTGCGCGCAAGTTGGTCGAGCCGTTTGTAGGGGCTGGCTCTGTGTTTTTGAATACAGATTTTGAGCACTACTTGTTGGCCGATATCAATCCTGACCTTATCAATTTATACAATATTCTCAAAGATCGTCCTGAACAGTTTATTGCAGATGCGAAGCGATTGTTTACGCCTGAATTTAACTGTAAGGAAGAGTATTTGCGTATTCGTTCCGAATTCAATAAAAGTCATGACCCATATCAACGCTCACTGTACTTCCTTTATATGAATCGTCACGGCTTTAATGGTTTGTGTCGATACAATAAAAAGGGCGGTTTTAATGTGCCATTTGGCTCTTATAAAAAACCGTATTTCCCTGAGCAAGAAATGTATTATTTCGCAGAAAAAGCCAAACGTGCCACATTTGTGTGTGAAGGTTATCAGCAGACTTTTTCTCGAGCTCGAAAAGGCAGTGTTATTTACTGCGATCCACCGTATGCTCCGTTATCAACAACGGCTAATTTTACCTCTTATGCGGGAAATGGCTTTAGTTTAGACGATCAAGCCGCATTGGCTGATGTGGCTGAACGTGCAGCGCGAGAACGAGATATTGCAGTTTTGATTTCAAACCACGATACAACATTAACTCGCCGTTTATATATCGGTGCCGAGTTGTCGGTTGTCAAAGTAAAACGCACCATCAGTCGCAATGGCAATGGACGCAATAAAGTCGATGAGTTGTTAGCGCTGTTTCGTCCAACAAACAGTGACACTACAATCTCTGACTGAGTACATAGCTTAAGGTGATCAGCAGGATAACCAATACTGCGATCATCACAATGGCGACCATAATTACTTGCCAAGGCGTTAACTGAGCAAAATCTTTTTGTTGGTTATGCCTTGATTGCACGCCAAAGAGTGCGGCTGCCACACTGAGTATGGTTTGCTTGAGTGGTTTCCTCTTCTTCATCTTTCCCTCCCATACCCACTTTCATCTTAGTGTAGTTGACCATCGCCTTTGTCAACCAGAGCAATCATTAAAACCATTAAGACAAGATATCCCCAATCAGGTAGAATGAGCGCCAAATTTCGTATCTTTGGTATAGAGGCTGAACATGAAGGACTTTTTGATCGCTCCATCGATTTTATCTGCAGATTTTGCGCGTTTAGGGGAAGACGTTGAAAAGGTGTTAGCATCAGGCGCTGATGTGGTTCACTTTGATGTCATGGATAACCACTATGTGCCAAATTTGACTTTTGGTGCTCCTATTTGTCAGGCTCTTCGCAATTATGGCATTGATGCACCTATCGATGTTCATCTAATGGTTAAGCCTGTTGATCGTATTATTCCTGACTTTGCTAAAGCGGGCGCGAGTATGATCACGTTTCATGTTGAAGCAACGGAACATCTAGATCGCACCTTACAGCTAATTAAAGAGCATGGCTGTAAAGCGGGTGTGGTCTTTAATCCTGCAACACCACTCCATCACTTAGACTACATCATGGATAAGATTGATATGATCTTATTGATGTCAGTAAACCCAGGTTTTGGTGGTCAGTCCTTTATTCCAGCAACACTGGATAAGTTACGTGAAGTGCGTCGCCGTATTGATGAGTCAGGTTATGATATTCGTCTTGAAATTGATGGTGGCGTGAAAGTTGATAATATTCGCGAAATTGCAGAAGCTGGTGCAGACATGTTTGTTGCAGGCTCTGCAATCTTTGGTCAACCCGACTACAAAGAAGTGATTGATCAAATGCGTGCGGAACTGGCTAAGGTTAAGCGTTAATGAAACAGCTTGAAGGCATTAAATTTATTGCTTTTGATTTAGACGGTACGCTGCTTGATAGCGTACCTGATTTGGCATTGGCAGCCGATCAAACGATGAAAGCATTGGGTCGTCTAAGTGTCTCTTTAGAGCAAGTCACCACTTGGATTGGTAATGGCGCGGATATCTTAATTGGTCGCTGTTTATCGATGAATTCAGATATTGATCCGAATTTAGACCCAGAATTGCATCGTCAGGCTCGACAGCTGTTTGATCAGTTTTATCATGATGGTGGTCATAAGCTAACGAAGCTTTACCCTGATGTTGTAGCAACACTTGAGAAGTTACATCAAGCGGGTATGCCAATGGCCGTGGTTACCAATAAGCCGTCGCAGTTTGTCCCTGGCATTTTACAAGAATATGGCATTGCTCCATTTTTTGTTGATGTGATTGGCGGTGATACCTTTGAGTTGAAAAAGCCTGATCCTTTTGCGCTACATTGGTTGATGGAAAAACATCAACTTGCTGCCAACGAATTGTTGATGGTGGGTGATTCACGTAATGATATCTTGGCTGCTAAAGCGGCGACATCACCAAGCGTGGGCTTAACCTATGGTTATAACTATGGTGTGCCAATTAGCACCAGTGAGCCAACCATCGTACTGGATCACTTTAACCAACTCACTGATGTGCTTAGACTAGGTAACTAGTACATTTCGGTGTAAACTGAATTCCATTACAACGGTGCTGTCTAACAGTGCCGTTATTGTTTGAATAAATTTTACTTAAAGAACAGGATTATCCCTCATGAGTAAACCCATTGTACTAAGTGGCGTGCAGCCTTCTGGTGAATTAAGTATCGGTAACTACCTAGGTGCGCTGCGTCAGTGGGAACAGATGCAAGATGACTATGACTGTCAGTACTGTGTAGTAGATTTGCACGCAATTACTGTACGTCAAGATCCAAAAGCCTTGCACGAAGCGACACTGGATGCGTTAGCGATTTGTTTGGCGGTAGGTGTTGATCCTCAGAAAAGTACCCTGTTTGTTCAATCTCACGTACCTGAGCACGCTCAACTTGGCTGGTTGCTTAACTGTTATACCCAAATGGGTGAGTTGAGCCGTATGACGCAGTTTAAAGATAAATCAGCGCGTCATGCAAATGATGTTAATGTCGGTCTGTTTGATTACCCTGTATTGATGGCCGCTGATATCTTATTGTATGGCGCACATCAAGTACCTGTAGGTAGCGATCAGAAGCAACACTTAGAGCTTGCTCGTGATATCGCAACTCGCTTTAACAACATCTACGGTAGCGAAGAGAGCCCAATTTTCCAAATTCCTGAACCGTATATTCCAACGGTAGGTGCTCGCGTGATGAGTCTACAAGATGCGACTAAGAAAATGTCGAAATCTGATGACAACCGTAAGAACGTGATCACCTTGCTAGAAGAGCCTAAATCTATCATCAAGAAGATCAATAAGGCGCAAACGGATGCAGAAACACCGCCTCGTATCGCCTTTGATATCGAAAACAAAGCGGGTATCTCTAACCTTATGGGTCTGTATTCGGCAGCAACAGGTAAGACTTTTGCTGAAATCGAAGCGCAATATGCTGGCGTTGAAATGTACGGCCCATTTAAGAAAGACGTTGGTGAAGCTCTGGTTGCTATGCTAGAGCCAGTACAAGCTGAGTACCACCGCATTCGTAGCGATCGCGCTTATCTAGATAGCGTGATGAAGCAGGGCGCTGAAAAAGCATCTGCTCGTGCGGCAGAGGTATTGAAAAAAGCATATCAAGCAGTAGGTTTTGTGACTCGTCCTGAGTAATTTCACCCATCAGATTGCTGGTAAATATTACTGAAAAAGCTGCTCATTTACGGGCAGCTTTTTTATTGCAGCTCGTTATTATTGAGTGTCTAGTCAATACAGTCTGTTTTTATTCTTTCTGAAGCAGAGTCAAAAAAATGCTTTTTAGTTATATAATCTAGTGGCGTTTTGTTGCGTCTATCACATTAAGGTGACGCTGCTTTGCTTAATAATTGCTCTCCATTTTGACATTGTCCACAAATGTAAAGGATTGCAATATGAACAAGCTCTGTTATAGCCCAATCGCTTTGGCTTTAGCGGTTACTCCTCTTCCTTCTCTGGCAGATTCATTTACCTGCCAAGATCAAGTATTAACGCCTATCTATCAATTGCAAGGTGATGGTGAACGCAGCCCATTAGTTCCTGCGGGTCAGTACCAAAGTAATGAAAGTTATTTTGTGCAAGGCGTGGTTACAAAGAAGGTAACTGGGCTTTATCAGGGTTTCTTTATTCAAGATGCGCAAGGGGATAACAACCCTCAAACCTCAGATGGGATCTTTGTTTATACTGGCTCAAAGTTAAATGTTGATGTGAAACCCGGTATGCAGGTCTGTTTGCTTGCCCCGGTTAAAGAGCATTACCAGCAGACCCAATTGGTAGCTCACCCAGATCAGATTGAATTGGGGGCGATGACACAACCTTTAGCGCCAACTCCAGTTGTTATCGAAGCGGACGAAACATTAGCTCAGGCTATGGAACGCTATGAAGGTATGTGGGTTAAGTTGACCAAACAAAGCCAGTTAACGGTGACACGAAACTTTGGTTTTGATTACAGCTCATATCGAAATAATATGGTGCTTTCTCATCAAGCACCACTGCTCAAACCGACCCAAATCTATATTGCTGGGAGTGAGCAAGCTCAAGCACTGGCAAACGCCAACCGTAGCAATCAACTCTATATCGATACCGATCAAAAGCCCGCAAATGGCGTGATCCCATATTTTCCAGATTTCGATCCTGAGCAGGGTTATATTCGAGTCGGCGATGGTCTCGTCAATCTGGAAGGGGTTATTGGCTTTAGTTACAACAACTATCGTCTTTTACCAACTAACAGCGTAACAAGTGCAGACTTTATTCATTATCAAGACCGTACCGTTGCACCTGAGATCGTCACCGACAGCAATCTTAAAGTGGCCAGTTTTAATGTTTTAAACTTCTTTACTAGTGCCAGTAGTATCGGCGGCGATCTCAATGTGACTTGCCAAGATCAGGCGGATGCAGATGCAAGTAAAGGATGTAACCGCGGAGCAAAAACGGAAGCTGATTTTGTACTGCAACGCACCAAAATTGTAAATGCATTAACCGCAATGGATGCCGATATTGTCGGTATTATGGAGATGGAAAATAACGGGTTTGGTGATAACAGTGCTATCGCTAACTTAGTTGAACATCTCAACGCACAATGGAGTGATACCTCGCAACACTACCGCTTTATTGAAATTGCCGCCAAAGATAAAAACCAAGGTCAATATTTCGGTTCCGATGCGATTATGGTGGCGATGTTGTATCGTCCAGCCAAGGTAACGCCAAAGGGCGATGCTGAAGTTATTCGGATGCCAGAGCAGCACATTGTTGGAACAAGCCCTGAGGGAGAAGAGAAGCAGTTAGATAAGTATCAGCGTGATAGTTTATTACAAAGCTTTACGGTAAATCATGCTAAACAGAAGCAAAAAACGTTAACCATAGTGGTAAACCATCTGAAGTCTAAAGGTTCAGGCTGTTATGAAGATTGGGTTAATGGCGAGTTTGATTCTGATCCTGCTGATCTACAAAGGCGTTGTAATGCATTTCGAGTTTCAGCTGCTCAAGTACTGGCTAATTCGCTAAAGAAAGTAAAAGGTGATTTGCTTGTGATTGGTGATATGAACTCTTATGGTATGGAAGATCCTATCCGAGTTCTTACCAATTATAAGCCAAATCAAGCGCAGCGTAAGATCATGACCGCCTCAGGTACCTCAATTGCGGGTGTTCCGTATCAAGCTGTCGGACAAGAAGTGGGTAAGGGGCTAGGGCTGAAAAACTTGGCGACCCAATGGCATGGTAAAGACAGTTACTCTTATAGCTTTGGTGGCGAGCTAGGGAGTTTAGATCACGCTTTAGCCAATAAATCACTGGCCAAAAAAGTGGTGGGTATTGAAGACTGGCACATTAACTCAGTAGAAAATGCTTTGTTTGAATATTCTCGCAAATACAGTGGTGAATTGGCTAAATCAGAAGGTCCATACTCAGCGTCTGACCACGATCCCGTTATTATCAGTCTGCATTACAAAATGAAACAACCCGGCTTTAATCTCACTATTCACAATCGCAGCGAGCAACCGATTTATCCAGTATTTGACCGCTGGTATTGGGATAGCACTAAGCCATGGTTATTCGGGGGAGACTCGCGTCACTATGACGAACAAGACAGTTTCTTAAAATGGATGGGGATCTCAACGGGTGATAAGGTGCGCTTAAGTGTGCTGGCATACGGTGTGTATGAAGTCCCATGCGGTTATAGTCCATTAAAACTGACTGGTAAGTTAACCGCAGTGTATAACGGCGATCATTGCCGAATTAAATAGATAAAAAAGACAGTAAAAACATGAGGCAAGTTCAATTGGGCTTGCCTTTCTTATTTGCAAAGGCACAATAAGTCGACTTTGTTGTAAGAGCCTATAACCATGCTACTGATTATCGATAACTACGATTCGTTTACTTATAATTTGTACCAATACTTTTGCCAATTGGGTGCAGAAGTCAAAGTGGTAAGAAACGATGAGATCGATATAGCGGGTATTGAAGCCTTAAATCCCACTCATTTGGTGATCTCTCCCGGCCCTTGTACTCCTAATGAGGCTGGAATATCATTGGCTGCAATCCAACATTTTGCCGGAAAGTTACCGATACTCGGTGTGTGTTTAGGTCATCAAGCGATGGCACAAGCATTTGGTGCTACGATTGTTCGGGCTAAACAGGCGATGCATGGTAAAACCTCACCTATAACTCATACCGGCCAAAGTGTGTTTCATGGCTTAAATAACCCTCTAACCGTCACCCGTTATCACTCGTTAGTGGTGCAAGCCGATACGCTTCCAAGTGAGTTTATGGTAACAGCATGGACCACTACCTCAGATGGTAAGCGGGATGAAATTATGGGGATTTGCCACAAAGAGCTGGCTTTAGAAGGGGTTCAATTTCACCCGGAAAGTATTTTGACAGAACAAGGCCATCAACTGCTCGCCAATTTTCTTCGTCGTAAGGCGTAATAACAATACTGAGTGATACTGCTTTCACTCATCTAGGGTAGAGACTGAGAAAATAAGTGGCTCAGTCTTTTTGAGCTCGGATCAACATCACATTTGCTGCATTTTCCTTTCTGCATAACCTCTCATCTTTCTATGCGACCCCATCAATAATATCTGCCTATTTATTTGATTTAGTATAAATTTGAATAAAAATACTTCATTGTTTTGCTATTTTGATGCATAACTAAGCATAACGTTTGCGATTAAAGAAACGTTATTGAGATAAAAAGAATATTCTGCGCTTGGAAATGGTTAAAAAAATGTAAATACTAAGGTTAACCCCTTAATCACAAAAGGAAGGTGTGATGATGGCTGAAAACAAAGTACAACGTAATGTGTTCGATCAGGTGATGGTGCCTTGTTACTCACCGATGGCGATGATCCCTGTTCGTGGTGAAGGTTCCCTAGTATGGGATCAAGACGATAAAGAATATATTGATTTTGCCGGTGGTATTGCCGTGAGTTGTCTTGGTCACTGTCATCCTTCTTTAGTTCAGGCTCTGACCGAACAAGCGCAAAAACTGTGGCATTTAAGTAATGTGATGACAAATGAGCCCGCTTTAGAATTGGCTCAATTATTGGTTGCTAATACGTTTGCCGATAAAGTGTTTTTTGCTAACTCTGGAGCGGAGGCGAATGAAGCTGCGCTCAAATTAGCAAGACGCTATGCTGTGGATCATTTTAGTACTGATAAAGACCAAATTATCGCATTTAAACAGGGGTTTCATGGTCGAACCTTCTTCACTGTGACCGTCGGTGGGCAGAGCAGTTACTCCGATGGCTTTGGTCCCAAACCGCAAGCGGTAATCCATCTTCCTTATAATAATCTAGATGCTCTATCGCAAGTTATCTCCGATAAAACCTGTGCCGTTATGATGGAACCTCTGCAAGGCGAAGGTGGGATTATTTCACCAGATGCTGAATTTATTCAAGGAGTACGTGAGCTGTGTGATAAACACCAAGCCTTACTTATCTTTGATGAAGTGCAAACGGGTAACGGTCGTACTGGTTCTTTATATGCTTATCAACAACTGGGGGTTACGCCAGATATTTTGGCCACTGCAAAATCATTAGGAGGTGGTTTTCCTATTGGTGCGATGTTAACAACCGAAGCTATTGCCCAATCAATGAAGGTTGGCACTCACGGTTCGACATATGGTGGTAATCCTCTTGCTTGTGCCGTTGCTAAAGCTGCGATCAGTGAAATTATTAAACCTGAATTGTTAGCTGGCGTGAAAGAGCGTGAGTCATGGTTTAAAAAGGGGCTCGCAGATATCAATCAACGCTATCCTATCTTTCAAGATATTCGAGGACATGGCTTACTGCTTGGCGCTGAATTAGCCCCCGAATGGCATGGCCGAGCTCGAGATATCTTGTTAGCAGCCGGTGAGCAAAGGCTACTGGTTTTAGTGGCAGGTCCTAATGTGGTGCGCTTTACTCCCTCTTTAGTGATCAGCAAATTAGAGGTTGAACAAGGATTGGCTCGACTCGAACAAGCCATTGCTCAGCTTTATCAAAATCACTAGCTTAGCCATAATTTGAACGGCTCATATAAGCATGGTTGGCATTGACCATGCTTTGCTAAAGAGCGTTATCTCTGTATACATCAATGAGCATAGGAGGGAATATTATGCTGGTTGTTCGTCCTATATCGGTTCAAGATTTTGAGGCACTAAAATTATGTGCACAAGAGTCTGGTCATGGGTTTACCTCTTTACCTGTTAATGATGAGCTGTTGCAACGTCGAATTGATAATTCAGTACGCAGTTTCAATAAGAGAGTCACTCAACCTTGTAGTGAAGGTTATTTGATGGTGGCAGAAGACAGTGAAACGGGAGAAATCGCTGGGACAACAGGGATTGAGGCGGCCATTGGTTTAGACATTCCGTTCTATTCTTATCACATCAGCAAAGTGGTGCATTCATCGCGTAAACTCAATGTGCACAATGTGGTGAAAGTACTGACTTTTGGTAATAACTACACAGGAAACAGCGAGCTTTGTACGCTATTTTTGCGTAATGAGTGGCGCCAAGGTTTGAATGGTCGGCTGTTATCAAAAGCGCGTTTTATGTTGATGGCAGAATATCCTGAACGGTTTTCTGAGGTGGTATTTGCTGAGATGCGAGGTGTTTCTGATGAGCATGGGAGCTCACCATTTTGGCACTGGCTTAAAGAACACTTTTTTTCGATAGATTTTACTCAAGCCGATTATTTAACGGGGATTGGTAAGAAAGGGTTTATTGCCGATCTGATGCCCAAACTGCCTATTTATGTCAATTTACTTAGCCCTGAGGCCCAAGCGGTGATAGGCCAAGTTCATCCTCAAACGCTTCCAGCCTTAAAACTTTTAGAAAAAGAGGGGTTTTGTAATCGAGGTTATGTCGATATTTTTGATGCAGGACCTACCGTTGAATGTGATGTTCGTAATATTGAATCGGTACGTCACTCGCAACGGGCAAAAGTGAAAATTGGTGAGCCTAGTTTGCGCCGCCAGTATCTTATCAGTAATACCTCATGTAAAGATTTCCGAGCCGTTGCCGCACCTCTATCATTTGATGAGGAAAGCCAAACCGTGGTGTTATCTCAGCAAGTTGCTGACGCTTTGCGGGTTACGACAGGAAACAGTATTCGCTTTGTTGCGCTAACTTAAGGAGGCGACAATGAGTCAATGGATTGCAGGACAATGGATAGCAGGGCAGGGAGAGACTCATATTTCTCTCAATCCTTATACTGAACAAGCAATATGGCAAGGAAATGAAGCTACTTACGAGCAAGTTCATCAAGCCATTGAAGCGGCAAGGGTTGCTTGGTTAACATGGCGTAACCGAGACTTTTCTGAGCGACGAGCTTATGTTGAACGCTTTGCTCAATTGATTACCGAACATCAAGAGCAGCTCGCGTACACCATAGCTGAAGAAACCGGTAAGCCGTTATGGGAAACCAAAACTGAAGTCAGTGCAATGGTGGGGAAGGCGGCCATTTCGGTACGAGCTTATCAAGAGAGAACGGGGCTTTCACGGCAACAACAAGGGAACAACACTATGGTGTTACGCCACCGGCCTCTCGGTGTTATGGCGGTGTTTGGGCCTTATAATTTCCCCGGTCATCTGCCTAACGGTCACATTATTCCCGCACTTTTAGCTGGCAATACGGTGGTATTTAAACCTTCAGATCTGACGCCAAAAACCGCAGAAGTCACAATGAAATTATGGCAGCAAGCCGGATTACCTGATGGCGTAATTAACTTAGTTCAAGGTGGCCGAGCAACAGGAGAAGCTCTAGCCCAATCTCCACTGATTGATGGGTTACTTTTTACAGGTAGTGCGCAAACGGGCCATTTACTTCATCAGCAATTGGCGGGACAACCAGAGAAAATGCTTGCCTTGGAGATGGGCGGAAATAACCCTCTGATTGTAACTGACTTGTGCAGTGATGATATTAATGCAACCGTTTATACCATAGTGCAGTCAGCATTTTTGAGTGCAGGTCAGCGTTGTACTTGTGCCCGTCGGCTGTATCTCCCTATTGGTGATAAAGGTGATGCTTTACTTGAACAACTGGTTAATGTGACCCAACAACTGCATGTTGGTGACCCATTTTCCGCTGAGCAACCTTTTATGGGGCCGCAAATATCAAGTGGGGCTGCAGATAAAATACTATCGGCTCAAGCATATTTAGCCACGTTAGGTGCTGAGGTACTCCTAGCGGCTAAGCGAGGAAAAGGGGCCATTATTACCCCTGCTATTTTGGATGTAACTAAGTTAGTTACGCTTCCAGATGAAGAGTACTTTGGCCCTTTACTGCAAGTGATTCGCTACAGCAGTTTTGAGCAAGCGGTCGAATTGGCCAATCAAACTCGATATGGCTTATCTGCTGGATTGATTTCACTGGATGATGGGCAGTGGGACTACTTTGTTGCCAATATTCGAGCCGGTATTGTTAATCGTAATCGACCATTAACCGGAGCCAGTGGCAGTGCTCCATTTGGTGGGCTTGGCGCATCCGGCAATTTACGTCCAAGTGCATATTATGCCGCGGATTATTGCGCCTACCCGATGGCCTCCGTTGAAGGGGATGATGTCGAATTGCCTGAGCAGTTACTTCCCGGAATTGTGCTACCTTAAATAGAATCCAAGTGATATCAAGGAGTCGATATGGAGCGAGCCCAATTGTTATTTTCCCAGTTGTGGCAAGATTACATTACCCGGTTATGTCCTTCTGCGGAGAAGGTTCAGCAGTTGCTGACAGAAGATGATCCTCTGATGAACGATCATATTGCTTTGCGCACCTATAACTTGCCTCGTTGCGGGTTAGATCGGGTAGCTGCTGCTTTTATCGCGGTAGGATATGAGCCAAAAGGTCAGTATAAGTTTGAGGAAAAGAAACTGTATGCTGAGCACTTTGAACATCCAAATCCAGTTTTGCCCAAGGTTTTTATTAGTGAGCTCCAGTTAGGGCAGTGTTCTAGCCAATTACAACTGTTGGTACGCAAACTGTTAGACCAAGTTCCCCATGGCTATTTTTCTAACTCAATGTTTTTATCCCAAGGAAGACCGTGGACGTTGAGTTATCAAGAATATCAAATGCTAGCTCAAGAGAGTGAATATGCAGCTTGGGTGGCGGCCCATGGTTTTGGCGCTAATCATTTTACCGTCAGTATTAATCCACTGGAGCAATTTACTGAAGTGGCGGAAGTGAATCATTATCTGACTCACAATGGTTTTGCGATTAACCAAGCTGGTGGCGCAGTAAAAGGTAGTGCTGCATTAATGTTGGAGCAATCTTCAACCATGGCAGATAAAGTTATGGTGGAGTTTAGCGATGGGAAGCAGCTAATACCGGGTGGTTTTTATGAGTTTGCTAAACGATACCCAATGGCAAATGGCGATCTCTTTTCTGGGTTTGTAGAAGCTTCAGCCAATCGTATTTTTGAAAGCACTTACCAAAATAATGAGAATTGATGAGGTATTAGCTTAGGTTGGTAGTATTTGGACGACTGAGTATGATTTAGGTGCGGAGGCGTTTTCCGTACCTAAATCATTTAGACTGAAGTTAATTAATATTAGCGTTCAAGAGGGGTTGCCCAATAAGGCGTTTCTTCGCTAAATGATCGAGCTTGCGGCGGTTGCTGAGAGAGAAGATAGCGACGGGAAGTAAATCCTGTCATTTCTACAGTAGCAGGAAGATCCATAATGATGGCGGTTGCCGGACTCTGTCCATGGTCGGTGAAGCGTTCAATATCCATATATCACACTCAATGCTTAAATTATTGGTTCGCATTAACTGTAGCAAAACTTTTCTTTGCTGCAAGTGAAGAGTCTGTGACAGTGGTGGCTATTTAGGCACAAAAAAACCGCATAGTAGAATATGCGGTTTTTTTTGTATCTCGTGAGCTATAAAGCTTAACGAGTACCGTATACAACGATGGTCTTACCGTGAGCAGAGATTAGATTCTGCTCTTCTAGCATTTTCAGAATACGACCCACTGTTTCACGAGAACAACCAACGATTTGGCCGATTTCTTGACGAGTGATCTTAATCTGCATACCGTCTGGGTGAGTCATTGCATCTGGCTGTTTAGCCAAGTTTAGCAATGTCTGAGCGATGCGACCTGTTACGTCAAGGAATGCAAGGTCACCCACTTTTTGGCTAGTCACTTGTAGACGACGAGCCATTTGCGCTGAAAGACGCATTAAGATATCTGGGTTCACTTGAATTAGTTGGCGGAACTTTTTGAAAGAGATCTCTGCAACTTCACATGGGGTTTTAGCACGAACCCATGCAGTACGCTCTTGACCTTCTTCAAATAAGCCTAGCTCACCAATAAAGTCACCTTGGTTTAGGTAAGACAGGATCATTTCCTTGCCTTCTTCATCCTTGATTAACACCGCAACAGAACCTTTCACAATGTAGTAGAGAGTTTCTGCTTTCTCGCCCGCGTGAATCAAAGTGCTCTTTGACGGGTACTTGTGAATGTGGCAATGGGAAAGAAACCACTCAAGAGTTGGATCTGTTTGAGGTTTACCTGGAACCATATTTATAACTTCCTCTGCATTTGTTGCCTAACAACGCATTCCTTTTAAGTCTAAGGGCCAAAGGACTACTCGTTGACAGGGTATTCATATCGCTGCAATTTGCAAGCTTCTTTGAATAGTTACAGAGTGTATCCTTTTTCTTTGGGTTTTTCTTGATATTAATCTAACGGAGTCGCTCATTTTGTACTCATAAGTGTGCACATGATCACACCGTTAGCAGTTAATTATAAATTGCTTAATATTTCATCACAAAAGTTTGGCTGAAAGTGTGCTACAAGTCATACTTCATTTTGCGATGTTGGCTTAAATTTAGAGGTTTACACCTGCTGTTTTATCATCAAGAATGAGGTTTAAAACGTATATTCTGTCTGAAAATGGAGTCAAAGATGCAGTCACGAGTGAAATGGGTTGAAGGGATGACGTTCTTAGGTCAATCAAGCTCAGGCCATAGTGTTGTGATGGATGGTAATGGTGGTGATAAGGCGCCAAGTCCAATGGAATTAGTCTTAATGGCAGCAGGTGGTTGCAGTTCTGTTGATGTGGTTGAGGGATTAAAATCGGCAGGACAAAAAATTACAGCTTGTGAGGCTCAAGTTTCAGCGACCCGTCGTGAACAAGCGCCTCGTCTTTTTACACAAGCTAACTTACATTTTGTGGTGACAGGCGTTGATCTTGATGAAGCATTAGTTGCTCAAACGGTGGCTAACTCTCTAGAAAAATACTGCTCTGTCTGCTTGATGCTAGGTAAAGGCGTTGAGTTGACGCACTCCTATCAAGTGGTTGCTGTATAAGCTTTCTTATAATTATGGCGAGAATCTTTATCTCGCCATATGGTTTTCTTTAGCCTATTTTCCCTTTTTCGATCAACTGCTGTAATAGTGGTCGCATGATCAATTCCATCGCAAATCCCATTTTACCGCCAGGTACAACTAAGGTGTTATGGCGAGACATAAAGGCACCTTGGATCATTGCCAGTAAATAGGGAAAATCGACATTTTTTAGCCCGCGGAAACGAATTACAACAAAGCTTTCATCGAGTGTTGGTATGCCTTTGGCGCTAATTGGGTTTGAGGTATCAACCGTAGGGACTCGTTGAAAGTTGATATGGGTTCGAGAAAACTGAGGGGTGATATAGTTGAGATAATCATCCATAGAACGAACGATAGATTCTGTGACCGCTTCTCGTGAATGACCGCGATCTCGGGTGTCACGGACAATTTTTTGAATCCATTCTAAGTTTACAATGGGCACCATGCCGATCAGCAGATCCACATGCTGAGCAACATTGATATCACCGTCAACCACACCACCATGTAACCCTTCGTAAAACAGGAGATCTGTGTTCTCTGCCAGTTGTTGTTTAGGGGTGAACGTTCCGGGCATTTGATTATAAGGGACCGCCTCATCAAAGGTATGAAGATAACGACGATACTCCCCTGAACCATCTTCGCCATACTGCTTAAAAAATTGTTCAAGCAGGGGAAAGTCGTTGGCTTGGGGTCCAAAATAACTGATATGTCGACCTTGTTCTTTTGCTTTACGGATTTCGACATCCATTTCAGGACGGGTGAAACGGTGAAAGCTATCACCCTCAAGCCATGCCGCTTTAATGTTCATCATATTAAACATTTTACGAAACGCTTCTGAAGTCGTTGTCGTACCGGCTCCTGATGAACCAGTGACAGCGATAATGGGATGTTTGGCTGACATAAGATCCCTGCATATCCTTTGCTATAGTTGGCTATTTATTAACAACATGTTAAGGAATATGCAAGGAGAGGGCGTTTTTTTCGCTGCAATTTGCCACAGCACGCATATAACAGAAGAAATTTATCTTCGCTATTAGCAAAGTTGAGAGCGCAATTTAATATCAACAGTCTCATGAAGTTCAGAAAAAACAATGACCGCTTCACCATGTTCTAATTGTTGACGAACATGAGCTACTTTATCTGCAAGGCTTAACTCTTGTTCGCCATAGTCGGTTCCTTCTCGCAGAACAAAATGTTCAATCAAGTTGGTGAGTGTCTCACTATCAATTTGTTGCCAAGGAATAATCATTATAACTTGCCACTAAAGAAAACATTGGCAGATTATAGTATTAAACCTAACTACCATGCGATGATTGTTTGTTTAAGGCTAATTGTTCCGTAAACCAGACTGGAATTGTTTTTTCTAACCACATTTTAGGTTTTAAGAGACTGCCTGTAACAAAACCAACATGACCACCGTGTTGATATAAGGTGTATTCAATATGCGGTGGTAATGACATGGTTGGAATCACCTCATCGGTCATAAAAGGATCGTCTTTCGCATGGATGAGCCTCAGTGGTGTTGATACTTGAGCAAGATATTGCATGCCACTGCACTGTTGGTAGTAATCATCGGCATTCTGGAACCCATGAAGGGGGGCCGTGACCAAATCATCAAATTGGCGCAGTGAAGTTATCTGTTCGGCTTGCTGCTTAGTAACTGGCATTGTATTGCCACCACGTTCAATTTTTCCGATAAGACGCTTTTTTAATGATCCTAACAGATAGCTGCGATAGACCTTAGAAAATCCTTGCTCAATTCTGCCAGCGCATGCTTGTAATTGCAGAGGCGCGGAGACTACTTGAGCGGCGGTAATACCACTATTTCCCCCAGTTTGAGCCAGATAATTTACTAGCATATTTCCGCCCAGAGAAATGCCAACAGCAAGCAGAGGTTGGTTTGGAAAACGGCGCTTTAGATGTTGAATAAAAAAGTGGGCGTCTTCCGTTTCCCCTGAGTGGTAAAAACGGTCTTGGCGATTAAGTTCATGGCTGCAGCCGCGAAAATGCATCATCACCCCAAGCCAACCATAGCGTTTCGCTACATGCAATAAACCATGGGCGTATGGGCTGCGAATACTGCCTTCTAAACCATGAAATAACACTAAAATGGGCTTATCGGGAGTTATATTATGGGGCGACTCTGTCCATGCGATATCCAGAAAATCATCATCAGGAGTCTCAATACGTTCCATCTCTGGTGTGAATTGGGGGTTGCGATGGATAAACCGTGGCAATAAGGTTTGCAGGTGTGGATTAGCAAGGCCAAAGGCGGGTGTAAATGTCATCATTAAATCTTATCCTTGATTTCGACGAGCTAATGATAGCACGTGAAGATGACCCACAGCTTAATCTATTGCACAAAGGAATTGTCAGATTGGCATAAAAATGCCCAAGAAAGTATCCTGGGCATGATGTTGTTTTGTTGGTAGATGTTATGGTCTAACTTTCACCACGAAATTCAGCTTCCATCGCTTCGAGTTGTTCTTGGCGATCCATCCAATCCATTTCCACATCATCTAGCTCACTTTTGGCATCGCCTTGACGCTTCAATTGTTCGGCTAAACGCACTTTGTTTTCCGCATTATAGATACTTGGATCAGAAAGTTCGGTTTCTGCCTCACTGATAATTTGCGACAGTTTTTCTATTTTTTTATCTAGCTTCTCAATTTCTTTGCGCAGTGGTGCCGTTTGTTTACGAAACTCTGCTTCAAGACGTTTTTGCTCTTTACGGTTAGCGGCGCTGTGTTCTTTAACTTCATCGCCTTCCTTATTACCTTGAAGTTCACGACGCTCAATACGTTGTTGTTCAGTTAACCACTTATGGTAATCGTGTAGGTCACCATCAAAAGGCACCACTTGATGATCATGTACCAAATACAAGTCATCGGTTGTGGCTCGTAGTAGATAACGGTCGTGACTGACAATAACCATTGCACCTTCAAAGGTTTGTAGCGCCATGGTCAAAGCTTGTCGCATATCTAAATCTAAGTGGTTAGTCGGTTCATCGAGTAGCAATAAGTTTGGTTTTTGCCACACGATAAGCGCAAGTACCAAACGTGCTTTTTCACCACCAGAGAATGGCCCCACTTTTTCCAGTGCCTTATCCCCGTTAAAACCAAAGCTACCTAGATAATCACGCAGTTGTTGCTCGGTTGCTTCGGGCGCTAAACGTACCATGTGCTGGAGTGGACTATCATCTAGATAGAGGGTTTCAAGTTGGTGCTGGGCAAAGTAACCAATTTTAACCCCTTGTGAATAGCGCATTTCACCGGCAAGGGCTGGGAGCTCTCCTGCTAGCATCTTGATTAAGGTTGATTTACCCGCGCCATTACGACCTAGCAGACCAATACGACTACCAGGGACTAAGTTAAGGCGAATTTTATCTAGAATGACATTATCACCATAACCAGCACAAACATGATCCATCATTAAGATAGGGTTAGGTAGCGATGCAGGCTCTCTAAACTCAAAAGTAAATGGGTTATCAAATTGCGCCGGTAAAACTTTTTCCATTCGTTCAAGAGCTTTAATTCGACTCTGAGCTTGACGCGCTTTACTGGCTTTATAGCGGAAGCGGTCGATGTATGACTGCATGTGCGCCATTTGTTTCTGTTGGCGCTGGAACATCGCTTGTTGCAAAACTAGCTTTTCGGCGCGCTGGTTTTCAAACGAAGAGTAGTTACCCGTATAAGGATTCATAGTTTGGTTTTCAATATGAATAATACGGTTAACAATTGGGTCTAAAAAGTCACGGTCATGGGAAATCAGTACTAGTGTGCCACGATAGCTTTGCAGCCACTTTTCTAACCACATTACTGCATCTAAGTCTAAGTGGTTGGTCGGTTCATCTAGCAGCAAAAGATCAGAACGACAGATTAGTGCTTGGGCTAGGTTCAAGCGCATACGCCAACCACCACTAAACTGAGTTAGGTTCCACTCCATCTGCTGTTGAGAGAAGCCCAAGCCATCAAGAAGCTCTGCCGCTCGTGCTCGAATACTGTAACCACCAATGGCGTCGAGTTTACCGTGAAGTTCTGCGACTTTAGTACCATTGCCAGCTTCTTCTGCGTGTTGCAGTTGACGCTCAAGATCTCGATATTCACGATCGCCATCAATAACGTATTCAATCGCAGCGCGTTCAAGTGCTGGTGTTTCCTGAGCAACCCATGCCATTTCCCAGTTATTTGGAAATTGGCAGTTGCCTGCATCGAGTGTCAGCTCATCTTTTAATAACGCAAATAGGGTAGATTTACCGCAGCCATTTTTACCCACAAGGCCGACTTTATCGCCTGGGTGAATGGTGGCTGTTGCATTATCTAATAGAATTTTGCCGCCACGCAGCAATTGCATATCTGAAAAGGTAATCATGAATAGTGCCGGAGAGACCCGCTCCACTGAAATTTACACAAACTGTTCGCAGTCTACCGTAAACCGCCGCAACAGGCGAAATTTCCCTCTTGTTCTGGCTTAATTTCGTTAATTTAATAGAAGTTTATTGGTGAGAGACCCAATTAATTGCTAATAAGTTGATCAAATTTAGTAACAATTCTGTATGATGAAACAGAGGTTCACGTGATAAGACAGATAAGGATAGTATGGATTATCAGGGAAAATTAACCATTTTAGTCATTTACGCCCATCCGGATCCCCAACAGTCGGTGGCCAATCAAGTCATGCTTGATCATATTGCCGATCTGCCCCATGTCACCGTTCACGACCTCTACGCTGCTTATCCTGACTTCTTTATTGATTGCCACCAAGAACGCGCATTAGTTGAGATGCACGATATTATTATCTTTCAACATCCACTCTATATGTATTCTTGTCCGGCACTATTAAAAGAGTGGATTGATGTCGTACTCAGCAAAGGGTTTGCCCATGGTGATGGTATAGCAACAAAAGGTAAGTATTGGCTGTCTGTTATTACCACAGGTGGAGCAGCAGAAGCGTATACACCACAAGGTTACAACCAGTGCAGTCTTGATGACATTTTAAAACCGTTTCAATTGTGTGCTGATTTGTGTCAGATGTATTGGTTACCTCCGCTGGTTCTGCATTGGGCTCGTAAAGTACCAGAACAACAACGACAACAGCATGGCGAGTATTATCGTCAGTTATTGTTACATCCAGAATTACTGATTGCTCCTATTAAGCCGGAGGATCGTGATGGCCAGTGATCTTTTAGCCGTTTCTGTGACCTTTTTAGCGGCAGCAGTCGTCGCGGTGCCGATAGCTCAACGGCTGGGGTTAGGGTCTGTTTTGGGCTATTTATTGGCAGGTATCGCGATTGGCCCTTGGGGACTGGCATTGATCTCAGATGTTGATGCTGTTATGCACTTTGCTGAGTTTGGTGTTGTTCTCTTGCTATTTCTTATCGGTTTGGAGCTCAATCCTAAGAAATTATGGCAGATGCGAAAACCCATTTTAGGGTTAGGTGGCAGCCAAGTGTTAGTAACCAGTTTAGTGATCACCGCATTGATGATGCTACTGGCATTACTGGTTCCAAGCTCATGGCTAATGCAGTTGCAATGGCAAGATGCTTTGGTGGTAGGAATGGGACTTGCGCTGTCTTCAACTGCCATTGCATTGCGAGTTATTGAGGAGCAACAACTTTCAGGTAGTGGTACTGGCAAGGCGGGATTTGCGGTGTTGCTCTTTCAAGATATAGCTGTGATCCCTATGCTTGCTATATTGCCTATTTTAGCAGGTGGTGGCGGTGGAAGTTGGCTTGATCTCGCATGGATGTTTGGTGGTATCGCTACCTTACTTATTGGTGGTCATTTTTTATTAAGACCGCTCTTTCGATGGGTGGTGCTAAGTGGCGTTCGAGAGTTATTTAACGTAGCTGCGTTATTGCTGGTAGTGGGTATTGCGTGGGCAATGCAATCCTTAGGGCTTTCAATGGCGTTGGGCACTTTCTTAGCGGGGGTGCTACTGGCCGAAAGTGAGTATCGCCATGAATTGGAAATTGCCATCGAGCCATTTAAAGGTCTATTACTCGGCCTGTTTTTTATTTCCGTGGGAATGGCGGTCAACCTTGGTTTATTAATTACTTATCCTATATTGATTCTGACTGCAGTCTTGGCTCTTGTGAGTATTAAAGGATTACTGCTTTACATTCTAGCGCGTCTATTTGGTATAGGTGCTAAATCTCGCAGTCAAATGGCTGCAATCTTGAGCCAAGGGGGTGAATTTGCTTTTGTGTTATTTACGGCCGCGTTTTCACAGGGATTGCTCGGTGCCGAATTAACCTCCTTACTGCTTGTTATTGTCAGCCTATCTATGGTGACGACACCTTTTTTACTGATGGGGCAGAATTATTGGTATCGTCGTAGCTTTGCATTAGAGCAGAAACCTGAGCTGGACGAGACCGTAGAAGATCGTAAACCCCGAGTCATTATTACCGGGTTTGGCCGCTTTGGGCAGGTTGTTGGGCGTTTACTGTTTGCCAATAAAATTAAAGTGACCATCCTAGAGCGAGACCCGAGTCAAATCCAATTTTTACGTAAGTTTGGCTATAAGGTTTATTATGGGGATGCAACCCAAATTGACTTGTTACGAGCCGCTGGAGCTGAGAAAGCTGAAGCCATTATTATTTGTACCGATGATCCAGCAGAGGTCATGGAAGTGGTCACTTTATGTCAACAGTATTTCCCTCATTTACAGGTGTTAGCAAGAGCTCGAAGTCGGATTGAAGCCCACCAACTATTAAGTCATGGGGTGAAAGGATTTTCCCGGGAAACTTTTGCTGGTGCTCTTGATTTAGGCCGACAAGCCCTCATATCTTTGGGTATGCATCCTTACAAAGCCAAGCGCGCTGCAGAGCACTTTCAAAAACTTGATGCTCAGGCTCTTTATGATTTATTGCCGCATCATTCAGAAGATGTGCATTTAACGTCGAGAGCCAAAGAGGCCCGTAAAGAGTTAGAAGAGTTATTTGATCGAGAAATGCGTGGTGAACAAGAACGTCACCACGGTTGGGATTGAATCTACTCTTAGTCGTTGTAGGTATTGGTGGAGTAAGGTAATGAAGAAACGTTTTATTGCCGGTGCGACGTGTCCTGATTGTCATCAACAAGATACGTTACGCTGGTGGCAAGAACACCAGATAGAGAAAGTGGAATGTGTTGTCTGTCAGTTTTCAGATCAGCGTGTACCGCAAGCGTTAGAGCAGAATGCTTCGCTCTCTACTTTTACTAAACAACAGGTCATTGGAATATTTACCCCTGATGAGTAAAAGGTATTCCTGATAGGGAATATTGCTGTATCATGCAGGTAACGAATGGCACTCAGCTCAAATTGGAGTAAACATGAAAGTCGCTAAAGACGTCGTAGTAAGCCTAGCTTATCAAGTTAAAAATGAAGATGGTGTAGTAGTTGATCAGGCTACTGTTGAAGCACCTCTAGATTACATTCATGGCCACAACAACCTAATCGTTGGTCTAGAAAATGCAATCGAAAACCACGAAGCGGGTGATAAGTTTGAAGTAACTGTTGCTCCAGAAGAAGCATACGGTGAGTACCTAGACGCAATGGTTCAGCGCGTTCCTGCTGAAGTATTCCACGGTGTTGATGAGATCACTGTTGGTATGCGTTTCCTAGCTGATACTGACCAAGGTCCAATCCCAGTTGAAGTAACTGAAGTTGATGGTGACTTTGTTGTGGTTGATGGTAACCACATGCTAGCAGGTCAAACTCTGACTTTTGATGTAGAAGTTGTTGCTCTACGTCCTGCAACTGAAGAAGAAATTGCTCACGGTCACCTACACCAAGGCGGCGGTTGTTGCGGTGGCCATGGTGATTGTGGCGATCACGACCATGGTAACGATGAAGGCTGTTGTGGCGGTGAAGGCCATGGCGGTTGTGGCTGCAGCCACTAAGTCTTGCTCGCAAGATAATAAAAAAGGAAGCTTCGGCTTCCTTTTTTTGATCTTTAAATCGGGCTTATCTAAGTATTCATTAATAATGAGGTGGTGGCGTCTCTTCCGATTCTCTAGCCATGTTACTTGGCTCCATGCCTTTTACTTTTCCTACCATAAACTTCATCTGAAGCATTAATTTCTCAATGAGAAACTGTTGCTCAGTAAGGGCTTGATTAAGCTCTTCAATGGTCTGCTCTTGGAAGGCTTGTTTCATCTCAAGCTCATCAATACGAGCAAGTAGTTGTTGCTGTTCTGTCATTGTCTTTTACTCGGTTGACCATGCATTTATAAGACCTGCTGAGGTTCCAGCGATGGCAGTTGTATTGGGTGATATGGCAACATCATACACTAGGGTTGCAGCAGGGCGGGTATTTTTCCGTCCTGACATTTGCCAGCGCTTAATATTTTTTCCTGTTAGTGCACTCCAAAGTTCAACTCTTCCGGCCGGGGTTCCGGTAATAACGTGATCCCCCGAGAGAGAGAAACGGGCACTCGAAATGATTTGTTGTCGCAGTTTTACGTTTAGTTTGCTCTGTTGTTGGCCTGTTTTAAGGTCCCAAATAGCGATATGTTTTGTGCTATCTCCAACCAGTGCAAAACGTCCATCTTGCTGTAATGCAACTTGCGTAATTCTTGATTTCATGGGAAAAGGATAGATCACTTGCCCTGTTTGGGTACTCCATAAAAAAGCATTATTGTCGCTCCCTCCCGATAAGACGTATTTACCATTTGCGGACATGTCCACACTATTCACCTTTTCTCGATGACCAAGGAACTCTAATCGTCGACCTGTGCCTAAGTTGAGATATAACACCTTGTTGTTTGAAAGGGCGAGTGCAATTTTCTCTCCATTATTGGCAATAGCGACGTCTTCAATGATTGCGTCATCAATGGACCATAAGCCAAGAGCTCTGCCCCACCCAAGATCCCAAACGGTAAATGTTTGAGCTGTTGCGGTGATGGCGAAGCGGGAGTTGTTAGAAAAAGCCGAGTGTAAAATAAGATTGTGGTCAGGATCTTGCCAACCAAGTGTGGCAAGCTTTTTTGATTGATGTAAATCCCACAAGCTTAATCCTTGCGTGCTAGATGCAACAAGTGCGATTTGACCTTGAGGATTGAGACTTAGCGTTGTCGCCCCTTGTGGATCAATATCCCAACCTTGTACGGCTTTTTCATTAAAAAGACAGCCTGTTAGAGAAAAGCATGCCACAATAAGGAAGAGTAAAACTGTTACTTGGCGCATTCAGCTGAGGTTCCGCTTTACTTTGTTATATGGAAATACCACTAGAGTGATTAACTAACTGAAATAATGGTCATCAAACAGTTACTTAATGAACTGGTAGTAGTATATTGGTAACAATTGCTTTTCATATTGTAATCGAAAAGTTTAATAAAAAAATGAGGCATTCCTCTGCCATAAATGGAGAAATACATGAAACCTGTTCTAAAGATGTCTGTGCTTGCTGCAACGATTTTTTTAGCTGTAGGCTGTCAGGACGAAAATAAAGCAGATACAAAACCTGCTGAGCCTGTAAAAGCGGAGCAAACTGTATCAGCGGCAGCACCTGCTGAAAAAGCGACTGCGGTTGAGTTTAAAACAGAAGACCAAAAAGCAGCATATGCGATTGGTGCCTCTTTGGCTCAATACTTGGCAGCTAATCTAGATCAACAACAAGAGCTTGGTATTAAGCTAGATCGTAAAGATGTTCTTGCTGGTGTTGAAGATGTATTTGCAGATAAGAGCCGTCTAACTCCAGAGCAAACTCAACAGGCACTACAAGATCTTGATAAGCGTGTATCTGAAATTGTTCAACAAAAAGCAAAACAAGAATCTGAGCAAAACTTAAAAGCGGGTACTGAGTTCCGTGAGAAATTTGCAAAAGAGCAGGGCGTTGTAACTACTAAATCTGGCCTAATGTACAAGATTGAAAAAGAAGGTACAGGTCCAAAACCAGTTGCAACTGATACTGTTGAAGTCCATTACAAAGGTACGCTAATTGATGGCACTGAATTCGATAGCTCTTATAAGCGTAATCAAACAGCAACTTTCCCTCTAAACCAAGTTATTCCTGGTTGGACTGAGGGTGTTCAGCTAATGCCTGTGGGTTCTAAGTTTGAATTTGTGATTCCACCACAATTGGCTTATGGCTCACAAGCTAACCCAAGCATTCCAGCTAACTCAACCTTGGTATTCCAAGTAGAGCTTGTTGGCATTAAAGGTAAAACTGAAAAACCTGCAACAGAAGCAGCTAAAGAAGTAACAAAAGCGGCATCTCAAGCAGAAAGTGCAGCTAAAGCTCAGTAACTTAGCTCGCATTTGTTGCAAAAAATATTCAACTACCTTTCAGACCCGGCATTTGCTGGGTCTTTTCTTATCAATAATCTGATAAACTTACTCACAAGTTTTTAAATGTTGCCCATTCTATTGATAATCTATTTATACCAAAGTGGACAGTTTTAGGCTGTGAATGGAATGGGTATTTACATGGAAGATAAAGAATCGTGATGTCGACAGAAAATTTAAATACAGAACTAATGGTTGAGAGCGACATTATAGAAACGCGCACCTTTACGGAACATGACTATATCATTTTGCGCTCTTACGAAGCGGTTGTTGATGGTTTAGCGGCTCTTATTGGTCCGTTTTGTGAAATCGTTTTGCATTCATTAGCAGATTTAAATACCTCAGCGATAAAAATTGCGAATGGTGAGAACACCGGGCGTAAAGTGGGTTCTCCTATCACCGATTTAGCCCTGCGTATGCTACGTGATATCGAGGGCTCTGAACGCAACTTTTCTCGCGCTTATTTTACTCGAGCAAAAGGCGGCGCCTTAATGAAATCGATCACTATTGCTATCCGTAATGGTGATAATAATATCGTTGGCCTTTTGTGTATTAACGTTAATTTAGACGCACCTTTTTCACAGATACTACAATCCTTTATGCCAACCGATGAAGCAAAACAGGCGGCATCGTCAGTCAATTTTGCCAGTGATGTGGATGAGTTGGTTGATCAGACAGTTGAGCGAACTATCGAAGAGATTAACGCCGATAAAGCCGTATCAAATAATGCTAAGAATCGTCAGATTGTGATGGAGCTGTTTGATAAGGGCATTTTTGATATTAAAGATGCGATTAACCGTGTTGCTGATCGCCTCAATATCTCGAAGCATACGGTGTATCTGTATATTCGTCAGCGTAAAACCGAGGATGGCGAAAAATGAGTTTAAATTATGCGCTGGTTGTTAATGGGCCTGCTTACGGCACTCAATCGGCTCGTTCAGCGTATCAATTTGCCTTAGCGCTATTAAAGCAAGGTCATCATATTAGCCGCATCTTTTTCTATCAAGATGGTGTCTATAATGGCTCATCTCTCACTGCACCTGCCAGTGATGAGTTTGACCTTGTGAAAGCTTGGCAAGAGTTAGCTTCTTCGCATCAAATTGAGTTGCAAACCTGTGTCGCAGCGGCTTTGCGTCGCGGTATTGTCGGGCGGCAAGAAGCTCAACAAAATCAGCTAAGTGGTCATAATCTTGCTGATGGTTTTGAACAAGCTGGGTTAGGGGGGTTAACAGAGGCCCTACTGACCGCAGATCGCGTGATGCAATTTTAAAGGGCGATAAGATGAAAACATTAGGCTTTATTTTTCGCAGTAGTCCTCATGGTAGCAGCTGTGGGCGAGAAGGTCTCGATGCAGTATTAGCAGCATCAGCCTATTGCGAAGATATTCAGGTCTTTTTTATTGGTGATGGCGTTTTGCAGCTAGTGTCAGGTCAGCAACCACAACAGATCTTAAGTCGTGATTATATTGCAACTTTTAAAATGTTTGACCTTTATGATATTGAGCAGGTTTATGTGTGTGAACAAGCATTGAAAGAAAGAGGGCTGACAGAAGCGGATCTTTTAATTGATGTTACCGTATGCCCAAGAGCCGATATCATGCAAAAAGCCCATCAAGTTCAGCGCTTACTCACTTTTTGAGAATAACATGCTTCATACTGTTACAAGTTCACCATTTAGCAGCCAATCTTTACTGGATTGTCTAAACTTTAGTCATTGTGATGACGAAATTATCCTGTATCAGGATGCTGTTATTGCAGCAGTTGATGAAAATATTTGGCTGGATCAGATAAAAAATTCTCAGGCGAAAATTTATTTTTTAAATGAAGATATTATTGCTCGTGGATTAATAAATAAAATATCAAACCTAATTAATGTTATTGATTATCAAGGGTTTGTTGATATTTCCAGTCGTCACGAAAGTCAATTGCATTGGAATTAAATTAAGTGAAATGTCGCTTAATTGTGCTCTTATCAGCGATTGTTTAAGAAATGATCATCTATTTGATCGCTGGTTAGATCTTGACACCCTAGTGTGCCACGCCTAAAATTTCGCGTCCTCCTGTTGTTGGGAGGCAGATTTTTCACCTTACGAAAGTAATATTCAGGAGCTATTTAATGGCAACTATTAACCAGTTGGTACGTAAGCCACGTGCTAAGCAAGTTGTAAAAAGCAACGTGCCTGCACTAGAAGCGTGCCCACAGAAGCGTGGTGTATGTACTCGTGTATACACTACTACTCCTAAGAAACCTAACTCAGCACTACGTAAAGTATGTCGTGTACGTCTAACTAACGGTTTCGAAGTAACTTCATACATCGGTGGTGAAGGCCACAACCTTCAAGAGCACAGCGTTGTTCTTATCCGTGGTGGTCGTGTTAAAGACCTTCCAGGTGTGCGTTACCACACTGTTCGCGGCGCACTAGACTGTGCTGGCGTTAATGACCGTAAACAAGGTCGTTCTAAGTACGGTGTGAAGCGTCCTAAGTCTTAATGGATTCCGTTAAGTAAGGCCAAACACTAAATTATTTTTAATTTTTTGAAAAAACTGAAAAGTTTTGGAAAAAACCTGAAGAAGACAACGGAGAATTTCCATGCCACGTCGTCGCGTAATCGGTCAGCGTAAGATCCTTCCAGATCCAAAATTCAAATCTGAATTGCTGGCAAAATTCGTTAACATCCTAATGGTTGACGGTAAGAAATCTACTGCAGAAAAAATTGTTTACACTGCACTAGACACTATGGCTGAGCGTTCTGGTGAAGAACACCTAGCTGTATTCGAAAAAGCTCTTGAAAATGTACGTCCTGCGGTAGAAGTTAAATCTCGCCGTGTGGGTGGTTCAACTTACCAGGTGCCTGTAGAAGTACGTCCAGTACGTCGTAACGCACTAGCTATGCGTTGGTTGGTTGAAGCTGCGCGTAAGCGTGGTGAAAAATCTATGGCTGCTCGCCTAGCTGCAGAAATGCTAGACGCGGCTGACAACAAAGGTTCTGCTGTTAAGAAACGTGAAGACGTTCACCGTATGGCAGACGCGAACAAAGCGTTCGCACATTACCGTTGGTAATCATACCTACTCGGTAAATAAAAATTGGGCACAGCAAGCTTGGCTTGCTGTGCCTAAACCATACTCTAAGGTTCACCTTAGTAAGAGGATACAACCGTGGCTCGTAAAACGCCTATCGAGCGCTACCGAAATATTGGTATCTGTGCTCACGTTGACGCTGGTAAAACTACAACTACCGAGCGTATCCTGTTTTATACAGGCATATCTCACAAGATCGGTGAAGTACACGACGGCGCTGCTACTATGGACTGGATGGAGCAGGAGCAAGAACGTGGTATCACGATCACCTCTGCTGCAACAACCACCTTCTGGCGTGGTATGGACAGTCAATTCGACGAGCACCGAATCAACATCATTGATACTCCAGGACACGTAGACTTCACAATCGAGGTTGAACGTTCACTTCGCGTACTTGATGGTGCTGTTGTTGTGTTCTGTGGTTCTTCAGGTGTTGAGCCTCAGTCTGAGACTGTATGGCGTCAAGCTGATCGTTATGAAGTTCCACGTATGGTTTTCGTTAACAAGATGGACCGTACCGGTGCCGATTTTATTCGTGTCATCGAGCAAATTAAAACCCGTCTTGGCGCAAACCCAGTGCCTATTCAGCTGAATATTGGCTCTGAAGACGAATTCAAAGGTGTAATTGACTTGATCAAAATGAAGGCCATTAACTGGTCAGAAGCTGATCAAGGTACTAGTTTTACCTATGAAGACATTTCTGCTGACATGCAAGAGTTGGCAGAAGAGTGGCGTATGAACTTAGTAGAGTCGGCAGCAGAAGCTAACGACGAACTAATGGATAAATACCTTGAAGAAGGTGAGCTGTCTGAAGAAGAAATCAAGGCAGGTCTTCGTCAACGTACCCTAAACAATGAAATCGTAGTAGCAACTTGTGGTTCTGCATTTAAGAACAAAGGTGTACAAGCCGTACTTGATGCTGTTATTGATTTCCTACCTTCACCAACAGAAGTAAAAGCAATTACAGGTGAAGATGAAAACGGAAACCCTGTTGAGCGTCATTCAGACGATAAAGAGCCGTTTGCAGCTCTTGCATTTAAAATTGCAACAGACCCGTTTGTTGGTACATTGACTTTCATGCGCGTTTACTCCGGTGTTGTGAACTCCGGTGATACTGTCTTCAATACCATTAAAGAAAAACGCGAACGTTTAGGTCGTATCGTGCAGATGCACGCGAATAAACGAGAAGAGATCAAAGAAGTACGTGCTGGCGATATTGCCGCAGCTATTGGTCTTAAATTCGCAACAACAGGTGATACTCTTTGCGATCAGAATCATAAAGTGATTCTAGAGCGTATGGACTTCCCTGAACCAGTAATTCAGATCGTTGTAGAACCTCGTTCAACAGCAGATCAGGATAAGATGGCTATCGCATTAGCTAAGCTAGCGGTTGAAGATCCATCTTTCCGTGTTGAGAATGATGAAGAATCTGGCCAGACATTAATTTCTGGTATGGGTGAGCTTCACCTCGACATCATCGTAGATCGTATGAAGCGTGAATTTAGCGTCGACTGTAACGTAGGTAACCCTCAAGTTGCTTACCGTGAAGCTATTCGTGGTACTACAGAAGTTGAAGGTAAGTTCATTCGTCAAGCTGGTGAAACTGGCGGACGTAACCAATACGGTCATGTATGGTTACGCCTAGAACCATCAGAACCAGGTGAAGGTTTTGTATTTGTTGATGAAATCGCTGACGGTAGCGTACCAAAAGAATTTATTGGTGCGGTAGCGACAGGTATTGAAGAACAAATGAAGAGTGGTGTATTGGCTGGCTATCCTATGGTTGATGTGAAAGCAACACTATTTGATGGCTCATACCATGATGCTGACTCAACAGAAATCGCATTTAAAATCGCTGCATCAATGGCACTAAGACAAGGTGCGCTTCAAGCTGATCCTGTTCTTCTTGAGCCAATGATGAAAGTAGAAGTTACAACCCCAGAAGATTGGATGGGTGATGTTGTAGGCGATCTAAACCGTCGTCGCGGCATGATCGAAGGTATGGACGAAGGCTTAGCGGGTATTAAGATTATCCGCGCTAAAGTTCCACTATCTGCCATGTTTGGGTATGCAACGAGTTTGCGTTCGGCAACTCAAGGCCGTGCGTCTTATTCAATGGAATTTAGCGAATACGCTGAAATGCCAAAGAATGCCTCTGATAAAATTATTGCAGAGCGATCTTAATTGAATCTTGCGTCAAGCTAAATTGGCGCATAAAATACAAACTTCGGACGCGTCCCCGACCTAGTAGGGGACGTATCTTAACTAGGAAGGAACACGACTGTGTCTAAAGAAAAATTTGAACGTACGAAACCGCACGTTAACGTTGGTACAATCGGCCACGTTGACCACGGTAAAACAACTCTAACTGCAGCAATCTGTACTGTACTTTCTAAAGTATACGGCGGTTC
>NZ_PYOG01000079.1 GCF_003026815.1 Photobacterium damselae | reverse complement strand
TGCCATACCACTGTGTTGTTTTTTTCGTGCCGCTTTGCTCAGCAAGATAGTAGTTGGCTGTTGGGTTATCGGTAGGGGGAAGAGGGGAGTCTTTGGTGGGTTGAGTGTCAGTTTTGAGGGTAAATTGTGGTTGGTTTAAGTGAAGTTGTTTTTCTTCTTCAAGGTAATACTTACTGGCACCCGAAGCGCCGCCGCGTAGTGAACTTAACGATAACATAACATGTCCTGTTTAGTCGTGAGGGTAAACAAAGAGAGAGAAAAATGCAGCGATCACTGCAATCAGCACAAAAAGTACATCAAAAGGCATGGTTAACCTCGGTGGTTAAATTAAATAAGCATTGTTTGATGGGGATAAATCTGAGTAGAATAGCGGCGGGTGCTTGAGGCTGTCTGTCTCAAGCATTTTGCAAAAGACAGATAGTAGAAAGCCCCGAATGAACTATAAATTCAAACGAGGCTCACTAGATGTACATAGACAATACAGATAGTAGTCTCTTTCTTGAAAGGAGGCAATACAATGCCTAAAAAGGTTATCTTTATCACCGCGGCGGTAATCGTTATTACCGTCATTGTCCTTGGGATCTTTAATCGCTCATTATGCAGCGTTGAGATAGGAGGGCTTGGGTTAACCTTTAAGGCTGTACTTGCCTACGAATCTTGATGGAGCCTAGAGGTTAGGGCGAAAGCCCTAACCTTTTGGATTGTGGCTGTATGTATCTTCAAGCACCCGTACTTCTTAATCGAAAGGCGTCATGTCGTTGTTAATCATCGTTTCCTCTGTTTCTCTAAATGCTTGCTCGGTTTGATCGTCAGCACTCATTTGGCGTTTAAGCTCTTGCTCTTCCTTCATTTTCTGCTTTTCGATGTCTTGATCATCGTTGCGAGATTTTTCCTTTTCCGGTTGTTCTTTCTCTATACGCTCATTGTTCTCTTTCACGGTTTCCTTCATTTGCTCACACTCATTGTCATAACTGCTTTGGTCACAATCTCCTTGTTCATTGTTATGCCGTGCTTTGTGGATATTGAGCAAAACTTGCTTGTCTTCATCCGGCAGAGCCAGTAGCGCTCCCATTTGATAATGAGCTAACTCACCATCAATGCGCTTCATGGTGTCACTGGAATCGTAAACACGCTTTATGAATGGCACCGCGACGGAGGCCATATCATCAAACTTAAAGTTAATTCGAGTGATTGGGTAGCCGCCGAAGGTGCGATACCAACACTGCAGATCATCTAATGCCATGATCTCTGAGGTCATCACCGCAGGGCGGGTGATGGTTTGGTGGCCGAGTGAAATACCATCACGAACACTGTTAGCACCATAGCTGTACTGCTCTTTGGAGATCTCGATCTCTTGCTCGCCTAAATCCTTACTCGATTTCTCGGCCTGTGGTGCGGACGGGTTACGAAAGTAAAAGCGGGTATTTAGGAGATCGTACATTTCCTCTGCAGCGTCACGGCCATAGATTTTGACGAACTGAGCAAATGACTGGAACCCAACCAAATAGCATCCACCGTGTTTACGAACTTCGGCCAGCGTGGAGGCCAAATCAGGTAGGCGATGTAAGCTGGGTAACTCATCGGTGATCACCCAAATGCGGCGGGTGGTGCTTTCATCTAAGCCTAAGATGGCCGTTGATGCGGTCGAGAGCCACATGGAGATCAAAGGGCGTAGCGAAACGTGTTGCTGCGCGTTGGAGGTTAAGAACAAAAAGCCTTTTTCGTTATCGTCCAATACCCAATCTCGAACTGAGAACGCCTTGCGGCGTTTGCCGTTTTTGTCTTGTTGATCCAATCCTTCTAAGTAGCGAAGGGATTTGATGTAAGCGGCTAAGATAGATTTAACCGAAATGGCAATCTTATCGGCTTTTTCATCGGTAATGGCAGAGGCCATGGTGCCTTTTAAGAACTCACGCAGTACCGATGTCGGTGTTTTTAATATGTAATCCAATAAGCGCTCGTTGGTTAGCGGTTTGCCATCTTGAGTCATTTGATAGGCGGTATTGGTAAACAGGGTTCGCGCTGATTCAATCCAAAATGGGTCGCCATGGCCTGAATCAGCAATTAAGGCGGTTGATAAGCTTTCAAAGTCGGAGAACTCTTGTGCGTCGTACCAGATTTTCCAATCCACCGACCGCTCATCAAACGGGTTTAAAATGTAGTCTTTGTGCTCATCATAGAAGCGAGAAACAAAGGTGCAGCCTTTGTCGTAGATGATGGCCTTGTCACCACGGGCGCGGATTTCACGTAAGAGCTTACGAATTGCGACCGATTTACCTGTACCTGTTGAACCACTAAAAGAGA
>NZ_PYOG01000078.1 GCF_003026815.1 Photobacterium damselae | reverse complement strand
TGGTCTTGAAAATGGAATTTCATTATTGGGATCCAACACACACGATGTTGATATTGTCGCAGTCACTAATGCACATGATTTACGAACGCTCGATACCAAGGCGTTACGTGAGCAAATTATTATCATGACAAGTGAGCATCAATTATCAAATCAAAATTTGATTAGCGATATAACTGATAAATTAACTGCTCAGGGTCATAACATTTCTATTGTAAAAGAAACCATGGATGGATTATCATCTCAAGATATTGGTATATATATCAGTGATAAAGTTAACGATGATATTGCAGAGCTAAAAGGAGAGCATGAGATTGATACTAAGAAAATAGAGCAACTGGTCGATGACATTAGCAAATCACAAGAGTTTAGTGATAAGGAAATAGCATCATTACTTGATGTCATTGAACCAAAAGATATTGAACATGCAAATCATCTCGCTAATGAGACAGTTGATAAATCACTCGCTGAATATGACCTTCATCAGGAGCAAACAGAGAAAGAACTGGCTCAAGAAAAAGAGTTAGAAAAAGAACTTGATTATCCTTTGCTATAATATTAAAGGCAGTCACAATCTTTGTGACTGCCTTTTTTATTCCTTGCCAATAATAAACTTGTGTGACTTTGCTTTCGATTCCTCGCCGAACTTATCGAATTTCACATTAACCATAGCCGCTATATCACTTGGCACTCGAATATTTGGATCGAATGCAGCCATATACATTTGTTTGGTTAGCTTTTCTTGCGTATATTGCGTCGCTAGTATTTCTTCCAGTATTTCACGTGTTGATCTAGTGCTACTATCATTCATTCTTTCTTTTATTGACAAAGCAAATTCAATTAAATCTTTTGTTGCATCTGTTAGTGTCGAAAACTGATTATTCTTTTGATAACTCTCAAGACGAGAATATAACTGTTCAGAAAATGGTAATTGTATTCTAGGATTTCTTGCCATCCCAAACGCTCCAAAATTGTGGTGTAATTGTGGTGTACATGCCTATTTTTAGTGGTGTTATTTCTTACACCACACCATCTCAAGTGTATACCACTTTTACACCACATTCATTTATGTTTTTATAAGTTATTGTTTTTATTTGTACACCATTCTTACACCGCGCGGTGTAAGAATGGTGTAAATATCGCCAATTTTACACTAACATAATGATATATATAGAATTACACCACATTTACACCAAATGGTGTAAATGTGGTGTACACTTTTCATGATACTTTTACGCAACTTTTGAAAATGCCTGAATGATGCGTTTTTCTTTTACAGACAACCACTTATATGTCACCGAACATGTGACGTGGGGTGTCAGGTCTTTCTGAGCTTTCAAAATGCACAGAAGTTAAATAAGTAGGTTTAAGCGGGAAACGGGTTATTTCGCGGGGTTTTCGTTAGGTCAGCGATATAGCGTCTTGGCTTCTCTGTAGGTTAAGGGGGTTAGGTGCAGCTCTTACCGTTAAATAATAAAGGGAATGGATTTCGCCGAATTAAAATGCGATAACTCATCGCGTAGCGATGCTAAGGACGCAAACATATTGGCTAATGGGATAATAGATCTTATGCGTCCGAGCCAGCGATATTAAATAGACCACGAACGGGAAGAGTTAAGGCAATAACAAGATGAGATTTAATACCTCGTTGTTTATGGAGTGACTACCGCCGCCCTGCTAGGCTAAATTGCCATGAGATTAAAATAAGGGAAAGTTTATGCTGTCGTATGACAAGAGAGACGTATCACGAGCACGAAATAGTGAGCAGAAATTAGCTTTAATTTTCCCGTGCTTGTACGGTTACATAGCAAATTAAAGTTAATTTCTGAGAATGCTCTTTTCGGACTTAAAGCGTGTAAGATTTATGTACATATTAATGGGGTTTGTGGAGATATAAAAACCGGACCTACACTGTTAATATGTATATAAATCCTTAGCTTATTGTTTAAAAGTTATATAACAGCGTCATTGGCGAGTTATCCATATATCCATATAAGAGCGTAGGAATAAAAAACCGAAGCGATTTTTGTGGGTATGTGGGTAACTCGCCTTGCATTTCGTTAGGAGCTTGCGAGTATAAGAAATGCTCGTTTAGCGCATGCCATTCTTTATAGAAACACCGAAGTCATAGCGACTTGGCGCATTATTTTGTTATCGTATCATCAATAATAAAATCACTCGTAAAAGCCAAAAGATAACAAAATAATGCGCCCGGATTTTTTAGAAATACAAGGAATAAAAAAGCCTGCATCATAGCAGGCTTAATTTATTGCATTTAGTTTTCTTGCGCTTTAACAGTTTCTAATCGTGGTGTATATCGGTTAAGAGTGTTTTTATCATTCGGGGGTATTTCAATTGAACCGCTAAACACATCATTTATTAAGGTTACATTATTAATAATGAGTTTATCCTCAAGAATTAATTGATTGCCCAAGTGAAGGG
>NZ_PYOG01000077.1 GCF_003026815.1 Photobacterium damselae | reverse complement strand
CCCTTCACTTGGGCAATCAATTAATCCTTGAGGATAAACTCATTATTAATAATGTAACCTTAATAAATGATGTGTTTAGCGGTTCAATTGAAATACCCCCGAATGATAAAAACACTCTTAACCGATACACACCACGATTAGAAACTGTTAAAGCGCAAGAAAACTAAATGCAATAAATTAAGCCTGTTATGATGCAGGCTTTTTTATTCCTTGTATTTCTAAAAAATCCGGGCGCATTATTTTGTTATCTTTTGGCTTTTACGAGTGATTTTATTATTGATGATGCGATAACAAAATAATGCGCCAAGTCGCTATAACTTACGTGCCATTATAAAGAATGGTATACGCTGAACGAGCATTTCTTATACTCGCAAGCTCCTAACGAAATGCAAGGCGAGTTACCCACATACTCACAAAAATCGCTCCGGTTGTTTTTATTCCTACGCTCTTATGTGGATATATGGATAACTCGCCAATGACGCTGTAATATTAACGCTAATCAATAGGACAAGGATTTATACACATATTAACAGGGTAGCTCCGGTTTTTTTAATGCCTCCGCAAACCCCATTAATATGTGCATAAATCTGACGCGCTTTAAGTGCGCAAAGAGCATTCCCAGAAATTAATTCTAATTTGCTATGTAACCGTGCAAGCACGGGCAAATTAAAATTAATTTCTGCTCACTATTTCGTGCTCGTGATACGTCTCTTTTGTCATACGACAGCATAAACTTTCCCTTATTTTAACCGCATGGCAATTTAGCCTAGCAGGGTGGCGGTAGTCACTCCATAAGCAATGAGGTATTAAATCTCATCTTGTTATTGCCTTAACTCTTCTCGTTCGTGGTCTATTTAATATCGCCGGCTCGGACGCATAAGATCTATTATCCCATTAGCCACTATGTTTGCGTCCTTAGCATCGCTACGCGATGAGTGATCGTGTTTTAATTTGGTGAAATCCACTCCCTTTATTATTTAACGGTAAGATCTGCACCTAATCCCCTTAACCTACAGAGAAACCAAGACGCTATATCGTTGACCTAACGAAAACCCCGCGAAATAACCCGTTTCCCGCTTAAACCTACTTATTTAACCTAGGCGCATTTTGAGAGCTCAGAAAGACCTGACACAAATCGTCATCAGTCTGATGACATATAAGTGGTTGTCTGTAAAAGAAAAACGCATCATTCAGACATTTTCAAAAGTTGCGTAAAAGTATCATGAAAAGTGTACACCACATTTACACTAAATGGTGTAAATGTGGTGTAATTCTATATATATCATTGTGTTACTGTAAATATAGCGATATTTACACCATTCTTACACCGCGCGGTGTAAAAATGGTGTACAAATAAAAACAATAACTTATAAAAATACAAATGAATGTGGTGTAAAAGTGGTGTACACTTGAGGTAGTGTGGTGTAAGAAATAACACCACTAAAAATAGGCATGTACACCACAATTACACCACCATTTTGGAGCGTTTTGGATGGCAAGAAACCCTAGAATACAATTACCATTTTCTGAGCAGTTATATTCTCGTCTTGAGAACTATCAAAAGAATAATCAGTTTTCGACACTGACGGATGCAACAAAAGATTTAATTGAATTTGCTTTATCAATAAAAGAAAGGATGAATGATAGTAACACTAGATCAACACGTGAAATACTTGAGGAAATACTAGCGACACAATACACGCAAGAAAAGCTAACCAAACAAATGTATATGGCTGCATTCGATCCAAATATTCGAGTGCCAAGTGATATAGCGGCTATGGTTAATGTGAAATTCGATAAGTTCGGCGAGGAATCGAAAGAAAAGTCACACAAGTTTATTATTGGTAAGGAATAAAAAAAGGCAGTCATAAAAATATGACTGCCCTTGGTATTATAGCGAAGGATAATCCAGTTCTTTTTCTAGCTCTATTTGTTTCTCAAGCTCTTTGGCTGTTTGCTCTTGATAGTGTTCATATTCTGATAATGCGTTATCTATTTTATCACTAGCAACATTATCAGCATGAGTAATCTCTTTAGGTTCAATAACATCAAGTAATGATGCTATTTCTTTATTACTAAACTCTTGTGATTTGCTAATGTCATCGACCAGTTGATCTATTTTCTTAGTATCAATCTCATGCTCTCCTTTTAGCTCTGCAATATTATCGTTAACTTTATCACTAATAAGTATGCCAATATCTTGAGGTGATAATCCATCCATGGCTTCTTTGACAATAGAAACGTTATGCCCCTGAGCGGTTAATTTATTGGTTATATCGCTAATCAAATTTTGATTTGATAATTGATGCTCACTTGCCATGATAATAATTTGCTCACGTAACGCCTTGGTATCGAGCGTTCGTAAATCATGTGCATTAGTGACTGCGACAATATCAACATCGTGTGTGTTGGATCCCAATAATGAAATTCCATTTTCAAGACCA
>NZ_PYOG01000076.1 GCF_003026815.1 Photobacterium damselae | reverse complement strand
TGTATTAATTGCCATTTTTCAGTCAGGCTAGTTATAGTGTTAACCTGTAATTTTTTAGATTCAATTTTTATCTTATAAAAATTTAGTGGCTTATCTAATTGCACATTAATTGATATATTATTATCACTATAAGACCAGATCCCATGTTCTTGTTTTAATTTGTATTTTTTACAATCACTTTGCTCATTATTAGTAAAACAGCGCTGATAATCCACCCCTGCAGCAGCAAAAGTTGGAATAACTATGAGTAACAGACACAACTTTTTCATTATCTTCATACAGTATTCCTTTTAAACTTATATCTTGCTTGAAGGCGTTATCAAGTAAAGTAATAAACACATAAAATAGAAATACCCTCTAAATTAACGAGCATGAGAGGTTAAAAACGAGACTCTAGGCACAGTTTTCTATTTTAAGGCGGAAGTATCTGGATCCAGTTGTAGGCGGGTTACTGCTCTATAATGAGTATTTATGAAATACCATTGGACACATGGGTATCTGAGGAATCGAGTTTTTGATGACCTTTACATTGAGCTCCCTGTCGATTCTGATCGATTTATGGTTTTAAACGTTCCAATATTATCTACCTTTTAATGGGAGGGTTACATCAGGATAACAGTTGGAAAGTGATACACTCCGCTAAAAAGGGCACTGCCACGATAGTGTCAAAAATAAAGCAACATAGCCTTCGTGCGGCAGTTTGGTTACTGTAAGTATGGTGGATTTTCAGACTCGCCGTATATCTGAACCGATGGGGTGAAGATCACACATTAGTTAACTATCGATAGGAATCGGATATATCGACCTAAAATAGAAAACTACAGTCCAAAGTAGTTATTGAAAGCTGCAGCCTCATCATTATTTTTAATGAAAAAACACAATATGATTTTGTTTTACTGTGAATAACTGCGTAAATCTTTGATTTTCCAGTTATCCACAGTAACTATAATAAACTATATATATTTATTAAGATCTATAAGATCTATAGCATCAATAAGACGTTGATAAGAAAGATTTTTTTTGTGTTTTGATTACGTATTTTAGGTATATATCTATCTATTTTTAGGTGTTTATGATCATTATTAAGGTATATGTATAACACTTTTTAGGTGTTTGTGATCGTTCCTTAGGTGTATACGTGACATTTTTTAGGTCTAATACGTAACTATCTTGTCACTAAGGCTCATTTTACCTTAATTATAACAAAAATTAGGTGTTTAAGGTCTATAACCAACATATTTAAGGTGTTTTGGTATTGTTTTACACCTAAAATATGTTATCTATAACGAGATACCTACGATATTACCTTAATTATGTTATCTGTTAATAATCTGGGTTACCATTCGTCTCTGCAAATGATTCTATTTTGTCTAAAAAGTCTTTAACTTCTTTCTGTACTGCTAAAACCTCTTCTTTCTCATTTTTCTGACTGAAGTGGCGCTTAGCTAAAGCTTCTTCAATTGTGGCTGCTTTATCGTCTCGACCAACATACCGATAAGCTATCGCTAGTGTTTCTAACTCAGTATCGATAAGTTTTATGTTTTCTTGTAAACGCTTGAGTTCAAGGTGTTTTATGGTCTTAATTGCTTCATGCTGGTTTAATTCGTCTATCGTTCCTAATTTTATCCAGCGGAAAAGAAACTTTACGCCAGTAATCTCACGTCCTTTTTTTACTAACTCGAATCCTTTATCACCGTTATCACTATCAATAAATAGTAATTCTTTATTGATCTGAGGGTGCTCACTTAAATCTTTGATACTGTCTCTAATACACCGTTTCATAAAGACACTGTTATTTTTAAAAGATGCTTTATCTTTTTTCAATTTTCCAGCTTCATCAAGAAGACCAAAAATACCTTTTAATTCGATCAAGCTTTGAGTATGCATCTCAAAGCCTTTACTTTTAAACCGACTTAAGAGCTCGTAGAGTCTTTTCGAATATTCTTTCTTTATATCAAAAAATACCCGGGTGTTTATTAGGGCAAACCCTTGATTATATTCGATATATTCAGACTTCAACATATCATTTGGAACCATTGTTAGAATACCTTTTTTATATGCAATATGCTTAAACAAAGGCCTATAATCAAACTCAATATCACCTTTTGAGTTTTCTTGTTTTATCCCTATTTTTCGACTCGCTAATCGATTAGCAACAGGACTTAGATTACTACCGATATGTTTAGGCTCTACACCTAACCACTCTGATAATTGGTGAGATGTAAATTCGTAATGTGGAGTACTTTGTTCCCAATCACGTCCTTTCATGTGTGCAATCATCAATGCGAACATATCAGCTTCTCTTGCTGATAGGTCTTGCCTACTAAATACGAGCTGATGTCCTTTTTTGATATGCTTTGGTAGGCAATCACTTACTATAGGATAATATTGTTCTTCGTTTTTCATATGCATGATCGTAGATAACAGAATTTAGGTTTATTATGAATCAATTAAAGATAAATTT
>NZ_PYOG01000075.1 GCF_003026815.1 Photobacterium damselae | reverse complement strand
AGGCGTTGCACCATCTCGCTCTGCGATATGAGCAAGCGAGATTAATACTTCATGTAATTTGAATGCAGTAGTCGATGTGTCACCAAACTTATCAATAAGATATTGATAAATTAATGCAATTTCTTCGACATGATCTTTTGATGGATAAATATCATACTGAGCATTTAGCAACTGAATAACATTATCCATGGTGGGTTCATATTGCTTATAGTTGTCAAAAGCAGATGAAGCCTGAACCGGACGACATTTCTTTGTTGGTTTCTTCTTCTTTTTTCTAGGTTTGTTACTCATAGGATGTAGTCAATACAGTAATGGTGATTTGTACTGATATAAAGTAAGAATGCCCGCTAAATTAGCGAGCATTAAGGGGTAAAAGTGAGGCTCTAGGCCGCAGTTTTCTATTTCAGGTTGAGATATCTGGCTCCAGCCGAAGGCTGGCTACTGTTCTAAATAAAGGCCTACGGGCGAACTTTGGACTTTTCGCTGAAACGGGCGCAAAACCCCAATAAACAGTTTTCCAATGATTATGTAATGGGTTCTTGGTCAACAATCCAGCGTAACCCGTATCGGCCTTTAACCTTGCCCTAAATGCTGACTGCACCGCAGCCGCATACTTTATCGGGGCTAGGTGTGCCAACTCTGAGGTTGGATACGGTATCGCTAGACGGTAGCAGAACAGTAGCCAGCCTTCGGCTGGCTACTGTTCATGCATATACATTTTAAGTGAACTTTGCGACTGAACCAAAAATGAGAGGGGATAGGCGAATTAATGTATAATCAGCGCGGTTGCTTTTGGCTATCTAGTCTAGAGCAGCAATAGAATATTTTCACTTATATAATAGCAAGAGAAGTAAAATGAAAATGAAAAAGCTCCTATTTGTAGGCAGCCTAGCTCTACTCCTTACCGCTTGTAATAATGGTTCATCGGAGCAAGCAACACAAAAGACAGCCCCCGTTGTAACATCAATACAGTCTTCAACTGTCATTCCTGATGTGTCTAAAGATCCTCTACCTGAATGGATCAAACAAGAAAATAAGGTGACTGCTCCTATTGGAGACAAAGTGATTGGCGGTAAAAGTTTTACTGCTACAGACTATTGTAAACCTCATGATTGTGGTAATAATTTTATGATTACCCTATCAAACCAAGATAAAAAAGATGTTTCTTTGGTTGTTTCAGTAAAAGATACAGACGGTGCAATTACAGAGCCGAGTAAGTATGCAACCTACTGGTTTATTGGAAATCCAGATCAATCAATGAAGGAAGCTTTAGTGAAAACACTACAGCAAAATCCTAATTGGAAATAAAGAGGTTCTGTCGCAAATTTAGGGAACCAGAAACAATTTGGAGTTCTAATCATAGAATTTATTCGGGTTCGTCGTGGGACTAACACGAACCTTTCTATTTCAGGGACAGTAAAAGATGAGAAAGAGGCCATTAGTCAAATTATTGAAGAAATGTTTGATGAAGCGGCTGACTGGCTTTATGTCCAATAATTTAAAAAGTGACAATGTAACGTATAGCGACATTATCGCTATTTGTATATTGTCTTAACCAGGGAATACAACGTTGGGACAACGAGCATTCTTTATATTGGTGCGTCATGTGTGGCTGTTATCAGGGATATTGGCGTGACGTACCAAAAGCAAGAACCGATTGTGTTAGAAACTAAGTGAAGTTATGTATCGTCATTTTGAATGGGTGCTCTATGGCCTGTTCTCAAACAATCTGAATCGAGTAGAGGATTCGGAATCCCCTACTCGCTCCAGCTCTACTTCGCTTCGTAAGCAAGTGTTACCAGAAATACCGTTTTACCATCTTTGATCTGTAATTCGCACAACGAATCACGAACCATCCATGTAAAACATAGAATCGTTATACAGATAACTATCAAACCCATCAGGGCGGTTTTTCGTAGCATACATCTTGCCTCTCGGTTAAATAGAGACTAGAATCAGAACTGCTGAGTATCATGATTTAAGCCTCGTTGATTGAAAAATTAACGGGGCTTTTGTCTTTTCTACCACAAGCTGAACGCTGCTATGCTCATGGCAGAAAAGCCAAGAGCACCCGTCAAACATTATACTGACACTTCAAAGTAAAAACGAACCTTTTCGTTACACTCAAAGAACCGCTTTCACTTCTCAGCGTCTTTTTTTAGGCGTTGAACAAGCACACTTTTCTGAACCCACTTTAGACACTAGCAAAGTGGGTTCAAATAAGTGTGATTCTGCATGATAGTTAAGTTTCGCTTCCTTTTCTCTAGTCCCTCCCTCATATATCGAACGAACACCGTTCGTTCGATATGTTTGTTCGTTTGTGATGTTTTAGTGCAAACGAACAAACATTCTAAGGTTAAATAATCCATAACCTTATCTAATTTTTATTCATTAAAAACTTACTTTATAAAAAATAGTCTTTTGAGCGCCAAATTCTCTCCAAATCGATCCCCTATTCGATAAGTTTCGTTTCGAAACATTTTTACACTAACTTTACTTAACGTGATCTGATGGTCTTGAGGCTGCTTGACGTGATATTTTGGTGGTGATTTGAGATTGACTGGATGGAATGATAATAAATCACTGTAAAATTAGTGATTTAACATACATGGTCGTCCCGATTTGCCAAGTACCCACGATCAAAAAAATCAAACAAGTTAAGATTGCAGACATACATCCGGACTTAGTCGGCGTATGCCGCTGTCCCTAAAGGATTTCGCTGACTC
>NZ_PYOG01000074.1 GCF_003026815.1 Photobacterium damselae | reverse complement strand
TGCCATACCACTGTGTTGTTTTTTTCGTGCCGCTTTGCTCAGCAAGATAGTAGTTGGCTGTTGGGTTATCGGTAGGGGGAAGAGGGGAGTCTTTGGTGGGTTGAGTGTCAGTTTTGAGGGTAAATTGCGGTTGGTTTAAGTGAAGTTGTTTTTCTTCTTCTAGATAATACTTACTGGCACCCGAAGCGCCGCCGCGTAGTGAACTTAGCGATAACATAACATGTCCTGTTTAGTCGTGAGGGCAAACAAAGAGAAATAGAAATGCAGTGATCACTGTGATCACTGCAATCAGTACAAAAAGTACATCAAAAGGCATAAAGAGATCCTATTAGGTTTTGAGTCGGACATAATCGCCAGAAAAGCTAAAAAATTGAGGGTATTCTTGCAGCAGTTTTTTGAGCTTACCTGCCGGATAAGTAAGGCGTCCTTTGAGTTGACTTCCTATCATTCCAATTGGGACGGCATCAATATTGGCATTGAGTGATCTTGCCGTTTCAACAAGGATTTTGGATTTGCTGTCAGGGAAAGTTATTGTTTTGGGTTTAGTGGGCGAAATGGTTTCTTTTACGGGGATAGGGATAAATGTACTGAAACTTTTCTGCAAATGTATTGAGCAATTAGCATTTCCTATCCCGATGGTTGTAATTTGATGTCTTCTTAACTGGTTGAGCAGTGGAGTAAAGTCAGAATCCGATGTCATAATGGCAATGACATGGTTAGGATGCGATTGGTTCCACTCAAGAATATCGACAACCATTGCAATATCCGAAGCGTTCTTGTGTGAACAAAGATCAAAGACTTGAATGAACTGAGCAGCATGAAGTTGGCCAACTTCATGCCATGAACTGAGACACGGTTTTGTCCAGTTACCATAGATGTGACGATAGTGTATCTGCCCGCGTTTTAATAATTGCTCGATTACAAAAGTAAAATTCGATGGCGATGTGTTATCGGCATCGACAAAAAGGGCGATGGTCGGTAATTCGTTAATTGGCATAAAGAGCCTCAATAATTTGGTGCGAAGGGATTTTTTCAGTAGAATAGCGGCGGGTGCTTGAGGCTGTCTGTCTCAAGCATTTTGCAAAAGGCAGATAGTAGAAAGCCCCGAATGAACGTTAAATTCAAACGAGGCTCACTATATGTATCCAGACAATACAAATAGTAGTCTCTTTCTCGATAAGGAGCAATGCTATGCCAAACAAAAATGTTATTTTCATCCTGATAACTGCGGTATTAACAACAGTTATTATCATCGGGATCTGTAAAGGCTCACTTTGTGGTCTTGAGATTGGAGGATTTGGATTAACATTCAAGGCGCAGCTTGCTTACGAATCTTGATAGAGCCTAGGAACTAGGGCGGAAACGCCCTAGTTTCATAGGATTGTTTTTGTACATATCTTCAAGCACCCTTGTTTTTATGGTTCAAGATCAGCAGAAATGGTGGTTTCTTCCATCTCTTTAAATGCTTGCTCGGTTTGATCGTCAGCACTCATTTGGCGTTTAAGTTCTAGCTCTTCCTTCATTTTCTGCTTTTCGATGTCTTGATCATCGTTGCGAGATTTTTCCTTTTCTGATTGTTCTTTCTCCATACGCTCATTGTTCTCTTTCACGGTTTCTTTCATTTGCTCACACTCATTGTCATAACTGCTTTGGTCACAATCGCCCTGTTCATTGTTATGCCGTGCTTTGTGGATATTGAGCAGAACTTGCTTGTCTTCATCCGGCAGAGCCAGTAGTGCTCCCATTTGATAATGAGCCAACTCACCATCAATGCGCTTCATGGTGTCACTGGAATCGTAAACACGCTTTATGAATGGCACCGCGACTGAGGGCATATCATCAAACTTAAAGTTAATTCGAGTGATTGGGTAGCCGCCGAAGGTGCGATACCAACACTGTAGATCATCTAATGCCATGATCTCTGAGGTCATCACCGCAGGGCGGGTGATGGTTTGGTGGCCGAGCGAAATACCATCACGAACACTGTTAGCACCATAACTGTACTGCTCTTTGGAGATCTCTATCTCTTGCTCGCCTAAATCCTTACTCGATTTCTCGGCCTGTGGTGCGGATGGGTTTCGAAAGTAAAAGCGGGTATTTAGGAGATCGTACATTTCCTCTGCAGCGTCACGGCCATAGATTTTGACAAACTGAGCAAATGACTGGAACCCAACCAGATAGCATCCACCGTGTTTACGAACTTCGGCCAGCGTAGAGGCCAAATCAGGTAGGCGGTGTAAGCTGGGTAATTCATCGGCGATCACCCAAATGCGGCGAGTGGTGCTTTCATCTAAGCCTAAGATGGCCGTTGATGCGGTCGAGAGCCACATGGAGATCAATGGGCGTAACGAAACGTGCTGTTGCGCGTTGGAGGTTAAGAACAAAAAGCCTTTTTCGTTATCGTCCAGTACCCAATCTCGAACTGAGAACGCCTTGCGGCGTTTGCCGTTTTTGTCTTGTTGATCCAACCCTTCTAAGTAGCGAAGAGATTTGATGTAAGCGGCTAAAATGGATTTAACCGAAATGGCAATCTTATCGGCTTTTTCATCGGTGATGGCGGAGGCCATGGTGCCTTTTAAGAACTCACGCAGTACCGATGTCGGTGTTTTTAATATGTAATCCAATAAGCGCTCGTTAGTCAGCGGTTTGCCGTCTTGAGTCATTTGATAGGCGGTATTGGTAAACAGGGTTCGCGCTGATTCAATCCAAAATGGGTCGCCATGGCCTGAATCAGCAATTAAGGCGGTTGATAAGCTTTCAAAGTCGGAGAACTCTTGCGCGTCGTACCAAATTTTCCAATCCACCGACCGCTCATCAAACGGGTTTAAAATGTAGTCCTTGTGCTCATTGTAGAAGCGAGAAACAAAGGTGCAGCCTTTGTCGTAGATGATGGCCTTGTCACCACGGGCGCGGATTTCACGTAAGAGCTTACGAATTGCGACCGATTTACCTGTACCTGTTGAACCACTAAAAGAGA
>NZ_PYOG01000073.1 GCF_003026815.1 Photobacterium damselae | reverse complement strand
TCATTATCAGTCATGGTTAACAACATCCACAGGCTCCAAAACAGCAAAGAAAAAGCGTCTTTTGAAGTTAGTTCAACATGACATTTCAATCTGGCTCAAACATGACATTTCTAAATGGGACTTACATCTTGAGTGCGCAAAAGATAGAATATGTTAAATACAGCTATTATTGACCAAATTTACGTAACTCGTTCATCCCCTAAGTATTTCAGAGTGAAAACTATTATTTACTTGGATCCTAGTAGTTTCTTTATCAAAAGTTATCCGAAAGAAATTGGAACAAGTGGATGAAAAGTGTTTTCTAACCGATGGTAAAAAAAAGACCAAAAGCGGCTTAGTCGCTACTACCGTTAGAATACCAAAGAAGCTTCAGCTTGTAATTGAAGACCTTGCCGAGTATTTATCTCTCTCAAAACAAGAAGTAATGCTCAAATTGATTGAAAAGGGGTGTAGCGATCAAGGCAGTCATTATACTAGCCGTAAATACCGTCAGTTACTGTGGTGTTTTCAAATAAAACAGAGCTTATCTCGCCGAGGAAACTGTTGGGATAATGCGCCGATGGAGCGCTTCTTTAGAAGTCTGAAGACTGAATGGGTGCCAACTGTGGGTTATTGCAGCTTTGCTGAGCTCAACAAGAGATCACCCGCTACAGACCCTGTAAATAATTCTGTGTAACTGTCAAGGTTACATGTACTCAGAGAGTCGGTCTTCGAACATAATAATAAAGCGGTTTAGAGCTTGTCGCCAGTTTCTAATCGGCATCGTCCACTTCTTAGAAGCATCTCGGATAGCTAGGTAGATCACCTTTCGAGCTGACTCATCCGTTGGGAACAGCTTGCGCTTCTTAATCGCTTTTCTAATAACGCTGTTGAGGGATTCAATGGCGTTAGTCGTGTAGATCGCTCGGCGGATGTCCTCTGGGTAGTTAAACAGGGTGTTGAGGTTGTTCCAATGCGTCGTCCAAGAGCGACTAATTTGAGGATACTTACTATCCCATCGGGCAGAGAACTGCTCTAGAGCCAGCAGAGCCTCATCTTCTGTGGTTGATTGGTAGATTTTCTTCAGATCAGCCGTCACTGCTCTGTAGTCTTTCCAAGGGACGTACTTGACCGAGTTTCGCACCATGTGGACGATACAGAGTTGTATTTGCGTCTCAGGGAACACAGTATTGATAGCGTCAGGAAAGCCCTTTAGTCCGTCAACACAAGCGATAAGGATGTCTTTTACTCCACGGTTTTGAAGCTCAGTCAGCACATTAAGCCAGAACTTGGCACCTTCTGTTTCAGAGAGCCACATACCGAGCAGTTCTTTTTGACCTTCCATATTGACGCCTAGCGCAAGGTAGACCGCTTTGTTGATGACTTGCTTGTCTTGACGCACCTTAATCACGATGCAATCGAGATAAACGATAGGATAAACTTCGTCGAGAGGTCGCGACTGCCATTCAATCACTTGCTCAAGCACCGAGTCGGTTACTTTTGATATCAGCGTTGGCGAGACATCAGCGTCATACATTTCCTTGAACGTTGCGACGATTTCACGTGTAGTCATTCCTTTCGCATAAAGGCTCAATATCTTGTCGTCCATAGATTGGAATCGAGTTTGGTGCTTGCGGATGAGTTGAGGTTCAAAGCTGGCTTCACGGTCGCGAGGGATCTCGATATCAACCTCGCCATCATCTGTGATAATTGACTTACCTGAGTAGCCATTGCGGGAGTTGGAGCTGGTTCTAGCTTGGTGTTTTTGATATCCAAGGTGCTCATCGAGTTCAGCGTTTAACGCCGTTTCAACGGTCACCTTGGTTAACATTTTTCGAAAGTCATCAAGATCAGATTCTGTCTTAATTGACTTAGCGGCTTCACGAGCAAAAGCTTCGAGTGCTTTCTTATCCATATTGTCCATCCTTAACCTTTAAGGTTTAAGTTTAGACAGTTACACAGAATTCAGGACACTCTCCCCGCTACATTATCGGATATTACTGCCAACTCAGGCCACATCAGTATAATGGTGGCCTAACTCCCAATGAGTCGGAACAACTATATTGGGAAAACTCTAAAACCGTGACCAATTTTAATTGACCACTACAACTTACCAAGTTTGTAATCTTGTTTATGAGCTTCAGAAATATCATTTATTTTTTCACGGCACTTTAAAACTTCTTTATATTTTGGCAAAAGCTCTCGCCCATAAATATTAAAAGTCATTTCAATCCGCTGAAAATCAACTTTTGAAGCTTGTCCGCTTTCAATTATTTCGTCTAGGTATTGGTTATAATCGATTTCTCCTTTCATAACCAATGTAAGCTTAAAGAAGTTAGAAAAGAACATGTTGACCCACTGACTTAAAAGAACATAAAGTTCTTCTAACCTTTCCCGTTTTACTTGTGCATGCGCTCGATCTTTTTCTGTATTCAACTGTAATTGTAGCCTTTGGAAACTAGATCTATTGGCAAAAACTACTCCGGACAGTCCAAGTATTGCACCAAACAGTACACCAAGAAGACCAACCCAAGATTTCACATCCACTAACTTGATAATTTCTAACATTGATAATCCTCAAAATGCATAGTGCCCTATTAAGGGGAAAACTACGCAATACCGAAATCACTCATACTACTGTAAACACTAAAACAAACGCATAGAGAAAAGGCCGCGTACTGCAAATCCCTCTAGAACCGTTTGTTGAACGAAGCCGCACAGCGGCTTCGTTCAACAAGAGATTTAAGTATTTGTGTAGCAGTTTTATTGTGAATTCCTTTCCCTACTGCCATCGAATCAAAAGAAGTCATTAGATACTTGGCACCATCATCTTGCTGATATTTGCCCGATGAACGAGGTAAGGATAACCAAACATTGATAAATGTTTGTAAGTATGTAACAGAGTCAATCCCATCACCATATCGACACTTGACCGATTCTTCTAGCTGCTTTCTATTCATGACAAGCAAGAACGTTATGCCTGATACCGAGAAAATAAAACTAATCCAAAACTAAGTTAATACAATATGAATGAGTAAAAGGTCTAAGCAATTTTGGGGCAAAAATTATTTAGCGGTTTTTGTATATAACATTTCTAAATGAGTCAAACCGGATAATACTATATTGGGTTTACACATTTGAATGACGTGTTATACCTATTATAATGGAATGGTCGTTCCTCTCCCCATCGTTTATTATGACAAAAGCGACCAGCAAGGAGAGATAATTATGACTATGGTGACAGTAGGTATTGACCTAGCGAAAAATGTATATCAAGTTCATGGCGTTGATTCTCATGGAAAAA
>NZ_PYOG01000072.1 GCF_003026815.1 Photobacterium damselae | reverse complement strand
GCAGAAGATGCGTCAAGCATTAGGAGGGAAATCTATTGAGGGAGCACAAGCTACAATGTCAGGTCAGGAAGTTTGGACTCAAGTTAGACGAGGACAAGTTGGTGATTTAAGTTTACCCGTATGGGAGCGCTTTTATGCGCTCGCTGCATAATTGTATTTGAAATTTGGCTAATAAAACTTTGCGACAGAACCCTGCTTTGAGCGTTTTCGTAAACACGGTTTCTTCAAATACCGCTTGGCCGTCATGACGGTACGTAATTTTAAATGCGGGCATTCATTTTCCTTATTGCATTGCATCGTTATTGTTTGGGAATATAACCATACTATCTTCTCGGTGTAGTACTTTGACGTTTGAAAGCCAAAGGTCTGGTCGCAACGACATGCAAAGCATTCAATAAAATCCTTATATGATGTACCACCTTCTCAACTCACTCATCCAGATAGCATCAGAATCCTATTAAATCCGTACTTGGAATTATGCCATTTTCTATTATTTAATTAATAAGATAATAAGATAATAAGATAATAAGATAATAAGATAATAAGATAATAAGATAATAAGATAATAAGATAATAAGATAATAAGATATAAGAGAGAGTGTCCTGAATTCTGTGTAACTGTCTAAACTTAAACCTTAAAGGTTAAGGATGGACAATATGGATAAGAAAGCACTCGAAGCTTTTGCTCGTGAAGCCGCAAAGTCAATTAAGACAGAATCAGATCTTGATGACTTTCGAAAAATGTTAACCAAGGTGACCGTTGAAACGGCGTTAAACGCTGAACTCGATGAGCACCTTGGATATCAAAAACACCAATCTAGAACCAGCTCCAACTCCCGCAATGGCTACTCGGGTAAGTCAATTATCACTGATGATGGCGAGGTCGATATCGAGATCCCTCGCAACCGTGAAGCCAGCTTTGAACCTCAACTCATCCGCAAGCACCAAACTCGATTCCAATCTATGGACGACAAGATATTGAGCCTTTATGCGAAAGGAATGACTACACGTGAAATCGTCGCAACGTTCAAGGAAATGTATGATGCTGATGTCTCGCCAACGCTGATATCAAAAGTCACCGACTCGGTGCTTGAGCTAGTGATTGAATGGCAGTCGCGACCTCTCGACGAAGTTTATCCTATCGTTTATCTCGATTGCATCGTGATTAAGGTGCGTCAAGACAAGCAAGTCATCAACAAAGCGGTCTACCTTGCGCTAGGCGTCAATATGGAAGGTCAAAAAGAACTGCTCGGTATGTGGCTCTCTGAAACAGAAGGTGCCAAGTTCTGGCTTAATGTGCTGACTGAGCTTCAAAACCGTGGAGTAAAAGACATCCTTATCGCTTGTGTTGACGGACTAAAGGGCTTTCCTGACGCTATCAATACTGTGTTCCCTGAGACGCAAATACAACTCTGTATCGTCCACATGGTGCGAAACTCGGTCAAGTACGTCCCTTGGAAAGACTACAGAGCAGTGACGGCTGATCTGAAGAAAATCTACCAATCAGCCACAGAAGATGAGGCTCTACTGGCTCTAGAGCAGTTCTCTGACCGATGGGATAGTAAGTATCCTCAAATCAGTCGCTCTTGGACGGCGCATTGGGACAACCTCAACACCCTGTTTAACTACCCAGAGGATATCCGCCGAGCGATCTACACGACTAACGTCATTGAATCCCTCAACAGCGTTATTAGAAAAGCGATTAAGAAGCGCAAGCTGTTTCCAGCGGATGAGTCAGCTCGAAAGGTGATCTACCTAGCTATCCAAGATTCTTCTAAAAAGTGGACGATGCCGATTAGAAACTGGCGACAAGCTCTAAACCGTTTTATGATTATGTTCGAAGACCGACTCACTGAGTACATGTAACCTCGACAGTTACACAGAATCATTTACAGGGTCTAATAAGATAATATCAGTATTTCAAAAACTTAATAAAATCATCATCGTTCATAGAAGCCAATCTATTTAATGTAATCCGAACAATATCACTACGATTTAACTGTTTGCTTTCTTCAAGATCCAATTGATATGACAAGAGATTGAATCTTTTTGCCTGATTATCCAATATCTTTCTGTCTGTTTCGGTTAAAGATATAGAGACCGCCTTAGTCAATTCTCTGTTTGATTTAGGACGTCCAAGTTTCAAATCGGTTGTATCAGCACCTTCAACAAAAGCCTCAACATCTCGAATTTTCTTTTCATTATCTTTTAACCTTTGACGACTAAATTTCATCAAGAACCTCTTTCAATAAACAACTAACTTCAGCTTTTGATTTCGAATCTTTCCATTCGTGGACACCAAGAGCCTCGGAAAAAGCATCTCGATGTGATTTGCGTTCGGAAAGAACAGTATTAAGAAGTTTAAATTCTGGAAATTCCCTCAAAAGCTGCTTAGCAAGCACCTTTTCAGTTTGAGTATTAGTAGGAGCCATATTGATAAAAACACAAACAGCTAAGTCAGGATTATAATCCCTTGCTATTTCAACGGTTTCAGACATATGTTCTAGAAGTTCAAGATCTGCTAAACTAGCTTTAGTCGGCATTAGCATCAAGTCAGCAGATAGCATTGCACTTCTCATTTCACGACTATCACGGCCCGCGGCATCAATAATTACATAGTCATACTTCTCGGATTCTCTTTTTATTTGAGAAGTAATATTTCCATCGAGTCGAATACAAGGAAAAGATTGAATAGCATCACATTCTTCTCGACGTTGAGCCCAGCGATATAATGTTGCCTGAGGATCTGCGTCAACTAGCAAGATCTGATCAGAGCTTCCTTTGAATTTTTCTTTTGCTATAGCAACTGCAAGATTAGTGGCTGTATTACTTTTTCCAACACCACCTTTTTGATGCGCAAGTAAAATGACCTTTCCCATAAGCACCTCTCAAATGATTCTGTTTTATTATCTTATTATCTTATTCTTAGTACCATTAATGCTAAAGAAAGAAGCATTAACTAAATAATCAAGTTAAAGCTGTACTTATCACCATTATTTACCAAGTCATTCATTTAGATAAAAATCAACTTTTAATAAAAAACTATTAATAATACAACACCAATAATAAATACCTATCAATCATTACCAATCAAATCAACACCTTTAAATGTCAACGCCTATCAAAAGAGAGAAAACTTGATCTTTTGAGGCTTAGAGTCGATTTTTAGCCTGAAAAGGGATCGGTTGATTCTGATAACAACTTATTCACAAAAAATGTGGACAGTTTTGAGGTAGAAAAGAGTGTATTTTGAGGGTTAGGGTGGTAAAAATTAATTGGACAGCGTTCTTGTGTTTATCCCAATTTAAAATGTCCTTTTTCTTTCCCAGATTAAAATGTCTCTTTTTAAAGTAGCTCATCTTGCTCAGAAACTGGTTATAGAGTAGGGAAGTCACGGCTTTTTTCTGGTACTGGGT
>NZ_PYOG01000071.1 GCF_003026815.1 Photobacterium damselae | reverse complement strand
ATGGCTTGAAGGATGATGTCAGATGGAAAATGATAACCAGTAAATTGCATAAAAGTTTAGCTAAAAGTTTAAAGTCAGTAATTAGAGTTCTCAACTGCTCTCTGGTTCCCTAACTTTGCGACAGAACCTACTTTGTTCAATGACGATAACCCTCCTAGCTATAAAACGTTGGGGAGATGGGTTATTGCCTTTGTTGAGTCTGGTTGGAAGAAAAGTGCACTCATGCCTAATCACGTTGCCAAAGGTAACCGAAAATTAAAAATGGATAGCGAGCTGTATGGAATCTTAAATGCTGTTGTCCATGAGCATTCAACAAATCGTGTCCGAATAAATTTTGCAAAAGCTCATCAAGATTTTGTTGAACGAGTGGAGGAAGTTAATCTAAAGAGAGCGGAGCAGCATCAACCGCCACTGAAGCCAAGTAGTTACCAAACTACGTTGAAGCGATTCCAACAATGGTACAATCCTGCTATTGATATACCAAAATTTTACTAATAATAAAAATAATTAATACAATTAGTTAATTCCTATGGTATAGGAAGTGCTATAAATTTAAAAGCTGTTGCAAACGACACCATCTGAAGTACAGAGCCCATACATTTTTCTCCATACCAGTATCCGGCTATCACCATCACTTATACTCAAAGCTGAGTTAGCTGCATTTCCCAGTTTCTTCCTGCTGCTTAGTTTGCCTGATTTAAAAAATCCGAGTGCATTGAATACATTCGGACTTTGACACTATAGTAATGAGCTTTTAAAACGACTAGCTTGATATAACTTGGAAAAATGGTTCTTCAAACAGCTGATGTGAAGCGCCTCCTTCACGATCGCTTCTATACTCATTCCGGTAAGAGATAAAATTCCAGTTCGCAGCTGATATGTCAGATTGAGGCTTCTCGCCAGGTGTCGTATTGCTCTGGCCTAAAGTGAGCTCAATCTGCTCCAGAAAATCTTTCACTTTTTTTAATTCAGCGGGGACATATCCGGACTCTTTATCAGCTTTAACATAAAGAGTTATCTGTGCTCCTACCGCAACACGAGAATCTGGTGGGCAACGATTAAGGTCGGTTACTTTCCATTTATCTATCGGACTGTCTTCAGACAGCAGGATAGGTAAAATATCATCAAACCCGGAGCTAAGCTGAGCCTTATCTATGCTGATATGGATTTTATCTCCTAAATACTCTCGCGATTCATTATCTTTATTCGCATGTATAAATACATCGCCAAATGGCACATTAGACAGCTTATAACCAGAAAACTCATTCTTGTAACCTCCTTGAGATAACTCGTGATAGCTACCATGAATGTCTGCATTTCTAAAACTTGATTTAGGCTGAGCCTCTATATCCTTTATTAATTTTCCCACATCTTCCTTTTTGAGCTCATGAGAAACTTTAGGCGCAGGTGGTGGAGTATTCTGCGAAACAACAAGAGGGGGTAAATTTAGCTTTAATCTAGGCATAACGTAAACATCTGTTGTAAAGATAAAAACTAAATATATTCACCGGTAGCACTTATCTATATTAGATTACGTCGTAAATATGTTAATTTAGATGTACTTCAATTATTTAACGCTAATTTCGACGCCAAAATCAGCAATTTGGCTATTGTGAACAGGTCGTTTTCTATATTATTCATGTACTTAGACAGTCCCTATGTTTGTAAGGGCGGGATCGAACTTTAATAGTTGAAAATAAAGGATTTTATATCACGGGGAACTTTTCCATGTAATCACAATCTGATCATAAAGTTAAAAACATGAGAAACTCGTACATGATTATCATTGAGCAGCTAAAAAAGGGGTCTGTCGCAAAGTTTATGTAAGGCGTAAGCGTGTCGAATTTCAGACACTATTATGCTATGAGCGCGTAAAATCGCTCCCATACAGGCAAGCTTAGCTCGCCAACTTGACCTCGTTTGATTTGCGTCCAAACTTCTTGACCTGACATAGTGGCACTTGCTCCCTCAACATATTTCCAACCAAGAGCCTGATACATCTTTTGTTTAATTGGCCTATGGCTTTGCTCAACTATATTGTTGAGTTATTTCACATCAATAACTTCTATCAGATTGAGCATGAAAACGACACTTTTCCATAATTTGACGTTCATATGATGAAGATCTCAAGTATTAGCGCCACTTTTATCAATAACAACTTGATCTGGCAATCCATTTGTTCGAATAGCCTTTCGTAGAAAGGCTTGAGCGGATTTTTCATCTCGTGTTTGACTAAGATAAAAATCTACAATATCACCGTATTTATCGACTGCCCGATAGTAATACCACCATTTCCCTTTGATTTTGATATAGGTTTCGTCCATTCGCCATGAACTTGATACTTGGTGTTTTCTCGCCCGTGCATTTTGCTCAATTAAGGGAGCAAGACGAATGACCCAACGATTAATGGTGGCATGATCGACTTGAATTCCTCTTTCAACAAAAATTTCTTCGATATCACGGAAACTGAGTTTGTACGCTACATAGTAGCGTATAACTTGAAGGATGATGTCAGATGGAAAATGATAACCAGTAAATGGCATAAAAGTTTAGCTAAAAGTTTAAAGTCAGTAATTAGAGTTTTCAACTGCTCTCTAGTTCCCTAACTTTGCGACAGAACCGAAAAAACGTTTACATAAAAAAATCAAACCAATTTTGATAAACACAGGAATGCACGTACCATAACTTCATCCTTAAAATTCTAAAAAGGATGACTTCTATGTCTGCGCGCCAAATCGTAGATGAGGTTTTACTTAAATTTGCTCATCAAATAGGGTTACCTAAATTACAGTTGATTGAAGACGAATTGGGTTTAGCTTTTGATGACAACTTAAGAGTGCATGTAATTTTTCACCCAACGACAGAGATGCTTCAATTAGAAGCTGAGATCGTCGATCTACAAATTATTAATTCTGATCTTTACCGTTCTTTTATCGCATTCAACTACCATTGGTCTGAGCATCAATTGTTTTTTAGCTTAGATAATCACAGGCACAAGCTTTGTTTAAATAGACTGCTTCACGCAGAGTCACTCGACTACGAACTGTTTGAAGATGCACTGGCGGAGCTACTCACACAGAGCGAATCTTGGGAAGACTTGTTATCCGCCCACATCGCCATGAAAGCTTTGCCCTCTCAGTTTCAGAGCTCGGATTTAATAGTTTAGGTAATCTATGTCCAATGACATCCAACCAACACAAAAGCACTTATCTATCGATTGGATCGAGAGCAATAGCCAGACTGAGTCTGTAAAGAAGGGAAACTTTCTAGGCAGAACCGTGGCGCAGATAAATCCAAACGAGCGAGAGCAAAACCGCACCAACTCAAAATTGGAGCTAGGCGAAACGCTTTCTATGCTTGCTAATACTGAGCTCTCCAACGCGATTTTAAGCTTTGAAAAAGACTCAGCGCAGAGCCTGTTGAATAGAAAGGCTCAAGTGATCGCGACCAACAGGCAGATGAGCTGAGGTTAAAGCTCGCTGTCGACAATACAGCCTTAATTTAACCTCGCCCGTATACTGAAAAAATCAACAGTTATGGGGTTCTGTCGCAAAGTTAGGGAACTAGAGAGCAGTTGAAAACTCTAATTACTGACTTTAAACTTTTAGCTAAACTTTTATGCCATTTACTGGTTATCATTTTCCATCTGACATCATCCTTCAAGCCATACGCTACTATGTAGCGTACAAACTCAGTTTCCGTGACATCGAAGAAATTTTTGCTGAAAGAGGAATTCAAGTCGATCATGCCACCATTAATCGTTGGGTCATTCGTTTTGCTCCCTTAATTGAGCAAAATGCACGGGCGAGAAAAC
>NZ_PYOG01000070.1 GCF_003026815.1 Photobacterium damselae | reverse complement strand
CGGGTGAGTTCATCATCATTAACAAATATCTGGTAAGCGATCTGGAGCAGCGCGGTCTTTGGACGAGCAAAATTCGTGATGCCATTATTCTCAATAACGGTTCAGTACAAGGTATCGATGCCATTCCGGGGTCAGTTTGGATATCGAAAATTATTGTACGTTAAGGTTATTTTTTGACCTTGCAACTTTAGCTGGTCTCAGCCGACGAAACTTACCAGAAGCCGGTATCCTATTGCTTTTCCATATATAATCGCCCGTCAGATTGATGTGTTCCCAGCCTAGCGGGGATAAATGCGACAGCAGCTGCTCGTTGATCTTTACCCCTTTACGCTTCAGAGCATCAATAGCTCTTTCCATATAGACGGTATTCCACAGCGATATAGCAGCCGTCAGCAACGTCAGTCCACTGGCGCGATAGCTCTGATTTTCCGGTTTTCTGTCCCTGATTTCACCTAGCCGGTGCAGGAATACCGCGCGCGCCAGCGCGTTACGAGCTTCTCCTTTATTCAGTCCCGCCTGTACCCGCCTACGAAGTGCCGGATCGCGGAACCAATCGAGCATAAACAACGTTCGTTCAATACGGCCAATTTCCCTCAATGCTTTGGCAAGTCCGTTTTGCTTGGGGTAGCTGGCTAGCTTTTTCAGCATCAGGGATGCTGTTACGGTTCCCTGCTTTATCGAGGTTGCCAGACGCAGCACTTCATGCCAGTGAATTTCGATCTCTTTCAGATTCAGGTTGGTTGTTGATATCTGTGATTGAAGTGCTGGGTATTGGTCCGCTTTCTCTTTGATAAATAGCTTCTTGTCGTGGAGATCCCTAATTCGCGGACAGAATGCAAATCCCAGCAGATGCATCAGGGCAAAGACATGATCGGTGAAACCCGCAGTATCGGTGTAATGCTCCCTGATTTCCAGGTCGCTTTCGTGATACAGCAAACCATCGAGAACGTGGGTTGAATCTCTGACCCGACTGATTATGCAGGTGTAAAACGGACTGTATTGATCCGAAATATGGGTATAAAACTGACGTCCAGGCTCCTGCCCATATTTCGGGTTAACCTGCCCCGCGTAGCGGCCTGAGCTACCTGTTCTGAAATTCTGTCCATCCGATGATGATGTTGTCCCGTCTCCCCAAAATGCCGAAAGTGGTCTTTTCCTCTGCGCATTTACCAGCTCTGCAAGAGCTGCTGAATAGGTTTCATCACGGATGTACCATGCCTGAATATCTTCGAGTGATGATTTGGTGCTACCGGGGCAGGCTTCTGCCATTTTGGTTAGGCCAAGATTGATTCCATCTGCAAGAATAGTGGTAAGAAGCAGGCGGGTATCGGGACGGGTAATGTCATTTTTTATATGTGAAAAATGTTGGGTAAACGTCGTCCAGCTGTTTACCTCATCGAGAATTTCCGTGATTTTAGGTCGCGGTAGCATGCTGTAAACCAGCTCTGCAAGCGGTGAAACCTGCGCTGGAACGCAGTTATCCAGCGGAGAGACTTTTACGCCTTTGTCGGAAATTTCTACATCGGGCAGTTCACCAAGGGCTGCCACGCCATTGACCTCTTCAAGTCTAGATTGAAGCAGAGTCATACGGCTGGTAATGTACTCATGGTAATCTACAGATATGGGCAGCGCAGGCGTGAGTTTGGCAAAGTCCTTTTCGGGAATAAGGTAATCATCAAAATTTTTGTAGCGGCGTGAGCCTTTAACCCAGATGTCCCCTGAGCGCAACGCTCCCTTAAGCTCGCTGAGTGCACAAAATTCATAATACTGCCTATCAATACCCGCAGGTGTAATCACCACCTTGCGCCAGCTTTCAGGGACAAACTCAAGCGGCACAGTCGTCGGAACTTTACGTGACTGCTTCCGATACATATCCTTGATCACAATCAGCGCATCAGCCAGAGGTTGCGCTGCTGGGGTTGCGACTAACTGTAAAGCAGATAACATGCGTGGGGCATATTTCCGTAATGTGCTGTATTTCTCAGTAATAATATGTAGCGGGTCAAAATTATTTTTTCTGGCAAGATGGCGTGTTTCCTCTAGACTAGCGACAAATTCAGGCCATGGAAGTCTGTTTTCTATTGCGACCCATGGATCGCCACCAGAATCGCGAGCATCAGACAGCGCCTGACCGACATCGATGTACTGCCTCAGTTTTGATTGGATCAGCTTTCCGGTCTGCTGAAGGCGTTCAGCCTGTGTTCTTTTGGCTTTGCTGAAAAGGCTGTTCAGCATTCGCTCATGTAGCTCAATCACTTCGTCTGTCAGTGTAGCTCTGGCTTCTTCCAGCACGCACACCAAGACCGCATGACGGCGGGCTGCTGAGAATCGGGTCAAATCCCGGCTACTCATCTTTCGGCCTTCACGCGCTAGTTTCAGCAACCGGTTCTGGTGAATGGCACGATCTATACCTTCCGGTAATGCCAGTGATTCAAGGTGACTGAGCCGATCAAGATGTTGCAGCACGTTCTTACCATTGATTTTACCAGGCGGTTGCAGAAGCCATGTCAGCTTAGAGGACTGATTATCTGATGACTCAAGTAAACGATCCATGGCATCCCTGTGAGCAGGAGTTAACAGGGCATTCAGAGTCTGAAATACGATTTTATCGCCGCCTGCCATGGCCTCAGCACAAGTACGCTCCACGACATCAATCGAGGGGATTATCACGTTGTTCTACCGGAGATAAATTAGTAACTCTTCGGCTAGGAGAATACCTTTATCGGTACGCGTCGCCATCGGTAGCAGGTGTTTAATACAGTCTTGCTGTATTTTGCCGGTGAACGCCTTTACGCCAAGATAGCGGTACAGTTCGGTTAAATGCTCACGCCGTGTTGTATCCCTGCCGGAAAGGTAAGCTGGCCAGAGATCCCAAGTAAGCCTTAGCCTGCTGGCGATATGCTTTAGCAGCGCATCAGAGAGTGCGATTTTTTTATCCGGAGCAAAGCCGACATTTTTCAGATAGCAAAGAAGGACGGCAAAACCAAAACGGCTAACGGGTTTACGGTGAGCACTGATAAGTGCCATATCATGCTCACTGAAATAGGCCATTCGGGTCAGTGCTAACTCATCGTCTGGTAATGCCAGTAATGATTCTCTTTCCGACAGAGAAAGAATCTGTCTCCTTGCCATATAGTTTCCTTCGTAATTTTAACAAAACCAGGTATTGCATAAGGGTACACCCTTATGCAATACCCTAAATGTGATGAAACGCAATGAATGACATAACTTATATGCGATAAGATAAATGCAATAATCTAAATGCGATAGCGAGGTGAAAAATGTTCATCAGAGCTTATTTAAGGGCATCGACTGAAGATCAGTTTGCCGACCGAGCAAAAGAGATGCTGGATCAGTTTGCTCAAGAACGGGGACATAAAATTGCCAGTTACTACAGGGAAAACATCAGTGGCACAAAACTGGACCGTCCAGAATTAGGTCGCTTACTAATGGATAGCCATCGCAATGATATTCTATTGGTAGAGCAGATAGATCGCTTGACTCGCCTCAGTAACAGTGACTGGACGACGTTGAAAAGGCAGATAGAACAACATGAACTGAGGATTGTCAGCTTGGATGTTCCCACCTCATGGCAAGCTCTATTAGATAAAGACCCATCACAAACAGATCCGATTACCCATGCCGTGATAACGGCTATCAATAATATGCTTATTGACCTAATGGCCACAATGTCACATAAGGACTGGCTGAGCCGCCGTCAGCGGCAAAAACAAGGAATAGAACGAGCTCATTCATTGGGGAAATATAGGGGAAAACAGGCAGATCAGGAACGACATGAGAAAGTGATGTACTACCGGCTGGTAAAAAAGCTTAGCATTCGTGAAACTGCAGATGCAACGGGTTACAGTACTTCTCAAGTTTGCCGCATTCAGGCTCTTTATAGAGAACCTACTTCTGGTTAAAAAATAGCCTTAACGTACAATAATTTTCGATATCCAAACTGACCCCTAACAGATTGATTAACCATGGATTAAGTCGGAATATGGGCCATAACTTATCGGGCATCGTTAAGGTCATGTGTTGATATTCACATTTGGGCAAGATGGATAGCTGCTTCGCTATCCATTTTTCTGTC
>NZ_PYOG01000007.1 GCF_003026815.1 Photobacterium damselae | reverse complement strand
ATTTCAATTATTAATTAAATCAGGGTGATTTAGAAATTCAAAGTATATTAAATTTCTATTATTTATTTCCGTGTTAATTTTTTCGTGTATTTTACAATATGGATTTAATTGAACACCATTACTATGCATTGAGTGCTTACCTTAAATCTATTTTTTAGTAGAGCCTTCTATACCATAACAGCAATGTTATGTTGTAAGTATCTCAGTGCACTTATTTTCTAGTTTTTTGCTTTTAATGATGGAGTCTTTATGAAAAAACTACTTATAGTTGCATTACTTGTTGTATCTTCAACATCTGTTGTTGCAGACGATCGCATCCCATCTGTAGTTGGTGAGTGGCAAGATTGTGGCCCTCTAAATGTTGTTGCTGTTCAGGCTGAGCATGATGATGTTCTTATTCAATTAGAAAATGAAACTGATGGTTGGCAAGTATGGAAACGTATCGGTGTAACTCAAGATGATTCTGTATATGACGGCCTAATTCCTCGTCAAAGTCGTAGTCAAGGGGCCGATATTGAAGGTAATCTAACATTCAATACTTCTTCTCATATTATGCAATTTCAATCTCTAGCTGAAAAAGCACTATTAAATGATAAACAAGTAATTGTCCGTTTTGAAGGTGATGAAGTTTGTCATGCTGATAACTACAATAGTAACGCAGTAATGATTCGCCTAATCAAATAATAGTCTATTGTTAAGTTAATAAAAAAGCCTACATTATTTTTGTAGGCTTTTTTTATTAGATATTTTGTATATTTTTACAGGTTAAAGTTCATCGAGTCTTTGTAATAGTCAGATCTTTATATCTTAGTTTTTCGAGATTGACATTCTTATGATTCGTTACAAAATGAAGGTACTCATCTTAGTTTAGGTATCGTTGTAATGAATGATGTATTCTCGATAGCGTCTGAATTTTCTCCATCAGGGGATCAACCCACAGCCATTAAGCAGTTACTAGAAGGCTTAGATGCTGGTCTCGCTCACCAGACGTTACTTGGTGTAACAGGGTCAGGAAAGACGTTTACGATTGCGAATGTGATAGCTGAGGCTAAGCGTCCAACGTTATTTCTTGCTCCCAATAAAACCTTGGCAGCTCAACTTTATGGTGAGATGAAAGAGTTCTTTCCTAATAACGCTGTTGAGTATTTCGTTTCTTATTACGATTATTATCAACCTGAAGCATATGTTCCAACCACCGACACTTTTATTGAAAAAGATGCTTCGGTGAATGCTCATATTGAACAGATGCGACTTTCTGCCACTAAAGCGTTAATGGAACGACGAGACGTTATCATTATTGCTTCAGTATCTGCTATCTATGGTCTGGGTGATCCTGACTCTTATCTAAAAATGATGTTGCATGTACGCCGTGGTGATATGTTGGATCAGCGTGATATTTTACGTCGTTTAGCTGAATTGCAATATACGCGAAATGATATGGCTTTTGAGCGAGGCACATTTCGAGTTCGTGGTGAAGTGATTGATATTTTCCCGGCTGAATCAGAAAAAGAAGCGGTGCGTATTGAGCTATTTGATGATGAAGTTGATCGTATTTCACTGTTTGATCCTTTAACGGGAAGCGTGATCCAGCAAGATCTTCCTCGTTATACCGTTTATCCGAAAACGCACTACGTAACTCCTCGTGAGAAAATTCTAGAAGCCATAGAAGGCATTAAGGTTGAGTTAGAATCTCGCCGTAAGCAATTTATGGATGGCAATAAGTTAGTTGAAGAGCAGCGTATTACCCAACGAACTCAGTTTGATGTGGAAATGATGAATGAGCTAGGGTTCTGTTCAGGTATTGAAAACTACTCACGTTATTTAAGTGGTCGTAGTGAGGGAGAGCCGCCTCCAACTTTGTTTGATTACCTTCCTGCTGATGGGTTACTGATCATTGACGAGTCTCACGTTACGGTTTCGCAAATTGGGGCTATGTTTCGAGGGGATCGTTCTCGTAAAGAAAATTTAGTGGAGTACGGTTTCCGTCTGCCTTCTGCTTTGGATAACCGACCATTAAAATTTGAAGAGTTTGAATCTCTTGCACCCCAAACAATCTACGTTTCAGCAACGCCAGGTAAGTATGAAATTGAAAAGTCTGATGGCGAAATTGCAGAACAGGTTGTAAGACCGACTGGATTGTTAGACCCTGAAATTGAAGTTCGTCCTGTTGCAACTCAAGTCGATGATCTCTTGTCTGAAATTCGCATTCGAGCTGCGAAAGATGAGCGTGTTCTTGTTACCACATTGACTAAGCGAATGGCGGAAGATTTAACCGAATATTTAGCTGAGCATGGCGTTCGAGTCCGCTACCTTCACTCTGATATTGATACGGTTGAACGCGTTGAGATCATTCGTGATTTACGCTTGGGTGAATTTGATGTGTTAGTGGGGATTAACTTACTTCGAGAAGGCTTAGACATGCCAGAAGTTTCGTTGGTCGCTATTTTAGATGCGGATAAAGAAGGTTTCTTACGTTCAGAGCGCTCTCTTATCCAGACGATTGGCCGTGCTGCTCGTAACTTAGAAGGTAAAGCTATCTTATATGGAGATAAGATTACAGGCTCAATGGAAAGGGCTATAACTGAGACAGAACGTCGTCGGGATAAACAGAAGCTCTATAATGAGCAACATGGTATAACCCCTCAAAAACTGAATAAGAAAGTAGCTGATATTCTTGAGCTAGGTTCAAGTAGTCCAAAGGCTAAGGCTCATAATCGAGCGGCTCAATTACATAAAGTTGCTGAGAAAAAAGGAACCTATTCGGCAATGTCTCCGCAGCAGCTTGAAGGTGAAATTCAACAACTTGAAAAACAAATGTACGACTTTGCACAAAATTTGGAGTTTGAAAAAGCAGCAGAGTTGAGAGATAAGATTCATACACTTCGTGAACAATTTATCACTAATAGCTAGAAACAAGATAAAAAAAAGCCAACCGAGAAATAAGTTCGGTTGGCGTCATTGTTTAGTGAATAGATTCCACAAACAACGTCAGTTGGCTAGGTTAACTCTTAAGTAAGAGTTACTTTATATAAAGCAGAGACCGTGCCAACTTTTCCTGTAGTACTTATTTATCCCTATATTCTTATCTTTGTCACTTTGTTGTGGTCAAAATTTGCATTGTTACACCTGTTTTATTGCATTTTGCAAAGCGTTTTGCAATTCAATATGAGAAGATTATAAAAATTGAGAATCTTTTGAACATAATCTTTCTTATTGATTAAACTTAATTTTAATTAGATTGATTTTTGGAGGGAGCAATGGAGAGCAAATCACGACAAAAACAAGTTCTAATGGTTGAAGACACTGCATCTGTTGCTGCTTTGTATAAATCTTACCTCAATCCGTTAGGCTTAAATGTCAATATAGTCGGGACGGGTAAAGAAGCGCTGAGCTTTATTCATGATATTGTTCCTGACTTAATTCTGCTGGATCTACGTCTTCCTGATATGACCGGGATTGAAGTTCTTGCGGCAGTTAGAGAGCTGCATCCAGATCTGGCTGTCGTTATTATGACAGCTCATGGCTCGATAGATGTTGCTGTAGAAGCTATGCGTCATGGAGCTCAAGATTTTTTAATTAAACCGTGTGAAGCTGATCGATTAAGAATTACGGTTAATAACGTATTAAAGCAAGAACACAAATCAAATGCCGAGCCTAAATCCAAGCAAAGTGGTGCGCAATATCAGGGTTTTATCGGTAATAGTTTGGCGATGCAGGCGGTATATCGAGTCATTGAATCGGCCGCATCTAGTAAAGCGACTGTATTTATTACTGGGGAAAGCGGAACAGGTAAAGAGGTCTGCGCTGAGGCTATTCATGCAGCAAGTCCTCGTCATGATAAGCCTTTTGTTGCCCTTAATTGTGCTGCGATTCCAAAAGAGCTCATCGAAAGTGAGTTATTTGGTCATGTTAAAGGGGCATTTACAGGGGCTTCGTCGGAAAGACAAGGTGCAGTTGAGCTCGCTGATAATGGGACCCTTTTTCTTGATGAGTTGTGTGAAATGGATTTGGATTTGCAAAGTAAGTTACTGCGTTTTATCCAAAGTGGTACCTATCAAAAAGTAGGATCATCTAAAACAAATACTGTTGATGTTCGTTTTGTTTGTGCAACTAACCGCAACCCTTGGGTAGAAGTGCAAGAAGGGCGTTTTAGAGAAGACCTCTATTATCGACTGCATGTTATTCCTATTAATTTACCACCACTCCGAGAACGAGGAAGCGATGTAATTGAAATTGCACATGCGCTGCTAGGAATGACCTCGGTTGAAGAAGGAAAAGATTTCACCCGCTTTGCTCCTGACGTTGTCGAGTATTTTCAAAAATACAATTGGCCTGGAAATATTCGAGAGCTGCAAAATGTGATTCGTAATATCGTTGTTTTACACTCAGGAGAAGTGGTGACCACGGAAATGTTACCACCACCGCTAAATCAAGATATTGGCGCGAATATTGCAGACACTGTTCATTCTGTTTCCAATCATAGTTTGGAACAAAATACATATTCTCTTGCCGATAGAAGTAACGAGTCGGTACATAACAATAAAATTGAGCCGCTGTGGATTGTAGAAAAACGGGCCATCCAAAAAGCCATTGATGCGTGTGACGGAAATATCCCTCGCGCAGCAGGACTTCTTGAGGTTAGTCCCTCTACGATTTATAGAAAATTACAAGCTTGGCAAGATGCGGCAAGCAAATAGGAGATTGAGTCGATGACAATTAAGGTTAACGTTGAAACAGTAAAACGTCTTGCTGATGAAGTAGGGGAAGATACCGTCTCACTCTTATTTAATGTATTTAGTGATGAGCTAGAGCAATATCTGGTTAAATTACTGGCCGAGCCCTCTATTAGTGATATTGGTGAAATTAGTCACTCAATTAAAAGTAGTGCGGCAAGTTTTGGTGCTGACGATTTAGCTCTGCTTGCTCAAGAGTGTGAATCTCGCGTTCGACAAGGACAAGATTCTTGGATTATGGACCACCTGCCGGAATTACGCCAAATGGTCCAAGGTGTTGCTCAAGAGTATAAATTAATGTCAAGCAATGAGGAGTTGCTTAATAGCATGCTTTAATTTATTACGATCATGTCGCCACACATGGTTGCTGGCGGCAAGATCGGAGACATGCTGATGATAGCCAGATTCCAACTCATCGTAATATTTATCTGAAAGAATAATATCGATTCTTCTGCCTCCAATTGAACGTTCACACCAGTGCAGCATAGTGACAAGATCCATCTGTCCGGCTGGACCATTCTCTTTATCTAGGTTTGTGATGAAGACTAATCGTGCTGATGTATGCTTTAGAGCTTGAGCAATTTCTTTTAACAGTAATGATGGCATAACACTGGTTAAGAAACTTCCCGGACCGAGTAAAATCAAATCGGCTTGCTCAATGGCGACAACCGCCTCTTTGGTTGCGGGTACCGCGGGATCTACATAAAGACGCTGAGGGACTTCAATGAGTTCATCAACGCTGGTTTCGCCACAAATGATTTCACCAGAAGGCGTCATTGCTGCAAGATCGGCAGGATATTCAGACATTGGAATAATGTGAGTCGATACTTTCAACATATCGCGAATCAAATTAATAGCATCTAATGGCCGAACACTGAGGTTATCTAATGCGGTTAACATTAAATTACCTAAATTGTGACCATTCAATTCGCCATTACCGCGAAATCGATATTCAAAGATCATTGAGCCGACAGAAGGTTCAGTAATTAACTGATTAATGCAATTTCGGGTATCACCCCAAGCAATGCCCCCTTGGCAAGCGCGGATCCGTCCTGTTGAGCCTCCATTATCTGTTGTTGCAACAATCCCTGTGACCTGAGAACCATAGTCAGACAGTGATGAAAGGATGCGCCCCAAGCCATGACCACCACCAATGGCAACGATTTTTTTATTTGATGTATTCGTATTAACCATGATTTACAGTGTAATTATACTTAAGAATAGTGTTCAAAATAGTTTATCAGAGTTTATTTATTTAAACAGTCAAAACCGTGTGAAGTGTCTGTAATATCACGTTGAGTGCAACTTATTGCTTATTGTGTAAGCAAATGGGTGTTGTTGTTATCAAAGCTGGCTTTAATGGGGCTCTAACATCATACTCATTAAATAATCACAAGTATCAAGGCAGTTGGGTCTATTTATTAATAATTGTTTTTCGCTGGTTGGAAGAGGAAGTATTTCTAACCATCTTTGACATAACCAGGTTAGATTATCAAATTGTTTTTCTTGATGTTGTTGAGCCAGTTCAGGGTGGCTTCGATACATAATTTCCAGACGCTCAGCCAGTAATTTATGTGTTTGTTGTGTTTTCATCTCTTGCCATTTAGGAATGGATGAATAATCTCCCCAGATAACACCTTCGTGGTCTTGTCTTATTTCATTGATAAAGCCGTTATCGATACCAGAAATATTGATAGTGAGTGAATTGTCATAAATGGCAAGATCGAAATCATCCACATGAACGCGAGTTGCTATATGATAAAAACGCTGATCTTTATCAGTATTCTCATACATACAAATACCCAGTTCGCTGCAATCTTCTAAAGAGGCTTTTAATGTCTCTGTTTGAACGCCAGGTAAAATGCGAATAAACATGCGACCTGTTGGTAAAATGTGCCTTTTTTGCAGAAGTAGGGGAATATGTTGGCTCATAAAAACTCCGTTTTGCATTATTCTCATTAACTTGAGAAAAGCAAAACGGATGCCGAATTGTTTTGATTTTAACTAATTGATAAGTAATGGATTCGTCTTATTCTGATACCGCAAAATTGATTATTTTTGATTTGCAATCCAATTTAATGCGTTATCTGAAGGCAGTAACTCAAGCTGTCCCAGTTCATTAAAATACCATCCTTTGATGAGCCCTTTTGCTTGCATGTCTTTAAAACCTGCGATCACTTCTAGCGCTGCGTGCTTAGCTTGTTGGGGCGAAATGCCATCTTCTCGCTGTAAATACAACGCAATATCATCTAGAGTGGCTGATTCAACAATATTTGACATAACGACCTCTCTTTTATTGGCAAATTATTCATTAAATCCCTTAGTAGTATTGTCGCTATTTCGCCTGAAAGGTAGAATACAGCATAATTTTTTGCAGAGTATCATCGACACTGATTGAATCTCTGATATGTTTAATAGATAAATGCCGTTGTGTAATTCAGGATTCATGGAATGAGTTGCTTTGCATAACAGCCATAGCTCCGAGCTTTATTTGCTAAGTCGCAATAGTTAAGTTGTACGATAGGTAATAAAGCCAGTGACGAGGTTTGTCACCAGGGTTGATCTAGAAATGGATTAGCCTCCCGTATTTGGAAAGGTGTTCCGTGGCGAAACAATTTGAAGATAGTTTCCATCGTAAGTTTTATTACTTGCGACTTTCTGTTACCGATGTGTGTAACTTTAAATGTACATACTGTTTGCCTGATGGCTATAAACCAGAAGAGAAAAAACCTTCTTTTCTGACCGTAGATGAAATCCGTCGGGTCACGTCTGCGTTTGCTGAATGTGGCACAAGCAAGGTCCGTATTACTGGCGGAGAGCCTAGCTTACGCCGTGACTTTACCGATATTATTCATACTGTCGCTTCTCAACCTGGTATTGAGAAAGTTGCGATGACAACCAATGGTTATCGCATGGCGAAACATGTTCAATCATGGCGTGATGCAGGTCTTACTAATATCAATGTCAGTGTTGATAGTCTTGATCCTAAAATGTTCCACCAAATTACTGGTGAGAATATGTTTCATCAAGTTATGCAGGGTATTGATGCCGCTTTCGATGTCGGCTTTGAGCAAGTAAAAATTAATACCGTTTTGTTGCGTGATCTTAACTCTCAAGAATTGCCTAAATTCCTTGAGTGGATCAAAACTCGTCCGATTCAATTGCGATTTATTGAATTGATGCAGACTGGTGAAATGGACAACTTATTTACTAACCATCACGTTTCTGGGGTGAGTATTCGTAATCATCTGATTGCAAATGGTTGGTTGCTCAAAGTAAAGAGTGCAAATGATGGTCCAGCACAAGTGTTCTGTCATCCAGATTACATGGGTGAGATTGGTTTGATCATGCCGTATGAAAAGAATTTTTGCCAAAGCTGTAACCGTTTACGTGTTTCTGCGAAGGGTAAGTTGCACTTGTGTTTATTTGGTGAAGAAGGTGTCGATCTGCGTGATCTTCTCCAACAAGATGAGCAACAAGGTGAGCTAATTAGTCGTATTCAAGCCGGATTACAAAATAAAGCCGTTGGTCATTTTCTTGATGAAGGCAAAACCGGCATGACCCCTCATCTAGCCTCAATTGGCGGATAGACATTTTATTTGAGCCCATGGGTATTCTAATCGATGGGTTTCTGCGCATCCTTAAAGAAAGGAAATTTTCAGAATGACTCAATTCACACATATTAACGCTTCTGGTGAAGCCAATATGGTTGATGTTTCGAATAAAGCGGATACAGTTCGCGAAGCTCGTGCTGAAGCCTTTGTTCATATGGCTCCAGAAACATTGGCTTTGATCATTTCAGGCCAACATCATAAAGGCGATGTGTTTGCTACTGCGCGTATCGCGGGTATTCAAGCGGCAAAACGCACTTGGGATCTGATTCCTCTTTGTCATCCTCTTTTACTTTCAAAAGTGGAAGTTCAGCTTGAAGCTATTGAAGCCGAAAACAAAGTTCGTATAGAATCATGTTGTAAGCTTGCTGGAAAAACTGGCGTAGAGATGGAAGCATTAACTGCAGCATCTGTTGCTGCCTTGACTATTTATGACATGTGTAAAGCCGTACAAAAAGATATGGTTATCACTCAGGTTCGTCTGCTTGAGAAAACAGGTGGAAAATCAGGTCATTTTAAGGCAGAAGCATGATTACAGTTTTATTTTTTGCTCAAGTAAAAGAGCTGGTTGGTCAGTCTCAAATAGACGTTGAAGCAAGCGTTAATACCGCAGAAGAATTACGTCAGCAATTGACTCTTCGTGGCGATAAATGGCAGTTGGCATTAGAGTCAGGTAAGTTATTAGTCGCGGTTAACCAGACAATTTGTCCTCTCGATACAGAGATTAAAGATGGCGATGAAGTCGCTTTCTTTCCACCTGTAACAGGAGGGTAACGATGATTTCGGTTCAGTTTGAAGACTTCTCTGTTGCTGATGAGTATGAAAAATTAGCTCAAGGAACAGAAGCTGGTGCCGTGGTGACTTTTATTGGAAAAGTTCGCGACTTTAACCAAGGCGATAGTGTTACTGGCCTTTCTTTAGAACATTATCCAGGTATGACGGAAAAAGCGTTAAGTGAGATTGTTGAACAAGCTCGTGCCCGCTGGCCGTTATTACAAGTTCGAGTCATTCACCGAGTTGGTGATCTTGATTTGGGCGATCAAATTGTGTTTGTCGGTGTTTCAAGCGCTCATCGTGGAGCTTCATTTGAAGCGTGTGAGTTCATTATGGATTACCTTAAGACACGAGCCCCATTTTGGAAAAAAGAGCAAACCCCGGAAGAGAGTCGATGGGTTGATGCTCGAGAATCAGATACCTCAGCAGCGGATCGCTGGCACGATAAGTAAATCAAATAACTTATTGGATTAAAAAGGAGCTATAAAGGCTCCTTTTTTTGTCATGATGATAAATTCCTCGAAAAACTATTCACATTAGCTTTGCTAGAGCTAAAAGAATAGTTATTCGTTTTGGAATCCTCTTTTCTATTTTTTTAAATAGAACATACTATGGAATCCTCGTTGTTTAGTGATTAAATAACATCTCGATTTTACGGATGAATGAATAACGAATAATTCATGAATAATCTTTCATGTTTTGTTTTTTCATTGGCTGTGCTATGTTTTTTATAAGCATAAATAAGCAGCTATTGTGACTGTTTATTTATTTTGGAATGCGCTATGAGTTCAAATGAAAAAGGGAGTGATATTATGATCAGGAGCGATCGCTTACTTTATGAAATTGGACCTGATGGTTTTGGTGAACGCCATTGTGAATCACTGGATCATTGGAAGCTGCGAGCCCATATGACGCTACCCAATTTTCCTGATGATGTATTAGAACAATGGTTATACCGTCATTGGAAAGGGGTCATGTATAACTGGGGATGGCTTGATTTTCGCGGTATGGTGTTTACGAAAGAAACGTGGAGTACCGAAGATATTTTAGCGAAGGTACAGACACCTAGTCAGGATGTGATAGATCGATTATCACAACGAATGACAAATGTTATGTTTCAAAGAAGTTGGCTGGTCCAGAATATGACTGAGCGAGGCACTTGGCCCGTAGCTCCAATCGTTTTGGATTTTGAGCGTGATCTTTATGCTTCTAACGGCAAGATATTAAAAGCCCCATTTAATTTATTAGAAGGTCATCATCGATTAGCTTACTTAAAAGGATTGGTAGAGCAGGGAGAGTATGTACGAGACCAACATGAACTGTGGATTGCTAAAATCCCTGTTCATTAACACTAAATTGAGTATTTACCTTAAGAAATAGCCCCAGACAAAATGTTACTGGGGCTATTTTTTTGTTAGAGATGAAGGTCTCACTATTTTGTCAGTTCTTTTACTTGTTGCTCTTTTACTTCGCCTTTAAGTTTTCGTGACGGTGGTACATAACCATGACGTCCACGAAAAGAAGGACTTGGTCGGGAGATACACCCTGCTGGTCTCATTGTTATTCTCTATTTTAGTTGTAATAACGCGATATATATTGCTAAACCCCTACGTAAAGTAGTGATTCTCGCAATATGAAAATAATAGATCGAATAATGAACTTAGAGTGCTAACAAGTTCAAATTTTAGTCCTTTGGATAATTTAATCTAATAGCATAATTTGTTATTCGATTTTGTTATTTCAGTTAAAGTCACTATCGATAAGCTTGGTTAATATCACTGGATGTTAATAACTTGTTAGCGACAATCGGTTTGATGTGCCATAGTTATTAGTGAGCCTAAATATAGGTTGAATTGTGAATTTGACAGCGGAGTGTGTAATGAAACATAAGCGTGTATCGAATAAACAAATGCGCCAAATGATGTCAGACCTTGGTATTGGTGACGATCATCAAGATGAAGAGCAGTTACTGTTAGAGCGCCGAGATCAGGCGGTAAGTGAAGATAAACAGTTAATTAATCTAGATAGTGAAAATAAATAATTCGACTTTGTAACAAAAGCGCCTTTGCAAATAAATGTTTGTGGAGGCGTTTTTATTTTGTCTGAAAAATGAATAGATTGATCTATATAGAAATAGAGGAGTAGCCATGAATTGTTAACAGTAACCAGTATTAATTGTATGGTTTAAGTTAATTTATCTATTTACATGCATAATTGTGTGTTTTTTATTCAATAATGCCTTTTGATTTAGTTTTTTTGGCGGAATTTACTTTTTTGGTTGGCTTTTTTAAAAGAAATGTCTACGGGCTATAAATTGCTTGGTTTTTTTTACTGAATTATTACCACTTATTAAGAATAATGCCGCTTTTTGTAATGGAAATGTGGCTAATTGCTTCAATGCCTGTTAATGTCATAGGCAATTCTTCGGTTTGATTGGCTTTATTGAGGATGAAATAGAGACCAATAACGTAGGAGTCGAGACCTATCAACTGAAGAACATCATGGACGTAAGGATGTATTTGGAGTAAATGCATGTATAAAAATAAAATCACTCAGGCTCTATGGATGAGCGCAGGTTTGGCTGTTTCTGCTGGTAGCTTTTCTGTTGTAGCAGCGCAAGTACCTGAAGGTGTTAAATTGGCTGACTCACAAGAGTTAGTGCGTAATAATGGCTCAGAAGTAGAGTCGCTTGATCCGCAAAAAGTCTCTGGGGTACCAGAATCAAATATTATCCGAGATCTTTTAGAAGGACTGATTAACCAAGATGATAAAGGCAACCTAGTTCCTGGAGCTGCTTCGTCTTGGGAGAGTAGCGATAATAAAGTATGGACTTTCCATCTTCGTCAAGATGCTAAATGGTCAAATGGTGATCCAGTAACGGCTGAAGACTTTGTCTATACTTGGCGTCGTCTTGCTGATCCAAAAACAGCATCCCCTTATGCTTCGTATTTATCAATGACGACTATGCATAATGCAGAAGCGATCATTAATGGCAAAGCTGCGCCTGATTCATTGGGTGTTGAAGCCGTTGACCCTCACACTTTAAAAGTGACACTCGATAAAGCCGTTCCTTATTTCCCGGCAATGTTAGTGCATACATCAATGAAACCTGTTCATGCTAAGACCGTTGCAGCACACGGTGATAAATGGACTTCGGTTGATAACTATGTCTCTAACGGTGCTTATAAACTGGATAAATGGGTTGTCAATGAGCGTATCGAACTTGTTCGTAATGAAAACTATTGGGACAACAAAGAGACCATCATTAACAAGGTCACGTATTTGCCGATTGAAAACCAAGTAGCAGCAATGAACCGTTTCTTGGCTGGTGAAATCGATCTTACCTATGAGGTGCCAAACGAGCACTTTAAGCGTTTAGTAAAAGAGCATCCAGACGCTGTTAAGGTAACGCCATATTTATGTTCGTACTACTATGAATTTAATACGGCACGTAAACCGTTTGATGATGTTCGTGTACGCAAAGCACTGTCTTATGCGATTGATCGTGATGTCATTGCTAAGTTTATTGTTGGTAAAGGTGAAACTCCAGCTTACAACTTTACCCCTCTTGCTACTAACGGTATTGAAGTAGACCTGCCTGATTATTCGAGCTTATCGCAAAAAGAACGTGTTGCTAAAGCGAAAGAGCTGCTTAAAGAAGCCGGATATGGCGATAAACCTTTAACCTTTGATCTGCTGTATAACACCTCTGAAAACCATAAGAAGATTGCTGTTGCTATTGCCTCGATGTGGAAGAAATCATTGGGTGTTACCGCAAATCTTGAAAACCAAGAGTGGAAGAGTTACTTAGACAGTAAGCGCCAAGGTAACTTTGATGTTTCGCGTGCTGGATGGTGTGGTGATTATAATGAAGCTTCAACATTCTTAGCGATTATGCGAGATGGTCACTCTCAGAACTATCCAAAGTACACCAGCAAAGCGTACGACAAAGCACTTGATGATGCATTAGCTGCTGCCTCGATTGAGAGTCGAGCTCAAGCTTATAAAAATGCGGAAAGTCTATTAGCGACAGATATGCCAATTATGCCTATTTACCACTATGTGAATGCGCGATTGGTGAATCCAAAGGTCGGCGGTTATCCAATGAAGAACCCTGAAGATAATATCTACTCCAAAGATCTTTATATCATCGCAAAATAATAGCTAAAAATATTATAACGATAACGCTGCCTCAGGATGGGGCAGCGAGTTTTAACACAACATTGAAGCGGCTGAGTTTATGATTAAGTTCATTGCAAAACGGATTTTTGAGGCCATACCGACCTTACTTGTATTAATTACTATCTCCTTTTTTTTGATGCGATTCGCACCGGGAAACCCTTTTTCGTCCGATCGACCTTTACCTCCGGAAGTTATGGCGAATATCGAAGCAAAATATGGGTTAGATAAACCTGTTTTTGAACAATACACCACGTATTTAGGCAATATTGTTCAAGGTGATTTTGGACCCTCTTTTAAATATAAAGACTTTACGGTGAATGAATTGGTTGCTGATGCCTTTCCCGTTTCAGCAAAGATTGGTATTGCGGCCTTTATTTTTGCTGTTGTGATGGGAGTAACCGTAGGGACCATCGCGGCACTTAAACACAACACATGGGTTGATTATCTCATTATGTCGACCGCGATGGCTGGGGTGGTTATGCCATCGTTTATTCTTGCCCCTGTATTGATTTACATTTTTTCTATCTCAATGGGGTGGCTGCCTGCTGGTGGTTGGAATGACGGTTCGTGGCAATATATGATTTTGCCTATGTTTGGTATGGCACTACTTTATGTGGCAACCTTTGCTCGTATTACCCGCGGTAGCATGATTGAAACACTTAATAGTAACTTTATCCGAACGGCTCGAGCTAAAGGATTAAGCTATCCCTATATCATTATTAAACATGCACTTAAACCTGCGCTGTTACCTGTTGTTTCTTATATGGGACCTGCATTTGTCGGTATAATCACCGGTTCGGTCGTGATTGAAACCATTTTCGGTTTACCTGGAATTGGAAAGCTATTTGTTAATGCTGCGTTTAACCGTGATTATTCCTTAGTACTTGGTGTGACAATTTTGATCGGTACATTAACTATCGTATTTAACGCCATTGTCGATATTGTTTTAGCCTATATCGATCCAAAGATTCGTTACTAAGGAGCCTGATTATGATGCTGGTAAAAAAAGATAATGTAGAGGCTTTAGAAAAGTTTTCGGATCAACTGGAAGTGGAAGGTCGCAGTTTATGGCAGGATGCTCGAATCCGTTTTATGCGCAATAAAGCAGCAATGGTTTCTCTGGTTATTCTGTGTGTTATTACTCTTTGGGTCTCTTTTGGCCCGATGTTTAGCCAATATGCCTTTGATGATACCGATTGGTATGCTTTGCATGCGGCGCCATCATTTGGTGCAGAAGGGCATTATTTTGGTACCGATAGCCTAGGTCGCGATCTGTATACTCGAACGTTAGTTGGCGGTCGAATTTCACTGATGGTCGGTATTTTAGGCGCTTTTGTTGCCGTCTTACTTGGAACCTTATATGGCGCAACATCTGGCTTTATCGGAGGCAAAACTGACCGAGTAATGATGCGTATCTTGGAAATACTATATTCGATTCCGTTTATGTTCTTTGTCATTGTGCTCGTGACTTTCTTTGGTCGTAATATCATGTTGATTTTCATCGCGATTGGAGCAATTTCATGGCTTGATATGGCGCGTATTGTCCGGGGGCAAACACTGTCATTACGCAATAAAGAATTTATTGAAGCAGCATACGTTAGTGGTGTGAGTAAATGGGGCATTATTACTCGTCATATCGTTCCTAATGTACTGGGAATCGTTGCGGTTTATTCAACGTTGTTAGTTCCATCGATGATATTAACTGAGTCATTTCTAAGTTTCTTAGGTCTTGGGGTGCAAGAACCTATGACCAGTTGGGGGGCTTTGCTACAAGAAGGGTCTCAGACAATGGAAGTGGCAATTTGGCAGCTTCTTTATCCTGCAGCCTTCATGGTGGTAACACTCTTTTGTTTTAACTATGTCGGTGATGGTTTGCGTGATGCGTTGGATCCAAAAGATCGTTAAGGATAATAAATGATCTTGGTGCTATTTACACAATAACAATGAGTTAGCATCAACTTCAGTAAAAGGATGTAATATGAGTTTATTAGATGTAAAAGATTTACGCGTTGAGTTTACGACTCAAGATGGCATCGTAACGGCGGTTAATGATCTTAACTTTTCTCTAAATCAGGGCGAAACATTAGGCATCGTTGGTGAATCAGGCTCAGGAAAAAGTCAGACTGTTTTCGCTATTATGGGTCTATTGGCAAAAAACGGTAAAATCAGTGGCCGAGCAGAATTTGAAGGTCGTAATATTTTAAATTTGCCTGAGCGCGAGCTTAACAAAATCAGAGCAGAACAAATTGCGATGATTTTCCAAGACCCAATGACTTCCTTAAATCCTTATATGAAAGTTAGCGATCAGCTGATGGAAGTCTTAATGTTACATAAGGGAATGTCAAAACAGCAAGCTTTCGAAGAGTCGGTTCGTATGCTTGATGCAGTAAAAATTCCCGAAGCGCGTAACCGTATGACCATGTATCCCCATGAGTTTTCTGGCGGTATGCGCCAACGAGTTATGATTGCCATGGCGCTATTATGTCGACCAAAACTACTCATTGCCGATGAGCCAACAACCGCTCTTGATGTGACAGTTCAAGCTCAAATTATGGAGTTATTGAATGATCTTAAACAAGATTTTAACACCTCGATTATTATGATCACTCATGATTTAGGGGTTGTTGCCGGAAGTTGTGACAAGGTCCTTGTGATGTATGCTGGGCGTACCATGGAATACGGCAAGATCAATGAGATTTTCTATCAACCGGGCCATCCATATACAGAAGGGCTACTGAAAGCGATTCCTCGTCTTGATACTGAAGGGGAAATGCTGCCAACCATTCCTGGTAATCCGCCAAACTTATTAAATTTACCTGTCGGCTGCCCATACCAAGAGCGTTGTCATCGAGTGTCTGCTCGTTGTCATCAAGAAGCACCTATATTGACCCCTTTTGCAGATGGTCGTTTACGTGCATGTTTTGCTGAAATGGAGGTGGCATCATGCTAGCAGAAAAAAAAGTATTGTTAGATATTGATGAATTAAAGGTTCATTTTAGTATTGCGGCAAAATCATCATGGCCTTGGTCTAAGCCGACTCAATTAAAAGCGGTTGATGGGGTCAGCATTCGTATCTTTGAAGGCGAAACCTTAGGTGTTGTGGGGGAATCGGGCTGTGGTAAATCAACCTTTGCTCGTGCCATTATTGGTCTTGTTGAAGCTACAGAGGGTAAGGTAGTTTGGCTCGGGCAAGATTTAACGGCATTATCTGCTAAAGAGTTGCGTTTAAAGCGTAAAGAAATTCAAATGATTTTCCAAGATCCGCTTGCATCATTAAACCCAAGAATGACGGTGGGGGAAATTATTGCAGAGCCGCTCAAAACCTTTTATCCAGAGCTGTCAAAAGATGAAGTAAAGCAGAAGGTTAAAGAGATGATGGCCAAGGTTGGATTACTTCCTAATGTAATTAACCGTTATCCACATGAGTTTTCTGGCGGTCAGTGTCAGCGTATTGGTATTGCGCGAGCATTAATTCTTAAGCCTAAAATGATCATTTGTGATGAACCCGTGTCGGCACTTGATGTATCGATTCAAGCTCAAGTTGTGAATCTTTTAAAATCACTGCAACAAGAGATGGGTCTGAGCTTAATTTTTATTGCTCATGATTTATCGGTGGTAAAGCATATTTCTGACCGTGTTTTAGTGATGTATTTAGGTAATGCGGTAGAAATGGGAGAGGGGGAAGCGCTCTTTGCTGACCCTAAACATCCATACACCAAAGCGTTAATGTCTGCCGTCCCCATTCCTGATCCTGAATTGGAACGAAATAAACACATCGAGTTACTAGAAGGGGATTTGCCTTCACCGATGAATCCGCCATCAGGTTGTGTATTTAGAACTCGATGTCCGAAAGCTACGGAAGAGTGCTCAAGACTTAAGCCCAAACTACAAGGTTCAGACTATCATGCCGTTGCTTGCATTAATGTCTAATTAGACAAAATGAGCCCTGAAACTACTATGTACAGGGCTCATTCATTTAAAAGTGAAAAATAGAAAATCACAAGAGTCGCTGTACTTAAAGCAGTTGCTCTTTTAATTTTTTAAGTCGCTCTTTCTTATGTAATTTATTGTTATATAAGATTTTATCTGCACGAGCGAATGTTTCTTCTAGTGTTTCTTCACCATCATACTGTACACAGCTAGTTGTGATTGTTGTTGTAATCTTTTGTGAATAAAATTTAATACCATATACGGCAAGTTCTAATCGTCTACTCAATGAATGGGCTTGGCCAATTGTTGTATTAGGTAGCACAATACAAAATTCATCTCCGCCTAATCGAATACAAATATCACTACTGCGGCTTAAAGCAAAAATTTGATTAGCAATATGTTTTAGAGCCATATCCCCAACATCATGCCCATAGTTGTCATTGATGATTTTAAAGTCATTGGCATCAATAATAATAAAAGAAACAGGAGAATGGGTATCCTTAGCTTCTTGTAATAATGGCATAACAGAGCTTTTTATAATCCTTCGGTTATAAAGACCGGTTAAGGAATCGGTATACGCTTCTATTTTATATTCATTCTTTTGTGCTTTATGCATTTTTAATAGTGAATACATATAGTTAAGCGCTATTATGAGAACTATTATTAATGAAATATCTTGAATAGATGAATACAAAATATACCAGCTAGATATTTCAGCATGAATAGATAAAGTATCATTGATTTGTCTATTCATATTAATCCAAGGTAAATAACTTCGTTTCCCATCATATAAAGTAATGGTTTGCTTCTTTATATCATCATATAAATAGATATTTAAATACTGTTTAAAATCATTCGGTAACGTAATTGCTCGCATCAAGGATTTGACTGGGATATCAACACCAACATCTCCAATAATGATATCTTTAGCTGAAAACACTGGCGATTTAATAGTAATAACCATGTCATGAGTAAAAAAATCACGATAGGGCGGTGTAAAATAAAATCCTTTTTTTAAGGTAGACTCTTGTTGCAGATCAGATCTCTGTTGCGAATAAAAATCTGTCGTAAAGAAGTCTTTCGTCATATTAAAATCATTTAAAGAATATTTAGATGATAAATAAAAATATCTGTGTTGATGCGAGATATAATAATAATTATAAGTAATATTTCTGCGATGCTGTTCTGCCCATAGATCATCTAAGATTTGAAAAAGATTCGTGTCATGATAAATCGCTTCACTTGGCTTTCCTACACCAATTAGACTGCCATTCAATAAATTATCTGGATAAATACCGCGATTAAAGCCAAATTCATTCATTGATGGATAAGTATTAATAGAAACCAAACCGGGTTGAGACATGATAGAGACATCTTTCAGCGTCTTCGTTACCGTTTGGGCATAGCGATCATTTCGATAAGCAAGCGTCATCATGCTTGACTTGACTAACTTAAGATTAGAATCAATATAGTTTTTATTTGCATCGATTTGACGATACAAGTTAAAGGCAATAAGACCGATAATGAGTAATGAATTTATACCGACAACAAAAATATTATGCCAAGTTTTACTTTTAAATAAAAAATGGTGTTCATAAAATGAGTTCTCATTAGCAAGTAGGTGTTTATTCTCAGACATATTATTACCCCATATTAATACTGGTAATAGGCTGAGGTTTGCCGTACAGAAATCCTTGATGATAGTGAATACCAATTGAATTTAAGGTTTCTGCTTGAGATTTATCTTCAATACCTTCGGCAATAATTTCTACTTCGGCTCTATCTGCAAAAATGACAAGGCATTCTAAAAGGTTTTTCTGTTCAACTTTATCTATTTTATCGATAAAGGATTTATCAACTTTAATGGTAGTTGCGCACAATTTTTGAAGAATCGTAACATCATTGTAGCCCATACCTATATCATCAATTTTTATTTTTATTCCAATAGCATTTAATTCTTGGCACACTCTTGATGCGTTTTCTAAATTTTTAATTGGTGTTCTTTCGGTGAGCTCTAATGCAAAGTATTGGCCTGGAATATTATATTCTTCTAATACGGCTTTGATATATCGAACGAGTTCATCATCTTCTAAAGTTGTTGCACTGACATTAATACTAAAATAACGGTTAATTGAAAAACCTTGATTTAACTCTTGTAGTGATTTGATATCTTTTGCAACTTGACTGATCAATTGAAAGGTTATTGGGGTGATTAACCCGTTCTGTTCTGATTCTGGAATAAAATCTAAAGGTTCAATGATCTTATTATCCGGTTTTTTCCAGCGAATAAGCACTTCATAGCCACAAGTTGTATTATTTTTACTGTCAATAATAGGTTGATAGTAAGGTAATAATTCATTTTTCTTTACGGCATTAAGTAATTGATATTTTAGTAAAATAGAGGTTGGTGTTAGTTTGTAGTATAAGAATAGGCTTGTTAGCAGGTTTACAGCTAATATGGCATAGACTGCTAATGACAAACCCTGGTGATTGATGTCTAATACTTCGATAAAGATCGAGATACAGATCGTTACTAGGATTGCTACATTCAAAAATGTCAGTTTATGTACTTTAGCCATAACGTACTCGTATTTACTATTTATGAAAAACGCTCTCGACTATAGCAAAAAATCCTTAAGATCCATTCTAAAGACTTTTGAGAAATACGTATTTAGGCCATGTAATATTTTGTTTTATTTGCATTATGATAAAGCAATTATATTGGTTTAATTTTAGTATTATTTAGTGTTTTTTATATTTAACTGATTGGTTATAAAGAGATTATGTTGGGGTGTTGTGTTTAACACCCCAGTAAAGCTTATTAGTCTTTAAAGTACCAATAGCCTAAATTCACAAGGGTTGTGAGTAGCGACATAAAGTCAGTATTTGTCGCGTATTCACCAAGGTCTTGCGCGGTAAACGATTCAATATCAGCAAGGAAACATCCTGTTTTATCTAATGAGTCTGGTAGTTCAAACGTTTCACCATTGATAAAAATGATATGTGTTTCATCTGCATGGTAGAAAGCTCGTAAGCCACCTAAGCGAGCTAATGTTTCACCATTAAACAACTGTTGTTGTAGCTCTTCAGTAGTATATTCAGGGTCACAAACAACCAAATCTAATTCATGTCTATTCTGACTGAGATATTCACCCATCCAACGTTTCATTAATTCTGGATGATCAAGTAAGCTGCGCATCATATTCTCAAGATCTTGATGTTCACTTGCTAATATTGCGCCATGATTATTTCGAGCGGGTAAATTTGGATTATGATAATGCACATCACCAATATCGTTCGCAATAATATGATCGGCAAAGCTACTTAATAATTCTTGTTTTTTGGGAGAGCGGAAACCTACAGAGAAACTCATTGCAGTTTCAATAGTATCGCCATCGTGGGGGAAACCTGGTGGAATATATAAAATATCACCAGCTTCAATTACTTCATCAATAATAGGTTCAAAGGATTTAATTTGACGTAAAGCCGGGTGACGAAATTCTTCTTCATAATCGTCTTTTTTAGGGCCTACACGCCAACGACGTTTGCCTGAACCTTGAGTAATAAATACATCATATTGATCAATATGTGGACCAACACCACCACCTGGAGTCGAGTAACTGATCATTAAGTCATCAAGCAGCCACCCTGGTAATTGACGAAATGGGGTAACTAAACGGGCCGCACCTTCGTGCCAGTAGTTCACTGATTGGACTAAAAAAGACCAGTTATTTTCTGGCATATTATCAAAAGATAGCGGACCGTGTTGTACGTCCCATTCGTCACCATCTCTTGCAACGTAGCGAGAGTCGATATCTTCTTCCATTGCTAATCCTGCTAACTCATCGGCAGAGATAGGATCAACAAAATCTTTGAAGCCACCTTTAATGATAACAGGTTGTTTCTGCCAGTATTTTTCTAAAAACTCTTCGAATGAAAATGTCAGTTGGTACATAAGGCTGTCTTTCATATTGGTATAAATTGGCGTGATTATATACCTAAGTCACTTCAAGGTGCTAGATTCAGTAAGGTGGGGTGGAAGTGATAACAAGATAATGATTAAAAGAGGGGGCACATGAGAAATTAAAAATGAGTTGAGCTGTTATAGATATTTTTAACCAAATGCTGGCAATTTTAAGCTTATATCGTGTTAAGTTACCAATAATTAGAATGATTTTGATAGGCAGTTTAGGATAGCTAGATGATAGTTTTGGCTCTTGGCTTTTTAATTTTTGTTTTATGTAGCGTTTTCTTTTTTAAAATACCGCTATTTTTATTTGTTATTTATTGTGTGATGTCTGTAGTTACTTTCTTATTTTATTGGAAAGACAAACGTGCAGCAGAGCATGGAGAGTGGCGAATACCAGAGAAAACACTTCATATAATGGAGTTTGCTTGCGGTTGGCCTGGGGCACTTGTTGCTCAACAGACACTACGTCATAAATCACAAAAACAACCGTTTAAGCTGATCTTATGGATGGCTATTGTCGCAAATAGTGCGATTTTTATATGGTTATTGACACCAATGGGGATGAAATTTCTTCATACACTAGGCGTAATTTGACAGAGATAAAAAAGGGGAAGAGACCATCTTCCCCAAAAAAAAGAAATGTAAGCAATGAATTTAAATTAAGCTATAGCTATGCAACTTCGCCAGGAAGCAGCCTCAATAGAGGGAATGCAGCCTTTGCTTGGTCATGAGAAACAATAAAGCCAGACAGCTCTGATGTTTCAACATGAAATGCTTTTGCAACATAGCCATCACTGTTTCGCTGTATTTCCCATGTTAGCTCTGAGCCTACCGTTTTTCCTGCTAAATTTAGTGGAATCCAAGGTGTTTTAGCTTTAACTAAACTGGCGGGTAAACGAACGGGCGTTGCCGTACCTGCTAATGTTTTTGCTAATGCCATTGCGGCCAACATGGTTGGTTGAATAAATGCTCTCACTCTGCCATAAAGCTCTGCACAATCACCAAGAGCATAAATATTTGCATCTGATGTCTGCATATATTGGTTAACAACAATACCATGATTAACCATTAATCCGGCTTGTTGTGCCAATTGCGTATTTGATCTTAGCCCCATTGCGGCAATAACAACATCGGAACTGATTACTTCACCATTATCTAGTTCAACTAGCATTTCTTGATGATGTCGATTAATAGCTGAAATTCCACGATTTAACTTAAAATCGACACCATTTAACGCCATAGTATGTTGTACTTCTGAGCCTAAAAATGGTGGCAGCATGGCAGGAAGAATCGATGACGCTTTATCACATAATGTAACCTGCTTATGACTACTTGCAAGATCCATAGCAATTTCAGTACCGATCAAACCTGCACCGAGAACCGTAATTCGTTTTGCCGTTATTAATCGCTCTTGGGCTTGTTCAAACTCTTGTAAACTATTTAGAGTAATGATCTCATCTGTTGCATTGCCTGCAAACGGAGGAACAAATGCTCGTGAGCCTGTTGCTAAAATTAGATTTGAATAAGTTAAAACCTGATCATCAATTGAGACTGTTTTTGCTTGTGGATCAATCGCCGTAACATAGGTGTTAGTGATTAACTTTACACTATTAGCTTGAGCAAATTCAGTTGCAGATTGCTTTACCAAATCTGTAGCGCGTTGTTGTCGAGAAAAGACATGACTAAGATCTGGTTTTGAATAATCGTCACCATTATCTGCAGTAATAATAGTAATTTCAGTATCTTGATCTAACTTACGAAAAGATTTTACCCATTGGTAAGCGGCAAAACCGCTACCAATAACAATAATAGGGTGTGACATACTTATTCCTTCTTCGGCCAGAACTTAGTCATTAATTGGTTCAAATACGTCTTTACCAATGCCACATTCTGGGCAAAGAAAGCTATCTGGAACATCTTCCCATGCTGTACCTGGTGCCACCTCTTGGTTAGGCTCACCAATTTCAGGGTCATATACCCATTGGCATACAGTACAAAGCATTTTCTGGCCAATTTTTTGAGGATTACACTGCATTTTTGATTCAGTACTTGGCGCTGTGGCTTGCTGAATATTTAATGGTGCTGATTTCGTAGGCGTTACAGGTGTTACGCTTGGTTGTGTTTTTACTGTAAGAGGTGCAAGGGCCCATTCACGAGCAATTGTGCGACCATGTTCACGACACTCTTCGATTGCTTTACCATCTGGACGCCATTTTGTTTTAAGGCCGATTGTAGTAAAGAATCCGGCATCAGTTAAACGAGCATGAATACGATCAACAGCGCCACCGTTCCAACCATAACTACCGAAGGCTCCCGCTTTTTTACCTTTAAAGCGTAGGCCGGTAATCTCTTCTAGCATACCTGCAACTTTTGGCATCATGACATTGTTCATAGTAGAAGAACCAACAAGAATACCCTTTGAACCAAAGACATGAGCCAGAATTTCATTTTTATCGTGGCGAGCAACATTAAAGATTTTCACGCTTACATTTGGATCGGTTTCAGTAATACCTTGAGCGATAGCATCTGCCATCATTCGAGTATTATTCGACATGGAGTCATAGAAAATCGTGATTTTGTCTTCTTTGTATTCGTTTGCCCAAGTAAGGTATTGTTCAATAATCTGAGTTGGGTTTTCACGCCAAATAACACCGTGAGAGGTTGCTACCATAGAAACAGGCAGATTAAAGCCGAGTACTTCATGGATTTTAGCCGTAACAAGAGGGCTAAATGGCGTTAGGATATTGGCGTAATAACGTAAGCACTGCTCCATTAATTCAGTTTGATCGACTTCATCGTTAAATAGGCGTTCATCACAGTAATGTTGGCCAAAAGCATCATTACTAAATAGCACAGCATCGCCAGTCATGTATGTCATCATGCTATCAGGCCAATGCAGCATTGGAGTTTCAACAAAAACAAGAGATTTGCCGTTACCGATATCAAGGCTATCACCTGTTTTTACTACATTAAAGTTCCATTCAGGATGATGGTGATGACCAACAATCGAGTCAATAGCATTAGCGGTACAGTAAATTGGAGTACCAGGAATTCGAGCCATTAATGCTGATAACGCACCCGCATGATCTTCTTCTGCGTGGTTAATAACAACATAATCGATTTCATTTAGATCAATTTCTTGTTCTAAGTTTTGTAGGAAAGCATGACTAAATTTGTGATCAACAGTATCAATAAGTACTGTTTTTTCTTCACGAATTAGATAGCTATTATAACTTGTACCTTTGGTTGTTTTGTATTCCGTACCATGAAAATCACGCACTTCCCAGTCGCGTTGACCTACCCATTGAATATTATTTTTAACTTGAATAGCCATGGTCGTATCCTTTGGTTCTCTAATAAAATCACTTAAACATATATTCTGAATGCAAGTTTACTCTCAAAAATAAAATCGTCAATCATAAAGTTGCATCCAAAATGCACGTTTAAAATAAACTATTGATTTAAATTGTTTTATTTTTAAAAATTTCTTTTTGGTGAGATGGAGAGGAGAAGGTGGTTCTGATGTTTACGGAAAATTGAAACAAAAAAAGCGAGCCAAATTGACTCGCTTAAAGAGGATTTTACTGCAGAAATAATTTACAGTTTATCAGTTAGCTCAACAGCTGCACCAATATAGGTTGCAGGAGTCATCGCTTTTAGACGAACTTTCTCTTCTTCTGGTAGTTCTAGGCCATCAATGAAAGTACGCATACCTTCACTATCAACACGTTTACCACGAGTCAGTTCTTTTAGTTTTTCGTACGGTTTTTCGATGCCGTAGCGACGCATTACCGTTTGGATTGGTTCTGCTAGCACTTCCCAGTTACGATCCAACTCAGCTTCTAATGCTGCTTGGTTAACTTCTAGCTTGCTGATACCTTTTAATGTTGATGTGTAAGCAATAATTGCATAGCCACAGCCAACACCTAGGTTACGTAATACTGTTGAGTCAGTTAGGTCACGCTGCCAACGAGAGACAGGTAGCTTTTGTGCTAGGTGAGCAAAGATGGCATTTGCAAGACCAAGGTTGCCTTCAGAGTTTTCAAAGTCAATAGGGTTAACTTTGTGAGGCATTGTTGATGAGCCAATTTCGCCTGCAACTGTTTTTTGTTTGAAGTGACCCAGAGCGATATAGCCCCATACGTCACGGTCAAAGTCCAGCAAGATAGTATTGAAACGAGCAAATGCATCAAACAATTCAGCAATGTAATCGTGTGGTTCGATCTGAGTTGTGTATGGATTCCAAGTTACGCCAAGAGAGGTAACAAACTCTTCGCTGTACTGGTGCCAGTCAATTTCAGGATAAGCGGATAGGTGAGCATTATAGTTACCGATAGCACCGTTAATCTTACCTAGGATCTCAACATTAGCAATTTGCTTAAATTGACGCTCCATACGGTACGCCACGTTTGCCATTTCTTTACCCATTGTTGATGGAGAAGCTGGCTGACCGTGAGTACGAGTAAGCATAGGTACGTGACGGAATTGGTTTGCAAGGTCTTTGATAGCATCAATAACATTACGAACTTCAGGTAGCATCACTTTTTCACGAGCTTCAGTTAGCATCAGTGCGTGAGAAAGGTTGTTGATGTCTTCAGAAGTACAAGCAAAGTGAATGAATTCATTAACAGCGTGCAGTTCAGGAACTTGCGCTACTTTTTCTTTTAAGAAGTACTCAACCGCTTTAACATCGTGGTTTGTTGTACGTTCAATTTCTTTAATGCGTAGTGCATCTTCTTCGCTAAATTCAGCCGCAATACGATCAAGATATGCGTTCGCTTCTGCGCTGAATGCAGGAACTTCCACAATAGCGTCAGTAGCAGCCAATTTTTGTAACCAACGGATTTCAACAATGGTGCGGTATTTTAGCAGACCAAATTCACTGAAAATGCTGCGTAATACGCTTGTTTTACTTCCGTAGCGGCCATCTACTGGGGAAACAGCAGTCAATGCTGACAGTTCCATATTGGGTCTCTCCTGATTAGTAAGGGTTAAACTCATAGTACAAATAAAAAGTCGCTCAAAAAGAATGAGCGACTAAAAGTGTTTAGCAGCGAGCGAGAAGGATTTTTGCTTGCTCAACCATCTGTTTACGACCAAAGATCAGATGGCGGCGTTTACCTCCTACTTGTCGCCATAGTACAGCACTGCGAATGGCTGCGAGTAATAGGGCGCGCACCTTATGCTGAACTTGAGGAATTTGCAGTTGTGCAGGAGTACCAGAGACTTGGATTCGAGGCCCAAGAGGACTGATAATATCTAAATACACACTCGCAATATTGCTCAGCATTTGCTCTTCAAGTAATTCAAAATGTTCCGTTTGGCGTTTAAGAAGATCGATACGATCACCCAATTGAGCCATACTGTCTCGACGGCCAGAGAGTTTACGCTCTAGTGCCATCACGCCCACTAAGTAGCGAGTTAGTTCATTGCCCGATGAGGTGTTATCAATATCTTTAACCAAAGCTTCTAAGCCAATGCGAAGATTCGCTTCATCGCTGTGATATACCGCTAACGTATTTGCAGGGTCGGTAACTAAGATGCTTTCTAGCGTTGCCGTTAACATTTCGTTATCGCAGCGACCCGTTTGAGCTACCTGTTGGACTAATTTTACCGCTTGGCAAATCCCTGCAAATGCAATAGTTCGGTCATATAAGGTGTTAGCCACTTGTGACATCTCCTACTAGATGCGCTCTTCGATGATGCCGCCGCCCATGCACACTTCGCCGTTATAGAATACAGCAGACTGGCCTGGAGTAACCGCAATCTGAGGCTCATCAAAAATCACTTTAATATTTTCATCATCAATAGGGATAATGGTACATGGGATATCTTGTTGACGGTAGCGTGTCTTCACTGTGCAAGTCACAGGTTGACGAATTGGTTCACGGTCAACCCAGTGTAATTGTGATGCAATCAAACCGTTTGACTTAAGACGTGGATGGTCATGACCTTGAGCAACAACCAATTCATTACGTTTTACGTCTTTATCGACTACGTACCATGGGTCTTCGTGGCCATTTCCACCTTTTTGACCACCAATGTGTAGGCCTTTACGTTGACCTAAAGTGTGGTACATCAAACCTTGGTGTTCGCCAATTACCGTACCTTCATCAGCAGTGACAATGTTACCTGGTTGAGCTGGAAGGTATTTACCTAAGAATTCTGTAAACTTACGCTCACCGATAAAGCAGATACCTGTTGAATCTTTCTTCTTAGCCGTTACTAATCCTTGCTCTTCAGCAATACGACGAACTTCTGGTTTTTCCAGTTCACCGACAGGGAATAGACTACGAGCAATTTGTTCGTGGCTAAGAGTATATAAGAAGTAGCTTTGATCTTTATTGTTATCAAGGCCACGCAGCATCTGAGGTTCTTCGCCTGCTTGTGGGAAAGTACGACGCGTGTAGTGACCCATAGCAATGTAATCGGCTTCTAGAACCTCATCTGCGAATTCAAGGAATGCTTTAAACTTGATTTCCTTGTTACATAGAATATCTGGGTTTGGCGTACGACCTGCTTTGTATTCAGCTAGGAAGTATTCGAAAACGTTATCCCAGTATTCAGCGGCAAAGTTAATTGTGTGCAGAGGAATACCAAGTTTGTCACATACAGCTTGAGCATCGGCAAGATCAGCTGCAGCAGAGCAGTATTCTTCGTTATCGTCTTCTTCCCAGTTCTTCATAAATAAACCTTCAACTTGATAACCCTGTTGAAGGAGTAGGTAAGCCGATACCGATGAATCAACGCCGCCGGACATACCGACAATGACTTTTTTCGTGCTGTTATCTGACATTTTTCTCTTCAGTCGCTAATTTAGTGTTAAGAGCGTAATTCTAACAGAAAGCTATCGACTGAAACAGATCGAGAGCGAAATCACACTTTAATTATTCTATGTTCTCTTTTTCACTAGACGAAACGGCAGTTTTTATTGTTGCGCAATCGTTTGCGTTGTGATGATAGTGGAAAAGATTTGGTGTGTATAGTGGTTTTTATTGATGTGAGAAGAGCGATATGGGAGGAACTATAGCGATCATCGCATTTGATCGCTATCTCAGTCTTTAGGGTTTGCTTATTGCGGCAATGTTTCTAGCGTAATTTCTCGCCATTGACCAGGCTCTAAATCATCAACGGTCCAATCAGCCATTTTATATCGAATAAGGCGCAATGTAGGGTGACCAATGTGAGCTGTCATACGTCGAACTTGTCGATTACGGCCTTCTTTTAGCGTAATGGCAAGCCATGTAGTTGGAATATTTTTTCGTTCACGTATTGGTGGATTTCGAGGCCAAATGTTAGGTTCAGACATAACTTCAACTCCCGCAGGTAGTGTCATGCCATCTTTTAATTCAACACCTTTGCGCAGCGCTTGGAGTGATTCCTCTGATGGTGCCCCTTCAACTTGAACCCAGTATGTTTTTGGTTGTTTGGATTTTGGTTGCGTAAGCCGAGCTTGAAGAATGCCATCGTTCGTTAAAACCAATAGTCCTTCACTATCTTTATCTAGACGACCTGCAGGATAGACATCTTTTACAGGGATGAAATCAGCCAGTGTGATATCCCCTGGTTCACCAGAAAATTGAGTAAGAACATTAAATGGTTTGTTAAATAAAATGATCTTTCGAGGGCCGCGTGGACGTTTTGGTTTATTAATTTTTCTTGATGCTCGGCGCTCATTATTACCACGACGAGGTTGACGAAATGGAGTATTTGGCTTCATAAATAACAGGTGATTTCAGGGGTGAATGAATTAAACGCCTTTATTATACGCTAAATTTTCTTGATTGGCTTATTGATAAAATTTCGCGTATGATTTTCACGCATCTTACAAAAAGATAACAAATGGAAGTTAGGAGATCTAAATGGATAGTAAAGTCGTAGTCCCAGTTGATGGCCAAAAAATCACGCTCGATTCAGACGGTAAGCTGGTGGTTCCTAACACCCCAATCATTCCCTATATTGAAGGTGATGGCATTGGGGTTGATGTAAGCCCTGCGATGATCAAAGTTGTTGATGCCGCAGTACAAAAAGCGTACGGCGGTGATCGTAAAATTGCATGGATGGAAATTTATACAGGGGAAAAATCGACCCACGTTTATGGGGAAGACGCATGGTTACCTCAAGAGACTCTCGATTTTATTCGTGAATACAAAGTTGCAATTAAAGGGCCATTAACAACTCCTGTTGGTGGTGGTATTCGCTCTTTAAACGTGGCCCTGCGTCAAGAGCTTGATTTGTATATTTGTGCACGTCCTGTGCGCTATTTTGATGGTGTTCCAAGTCCAGTTAAACATCCAGAACTAACGGACATGGTGATCTACCGTGAAAACTCAGAAGATATTTATGCTGGCGTTGAGTACCAAGCAGGCACAGTAGAAGCTGAGCAAGTGATCAACTTTCTGCAAAAAGAGCTGGGTGTAACAAAAATTCGTTTCCCTCAAGAGTGTGGAATCGGGATTAAGCCTATCTCAGAAGAAGGCACTAAACGTTTAGTGCGTGCAGCCCTCCAATATACTATCGATAACGATCGTGACTCTCTGACTATTGTTCATAAAGGTAACATCATGAAGTTTACCGAAGGGGCATTTAAGGATTGGAGTTACGAAGTGGCAGCCGATGAATTTGGTGCTCAACTGCTTGATGGTGGCCCATGGATGACACTGAAAAATCCTAATACGGGTAAAGAGATCGTAGTAAAAGATTGCATTGCTGATGCGTTCTTACAGCAAATTTTATTACGTCCTGCTGAATATGATGTGATTGCAACAATGAACTTAAATGGTGATTACATCTCAGATGCTCTTGCTGCTCAAGTTGGTGGTATCGGTATTGCTCCGGGAGCGAATATTGGTGATGGTGTGGCTCTATTTGAAGCAACACACGGTACAGCACCTAAATATGCGGGCCAAGATAAAGTAAACCCAGGCTCATTAATTTTGTCTGCTGAAATGATGCTTCGTCACTTAGGCTGGATAGAAGCTGCTGATCTTATCATTAGCTCAATGGAAGCGGCTATTCGTAATAAAACGGTGACTTATGATTTTGAACGTTTAATGGAAGGTGCAACACTTCGTAAATGTTCTGAGTTTGCTGATGATATGATTGAGCAAATGTAATTCGTTTTATCAAGATATCTCTTGGCCCGGCATTGCGCTGGGCCTTTTTGTTTCTGCTCACTGGCATTGGTAATAATGGGTATAACGGCTATGCCACATTAATTTCTCTATTTTGTGGATTTGTGATCGTAATTTATACAAATGGAGAAGCTAGGCGTGCGCTTACTCTCAAAATAGGTCAATATGGAGCAAGAGAATTTGTTCTTACTATGAGTTGATCTATGATAGATCAAGCAGTAAAAATGGGGTAACTCATTTAAGACAGATCAATACTAACGGCTTTAACTTGCTGAGTTCTTTGACAAAGTGTAAAACCTGTATAGAACATTGGGTGAATTGTTAATTATGCAGCAATCATTCATTGAATAGGGTGTTCAGACAATAAAAAAGGCGGGTTATCCCACCTTTAATTCTGATGAAAGAACTTATTTTGCATCGTTACTTTCGATGGGAGTGATTTCTCTAGCATGGAACCCTTTAGGACCAGTTTGTACTTCATAATTGACTTGCTGTCCTGCTTTGAGTGTACGGTAGCCGTCCATCTGAATGGTAGAGTAGTGAGCAAAAATATCACCATCACCATCTTCTGGGCAGATAAAGCCAAATCCTTTGGCATTATTGAACCATTTTACTGTACCTATAGCCATGCTTTACATCCTTCTTGCATTTAAGTTCCACTTCACATCAGCGAATACAAGCAATATCACAAATAAGTAACAAACCTCATTATTGCTTAGATTAAGTATTGCATACCAATGCGGTTATAATGCAGTTTATATCTACTACAGGTTACACTTTAGTAAAACGAGCTAGACAGTCAAGCCTAGAATGTAACATTTTGGTAAAACCTTTTTATCTTTCAAGATATGGTCAGCTTTCGGGCTAATGAACTAAGATTGAAATTATGAGCAAGCTATACGAATGGATAACTCCTGACTCAGATGTCCTTGAGGAAGAAGAGGTCCAAATTAAACCGCCATCGATGTATAAAGTAATTTTAAACAATGATGATTACACTCCGATGGATTTTGTGATAGAAGTGTTACAAAAGTTTTTCTCCATGGATCTGGAGAAAGCCACGCAGTTAATGCTTACCGTTCATTATGAAGGAAAAGCGATTTGTGGGACCTTCACAGCAGAAGTAGCAGAGACCAAAGTGGCACAAGTTATGATGTATGCTTGTGAGCATGAACATCCACTACTGTGTACGATGGAAAAAGCTTAAATTTTCCAACCCATCAGGGAAGTGGTTTTTAGGGGAGGTGCCTTATGCTAAACAAAGAACTTGAAGCAAGCTTGAACGGTGCGTTTGCCCGAGCAAGAGAAAAGCGTCATGAATTTATGACGGTTGAACATTTGCTATTAGCTCTTATTGATAATGCCGCTGCTCAAGAGGCTCTGTTAGCGTGTCGCGCTGATCTAGACCAATTGCGTAAAGAGCTGCATTCGTTTATCGATCAAACGACGCCATTAATTCCTGAAGATGATACAGGGCGAGAAACTCAGCCAACGTTAAGTTTTCAGCGAGTATTGCAGCGTGCGGTTTTCCATGTGCAATCATCGGGTCGAAATGAAGTGACAGGTGCGAATGTCTTGGTTGCTATCTTTAGCGAACAAGAATCTCATGCCGCTTATCTATTGAAGAAAAGTGATATCACTCGTCTCGATGTCGTGAATTTTATTTCTCACGGTACAGTCAAAGATAGTGTTAATGACAATTCACCGTCTGAATCTGCAAATCAAGATGAAACGCGAATTGAGCAAAGCTCTGAAGATAAGTTAGAAAACTTTGCAACCAACCTGAACAATCTGGCGAAAGCGGGGGGGATTGATCCTCTAATTGGTCGAGACCAAGAGCTTGAGCGTACGATTCAAGTGTTATGTCGTCGTCGTAAGAATAATCCATTGCTGGTGGGTGAAGCTGGCGTAGGTAAAACGGCGATTGCAGAAGGTTTGGCTTGGCGTATTGTTGAAGGCCAAGTTCCCGATGTAATTAAAGACTGTGTGATTTACTCGTTAGATATTGGTTCGTTGCTTGCCGGAACAAAATATCGCGGTGATTTTGAAAAACGCTTTAAGGGGATCTTGAAGCAGTTAGAAAAAGAAGATCACGCGATAATGTTTATTGATGAAATCCATACCATTATTGGTGCGGGTGCGGCATCGGGTGGTCAGGTTGATGCGGCGAACTTAATCAAACCGCTCTTAAGTAGTGGTAAGCTTCGCTGTATGGGATCAACCACGTATCAAGAGTACAGCAATATTTTTGAGAAAGAACGTGCACTGTCTCGTCGTTTCCAAAAGATTGATGTGGTGGAGCCATCTATTGATGATACCACTAAGATCTTGATGGGCTTGAAACCAAAATACGAAGCGCACCATGAGGTTCGTTTTACTAATAAAGCGATTCGTGCAGCTGTTGAATTATCGGCTAAATACATTAATGAACGCCACTTACCTGATAAGGCGATTGATGTTATTGATGAAGCGGGAGCTCGTTGTCGTTTAGCACCTGCCAGTCGTCGTAAGAAAACCATCAATGTCAGTGATATTGAAGCTATGATTGCAAAAATGGCTCGAATTCCTGAAAAATCGGTTTCATCAAGTGATCGTGATGTACTGCAAAGCCTTGATAGTAAGCTTAAGATGCTGGTATTTGGTCAAGATGATGCGATCGATGTATTGACTGAAGCCATCAAACTAAGCCGTGCAGGGTTAGGCGCAGATAATAAGCCTGTTGGCTCTTTCCTCTTTGCAGGCCCTACGGGTGTGGGTAAAACAGAAGTAACAGTTCAACTTGCCCGTACTTTAGGCATTGATTTACTGCGTTTTGATATGTCTGAGTATATGGAGCGTCATACTGTCAGTCGTTTGATTGGTGCGCCTCCTGGCTATGTTGGTTATGATCAAGGTGGCCTATTAACCGATGCTGTCATTAAAAATCCTCATTCGGTTGTACTGCTTGATGAGATTGAAAAAGCACATCCAGATGTATTTAACCTGTTACTTCAAGTGATGGATAATGGTACGTTAACGGATAACAATGGCCGTAAAGCTGATTTCCGTAATGTTATCTTGGTGATGACAACGAACGCCGGGGTTACTGAAACAACCCGTAAGTCGATTGGTCTGATTCAGCAAGATCACAGCCATGATGCAATGGCAGAAATCAAACGTGTCTTTACGCCAGAATTCCGAAATCGTTTAGACGGTATCATCTGGTTCAATCATCTTGAGAAAGAGGTTATTTCACAAGTGGTTGATAAGTTCATTGTTGAGCTGCAAGCACAGTTAGATGCTCGTGGTGTATCAATGGAAGTAACCGATCGGGCTCGTGAATGGATGGCTGATAAAGGCTATGATAAGGCGATGGGCGCACGTCCAATGGCGCGTGTTATCCAAGACAGCTTGAAGAAACCATTAGCCAATGAGTTACTATTTGGTGAGCTGGTTAATGGTGGTTCGGTGCGTGTTGATCTGATTAATGATCAGTTAGATTTCCAATTCAGCAGTGAGATGGAAGCGGCGCATTAAGTCATTGTTCAGTATGACTCTATAAGCATAAAAGTAACCGTGGGGCCTTAGCTCTGCGGTTTTTTTATCCGTAGAAAAAATAAAACCCAGCGTAATGCTGGGTTTCTTGCATCTATAATCTTGACGAAAAGATTAACGTGCGCGGAAGACGATGCGGCCTTTAGTTAGGTCGTAAGGAGTCAGTTCCACAGTTACTTTGTCGCCAGTAAGGATACGGATGTAGTTTTTACGCATTTTACCAGAGATGTGAGCTGTCACTACGTGACCATTTTCTAGCTCAACACGGAACATAGTGTTAGGTAGTGTATCAAGTACAGTACCTTGCATTTCAATTACGTCTTCTTTTGCCATTGAATCCTCTTATAGGCTACCAGCCATTCATCTGATCGGGCTGGTTGATGCCTCGAATTTGTTTAAATGTAAATTTAGGGCGTAATTTTACCCTTGGTTATGGTCTTTGTCAGCTTTTGTTGTCGATTAAAACGCAATTTATCGCCAATTTAGCCAAGAAACCTTATGCCGCTTCTAAAATTGTTGGTCTTTTAAGCAATCAATCTTGCCAATACCCATCAATTAATTTTTGGTGAGGCTTAAAACGGATTTTATAATTCATTGCTTTGCACGCATCAATTTGATAGCCCGGGTAGAGCCATGGACGGTTTGATTGGCGGCAGAATTCAATTTGAAATAAGACGCATAAAGTGCCTAACGACCAAGCGTGTTCTGGTTCAAAAAAGCTGTACACGGCACTTAAAGAATCTTCAAACACATCGGTTACAGCAATGGCGATTAATTGATTATTTTCATAGACATGGAGAAACCAAGTATCCATCCATGATGCCGTACAGAAGTCGAAAAACTGTTCTTTATTAGCTGGATACATTGAGCCATCGCTATGTCGATTATTGATATATTTTTCGTACAGTTCAAACCAGTTATCATCCAGAGTAGCCTTGAACTCCCAGTGCAGTTGTCTCATCTGGTTTTGTTGCCGTTTCTGGCTTTTAGTCGGAGTAAAATGAGCACAATCAATACGAAGGGGAGTGCATGCCGAACAAGCCCTACACATAGGTTTGTAAATGGCACGGCCGCTACGTCTATACCCAGATGCAATCAGTACTTGATAGCCAAGTGGAGAGTGCCATGGCTGTTCCATGACAACCCCAACTTGCTCTTGCTGATCGGGTAAATAATTACATTGAGACTCTGGCGTTAAACCAATTTGTAAAGACATTGAGTTCATAAATTAACTTGTATAGATGGCCAGTTGTTGAGGTTGATAGCAGTGGCTCGATACCGATTTTTCTCGCTCTGTAGATAATTGAAGAAGAAATTCGTTTCGGGTTACGATTTCAGCCCCTAATGAAGCGAGGTGAGGGTTCATCATTTGACAATCAATGCTGGTTCCTCCGCTTGCATAAAAGTGACGACAGAACTGCCATAGCGCTATTTTTGACGCATTATCTGCAAGAGAGAACATGGATTCACCACAGAAGATGGTTCCTATTGCAATACCATAAAATCCGCCGACTAATTGATTGTTGAGCCAAACTTCAACGGAGTGGCAATAGCCTAAATCATGCAGCCTCTGATAAGCTGAAATCATTTCAGGAGTGATCCAAGTTTGCTCTGGACCGCGACAATTGGCACATTGCTCTATGACCTGATGACAAGCTTGGTTTATGGTTACTGTATAATTCGTTTTCCGCTGAAATTTACGCAAACTTTTGCTTGGTAGAAATGTTGCGGGGTTGAACCCAGCCCGAGGATTAGGGCTCCACCAGAGAATCGGTTCATCAAGAGAGTACCACGGAAATATACCATTACGATAAGCTTCCATTAAACGTTCTGGGCTGAGATCACCGCCCATAGCAAGTAAACCATTAGGCTCATCAAAAGCATCGTTTGGGTTGGGGAAGGCTGTATCCCATGGTGAAAGTTGTGGTAAGTAGATAGTCATAATGTGTCTATGTGGCGCGATGAAAGTGGCATAATTATATACCTAAGTTAACGTGGCTGAACCTAGAACCTAGAACCTAGAACCTAGTATCTTATCGTCAGTTAGGTATATCAAAAAATTTAATATAATAAAAAACGCCAAGATAGAACTCTTGGCGTTTGTTGTTATGGCGTACTTATTCTTTGGGCACTACAGACGTTGACATAACTCTGCGTAACGTCCTTTCTGAGCCAGTAATTGTTGATGCTTACCATGCTCAATAATACGTCCTTCATCCATGAGACAAATCTGATCCATCTCATCAAGACCAATAAGTCTATGGGTGATAAAGATAACAGTCTTGTCTTTAGCATGTTCAAGCAATAACTCAAGAATCTGTTGTTCAGTTCTACGGTCTAGACCTTCCGTTGGTTCATCCATAAGAAGGATTGGCGCATCATGTAACAGGGCGCGAGCGATACCCAAACGGCGACGTTCACCACCTGATATTTGGCGACCACCTTCACCGAGCCACGTATCGAGACCTTGGCCATCCAGTAGCGTAGTTAACCCAACTTGTTCAAGTGCCTGCACACATTCAGCATCAGAGGCTTGTGGCTTTGCTAGCAGTAAGTTTTCACGCAGCGAGCCATTAAACACATCAACGCGTTGACTAACAACGGTCATCGCATTACGAAGCGCGCCTTCTTGCCATTGTGGTAATGGGATACCATCTAGGGAAATTTGCCCTTGTTGTGGATCCCAGTTACGTGTAAGTAGCTGTAGCAAAGTGGATTTACCACACCCAGTTCGACCCAAAATAGCCAGTTTCTCACCCTGTTTCAGGCTAAGATTAACCTGCTTTAGAACAGGCTGCTCACTACCATAATAGGTGTAGCTAATATTTTCGATTGCAATGTTACCTTGTGCCTTGGCTTGATAACCATTTGGGTCAAACGGCGTATCTGGTTTCGCTTCAGTGATTTCATTAAGGCGACGTGCCGAAGTAAGTGTTTGACCTAAGTATTGAAATGCGCCAGCAACAGGCATCATTAGCTCAAAACTTGCCATCGTAGCAAAGGCCACCATTGCCACAAAAGGATCTGGTGGATTGCCACCAACACCATCTGCTGCAATCCAGGTGATTAGAACTAGCGTCCAACCCGTGGCTGCCATCAAGATCGCATTGGCAACACCTGTTAGGTTTGCCATCTTACGCTGAGCGGTTAATAAGCTTTGTTGTTCTGATTCGGCTTGAACACGGTAACGCTCTTCAGCATTAAACAACAGCAGTTCAGCTTGGCCTTGAATCCAATCAAGTAGGGTGATGCGATAGTTTGCCTTTGAATATGTTAGTGCTTCACCGTTACGTTTACCTAAGCGATAAAAAATAACAGGCAACAGCAACATAAGAGCCAATAAAATCGCACCTAATGTCAGACCAATAGTGAGATCAAACCAAGATAAAAATACCGTTACTGCAACTAGGCTTAGTACACCAACGATCAATGGACTGACTAATCGTAAATAGACGTGATCCATTGCATCAACATCGGCAACTAAACGGTTAAGTAAGTCGGCATCGCGTAAGTTAGTCTGGCGACCCGGTATTAATGGCGTGAGTTTACGGAAGAAGAAAATACGTAAATCAGCCAACAGCTTAAACGTCGCATTATGGCTAACAACACGCTCTCCCCAGCGGCCTGCGGTTCGCGCCATAGAAAATCCACGAACACCAGCGCCGGGTAACATATAGTTGAATGTTTCGCGTGCAATGGTTAAACCTGCAACCGCTGATGCGGCAATGAACCATCCAGAAAGTGTCAATAAGCTGATCGCCGCAAGTATGGTCGCTAAACCGAGGATCATTCCTAATGTTAAGCCAAACCAATGTTTACGGTACATCTTTAGATAAGGGATTAAATCACGCATCGAGATCCCCTTGATTAATCTGTTTACTGTAGGCAAGCATTTCGGCCAGTAAGCCTTGATGTTTAATCTCATCAAATGCGCCATTTTGAACCAATTTACCGTGCTCCATCACTAAGACTCGATCCATGGAATGCAGCTGATCTAAGCGGTGGCTGACCATTAACGTTGTCTGCTTATTAATGGCACGAGTAAGACTTTGTAGCACTAAGTGTTCACTATTGGCATCAAGGCTAGCCGTTGGCTCATCGAGCAACCAGAAAGCTCCGTTTTGCAACATAGCGCGAGCCACAGCAATACGTTGAGCTTGACCAACAGATAAACCGCCAGAACGATCTCCGACATGATGTTGATAGCCGTGCTCTAGACGAGAGATAAACTCATCGGCATACGCTTCTTTTGCTACTTGAGCGATATTGGCATCTGTAGCGAGTGGATTGCCAAGTGCGATGTTATCTCGGATTGAACCATGAAATAACAAAGGATTTTGCCCAACCCAACTGATGGTTTGACGCCACTGTTGCTGATCTAATGCTTTAAGCTCAATACCATTAATGGTTAATTGACCGCGATAAGGCAAGAAACCCAACAGAGCATTAAGTAAGCTGGTTTTTCCCGCGCCACTTGGGCCAATTAAGGCGACATGTTCTTGTTGGTTAATGGTAAAGCTGATTGGCCCTGCGAGAACTTGTCCTTCAGGGCTAAGAACTTCTAAATCACGAGCTTTGATAGTGATCGCTTCTGGAGAAGGAAGGTTCTCACTACCTTGATTCATCTCATCTGCTTCAAGGTTTAGAAATTCAACAATAGATTCTGCTGCGCCAATAGCCTGTGCTTTTGCATGATAAAACGTACCAAGGTCGCGTAATGGTTGATAGAACTCAGGTGCCAAAACCAGCACAAATAGGCCGGTAAATAAGGTGATTGGAGCCCCATAATTACCAAAGTTAAGTTCACCAATGAAAGCAAAACCAAAGTAAACCGCGACAATAGCGACTGAAATAGCAGAAAAGAATTCAAGTACGGCAGAAGATAAGAAAGCTAAACGTAAGACTTCCATTGTACGTTTACGTAGGATTTGAGAGGCAACATCTAAATTTTCTGCCTCGGCTTCTGCGCGATTAAATAGGCGAATGGTTTGGAGTCCTTTAAGGCGATCATAAAAATGCCCAGAAAGACGTTGTAGCGCTTTAAAGTTACGACGGTTAGCATCGGCTGCCCCTAAGCCCACTAAAGCCATAAAAAGTGGAACTAAAGGTGCTGTACCTAAAAAGATTAAACCAGCCGCCCAGTTCATAGGGAAAACCGCAACTAGAATAATAAATGGAACCAACACAGCAATAGACATCTGAGGAATATATCGAGCGAAGAAATCTTGCATCTCTTCAACTTGTTCCAAGACTAAGCTTGCCCAAGTTCCTGCTGGCTTACCTTTGATATATGCAGGCCCTAAATTTTGCAGTCGCTGAATGATCAGTTGACGTATATGCAAGCGAATTTGTTCACCGCAGCGGTAGCCACAAATCTCCCGTCCCCAACTGCATAGTGCTCGTAAACCAATCACCACAGCAAGACCGATAAATTGGCTAATAAGCTGATGCTTATCGACATGTTCGATAATTAATTGATGGAGAATGCTGGCCAGTAATGCGGCTTGTCCAATGAGCAATAGCCCAGAGACAAAACCCAAGCCAACGCTTAGCATTAACCAGCGCTTTGCAAGTTTACTTTGAGATTTCAACCACTTGGTTAAATCACGTTGTAATTGTTTATCCATAGAATGGTTTCAATGTTAAAAAGCAAAACACAAGGATTACTTAAAGAGACTGTTTCCTAGTAAGTAAGCCTTATGTTAGAAGTAAAAGACTTCTAAATATAAGAAAGAAAAGCAAACCGCCACCAAAAAGGCAGCGGTCTGTTATTGATTATTTTTGAGCTAAGGCATCAAGATAACGTTCAGCATCAAGTGCGGCCATACAGCCAGTACCTGCTGAGGTAATTGCTTGACGGTAAATATGATCCATTACATCACCAGCAGCAAAAATGCCTTCTACACTGGTTTGAGTTGCATTACCGGTAAGGCCAGATTGTACCTTAATGTAGCCGTTTTCCATCGCAAGCTGATCGGCAAAAATAGCGGTATTTGGCTGGTGGCCGATAGCAATAAAGACACCCATAACATCCAGTTCTTCAGTATTGTCTGATTGAGTATCTTTAAGGCGAACACCTGTTACACCCATTTGATCGCCAAGAACTTCATCTAAAGTGCGATCGGTGTGAAGAATAATATTACCGTTCTCTACTTTATCCATCAGGCGGTCGATAAGAATTTTTTCTGAGCGGAAGGTATCACGACGATGAATAAGGTGAACTTCTGAAGCAATATTTGACAGATAAAGCGCTTCTTCAACTGCCGTATTACCGCCACCTACAACCGCTACTTTTTGGTTACGATAGAAGAAACCATCACAGGTAGCACAAGCAGATACCCCTTTACCTTTGAATGCTTCTTCTGATTCAAGGCCAATGTATTTTGCTGATGCTCCAGTACAAATAATCAGAGCATCACAAGTATATTCACCCATGTCACCATTTAATCGGAATGGACGCTGAGAAAAGTCAGTTGAATGGATGTGATCGAAAATGATCTCGGTCTCAAATTTTTCAGCATGCTCTTTCATGCGATCCATTAGAGCTGGACCGGTCAAGTCACCTGCATCACCTGGCCAGTTTTCAATTTCTGTTGTGGTTGTTAGCTGGCCACCTTGCTGCATACCAGTGATCATAACTGGTTTTAGGTTTGCACGTGCAGCGTAAACAGCGGCAGTGTAACCAGCAGGACCAGAACCAAGAATGAGTAGATTACAATGTCTTACGTTACTCATGACTTCTCCAGGCTGAATGAGAGTATTTATTATTAGTGCTTGATTGTAGGTAAATTAAAGAAGTAAAGAAAGAGAAAGCGTACGAATGCAGGTAGGTTATAAACTATCGCTGTAATAGCCATGATCTTAACAGGGGATTACCATAGGCTAATTAACTGAATTTAAATGTGTTAATAATTTTTTCATCCTATTTCAAACTGATAAATGAAAAATCAGTTTAGAGATATGGTACGGCGTATGAAAACGCAGCTATTGATGAAGAATTGAGTAACCTAATGTGACGATTGCTATATCTAAAAGACTTTTATATAACATAATCATCTAGTTAATTTTAAAATTTACTGACTAAATTCACCTCTGTTTTTGTTATTTTGCTTTAATATTACTCTCTGATCTGGTAAAAACTTCTTTAGCAGTCGAAATTATACCCGTAATGTTTAGTGTATTATGCTAGGTTGACACTGCATTCCTAACTTAAATGAAGATAATGGTTTATCCAAAAATAAGTAACGCAAAAAATAGCAGTACTTATAAAATGGAATGGATGACTATATAAATGCTGAATATGAGATTTTTTATAATGAAAATTGGTATTTTTCAGGATTTGATTCTAAATTAGGTAAAGATATTGTATATTTTTGCAAGGAAGTAAAAAGGTGGAATAAAACAATGGTAGATACCAAGAAAAAACCGTCCAAGGAATTGGATCGTATTGACCGCAATATCTTAAACGAGTTACAGAAAGATGGTCGTATCTCTAACGTTGAGTTATCAAAACGTGTAGGTCTTTCCCCAACTCCCTGTCTTGAGCGTGTTCGTCGTCTAGAACGTCAAGGCTATATTAGTGGCTACACTGCATTACTTAACCCTCAGTATTTAGATGCGTCTCTACTTGTTTTTGTTGAGATAACACTAAACCGTGGTGCTCCTGATGTGTTCGAGCAGTTTAATAAGTCGGTACAAGAGTTAGAAGATATTCAAGAATGTCATCTTGTATCGGGTGATTTTGACTACCTATTAAAAACACGTGTATCAGATATGTCTGCTTATCGTAAATTACTGGGTGAGACACTACTTCGTCTTCCTGGCGTAAATGACACTCGTACATATGTTGTAATGGAAGAAGTGAAGCAATCAAATAACTTGGTAATTAAAACGCGTTAATTGATTGAATTTAGATTCTCGTGATATGAGCGGCTAGATAGTCGCTCATATTTTGCCTGCTATTTTTGTCTGCCATCAACCGCTTTTCTCTTATCTCTGCTTAATTGTTTGAACTTGCACCAGATTGCAATTTGGATAGTTGGCGCTTTCCTTTCTATACTGTATATTTCATCAGTGAATTCAAAAATCATAAAGATGCTGGTTTAATCGACAGATAAACCGATGAATTGACATAATGATGAATCTTTTTTTGTAACAGACGTCTACACTAAGGCGACGTTTCTTGTGCCCATTTCTGTATAATGTCGAACACTATTGTTTTCGCCATTATTTGATAGAAATGGGTATGGGCTGGGCAACCAGAAGTTGAATAAGAATATAAAGTAATATCCATCTGCTTTGATCAGCACGAAGGAATTGCGTGATTGGTTAGTTAGAGACACCGGAGTTTTTCTTGAGGAAGGTAAAAGGAAAAAAGCTACGTCAAATGCGACTTTCAGGTGTACAGCGCATTATTGAGAGCTTTTTAATTATAAGCATTTTAGTTGCCATTTATATTATGGTGGCTTTAATCAGTTTTAATCCTGCAGACCCATCTTGGTCACAAACGGCATGGCAAGAACCTGTCCAAAATGCTGCGGGTACATTAGGTGCCATGGTTGCCGATACGTTTTTCTTTACGTTTGGCTCGTTGGCTTATGTCTTTCCTGTTGTTTTAGTTTTATTTTCTTGGCTATTGTTCCGCCGCCGAGCAAAGAAAATGTCGGCCGACTACATGGTGTATGGCACACGCTTGCTTGGTTTGATCATTCTGCTTATGACCAGCTGTGCTCTGGCTGATTTAAACTTTGACGATATTTGGTACTTCTCTTCTGGTGGGGTAGTAGGTGACGTTGTGTCTAATATTACGTTACCTATGCTTAATGTCTTGGGAACAACATTAGTTATGATGTTCTTATGGGCTATCGGTTTTACTCTATTTACGGGTATTTCATGGGTAAGTATTGTTGATACTATCGGTGAGAAGGCCATTGGTTCTTTGACTTGGATTTTAAACAAAATTCGCCCAGATAAATCGGAACGTATTCGAGCTTTTGCTACTGAAATACCGGCCGAAGTAGACATGCCATACGCTCAAGTATTAGCAGATATTGATGATGATCTTGATGCGGATGATGCATTACTTGCTAGCTATTCAGAACCAACATTAGATCTGGATGACGATAAAGAAAGTATTGCTCGTCAAGAACCAACTTGGGCTCCTGAATCTACACCGACGATTGTTATGCCTCAACGTCAAAATGTAGCGCCTACTTCTCAGCAAGCTCAATCAGTTGTTCAGCAAGAATCTGTTATAGCTCCAGTTGTTACAGCTGCAACAGTTGCCTCTACGGTAACTCATGCGCAACAGCCATCAACGACTCCGGCTGTCCAACAAGTGGCTACTCCAAGTGTTGCAACAGCGCCGCAGAGCGATTTTAATGCTGCTCAGGCTCAGGCTCAGGCTCAGGCTCAGGCTCAGGCTCAGGCTCAGCAAGAAATGGTGTCTCAGCACGTCCAACCAGCCCCTTCACAACCTGAAGTGTCTACGGCTGTTGCTTCTGCTGTAGCCGCTAATATGACTCAGCAGCCCGATGTTCAAGCAATGGTTGTGCCTCAAGCTGCGCCATTGATGAATGAGTATGATGAAACGACAGAGTTACCTGCGAGTGCTCCGATCACATCAACATCACAAGCAAAAGGGCTCACGGTAGCTGAATTAGAGCGTGAACTGGAACGCGATGAAGATTTTACGGTTTATGTTGATGAAGAGACACAGCAAACAATAGATTCAGTAGCATCTGAGTCAGCAGCAACGCCGACACCAAACGCTTATGCTGCGGCATCTCAAGGGTATGAAACCGTACCTCAACCAGCAGAACCTCGCCCTCAACCAGCGACAACATTTGAACCGACTCAAGAGTTTATTTCTACTCCTGAAATTGGTGCGCAGGATGGTTTATCTGAGTTAGATCGAGCCGAATTGGCCGCTGAAGATGTTGATGATGTCGCTGCAGCAGAGCTAAGTGATGAAGAAGCCTTTTTGAAACGTATTCGTGATGCGCAAAAAGAACAAGCTCATCTTGCTGGGTTAGATAATCCGTTTTTAATGCAAAAAGAACCGGACTTACCGACACCAACAACACCAATGCCAACCGTTGATTTACTGCAACCTGCTCGTCAAACTGTCGAACCTGCGTCAGAAGAAGAGCTTATGCGTATTGCTCGTCTGGTGGAATCAAAACTGGCTGATTATAAAATCAAGGCACAAGTAAAAGGGGTCTACCCAGGTCCTGTTATTACTCGTTATGAGCTTGACCTTGCACCGGGTGTAAAAGTTAGCCGTATTTCAGGCCTTGCAAAAGACTTAGCTCGTGCCCTGTCAGCAACGGCCGTTCGCGTGGTTGAAGTTATTCCCGGTAAGCCTTATATCGGTCTTGAGTTACCAAACAAGAGTCGTGAAACCGTTTATCTTTCTGAAGTGATTAGCAGTGAGAAATTCCAGAACAAACATGGCGCGCTACCTATTGTTCTTGGTAATGATATCTCTGGTGAAGCCGTTGTTGCTGATTTAAGTAAAATGCCTCACTTGCTCGTTGCTGGTACAACAGGTTCGGGTAAATCGGTTGGTGTGAACGTTATGATCTTAAGCTTGCTGTATAAGTGTAAGCCCGAAGATTGTCGTTTCATTATGATCGACCCGAAAATGCTTGAATTGTCTATCTATGAAGGTATTCCTCATCTCTTAACTGAAGTGGTTACCGATATGAAAGACGCCGGTAATGCGCTTCGTTGGTGTGTGGGTGAAATGGAACGCCGTTATAAATTAATGGCTGCATGTGGTGTTCGTAATCTTGCCGGTTATAACGCTAAGCTAGAAGAAGCTGCCGCAGCTGGCCACCCAATTCATGATCCATTATGGCGTCCAGGCGACAGTATGGATGAGTACCCACCATTACTTGAAAAAATGCCAAGTATTGTGGTTATCGTTGATGAATTTGCCGATCTTATGATGGTGGTTGGTAAGAAAGTAGAAGAACTGATTGCACGATTAGCTCAAAAGGCCCGTGCTGCTGGTATTCACTTAGTGCTTGCTACTCAGCGTCCATCTGTGGATGTAATTACCGGCCTTATCAAAGCTAACATTCCAACTCGTATGGCCTTTACAGTATCGACTAAGACAGACTCTCGAACCATTCTTGATCAAGGTGGTGCCGAGTCACTATTAGGTATGGGTGATATGCTGTATTTACCGCCGGGTCAAAGCCATACAATTCGTGTGCATGGTGCATTTGCATCTGATGATGACGTACATAACGTAGTGAATGATTGGAAAGCTCGTGGTAAGCCTCAATATATTGATGGTATTTTAAAATCCGATCAGGGGGCTGAAGGTCTACTTCCTGGTGAGACAGGTACTGGTGGTGATGATGATCTTGACCAGTTGTTTGACGAAGTAGCAGCATTTGTTGCTGAAACTCGTCGAGGCTCAGTATCTGGTGTTCAGCGCCGCTTTAAAATTGGTTATAACCGAGCCGCGCGTATTGTTGAGCAATTAGAAGCTCACGGTATTGTGAGTGCTCCTGGTCATAATGGTAATCGTGAAGTATTGGCTCCACCGCCTGTACCACAGCATTAATTTTTTGTTGTGAGTAAACAATGAAATTGCCGCCATCCTATATGATTAGGTGGCGGCAATTATTTAATTACTGCTATACCAACGGCAATAGTTTTTATTGGTATGACAGATCTTGTTGAAAGAGGGAAAAGAATGAAAAAAGCAGTATTGGGCTTGTTAGTTGCCCCTTTGTTGTTTGCATCAAACGTATGGGCTGATGCACAGCAAGATCTCAGTGCTCGTTTGGATAAGGTAAACGCATTTACGGCTGATTTTCAGCAAAAAGTTGTGAGCCCTGATGGTGAAACCTTAGTTAATGGTAGTGGTACTGTTGCGGTTAAGCGTCCAAATCTATTTCGTTGGGATACCCAAAAGCCGGACGAGAATTTGTTAGTCTCTGATGGTAAAACGGTTTGGTATTACAATCCATTTGTTGAGCAAGTAACGGCAATGTGGTTAAAAAATGCCACTGAACAGACGCCATTTGTTTTATTAACACGTAATAGTGCTAGTGATTGGTCACAATATAATGTCCATCAAACAGCAGATACTTTTACCTTAACGCCTAAAGATAAAACTTCATCGATGGGTAAATTTGTTCTGACAGTAAATAAGAATGGTCAAGTCCGTAATTTTACTGTGGTTGAGCAAGATGGACAAAAGAGCTCATTTACGTTTAACGATTTTAAAACCGCAACACCTGCTGCGAAGCTCTTTACGTTTGTACCACCGAAAGGGGTTGAAGTAGACGACCAGCGTAATTAATGGTTATATAGCGGTAGTCATACGAAACTTGGCCGAGCGCTAAGTGACCAATATTTTCTAGGGTGGCGTAAGTGCCACCTTTTTCTGTTATATGGGAGTGGTTATTTTGAATAACTTCAGCCTAGATTTCTCTTCAGATTTTCGTCCCTTAGCGGCCAGAATGCGTCCGCGTACAGTACAAGAGTACATTGGGCAAAAGCACATTTTAGGAGAAGGGAAACCACTTCGTCGAGCACTTGAAGCTGGGCATCTGCATTCAATGATTTTATGGGGGCCGCCAGGTACGGGGAAAACCACTCTTGCCGAAGTTGCGGCTAATTATGCTAATGCTGAAGTAGAGCGTGTATCTGCGGTAACATCTGGTGTTAAAGATATTCGAGCTGCTATTGATAAAGCTCGTGATAATAAAATGGCGGGTCGGCGTACCATTTTATTTGTTGATGAGGTTCATCGTTTTAATAAAAGTCAGCAAGATGCTTTTCTACCGCACATTGAGGATGGAACTGTCACCTTTATTGGTGCGACAACCGAAAACCCTTCGTTTGAACTTAATAACGCTCTGTTATCTCGCGCCCGCGTTTATAAGCTGAAATCGCTGGAAAAAGAAGAGATTCTAGAAGTTTTGGATCAAGCTCTTAATGATAAAGAGCGTGGGGTAAGCGATACCAATCTAAATTTTGTCGACGATGTCAAAGAGCGGTTAGCCGATTTAGTGTGTGGCGATGCTCGAATGTCTCTCAACTATCTTGAGCAGCTTATCGATATGGCAGAAGAAGATAGCAAGGGGATCAAGCAGATCACGCTACCTTTATTAGCCGAAGTTGCAGGTGAGAAGATTGCTCGTTTCGATAATAAAGGCGATATGTGGTACGACATGATTTCGGCAGTACATAAGTCGATTCGTGGTTCAAATCCAGATGGTGCCTTATATTGGTTTGCTCGAATGCTACAAGCAGGTTGTGATCCGCTGTATGTAGCAAGGCGCTTATTGGCTATTGCTTCTGAAGATATTGGTAATGCAGACCCAAGGGCGATGCAAGTGGCGGTATCTGCATGGGATTGCTTTACTCGAGTGGGAGCTTATGAGGGCGAACGTGCTATTGCTCAAGCGATTGTCTATTTAGCATGTGCGGCCAAAAGTAATGCTGTCTACGTTGCGTTTAATCAAGCTAAAGCAGATGCACTTAATAGCCCTGACTATGAGGTTCCTGTTCATTTGCGAAATGCGCCAACCAAATTAATGAAAGAGTTGGGGTATGGAGCAGAATATCGATACGCACATGATGAGCCTGGAGCATACGCTGCCGGTGAGTGTTACTTTCCACCAGAAATGCAACATACTCGTTACTATTACCCTTCAAATCGCGGTCTTGAGACCAAAATTGCGGAAAAGTTGGATTATCTTGCCAGTTTAGATGCAAAAAGCCCATTAAAGCGCTACCAAAACTAAGGCTTTTTGGGTATCGTTTAGGGATAGTCTTTAGTACTACTGAAGATGAATAACATTAGAACAATCTGGATAAGTAACCTTGAGTAAATCTTAATCGTTATTTGTCCAGATTGAGACCAGAACATTTTGACAAGAACTGTCGGAATGATGTGCATACTCAGAATATAAAGAGCACAGGATTAGCATGCTAGATTCTAAATTACTTCGAACTGAGCTGGACGATACAGCTGAAAAACTCGCGCGTCGTGGTTTTAAACTAGACGTAGAAAATTTACGCCAACTAGAAGAGCAACGTAAGTCCCTTCAAGTTAAAACTGAAGAACTTCAGGCTCAGCGTAATGCGCGATCGAAGTCGATTGGTCAGGCTAAAGCAAAAGGCGATCACGAAGAAGCAGAGCGTATCCTTGCTGAAGTTGGTAACCTTGGTTCAGAGCTAGACGAAGCGAAAAAAGCACTTGCTGCACTACAAGCAGAGTTAGATGCAATTACGCAAACTGTACCAAACATCCCAGATGAGTCAGTACCTGTTGGTAAAGACGAAAACGACAACGTAGAAATTTCTCGTTGGGGTGAGCCAAAGACTTATGACTTTGAAGTTAAAGATCACGTTGATCTTGGTGAAATGAGTGACGGTCTTGATTTTGCTAGCGCAGTTAAGATCACAGGTGCTCGTTTTATCGTAATGAAGGGCCAGTTCGCTCGTCTACACCGTGCAATCGCACAATTTATGCTAGATCTTCACATTGAAGAACATGGTTATACAGAAATGTACGTACCATACCTAGTAAATGCAGACAGCCTATTTGGTACAGGCCAGCTACCTAAGTTTGGTGCTGATCTTTTCCATACTCAGCCACTAACTGAAAAAGTGAATGATGAAGAGCCTCGTACTCTTTCTCTAATTCCTACTGCAGAAGTGCCTGTAACTAACCTGATGCGTGACACTATCTCTGAGGAAGCTGATCTTCCTGTGAAGATGACTGCGCATACTCCTTGTTTCCGTTCAGAAGCTGGTTCTTACGGTCGTGATACTCGCGGTCTTATCCGTATGCACCAGTTCGACAAAGTTGAGCTTGTTCAGATCACCAAACCTGAAGATTCAATGGCTGCACTTGAAGAACTAACAGGTCATGCTGAGAAAGTGCTTCAGCTTCTAGAGCTACCATACCGTAAAGTTGTACTGTGTACTGGCGATATGGGCTTTGGTTCTTGCAAAACTTACGACCTAGAAGTTTGGGTTCCTGCGCAAGAAACTTACCGTGAAATTTCTTCATGTTCTAACATGTGGGATTTCCAAGCTCGTCGTATGCAAGCTCGTTTCCGTCGTAAAGGCGAGAAGAAGCCAGAGCTTGTTCATACACTAAACGGTTCAGGTCTTGCTGTAGGCCGTACTATGGTTGCTATTCTTGAGAACAACCAAGAAGCTGACGGTCGTATTCGTATCCCTGAAGTACTTCGTAAGTACATGAACGGTGCTGAATACATCGGTGGTTAATCTTCTCGATTAAGTACATACAAAACCCAGCCATTGTGCTGGGTTTTTTTATGGTTTATTCGATTGAAGGGTGAATATATTTGGTTGTTGCTGTGGTGCAATATCGGGCATCCGAACATCAAGTGATTGGGCAATGTCTTTTAGCATTAAATCAAATAGGGTAAAGATAAAATCTGAGATCTGTTGAGATAAAAAATACAGCGATTGTTGCGCATCTATAGGCTGTTTATCACTGTGTTTGAGTTGATTGAATTTGTACTCAAGATCATCGAACGCAATACTTGGTAGTTGATGCTGTTGAATCAAAGAGACTTGCTTTAATCGACGTTCAATCACTTTGAGCTGTATTTGTAAACTTTGATAATAGTGCTGTTTGGGCTTACTGGTTAACTCAATATCGCAGCGAAAGCGAGCAAGGCTATCTAACGCATTTAAAATCATAGGCCATGCCAGTTGGTATTGTTTAAACAGTTCTTCTTGATCGGCAGATAATAATGCTTGAGTGACTAAATCATCGATCAAATAGAAAACATGGCGGATAGCTTTACCATGAACGGCTTGATTACGGGCGATACTGTAACTAGGCCACTCTTCTAAAATGGGTAGAGTTCTTTGTTTAAGCAAACGAAACATTGGGCGGTGTTGGTGCTCTGCTTGACCAAGTAGAGATAAAAGTAAGCTTTGAATTGCAATACTTTCTGGTAAAGGTTGTTCGATATTGAGTTGTTTTTCGGTCGGCTTTAGTAAGCGGTTATGGCTCTCTCTACGGTGAAATCGCAGTAAGAAGATCAGCTGACGTAATCCAATAATCTGATTAAATTGCTGCTGTAGGTCTTGAGATTCTCGGTTGTAAAGGTAGATAACATACCCACAACAGACTGTGAATATGAATAGACTTATGATGATTGATAATACCATGAAGCTCTCTCCCTATTTGCTTAGAAGAAAAAGCAGCAAAGAAAATACCAATATTTTTTTGTTACTTATCAATTAATTAAATATTGATGCAAATAAGTTTGCGCTACTAAGGTGCAAGGTTGCACTACTACAGAACATTAATCTTTTATCTTCGTCATAAAAGAAAAGGCGACTTAGCCCCAACTAAGTCGCCTTAACCTGTCTTACTTGTTATTTATCTATTTAACTGGCTTGCTGTTCGCGACCATGAAAAGAAACCGTTTCATCTTATTCACCTGCTAGAGGATCGTGGAAGCGATCTAAATCTAATTCACCTTCAGTTTTTGCCACAATACAGGTCACAACCGTATCGCCTGTAATATTTACTGCAGTACGAATCATATCAAGCAAGCGGTCTACACCCATAATCAGAGCGATACCTTCAACAGGTAGGCCCACTTGGTTAAGAACCATGGCTAGCATAATAAGACCCACACCAGGAACGCCAGCAGTACCAATCGAAGCTAATGTTGCCGTCATAATAACTGCAAGATAATCACTCATGGTTAAATCAATATTAAAGGCCTGAGCGATAAATGCCGTCGCAACACCTTGCATGATAGCAGTACCATCCATATTAATGGTTGCACCAAGCGGTACGGTAAACGAAGCGATCTTATTGTTTACCCCCATGCGTTTGGTTGCTGTTTCCATCGTAACAGGAATGGTTGCGTTCGAAGATGCAGTTGAAAAGGCAAACATAATGGCATCTTCCATCTTCTTAAAGAAGGTCTTCGGGCTAAGTCCGGTAAAGGATTTTAGCATCACCGAATATGTCACTAGGCCGTGGATCAGCAGTGTAGCTGTTAGGACTAAGAAGTAACCTAATAAGTTGAAGATGGCATCAAGGCCTAATCCTGTGAACAGTTTCGCCATTAGGAAGAACACACCAAATGGAGCAATGTTCATCAATAGAGCGACCAGTTTCATGATGACTTCATTGAGATCTGAAAATACCGCCGCTAAACGTTCGCCTGGTTTTCCTGCCGCACTGATGGCAATACCAAATAAAATGGCAAATACAATGATCTGTAACGTATTGCCTTGAGCCATTGAGCTAATAGGGTTGGTTGGGAACATACCAATGATAACATCACCCAAAGATGGCGCTTCTTTGGCGCTAAATGATGTTGCAGCAGTCAGATCCGCACCTGCGCCTGGTTTGAACAGCGTACCCATGGTGAGTGCTAAGGTGATAGCAATAGCCGTTGTTGCAATATAGAAGGCTAGAGTTTTACCACCAAGACGTCCAAGCGTTGTAATGTCTTTAAGCGAACTGGTTCCGCAAACAAGAGAGACAAAGACCAGTGGAACAACGAGCATCTTTAAGCTGGCAATAAAGATTTTTCCACCTACATCAAATAGACCGTTAACGATGTAGTCGTGGATAAAGGCGACATCAGCAAAAAGACTGCGAATAATAAACCCTGTCAAAATACCTAATACCATACCAAGAATGACTCGGCCGGTTAGGGACATTTTTTTCTTCTCTGCTTTCATTAATTGAATGCTCCTTATAATTATTCACTCTGTAATTCATTTACCAGAGGTGCTACGCAGGGTAGCAGTAGAACAGGTGTTAAAGCGAAGTAAAAAATAAAATTAAAATGCAAGATCTCGGTTAGATCACATTTTTAAAATGGAAATAGTGTTCAATAAGCGATATTTTTTACTGTTTGTTAACATTTGTGGCAATAAAACCCTCCGTTATTTACTCGGTTTATGTTTTTTCGAGTAATTCCTTCGGTTTTTTCGAGTCTATCGGCATATCAATCTGTTGAATAGTAGAATAATTGCGTGATTCTCAAGCTATGAAAATTGGCTGAAAATTATTCTTTTGCTCATATTGATGGCTAAATGTAGAGGAAAGGTTAATTGTTAACAAATGCTTACAAGGAATGGTTTTGAGAAAATAGTTAGGTTGGATATTTTTTACAGTTTATAAAATGACTTTGATTGAATAAATATTCACTGAGCTATTGAGCCCAGTGAATGATTGTATTTACTTGGCAACATTGCCTGCTACGTTCATGATATCCCAAGTACGAGAGAACGGTGGAGCATAAGCAAAATCCATCATACCTAATTGGTCCGTTGTCGCTCCTAAAGTGATAGCAACGGCTAATGCATCAATACGATGGACTGCACCTTTATTGCCGATCATTTGGGCTCCAATGATTTTTTTATCTTGAGCCTGATAAATTAGCTTAATATGAAGAGGGGATTGACCGTGGCAATAGTTTGTATGGCACTTATCACTAATAAAAACTGAGCGATAGTCAATATTTTCGGCTTGAGCTTGCGCTTCTGACAAACCAGTTCGACCTGCTTCTAAGCCTAAAACTTTCACACAACTGGTTGCAAGGGTTCCTTTAAACTGTAGGGATTTTCCTGCTAAGTTCTCTCCCACTAAGCGACCCATTTTATTGGCACCTGTAGCAAGGGGAACATAGACAGGCTTTTGCAGTTGAGCATGCCAAATTGTGGCGCAATCACCGGCTGCCCAAATATTTTCTACGGATGTTTTGCCTTGCTGATCGATAATAATCGCACCATTAGAAAGTCGTTCTAGCCGTGTATTATGTAAAAATTCGGTATTAGGTTTGACTCCGGTACAGCAAATCACCATGTCGGTTGGGTAAATATCTTGGTCAGTTTTAATGCTGGTAACCTGGTGGTCTCCAACAACGGCCTCAACTGATTCATTAAGGTGAATATTGACGCCAGCTTGCTCTAGTTCGTGATACAAGAGCTGGCTAATTTCAGGTTCAAAAGCATCTGGGATAAGTCGTTCTGCTCGTTCAATAAGGCGAACATCTTTACCTTGATTAATCAGAGCTTCAACGACTTCAAGTCCGATAAATCCAGAACCAATAACGGTCACGTGCTGGCATGTAGGTGAGGCTAGAGCCTGTTTTATGGTTAAGCCATCTTGCATTTTTCGTAGAGAATAAACGCCTTGTCTATCGAGTCCTGCAATTGGTGGCAAGATCTCCTTTGCTCCTGTGGCAATCATAAGGCGATCATAGTTCGTTGTGAATGTTTCGTCGCAGTGCTCAACAGTCAGCTGTTGGCTCTTATCATCAATAGAGAGAACTCGATGCTCTGTTAAGACTGTGATGCCTTTGGTGGCAAATTGCTCTGGGGTAAATTCAGCCATATATTCTGCATTATCAAATTCACCGCCAATGAAATAAGGCAGGCCGCACGCGCCAAATGAGATCACTTTTGATGCTTCATAGACGACAATTTCAGCATTAGGCTCAATACGTTTTGCTTTTGCTGCAGCACTCATACCAGCTGCTTCGCCACCAATAATGATGATTTTCATTGTGATTCCTTGCTATAACAAAGGAGGTGATACGTTCACCTCCTTAATAAGTAGTAAATTATAGTTAAGCAGCGCTCTCTTCACCGTCAAGGTTAACAACTTCGTCGCTGTTAAAGACGTTCATATCTGTTTGGCCCATCAATTTACTGGTAATTGTTCCTGCTGTGATTGAGCCTGAAACGTTCAGAGCTGTACGACCCATATCAATCAGTGGTTCGATGGAAATCAGTAGGCCCGCTAGAGCAACAGGCATATCCATCGCAGAGAGAACGATCAATGCGGCAAAAGTTGCTCCGCCACCGATACCTGCAACACCAAATGAACTGACAGTAATAATGGCAATTAAGGTACAGATGAAACCAAAGTCCATAGGGTTAATGCCAACGGTAGGTGCAATCATAATTGCAAGCATGGCTGGGTAGATACCCGCACAGCCATTTTGACCGATAGTGGAACCAAAAGAGGCTGCAAAATTTGCAATACCGCTTGGGATACCTAAACATTTTTCTTGTGTTTGCACGTTCATTGGAATCGAGCCAGCACTGGTGCGCGATGTAAAAGCAAAGGCAAGTACTGGCATGATTTTTTTTAAGTGACGGATAGGATTAATACCAACAAGTGCCACTAATGCTAAATGAATGACAAACATTAAGATAAGTGCAGCATAAGATGCGATCACAAAGTTAGCTAAGTTAATAATATCAGCGTAATTAGAACCTGAGATTACCTTGGTCATTAGCGCAAGCACACCAAATGGTGTCAGACGTAATACTAGCGTTACCATTCGCATTACAATAGCTTGTGCAACTTTGATGAAGCTTTCAAATTGAGCAAAGATTTCAGGTTTTTTACGGGCAATACCTGTGGCTGATAATCCAATAAAGATAGAGAAAATGACCACTGCAATGGTTGATGTTCGACGTGCACCTGTCATATCTAAGAATGGGTTTGCAGGTATAAACTCAATCATTAATTTAGCAAATGACATAGCTTCAACATTACTTAATGTCGTTTCTAAGTTTTTCGCTCGGGCCATTTCAGCCGCACCAGCAGTAAGACCTTCAGCCGTTAAGCCAAATAGGTTCGACATTAAGATACCAACAAGAGCTGCAATCATGGTGGTAAAAATTAATACACCAATGGTTAATCCGCTGATTTTACCTAAAGAGGTGCCGCCATTAAGCTTTAGTATGGCTGAGATAATCGACACCATTACCAAAGGTATGATGATCATTTGCAGTAGCCGAACATAACCGACACCAACGATATCGAAATATTCAATCGAAGTTTTAATTACTTCCGAACCTGAACCATAGAATATTTGCAGTGCAGCACCAAAGCCAATACCCAAACCTAAACCGGCAAAGACTCGTTTGGTGAAAGTATAATGTTTTGCCTGCATGTGATACAGAAAGGCGATAAGACCAAGAAATATGGCGAGGTTTATAATTACGCTAAAGGTCATAGTTAATCCTTAACATTGATTCAAAAGAAAGGGGGATATGTATTCTTTTGGTACATCTTGCTGCATTTTAGTTTTTCGTAGCAGCGTTCCGTTGCCCGTTAATGGTGTGCAATATAAAGGATTTTTATAAATTTTAGTTATGAGCAAGATCGCTATTTATTAATCACATTAAGGCGCTTGATGCATAATTGAGAGTTGAGTGCGGAGCTGGATCAAGATTCAACATACAATTAACACTGTATGCTATAAGTGAATGAAATATAAGGGGATAAGTCTTGTTTAAATACAATATTTGTCGATATAAAAATGCCAGCAACAAATGCTGGCATTTACAATTAATCACATAATGTGAGCTTACATTACGCGCATACCAGGTTGTGCACCTTCGTGTGGTTCTAGAATCCAAAGATCTTTACCACCAGGGCCCGCAGCAAGAATCATACCTTCAGACATGCCGAACTTCATCTTACGAGGCTTAAGGTTAGCAACAACAACCGTTAGCTTACCTACAAGGTCTTCTGGGTTGTAAGCTGCTTTAATACCAGAGAATACTTGACGAGTTTCACCGCCAATATCAAGTTGGAACTTAAGCAGTTTGTCAGCCTTTGGCACTGATTCACAAGAGATAATTTTCGCAATACGTAGATCGATTTTTGCAAAGTCATCAAACTCAATTTCAGGTTCGATTGGCTCTTTGCTTAGCTCGGTCTGCTGTGCAGCTTCTGCTTGCTCTTTTGCTGCCATTTCAGCGGCTGCATCGGCTTTAGATGTTTCGATCATCGCTTCCACATTCTTTGGATCAATACGGTTAAACAGCGCTTTAAACTTAGTTACTTCATGAGCTGTTAATGGCTGAGCGATACCTTCCCAAGTTAGTGTTTCATTTAGGAATGCTTCTGTACGCTCTGCAAGTTTTGGCATAACTGGTTTTAGATAAGCCATTAGCACGCGGAATAGGTTAATACCCATAGAACAGATTTCTTGTAGTTCTAGGTCTTTACCTTCTTCTTTTGCTACAACCCAAGGTGCTTTTTCATCTACATATTGGTTTGCTTTGTCTGCAAGAGCCGTAATTTCACGAATAGCACGACCGTATTCACGAGATTCGTACAGTGCGCCAATGCGATCAGCTGCAGCGACAAATTCTGCATACAGTTCAGGCTCTGCACAACGCTCAGCAAGCTTGCCGTCGAAACGTTTAGCGATGAAACCTGCATTACGAGAAGCTAGGTTAACGATCTTGTTTACAACATCGCTGTTTACGCGTTGAGTGAAGTCTTCTAGGTTTAGATCTAGATCGTCAATACGGCTGTTTAGTTTTGCAGCGTAGTAGTAACGTAGACATTCAGGGTCTAAGTGCTGTAGGTAAGTTCCTGCTTTAATGAAGGTACCTTTTGACTTAGACATTTTCGCGCCGTTTACTGTGACGTAACCATGTACAAAGACATTATTTGGCTTACGGAAACCAGCACCATCTAGCATTGCGGGCCAGAATAGGCTGTGGAAGTAAACGATATCTTTACCGATGAAGTGGTATAGCTCAGTTGAACTGTCTTTATTCCAGAACTCGTCAAAGTCTAGATCGTCACGCTTGTCACATAGATTCTTAAATGAGCCCATGTAACCAATTGGTGCATCTAGCCATACGTAGAAGTATTTGCCAGTTTCACCCGGAATTTCAAAGCCGAAGTATGGCGCATCACGAGAAATATCCCACTGTTGCAGACCAGACTCGAACCACTCTTGCATTTTGTTTGCAGTTTCGTCTTGTAGCGCACCTGATTTAGTCCACTCTTTTAGCATGCTCTCGAACTGAGGCAGGTCAAAGAAGAAGTGCTCTGAATCTTTCATTACTGGTGTTGCGCCTGATACTGCCGATTTTGGATTGATTAAATCCGTTGGGCTGTATGTTTCACCACAGTTGTCACAGTTGTCGCCGTATTGATCTTCAGCGCCACACTTAGGACAAGTACCCTTAACGAAACGATCCGGTAGGAACATCTCTTTTTCAGGGTCGAACAGTTGAGAGATAGTGCGGCTTGTGATGTAACCTTGCTGCTTAAGCTGGTTATAAACAAAAGAAGCCAGTTCACGGTTCTCTGGTGAATGGGTGCTGTGGTAGTTACTGAAATCGATATCAAAGCCAGCAAAGTCCGCTTGGTGTTCTTTGCTCACTTCAGCGATCATCTGCTCAGGTTCCATACCCATCTGCTGGGCCTTAAGCATGATTGGAGTGCCGTGTGCATCATCTGCACAAATGAAATGAACTTCGTTGCCGCGAAGGCGCTGGTAGCGCACCCAAATATCCGCTTGCACATGTTCTAGCATGTGACCAAGGTGGATAGAACCGTTAGCGTACGGTAGGGCGCAGGTCACCAGAATTTTTCTTGGATTTGCAGCCATAATTACTTATTTCGCTCATGATGGGTAAAAAACGTAGCCTCAAATAGTACCCGATGGCGGGGCTATTGCCTAGCAGAGATAAGAGAATTCATATCAAAAGAGTGGAAATCAGGCGAACTATTGACTTTAGTGATAGTATGGCCAAGAAAAGGCAATCATGCCTTACCCTATAATGTTCATTTTTCTCCATTTATTGCTTAATAAAACAGCGTTAAAGGAATGAACATCGAACGGAGCACATAGAAGATGAATAATGAAAAGATCACACGTTTTGAAAGCGTCAGTGATGTTTGCCGTTGGTTAAATCAATTCGAGCACCCTTGGTTACATCCTGAGTGGGCCGATATTCCTAATGTGGTTTCAGTTTCGGCTCAGGGGACTGTCTCGATTACACTTCCTTTTGCAGCAGCAACCTTGATAGAACAATTAAATGCTTGGCTTGCACAAGAAAAATCACAATTAAATGTGGCGGTGGAATTTGAGGTTAAAAGCCGAGTAGCTCCCCTTGCTGCAGGTGAAAAGGCGCCATTAAAAGGTATCAAAAATATTGTTGTAGTGAGTTCAGCCAAAGGTGGTGTAGGTAAATCAACCACATCGGTAAATCTTGCATTAGGCTTGCAGCAACAAGGGGCTAAAGTTGGCTTGTTAGATGCTGATATTTATGGTCCTTCAGTTCCTATGATGCTTGGTACTGTCAATGAAAAGCCTCAATCTCCAGATGGTAAAATGATGCTACCTGTTGAGTCCTGTGGTTTGTACACAAACTCGGTGGGGTATTTAGTCCCAGCTGAAAGTGCAACTATTTGGCGTGGTCCAATGGCGTCAAAAGCATTAGCGCAGATTATTAATGAAACTTGGTGGCCTGATTTAGACTATCTTGTTATTGATATGCCACCAGGTACGGGTGATATTCAACTTACTCTAGCTCAGCAAATTCCGGTAAACGGTGCGGTAGTGGTTACAACCCCTCAAGATTTGGCTTTGGCTGATGCGATTAAAGGTGTCAGCATGTTTAACAAAGTCGATGTACCTGTACTGGGTATCATTGAGAACATGAGTTATCACATCTGTAGCAATTGTGGTCACCATGAGGCGATCTTTGGAACCGGTGGTGCAGAGAAAATGGCTCAAAGCTATTCGGTACCATTGCTAGCACAGTTACCACTGCATATTCAGATCCGAGAAGATATCGATAATGGTAAGCCAACGGTTGCCGCTCATCCTGAATCTGAACATGCTCAAGCCTATATTGAACTCGCAGGACAGGTAGCAAGTCGCCTATACTGGGAAGGTAAGCCTATTGCAGAGCAGATTACTATTCGCACAATGTAAGGCATAAATCGCTTTATCTTGAATAGAAATCAAGCAAACGTGCCAGATGCCAGATTTTTACTGGCATCTATTGGGCCAACTGCTTATAATCGTGCGGTTTATTTATCGTTATTTACTCTCCTCGTATCAACAGGTGCTTTCTGATATGTCTGAAAACTCACACCAATGCGTTATTATCGGTATTGCAGGTGCTTCTGCATCCGGTAAAAGTTTGATTGCCAGTACTGTTTACAATGAATTAAAAGAAAAAGTTGGCGATCATCAGATCGGTGTCATTACGGAAGATTGTTACTACAACGATCAAAGTCACCTAAGCATGGAAGAGCGCGTTAAGACTAACTATGACCATCCAAATGCATTGGATCACGATCTGCTATGTGATCATCTACAAATGCTTATGGAAGGTAAGTCAGTTGAAGTACCTCAGTATAGCTACAGCGAACATACTCGTATGACAGAAACCTCAACAATGACACCAAAGAAAGTGATCATTTTAGAAGGTATTCTGCTTCTGACTGACCCTCGTTTACGTAACCTAATGCACGCTAGTGTCTTTATGGATACGCCGCTAGATATCTGTTTATTACGCCGTCTTCAGCGTGATGTAGCAGAGCGTGGTCGTACAATGGAATCTGTTTTAGTTCAGTATCAAAAAACAGTACGTCCAATGTTCATGCAATTTATTGAGCCATCTAAGCAGTATGCCGATATTATCGTTCCTCGCGGCGGTAAGAACCGAATTGCGATTGATGTCTTAAAAGCGCATATTGCCAAACTACTGAAATCGTAAGATTATATTTTTCTTGAGGCTGGCCATTGAGTCAGCCTTATTTTTATAAATTGATCTGTTGCTGACTTAAATTGAACAGGGCTGTTTATGTTTAAGTTTTGCTTTTTCTGGAGAAAACTCTCATGAGACTCTGTGATAAAGATATTAAAAAATATCTCGATGAAGGCAAGATCAGTATCGAACCACGCCCGTCAGATGACTGCATCAGTGGTTTGACTGTTGATGTTTCTCTTGGTAATAAATTCCGTATCTTCAATGATCACGGTGCACCATATATCGATCTTTCTGGTCGAAAAGAAGAAGTTTCTGCTCAACTTGATAAAGTGATGAGTGATGAAATTGAAGTCGCTGAAGATGAAGCTTTTTTCCTACACCCAGGACAATTGGCGCTTGCTGTTACCCATGAATCGGTGACGTTACCTGCTAATATTGTGGGTTGGCTAGATGGCCGTTCGTCGTTGGCTCGTCTTGGCTTAATGGTTCATGTTACCGCTCATCGAATTGATCCAGGTTGGTCTGGTCGTATTGTTCTTGAGTTCTATAACAGTGGTCGTTTGCCATTAGCTTTACGTCCTCACATGCCAATTGGTGCATTAAGCTTTGAGACATTATCAGGTCCTGCTGAAAAACCTTATAATAAGCGTGCAGACGCAAAGTATAAGAATCAGCAAGGTGCTGTTGCAAGTCGTATCAATGAAGACGATAAAGAAGCATAATTGCTAATTAACTGAATCAGGAAAGGGCAGCCATAAAGGTTGCCCTTTTTCTTTGCTATCGCTTTAAACTTCCATTGGTTATTATGGTCTCAAAGCTATTGGCTAGGCTTATCTTTAACGTGGTTATTCAAGTTACAAGGCATCTGATTTGGCTAAATAAAGTAACTTGGGGTAGCGCCACGTGTTAGGAATAACTATTTAAGAAAATCTATAGGGAATCCGATGAAAAAATTCTTTTACGTTGTGGTCGCATTACTGTTGATCATTGCGTTGGGTATCGGGGCGCTTTTGACGCTCGTTAACCCAAATCAATTTAAACCACTGATCAGTGAACAAGTGAAAAAAGCGACTGGACGAGATTTAGTTATCGATGGTGATATCAGTTGGCGATTTTTCCCTACTTTAGGGTTAACTGTAGGTAAAACGGCATTTCGTAATCCAAATGGGTTTACGGAACCTGATTTGATGAAATTTACAGATGCTGAGTTGTCAGTATCGGTTATGCCGCTATTTTCTCATCAATTAGAGATTGGTAAGGTTATCTTAAATGGGGCTCATATTTTTATTGAGACTCGCAAAGATGGAGTAAGTAATCTCGATGGCCTAGGTGAAGCTAGCCAGTCACCAAGTGAGTCGAGTGCTCATTCTGAAAAATCAACCAAGACGCAAAATGATTCAGCAACCAAATCTGAACAGCCTTGGGCCATCTCTCTTGCTGGCATTGAAGTGACAAATGCCAGTGCGACCATTAACAATGACCAGACAGACAGTGCCACACTTCTCACGAATTTAAATTTAAACTTAGATCGTTTTATTCCCGGTCAATGGAGTGCGATGAATTTTGATTTAGATGGTAATACGAATGGAATTGGCTTTAGTGCTAAAGGTAAAACCTCATTCAATTTATCGTCAAATTATAAACACATAGCCCTAAAAGATGTGGATTTTACAGCAAGTGCAGAAAGTAAAACCTTCCATATTCCTCAGTTAAGTTTAAGTCTTGACCATTTTGATTTTGGTCAATGGGCAACAATTAAGTATCAAACACAGGGCAGCATACCGAATCTAAAGTTTGCAAGCCAAGGTGCTCTACGTCTTAACCTAGATAAAGCGTTGACTAAGGCTGAGTTTGAACAGATTGCTTTAACTGCCGATTTAAGTGGTGCGATGCTACCTCGTCCTGAAATGAAGATTGCACTTAATGGTGATGCACAATACCTAGTTGCAGAAAAATTAGCTTCATTATCAAATCTTAAATTAGTGGTTGATGAGGTAACCGCAACGGGTCAGTTATCTTATCAAACCAGTACCAAGCCGAAACTTCAATTTGATTTACACAGTCCAGATATTAATGTGGATAAATGGCTGGGTATGTCATCAAAGCAAAATGCAACTATTGCGCAAACAGAATCTAAATCATCTCAAGCTTCTGATGTTGCCAAAGGTTCGGTCTCTCAAACCAAAGTGACAGAACCTAATTTATCAGCATTGAAGAGCTTTGATCTCAATGGTCAGTTGGCGGTCGATAAATTACATGTCGCTAATGTGAATATTTCTGATGTAAAAATGCAGATGAGTATTTTAAACGGCGTGCTTAATTTAAAACAGCTACATGCGAAGCTATACGGAGGTACGGTTGATGCGACCGCAATGGTTGATGCAAATCCACAACGAGCAAAGTATCGTTTTAGTCCTCGTATTAAAGGCATTCAAATTCAACCATTATTAAAAGCACTTGCCGATAATGATTCGTTAGCGGGTACGGCAAATTTGGATGTGAGTCTATCGGGTCAAGGCTTGTCTGAGCAAAGTATTCGTCAGCATGTATATGGTTCAGTGACTGCCAGTATCAATAATGGCGCGCTATATGGTGTGAATTTACCTGAGATGATCAGAGAAGCGAAAGCTAAGCTTAAAGGCAAAGCTATCGACGGTGCTAACGCCGAGAAGAAAACAGATTTTTCATCATTATCTGCCGCTATTACGATTAAAAATGGGGTAGCAAGTACCAGCAATTTAGCGGCTCATTCGCCTTTGTTTAATGTATCGGGTTCAGGTAATACGAATCTTGTGTCTGAGCAGATTGATTTTACGGTGAATGCCTTAATTTCGGATCATAAACAAGCCAATGGACAATTAGTTGTGCCGATTGAGATCAAAGGTAATTGGGATAAACCTGAATACCGTTTAGATCTCAAACAGCTGCTGCTTAAAAACAATACGTTAAAACAGAAAGCGGAAAAAGAGATAAATCGAGGCCTTGAGAAGATCTTTGGTGGTGAAGGAAAGAACGAAGATCTGAAAAATGCAGCGGATCAATTGTTGAAAGGGTTATTTAATTAAGTAACTAAGAAATAAAGGCTCATTCAGCAGATGAATGAGCCTTTATTGTTTTTGTTAGTTTGGACGCAGTTATGTAAGGTGAAGGTAAAAAAAGTCAGTTTTTTCATCAAAACTATAAGCAAAACCCTGCATTATCGATACAATAGCTATAACAAGCCATTTTTATGGCGCTTAAATTTCAGTTTATTCAGACAATTTTGAGCATTATGACTAACGAAGTATCAGAAAAGACGAGTAGCACAGTTGTTCAGAAAATCACAGCAGCAGCAATGTGGTTATTAGAAAAAATCAAAGCCTTACCGCCGATTGCTCACTTCATTCGAGCTGCCGATCGCTTTAATGATCGACTTGGTAGTCAGTTTGGTGCCGCTATCACCTATTTTTCCTTTTTATCTTTGATCCCGATTTTGATGGTGTTATTTGCGGCTGCCGGTTTTATTCTTGCTTCTAATGCCGATTTGCTAACAGATATTATCGATAAAATTGTAAATGGAGTAACAGACCCAAGTTTGGCTCAGACCCTGAAAAATACAGTCAATACAGCGGTGAACCAGCGTACAACAGTGGGGTTAAGTGGTCTTGCGATTGCCCTCTACTCGGGTATTAGTTGGATGGGCAACCTTCGAGAAGCCGTTCGGGCACAAACACGTGATATATGGGAACGGAAACCAGAAGATAAAGATCATATTCTATTGCAGTATGGTAAAGATTTTATTGCCTTAACTGGATTGGTGGCTGCACTTATTTTCACTGTAGCCTTAACATCGATTGCTGGCTCTGCTCAAGCAAGTATTGTTAATGCATTAGGGTTAAATGATGTTACTTGGTTAAGACCGGTTTTAACAACGATTGCATTAACCATTTCTATTAGTGCTAACTATCTGATGTTCTTGTGGATTTATTGGATGTTGCCTAAGAAAAAGCTAGAGCGAAAGGCTTTGATTCTTGGTACGTTAATGGCAGCTATCGGATTTGAAGGCATCAAGTTTGCGATGACATTTATGCTACCTAAGCTGGCTCAATCTCCATCTGGCGCTGCATTTGGTTCTATTATTGGTTTGATGGCATTTTTCTACTTTTTTGCTCGATTAACGCTATTTTGCGCAGCATGGATAGCAACAGCTGAGCCGAGCAAGAAAAAGCATCTTGATGGTGCAGAGCAGACTGAGGCCCCAGAAGTTGAAGAACAAACCTCTGCTTCAAATTAAGCCCGTCTAGTTTTTGTTTAGTGAGCAAGTAAGTGTACTAAATAAGAAAACCGCAAGTTAATACTTAAGGTAACTTGCGGTTTTTTATTATGAGGTAGCTCTTAAACTACGAGTGATTAAGCGGCACTTTTCTTCTTTTTATTTGAGCGTTGGCTCTCTAGAGTATCTTGGAAAGCTTGCAGTAAATCGATAGCAGAGAGCATGCCAACTAATTCACCTGCTTTATTGAGCACAGGTGCTGCACCAACATTGTGTTCAAGAATAATACTAATTGCTTTGGTTAATGTGTCGTTAGTACGGACAGATATCACATCTTTGATCATGACATCTCCAACATTAAGGTCATCACTGAGTTGATATTCATGGCCAATATCCGGGGATTCATCAACCCAGTTAGGTCGACGCAACTCTCTATCACTGATGATTCCAATCAGATCGCCTTGATTATCAATAATAGGTAAATGGCGGATATCTTCATCCTTCATTAAAAAGAACGCTTCTCTTAATCCGGTATCTGCCGTTGCGGAAATCACTTTAGCAGTCATGTACTCAGAGACTTTTGTTGGCATTACTTCATCCTTATCAGTAATTGATATCATGTTCCCACATAACTGTTACTTTGGTGTGGTACTTATCCAGTGTAGTCGATCAGTATGAGATACGAACACAACATGAACATCGAATAGTCTTTAATGACGTTAACAGATCCCAATGAAAAAGTAGTGAGACATAGCCCTTGTTTTGACATTTGTTAAGAACAAGAGTGAGGATGAGGTTTTGTGGTGTTTATGTTATAGCACGTTATTCTCCCTTTATTTTGTTGTTTAAAAAACATCAATGAGTTTTGTTGCTGTTTTTAATTTGTAGCGTATTTGTTTCGAGCCACTGGAAAATGTCTGCGATTCTTCACATAACTATTTATAAAAATACTTTTATTGTAACAAATTGATATTTATCAATAGGTTTGCATAATGGCAGGGGCAAGCTATCCCTAGTTTATTTAAGGTTATTTATTGATTTCGATATAGGGAGATAGCGATCATGCTGTACTTGGAGTTTTTATTCCTGTTGCTTGTGCTGTATGCAGGCAGTCGTTTTGGCGGCATAGGGTTAGGTGTTGTATCTGGTTTAGGCTTAATTGTGGAAGTGTTTATTTTCCGTATGCCTCCGACATCGCCACCAATCACTGTTATGCTGATTATCTTAGCCGTTGTGACGTGTGCTTCGATTCTTGAAGCGGCTGGTGGCTTAAAATACATGCTTCAAGTAGCAGAAAGAATTTTACGCAGCAATCCTAAACGAGTGACAATATTGGGCCCATTAGTGACTTACACCATGACATTTATGTTGGGTACAGGTCATGCTGTGTATTCAATCATGCCTATTATTGGCGATGTTGCCCTAAAAAATGGTATTCGTCCTGAGCGCCCAATGGCAGCATCTTCGGTAGCTTCTCAGTTAGCCATTACTGCGAGCCCAATTTCAGCAGCGGTGGTGTACTACTTAGCACAACTATCGGGCTTAAATGAAAGTATTCACCTTCTAACCATTTTGATGGTTACTGTACCTTCGACTCTTTTAGGTACGATTCTTCTTTCTTTATATAGCCTTCGTCGTGGTAAAGAGCTTGCTGATGACCCTGAATATCAAGCACGCTTAAAAGATCCTATTTGGGCTGAGACTATTAAAAATACAACATCGACCTCATTAAATGAAGCGTTACCAAAATCGGCAATGCATGCTGTTATGTTGTTTATTTTGGCGCTGATTTCTATTGTGATTATTGCGATGGTGCCTGAAATTCGCACCATTGGTGATGCTAAACCGATTTCAATGTCTCTTGTCATTCAGATGATGATGTTGGCATTTGGTGGTTTAATTTTATTGGTTACTCGTACTAACGTGCAGAAAGTTCCTGAAGGCGTTGTCTTTAAGTCGGGTATGGTTGCTGCAATTGCTATTTTTGGTATTGCTTGGATGAGTGATACCTATTTCCAGTATGCGATGCCATCATTTAAATCGGGTATTACCGAGATGGTTCAAAACTACCCTTGGACATTTGCATTAGCGCTATTTATTGTCTCTGTAGTGGTAAACTCACAAGCGGCAACGGCTCGTATGATGCTACCTGTCGGTTTGGCTATGGGATTAAATCCTGCACTTTTGATTGGTCTAATGCCAGCAACTTATGGCTATTTCTTTATTCCAAACTATCCATCAGATATTGCAACCGTTAACTTTGATGTGACAGGTACTACTAAGATTGGTAAATGGTATTTTAATCACAGCTTTATGGCTCCTGGTCTTATTGGGGTAGTTGGCGCATGTGTAATTGGCTATTTACTTGCGCAAGTTGTAGTGCCAATGTAAGGCTACACAGAAAAGTAAAGCTCGATTAGACGTGGCTTATTAATAGAGAAAGGGAGCTCTTGGTGAGCTCCCTTTTTATTTATTCGTGTGAATCATCTTCTTTATACGGCCAGTAATGGTGACCGGCGCGAATAATTAGGGTTGCTGCGGCTAGGATAAATGCAGAGAGTGATAACCAAACAATAAATTCACCGTTTAGCTCTTTCATACCAAGAGTGATATAGCGAGCAATAGCCATAATCGCTATATAAATAGGATAGCGCACAGGTATTTTACCATTGGCAACAAACTGTTGAACCATGGCCAATACTTCTAGATAGATAAACATTAATAGGATGTCAGTAAGTAAAATTTGTTTATTTACAATGACATGAATAAATTCATTGACCATGGCAACTACGGTTGAGAGCGTAATTGCAACCAATAAAATTGCTTCTAAGATATGAAAAATCTTAAGAAATCGGGAGCTGAACCCTTTTGGTAAATGTGAAGGCATGATATCTCCTAAGCAAGGCTTTCACTTCCCCTTTGTGTTATAACCTCTTAATACACACTGAGTGTTTTAATGGTCTTGGGGGATATTCTTGCTCGGAATTATAAAGAGTTTTTTGCAAAGACCCAATAACTGAAGAGGGCAAATTTACGCCCCCTTACAGTTATGCAAAGATTACCAATCAACACCTTGTCGCGCTTTGATTCCATTTTCAAAAGCGTGTTTGATGTTACGAACTTCCGATACGGTATCGGCTAATTCGATAAGAGAGCGGTGAGCGCCTCGGCCTGTAATAATAACCGATTGCATTGGAGGACGATTATTGAGAGCTTCGATCAACTCATCAAGGTCAATATAATGATAAGTAATCATATAGGTAAGTTCGTCGAGTAACACGACATCATAACTCGGATCTGCGAGCATTTTCTTACACGCTTGCCAAGTTTGTTGAGCGGCTAGGGTGTCAGCTTCTTTATTTTGGGTCTCCCATGTAAAGCCTGTTGCCATGACAGCAAACGTGACACCATGTTGCTCTAGTAAATTACGCTCTCCGCAATCCCAAGTTCCTTTGATAAATTGACCAACGCCGCAGCGATAGCCGTGTCCGACAGCTCGAGCAACAGTACCAAACCCTGAGGTTGATTTACCTTTGCCATTACCCGTGATGATGAGCAATAGACCTTTCTCTTGTTGAGCCGCTTCTACTTTGGCATCAATGTGTTGTTTGACTTTCTGCTGGCGATCTTTATATCGTTGGTTTTTGTCGCTATTTGATGTCATAACATTACCCTAAAATATGGTGGTAGAACGCTAAAATTACACAGTATCCAATCAATTCGGCGATCTGTTGGCAAGCACCTAAACAGTCACCGGTATAGCCTCCAAGCTGTTGTTGAAACCAAGCACCAGCAGCGAAGCGAACAATAACCATAGCTGCAATCAGTGAAATAGCTAAAGAGATTGGAAAGATAGACACTAGCACTAAACCCGTACCGATTAAAACCCACAGTTCAAAAGGGCTTTGCTGTTTTGCCAGTGGTTTCACTTTACTGGTTTGATCGGCTCGAACATAGGGATAAGAGAAGATGAGTGAAGCGGCCACCACGCGGCTTACACCATGCATCACAAATAGGGCATAAGCTGGTAGCCATACACTGTCTTGGGCAAGATAGGTGAGGGTTAGCCATTTTAAGCCAAGCATCATAATAAGTGAGCATAATCCATAGGTACCCACCCGGGAGTCTTTCATAATGGACAGTTTTTTTTCAACCGTCCAACCACCACCAAAACCATCAAAAACATCGGCTAGACCATCTTCATGAAAAGCTCCTGTTATCAGCATACTGGTTATCATGGCAAAGCCAATCGCAATCGATACCGGTAAAATGGCGGCAAACACCAGATAACTTAAAGCGGATAGCAAGCCGACAATACAACCAACTAGGCCAAAATAACGGTTAGCTTGATTTAATCTCTGTTCAGTAAATGGTGTATTTTGAGGAACTGGAATTCGAGTAAAAAAACTCAGGGCAATCAGAAATAATTGCCACTGATATCGTATTTGCTCTCGATTAAACTGAAATTTCATCACAATTCTCCAGACTACACAGTGATACCGGCATCATCAAAGCTGGCCATATCGTTATAAAACGCACATGCAGCATGGAGTAATGGCAGAGCAAGCGCTGCACCTGTACCTTCACCAAGACGAAGATCTAAATGAAGCAGAGGAGAGGCTGCTAAGTGAGTCAGCATTTTTTGATGTCCTTGCTCTTGTGATTGGTGGCAAAAAACTAAGTACTGACGACAATCAGGATGTATTTGACACGCCATAAGGGCGGCGGATGTTGCGATAAATCCATCAACTAACACGATCATTTTATTTTGTGCCGCTTGTAGTATGGCGCCTACCATTTGCACAATCTCAAAACCACCAACAGCGGCTAAAATATCAAACGCATCATGACAGTGATCTTTATGAAGAGTGATAGCTTGTTCAATTAATGCGGTTTTTTTTGCCAATTGTTCTGAGGGTACCTGAGCCGACACACTCTTGTGCTGAAAGGTTGAGTGCTAAAGCCATAATGGCACTGGCGCTGCTCGTGTTACCAATTCCCATTTCACCAAAACCGATGCAATTTGTTCCTTGCTGGTAAAGCGTCTCACAGACTGAGGCCCCGAGTTTTATCCCTTCAAGGACAAGTGTACGGCTCATTGCTTGCGTTGCTGTAAAATCATGAGTACCTGCCCCTAATCGTTGTTTTATCAGGTGGGGGTGAGTCTCTGGTTCATGTTTAATTCCAGCATCGACAACCGAGATATCCATGTTATTACTGCGACAAAAACAGTTAATAGCTGCTCCCCCTGCAAGGAAATTTGCAACCATTTGTCCTGTTACATCACTGGGTGCAATACTGACCCCATGTTTAGTGATGCCATGATCTCCAGCAAAGATAACAAGGTGAGGCTGAGTAATAGTGAGTTGTTCGCTCTGTTGAATAAGAGCAATCTGGCAGGCTAATGTTTCTAATTGACCTAATGCACCAAGTGGTTTGGTTTTATTATTAATTTTATGTTGGATTTGTTCGATATGAGAGCGATCGGGTGCACTAATACTAAACATGGATGGTTTTCCTGTATCAATCAGAATATTGAATAGGAAATACTGCTTGAGTTGGGAAGATAAAGCAATGTTGTTGATAGAAAAAGCCCGTAATCACAAGTAACTACGGGCTGAGTCTCAAGATTAACCTAACGTATCTGTTGCTACTTTGTAGGTTGGATCTTCTAGCATATTCACTTCCACCAGGTTACCAGCTTTTTTAAGTAAAGAGCGGCACTCAGGGCTTAAGTGTTTAATATGCAGAGTCTTACCTTGATTTGCATAGCGTTCAGCTATGGTGTCGATGGCTTCAATGGCAGAGTGGTCAGCAACTCGTGATTGAGCAAAATCTATGATGATGTTGTTGGGATCATTTTTCGCATCAAATAGCTCTAGGAAGTGAGCTGCAGAGCCAAAGAACAAAGGACCGTTAACACGATAAATTTTTGCACCGTTTTCATCCGTATGAGTCGAGGCATAAATACGTTTTGCATGATTCCAAGCAAAGACTAGAGCGGAGTAGATAACGCCAACTAATACGGCAACGGCAAGATCGGCAGCAATGGTAACGCATGTTACAAGAATAATGGTAAAGAAGTCGTGCTTTGGTACTTTACGCATCATCTTAAAGCTTGCCCACTCAAATGTGCCAATAACCACCATGAACATAACACCAACTAGGGCTGCTACTGGGATCATTTCAATTAGAGGTGCGCCAAAGAGAACAAAAAGCATCAGTCCTACTGCGCCGGTAATACCCGATAAGCGACCACGACCACCCGAGTTAATGTTGATCATTGACTGGCCAATCATGGCACAACCACCCATAGCACCGAATACAGAACAGGTGATATTGGCAACACCTTGTCCCATACATTCGCGATTACCATGTCCGCGAGTTCCTGTCATTTCATCAATAACGGTAAGCGTTAGCAGTGACTCAATAAGTCCTACAGCTGCAAGGATCAATGAATATGGAAGAATAATGCGTAATGTTTCTAGGTTAAAGCCAACTTCAGGTAGGGCAAAAGTGGGTAATGAACCTGCAAGAGTTGCATTTGGATTGCCACTCATTGAGCGGACAAAATCAATAACAGTGCGAGAGTCTAGACCGACAACATGAACCAAAGCCGTAACGGTTAAAATGGCAACAAGAGAAGAGGGCACAGCTTTGGTAAGCTTTGGTAAGAAGTAGATAATTGCCATCGTTAAAGCGACTAAACCTAACATAATGTAGAGTTGGGTCCCTTGCATCCACTCTAGCTGACCTGCGGCATTGGTGACTTTAAATTGTCCTAACTGAGCTAAGAAAATGACAATCGCTAGGCCGTTTACAAAGCCTATCATTACTGGGTGTGGCACCATTCGGATAAATTTCCCCAGTTTGAATACCCCCGCCAAAATTTGGAATACACCAGCAAGCATGATGGCAGCAAAAAGGTATTGGATGCCGTGATCAGCAACAAGACTTACCATGACAACGGCCATTGCACCAGTAGCGCCTGAAATCATGCCTGGACGACCGCCAAGGATTGCAGTAACTAGACCGACAATGAAAGCTGCGTATAGGCCAACCATAGGGTCTACGCCAGCAACAAAGGCAAAGGCTACGGCTTCAGGGATCAGTGCTAACGCGACAGTAAGCCCTGATAAGATGTCATTTTTGACGGATTGACGCGAAAAAGATGGGAATTCAAACATTTTATTAAGTTTTGCTCTAGTCCGATTGATTTATGCACATATAAAGCGCTAGATACTATAGAAATATGTGATTTAGTTCAACTTTTATTCAGGAAATACTTAACTGTTGTTAATGTTTTCCATAGTTATAAGTGACTAAACTTATTTTATACAAAGGTTGGTTTTGTTTTTCTTAGTTTAGTGGGAAATTTAAACCTAAGGATGAAAATTTAGAAATGTTAAGGGAGAGAACAATCATTGGTGGGGCATGCGCATAAAAAAACCACACTCAAATGAGTGTGGTTTTTGTATTGGCGTAGACTCTAACTTAGTTAAAGTTTGGCTTTGTCATTGGTGCACTTGCGCGGTTTGTTGCAACTTGACTGCCCGCAGGACGGCTAGTTGCAAGATCGCGTGTTGGTGCAACAGCAACAGTTTCTGCGTGACCCATTGATACAGGAGCAGGAGCTTTTGCCATTGGTGCAGTTGCATGGAAGCCACGAGGATTTGTTGCCATTGTTGCTTTCACTTTTGTTGGCGCAAGAGAAATTGTGGTCTCAATAACCGCTTCTTCTTTCTCTTTAACAACAGGAGCTGCTTCAACAATAACCTCTTCAGTTTGTTCTAAAACTGGAGCCTCAGCCTCTACTTCTTCAGTAAGAGAAACGACGGGTTGTGTCTCTTCTACCGCGCGCATAGGGAATACTTTACCCATAGCAAGTTCCGGCATTGCCACACCTGTGCGTACGACAGTCTCAACCGCTTCTACTTCTGCAATCTGTTGTGTTTCAATGATTGCAGGAGTTAGCACGTTATCCATTGCAGCTTCAGCTTGCGCTAAGTCTAGCTCAGGCTCTACAACGGTTTCTTCAATCACTTCTGCAGCTGCAACCGCTGGTTTAGTATGACGAGGCCATACTTTGCCCATTGCCATTTCAGGAGACGCTACGCCTGTTGCTGGACGACGTTGAATTGATTTTGGTTTCTCAACGATAGATACCGTATTTTCAATGTCGTTTAGAGCATCAACAGAATCTGTTGCCATCATATCAATTGGCACCATCTTCACATCTTCGTGCGTTACGTGCTCAGGTTTTTCAACTCGAGTATCACGCATGCGACGGCGGCGTTGACCACTTGCACGTAAATGACGAGGAGAGCGACGGTTACGACGTTGAGGTGCATCCTCTTGATCTTCCGCTTCTTCCATCTCTGGTGCAGTTGGCATATCAACAGCTTGAGTCTTAACTTCATCTTGAGCTGCTTTAGCCATTGCGGTACCCATTTCCATTAGTGGTGATGGTTTCGCTTCTGCTGTTGCAGTTGATGATACTTCAATAGCTTCAACAACATCTTGTTGGTCATCAATACGAACTTTCTTCTGTAGCTGACGACGTTGACGGCGTTGTTTTACTTTTGCTGTTTTTTCTTCATTCTCACGCTGAGCTTCAAGATTTTGCTTTTCAGTTTTCTCTTTTTGCATCTCTTGACGACGTTGTTGCTTCTGCGCTTGGATCTCTTCTTTACGAGCTTGGCGCTTTAGCTCTTTCTCTTCGTCTCGTTGACGCTGCTGCTGCGTTTTTTGAGGCTTCTCAGCTTGTTGCTGTTGACGCTGGTCTTGTTTAGTCGCTTTGTCGTTATTACGGTCATTATTGCGTTCGTTATTACGACGACGATTGTTCTGACGTTGCTCATTGTTACGAGTGTTGTCTTTTTCTTGACGTTCGTTGTTACGATTGTCGCGCTGCTCTGAATCTTGTTGACGATTATTGCGGCGGTTATCGTTACGACGGTTGTCATTGCGACGATTATCGTTACGGCGATTGTCATTACGATCGTTGCGACGGTTATTATTGCGACGATTGTTCGTATTTTCTTGAGGTTGTTGCTCTTCTTCTTTCTTGCTCATATGGCTTGAGAAGAAGTTTGCAATGGCTGAGAAAATACGGTTGAAAATACTTGGTTGTTGCACTGCTAGTTTAGAAGCGGCTGGCTTAGCAATTGGCGCAGGCTCTTTTGGTGCAGTAAAACCTTGAAGTACAGGTTCTTCACGCTTCTTAATTACGCGCTCAGGCTGTACAGGTTCTTGAGTCTCTGCTTCACGCTGTGCTGCAAGTAATTTTGGAATGCGGTATGACAGTGCTTCTTGTTCTTCACCTTCACGCACACGAGAAACTTCAAAGTGTGGTGTTTCCATATCTGAGTTCGGTACGATAATGACACGAACATCGTGATATTTTTCAATGTGTTGAACTGAACGACGTTTTTCGTTTAATAAGTAAGATGCAATAGCAACAGGCACAATAGCTAATACTTGTGAGCTGTTATCTTTTAATGCTTCTTCTTCAATTAAGCGAAGAATAGATAGAGACAGTGATTCGTTATCACGAACAACACCCGTACCTGTACAGCGAGGACATACATGATGACTTGCTTCTGCTAGGGATGGGCTTAGGCGCTGACGTGACATCTCCAATAGACCAAAACGAGAAATTCGACCAATTTGTACACGTGCGCGGTCCATACGAACAGCTTCGCGTAAACGGTTTTCTACTTCACGCTGATGGCGAACCGGAGTCATATCGATAAAGTCGATAACAACTAGGCCACCAAGGTCACGAAGACGTAATTGACGAGCAATTTCATCTGCCGCTTCAAGGTTAGTTTGTAATGCTGTTTCTTCGATATCTCCGCCTTTTGTTGCGCGTGCAGAGTTGATATCGATAGAGGTTAATGCTTCTGTTGGGTCAATTACGATAGAGCCACCAGAAGGTAGACGAACTTCGCGCTGGAACGCGGATTCAATCTGACTTTCAATTTGGTAGTGGCTAAATAGTGGAACTTCGCCTTCGTAACGTTTAACACGAGAGATAAAATCTGGACGAACCAATTTGATATGATCGCGAGCGCGTTCAAAAATCTTTGGACTGTCGATTAAGATTTCACCGATATCTCGACGTAGATAGTCACGAATTGCACGAGCAATCACATTACTTTCTTGGTGAATTAGGAATGGGGCAGGTTGAGCGTCAGCCGCTTCTTTCACTGCACTCCAGTGATTTAACAGAACATTTAAATCCCACTCTAACTCTTCAGCTGATTTACCAACACCTGCGGTACGTACAATTAGACCCATACCGTGAGGCAGTTCTAATGTGCTTAACGCCGCTTTTAGTTGCGTACGCTCTTCACCTTCGATTCGACGAGAAATACCGCCTGCACGAGGGTTGTTTGGCATAAGAACTAAGTAGCTACCAGCAAGAGAGATGAATGTAGTTAAGGCTGCACCTTTGTTACCGCGCTCTTCTTTATCGACTTGAACGATAACTTCCTGACCTTCTTTTAGGACTTCCTTAATGTTTGGACGACCTTGGTAAGAATAATCTTGTGGGAAGTACTCTTTCGCGATTTCTTTTAGAGGTAGAAAACCATGACGCTCTGCACCATAGTCAACGAACGCTGCTTCCAGGCTTGGTTCGATGCGTGTGATGCGGCCTTTATAGATGTTTGCTTTCTTAGATTCATGACCAGGGCTTTCGATATCAAGATCAAATAGCTTCTGACCGTCAACTAATGCGACGCGCAACTCTTCCTTCTGAGTTGCGTTAATCAACATTCTTTTCATTTATATTTACTCATTAATTGTCATTGTCTTAGTGAGCGAATGACAGTTTTTTTATGGTGGTGCCGGACTCCAAGACTGATATACGGGTACAACCTCACGGTTGGAAAAACAGGAGTGCTCTCTGGCTACACTATTTAAACCAACTACTTGCAGACGGTTAAGTCTCTAAATTGTAGCTGGCATCACCGACAAAGCGGTCGTATCTGTCACACCAAAAAAATCTGTAATCGGACACTAAAAGTTACTCCGCGAAACGTTTCCGTCTTATGCCATATGCAGCGGTTTTCGCTAGAGTTGTGTAAAAAATAATTATTGTGATGATATTTTATTCATCTTGTTATAAAAGTAGGCTTGTTATCCTACTACAGTACGCAATAATAGCAGGGAGCCACTAGAGCGGCAATCTGGATTATTTGCGTTATTGAGCCAATGAACTTTCAATGATGACCATTTAGCCAATCATTTTCTGCGAAAACATCTCATCAAAGTAAGAAAAGTGGTACACTCCCTTCCATTAATCGTGTTCATAACTTTGCCGATACTGGCAGAGCTGCATTGCTTCATTAGGCTTATAATCACACTCATGACAGAAGTTAAACCTAAAGTACAATTCATCGAAATTAGCGATGACTTTGCCGGACAGCGCATAGATAATTTCCTGCGTGCTAGGCTTAAAAACGTACCTAAAAGTATGATCTACCGCATTTTGCGCAAAGGTGAGGTGCGAGTAAACAAAAAACGCATCAAACCTGAATATAAGTTGCAAGATGGTGATCTGGTTCGTGTTCCTCCTGTATCGATTCCCGAAAAAGAGGATCAAGCACCGATCAGTACCAATCTAAATAAAGTGGCTGAACTTGAGTCATGCATTATTTATGAAGATGATCATTTATTGGTATTAAATAAGCCATCGGGTACAGCGGTACATGGTGGTAGTGGCTTGAAGTTCGGTGCGATTGAAGCGCTTCGTGCATTACGTCCAGATGCTCGCTTCTTAGAGCTAGTACACCGTATTGACCGAGATACTTCTGGTATTTTATTGGTTGCAAAGAAGCGTTCAGCATTACGCCGTTTACAAGAGCAGTTCCGTAATAAAACGGTTCAGAAGTATTATTTTGCCCTTGTGATGGGCGAGTGGAAAGCGTCGTGCAAAAAGGTAACTGCACCGCTACTGAAAAATGAAGTGAATAGCATTGTCCGAGTTAATCCAAATGGTAAACCGTCAGATACTCGATTCAAAGTTTTAGAACGCTTCCACCAGGCAACTTTAGTTCAAGCAAGCCCTGTAACTGGCCGTACGCATCAGATTCGTGTCCACTGCCAATATACTGGTCATCCAATTGCTTGGGATGATCGTTATGGTGATCCACGTTTTGATGCCTATACCAAGAAAACCGGGTTAAATCGTCTATTTTTACATGCTGCAAATATCCAATTTACTCATCCAAGCACGGATGAGGCAATGGAAATTAATGCACCAATGGAACCTAAATTAGAACGCTGCTTAGAAAAATTACGCACGATGTCTTAATCGTCCATTAATTTGATTTTCTATTGATAAGCAGTACATCAACAAAAGGAGTACCATTAGGATACTCCTTTTGTCTTTTTAGCGTGATTGACTGGTAAGGATATCGATTCCCTCTTTTGCCAGCAGTTCACGTAGAGCAATCAAGGGTAGGCCTACTAACGTATTTGGGTCTCGTCCTTCTAAGCGCTCAAAAAGAGCAATACCTAATCCTTCGCACATAAAACTTCCCGCACAATATAGGGGCTGCTCCCGACGAACATAATGTTGGATTTCCTCATCGGTGAGTTCTCGAAAATGTACGTGGAAAGGTTCACAAAGACTGTGGCACTCTCCCGATTGAGCATTATATAAAGCAAGGCCGGTGTAAAAGGTAATGGTTTGTCCACTTGCTTGTTTGAGTTGTTGACACGCTTTTTCTTCGGTTAAAGGCTTGCCAATGATTTTCCCATCAATAACACAGACTTGATCTGAGCCTATAATAAGGTGTGTGGGATAATCTTTTGCGCATGCTTTTGCTTTTTCTTGAGCTAGGCGCAATACCAATTGTTGTGCAGTTTCGTTCTCTTGAGCTGTTTCATCAATATTTGGACTGGCTACTTCAAAGGGGTAACCAAATTTTTTGAGTAAAGCTTGGCGATAAGTTGAGGTCGAAGCTAAAAGTAACGGTTGAGGCATAACAATCCTTACTAGAACGTAATGTTGTCTGAGTATCAATGGTGAGGGAGTGTACCTAAGTTTTGACTTTGAGATAAAGAGAATCTTTAAAGCAGTTTCTGATTGAACTCCGAAGTGATGAGGTGTATTTTTGCCTCGATTTTAAATTGGCAGTGATGGGTCTTTCTAATCTGGTTTTTTTCTAACCAAGTGCATGACTCGTTAACAATTAATTTAATTTTGCGATGGATTATGTTGTCATAGCGAGTTTGAGCTTTTGATCAGTACGATTATTGACTAAAAGCTGTTAATTCGGACACATTTCCTTTGACTCAAACAGACTATAAGGCTAATATTCGCGCCCTATGCAAAAGGTAAAATTGCCGCTGAAGGTCGATCCAGTTCGCGCAGCTCAGAAAAAACTCGATTATGATGGCATCATCACTATCGGAAATCTGAAGCGTTTAGCTGAATCCACTGATGGCGTAATAAGTGATGCAAACGTCACCTTGTCTTTTGATTTGGACCAACGTCGTATTCCTTTTATGCGCGGAAGTGCAGAAGTTGAAGTGATGTTGACCTGTCAGCGATGTCAGGAAGAATTTCAGCACACAATCAGTGTTGAATTCTGTTATAGTCCAGTTCGCAATATGAATGCGGAAGACGAGCTACCGGAAGCCTATGAGCCGACTCAAGTCGACGAAAATGGCGAGATCAACCTAGTTGAACTTATCGAAGATGAGATGATTCTAGAATTACCTCAAGTTGCTATGCACGATGATGCCGACTGTAATGTTGGTTCAGCGAACATGTCTTTTGGTGAGATCCCCGTTGCTGATGAGCGTCCGAATCCGTTTGCAGTATTGAAAAATCTTAAGAAGTAAAAATTTAACAGGAGTAGGGTTAATGGCCGTACAAAAGAGCAAGAAATCACGCGCAGCACGTGGTATGCGTCGTTCTCACGATGCACTAACAACTGCAGCACTATCTGTAGACGCTGTAAGTGGTGAAACTCACCTACGTCACCACATGACTGCTGACGGTTTCTACCGTGGCCGTAAGGTTATCAACAAGTAAGGTTGAACCTTTATGGGTCTAACCGTTGCACTCGATGCAATGGGCGGGGATTTCGGTCCTCAAGTAACAGTGCCTGCCGTTGTGCAGGCACTGTTGCACTTCCCGGAGCTCAAAGTAACCTTATTCGGTGATCAGAGTGCGATCACTACACAGCTGACTCTCCTAAACCAACTCAACCATCCTCGAATTACCATTGTGCATAGCAATAGCGCTATTGCAAATGATGCTCGACCTTCTCAAGCATTACGCCGAAGCCATGGTTCTTCTATGAGAATGGCTCTTGAAGCTGTCTCTGAAGGTAACGCTGACGCTTGTGTCAGTGCTGGCAATACTGGTGCACTAATGGCACTGTCTCGATATATCCTCAAACAATTACCTGGCATCGATCGTCCCGCTCTAGTTTCTGCTATTCCAACTGCTGCAGCCACTAAAACTTGGATTCTTGATCTAGGGGCAAATGTTTCGTGCGATTCCGACACATTATTCCAGTTTGCGGTAATGGGAGCCGTTTTAGCAGAGCAGTGGTTATCTGGTAAACCTCGCGTCGCTTTACTTAATATTGGTGAAGAAGAAATCAAAGGCAATGATTTAGTCAAACGTTGTGCTGAAATGTTAAGTCAGTGTGATGATATTGACTACATTGGCTATATAGAAGGCGACAAGCTTTATTCTGGATTAGCTGATGTTATCGTCTGTGATGGCTTTGTCGGAAACGTTAGTCTAAAAACCAGTGAAGGGGTGGCTCATCTCTTTATTGACCGGATTCGCCAAGCCGTAGGAACCAGTAAGTTTAAACAAATTCTTGCCAAATGGTTGTTTAGTGACCTATTTGACAGCCTCAAGCAGTTGAACCCCGACCAGTATAATGGGGCAAGTCTGTTAGGATTGCGTGGTATTGTAGTAAAAAGCCATGGAAGTGCAGATATAACCGCATTTACCAACGCAATCAGTGAAGCGGTGTACGAGGTTGAACGACAAATACCAACAAAAATCAGTAACCGTTTGGAAGAAGTCTTACTCGAGAGGCACTATTAGTCTTCATGTATAGCAAAATTTTAGGTACAGGCAGCTACCTGCCAGCTCAAGTTCGTACTAACGCTGACTTAGAGCAAATGGTAGAAACGAATGACGAGTGGATTGTTGCGCGTACTGGTATTCGTGAGCGTCGTATCGCTAACACCGAAGAAACCGTCGCAGTCATGGGATATCAAGCATCATTAAATGCAATTGATATGGCTGGTATTGCCAAAGAAGATATCGATCTTATTATCATGGCAACATCCAGTGCGAGTCACTCTTTCCCTTCTGCTGCATGTCAGGTTCAGGGAATGCTCGATATTAAAGGCTGCCCAGCATTTGATCTGTCTGCGGCATGTTCTGGCTTTATGTATGCACTGAGCATTGCCGATCAACACATTAAAACCGGCATGGCGAAAAATGTGTTGGTAATTGGTGCTGATGCATTGTCGCATAAATGTGATCCAACTGATCGTTCAACAATCATCTTATTTGGTGATGCTGCAGGTGCGGTTGTTGTTGGTGCAAGTGAAGAGCCGGGTATTTTATCGACTCATATCCATGCTGATGGTCATTTTGGTGGCCTGCTAAGTCTTGGTATTCCTGAGCATGGTGAAGATTTTAGCGATGATAACTGGCTATATATGGCTGGTAATGAAGTATTTAAAGTTGCGGTAACTCAGTTATCAAACTTAGTTAAAGATACTCTTGCTGCAAATAATATGGATAAATCTGAGCTAGATTGGTTAGTTCCTCACCAGGCTAATTTACGTATTATTTCAGCCACAGCGAAGAAATTATCTATGTCTTTAGACCAAGTTGTTGTGACATTAGATCGCCACGGTAATACTTCAGCTGCAACAGTGCCAACTGCATTGGATGAAGCTGTTCGTGATGGTCGTATCCAACGTGGTCAGACGTTATTACTCGAAGCCTTTGGTGGTGGTTTTACCTGGGGCTCTGCACTGGTTAAGTTTTAACTGGTTGCTAAATTCATGGATGCTGTGCCGCTTTTTAACCTTGATTTTAATCAGTTGGCACAGTAGATAATATTTCAAGCTGCTTATTTTACGATGAAGTAACAGGCAGTTAAATCAATAAGGATTCTCGAATGTCTAAGTTCGCGATTGTTTTTCCAGGTCAAGGTTCTCAAGCTGTAGGTATGCTTGCTGAACTGGCTGAGCAGTTTCCAATTGTTCAAGCGACATTTGCCGAAGCATCTGAAGTTCTAGGTTACGACCTATGGGCTCTAGTTCAAAATGGTCCTGCTGAAGATCTTAATCAAACGCATCGTACTCAGCCAGCATTATTAACCGCTTCTGTTGCAATTTGGCGTGTATGGCAAGAGAAGGGTGGTGAGCAACCAACTGTTCTTGCTGGCCATAGCTTAGGTGAGTACTCTGCACTTGTATGCGCGGGCGTTATTGATTTTAAAGAAGCAGTTAAGTTAGTTGAACTACGTGGTCAATTAATGCAAGAAGCAGTACCTGCGGGTGTTGGTGCGATGTCTGCAATTATTGGTCTAGATAATGATGCTATTGCAAAAGCGTGTGCTGATGCGGCAGAAGATCAGGTATGTTCGCCTGTAAACTTTAACTCTCCAGGTCAAGTTGTTATCGCGGGTAACAAAGAAGCCGTTGATAGAGCAAATACTTTGTGTAAAGAAGCCGGTGCTAAACGAGCACTACTTCTACCAGTTTCAGTTCCATCTCATTGTGAACTAATGAAGCCTGCTGCTGACAAACTAGCAGTAGCTCTTGAAAATATGACATTCAATACTCCAGCGATCCCTGTGATCAATAATGCTGATGTTGCAACTGAAACTGATCCTGCTGCAATCAAACTTGCGCTTGTAAAACAACTTTATGGTCCAGTTCGTTGGACTGAGTCTGTTGAGCGTATGGCAGCAGAAGGTATTGAAGAATTACTTGAAATGGGTCCAGGTAAAGTACTGACTGGCCTAACTAAACGTATTAATCGTTCACTTGGCGGTTCTGCTGTTAATGATATTGCATCATTAGACGCAGCTCTAGCTAAGTAATCTGAGATCTGAAAGAGGACTACTGATGAGCCTTGAAGGAAAAATTGCTCTAGTAACAGGTGCTAGCCGTGGTATCGGCCGTGCAATCGCAGAAATTCTTGTTGAGCGTGGCGCAACCGTTATTGGTACGGCAACCTCAGAAAGTGGCGCTGAAGCGATCAGTGCATACCTTGGTGATAAAGGTCAAGGTATGGCATTAAATGTTACGTCTCCTGAGTCAATTGAAGCAGTATTGAAGCAAATCAAAGAGACTTTTGGTGATGTTGATATCCTAGTGAACAACGCGGGTATTACGCGTGATAACTTGCTAATGCGTATGAAAGATGACGAGTGGCAAGACATCATGGATACCAACCTAACGTCTATCTTCCGTCTATCAAAAGCAGTTTTGCGTGCGATGATGAAGAAGCGTAATGGTCGTATTATCAGTATTGGCTCTGTTGTTGGTACAATGGGCAACGCAGGTCAAACTAACTATGCAGCAGCAAAAGCAGGTCTATTAGGCTTTACTAAGTCAATGGCTCGTGAAGTTGCTTCTCGTGGTATTACTGTAAACGCTGTCGCTCCTGGTTTCATTGAAACGGATATGACTCGCGCACTAAATGATGATCAACGCGCTGCAACATTAGCGAATGTTCCAGCAGGTCGTTTAGGTGATCCGCGTGAAATTGCAGCAGCTGTTGCATTTTTAGCCTCTGATGATGCTGCTTATATTACGGGCGAAACTTTGCACGTAAACGGCGGCATGTACATGATTTAAGCACAAAAGATGCAATTCTCGGCGAAAAAGGTCCAATTAAGTGGTTTTTCATTGAAAATCGTGGTTTGACCAGCAACAATGAGTGTTGCAACTTTTGTAGTAATGAATAAACTACAACAAATCGCATTAGCGAATTCTTGTTAAGGAAATATATTAGTATGAGCAACATCGAAGAACGCGTAAAAAAAATCATCGTTGAGCAACTAGGCGTTGACGAGTCTGAAGTTAAGAACGAATCATCTTTTGTTGACGATCTAGGCGCTGACTCTCTAGACACAGTTGAACTAGTTATGGCTCTTGAAGAAGAATTCGACACAGAGATCCCAGACGAAGAAGCTGAGAAGATTACTACAGTTCAAGCTGCTATCGACTACGTTAATAGCGCTGCTGAGTAATTCAGAACACTTCCAGGCGGTCCTCATGGCCGCCTGATTTCTTTTCTACCTTATTTTTACCCCTCAATTCCGGAGATATTAATCGTGTCAAAGCGTCGTGTTGTTGTAACTGGCATGGGCATGCTAACACCGGTTGGTAATACTGTTGAAGATTCATGGAAAGCACTTCTATCAGGTACTAGCGGCATTAGCACTATCGAGCATTTTGATGTAACAGGTTTTGCTACACAATTTGCAGGCATGGTAAAAGACTTCAATTGCGAAGATTACATGTCGAAAAAAGATGCTCGTAAAATGGATCTATTTATCCAATACGGTATCGCAGCTGGCGTGCAAGCATTGAAAGATTCTGGCATTGAAGTTACAGATGAAAATGCAGCGCGCATCGGTGTTGCTATCGGTTCTGGCATTGGTGGTCTTGGCTTAATTGAAGCTGGTCATCAAGCTCTGATGGAAAAAGGCCCTCGTAAGATCAGCCCATTTTTCGTTCCATCAACTATTGTTAATATGATTGCGGGCCACATGTCTATCATGTTTGGTCTTCGTGGTCCAAACATTGCAATCTCTACCGCGTGTACAACAGGCCTTCATAACATTGGCCATGCGGCACGTATGATCGCATACGGTGATGCAGACGCTATGGTTGCTGGTGGTGCAGAAAAAGCATCAACACCATTAGGCATGGGTGGCTTTGCAGCAGCTAAAGCGCTATCAACTCGTAATGATGATCCTCAAGCAGCTTCTCGCCCATGGGATAAAGACCGTGATGGTTTTGTTCTAGGTGATGGTGCAGGTGTGATGGTACTGGAAGAGTACGAACACGCAAAAGCACGTGGCGCTAAAATTTATGCAGAAATCGTCGGCTTTGGTATGAGTGGCGATGCTTATCACATGACTTCTCCAAGTGCTGACGGTTCAGGCGGTGCACTTGCTATGGAAGCATGTCTACGTGATGCTGGTATTAATGCTGATCAACTTGGCTATATCAATGCACACGGTACATCAACACCCGCTGGTGATGTTGCTGAAACTCTAGGCATCAAACGCGCTATGGGTAGTGCTGCTGATAAAGTAATGGTTTCTTCAACCAAATCTATGACCGGCCACCTACTAGGTGCAGCGGGCTCTGTTGAAGCAATCATCACAGCACTAACTCTAGTTGATCAGGTTGTTCCACCAACAATTAACCTTGATAACCCAGGCGAAGGTTGTGACCTAGACTACGTACCAGGTACTGCTCGTGACGTAAACCTTGAGTATGCTCTATGTAACTCATTTGGTTTCGGTGGTACTAACGGTTCGCTTCTGTTTAAGAAAATCTAATTGAATCGGATTAATTGACGATTTCTTAGCTTATCACCGCGAGAAATAAAGCAATTAACCTGATATGATAAGTCAGCTCGGTATTAGTACCGGGCTGTTTTTTTATCTGAAAAGTGGTTTCTAAGGATTGAATTTGGCTTGGGTTAACGGTCAACAACAGCATTCTTTATCGATAAGCGATCGAGCAACACAATATGGTGATGGCTGCTTTACAACAATTTTGGTGATAGATGGCCAGCCTCAGTTGTGGGACTTTCATCTCCAGCGGTTACAAGATACCTTGGCTTACTTCGCGATAAGCGCGCCAAATTGGCAACATATTACCCAAGAGGTGTTCGTACTAGCTCAGAAATTCAAAGAGAAAGGTGGTATTAAGATACTGATCTCTAGAGGCTCTGGTGGTCGTGGTTATAGCGGCCAAGATTGCTCTCAAACACAAGTGATTATTACAACCTTTGCATGGCCCGAACATTATTCTCAATGGCAACAGCAAGGGATTTGTTTAGGTGTGTGTTCCCAGCGTTTAGGTCTTGCCCCCATGCTTGCTGGTTGGAAACACCTTAATCGATTAGAACAAGTCTTATTAAAACAAGAAATTGAAAATAACCATTGGCTAGATGGCCTTGTTCTTGATCTTAATGGCAATATTACTGAGACCAGTGTCGCGAATATCTTTTGGCGAAAAGGTTGCAAGGTTTTTACTCCAACACTTAAATTTGCTGGTGTTCATGGCGTAGTGAGACGAAAAGTAATTGAGCTGATACAGACACTGCCTTATCAACTAGAATTTATTGATGCTCCTATTGAGGAGATTATGGGGGCTGAAGAAGTCTTTATTACTAATGCGTTAATGTCGTTAGTACCAATTAATCAAATTGAAAATCAGACATTTCATCAACGTCAGCTATTAAATGCGCTTATAAAGGGGTTAACAGCGTGCTAAAAAAATTAATGATTGTGATAGTGCTCTTGGGCGTAATAGCAGCAGGGGGCGTTGTTTTTGCCTATCAGGAAGTGATGGCATCTCTATCTCAACCAGTAACAACAGAACAGAAAGAGTTGATTACTGTTAAACCTGGCACAAGCTTTCGCAGTTTGTTAAATCAACTTGAGAAGCAGGATATCATTCCCGCCTCACAATGGTATCGTTGGATTGGCCATGTAGAGCCTGAATTATTGCAATTGAAAGCCGGTAGTTACCTAGTTGAATCGAAAATGACATTACAGCAGTTACTGACATTAATCGGTTCTGGAAAAGAGCATCAATTCTCGATTACTCTCGTTGAAGGCGAGCGTTTTAGTGAATGGCTAAAAGAACTGCAGCAAGCACCTGAAATGCAGCATGAAACCGTTGGTTTGTCTGAAGCTGAAATTGCAAAGGCGCTGAATATTGACACCAATAAGCTAGAAGGCTATATGCTACCAGAAACGTATAATTATACGGCTGGTATGAGTGATCTTGATATTCTTAAACGTGCTCACAATAAGTTGGAATCGGTATTAGAAAATGCATGGCAAGGTCGAGAAAAAGATCTGCCACTAAAAACTCCTTATGATGTATTAATCATGGCGTCGATCATCGAAAAAGAGACTGCTGTTGACTCTGAGCGTGATGTTGTTTCGTCTGTGTTTACTAATCGTTTAGAGAAGGGGATGCGATTGCAGACAGATCCTACGGTTATTTACGGTATGGGTGATAAATACGATGGCAATATTCGCAAACGCGACTTAACAACGCCAACACCATACAATACCTATGTTATTTTCGGTCTACCGCCAACTCCTATCGCCATGCCAAGTAAAGCATCTATCTTAGCCGCGGTACATCCAGCACAAACGCAATACTTGTACTTTGTTGCTAATGGTAAAGGTGGGCATACATTTTCAAAAACATTGGCAGAGCATAATCGTGCTGTGCGTCAGTATTTAAGAACATTAAGAAACAAATGAACGGAAAATTTATCGTAATTGAAGGCCTTGAAGGGGCTGGTAAAAGTACAGCAATATCACAAGTTATTAATGTACTTGCTGAACATGGTATTCATGATCCTGTGGCAACTCGTGAGCCTGGTGGTACACCACTTGCTGAACAGATGCGAGCATTAGTTAAAGAAGGGCATCCAGATGAGCCGTTAACCGATATGGCTGAACTACTACTGCTTTATGCCGCTCGTATTCAGTTAGTCGATAATGTGATAAAACCGGCTTTAGCACAGGGACGCTGGGTTGTTGGTGATCGTCATGACATGTCTTCTCAGGCATATCAAGGTGGTGGCCGTGGTTTTGAACAGCAGTTAATGATGAATCTGCGTAATACCGTACTTGGTGATTTTTGTCCTGATTTTACAATATATATGGATATTGATCCTGCGCTTGGTTTACAGCGAGCTCGTGGACGCGGGGCACTTGATCGTATTGAACAAATGAATATCGACTTTTTCCATCGTGCTCGAGCGCGTTTTCTTGAGTTGTCAGAGCAAGATCCGAATACAGTTATTATTGATGCTAGTCAGTCTTTAGAAGCGGTAACGGCGGATATCTCTAGCGCTTTGACACAATGGTTGGAGCAGCAGTAAATGATTTACCCATGGCAACAGAGTGTATGGCAAAATTGGCAGCAACTGTTACTGCAAAAGCGTTTCCACCACGCTATTTTATTGCTTGCTGCTAAAGGTAGTGGGCAAGATGCCTTAGTTCGTGAACTTGCCCAAACCGTTCTGTGCCAGAATAATGATCATCAAGCCTGTGGTGTGTGTCACAGCTGTAAACTTTTTGCTGCGGGTAACCATCCTGATTTTCATGTGATTAAGCCGGAACAAGAAGGTAAGCAGATAGGCGTTGATGCGGTTCGTCAGTCTAATCGTTGGGCTGTTGAAACCTCACAGCTTGGCGGCCAACGCGTGATTCTTATTGAAGAGGCTGATGCAATGGGCGAAGCTGGCGCTAATGCTATTTTGAAAACATTAGAAGAGCCTCCTGCTGGTTGCCAATTTATTCTTACCGCTCGGTCTTTAGATAATCTGTTACCGACGATTGTGAGTCGTTGTAACAAATGGCGATTGCCTACACCAAATAGTAAAGATACTCAACGTTGGGTTGAAAATCAGTTAATGCAGTCCATTTCAACTGAAGCAGTAAATTTAAATAATGGCGCACCGATAGCCTCTTTAAATTTTGTCGAAAATGGCATGGATATCCGTCATGTTAATTTGATTAAAACCTTCACGGCTTTTGTTCAACCTCCTCATATTGGGATTTACGATCTTGCTGCGCTCTGTACGCAAGATGGTATCGCAAGTTTGAAATGGTTGAGCTATTTTTTAGTCGATTGTTTAAAAGTCCAACAAGGTGTTCAATCAGGTTTTGTCCATAATGAATCTTTGGCTCTGGTTCACCAGGTTGCTGCTGTTTTACCGATTCATGTAGTGATAGATCAAATCCAAAAACTGAATGAACTACATCGCAAGCTTGAACGTCATAGTGGACTAAATATCGAGTTGCTGGTTGTTGAATGGTTGACTGGTTTTATACTTAATTAAGTAAAATTTGCTGGTATTTTTACTTAATGAGTACGTTAATTTAAAGAAAATGAGCTCTGAAGCTGTAAGGTTCCACGTTCATTAGTTATGAGGAAAGTATTGTGTTAGTCGATTCACATTGCCATTTAGATAAATTGAACTATGGCGAACTACACACCGGGATTGATGATGTACTAACGAAAGCCAAGGAACGTGGCGTTGAATATTTTCTATCGATTGGTTGTACTCTACAAGGGTTTCCAACCATGATGGAATTGATCGAACCGTACGATAATGTTTTTGCATCATGTGGCGTTCATCCTCTTGATATTGAAGAAGGATTTGATTACGAGCAGCTAAAAGCTTTTTCCAGCCATGATCGCGTAATTGCTATCGGTGAGACCGGGTTAGATTATTTTTATCAGCCAGAGTTAGCAGAAAAACAGCAAGAAGCATTTCGTATGCAAGTACGTCTAGCTGTGGAATTAAACAAACCTCTTATTATTCATACCCGAATGGCTCGAGAAGATACGCTGCGTATATTGCGAGAAGAGGGCGCACAAAAATGTGGTGGTGTGATCCATTGTTTCACTGAAAATTTAGAATTTGCTCAGGCTGCTATTGAGTTAGGTTTTTATATCTCAATTTCAGGCATTGTTACCTTCAATAAATCAAGCGATTTGAAAAATGTGGTAGCGCAGTTGCCGCTAGAGCGTCTTTTGGTTGAAACTGATTCTCCATTCCTAGCTCCAGTTCCATTCCGAGGTAAAGAGAATCAACCGGCTTATGTTCGTGAAGTTGCTCAATATGTTGCTTTACTCAAAGGCGTTTCGGTTGAAGAAGTAGAAAGTGTTACCACAGATAATTTCTTTAACTTATTCTCATTTGCAACACGTAAATAAGAATATAATTGAATAACAAAAAGGGGGCTTAGTGCTCCTTTTTTTATATCTGCAATCTAACTCTCCATATTATTAGAGTGTAAAATATCCTGTGTGGTGGTTATTTAAACTTAACTAAATGTGATATTAAAAAATAAAAGCTGATGTAATTTTAAATTATTCTGTGGAAGGTAATGAGTGAATGTTTGATTAATTCTATAAGTGTGATCCGGTTTACATTTTAATTGTGTTGTTTATCTTTTTCGTGGAAATTGTGATGGGCATCAAGCTATATTTACGCTTAGGATTCCTCAGGCAAATACAGTATCCAACTTCGGAATGAAAGCAGAATGTGGATTGTATGCTTTTTTTTGCGTATGCCTGAGTGATTATAGCGAATTTAATTAACTATTGGTTTAGTAAAATAGTAGATATAAATACGAAATTCATAATCTGTAGTTTATTAAAGCGTAATCGCATAATCGTAAAATTTATATAGAGCTGGATGCTATTTTTAATATTTAAGATCACTTCAAAGTTGATGTTGAGGAGACACAATTCATGAAAGCCTTCTTTAGTAAACTATCGCAAGCAGTAATGCTTCCGATAGCCTTACTACCAGCAGCAGGTATCATGCTAGGTATTGGTGGTAGCTTTACCAACCAAAGTATGATCGAAGCGTACAATATTGGTATTTTGCAAGACGGTACCGTTTTAAACAGTTTCTTACAAATCATGACCGCCGCTGGTGGTATTGTATTTGCTAACTTACCTCTAATGTTTGCTCTTGCCATTGCAATTGGTTTTGCTCGTGCGGAAAAAGGCGCGGCTGCCCTAGCTGCAACTATTGCCTACTTGGTAATGAACGTTGCGATTGCAAAAACATTATCAGTAGCTGGTATGGTTGATACAGCAGATAACACTGTTGTATTGATGGGCAGTCATTATACGGGTGTGCTTGCTGATGTGTTGGGCATCCACAATACGTTAAGTATGGGCGTGTTTGGTGGTCTGATTGCTGGTGGTATCACTGTTGTTTTACATAACAAATACCACGATATTAAGCTTCCTGAATTCCTAGGCTTCTTTGGTGGCGCACGTTTCGTACCTATCGTAAGTGCATTCTCTGCACTATTTTACGGTATTGCACTTGTATTTATCTGGCCATTCATCGGTGCAGGTTTTGGTACAATTGGTGCAATGCTTGGTGAAATGACAGCCTCTGGTCACGGTTATATTGCCTCTTTCATCTTTGGTATTATTGAACGTGCTCTTATTCCTGTCGGTCTTCACCATGTATTCTATCTACCTCTATGGCAGACAGAAATTGGTGGTACAGCTGAGATTGCAGGTCATGTTTATAAAGGTACTCAGAACATCTTCTTTGGCTCTTTAGCGAATGGTGATTACTCTCACTTCTCATCAACTAACTTTATGAGTGGTAAGTTCCCATTCATGATGTTTGGTCTACCTGCAGCTGCGTACGCGATGTACACTGTAGCAGATAAAGAAAACAAAAAAGAAGTTGGTGGTCTACTGTTCTCTGTAGCTCTTACTGCGTTCTTAACCGGTATTACAGAGCCAATTGAGTTTACTTTCCTATTCTTATCAGCTCCGCTTTACTACTTCATTCACGTACCTCTAGCGGGTCTATCATTTATGATTATGGACTTGCTGCACGTGAAAGTGGGTATGACATTTAGTGGTGGTTTTATCGACTTCGCACTATTTGGTATGCTTCCAGGCCTAACGGGTACTAATAACCACTGGTATTACATTCCTCTACTAGGTGTAATTTATGGTCCGCTATACTTCTTCCTATTCCGTTGGTTTATCTTGAAGTACGACATTAAAACTCCTGGCCGTAAGGGTAGTGCAGTTGCTGTTGTTCGTAAGAAAGATTACCAAGCATCTAAAGCTGCAGGCGCTGCAGGTTCAGACGATGATCAAATTGATCTGATGATTGAAGCATTAGGTGGTAAAGATAATATTGAAGATGTTGATGCTTGTATCACTCGTCTACGTATCACCGTTAAGAATGGCGATCTTGTTAAAGATAACCAATACTGGACTCAAGAGCTTGGTGCTAAAGGTTTAGTTAAAGTAGGTGGTACTGGTATTCAGGCTATCTACGGTGCACAAGCCGCAGGTTATAAAGCTCAGATTAACTCTAAGTTAGGTAAGTAATGAATTTCGCGCTGAAATATAAGCGAATAGGTACATTTCTGATCGATTTGTCGATTGTGCAAATGTTTGTCATGGTTGCACAAGATCTGTACTTAGGAATTATCGCTTATATCTCTAAAGGGACCGGCGCGAAAATATCGCTTAATGACGCGATGGCTTTGCCAACATTACTTGCGTTAATTATTGGTATTATGATGCTATTTATTGGTATTTATATGGGATATCAATGGTTGTGTTTCCGTTTACTTGGAACATCCTTATCTCGATACCTACTCAGTGTTAAAGTTGTTTCAACCGATGGAAAAACTTTAACCAAAGAGCGATACCTAAAACGAGAGTTTAACAAGATTTATTTATGTGTTGCGACATTGGGTCTGTATGCGCTCTACAGCGGCGCTCAGTTTCTTGCCTTTAGTCACTTACCATGGCACGACAAGAAAAATTATACGACCGTTGTATCGCGTTAAATAATTCAAGAAGACAATTAAAGCCACAGTCTATACTGTGGCTTTTTTTATGCGAATTTTATGCGAAAAAATGTTTAACCATGCTGATATATGTTTAACTGGTATTTAATATCGCATTTCTATTCTAAATGTTGAATATGAAACTTATTTTACGTTGTAAATATTTGAATTCATTTAAAATCAGTTAGTTATATAGGATGTAACTATTTGATATTGTTGTTTTTCTAAAAATAGCCAGATTTTAAGCTATCTTACTTCGTTACATAAAGTAACAAAGGTTGCAATAAGGAAAAGGACAGCAAAAGAACGGTCATAGTTTTTATTGTTATTTTTTTATTTTAAATCAATGGATTACACAGCTGTTGCTCATGAGTTGTTGTTAGAACCTCTGTGATCGAAACGATATTTTGAAACTATAGTTTTGCTTTCGATAGCTTTTATCTTTTACCCCACGTTATATTTTGCTTCGCATCTTACATATATGCTGAAAAAAACATAAACACGAAATGAAGCATTATGACTACGGGGGTATGTCGCTTCGTTTTTACACACTAACAATAAAAGCATCTCACTCAGGAGCTTCAGTATGTTTAAAAACCTTTTTGCTAGCCTGCAGAAAGTCGGTAAGGCACTTATGCTGCCTGTATCGGTTTTGCCGGTAGCTGGTATTCTACTTGGTGTTGGTGCCGCTAACTTTAGCTGGCTACCAGATATCGTTTCTCAAGTTATGGCACAGGCAGGTGGTTCTGTGTTTGGCCAAATGCCTCTACTATTTGCAGTAGGTGTGGCGCTTGGCTTTACTAACAATGACGGTGTAGCAGGTCTTGCTGCAATCGTAGGTTACGGCATCATGGCTGCAACACTAGGTGTTATGGCGCAAGTGATGGGCGTAGATAAAATCGATACAGGCGTGCTAGGTGGTATCCTAACTGGTGGTATCGCTGCATGGGCATTTAATAAGTTCTTCCGTATTCAGCTTCCTGATTACTTAGGCTTCTTTGCTGGTAAGCGTTTCGTGCCAATCATGACTGGTTTCTGTGCGATTGCTCTTGCTCTTGTTCTATCTGTTGTATGGCAGCCAGTAGGTGCAGGTATCGCAGCATTCTCTGATTGGGCCGCACACCAGAACCCAACAGTAGCATTTGGTATCTACGGTATTATCGAACGTTCTCTAATCCCATTTGGTCTACACCATGTTTGGAACGTACCTTTCTTCTTCGAAGCGGGTAGCTGTGTGAACGCAGCTGGCGAAGCTCGTACTGGTATCCTAACTTGTTACTTAGAAGCAAATGAAGCAACTCGTCTTGCTGGTAACGGTTTTGGTCAGCTAGCTGGCGGTTACATGTTCAAGATGTTTGGTCTACCTGCTGCTGCAATCGCTATCTGGCATTGTGCTAAGCCTGAAAACAAGGCGAAAGTGGGCGGTATCATGATTTCTGCTGCGCTAACTTCGTTCCTAACAGGTATTACTGAACCAATCGAATTCTCATTCATGTTCGTAGCTCCTATCCTATACGTTATCCACGCATTCCTTGCAGGTTCTGCTTATGTGTTAACTAACTTATTAGGTATGGTTCACGGTACTTCATTCTCACACGGTTTCATTGACTTTGTTGTTCTATCAGCAAACTCTCAGAAACTATGGTTATTCCCTGTAATGGGTATCATCTACGCAATCATCTACTATGTAGTGTTCCGTGTAGTGATTACTAAACTAGACCTTAAGACTCCTGGTCGTGAAGATGAAGATACTTCAGCTGCGGTTACAGGTTCTGAATCTGAAATGGCACAAGAGCTAGTAACAGCATTTGGTGGTAAAGACAATATTACTAACTTAGACGCTTGTATTACTCGTCTACGTGTATCAGTTGCTGATGTAAATAAAGTAGATCAAGACCGATTGAAGAAACTAGGTGCTGCAGGCGTTGTTGTTGCTGGTAGCGGTGTTCAAGCAATCTTCGGTACTAAGTCAGATAACTTGAAATCAGATATGGATGAGTGGATTCGTAGCCACTAATCTCACACCATAACCCCTATGGTAATGTAAAGAGGTCTCATTGAGGCCTCTTTTTTTATTCCAAAAATTAGAAATCGACTGCTTTTCCAACAAATACTCATTTTTATTTAAACGGTGTTTTATATTTTACATTGGATTGACATTTTATGTGAGTGCGTTTTTTAAACTCTTTACTATACTTGTGCTGATGCAGTGGCGCTTATGGTTATGTTTTTCTTCAATGCAATTTTATTTCCATAAGTAAGAGTTGAGCTCTTATCTCTGAACGCTATCTTTTAGTGGTCGTGCCACGATTCTGTTGCAATTATCCGAATATTATAAAAATGCAAATAAAGGACGAAATATGGGTTTATTAGATTTTGCTCGCGATATTGGTAAGAAGCTGTTTTCAAATGAAGATGAAGCACCAGCCAAAATTACTCAACATATTGAAGAAAATAATCCTGGCGTAAATGATCTTCAGGTTAATGTTGAAAATGGAGTTGCAACTCTGTCTGGTTCTGCAGATTCTGCTGCAGCACGAGAAAAAGCGATTCTGATGGCGGGTAATGCTCAGGGTATCGAGAGCGTTGTTGATAATATTTCTGCACCTGAAGAAATGGCAAATGTGACTTATTACATCGTTGAAGATGGCGATAGCTTGTGGATAATTGCAGAAAAAACACTGGGTAACGGTGCGAAATACGAGCAAATTTTTGAAGAAAACAAAGAAGTTATTCAAAATCCAGATTTGATTTTCCCTGGACAAAAACTTCGCATTACTCAGGCATAATGAATCAATAAGTCAGTTATTTTAAATAAGGTAAACGAGGGTGTTTATGGATATTACAAAAATCTTAGAAATTGGTGCGCAGTTGTTTAGCCAGTCACAAGCCAATACGGGTGGTTTAAATCAGGGCTCAATTGTATCTGCACTGTCTCGTTTGCTTGGCGGCGATGAAAATGGTCAAGGCGTTAACTTTGAACAGCTATTATCATCTATTAATGGTGCAGGTTTAGCGAATGTTCTGCAGAGCTGGTTAGGTAATGGTGAGAACAATGCCATTTCTGCTGATGATATTGCTAATATCTTTTCTGGCTCTCAGCTATCTGATTTTGCTAATGAGTTAAACCTATCAGAGCAAGATGCTAAAACGGGTTTAAGTGAAGCTCTTCCTGCGATGGTTGATAATGCAAGTCCTGCTGGTGAAATTGCTGGTGAGTTACTAAACGCCGTAGGTGGTGTTTCTGGTCTACTGAATATGGCTGCAGGCTTATTTGGTAAAAAATAACTAGACCAATGCCCAAATAATTTCACCTTGGAAACTATTTGGTTATACCCAAGTAACTACAAAAACCTCGGCGAAATAACGCTGAGGTTTTTTTGTTATTGTCGGTTTTATAAAGAAATGAAGAAAAGCATTAGGACTGGCACTAACATACTCAGAATAAAGCCACTGACTATAGCTATAGGTACACAGCGGATCCCGCCACAGTTTTGAATGACAGGTAAAGTAAAATCCATAGCTGTTGCACCAGCATAACCGATAGCCATTGCAGGTCTTTGGTTAATAATCATGGGAATTAAAGTTAGTGCCACTAACTCACGCATCAGTTCATTTAAAAAAGCGGCACCACCATATATAGGACCTAAGCCATCGCCCATTAAAATGCCGGCAAGAGAGTACCAACCAAACCCTGATGCCATAGCCAATCCATTTTTGATGGGAATATCGAGAATGAGTGCCGCAATCACGCCACCTAAAAGGGATGTTGTTAGAATGACAGAGGCTAAGATCATACCTTTTTTATTTAATAAAATCTGACGCAGCGTCATGCCGCTGTTTCGAAGTTGAATTCCAATAAAAAACAATAAAATAAACAGTATGATTTCACTGGCTTTATCCACCCAAGAGAGATTCATATTGATAAGTAGACCAATGATTAATCCGCCGCCCACAACAAAAATCAGCTGAAAAGACTCAAATAACATCTTCATAAGTGGCATGGATTTCTGCTTTTTTTCTGTTGCTAAATTCCAACGGATATCCAGAAAAGGAAGGGCGACAAGGTTACAAAAGCTGATCGCAACAAAGAATGTACCTGCATATAGTAGAATCTGCTCTAGGTTTTGGCTGAGGTTATCTAAGTTAGCCAGACTTAATCCCATCAGAGCAAGGATAACAAGAACCAGTCGACTGGTCAGGACATTAACATGATTTAGTAGGGATGCATTTTTTATTGGGATTAAATAACCGATAATAAGAGGCAAAAAGATAAATAGCATCCCTGAAAACATAGTAACCTCTCTGGTATTTTTGGGGTTTATTTAATTCATTTTTGGTATAAATTGCTTTTATAATAATGACTTATGTCACAAGCTGTCATTGGAAATGAGCTTATCAATAGTTATAATCAGAGGTCAATCAAAAGAGGTAAATCAGGTGATTATTTTTTGTAACGATTTTTACAAAAAATAGTGATACTGACATTAATAGAATTGAAAGCGTTGCTGCAACTCTCACTTAGAGGGGCAGCAACGCAGTGTAGGAGGGATAATATAGGTATTATATTTGGCAACAGGCTAATTGTGGATTAGATACCACAACGCTTGATTATGTCATGGACCTGTTTATTAAGCTCTGAAAGCTCAAGTTGTGATAACTCGTACATAACCTCAGCACCAAGTAGATCTAATTCAATGTAATGATCATGAATAGCATCGTCATTATTTTTCATTAAAAGAAGATGGTTAGCCATTCTTGCAATATCTAAATAGTTAATATTGTCATTAGAGTATAATTTTCTATTTGATGCGACTTCTTGGTAATCATTATCAAAACCCCAATGCTTTAAAATAATAGGGCTAATATCACTGCAGCACTCTTGAAAAATAAATAAAGCTGCATCTAACTCTAAGTAATTTCCATTCTTTAAATAGAGTTGGTATTCGGAAAGCAAACTGAATAAACCAATATCAGCCAATAAGCCTGTTAATAATGCTTTCTCTGGTAGAAGAGGTTCTGCGTTATCAGGATGTTGATTAATAGAATAACAAATTAGAGCCATTGTGCCTGCTAATTGGCGTGAACGATGAGCACTATGTTGTAGAACTTTATTACATTGTTCGTGCTTTTTGTATGAAAACTTTAATGTTTCAATAGCTTGCACTGTAGCGATATCTCTAACTCGCATGATCCCTAAGCGGGTAATTGCCGTAGAAAGATCATTACACACAATATTTCGGCGATTAAACAAGACCGCATTTGAAGTACGAATAATTTTAGCGGTCAGTGCTGGATCATCGATAACAATATTTGCTACTTCCCTTACCGTAATATCTTTACGTAAACATGCTTGCTGTAATCGAGTTAATACTGTTGGTATTTGAGGCAAGGTTAGCTGGTTATTTCGAATTGATGTTTTGACTAGATTACAAAACTCAGACTCAATTCCTTTTATTAATTTATTATGTTCTGGGTTTAACCAAAAAAATGATAAGTGCGACATTCTTTCTATATAGTGGCTTTTGATGAAGGCATTATACGTATTTTAACCTTGGATGCCGTTGTTAAGTTCAAAGTTTCTTATATCTAAGTCAATTAAATGATGTTCGTATGGTGGGCAATGGTAAAAATAACCAATCTTGTTGCGGTATTGTTAATAGGAATTGCGGTCAAGGTGTTATTTACAAAAATACATCAGTTTCAACATAATTTATAAAAAACATCTGTGAGTACGTTCAGATTTTTGACACATAGAATCCTGCAAAAGAGTGCTTTTGTTAAAAATGTGAAGACACGTAACCATCGAAAATGCAAAGATTTTTTTCACCACTTGGATGAAAAATGGGAGATTGTGCTCAAATATTATGGTCTCTTTTTGTCACTTTTTGCTTTATTTGCGATGAATAATATGCCTGTATTCTCAAATTTATAATGTTCTTGATTTCATATGTAGCCTTTATAAAACAGATGGATTATTGTCAATCTGTTGACGCACAAAGGTGTGTATTTTGGATATATTTGAGAGAAGAATATTGATTACTAGGAGGCTGTTGTGAGAAATATCAAGGATGAATTTCTTAATTATTTGAATGACTTCGGTCCTTTTGAAAAACGTTCGATGTTCGGTGGAACCGGTGTTTTTGTTGATGGTGCTATGTATGCCATTATCAATAACGGTCGAATTTTTTTACGAGGTGGAGAAACGCTAGATGACGAATTGATCGGCTTAAACTGCGGAAGATTCAAGCATGTAAAACGTAGCACAACAGCCATTGTTAATTATTATGATATTACGACTATTTATCTTGATAATGAGCCTAAATGCCGTGATTTAGTCAATAAATCAATTCAATATGCTTGTGCAGAACGCAACATTAAGTTTTCTGAAGACAGTCGTCGTCTTCGTGACCTACCGAATATGCGTTTAACCTTAGAACGCATGGTGAAAAAAGCTGGGATTCCAGATGTAAAGAGCTTTATGTCATTGGGGGCTGTTGAAGTATACCGTAAAGTTCGTCGCTCTCATGGTAGTGGTGTTGATGTGAAATTGTTATGGATTTTTGCTGGTGCCGTCGATGGATGCCATTGGACATTACTAAAAGATGAGCAAAAATCAGTACTACTAAAAGCATTAAATAACTAACCCACATTTTAAGCTTTCTTTTTAAAGGTTATGTAAAGCCACTGATTTTTAGTGGCTTTTTTGTTACTCTTTTTTAAACAAAGCCAAATTGATGAGATAATTTATGCAGTTGCCAAAGCTTTCGGGCTCGGTCCTTTCTGGGTTACATTGTTTTTTGATTGCAGCCGATCAGATGAGTTTTACTCGGGCAGCGGAAACGTTATGCCTTACTCAAAGTGCTGTTAGTCATAAAATTAAGAACTTAGAGGAAATTCTGGGTGTTAAGCTGTTTATCCGTCAACCACGAAAATTAACGTTAACACCAGAAGGGCAGCATCTAAAAGAGGTTCTCGCTCATAATTTTGGTGATATCGCCCTTGAGATCCGAGATCTTAAAAGTACAGAATTAAGTGGTGAGCTTAATGTTTCTGTGCCCCCAACCTTTGCTCAGCGTTGGCTCGTACCTCGGCTAAAAGGTTTCTTAGATAAATATCCTAGTGTAAGAGTACATTTGCGTACTCGTAATGATTTAGTTGATTTTCAGACTGAAAGTTTTGACTGTGCGATCTATTTTGGCCACGGTAAATATGCTGGCCTACATGCGGTAAAACTCATGGATGAAACTATGTTACCTGTATGTAGCCATGAATACGCTGTTGAGCATAATTTATATCATCATCCTGAGAATTTAATTTTATGCTTGTTGTTACATGATGCGGCACCTTGGGCTCGTGCTGGGCGTAATGATGAATGGCAATATTGGGCTAAGCGTTTTGGGGTAGAACTGCCTGATAATGGCTGTACTTTTGATCGTGCGGATTTAGCATTACAAGCCGCAGAACGAGGTATTGGTGTTGCAATGGGGCGACGGTCATTCATCACTGAGCAGCTAAAGGAGAATCGATTAGTTACGCCTTTTGATATGTCTGTTTTCTCGCCTCAGCATTATTATGTTGTTTGTCGACAAGACGTAAAAGATTCAGCTCGTATACAAGCATTTCAATCTTGGCTAATGAGTGAAATTGCTCAGACTGATAATGATGACTTATCAGCCTGAGGTTACTTGGGTATAACTCAATTTAAAGTTCAATTAACTCATTGCCAGATGATTTTTGTTCTTTAAATAGTTTTAAGTTATTAAGCGTTGTGTCTGCAATATTAGCTAAAGCTTCTTCGGTCAAAAAGGCTTGGTGGCCTGTGAATAGAACGTTATGACATGAAGATAAGCGACGGAATACATCATCTTGAATAACATCATTAGATTTATCTTGAAAGAACAGATCTTGCTCGTTCTCATACACGTCAACGCCAAGCGAACCAATTTTTCGGTGTTTAAGTGCTTCAATGGCATCTACTGAGTTGAGTAGACCACCACGACTGGTATTGATAATCATCACGCCATCTTTCATTTTGTTAAATGATTCTTCATTAAGCATATGATGATTTTCAGGTGTCATTGGGCAGTGCAGAGTAATAACATCCGCTTGTTGATAGATATCATCGAGTGTGGTGTATTTGGCACCAAGTTCAATGGCGGCAGGGTTTTCAAAAGGATCAAAAGCAAGAATATTCATGCCAAGACCGTTTAAGATTCTCATGGTCGCAATACCAATTTTACCGGTACCAATCACACCAACCGTTTTACCATGGAAGTTGAACCCGGTTAAACCTTCAAGAGAGAAGTTAGCATCACGAGTACGCTGATACGCTCGGTGAATGCGACGGTTTAGACTCAACATAAGTCCTAGTGTGTGCTCTGCGACAGCTTCAGGAGAATAAGCTGGAACACGAACCACTTGAATCCCAAAGACTTTAGCTGCCTCTAAATCGACTTTATCAAATCCCGCACAACGCATTGCGATAATTTTAACGCCATATTGTGCTAATTGTGCAATAACGTGGTGATTAAGGTCGTCATTAACAAAGGCACATACCGCATCAAAACCATGGGCCATTTTTGCGGTATGTCGAGTTAAGCGAAAGTCGTAATAGGTCAGTTCGTGATGGTAGTGTTTGTTGATATGCTCAAAAGATTTTTGGTCATAATTTTTTGTACTAAATACAGCTACTTTCATCGTTACCACCTAAAATTTTACCTAAATTATGCCGGTATATTCTTGGATTTATTCTTTAATGATAGTTCGCAAGACGTAAGATATCCGACCAATCTACTGGGTTATTTTTCTGTGATGACCATATCACTTTTTTGTAAGTGATGAAAGTTTTGTATGATAAATTAACTGTCGGAAAGTGAGAGTCGATTATCACTGATCGCCTGCATGATTCTCGCTGTATCCAATATTCGAGCCCAAGGCATTAAATCTGATTCATTTTCAATGATATAAGTAGTTAATTGATCCGTTACTATTTGCTTCAGAGCTTCACCACTCCATGGCTTGGCAATAAAGTAATCGAGGCTAGCGTTATTTACAGCCTGTACGGTTTCGTCTAATCCAGCTTGTCCTGTCAATAAAACTTTACGAGATAAAGCGGTTTCTTGCTGTTGTTTTAATTCAATCAAAAAATCAATACCGGTTTCGTTTGGCATGATGTGATCGCACAAAATTAAGGCGAGGGGGATCTCATCGGTTATCGCATCGGCTAAGACATCACGGGCTTCTGCTACTGATTCTGCGGCTTCAATAACAAAATATTCTTCCAGTTCACTGAGATCATGGCAGACACTGTCAAGTACTTCGCGTTCATCATCAACACATAAAATAAGATATTTGTTCATACAGCCTCCTGCTGATTAAACGGTAGCGAAATAGGAAGGGTAACAATCATTTTGGTGTAGCAGCCTGATTTAGATTCGACGCTAATACGGCCTTGGTGTTGATTGACGATTTGTTGGCAAACGGATAAGCCGATCCCTAGACCAAAATTACCTTCACGTTTTGTGGTGTAGTTCAGTTCGAATATTTTTCGTTGCAACTCAGCTGGAATACCTTTGCCGTTATCTTGGAAGATGATATCAATCGCATTGTCCAAAATTGTGGAATATTGGGTGGTAATGATAATTTCTCCTGGTTGCTCAATGGCATCCAATGCATTGGCAATAAGATTAGTCCACACTTGTTGTAAAGCAATAGGTTGGCAGCAGATCTCCGGCAAATTGGCGTAATTTTTTATTACCGTGTTACGTTTTAATTTGTTGTCAAAAATGATTAACGTGTCTTCGATCCCTTCGTGAATATTGGCCATATGCTGGCTTTCATCATCTTGACGAGCATAACTTTTGAGGCTTTTGACGAGATCGGCGATACGTTGGGCACACACATTAATAGAACGCAGAAAATTACCCATTTGATAGTAGTTATCCCATTCGGCCATAACTTGGGGTAAATCGTTCTTCTGACTAAGTAGCCAATCGGTTAATAATTCAGGGTCATCTAATCCCATTTGTACGGCTTTTCGGGCTAACTGACGATCACCCAATTGGCTTTGCAGCTCTTTCGCTTTTGCTCGCGCATCAGAGGTCGATAACGGACGAGAGTGCATAGCTTGTTGCAAAATTATATTGCCGCGTTGTTGATTCTCTAAGCTCAACTGGCTATCGGTTAGTTTAATAATGGTCTCTTTGAGAGTATCACTGCCTCGTAATATCGCAGACACAGGATTATTCAGTTCGTGAGCAACTCCCGCAACAAGTTGACCAAGCATCGCCATCTTTTCTTTATCTATGAGTTGATGATAAGCGTCATCTAACGATTGCAAGGTCTGTTGTAGCTTCATTTCTGTTTGGATGCTGCCCTGTAAGCGGCGGTTGAAGTTACGTAATAACAGGTTGGTAAAAAGCGGGAGCAACTCATTTTGAGAGTTCATCACTTGAGTAAAAAGTTGTTGATCGAGTTTAATTACATCAGTGACGGTTTGTGTAATTCCGGTAGAAAAAGAGACTTCCCCCGTCATAAACGACATACCGCCAACTAAATGCCCAGCTCCGACTCGAACAACTTCATGTTGCTTATTTTGTTCGTCTTTTTTATAGAGCGCGACTTCCCCTTGAGAAATAAACCAAAGAAAAGCATTAGGTTGGCCTTCCGTTGTTAAGATATGACCTGGACTATAAGTACGACGAGCTTTGGTTTCATCGTTTTGGGCAAAAAATTGGTTTAAGGCACTAGAAACCTGTTGAGCCAGTCGTTCATCGTTAACCTCTTCTGTTGTTTGAATAAACCGAGAACGAAAACGAGACATTTGCCTATCAATATGCGCTTTTAATATTCGACGATGCTCTAAAACTTGGCTGTAGAGTAACCAATCAACTTCTGGATGTTTTAATACATAACTGGTTAGTTCTTTGGCAACCATGGGGAGCAGTTCTTGAGATTGCCAAGGTTTGGTCAAGCAGTAGTTTAATCGACCCTCATTGACTGCTTGCATAATATCATCAAGCTGAGCTTTATCATTTAGAAGAACCGTTCTCGCTTGCTCAGTAATGGGGTGCTGGTGGAGCTGAATCAGAAAATCAATGCCACTATCATTGCCTAAGTCATTATCACACAGCACCATAGCAACAGTTTGATTGTTTTGCGCTACTTGAACCAGAATTTGATAAGCCTCTGCAATGGTTTGTGCGGTGAGAATATCAAATAAATGGGAAAATCCGTTTAAGTCCTGCTGAAGCTGCTGGACTACGGTAGGGTCATCATCTAAGCACAAAATTACAAAGCTATTCATTTTCAGCTCTCGTTATCTTCGTAATAATTTCAAGTGTATATTAATTGTTCATTTCAGTTTGCGATTTAGCTTGCAAAGGTAGGGATTCTTTTTGTGGTCTGTTCAATTGGGTTGGGTGTGAGCGTAAGTTGTAATACACTGAGCACAATTAAAACATTCACGTAACTAGGATTGAATATGTGGAAGAAAGCTTTTGCCGGTGCGGGTGCGGTTTCTATCGTGCTGTGTTGGCCATTTATCACCGGTCAAATTGGTGAGAGAATTTATTTAGACTCTATTGCGAAAAATAAAAGCCCTTACCTTACTATTACTAATGAAAAGTATGATTGTGGCTATCTCTCTTCTAATGTTATTTCTAAAATCGTAGTTAAAGACGAATATAAATCATTGTTTGAAGAGGATGGTTTACCAACTTCGTGGACTCTAGATCATCATATTAAGCATGGTTTTTTCCATATAACTTCTGATAGCACTGTTCAGTTAACTGATATTGAAAGAAAAAAAGCAGATGCGATTTGGGGTAAAGATGTACAGCCGGTAACACTAGAAACAGAAACGGCATTAAATGGTAATACCGAGTTTACGTTTACAGTGAATCCAATTCATTATCAAAGTGAACTTGGAGAGAAAGTAGACTCAAAAGCATTTGTGCTTTCAGGTGATATGGATGTGAATGGTAAAGGGAATTTCCAATATCAGCTACCACAGTTTGATGTCACAACGGTTGCTAAGGAAACCATGGCATTGTCTGGCTTGAAAGGTGGTGGTGATGGTCAATTTGTTGATCAATTCTGGATCGGTTCACAATTCTTTGATTTAGCAGCTATTAAGTTAGCTACTGCTGAAGATACTCAACATATTCAAGCGAGTGACATTAAAGTTACGATGAGTAATGTATTGAGTCAGCCTAAAAATGCAGTCAAACCAACGGAAGCAACTGAGCAAGTAACAAATACTAATGCCGTTTCTGTTGGCCAGTTTGTGACTTTAGATGGACAGAAGTTCACTAATTTCAATTTCAAAATGGCGTTTGAAAACTTAAATTATCAAGCGATTACTGAACTGAGTAAGATGACAAATCCAGCTGATGGTCAACTTTCTCAGCAAGATGTTGATGCTGCCGCACATGCACTTGATGTGCTTGTTGAACAAGGTGTGATATTTAATTTAGAAGATTTAAGTGTTAAGACAGAGCAAGGCGACATTAATAGCCATATGAAATTAATCGTAGCTCCTGGCCTTAAAAACTCATCTCAAAATATTGCCGCGATTACGAAGCAGTTAACGGGCGATCTAAGTTTAGTGGCACCAAAAGCGTTAGTTGATAATAACCCTGTTGTGGCACAGCAAATTAAAGCACTTAAGAAAATGGGCGTTATAGAGCAAAAAGAGAATACTTATGATCTTGCCATGAAGGTGGAGGGTGATTACTTAGTATTAGCCTCTGGTGCTAAATTACCACTTTCTATGCTGTTGATTCCATTTATGTAATACAGATAGTTACCATCATAAAACCCAATAGAATTTCGATTTTGTTGGGTTTTTTTATCGATTTTTTTCGTATTTTTTAATTTTTTGACTAACAATTAAAAGAAATGGGGCAGGGTATTAGCATAAAACACGATATCACTCTGCACAGTGGAAGATGCAATTATATTGTGGGGGTTATATGGAATCACTCAAAGTGAAAGACTATATGAATGTTCGCCCTGTGACGTTTAGCAAAGAGATGTCGCTATCGATTGCTCTTGATAAGATGCTAACGTCAAAGCAAATTGGTGGCCCAGTGGTAGACGAATTTAAGCATGTTGTCGGCTTTCTTTCCGAACAAGATATGCTTCATAAACTGCTTAAGGTTGGTTATCACTGTCAAGATACACATACTGTTGAAGAGTGTATGCACGCCGATGTATTAACGGTTTCTCCCAATGATTCGATTATTGAATTAGCTGATGTAATGTCAGGCCAAAAGCCAAAAATTTATCCTGTTGTGGAAGATGGGCGTTTGATCGGTGTTATTACACGCCGAGATGTACTCAATGCTATCAGCACACAAATTGGTAATTGTTTTAAACATCCACTTTAAACTCGTTGTTCTGATCGTAATCTCTCTTTCTTGCGCTCCTTGTGGGCGCTTTTTTTCTGTTTCTCGCCTTTAATAACCCATTCTTCTAAAAAAGTTTTTCATATTTCGTCGAATTATTGATCTAACTCGGGGAAAACATTGTCATAGCTATCCAAAATAGAGCCGAGCTAAATGTAACAGCGTACTTTGATATCCAATTTGTTCATTTTTAGATGTGCCAATTAGATATAAAAGTGGCAGAGGCAAGGATTGCCATAAGATACGCATCGACTGAGCTGATTCTCGGTCTATTGCGCTATCAAAAGATTTGTTATTTAAGGGACTAAGTTGTTATGCGTCAATACATTAAGTATATCGTGCCGATCCTCATTCCTCTATTAGTTGTATTACTTCCTGCAGAGGCATTTCCAGTTGAGGGGCTGACTGTTATTCAGCAACGAGTGATAGCTATTTTCTTACTGGCTGCACTTTGTTGGGTTCTTGAACCTATTCCTATTTATGCTACATCTGTTGTGATCATTGTTCTTGAACTGCTTTTGCTCTCAAATAAAGGCTTTTTCCTCTTCCAGCAAGGTGCAGGAGAGCCTCATTTTGGCGAGTTACTGAATTACAGCGATATCATGGCAACTTTTGCAAGCCCTATTATTATGCTGTTTTTAGGTGGATTCTTTCTTGCTATGGCAGCTACAAAATATCGTCTTGATGTTAATTTGGCACGAGTGCTATTAAAGCCTTTTGGTACACAACCTAAATACGTCATGCTGGGTTTGATGCTCATCACTGCTATTTTTTCGATGTTTATGTCTAACACCGCAACCACCGCAATGATGTTATCTATTTTAGCTCCTGTTATCGCTTTATTTGGTGCTAAAGATCCTGGGAAGATCGCCTTTGCACTGTGTATTCCTGTTGCGGCAAATATTGGCGGTATTGGTACACCGATTGGTACTCCACCTAACGCTATCGCATTAAAATATCTGAGTGCCGAGAATATGATCACTTTTGGTGAGTGGATGTTCTTTGGTGTGCCGTTTGTCTTTATTTTATTGATGTTCGCGTGGGTGCTATTAAATGCACTGTATCCTGCCGATCAACAAAAGATTGAGCTTGCTATTAAAGGTAAATTCTTAAAAACACCTAAAGCTATTACGGTTTACATTACCTTTGGTCTAACCATTTTGCTCTGGCTTATGGGCTCAACACATGGCATGAACTCTTATACTGTTGCTTTAATTCCAGTGGCTATTTTTTCGCTTACTGGAATTATCAATAAAGAAGATCTGAAAAAGATTTCATGGGATGTTTTATGGTTGGTCTCCGGTGGTATCGCTTTAGGTTTAGCTCTTGATCAGACTGGTTTAGCGCGATTGATGGTTCATAGCATCCCATTTGATGATTATTCGCCATACGTTGTGCTAATTGGTTCTGCTGTATTGTGTCTTCTGATGGCGAACTTTATGTCTCATACCGCGACGGCAAACTTGCTGATGCCGATTATGGCTGCCTTGGGTACATCGATGACTTCATTAGTGCCGCTAGGGGGCGAAATTACGCTGATTTTAGTGGTTACCTTTGCTGCATCTCTTGGTATGTCGCTTCCTATTAGTACACCACCTAATGCGCTTGCTCATGCAACTGGTCATGTTGAAAGCAATCAAATGGCTCGAGTGGGTGTGGTCATTGGTGTGGTTGGTGTCATCTTAAGTTTTGCGATGATTTGGTTGCTCCATCTTATCGATCATATTTGATGTTAAATAAGGAAATATATGCATCAACCTAAAGCGTTACAGAGAATCATTGATGTGTATTTCCGTGAGTCAGCTCGTACTCAAGCGGTGAGTACGGGCACTCAAGTACTACAGCAAAATGGTTATAACGATCGCCTATATTGGGTAAAAAAAGGCGAACTATCGGGTTATCTGCTTAATGAGGCAACTGGGCTTACGGCAAAAGTATTTCGAGTTGAACAAGGCATGTTTTTTGGGGTACACAGCTTTTTTGCTCAGACGCTAATGGCTTCCACAACAGTTATTGCTGAAAAAGACAGTGAAATTGCTTGGATTGATGCATCAACAAAAGCAGTTGAACCCGAACTGTATGGCTCGCTGGTGGAGCAATTTATGCCTGTGATGGTTCATGAGTTGGCTCAAAGGCAGATGCTTACCGGTTTACAAGCGATCGAGAAGGAAAAAGCACTGCAAAAACTGTATGCCTCTGAGCAGTTAACGACATTAGGTCAGTTAGCCGCAGGCATTGCTCATGAGCTCAATAATGCTGTGGGTGTATTAAGCAGTAAAACGGAAAGTCTGCAACAAGCTTTATGTCAGCAACTTGAAGTTCAGCGTCCTCAAGCCATTGCTTTTATTGAACAGGGGATAGAATCTGGGCAGCAATCAGGCTCGGCTGATGTTCGTGTTCGTAGCAAAGCGCTGATGGCACAATATCCATCGTTATCGCGTGAGCAAGCTAAGTTATTAGCCAGAGCGGTGCCTAATGGTGATATTACGCCAGATTGGCTCAATGATTTGGATATGGCTTTGCAGTATTGGGATATCGGACGTGATCTGCATGATATGAAAATTGCGGCAAAACATGCTGCGAGTATCGTGCGTTCGGTTAAGCAATTAGGTGGCAGCGATCAAGATCGGCAGACCGACGTAGATGTTAATGACACGATTCATAAATCACTGGCTCTGCTACAGAGTAATTTGCGCCGTGTTAATGTTGTGACTCATTCAGCAACGCTACCAACGATTACGGCCAGTACAACCGAATTGGTTCAAGTATGGGTCAATATCATCAAGAATGCATGTGATGCGCTAGAAAATACAGAAGAGCCAACAATTGAAATTATCACTCGTCATTCAAAAAATCGGTTACTCATTACGATCAGCAACAACGGCCCGATGATAGATGAGGCTACTCGGCGTAAGATTTTTCAGCCAAATTTCACCACCAAGAAAGGCGGATTATCGTTTGGACTTGGACTGGGACTTTCGATTGTACAACGTATTGTCGACAGTTATGGCGGAACAGTAGCCCTAAAGAGTGATACTGAACGGACAAAATTTAGGATTAAATTACCAATAGCGTAAGGGATGGTTATGGAAAAACTCAATATTATCTGTGTTGATGATCAACGAGAAGTGCTCAGTGCGGTGTTAAAAGATCTCGCACCGCTGAATGATTTTTTTAATGTTGAAGATTGTGAGTCAGCAGATGAAGCATTAGAACTTATGGATGATCTTGATGCTGAGGGTGAATTTATTGCTTTGGTGATTTCAGATCATGTTATGCCAGGAAAAACAGGAGTCGAACTACTCACTGAAATCTCACAAGATGCCCGTTTTGTGCACACTAAAAAAGTGTTGTTAACAGGGCAGGCTACACATCAAGATACCATCGAAGCGATTAACCTAGCTCGAATTGAAAGTTATTTTGAGAAACCATGGAAAGCGGAACAATTATTGACCTCTGCCCGCACTTTAATTACAGAATACATTTTTGATATGGGGTTAGACTATCAGCCGTGGAATGAGATTTTAGATAATTCGGTTGTGTATCGACGTCTACGCTAATTCATTTGCTGCTTTATTTGCTCAAGATATACCCAAGTAACCGTCAAGGTGGAGAATTTACTTGGGTATAAGCAATTTTAATATTGACCTTGGACTTAACTCCAAGGTTTATAGTTATTACAGAATTTAAAAGCCCATAGTGGGTTGAGTACACAAAAGGAGAATGATCATGTGTGCGCAATGTAATAACAAAAAACCTCATATTCATGCCGTTAAACCTGTTGGTACGACAAAGGCAACGGTTCAAGTTGAACATGCAAGTTTGGATACTTGTTGTCAGAGCTCTGCTTCTAGCTGCTGTTCAGTCTCTAATGCTTGTTCATCAGAGTCTGAATCGGGAGATGATTCTGGTGGTGATGGCCGGCAATCCTCTTCTCATATAGAGTCATCTCATCATCATACTGACCATGACCATGACCATGACCATGACCATGACCATCATGACCACGGCTCTCAATGCTGCTCTACAACTCCTGCTATGTCAAAAGAGCAAGAACAACAATTAGCAGATCAACTGGCACACAATTCTCATGGCTTAACATTGAGCTGGAAAGTTGATGGGATGGATTGTCCTAGCTGTGCAGCTAAACTTGAAAAAGCGATCACTTCTTTAGAGCCAGTTGAAACCGCGAAGGTGATGTTTGCAACTGAGAAGTTAATTGTAAATACCAAAAGTCATAGTGGTGATGCGGCAACCATCAAGTCGTTGATCGAACAGAAATCATTACAGACAGGTTTTACTTTACTTTCTGCTAACCAAAAAAGCTCTGAAGTAAAACAGCCTTTTTGGCAGCAGCATCTTGCTGTTTTGATTATTGCTGGACTAATGTTGATTTCGGCAATCATTAATCAATTTTCTCACTCTATTGGTCTTGCTGCGTTTACTTTAACAACGCTTGTTGGTCTATATCCTGTCGCGATTAAAGCCATTAAATTAGCTAAATCGGGTTCTCCTTTCTCGATTGAAACCTTGATGAGTGTGGCTGCTATTGGTGCGCTCTATTTAGGTGATACAGCTGAAGCTGCGATGGTTATTTTGCTGTTTTTAATTGGTGAGCAACTCGAAGGTTATGCTGCGTCTCGCGCTCGTAGTGGAGTTCAAGCATTAATGGCATTGGTGCCAGAAGAGGCTACGGTTATTTTACCTAATGGTGAGCAGAAAAAAGTGCCAGCCAGTGAATTAAAACCGGGTGATATCATCGAAGTCGCTCCTGGTTCACGCTTACCTGCCGACGGTCAAATTTTAACATCTTCTGTTAGTTTTGATGAAAGTGCATTAACAGGGGAATCTGTTCCTGTTGAGCGTCAACTGGGCGAGAAAGTGATGGCTGGTTGTATGGTGGTTGATAAAGTCGTGCGTTTGACCATCATCTCGGCACAAGGCGAAAATGCCATTGATCGTATTCTTCACCTTATTGAAGATGCCGAGGCTCGGAAGGCTCCTTTAGAACGCTTCTTAGATAAATTCAGTCGTTGGTATACCCCTGCGATGATTGGTCTTGCTGCGTTAGTGATTGTTGTACCACCGCTATTTTTTGGTGGGGTATGGGATACATGGATCTATAAAGGTTTAACGCTACTTCTTATTGCTTGTCCTTGTGCATTGGTTATTTCAACGCCTGCCGCTATTACCTCGGGTTTAGCTGCTGCTGCTCGTCATGGTGCGCTAATTAAAGGTGGAGCAGCATTAGAGCAATTGGGTCATGTTGAAGTGGTCGCTTTTGATAAAACAGGTACTCTAACAGAGGGTAAACCTGTTGTGACTGATGCTGTGAGTTGGGATGGCGATGATGATAAATTACTGCGCCAAGCGGCAGCTGTTGAGATGGGATCATTACATCCACTGGCTATGGCGGTTGTTAATTTAGCAAAAGAACGCTCTTTACCTCTGTCTGAAGCTGATGAACGTCAAGCCATTGTTGGTCGAGGCATTCAAGGGGTGACAGAAGGCGATCATTTTATGCTTTGTGCCGCAGATCGTCTGCCACAAGACATTCAACTTTCAGACAATCAGAAAGAACAAGCTCTTGCATTAGAATCACAAGGAAAGACATTAGTGGTTGCTGTTCGTAATGGTCATGCGGTAGGACTTATTGCTTGGCGAGATAATTTACGAAAAGATGCTATTGATGCGGTACGAAAGCTTGAAAAACTCGGCGTTCGCTCTTTAATGCTAACTGGTGATAACCCAAGGGCGGCTCAAGCAATTGCCAGTGAGTTAGGTAATATGGAGTTTAGAGCCAGCTTATTGCCTGAAGACAAAGTAACAGAGGTTCGTAAAGCGACAGAAAAAGCCCATGTTGCGATGGTTGGTGATGGTATCAATGATGCTCCAGCAATGAAAACAGCTTCAATTGGTATTGCGATGGGTGGCGGTACTGATGTTGCCCTTGAAACAGCTGAAGCCGCTTTGACTCATAATCGAGTGGCTGAACTGCCTGTTATGATTGAGCTTTCTCGTGCAACACTGGCCAACATTCGCCAAAACATTACATTGGCACTTGGTTTAAAAGCTCTGTTTTTGGTAACGACCTTACTTGGATTTACCGGTCTTTGGGTCGCGGTCTTAGCAGATAGTGGCGCTACAGCATTAGTTACATTGAATGCATTAAGGCTATTAAAATTTAAATCAAAAGTATGATGGTTTAACCATTAACTAAAAGCGGTATCGAAAGGTACCGCTTTTTTGTCTCTAGAGATTTTTACGGCTTAAAATAATGAGTGCTTATTTGACTGAAATGAACAAGTTTTTGTCTAAAAGGAGCTGAATTGGTTGTCACTTGATATGACTTAATTTTGTGATACACGACAAAAGCAAACGTTAAAGTGTGATTTAAATCACTAAAAGTTGAAATCTGAAAATAAAAATGTTTCGTTATATGTGATTTTTATCACTTAATTCTCTGAATCTATCAGCTATGGTTATGACATGTTCTTGAGAGGAAAGATGCCAAGTGAAGTGTATCTTTTTTCTGCTTTTTACAAGTTTCGAGAGTGCTTATACTCATAATTATTTGTGACTAAACACTGTCGAAAATTATCATAATTCATGAGCCGATAATTTCTGTACCTACCTCAGAGCGGCAAGACAAAAAAGGATAAGATTATGTCTGACAACAAAGTTTTCCACCTAGGCGTGAATCAAGCTGATCTTAATGGCGCAACGCTTGCTATCATTCCAGGCGATCCAGCTCGTGTTGAAAAAATTGCTAATCTTATGGATGAGCCTGAGTTTCTTGCTAGCTCTCGTGAATACACTGTTTACCGTGCAAAATTAGATGGTAAATCTGTTGTTGTTTGTTCTACCGGTATCGGTGGTCCATCAACATCGATTGCAGTGGAAGAACTTGCGCAATTAGGCGTTCGTACATTCTTACGTGTTGGTACAACTGGTGCTATTCAGCCTAATATCAACGTCGGCGATATGATCGTAACTATTGGTTCTGTTCGCTTAGATGGCGCAAGTCTACACTTTGCTCCAATGGAATTCCCTGCTGTTGCTGACTTTGATGTGGCAACTGCAATGAAGAATGCTTGTGATGATGAAGGTTTAACTGTTCATACTGGTGTTACTGCATCAAGCGATACTTTCTACCCAGGTCAAGAGCGCTATGACACATTCACAGGTCGTGTTGTTCGTCGTTTCCAAGGCTCAATGAAAGAGTGGCAAGAAATGGGTGTTCTGAACTTTGAGATGGAATCTGCAACACTATTAACTATGTGTGCAAGTTCAGGTCTACGCGCGGGTTGTGTTGCGGGTGTAATTATTAACCGTACTCAAAAAGAGATCCCAGATCACGCAACTCTAAAAGAGACTGAAGCTAAATCAATTAAAGTTGTTGTTGATGCGGCACGTCGCATGCTAGCTGAATAATCGCTATCAGAGCATTATTAAATACTAATAAAGCCGATGTTATACGCTTTTAATGAGCAACTATAACATCGGCTTTTTGTTGTCAGTAATAAAAAACGGGAAAGTTAGACTCTCCCGTTTTTGATTTCTTTATTACGCAATATTATGCGCTTGGCCACCGGCACCTTTTAGCCATTCATACAAATGGGTTTGTAAATCGCCTAGTTGATCAGGACCAATAATGGCAAGTCCCAAATCTTGAGCACGAACTAGGTCATGATGACGCAGTGGACGGAAACTTACCAACATGGCACGAGCTTGTAGACCACCTAATAAATCTCGAAGGGATTCTAGCTTATAAAGCGTATCATCACCGTCTTCACGCATACCTTTTGTTTTACATTCAATAATATGCAGTTTGTTATTAACAATCGTTGCCACATCCAGTTCATTGCGAACTTCGCGATCACCAATTTTACGATAAACCTGAACGCCTAACGAATGATCTTGGATAGTTGGCAGTTCATTTTGAATAGCTCGAACAGTTAGGTGTACTAAGTTCTCAAGCCATTCGCCATTAGCAAAGCGGCGAGCTTCTTCGTGTTTAAAGGTCAGAATACCTTCATGGTAGTGAGCCATTCCAGTTTCTTCAAGATCGGCAATTAATGTACCTAACTCTTTATAACCTTGCTGTTTTTCGCTTAGCTCAACATCCAATTTTTGTTCTTTACGACACGTTGTTGCTAGGTAGTTTAGTGTCGCAAGACCTGGGCCTAACTCTAGTGCGGAACTTGCCCAACGTTGACCTAATTCCCATAATTGCTCGTTTAAAGAGTCAGGAATATTGTGCTCCGGCAGCTCACTACGCGCACCAAAAATAGTCAGGTAATCTGTTAGTTGAATACGGTCTTCAACTTGTTGTTGTTCTCTATCTGAAGGGTAGAGCCAGCACATTTCATCACTGTAAGGCTCGATAACATAGATGGGCCAATGGAAGGTACGGAACACTTCATAAGCAGACAGTAAGCGATGGCGAAGACCACAACTGGCATTAAACCAAATCTCACCGCTGGTATCTTTTAATCGTGCCGCTAATTCTTCTAACCGGCCACGAATTGCCGCAATGTTGATGACATCAGGGACTTCAAAAAACTCAACCTCGATATTACGTGGAGTTAGAATTGAAGCGAGACGTTCGTATTGCTCATACTGGTTTTCAATACCAATAAAAATCATCTTGTCTGCGGGTACACCGTGATCAAGAAGGGGGGTGATCAGTCTTACTGGATCCTGATCGATAATGCCAACGTGAGTTATCATATAAATCCTTAATGCTTTCCCTGCATTTATTACAGGTTGTATCGTTATGTGCGCATTAAAAGGGTGAAAAAAGTGAAAAATGTCGCACGAACTACAAACCTAAATAAATAATTGACCCATTACAGTTAGTTGATTGTTAGCAAAAAAATTCAGATTTGCTAGGATGAACCATCTATTTATTCAGTCTGTATGATTAAATGTTTATCTATTTGAAATGAAAATAAAAAACAGAAAAACATATCCTTTATATATGTGGCTTTATATCGCTAGATTCAAGCCCTATAGCAAGGTTTTAGCGTAAAAGAATGTAAATATTGATTAATGTGTTAATAGCGTATCTCAATGAATGAGGTTATAGCATTAATTTATATGATGATTTATTAGGCTGTGTTTGTTCTTTGTCAAATTCAATCAGGTTTGACCAGATAGAGGAAATAACTCCTCCCAAAGGTAGGGAGGAGAGGGGGAAATTATGCGTTAACCGCAGGGGCTGCAACTTGTGAGGCCAGTAACCAAATAGCCAAAATAAAGAAAATGATGCCCATAAATTTATGTTGATTAGTGCGGAACTTTTCACTTTTAAGTAGAGATTTCCCTACGCTACCGACCATAGATACAAGAAATAAGTTAAACAGTAATCCTAAAACATTTAAGAGTAAGCCAAGTACCAGCATCTGTTCGCCAGAAGACGCTTTAATGTGCGTGGAAACAAACTGAGGCAAAAAGAGAACAAAGAAAAGTAGAGCCTTAGGGTTAAGTAGATTACTGATCACAGCTCGGCGATAGAGAGTTGATGCCATACTTTTTGTTTTTTGTAGATGCTCTGGGCTATCAACATGTTGTGTTCTGATGCAGTCCCATCCCATCTTTAATAAGTATGCCCCTCCTAAAATTCGTAAAGCTTCTAATGCCATTGGGTTCATTGCAATTAATGCAGAAACACCCATTGACGCTAATAAAGTTAGAATAATTCCAGAAGTCGCGTTACCTAAACTTGCAAATACGCCCACCTTGCGACCATAGCTTAAACTGGATGATGTTATTAGCAGCATGTCTGGACCTGGAATTAATAATAGGGCAATTACCGCGGTGAGATAGACGGGAAGTACAGCAAAGTCGATCATTATCTTCTTTTCTACATGAATTAATTAAAAGCAAATTTTACCGAAATCTATGGGAGTAAGCCAAAGATTATCTTTTTTTTAGATATTTAATTAGTTCAATGTTTTGCTAGTGTTAACTTGTTATTTTTGATTTGTATCAACTTTGTTTGGTTTTGAGAAATCCTATGACCCATACTTGATATGTTGCATGTTTGTTAACTTTGCAGCGAATCATTATTGATATAATCGGGGTTGATATGTTTAGGGTTGAGGTTGATAAGCCCATTATTGTCGTGGGTGTAAATGGAAATGCATACAGTTATGATGGGCGAGGGAAACTAGAACCTGTTATTGGTGGGCAAATACTTTACCCAGGTGAAGTTGTTATTACTGCTGATGATGCGAATATTAGTGTCCTTGTTGGTCATGACTTTTATGTGATTGAGCCTCATAGCGTTGCGGCGATTATCGCTCAGTCAAACTCTCCTAACCTTTTTGTTGATTTAACAGGAATTGGTTTTACGTTGCCTTTTGATGTCTTGATTGAAAATGAGGCCCTTAACGAAGCACCTAAAATCAATTTAGATATTCAAAAGTTTTTTAATTTAGTTTTAGAAGGTAAAGATCCTACTCAAGCTTTTACGCCACCAGATGCAGGTAGCGACTCTAGTGTAAATATCAGTGAACACGCCGCCAATACAGGTGATGTTGAAATTCAATATGATAATGACCAACTATTAGCTGAAGCGGGTTTTGAAACGTACTATCAACCCCAAGCTCAGGCTTTTGATGATGATCCAGAGGTTTACTTTCCATCTGAAGGCGGTGAGTCTGGTGCTATTGAATTAACTGAAGGTGATCTGGAACCTAAAACGTACCCTATTACAGCATCGACCATACTCTTGGTTGACGCGGGTTCTCTCCCTTTAAACCCTGAATCGGTTCAATTTGCGCCAGAAAGTCGGGGACAATTACTGAATTTACTCAATCAAACAATCACATCGAGCCAACAAAAAGTAATATTTAGCTATGATACTGATTTTCAATCGCTGGTGGGTACAGTTGATGGAAATGAAGTGATTCGCTTTGTTTTAGCTGCCTCACAAGCCAATAATGGTATCGATGCTAATGTTACGTTGACCATTAATCAACAAATGCCAATAGATCATCGAGATAAGATAGATTCTTCGTTTATTTCAATTACAGAGCAACAGCTAAGAATTTTATTTGATATTGAAATATATGATGTTGGCAATAATGCGCCGCTTAATAGTCTAGCCATAGAAGGGATTATCAATGATGGTGTATTGCCCAATGTTTCAAGCGATAGCACGGTTAGAATTGAGGAAAGTTTAACGGCTCATAGTGTCTCAGGGGTTACTCACATTGATATTGGCAGTGATAATATTGCTTCAATTGCATTTTCAGAGTTACAACCAAGCTTAGTTGGGATTACCAGTGAAGGGCTCGCCACTCAATATCAAGTGGAAGGTAACCGAGTGGCACTAAGTTATGTTGATCATCCCGATACCTTAATACTGACGGTTGAGTTACAAACCTCAGGTGATTATGTGGTGACATCCTATTTTCCTGTGGATCAATCAGAAACGTTAGCTGATCTTATCTTACCTCTGAACTATTTTGTTACGGACTTCGACGGTGATAACAGTAATATCGGCACAATAACCGTTATTATTGAAGACAGTAATGCTCCTCCTGGCGGTAATACTGGAGATATTATTTTAACTGAGGGGGATCTCGATAGCGCAGTAGTAGCAGAGCAATATCCTGTTTCAAATCAATCCTCTTTTGTTATAGATGCCGGTTTTGACCGCTTACTTGCTAATACCCTTCATTTTGTTGAATCTGATCTTAATTCATTACTGGATGAGCTTAATTTGCTAACCAGTGCAGGACAATCGCTGCAGTTTTCTGTTGTTGAATTACCATCTGGGCAACTGACACTGACAGGTCTGCTTGAAACTGGGCAGCCAGCATTAAAGTTAGTTTTAACTCCAAGTCAGAGCGATATTTTAAATATCACGGTGAATGTATCGATTGAGCAGAATATCCCAATTGATGAATTGCCAGCAGGGTTAGGCACTCAGCACCTGACTATGAATGGTGAGTTACTGAATTTTTCGTTGTCACTACAAGCAACCACGACAGACGGTGATGTATTACAAAAACCGGCGCAGCTTGATGTCACCATACAAGATGGTATGGCACCACAACTTGCAGCATCATCAAGTATATCAATCACCGATCCTTTAGATAACAGTACCCAACCAGTTCGAGGGAATGGATCTCTGGCCATAGATCTTGGTAGTGATGCATTAAAGACGCTGGATTTCTTACCGCAACAGAGTAGTTTAGATGGATTATTAAGTAATAGTCTTCCTACCTATTATGAGGTTGTGGCAAATAAGCTTTCATTGAAAGTAGAGGGGAGTCAGCAAACCGTTCTTACTGTAGAAATTGATCTTGATGGACGTTATACCGTTAACCAGTATCTTCCTCTTAATCAGCCTACAGATACGAATCTTGAACAACTTATTTTATCGGTACAAGCGACAGATTTTGATGATGACCAAAGCAATATCGGTGAGTTAGTTATCGATATCTTGGACGGAAATGATCCTGTGCTGCAAGATGGTGCTCAGACTCTTATTACTGAAACACTTGCGACTCAAACCGTTACTGGGCAAATCAATGTTATTGTTGGCAGTGATAAAATAGACCATGCTAACTTCTTGTTAGATCAAGCCAGTTTACAAGGGCTTACCAGTAATGGTCACCAAACTGATTTTAGAGTCTCGGGTAATGTTCTGACCGTCTATATTCCCGCAACGGCAACCACGGCTGAGCAAACCGTATTTGATGTGACTTTAGCCATTGATGGCAGTTACAGCCTGACTCAGTATCATCCTATAGATCAAGACCCAACGACCAACCTAACCGAGTTATCACTGGATGTGACGGTGACAGATAAAGACGATGACACCAGTAATGTTGGTCATCTATTGATAGGAATATTGGATGGTATCAATCCTGATGGACAAGGGTTGATCGCTCAGGCCGTTAATCAAGAGGGCGACCTCGATCCAATGACCTACCCAACACAAGGTCAAGGTTCGGTAACAATCCCCGCTTTAAATGATGATTTGGTGCCAGATAGCGTCGTCATCGATAGCAGGCAAGTAGCGTTATTGGTGGCTGAGTTGGAGCAATTAACCGCTTCAGGTTTAGCTCTAACCTTTACGGTAAGCAGTACATCCTCCCCATACAGTGTGTTATTAACTGGCGTTGATAGTCAAAACCAAACGGTATTAACCGTTACGCTAACGCCAACCGCAGTGAATACTTCTGGTGGTGGGCTGGGGGTAGAATTAACGGTCGCTGCCGAACAACATTTGCCACTGGATCACGACCCTAATGTGTATGCCGGAGGCCAATATGTTCAAGTCACCGATGATGCCATCACCATAGACATTCCTGTTCAGTGCCACGACAGTGATGATGATTTTCTGGATGTACCCGCAACCGCGCAGGTTATTTTACGAGATGGTGATCCACCGAGTATTGTTGGGCGCAATATTGCTTGGACAGAAAGTTACGATCCACAAAATCCTCAAGTTCAAGAAATTACAGGGCAATTGACCGTTGATACCAATAGCGATCAGATAAAAACGGTTGAATTTAATGACCCTCAAAACGCGTTTGTAGGATTAACCAGTAACGGCCAAGCAACCGAAGTACTGTTCGATGCCAGTCATCCCAATCAAATGACATTGGTTCTTTTAGGTACCACAACCCCGGTATTGTCGTTAGAGATTGCCGATGATGGACGTTATATCATCAAACAGTATTTACCGTTAGATGAGCCTGCTGGTAGCAATAAAATTCACATCGATTTAGCAGTTGATGTGATCGATTTTGATGGCGATAGAAGTAAAGCGTCCACTATATCGTTAGAAATTACCGATGGAGAAAACCCTGACGGGATAACGGGCGATATGATGGTTGTTGAAGGTGATTTGGTACCGCCTGAAATTGGTCCGTCAACACAACAATACCCGGTGCAAATAGAGAAAAAGTGGGTGTTGTTGGCAACCGATGATGACTTGGTTGCCAGTTTATTAGCCATTGATGCCGGTTTGAAAAACCAGATCATCCAAGAATTAGAACAACTCACCTCCCAAGGTGATGCCTTATCGGTAACCTTTACTCAAGATAGTGCCACGGGAGAGATGACATGGCAGGCTAACGCTGTCAGTACGAGTCAATTGGTATTTGCCCTAACCATTACGCCAACGCAAGACAACAGTAGTGTTCAAGTTCTATATCATTTAGAGCAACACCTTCCACTTGATCATCTCCCTTATAGCGGTAGTTATGTGGTAGCAAATGGTACTGAAATCGCGTTCGATATGCCTTTTCAATTATTTGATACCGATGGTGATCCGCTGGCGCACCCTTTAGATATTACCGTTCGCATTGATGATGGTGATATTCCCCATTTTGCTCCTGGCGGTGGTACTCAGTTAACGGAAATTGGTTCAACAACAGGCTCTGCTGGACTGAATGTCGGCAGTGATGAGATTGCGAAATTAATTTTTCTATCTGATCAACCCAGCTTACAAGGTTTATTAAGCAATGATGAGGCAACGTATTTTACCGTTACAGATAATGAGTTAGCACTTAAGGTTGTTGGTAGTGATGCTAATGTGCTGACAGTGACCATAGATAAGGCTGGTACCTATCAAGTCGATCAGTTCTTGCCCCTAAATCAGCCAACTGTCACAGACCTGATCTCGCTTAGTTTACAGGTTCAGGCGACAGATAAAGATAATGACCAAAGCAATATCGGTGAGTTAGTTATCGATATCTTGGATGGAAATGATCCTGTGCTGCAAGATGGTGCTCAGACTCTTATTACTGAAACACTTGCGACTCAAACCGTTACTGGGCAAATCAATGTTATTGTTGGCAGTGATAAAATAGACCATGCTAACTTCTTGTTAGATCAAGCCAGTTTACAAGGGCTTACCAGTAATGGTCACCAAACTGATTTTAGAGTCTCGGGTAATGTCCTGACCGTCTATATTCCCGCAACGGCAACCACGGCTGAGCAAACCGTATTTGATGTGACTTTAGCCATTGATGGCAGTTACAGCCTGACTCAGTATCATCCTATAGATCAAGACCCAACGACCAACCTAACCGAGTTATCACTCGATGTGACGGTGACAGATAAAGACGATGACACCAGTAATGTTGGTCATCTATTGATAGGAATATTGGATGGTATCAATCCTGATGGACAAGGGTTGATCGCTCAGGCCGTTAATCAAGAGGGCGACCTCGATCCAATGACCTACCCAACACAAGGTCAAGGTTCGGTAACAATCCCCGCTTTAAATGATGATTTGGTGCCAGATAGCGTCGTCATCGATAGCAGGCAAGTAGCGTTATTGGTGGCTGAGTTGGAGCAATTAACCGCTTCAGGTTTAGCTCTAACCTTTACGGTAAGCAGTATATCTTCCCCATACAGTGTGTTATTAACCGGCGTTGATAGTCAAAACCAAACGGTATTAACCGTTACGCTAACGCCAACCGCAGTGAGTACTTCTGGTGGTGGGCTGGGGGTAGAATTAACGGTCGCTGCCGAACAACATTTGCCGCTGGATCACGATCCTAATGTGTATGCCGGAGGCCAATATGTTCAAGTTACCGATGATGCCATCACCATAGACATTCCTTTTCAGTGCCACGATAGTGATGATGATTTTCTTGATGTACCCGCAACCGCGCAGGTTATTTTACAAGATGGTGAGCCACCGAGTATTGTGGGGCGCAATATTGCTTGGACAGAAAGTTACGATCCACAAAACCCTCAAGTTCAAGAAATTACAGGGCAATTGACCGTTAATACCAATAGCGATCAGATAAAAACGGTTGAATTTAATGATCCTCAAAACGCATTTGCAGGATTAACCAGTAACGGCCAAGCAACCGAAGTACTGTTCGATGCCAGTCATCCCAATCAAATGACATTGGTTCTTTTAGGTACCACAACCCCGGTATTGTCGTTAGAGATCGCTGATGATGGACGTTATGTCATCAAACAGTATTTACCGTTGGATGAGCCTGCAGGTAGCAATAAAATTCACATCGATTTAGCGGTTGATGTGATCGATTTTGATGGCGATAGAAGTAAAGTGTCCACCTTATCGTTAGAAATTACCGATGGAGAAAATCCTGACGGGACAACGGGCGATATGATGGTTGTTGAAGGTGATTTAGTACCACCTGAAATTGGTCCGTCAACACAACAATACCCGGTGCAAATAGAGAAAAAGTGGGTGTTGTTGGCAACCGATGATGACTTAGTTGCCAGTTCATTAGCCATTGATGCCAGTTTGAAAAACCAGATCATCCAAGAATTAGAACAACTCACCTCCCAAGGTGATGCCTTATCGGTAACCTTTACTCAAGATAGTGCCACGGGAGAGATGACATGGCAGGCTAACGCGGTCAGTACGAGTCAATTGGTATTTGCCCTAACCATTACACCAACGCAAGACAACAGCAATGTTCAAGTTCTATATCATTTAGAGCAACATCTTCCGCTTGATCATCTTCCTTATAGCGGTAGTTATGTAACGGCAAATGGTACTGAAATCGCGTTCGACATGCCTCTGCAATTGTTTGATACCGATGGTGATCCGCTATCACACCCTTTAGATATTACCGTTCGCATTGATGATGGTGATATACCTCAATTTACAACGGATCCTGGCACAACTTTAGTGGAAGTAGGCACTGCTGATGGTGCGATTGGTCTAAATATCGGTAGTGATGTTATTGCATCTTTGGTTTTTGCCACCAAGCAACCAAGTTTAGATGGGTTAACCAGTCATGGCTACTCTACTCAGTATCAAGTGGTGGATAACCAACTGACTTTAGTAAGAAAAGATAATCCCTCTATTACTGTATTGACGGTTACGGTACAAACTGATGGCGGTTATCAAATTGTGCAAACTCAACCGTTAGACCAAACAAATACCTCTGATACGACAGAGTTGAGCCTCGCCGTTATTGCTACTGACAAGGATGATGATGTCACTGTTACCGATGGTTTGTTACAAATTATTATTTCTGATGGTACTGATTCTGATGGCTCTGTTACAGGAGATCAAAGTCTGGATATTACGGAAGGTAGCCTGAGTGAAATAAGAGGAAGCATAGATGGTTATCCCGTTTCTGATACTGCTCAGTTAACGGTAAGTGCGGGTATTGATCGGTTGGAGCCAAACTCAATAACGATAGCATCAAGTCAGCTTGCCAGTTTACTTAATGAACTGACCAATGATGTAACGTCAAATGGGCAAATATTAAGCTATCACTATGATGCTGCCACATCGACTCTTATTGGTTCGCTAGGGACTGATACCTATCTTGAGTTAGTACTAACGGCCACCAATAGTGTAAATGGATTGGATGCAGATGTATCGGTAACGGTTAGACAATATCAGCCTCTAAATCATAACCAAACCGCCGATAGTTCTGGATTTGTGAGTGTTAATGGTGAGCAGATAGTGATTGATCTGCAATTACAAATTCAAGATACCGATCAAGATTGGTTGACCAATGCCATTCCTGTTTCCGTCACAATTAATGATGGTGTTTTCCCTCAGATTATTTCAACAGAACCTCTTAAAGTGGAAGAAAGTGATATTGATAGCGGGGGAGCTAATCACCAAGGGTCAACGCCAAATCAACCAGAACAAACGGCTAGCGGTATAGTAGCGGTAAAAGAAGGAAGTGATGCTGTCATTAACTACCTCTTTGATAATAAACAGTTTTCTTCTGATAATACCCATGTTAAAAGCCAAGGAGAGCCCGTTTTACTGCAAGATTTGGGCAGTGGTCAATATCAGGGAGTAGCAGGTGGTCGGGTTATCTTTACCGTTTCGCTTTCAACACTTGGCCACTATCAATTTACCTTGTTAGGTGCAATTGATCACCCACTGCAAGGGGCTGATGAGTTAACGGTTCGGTTACCTGTACAAGCCGTTGATGCGGATAACGATCTTAGTGCACATGTTACCTTACCTGTTACTATCGTTGATGATCTGCCAAATGGAGAAAATATTAGTTTTTCTATCACAGAAGGAGACAGCGCAACGAATCAACAAGATGTACTTTCTGTTGCTGGCGAAGGGGCTGATGGCGCAAAAGTGGTTGCTATCATCGATCTTAATCAAGAGCATGCATTAACAAGCTCTGGTATTAATTATTTCGATATTCATGATGATACGGGGCAGTTACTTGGTGCTTTAGCCATCCAAGCTACAGGAGAAGTTTCTTTTGAACCCGAGCCCCATATCAAGCATATTGATGAGGTTCTAACACATGTTGTGCAGTATCGAGTAACCGATGGCGATGGTGATACAGAATTACGTAATATTACCTTAACTATTAGCGACCAAGACCCAGTTGTGATTGTGACCAGCCCTGTCATTGCCTATGAAGATGAGGGGCGTCACCCTGATCCTGATGAAAGCTTACTTAATCCTGCTATTGGTGAGCCTATTGATGTACAAATCAGTATTGGTGATGATGATCGTGGCGAGTTTATTGATACTGCTCTCATACCCATACCCGCGACCGTTCATGGCATCTTTTATTACAATGGATCGCCATTAGCGCTGAGCTCTGATGGTCTGTCATATGTTGTACCACCTTCAGCTTTTATCAGTAGTGACGGTGTGAATTATCAATTAGTGGGTGTTAGTTTTATCCCGAATGCTGATTTCTCAACGATTAATGGTGATCTGAACTACGACATTGCGATCACTGTGGGAACAACATCCGGAGCCGCTCAAGATCACCCAACACAAACTGCCAGTTTTACTATCACGGTGGAAGGAATTGCTGATGTACCTACATGGGATGATGCTCAGACAATAACGCATTACTCGGTTGCTGAAGATGATGCTAATGTTGCCCTGCAGCTAAAAGCCAATTTAAATGATACGGATGGGTCCGAGACACTTTCTTATATTATTACTATGGTACCTGATAGTAATGGCAATATTAATGGTGTGCTGGAAGGTACGGGGATTTCAGATTTAGGAAATAACCAATATAAAATTGCGGCAAAGCATATTCATTCAGTGACTGTAAATCCTAATGACCAATTTAGTGGTGATATTAAGCTTGAAGTTGTGGCCGAAAGTAAAGAAAAACACGTTTATGTTTCTGGTCAGCGCACTGCAGACTCTATTGTAAAAGAGATTGTAATTAACGTAGAACCGATTGCCGATTCCACAACATTAAAAGTAACTCGGGTTGAATCGTTAGAAGATGAGCTGATAGCGTTATCTGGCCATATTACTTTAGCCAATACCGTAGATACTGACGGTTCCGAGACGTTGTATTTACGTTTTTCTGATCTTCCTATTGATGGTGAATTATTACTAAATGGCGTCGAGGTTGCAGAGTTAACACCAGGCTCTGGAGTTTATGAAATTCTCTATAGTGAATTGGGAAATGCATTTCTAAAACCTACACCTGAGAGTAACTTAGATTTTTCTTTTACCGTGCAAGGTGTCGTTAAAGATGACGCCACGTTAACCGATCCTTCGGGCCTCTTAAATCCAGCGCAAGATATATTTATTACTCCAGCTAAACCAATCGAAGTTGCCTTGAAAGGCGTATCAGATATTCCCAGTGTGGTGATCGATATCGATCCTAACGGCAATGGTGTTCTGGATATTGGGGAATGGGCATTTATTGATAATACGCCAGATAAAGGAATCGAAACGCTCATTTTAGAAGACACGACAGCAACGCTCGATTTTGACGTAATAACAGGTGAAATACCTTTACGTCAGCCAATCGATCATTCTGAATCACTCAGTATGGTGATTTACGATATTCCTGTCGGGGTTACTCTGCGAGATAAAACTGGTGATAGCACTTCCCTTGTTTATGCAGGTGTCGATAGCCATGGCAATCCAATGTATGAAGTTTCCATTGCTTCGCTTGCCAATATAGAAGTAGTTCCCCCACAACACAGCACAGAAGACATACCGCTAAAAGCACGCGTAGTTGTAACTGAAGATGACGGTGATGTAAAAACCTTTGAACGTGATATTTTGATTAATATTGCCCCAGTAATTGATGCGGGGGATTACTCTATTACCACCTCAGGCCATGCTTTTGAGGATCAAAATAATACGGTCAATTGGAAGCCTGGTACTGCGCAAGGATTTGTTGATAACCAAGAACATATTGTGGGTATTCAATTTAAAGATGTTCCAAGTGACTATCAGCTATTAATCGATGGTTCACCATTATCTTTAGTGAGTGGGGCTGTCACATTAACGCCTTTGCAAGTGAATGCTCTTCAGTCGGGCAGTTTGCTTCAAATTCGGGCTCCTGATAATTCAGATAGAGACGTAACGTTTCATTCGATACTAACCATAGAACAAACAGACAATGATGGTGAGCCTACTGCAACAAAAGAGATAACAGGAACATTAACCGTTGATATCCAAGCTGTCGTTGAACCAGATGGTGAGCTTCAAGTTACGGATAATGGAACGGTTATTACTAATATTACCAGTACAACAGATGGTGTCATTGACCTTTCCTCAGGTGCTCAGTCTCAAGGTCAATTAAGTTTTTCTAAAGCACTTGATTCAACTGTTATCGAAAATCAAAGTCATGAAGTTATTTATGAAGTTGTGATTGATTTTCCTGATACAGCCACCGATGGCACGCCAATAAATGATGACTTTGTGGTTATTGGTGGGACCAATGATGGTAAAGGTGATTGGACAGTAACTGCTTCTGAATTAAGTAATCTCAAAATTATAGCTCCAAATGGTTTTGATAAAATTGTTGATGTTACGATTTGGGCTGAAGTACAGGATTTAGGCGATAATGGTGAAGGCGATGTGAGTAATTTAGTGGTTTTCAATGACACCATTACTCTCGATTTCTCACCGAATACTTCCTCTTCTCCAGATATGGCAGGAGATATCAGTACTGATCCTATCGATTTTGTTATCACCGGAGATGAAGATAAAACAGTTAATTTGGGTGAACAGTTAGATGACTATTTAGTTATTGGAGCAAACGATCACGATCAGGCTAATGATGTTCTGTCGATTGTTATCGCTAGTAGTGACTTACCTAATGGTGCATCAATAAATGGGATGCGTTTTGACTTTGTTAAAGGCGAGTATGTTTGGAGTACGGATATCATTGATAATGGGGTGACGGGGTCCGTCAATTTGAACTCTATTTCGTTAAATTTACCTGAAGATTATGCAGGTGATTTTCAGTTTAATGCTCGTATTGTAACAACAGATAAAAACAGCGGTGATACAGAGCTAAAAGATTTGCCTGTGACGGTGAGAATAGCTCCGATTGTCGATGTTCCTCCTGTAGGAGCACCAAGTTTGGACATTGGGGTTGTGGAAACTCAAGGTTTGGACAGTGATAAATTTCCAACAGATGAAACTGGAAAGCCAGAAGTTATTATTCCAAATCAAGCATATGAAGACGGGATTATTCAACTTGATTTAAGCTCTTCTCTTGCAGATATTAGCACCAGTACGGCCGAAGGTTTGGAAACCATGACTCAAGCGGTGCTCACCGTTGATATCACTAAAGGGTCCTTCTTACAAGATGATGGCAGCGGTAATCTAAGTGAAGTTCAAACTATTACCGTACCGTCAGCCGGTTTTGGTGACATCTTATTTAAGCCTCATCAGGATTATAGTGGCTCTGTTGATATCAGTGTTGCCGGTACCATTGAAGATAACGTTGACTACACACTAACATCGCCGCCAACAGCGCAAGATATCGGTACGGTAAACGCAACGGTAAGCTTTGATATTATTCCCGTTAATGATCAGGTGATCTTTACTGGTGACCAAGCAGTGATCTCAGGTAATGAAGATCAAACTAACGGTATTTCCTTAGGCAGTATTGGCTTTTCTATGGAGGATATCGATGGTTCTGAGACGATTGTATCAGTTAAGTTAACTGACATCCCAGATGGTTTTACATTAACGGCACCAGCTCAAAATTTAGGTGGTGGAGAGTGGTCTATTGCCATTCCTTCAGGTCAACAAACGGGCACGCTGGCAGGTGTGTCGCTGGTGCCACCGAAAGATTTTAGCGGAACGCTTGATATTAATTTAACGGTTTATACCAAAGAAGATTTATTGCCAGATGTTAAAGAGCAAAGTACTCAACTTAATTTTAATATAGAGCCCATTGCTGACCGAGTCGATTCAGATATCACCACTGAATATCAAGGGAAAGAGAACAGCCCTATTGATATATCCTTAAAATTACAGGCCAGAGATGATAGTGACAGTGTGGTTCCACCTGTTGGTAATGTGATAGAAAACCCACCAGAAACGCTATTGATCGTAGTGACCAATGTGCCTGACTCCAGTACATTTGATGCGCCAAATAATGGCAGTGCGGTAAAACAAGGTGATGGTTCTTGGGTTCTTACCGTTGCGAGCAGTGATCTGGATGATCTCGTCTTTAATCCAGTTGATGCTAATGGTGAGATTGTTTTAGATTTTAATATTCGAGCAGTAGATAACGGAGTCCCAGCCGTTGATGCTCTGGCTATTAACCAACCTATCACATTGCATATTACCCCTGAAAATGATGCACCAATAAACACAGTACCGAGCTCTCCACTTAGTGTAAATGAAGATACCCCATTGCTTATTAACAGCCTCAGAATTAGTGATGTTGATGCTAATGAAGGAACAGGCAATATGAGGGTGACTTTGTCAGCACAGTCAGGAACGATTTCGATTGTGAATAGCTCTGGGGTTTCAGTAACAGGGGATGGTTCCGCAAGCATCACAATAGAAGGTTCATTAGATGCGATTAATGCCGCTTTGACTCAAGGTATTAATTATCAAGGTGATCTTGATTTTAATGGACTGGATACCATTACAATGACCACCAATGATAATGGCAATACAGGGGATCCCGGACCGTTAGAGGATATTGATAATTTTCAAATTGAAGTTAAACCCATAAATGATCCTCCTGTTAATCATTATCCTACGGCATTAACGACTGATGAAAATGCTGCATTATCGATAACGGGTTTGAGTATTTCTGACCCTGATTCAGGCAGTGGGTTAATGACGGTTCAGCTCACTGTTTTGCAAGGTATTATCTCTTTAGCATCTCAAGCAGGAGTCAGTATTGTTGATAACGATAGTACGAAGGTAACACTATCAGGTTCGTTAACTGATATTAATCTGCTATTTAGTCAAGTAGATGGTGTGCAGTACACTCCCGATAACCACTACTTTGGTAATGATGCTTTGGTGATGACGACCAATGATAATGGTAATTTGGGGGATCCTGGTCCGTTGAGTGATACCGATACCATTCCAATTACCATCACCCCGATTAATGACCCTCCGGTATTGACTGTTCCTTCGACATTAACGGTTGATGAAGATATCTCGACCCAAGTTGTCGGGCTCAGTGTGGATGATATTGATGCTGGCAGTGGTGCTCTTATCATGACGCTACGAGCCGATCATGGGGCATTATTTGTTCCGGCATCAAATGGTGTAACCATTACTCAACTATCAGGTGGTATACAGCTAGAAGGAGAGTTAACCGCACTTAATCAAGCATTGGCTCAAGTTGAATATACTGCAGATACAGATTATTTTGGCACGGATACCATTACGGTTTTTGTTGATGACCAAGGTAATACTGGAGCCAGTAGCGAAACCGATACCAAAACTATTCCCGTTATCATTCAAGCCAAGCCTGATATTCCAACCATCTCTTTTACTACACCACAAACAGCCGTTATTCAAAGCTCTGTTGGGGTTTTAATTCCTTTGCTAGGTATTATGGCTGCGGTTGCAAATCCGGTATCTGATGAATTAAGTATTTTAGTCTCAGGGCTGAATGGGGCGTCAATCGTTAATAGCCAAGGAAGTCCTATCGGAACGCCAATTTCGATGGATGTAATAGAAGTTCCAGCCAGTCAATTAGATCAATTACATGTTAAAGATTTACCCCAAGGTTCATCTCAATTGATGATTACAGCTCAATCGAGTATTAATGGTGAAACAGAACAATCGATTGATAATTTAACACTTGATGTTCATTTACAACCAACGAGTGATACTACTATTGATGCTAGTGCCTCGACGGCTGTTGATGGTAATTTAGTTGTGGATGGTAGTGGAGATAAGACCTTAGTTGGCAGTGATCAAAATGATATTTTACAGGCTGGAGCTGGCAATGATGTGCTCCGTGGTGGTTTAGGAAATGACATTTTAACTGGTGGCGAGGGAGATGACGCTTTCGACTGGCAATTGGCTGATCTATCTGGCTTTATCGACACCGTTACCGATTTTGAATTAGGTGTAGATAGCATAGATATCGCTGATATTTTAGATGATCCGAATGGAGATGGGGTAACATTAGATGATCTATTAGCAAATGTGGTTGCCGATGCCAGTAATGGAGAAGTGGTAATGGATGTCACTGCAACAAATGGCCAGTCCCAACAGATTGAATTAGAAAATATCCAAGCGGCAGATTTAGGCTTAACGGGAAGTGCAAGCAGTGCTGATTTGCTAACGGCAATGTTTAATCAACAGGTCTTTAGTGACAGTTAATCATGTTAGAAACCCAATCCAACATTTATATTCGAGGTTGGATTGGGTATATAGCCAGTTACTTAGTCATTAGTCATAAATCGTTTACGTTCAACAATAAAGTGAAGTAATGCCATACCACCATGTCCAACCAGATACACTTCAATTAAGCCTGTGAACGTTTTATGTAATTCACGGAATTCATTAGCGTACGGTGAATGACTAACCCAAAGAGCTAACCAAATAAGAGCAGCGGCTTCAATTAGAATAAGAGCACCAATACCCAAGCCCTGGATGATATTACCCAGTCCTTTTTCTCTAGGTTCTGGAAGCTTACCTTTCATTAACTGTTTGATATCGTCTTTTAAGACTTCATTATCGCCAAAGAGGTAGGGAAAAAATTGGCGAAAAGATTGCTTTGTTAGCATGAACACGATCATACCAATGGTAGCAAAGACCGCTAATAGGCCAATACAGATATGGAACCACAAGAAAAGCGTTGCAAAGGGACCTTCTTTTAAAATGCCATCATGAGTCATGTGGATTAAATTACTATTGAGTATTTGTAAGATAATCAAAGTCGCGAGTGTTGTGTGTAAATGGCGCAAGCCAACATTTGGAAAGTAGTGTTTTATATAGCGGTAAAAACCGTGTAACCAACTCATCATTGCTTCTCTTCTTATTTTATTATTTTTTATAAAAAAGCCTTTAGCAATAAGGAGCTAAAGGCTGGGATATCAGTTTTGTTGTGCTTTTGTGTGATGGAACTGGAAGCGTTCATGAAAATACGCTTTTAGATGCTCTTCCATGTTGTGTACTTTCTGGTCAATAGCTTCAACCAAGACCTGATCACTGTTCATATAATTTACACGATTAATCGCCAGCTCTTCGATAGCGTCTTTTTCTTGTTGTGTCAGTTCGTGAGTTTGAGTCATAAAATCAGGCCTCTTCGATCTTTTTGTATGATTTATAAAGTAACTGTTGTTATTAATGCGCAAACAGTATGTTTTGGCAACTAATAATTTTGATGAATGCCATAAATTTATATTTGTACCCCAGTTAGTTACTAGAAAAAGGTTTAGTGAGAATCTCTTGGCTTACAAACAAGGTAAAGATTGATATTTAAATTATGGCAGCTTAAATGAGATAGGAAGTGTGATGACTCTCACGTAATTGGACTGAACATCGTATCCTGCGTAGAATAGCGCATCCGAAAACATAACAACGAAAATGTGGTGAGATTGTAATGCAGAATAAATTTGAATTATTAGCGCCTGGTGGTGATTTAGACTCCATTAAAGCTGCGATTGCTGCAGGAGCTGATGCAATTTATTGTGGCTTAGATAGTTTTAATGCCCGGAACCGAGCCACCAATCTCACCTTTGATGTGCTAAGCGGCATCATTCGTTTGGCTCATAAGAATCATTGTAAGATCTTTCTAACCCTAAATATTGTGGTGCTAGACAGTGAAATTCCTGCGGTTATTCGTTTACTAAACAAACTGGTTAATACCAAGGTTGATGGTGTAATCCTACAAGATTTAGGCCTGTTCTCGATCATCAAAGAACGTTTCCCTACACTAGATATTCACGCTTCAACGCAGATCAATACGCATAATGATGGTCAAATTCTGTTTTTAAAGCAGCTACAAGCCAGCCGAGTGAATCTATCTCGTGAATTAAACATTAATGAGATTAAACACTTGGCTCAATTTGGTCATCAACATGATGTACTTATGGAAGTGTTTGTTCATGGCTCCTACTGTATCGGTTTCTCTGGATTGTGTTATATCAGTTCGGTGAAAAATGGTAATTCAGGTAACCGTGGGCGTTGTAGTCAGCCGTGTCGTGATCAGTACCAAACGACGGCTGCGGGTAAAGATTTTCCTTTAAACTTAAAAGATAACTCAGCGTTTTCTAATATGGCAGAGCTAGCGGATGCTGGCGTGTACTCGCTAAAAGTAGAAGGACGCATTAAGAAATCTCACTATGTTTATACAGTTGTCGATCAGTGGCGACAGCAAATTGATCGTTATCTGAATCAGCAACCACTGCTTACTGATACTAAATCACTGTATACCGTATTTAACCGTGATTTTTCTAGCTCTTATCTGCAAGGCGATATCAATAAGAATATGTTTATTGATAACCCTCGTGATAATGCCGTGACGCATTTTACTAAAGTGTATCAGTGTACAACGCCAGAAACGATCAACGGTGTAAAGCAGAAACTCTATGATGATAAAACAGAGATCATTCAAACCGTTGAACAAGTAACTGCCAATATGGATGTTAGCTCATTACCTCTGACAATCGTACTAACGGGGCAAGAAGGTGAGCCATTATCGATCTCGGTGACGACACCAAATCATCATTTTGTTCTGTGCTCAGATTCTGTACTTCGAGACTCAAATAAGCAAACTTTGACCCATGATATGTTGGAAAAACGATTCCAGAGTTTAGCCAATGAAGGGGAGTTTGAGATTGTTGAATTTAATACGAAAGGTTTAAATGAAGCACTGTCGGTACCATTTGCAGAACTAGCTCAGCTAAAAGATCAAATGGGTTACCGTTTAAATGGTAATGTTGCCATTGTTGCACCGATAGAGCCACCTAAGCCGCGTAATATGGTTAATCATCGTAAGCCTACGGGAATAGCGCCTAAACTGGCTGTACTGATCTCAGAACCAAAAGATGTGACTCTGGGTCATGGTGATGAAGTTGCGCTGTATTATGCAATGCCAGAGGGGCTTTCGATGGAATTGGAAACGCTGGTGGCACTGTTTGAACAAAATCCTCATTTGATTCCATGGTTCCCAGCTATTTTAATTGGTGAAAATTACCAAGCTGCCGTTGAGTTTATTGAACGAGTTAAACCTCAGCAATTGGTGACGAACAATAACGGTATTGCTTATGTTGCCTATCAGCATGAAATTGATTGGATCGCAGGACCTTACCTTAATATTACCAACTCATTCAGTCTTCAATGTATTGCTGATGAGTTTAAAGCTAAGGGTGCGTTTATCTCTAATGAGATCAATCGTAAGCAGATTAATCCTATGGTGTGTCCTGAGAATTTCGAATTGTATTACAGCATTTATCACCCATTGATGATGTTAATGAGCCGCCAGTGCCTGTTCCATCAAACTGTGGGATGTAAGAAAAAGCGATTCGATAATAAGTGCTTACGTAAATGTGATAAATCAGCCTCTATTTTAAGCTTAAAAGAGGCTTCATTTGTACTCGATAAGCAACGGGGTACACACAATGCGCTTTATAGTCAGCAGAACTATATGAATTTATCTGCGGTCACTGATTTTCCTGATAAATTTACTCGCTTTATGATTGATTTACGTGATATTAAAACAGAAACACAGGTGAATCTGGATAAGCCAACTTTAGTCAATCTGTTTAGTCGTTATATTCAAGGTGATATGACAGCTCAAGAGCAATTAGAGTCAGGTCTTATCGGGACAATTCATCATCAATATAAGAAAGGTTTGTAACTGGATAATTTTATTGTACAAGCCTTATTCATTGGTTGATATTTATCAGAGCAAGAAGCACACAGGGAAATCATGTTAGAAATTAAAATGGTGGCATTTGACCATCAATACAGCGAGTTAATTCGCCAAGTTCGTGATGACGTCTTTATCAAAGAACAATGTATTGATCCTGAAATTGAATTTGATGGTTTAGACGATCAAGCTGCACATGTTCTTGTTGTGGAAGATGGTGTTGCATTGGGGACTGGGCGTATTCTATCTGATGGCCATATTGGACGTATCGCAATAATAAAAGCGGCTCGTGGCCGAGGCCTTGGCGCAAAAGTAGTCTCAACGTTGGTTGAGTTTGCCAAGCAGCAAGGGTATCCCGAGGTCGATTTAGGTGCTCAGACTCATGCCATTGATTTCTACCGTAAACTGGGATTTTTACCTGTTGGTGATGAATTTATGGAAGCAAATATTCCGCATCAAGCGATGGTACAAAAGTTCTAATCTCACCCAGTAACCAAAGTTCTCATTAAAGACATTCTTATTAAAATAGCAGCCTTGATTGGGCTGCTATTTTTTTAGGTTGTGAATACTGCATAAGATCAAAAAAGGAGCTCCGAAGAACTCCTTTGTTTATCTTTGGCATTTAACCAAACGAATCAATGAACGGTGAACTTAGCCTTTCTTTGCATGCTCTTTTAAGAAATCTAAGACAAGCTTACGGTCTTTCTCATTTAAGCCAGCACGAGGGAACATACTATTAGTAATACCTTTCCACTGCTTGTAGGTAAAGTCGCTTGGGTGCGGTGCCGCGTGACATAGAGTACAACTGCTGTAGTACATCTTCTCACCAGGAGATTGCTCAGGACCTTCAGCTGCAGCAACCGCTTTAATGCGTTTACCTAGTTGTAGTGCCCATAGGTCAACTTGTGCTTCAGTCTTAACAATCTTAGGTGGTTGGTACGCTTCGTTTGGTGATTCTGGATCGGTACACTTCTTAAAGTATGCTAAACAGGTGTTTGCACTGGTTGCATCACTTAGACCACTACATGGCTTACTTGATGTTAGCATGTTGATAGAGCCTGAGTTACAACGACCTTTGCTATCTAGCTGTAGCCATGCACCTTCGTGAATGTAAATAACACCACGCATTGCTTCATCAGTCAGTTTAGCACCACCAATTAATGCACCACGTTCATTATATACTTCAACAAGATCGCCATCTTTAATGCCGTGAGCTGCCGCATCTTCTTTGTTCATCAGAACCATCTGACGACCTTGAACTGATTCGTAGCTATTTACATCAGCATTTGCCATTTGTGAGTGTAGACGCATCCATGGGTGTGGACTTAGTACGTGTACTTGGCCTTCTTTTGCATTACCTAGCCATTCAAATGGTGGGATCCACTGTGGCATACCAGGACAGCCTTCAGCTTTGAAAGAGGCCACGGTTTCACAGAATAGTTCGATCTTACCAGACTTAGTATGAAGAGGATGCGCTTCAGGATCTTTATAGAAATCACCATGACGTGTCCAATTGTTCGCTTCTTCTGGTGTTGATAGGTGAGTCACACCATTTTTCCAGAAAGTATCGAAATCTTCTGTTGCGTCTGATGCTTCATAAGATGACTTAATGTGCTGGAAGTATGTTTTACCTTCAGTATATTTATCATGAACGTTAAACATAAAGGCAAGACGAGAGAAGATCTCATAATCGTCTAAGCTTTCACCAACAGGTTCGATCACTTTACGCATTGCGTAGATCTTGTTGTTGCTGTATGTACCACCAGAAGTGATGTCATCGCGCTCAAGAGTTGTCGTTGCTGGTAACACGATATCTGCGTATTTTGCAGAAGCACACCACCAAGCGTCCTGACAAATAACCGTATCAATATTGTTATTTAGAGCTTGAATTAGTTCATTAGTATCTTGCTGGTGAGACAGTAAGTTGTTACCCGCATTATAGATAAGTTTGGCATTTGGTAGCGTTAGGTTTGAACCATCACGAGTATAAGCTTTGCCTGGGTTATTTAGCATATCTGAGATCATAACTACCGGACAAATCTTAGTCACAGGGTTACGACCTTGTGATAGACCAATTGGCATACGTTTACCAGATTGAGCCGTACCGCCGTTACCATAGTGGAAACTAAAGCCTGCGCCTTGGCCTGGTTTACCAATTTTACCCATGATTGAAGCAAAGTTGATAATAGCCCAGTGGATCATTTCACCGTGGTCTGCACGTTGTAGTGCCCAACCTGCTGCAATCTGAGTACGCTTAGACATACAAAGATCAGCAAGAGCGGTGATTTGTTCTGCTGGAATACCCGTAATTTCAGCTGCCCACTCAGGTGTCTTTTCAGTACCGTCGGTTGTGCCGTTTAAGTAATCAAGGTATTTGTCAAAACCTACCGTGTACTTATCAATATAAGCTTGGTCATGCTTGTTATTCTTAACTAAGTAGTAAGACATTGCAGAAAATAACGCAGTATCCGTATTTGGACGGATGTTGATCATATCACTGCCAAGCGCTTTATCTGTCTGGGTCTTTTGTGGGTTGATGGAAATAAACTTAACGCCTTTTTCCTTGAACGCTTCCCAGTGTTTTTGCATTGAGTGATCCGCAACACGGAATTCAATACGGTTTGTTTTCCATGGGTCACAACCAACAAACAGAACAAGTTCAGTATTTTCTTCGATAACTTTCCAAGCTGTTTGTGGTGAGTAAACTTCCATATCACCAATAACGTGAGGAAGGATAACGCCGGATGCGCCAGCAGAGTAGTCACCAGCACATGAGCTTTGACCACCAATTAGGTTGAAGAAACGGCCTTGTAAAGTTTGGGGACGGTTTAGACCTGCGTGAGACCAACCACCGTAAGATGAGCTAAATACCGCTTCGTTACCATGTTTTTCGATAGTGCGCGCAATACAGTAAGAGGTTAGGGCAATTGCTGTATCCCAGCTAACACGTACAAATGGTTCTTTACCACGTAAATGTGGGTTGTGATCGCCTAATGGATCTTCCACTAATGATTTACGCACCATAGGGTATTTGATACGAGTATCGTCGAAGGTACGACTGATAATACCCTTAGTTAGCATCTCAGTTGGGAATGGGTCGATATCATTAACTGGTTGAACACCAATTAATTTACCATTTTTAACAACAGCGTTAAATGGACCGTAGTGAGTTGCAGATGGAATAACTTGTGTGTCTGATGCGAAAATTTTGCCAGCAGGGAAAAGGGTTAGACCATTAGCAGCAATGGCCGTGGCTACCGATCCCTTTAGGAAATTACGACGTGATAATGACATGGCGTATACCTAAATAGATAAGCAAGCGTTAAATGAAAACAAACCAAATAAATGAACTAGATATTTGAAGTTTTAGTCCAAAAAATCAACGCTTAAATTAATATCGTTATAAAGATGAAATTTGCATTAGGCTACACTGAAATATGCTTCCACTACAGATGCTATTTGCAATGTAATTTTTCAAAAATAATAACTTACTAATAAATAACCATTCAATAATACAGGAATATTTAAGCGAGAAGTGACTATGAATATTATTGTAATGAATAGGTAATGTTAAATGATTGTTTTTTTTTGCTTATTGTTTTAAATTGAATTTGATTTGTATTATAAATTTTTCAACAAAAACAGTTAATTAAAAATGTTGGTTGTAAGTGATAATCATTATCTGGCTTGCAAATATGAAAAGATCTTTTTCATAATTAATGATAATTTGGTATATCTTGTGGCATCAATGTGAGCTGATTTCTAAATTATTTGAATTGATATTGGGGTTATATTTTTGCATATGAACTGAATATGTATATATGTGAATAAATGCATTTGTCTCATTAATATAAGAATGTTAGTTTGAGCCAAAATTTTTTATCGACACTATTTTTAGGGTTTTTAGTGCTAAATAGCAGTCTAAATATAAGTATCAATTTATTATTTTAGATAGCTCTGAGTTCCTTTAAATATTGTCCCTCTCATTTTTTGGATTTCCGATGAAGAAGTTTTGGCATTTTTTAACTAAACCAAGTAGTCGCTATTCGGTATTAGCGATTGCGATTGTTTTTATTTTAATAACACTTGCAGGTGTATTCACTTTCCACGAAACAATTGAATTTACATCAACCAATGAGTTTTGTACTTCATGTCACTCTATGAAGCAGAACTACATCGAATATAAAACCTCACTTCACTATAAAAACGCTTATGGTGTTCGAGCTGAATGTCGTGACTGTCATATTCCTGAAAATAATCCAATTGACTTTATGAAAGCAAAAATGGGTGGTTTAGGTGATATTTACAGCGAATTTGTTAGTAAAGATATTGATACCCCTGCTAAATTTGAAGCAAATCGTCTACGCATGGCAGAAGATGTGTGGAAAATGATGAAAGCAACTAATTCTGCACCTTGTAAATCATGTCACGCTTATTCTGCGATGGATCACGCGAAACAGTCACCAGCTGCAGCCGCTGCAATGACTCCAGCAGCCGCAAAAGATATGAACTGTATCGAGTGCCACAAAGGTATCGTGCACCAACTTCCTCATATGAAGAATGGTTTCCAAGCCGAGTTTACACAGTTAAGTGCAAGTGCAGAAACCGCACCTCGTGCTAATAACTTGTATGCGATTACTTCTAAGCAATTATTTGCAGCTAAAGGTTCAAGTTCAGCACAAGGTCAGTTGTTCCCTGCATCTGAAGTGAAAGTACTTGATCGCCAAGGCGATGAACTGCAAATTCAAATTTCTGGTTGGGCACAACAAGGTCCAACGGCGAATATGTTAATGCAAGAGATGGGTAAGAAGATTGTTGTTGCTGCTCTTGAGCCTGAACTTCAGAAAACTCAGAAGGTTATTGCTACTGAAACAGCAAAAGACGGTGCTAAATGGGATCATGTTGAAGTGACCGCTTGGATCGCTCAAAAAGGTATGATCGCAACACTTAAACCGCTATGGACTTATGCTGAGAATATGTACCAAGATAGCTGTAGTCAGTGTCACGCAGCACCTAAACCATCTCATCTTACTGCAAATGAGTGGATTGGTAGCCTAAATTCAATGCGTCAGTACTTTATCTTAAATAAGAATGAAGAACGTGTGCTACTTAAATATCTTCAGCTACATGCAAAAGATTCAGAGCAAGCAGCACAAACTGCGACTAAGTAAAGAAAAGTAGAGAATAGATAGAGAGGGACAGTCGATATTTATTCTCTTCATCTCACTAAAGAGCCCGCATAACTTAAACCGTATGCGGGCTCTTTTTTATTTAAACACAGTATGTTCGTTACTTAGATATATTAGTACGAACAGTGAGTTTGTTTGTTAATGAGTGCAGTTCTGGCAACATACGCTGAATTAAGTGTAATTGCTGTAAAACCATTTTTGTTGACTCGCAATCATCATCTCGCCACTGGCTAAGGCTTTGCTCTAGAGCTGAATCCGTTTCTGGCATCGCCATCGGTTTATTTTGTTCTAATTGCAATGTCAGAGATTCCAAATGTTCATTAATAGAACGATAAGCTTGAGATACTAAATGATAAGTTTCATTATCTTCTAGTTGAGTTCTATGAGCACCAAGCGCTGAAATGTAACTCAGCATGGCATGATTTAAGGTTAAAAATCGAAAGCTTTCATTGGTCGCCATTCGATATCGTCCAGGTTCTGCCAACATATTGCTAATAGCGGTGCTTAATTGCGCATCTGTATTATGTGCATTACGGCGAGCGACTCGATAGTTTAGGCAGTCTCGTTTACCAAGACGATATTGTGCAATGATTTGTCCTAAATATTCACGATTGGCGTTAACTGAGCTGGCCATGACTTTATGTAGTCGATGGGATTCCCAGTCTGGAAAAATATAAGAAACCGCAATAACGGCTAAGAAGCATCCCAGTAACGTATCGCCCAAACGCGGTAAAATAACAGCAAAGCCTTCTCCTAACTGGTTAAAGCAAAAGAGCACCAGTAGAGTGATAAATGCGGTAGCCAAATCGTATCGCACCATACGAAAAGCAAAGAACAATACACCCGCTAAGATCATCAGTACCAGTTGACCTTCTTGGCCGGGAAAGAGATAAAGCAGTGGAATTCCAGCCAGTAAGCCCCCAAGAGTACCAATAACGCGTTGAACCAGTTTCTGTCTCGTTGCACTGTAGTTAGGCTGACAAACAAAGAGGGTGGTCAGCAAAATCCAATACCCTCGTTCTAAATGGAGAAATTGAATGCAGCCATATCCGACCGTTAATGCAATTGCCATGCGAAGTGCGTGACGAAATAGCAGAGATTGGGGATTGAGTTGGCTGGTAATTCGACGCCATAAATCAGGAATACTGTGGGCCTCGTTATCAGCCAATTCTGTTTCATCGGTTACCGTAGCATCTGGGTTGCTGATATTGGCCAATTGGCGTTCTACCGTTGCTAAGTTACTAAAAAGATAGTCTAACTGGGTTAAAAGTAGTCGCCACTGAGGGTTGTTTTGTGCTTTTAAATAGTTGATAGACTCTCGGAGTTCATCTAAGGTTTTTTCGGTAATTTCCAGATGTTGATAAGGTTTCCCTATTGCGAGAGCTTTTGCAATACCGCGACAGGCCATTGCTTGTGCTCGTAGCAAACGTTGAAAACGAAACAATACATCACTACGTTGAAACGTCGCTGCAAGGTCTTGATAACGATAATGAGAAGAGCTGACTCGTTCATGAATATCTTGCGCCATAAAGTAAATTTTAAGAAAACGATCGCCTGTAGTGTGCGGTTGTCCTCTGCGTGCGCGATGTAAGAGAGTTGCTTTAGCTCCATTGAGTGCGGCAACCACTTTTGCGTTGTTATGAGCTGCATCAAGGCGTAATGGCTGTGGTTGAAGATCGGCAATAGGCTCAAACAGTTGGCTTTTACTATCTAGATAAGTCGCAAGTTGAGAAAAAACATGAGCTAAGTTTTGTTGAACGGGTTGATTAGGCCACAAAATGTGCCACGCTAACGACAGTAAACCATACCAAAATGCCCCTCCGAGCAACAGCATAGGCTGGTACCATAAGTTGACACTGGAATCGGCTCCTAGCATAGTATAAACCGCCAGCAGCAAAGAGGCAAAGGCAATGCTGGCATAACGCGGCCCCATGGCCCCTAACATAATGAAACCAAAGGTGGAGCTAAACAGGCCCAGAGCAAAAAAAATGGGGTAGTCAAAGAGAACTTCAATTGAGACGGAAGCCACTAAGAAACAAATAAGCGTGGTTGCAAGGGCTTTGAGTCGACCAGTTAGATTATCGTCTGTTTCGGCAAGCGCGGCAGCTATAATACCTAAAATTAAAGGGGTAACTTCGCTGGTGGCGTTGAGATACCAACAGGGAAACACCACTCCGATCATGGCGATGAGTACACGGATACAGTAATTGATCCGATCGTTGGCCCAATAACGTCTGAGAGTAAAATGTAAGTGACGAGTTTGCATAGAGATTAACAATCTTCTGATAAAAAATGGCGACCTTGCCGTTAGAATAAAGCTAAAGCACAATTTTGATATAAAAACTGTGTTAAAACATATCAAACTTCCGTTATATCCGACAATGATTTGAATTAAGGGAACTTTCTCGCAGGAATTTTAATCAAACGATCTACCACCTCTATGGGATAATGAGAGTTGTTGGTAATCTAGGGTTAACCTAAGTCATTTCACAAGATCACGTGACGCAGAAATACGTTATTTGGATATCTTGAACTTATATCGATAAAGAATATGGCTTTGATAGGTTGAGATCCTGTCGAAGTGAAAAATGGAAATTGGTGAAACAATGCAATTAAGTGCCAGCCGACTAGCACAATGGCTAGTTCAGGGCGATTACTACAGTATCGAGTTGCAGGACAATCGATTAGTACTTGAAAGCCAGACTGAAACTGATGAAATCTCATTTGATGATTGGGATGGCTCTATTGATGTGCATCGTGGCGTGATGTGGGGAACATTAGAGCTAACTTCATCTGATCAGAAATATTGTTGGACTGTTCATGGCTTGCCTTGGCGAGAGTGTAAACCTTTTGCTCAAGACTTAGTTCAAACATATCAAAATTGGGCTCATGCACGCGTTGCAAAACTTGATGCAGCCTTACCTGAAATGTTAAAACGAATTCATGCCTTTACAGGACAAAAAGGGTATTTACGTGATTCAGAGCATGATGATTTATATCAGCTTTTAACCTCATCGCTCGAACATAGTGAATTAACTCCAGAACTTGCTGCTTCTTTTCGCCCGAAAGCGTTCGAACATATTTTGCCTTGGCTAGGTGATAATGACGTGTGGGTGGATGAGCATAATAAGAAATGGATTGAGAAAGAGTCGAATAAATGGGGATCTTGGTTTGATTCTTTTGAGTCATCACCTTTAAATCCATCACAGCGCGAAGCCGTTCTTATTAACCAAGATCATAACCTTGTGCTGGCAGGTGCGGGATCAGGTAAAACCAGCGTGCTTGTTGCGCGCGCAGGCTACCTGATTGCAAGTCAGAAAGCTCTGCCTGAAGAGATTTTGATGTTAGCTTTTGGTCGGATGGCATCTGAAGAGATGAATGCTCGGATGCGGACAAAAGTTAGCGACCGTGTCAAAGTGGCAACGTTCCACAGTCTGGGTACTGAAATCATTCGCCAAGTTGAACATGAGCGTCCTAATGTATCGCCAATTGCTTTGGATGATAAAGCGCGTTCCGCGTGGATTGCTCGTATGTTGATGGAGCAATGGAATAAACCCGCATCAGCTAAACGTTGGCAGCGACATTTAACTCAATGGCGTATTCCTGGGTTTAGTAAAGAAAACTCCATGGAGCAACAAGCTGAAAATGAACAAACGATCAATTGGATTTGGCGTCATATTGAGTTACTTGGACAGCGTGGAGCAACCAAAGAGCAACTGCTAAACGACATCCAAGATAGTAGCAACCCGGCTATGCGTCCGCGAATGAAGAGTGAGCTTGAACTATTATGGCCATGCTATGAAGCTTATCAACAACACTTAAAAGTGAAAAAGCAGATTGATTTCAATAGCATGATTAAAGTTGCGACGCAGTATGTTAAGGAAGGTAAATTCATCTCCCCTTGGCGTTTTGTTATGGTCGATGAGTACCAAGATATATCACCTCTTCGCTTAAGCCTGATTGAAGCACTGTGTCAGCCTCAGCCAAACAGTGATAAAGCAGCACCAACCCTTTTTGCTGTTGGAGATGATTGGCAGGCAATCTATCGTTTTGCAGGTTCTGATGTAAACTTAACGACAGACTTTGAAGAACGTTTTGGAGCGACACATATCACACAGCTTTCAACCACTTATCGTTTTAATAATATGATTGGTGACGTAGCGAATGTGTTTGTGCAGCAAAACCCAATGCAGGTAAAGAAAGAGCTAACAAGCTTTAAGAAGCAGAAGAAAAAAGCGGTGACGCTACTAGCACAAGACTTTATTTTGCAAGAACTGGGGCAACTGGCAAAACGTTATGAGGGCAAACAAACTAATGTATTGATCCTTGGCCGTAACAATAAGCAGCGTCCTGCCAAATTAGAAGCTTGGCAAGAGCAGTGGCCACAGCTGAATCTGCAATATATGACTTGTCACGCAAGTAAAGGTCAAGAAGCACAATATGTCTTCATTGTTGATGTTAATAAAGGCATTTTCCCAACGTTAGATCGTGAAACGGGTCTTGCTTCAATTTTGCAATCTCGGGCAGAAACCTATGCTGATGCAGAAGAACGCCGCTTATTCTACGTTGCGTTAACTCGAGCGAAAAAGCATGTTTATGTTTGTGCTAACCCAATGAATGTATCGCCATTTATCAATGAGTTAATTGAAGATAAATATCCGGTTGATAATAAGATCAAGCGTATTGGTCGTTAGTCTTTTCTTGATTAATAAGGTAACAGCCCCAGCATTAACATCGCTGGGGTTGTTTTTTATTTGAGGTCATCAATAAGGCTTACTACAACTTTCCCTTGATGATGATTTTGCTTTAGATAATTTAGGCCCTGAGGAAGTTCAGAAAAAGGAAATATCTTATCAATCATTGGGTTGAGTTGATGATTTTCTAGCAAAGTCATTAATTGTTCTCCAACCATTGATAGATGTTGAATATGTTCAAGGGTTCCATGGGCGTAAGTACCATGGAGAGCAACTTCATGAATACTGATCGCTTTGGTTGTTGCTAAAATTGGAATTTGTTGGAATTGATCTGCAATCATGACCAATTGCCCGTTATAACGAATCAATGCACTCATGATACTAGCGGTCTTCGATGAGACACAGTCAATGACTGCATCAAGCAGCCTTGCTTCCGTTAATTCAAGAATTTTTAAGCCAACATTATCATTTGGATCTATCACCGCATCTGCACCATAGCCCAATAACCGCCGATGATGATGAGTCTCTGCAATGGCATAAACTGTTAATCCCATTATTTTTGCCAACTGCACTGCGAATCCCCCCACACCTCCGCCAGCACCTGTAATCGCAATGATACTGTTAGGAGGGAGTCTGAGTTTATCTTTAAGGGCTATCCAAGCGGTGAAACCTGCACAAGGTAATGCTGCGGCATCGGAGTATAAAACATGAGGGGGAATATGGCTCAAAGAGGCGGGTTTACAACAGACATATTCGGCAAAACCACCTGCTTGGCGAGGATCTAAAAAGCCAAAGACTCGATCTCCTACCTTAAATGTAGAGATCTCTTTACCCACTTGTTCAATAACACCTGCGATATCTAACCCTATAATTTGAGGGTAATTCCATGTTGCGTAGCCCCAATCGGTAAGTTTGTAGTCGATGGGGTTTAAGCCAACTGCATGTACTTTAATTTGAACTTCATTATCTTTTGTTATTGGTGGTGGTAGGTTCGTATTGATTAACGATGAAAGGCCATTAGGCTGAGATAAGCTCCATGATTGCATGCTACTTCCTTTTATTTTTGTTCTGTAATCCTTTTTAGTATATACCCAAGTGATATTAAGAGGCTGGATGTGGGGATTTATCTCTGAGAAAAGGTTAAGAAAAACCTGGCGGTGTACTTGTTATTTTTTTCTAAATTGCTTTAAGTAATGGTCAAATGTTAGCGATTTTATGCATAAAAAAACCTCGCTTGCTCGCGAGGCTTTTTCACACCAGTTAGCTTAGACGTTCGTCTAAATAAGCTTGATAGTCGGGGATTCGAACATCAATCTCTTGTTCTAATAGCGGTGAGGAAATCATAAAGTCGGCACTACTGATGTTAGTGGCAACGGGGATATTCCACACCGCTGAAATTCGAAGAAGCGCTTTTACATCCGGGTCATGAGGAACAGCATTCAGTGGATCCCAGAAGAAAATCATCATATCGATACTTCCTTCTGTAATACGTGCCCCTAGTTGTTGATCTCCACCCATAGGGCCGCTAATCATGCAATGAATGTCTAACCCAGTTTTATCTCTAAGCATATGACCAGTTGTACCAGTCGCAGACAGATTGTGATGCATAAGTTTTTCTTTATGCGTTTGAACCCAATCTAAAAGGTCTTGCTTACAGTTATCATGGGCGACAAGTGCAATATTTTTGCGTACCGTCATAGTGCGCGTTGTTGACTGCATTGGTGTCTCCAAATTACGAAAGTGCAGTAATGATATTCATCCTGTTTTACATTACTACTATTGGTTATAAGAATAATACGCGAAATGAAAGTTCTTTTCTCAAACAATAATCACGATTAATGCTTTATTTTATTATTAAGTACTTCAAAAACTGGACGAAATTCAGCCGGTGATAGAGATTCTTTAATCACTGTTGTGGGTAAGTGATTCGGTGTTAATGACTCTATTTGAGGTGAAATATCTTTTAGCAGTGGTTTGTGTTCAAGATATCTAACTGCTTGATCTAGCGATAGCTGGGCTTGTTCAACCATCTTATCGGAAGGTGAGAATAAAATTTTATTACGGCGTAGTCCACGATAAACACCATGGCTTAAATAAGTCGATACAATTTTTATGTTATTGGTTTTATGGTTTGCACGAAGTTCACTAATCGCGACTTCAGAGGCAACGGCACCACCTACGATATAATTTATATCAGGGTGGTATACAAACAGTTGTTGAATTAAGTTGCGTTGTAATTCTTTACTATTATCAGCCCATTGAGTTGTCACAACATGGACATCACTATTTTTTATGGCATCCATAAAACCTCGAGTGACAGGCTTTGTACCTCCTCGACGTTGAGGCCCTGGTAGCCAAGCTACTTTAACTTCACCGCTACCTTTAGGGTGTCGCTTTGCTAAGAATTCGCCTGCTTTTTGTCCCATATAATACCAATCGACCCCAACACGAGCCTTAACGTGTTTTTTGATATCAGGATCTGTCATATCAATATCATTTGTCATAACAAAAACAGGAGTATTACCAATCAGTGAGGTTAATTTACCGTTATAGCCTTGACTATCTACAGTGCCAAGGATGATGGCATCAGCTCCCCACTCATGACAACGTTTTAGTTGCGCGGTTTGTTTATCTAAGTTTGGATAGCCGCCAGCTTCATAGACAACTAAATCAACACCAAGCTTTTTTGCTTGCTTAACCATGCCATAATTGATCGATAACCAATATGAATCTTTCAAATGAGGGTAAACTGCACAAATCTTCCATGGTTTAGAGACTGAATCAAGTGGTTGAATATTCACCTCTTCAACTTGATGCTTATCTGCAAATGGAGGGGTAAATGAATATACCGAACGTGCAAGAGCCGGCTGAATGGTTAAAAGTAAAGCTAATAGACAAAAAAAGCGCATTTTGACCAACTTTATTAAGGATATGAATTGCTAACGCTGGCAAAATAGTACCGTTTTATTTCGCAAGGTTAAATAGTAGTTTAGAAAGGATTTCTAGATAAAGCAGATATACCCGAATAAGTATGCAAACTGTTTATTATAAAGAGAATTTAGTATGATGTTTACTCGTAATGGTATTGGTAGCAAGCTTTTTCTTGCTTTCTCTACCATGGCGGCTTTAACTCTTATTGCTGTAATGATAGGTGTTGCGGGATTCTCTCTCGTCGCCAAAACAGAGCGTACTGTTATTAACTCGGCAGTGCCCGCACTCGCTGAAGCTCGTCAACTTTCCGACCTTAGTACTCGTATTATTTTTAATGCGCAAGTTCTTGCTAAATCAAAAAGTGAAGAAGAACGTATACGGCAAGGACGAGCCTTAACAGTACATATCGAAGGTTTGAACAAAAGCTTACGTACGTTAGAGCAATTTTCTTTTGACCCAAAACTCATGGAGCAACTAGAAGGGGATGTTAAACGTATTGTTGATAACCTTGCTCTTCTAGGACTGTTAGTTGGTCGCCAAATTGATCTTCAAGATCAAGTGAACAGCTATGTCCATGAAATGACTTCTGCAACACAACAAATTGATGAGTTATCACAATCTCAGGTCTCCAACGCAAATACCATTGCTGTTGCTAATGTATCTCGAATCTATGACTTAGTAGCGGATAATAATAAACCTGCCGTTTACAAAGCATTAGACAGCTTAGTTGAAGTCGATATGGATCTTTCTGAGCGCCTGTTTGAGTTACGTTTTCTCTCACTTCAAGTCGTCAATATGTTAGATGATTCCAATCGAATTGTTGATATAAAGACGCTTATGAAGCTAAAAGCTCGCTTTATAAATGCAACCACTATTATGAGTCAGCGCGTGAAATCGGTTGAGGATCCAAGCCGTTCAGCACAATTAATGGACTTAATGAAAGAGCTTAACAAAGGCGGATTACTGTTTGGGACGATGGAGCAGCTTGTTTATGCTAAGCAAGATGTAGAACGATTGGATCAACAAAATCTCGTTTTATTCCAGCAACTCAATACTACGGTTGATGAAATTATTCGAGCCGCTAATGATGGTACGCAAAAAGCGGTAACCATGGTTGATAAAACATTAACTGTTGCCAGAACCAGCTTAATTGTAATTTCTGCAATTGGTATGCTAGCGCTTGTACTTATTATGTGGCGCTATGTCTATGCTCGGGTTATCCGCAGAATTAATGACTATAGCAAAGCTCTTCACTCTATTGCGCGAGGCGATCTTGAGATTCAGTTACCGATTAAAGGTGATGATGAACTTGCCCAAATGGGGCGAGCAATTCTGGTTGCAAGAGATACGGCTTATGAGCGTCATCGTTTGGCACAAGAAGAAGGGAAAATTCGCTTAGAGCTACAACAGCATAAGCTTAGCCTTGAGCGCTTAGTTGCAAAACGCACGAGTGAGTTGGAAAAAACTAATGCACGTCTGAATGACGAAGTTAAAAATCACGAAAAAGCACGAGCTGAAGCAGAAAAAGCCAATAGAGCTAAATCGGCATTTTTAGCAACGATGAGCCATGAAATACGAACTCCGATGAATGGTGTATTGGGGACAGTATCACTGCTAGCGGATACCAAACTGACTAATCAACAATCCCGTTATGTGGATGTGATTAATCGAAGTGGCGAAACCTTACTTGATATTCTTAATGATATTTTGGATTACTCTAAAATTGAGGCGGGCCATTTAGATATCCGACAAGCTGATTTCTCATTACGAGAACTGATTTCTGATGTCTATAACATGCTAGATGGTAGGGCGATAGCAAAAGGGATTTCTCTTCAACAAAGTATTCAAACTTCTTTACCTGATATTTGGGTTGGCGATGAGACCCGTATTCGTCAGGTATTGGTTAACTTAGTCGGAAATGCCATTAAATTTACCGATACAGGTTCGGTGATCATTGATGTGCGCGCTCATCCTGATATGCCAGGTGAATTGTTGTTCTCTGTTAAAGATACCGGGATTGGCATTTCAGCAGATGAGCAAGACTTGCTGTTTACAGCTTTCCAACAAGCTTCTGAAGGGCGAAAAACCATTGGTGGTACAGGACTTGGATTAGCGATTAGCCAGCATATTATTGCCGCAATGGAAGGGGAAATCGGCCTTGACTCTGAGGTAGGTAAAGGCAGCTGTTTCTGGTTTGCATTGCCATTAGAGCAAGGAGAAATTTCTCTTCGAACTGAAGCGACAGTTGCTAACGTACCATCAGCGCATGTGTTGCTTGTTGAAGATAATCCCGTCAACAGTATGGTCGCTGAAGGATATTTAAATCGACTGGGTCACAGTGTGGTGGTTGCCGAGACGGGAGCTCAAGCAGAAGAAATTTACAGTCAACAGCGATTTGATATTGCTCTGCTTGATATTAATTTACCAGATACTGATGGCGTGAAGTTGTTGCATCGGTTACGTCGCATAGAAGAGACCAATCACGAATCTTGGGAAGAGCCAACGCCTATGGTTGCCTTTTCTGCTCATGTATTTCGTGAAGAAGTTGAAATCTATCTTGCCGCTGGTTTTGCCGGATTTTTACCAAAACCGATTGTTGAGAAGCAGCTAATTGATACGTTAAACAGTATCTTAAAAGGAACCAAACGCGTGGTGATTGAAAAAGGCGCGGGTGATGACCAATCTATTGAGGATACGATGGAACAAGATGATTTTCCTTTATTAAAAGAGTCGGTGCTTGGATCTGATTTACAAGTACTGGGTGAAGATCAGGTGAAAAAGTTGATTGAACTGTTTGCTCAATCTTCTGGAGAGACTTTAGACAAACTCAATCTTGCCATCGAACAACAAGATATGAATAACATCGCTAAATTAGCCCATACCCTAAAAGGTGCAGCAGGTACCATGGGATTAATGAAGTTATTTGAAATCTGTTTAGCCTTTGAAAAAGGGGGTAAAGGAGGTTGTATCGATGATCTTGATGCCGCTACTTTGAACCAGATATTTAATCAGTCGATTGCGATATTGCAGACGACGTTTATTGATAAGTAATTTATTTATGATTGAAGGTTATCTTTTGAGGTAGCCTTTTTTCTTCCTGAAATATCGCTGTAACGTGATCCCATCCGCAACATGAAATCTGATTCTCTATAGGCTTAGTTGATGTTTCATCGTTATATTGTGCTGAATGTAGCCTCTAACAGTTCACAGTCACTTTGATAAACAAGGATAGAATAGATAATGAATCAGAAATTTACGATAACAGTACTTAGTGCTGCAATTTTTGCCTCTGTAAGTTTATCAGCGAGTGCTTGTACCGGTATTTTAGTCGGTAAACAGGCCTCTGCTGATGGCAGTATTATGATTGCTCGTAATGAGGATTTTGGTGTAAATAATTGGAATAAGCATCTTGCTTATCGACCGGCACAGACCAATCAAGCAGGTGACTGGCAATTAGGCAATGGATTGGTTGTTCCAATGCCGCCGTCATTTTATGCCTATTCTGCGATTCCTGATTGGGATGCTGCCACAATGAATCCTGACGGTCGGTATTATGAAGAGCGCGGTATTAACGAATATAACGTTGCGATATCGGCCACAACCAGTGCTGAAGTGAATGAAAAAGCGCAGGCAGCGGATCCTTTGGTCAAGCAGGGAGTGATTGAAGCTAATATCCCTACGCTAATTTTGCCTCAAGTAAAAACCGCCAAGCAAGGAGTAGAACTCTTAGGTCAATATATTGAGAAATATGGTGCAGGAGAGGGCAATAGCTTATATCTGGCGGATGTTAATGAGGCGTGGTTATTTGAAGTGGGTTCTGGTCATCAATGGATAGCGGTAAAAGTTCCTGATGATAGTTACGCTATGATGGCAAATGGTCTACGCATCCATGGTGTTGATCTGAATTCACCTGATGTTCTCCACTCTCCAACACTCGTAGAATTTGTGACGCAACATAAACTGCTAGATAACCCTGATCCAAAATCATTTAACTTTGCTAAAGCATTTGGCGTGATTGGTGATGTATATAATACCGATCGTGAGTGGCTAGGACAGGAAATGTTGACGCCATCTTTCAAACAGAAAACTCGCCAACAGCAATATCCACTCTTTTTAAAACCAGACCAAAAAATTACAGTGGCACAGATAGATAAAGTGTTGAGTTCAACGTATGCCGGAACCGAATTGGAACAAAAAGGGGAAAGACCAATTCGAGTTGATAGGCAGTTAGAATCTCATATTATTGCGCTTCGTCCTGATATGCCTAAACCATTTCAAGGACTGATTTGGCAAAGTTATGGCGTGTTAGCTGAATCGGTTTTGGTACCACTTTATAGCAGTTTACACTCTTATCCTCAGCCTTATACGGTAGGAACCGACACTTATAGTGATGATTCGGCTTATTGGCAGTTCCGCAGTTTAACTGCATTAGCATCAACTAATACCGATAAATACCTGCCTGCACTGCATCAATTATGGCAAGACAAAGAGACAAAGCTATATAAGCAGGTGAGCGCGCTTGATAATGTGTTACAGCAAACATACAAAATGGACCCACAAGCCGCTTTGGATATGGCTTCTGACTATTCATATAGCCAATTGCAACAGACTTACTCTATGGCTAAACAGATGCGCTATAAGATGATGACGGATTTAACTAAGAGTACAGAGAAGAAATATTCAGAGGAAGAGTTCAAGAAAATTATGAGCTTATAATTTTCTATTGATTGTATACCGATAAAAAATAACCCCGAAGGCGAACCTTCGGGGTTAAGAGATTAGCAAGAATAATTAAAAATTATTTCTTAGCGTTTTTCTCTTTCTGCTCAGCGATTACTTTTTCAGCAACGTTTGCAGGACATGGTGCGTAGTGCGCGAACTCCATAGAGAACTGACCACGACCAGAAGTCATAGTACGTAGAGTACCGATGTAACCAAACATTTCTGACAGAGGTACATCACCCTTGATACGTACGCCAGTAGCACCAGCTTGTTGATCTCGGATCATACCGCGACGACGGTTAAGGTCACCGATTACGTCACCAACGTGGTCTTCTGGAGTGAACACGTCAACGTGCATGATTGGCTCAAGAAGCTGAGGGCCAGCTTTAGGCATAGACTGACGGAATGCGCCTTTCGCTGCGATTTCAAATGCGATTGCAGATGAGTCAACTGCGTGGAAGCCACCGTCGAATAGCTCAACTTCAACGTCAAGAACTGGGAAGCCTGCTAGAGGACCAGTTTGCATCATTGACTCGAAGCCTTTCTCTACTGCAGGCCAGAATTCTTTAGGAACGTTACCACCGATAACGCTTGAAGAGAACTTGAAGCCTGAACCTTGCTCACCTGGCTTGATACGGTAGTCGATCTTACCGAACTGACCAGAACCACCAGACTGCTTCTTATGAGTGTAGCTATCTTCAATTGGAGTAGTGATAGTTTCACGGTAAGCAACCTGTGGCTGACCAACGATTAGGTCAACGCCGTATGTACGCTTAAGGATATCTACCTTAATGTCTAGGTGAAGTTCACCCATACCTTTAAGGATAGTTTCACCAGTTTCTTCGTCAGTTTCTACCTGGAATGATGGATCTTCTGCAACCATCTTACCGATAGCAATACCCATCTTCTCAGAACCGCCTTTGTCCTTAGGAGTTACAGCGATAGAGATTACTGGTACTGGGAAGATCATTGGTTCTAGAGTACATTCGTGCTTAGGATCACATAGAGTGTGACCAGTCTGAACGTTCTTCATACCAACGATAGCGATGATGTCACCAGCTTGAGCTGAAGTTAATTCGTTACGCTCATCTGCTTGCATCTCAACCATACGGCCAACACGCTCTGTTTTACCAGTTGCAGCATTAAGGATTGTGTCACCCTTATTGATCTTACCAGAGTAGATACGTACGAAAGTTAGGGCGCCAAAACGGTCGTCCATGATCTTAAACGCAAGTGCGCGGAATGGTTCGTCTGCAGATACAGTTGCAACTTCACCTGTTGGCTCACCAGTTTCTGGATCAGTTAGAGGTTGTGGGTCAACTTCGTCTGGAGCTGGTAGGTAATCTACAACAGCGTCAAGAACAAGTTGGATACCTTTGTTCTTGTATGCAGAACCACAGAAAGTAGGGAAGAATGCTAGGTCACGAGTACCCTTACGGATACAACGCTTAAGCTCTTCGATAGAAGGCTCGTTACCTTCCATGTAAGCTTCCATTAGATCGTCGTCTTGCTCAACAGCAGTTTCAACTAGCTCTTCACGGTAAGCTTCTACGTCATCAATCATATCCGCAGGGATTTCTTTGATTTCGTAGTTTTCTGGAAGACCAGTGTCATCCCATACAAACGCTTGACGAGTTAGAACGTCTACAACACCCACGAAGTCTTCTTCGCGGCCGATTGGTAGAGTCATAACTAGTGGAGTTGCGCCTAGAACGTTTTTAACTTGGTCAACAACGTTGTAGAAGTCTGCACCCATACGGTCCAGTTTGTTAACGAAGATCAGACGAGATACTTCTGATTCGTTAGCGTAACGCCAGTTAGTTTCTGACTGAGGTTCAACACCGCCAGAACCACAGAATACACCGATACCGCCATCAAGAACTTTAAGAGAACGGTATACTTCAACTGTAAAGTCAACGTGTCCTGGAGTATCGATAACGTTTAGACGGTGATCGTTCCAGAAACAGCTTACTGCTGCTGACTGGATTGTGATACCACGCTCAGCTTCCTGCTCCATGAAGTCAGTAGTAGTAGAGCCATCGTGAGTGTCACCGATCTTATGGATTTTACCAGTAAGCTTAAGGATACGCTCAGTAGTAGTGGTTTTACCCGCATCAACGTGCGCGAAAATACCAATGTTTCTGTATTTAGATAAATCTGTCATTGTTTTTCTCTAATAAACAATTACTGTCACATGTCAGGGTGCAGAGTATAGCACTACTTATGTATAACAGAACATAGGTGTGAGAAATTAAATGATTATTCGCTTGCTTTTGCTCCGGCTTTTTTGCCTCCTGACGAATAACCGCTCAAAAAATTGCCACATTTAGCAAGATTAGACGAGGATTGTCAGATGTGTTAGCTAGCTTTGTATTAAAGATGTAATTTTTTTGTTGGTGTTTTTTTATTGCGAATGTTTGATAAATATTAATGTAAAAGAGTTATAAAAAAAGAGCCTTTATGCTTTTTTGTTTGAGTTAGCCATTTTTTCCTTTTTTAGGCTGAGTTCAGGTAGAATTAACGATTATTTTTGTGGAAGTAAAACCATGTGTGAAGAAATTGAAGTTGAAGCGCTTGAGATAGTTGTTTCAGCACAGCCGATTGAGTTGTATAAAGTATTAAAGATTGCCAACTTAGTGAGTGGTGGCGGTGAAGCTAAATACGCCATTTCTGAAGGTTATGTTGCTGTAAATGGTGAAATTGAGCAACGTAAGCGCTGCAAAATGTACGATGGTGATGTAATTGAATTTAATGGCGAGTTTTACGTTGTATTATGTGATCAACCCGTTCAAGAGCCTGTTGAAAAAACTATTACAGACATAAAGCCAATGGCGAAAAAAGCGCCAAAGCCAGCTGAGAAGAAAAAAACAGCAAATCATAAATCAAAGTCGGCAGGTAACCGTTCAGTAACGAAAAAATCAGCTAATAAAGCGGCTGGCGGTAAACCTGATAGTACAACAGGACGTAAGCCAATCAGCTTTTAATTTGTCGGTACTGTTTTATTTAAAGAGAGGCGCGCACTGTCGCGTCTTTTTGTTGTCTGTTAATCAGGTGATTGTCACAAGCTGCGTATTTTAAAGTGACTTAGCTATATATAAGAGAAAGGGATGATGAATAAACACTATATTTCGCTGGGCGTTATCGTCGGAGTTGCTTGCTTTACCGGTAACGTTTCAGCCGCAACAGTGACGGCGATTTCTAATGAACAGTGCCTGGCAATGAAAAATGTTGGAGTGATGTCTCCTTCGGCTCCTGTTTCATGCCAGCGTCTAAAGCTAGTCACATTTAATTATCGGGACTTTTCGGGTCATAAGCATTCGAATGGAAAGATCATTGTGATGGATGCGGTTGCTCCTTATGTAGGTAAAATCTTTGATGAACTGTATCAGCAAGGGTTTCCTATTCATAAAGCAGAGCCGATTGAAAAATATCGTGGTGATGATACAAAATCGATGGTCGCTAATAATACCTCGGCTTTTAATTACCGACCAGTAGAGGGAACGAGTAGCCTATCCCTGCACGCCTATGGTGCCGCAATTGATTTAAATCCAGTTCAAAATCCGTTCGTCACATTTCCTCGTACAGGACAAGCTAAATACAGTCCAGTAGAAGGAACAAAATACGCCAATCGTGAAATATATCGCTATGGTAAACCAGATCGTCAAGGGATGGCTGAAACTGTGGTTGATATTTTTGCTCGTAATGGTTTTTTATATTGGGGTGGTTTTTGGAATTCGCCTATCGATTATCAGCACTTTCAGCTATCAAAAGATATGGCCATTATGATGTCTAAAATGACAGAGCAACAGGCGACGTTGTTCTTTCAACATTATGTTGATTGGTATAATAGCTGTAGCCGTATGTACCCTAAAGCATATAGCCAATATAAGTTTAATGATTATACAAACTATCTAAAGCATAAGTTAGGTGTATCATCACTTAACAAAGCTTACAGTGCTAACTCAGCTAAGGTTTTGGCAGAGATAGAAAAGCAACCTGTACGCTCTAGTCTGTGTGTGAAACGATAAAGCTATATCCAAGTGGCTTTTAGGTTGAACAGAAGTCACTTGGGGAACATATTTTATATATCTTGTATTGGGTTTTGTAATTGCCACTGTTGATGCCATTCGAGTAACTGTTCGTATGGCATTGGCTTGGCAATAAAGAAGCCCTGAGCACTACCATATTGAAACGTTCGCAAGAAATTGAGCGTTTCAATATCTTCAATACCTTCAAAAACCACATTCAAATTCAGTCGTTTTGCTAGCGTCATACAAAATTCAATCACGGTTTGATTAAAAATACTGCTTTGACAGTTATCAACAAAAGAGCGATCGAGTTTTACTTCACTAAAGGGAAAATAGTCGAGCTGCTGTAATGATGAAAAACCGGTACCAAAATCATCAAGTGATAGTTTAAATCCCTTCATGTTGAGACGCGCCATCGCTTCTAAAGATCGTTCAGCTTGAGCGGGTAGGGCTTGACGCTCAGTTAACTCTAAGACTATGTCCTTGGAATTTACTTCTGAATCAGCGACCAAGTTCACCATTGCCTGCATAGTTTCAAAGTGGACTAAGTTTTTAGCGGCAAGGTTAATTGCAACGGTTCCCTGCCATCCCTGCTTATGTAAGTTAGCTAAATCGGTAATGGCTTGGTCTGCAATATAAAGGAACAAGGCATTGATAATATCGTCCTGTTCGGCAATTGGAATAAAACGATTAGGTGCTATCATGCCATAAACAGGGTGGGGCCAACGGATAAAGGCTTCTATCCCTGTCCACTGACCATTATCTAGACACACCTTCGGCTGATAATGGACGCTAAATTCTTTATTTTCTAGCGCTTGTTGAATATCTATCAGTGATGGTTGAAAGCCTGGGTTTTGTTGACTAGAAGCGCATGAAAAACAGACACTTTTATTGAGTAGTTGTGATAGATGATCTTTCTCAATCGGTTTTGTTGCTTGGCCTAACAGTACAAGGTTAGATGCCTCTACCATTTTACTGACAGTACAAAGCACACTCTCATCAACAGCACTACAAAGAATAATGGAAAGAGCTTTCTTTTGTTCTGACAGTTTTCGTAATACTTCGATACCATCCATATCGGGCAGTTCGAGATCGCATAAAATAATATCAATGGCTTGTTGCTGACAAATAGCTAAAGCTTCTTGCCCTGAGGCGGCTTCTAAAACCGATTGATATCCTAGCTGTTTGATACTATTGACTAGAAACCAGCGTTGAAATGCATGATCTTCTAGTACCAAGATTTTTTTATCCATTGGTAGAGTAGAGGTTTGGCATTGCGTGCTTTTTATTTCAGTCATAAGTTGATAACCAGTTTGATGTTGTCTCAATTTCAGCGGTAATTTCTTTTTGTAGGGCAATGGCTTGCTGTGTAATAAGACTAAAATCCGTTTCGGCTTCTGCTGATGCTTGTAAATTTGCAGCCATATTTGCCAGATGCTCTAACTTCACTAAGCTAAGAGCGCCTTTTACTCTATGAGCTATTCGCCTGATTTGCTCTGAATTGCCCTGATTAATGGCTAAAGTGAGGGCTTCTACATCATCTTTCATCGAAAAAACAAAAACTTGAGCAATGTCAGTGATTGGTTCTTGTTCTGCAAATGTTGAAAGCCATTGTGGTTTTACTGAGATATTTTCAGGTGATTTTATCTGCTCTAATGGAGCGGTATGATTTAAGCTTACTGAAAGATATTGAGTTAACTGAGCATAAAGTTCATCAATGCCATAGGGCTTAAACATGACATGGTTCATCCCTATTACAGATCCTCTTGTCGTACTTTGGCTTGAGCAATCTGCCGTGATACCGATAATTGGAACGTGAGAATTGACGGACCCTTGTCGAATTTGGCTCGCTAGCTCATAACCATCCATATTTGGCATATGACAGTCGGTTAATAATAGATCGTAGTGGTTTTGTTGCCATAAATTTAAGGCTTCTTCTCCATCATTAGCAAAGTCAGCCTGTATGCCAAATTGAGTCAGCATATTATTGAGTATTATCTGATTAATTTGATGATCTTCAGCAACAAGAATACGGCCTAGTAAATGTGGATATTGAGCCTTATGGGCCGTCGATATTGTGTCGTCATTATTGTTTATTCTTTCAATTAGCTCTCTCAATTGTCCAGGAAATAGAGGATCGGTTGATATATTGTAAGAAGGTTGAGCACTATATGTGGCATCAATTTGCAACAGAGGAAAGTCTATTTGATTGGTTGCAATACGATAATTTATATCCCATATTTTTAGCCATTGTTCGATTGTGGGATGGGCTTTCTCTAAGTAAATAGGGTCATTCTGCTCAATTGGCTCAATATCTCCTTGGCTATATGGCACCTTAAAGATCACGGTTGTCCCTTCGTTTAATTGGCTGTGAAGCTCAATTTTGCCATTCATCATTTCAACCAGCTGCTTGCAAATACTAAGACCAAGACCGGTACCACCATAGGTACGACTTATCGTTTTTTCTGCTTGTTCAAAAGGTGAGAATAGTCGCTTGATATTATCTTCGTGGATACCAATGCCCGTATCAATAACTTTAACCAGAAGCGAGTGTTGAGTTAACTCAATATAAACGGAAATAGAACCTGCTTCTGTAAATTTAATAGCATTACTTAATAAGTTATTAATCACTTGATTTACACGGATAGAATCAATCGTGAGGGTCGTGAGTTTAGTAGGTTGCCAAAATAAGTTAAACTTTACCCCCTTATGCTGAGCTTCTTGGGCAAAGTTTATGAGAGATAAACCGATTTCAGTTAACCAGCGGCATGGTTGATAATCTAGTTTTAGTTGTCCTGCTTCTATCTGCGAAAAGTCCAAAATATCATTAACAAGATATAACAGATGATTAGTAGATGATTTTAGGTTTTTTATATAATTGAGTTGTTCTTGGGATGGATTTTTTGTTTCGAGTATATCGATTAAACCAATCATACTTGCGATTGGTGTTCTCAGTTCGTGACTCATTGTTGCTAAAAAATGAGTACGAGCCTGCATAGCTCGCTCTGCTTTTTCTTGTGCTTGAATAAGATCGCTTACATCGGTAAGAACTGTCATGACACCTAATTTGTTATTATCACGATCTTTAATAAGTTTTTTAGTATAAATAAGATCAACAGTGGTACCATCTGGCAATATAGTTTGGCGTAAATTATTTTTTGAAGTATTGTTGATATCAATTCCAGTTTTGAGGACTGTTGCATTTTCCAAGGTTGATTTATTGTACTCTTCCCAACTTGGCTGCATGTTATTGTGATTCCAAAACTGAGAGAATGTCTCTTTGTAATTATTATTCCAAAAAACGCGCTGATTATTCGTATCCTGCATCAATAACATAGATGGAATTGATTCAATAATCTCATTAAGTAGGTCTAATTGCTGCACAGCTTTTTTTTCTGCTTTTTCTCGGCGTTTAACTTCTTTTTTTAATTGATTACTCCAAAATAAAAATAAAGCAATAACAGCTACGGCAATGAAAATAGAAATAGACGTCCATAAAATAACTTTACTTTCGTCAAATCCTTTTAGAATAATGGATGGTTGATACTTTTTTCTTAATTGGCTGATATCTTCTGCTGGAACAGATTTAAGAGCAAGATTTAATATTTGAGCTAATGTTTGATTATCTTTATTTATCGCCATGCTAATTGGAAAAACAAGATCATTACCAATATAAGCAACTCGAAAGTCGTTAATACCATAACGTTGTTTTAAATGAGCCATAAATGAACTGTATACAACGACGACATAATCAACCTTTCCTTGAAGAAGCTCATCAATAAGGTTTTTATAATTTGGATAGCTTTTAATATCCCCTTGTGTATTATTAGTATTAATAAAATATTTTTCGCTTTTTATCATTCCAATTTTAAACTTACCAAGATCTGAAAGTTTTGAAAGTTCAGGTCTGTTTTTTGTTGTTATTACGGCATATTTTAAAGTTGTATATGGCTCCGTTATCAGGAACTGTTCTTCATCTATATCATTGATATTAGCTATCGGTAAAAAATCAATTTTGTTATCAGTTAATAATTTTTTATAATCTACTGAGTCATTCGTTTTTAAGTAATTAAATCTTAATCCGGTTTCCATAGATATAAGACTCAGTAAATCGTGGGTAAACCCTTTGTTTGTATTTAAGGCACTAAATGGTACTAAGTTTCCTGGTAGGGTATAACTAAAAGCTGTTTGTTTTATTTCTGGGTTACCAAGAATGACTTTGGTCAGTTTGTTTTCTGCTTTTATATTCTTAGTTTGGCTTTTTATTTCATCTTTAATTCTACTTTCAGAGCCTTGTGGTGTAAATTCGATAACCTTATTAAAAATATCACGTAGATAGATATTATTTTTTTGTATTGCAATATTATGTGTTGAAGCTCTTAACCAATCAGCACTGATAATTCTAGCATTATTTATATCATCTTCTTGCTGTGAAAGAACGACATAATCAGATAAAATAGCGTCTATTTCCCCTTGTTTGAATAAAGTGATTGCTTCGGTTAAATTCTTTGTTTGTTGTAAGTGTTGGCCACCAGCTGTGATCAAAACATCACAGTAACTAGATGATGTTACACAGCCCCATTTTAGATCGGCAATCGCATCTGCATCAAAACCAATAATAGAGTTCTTTATAATAATCCCTAAGCTCTCTTGGTATAAAGAATGGGTAAACCACATGATTTTATTGCGACGAAGAGTTGGTGATAATCCCACTACCGCATCAATTTCATTATTGACTAAAGCATGTTCTAGTTCCTTTATAGAAGAATAAGGAATAAATTTTGATTTTCTTTTAATGTCTAAAAAATTATTTATATCATTGGCATAATCAATATATATACCTTCTACGCTACCATCTTTTTTATGGATGTAATAAGGTGGCCAGTCATAGTTTAAAATACCATATCTGATTTCATCTTGATTATTGAGCCAACTAATTTCTTCTGATGTAAGAATATTTTCTTTTTGATCAATTGGAGCATAGGCAAAGCTACTAGCCGAAAATAAATATAATAGAAGAAGAGTGTAAATTTTTCTCATAGTTTAAATCGCTAGTGGTTTATTGCCATAACCGTAGTATAAAATTCTAAATTATGACGAATAGAAATGGTGAATTGTGATATTGATACCAATATCAGTAAAAGTTTTAGAAGGTTAAACCCTAATATTAACTTTGGCTTGGGTATTATACTGTTCCTCATATGCCCCTAGTTTGTTATAGGCAGTGTAGTGAGGGTGACAAGTAATCATATGGGGAGCATGATTACGGCTTTTCTTATGAGATGTGCGAGTTTTAAGTGTTTTAAGGGGGAGAGAACTCATTGATATCGTTGGGATCGTAAAAATAGCACTCATAAAAAAACCAATGGCCATGACTGAGATGATTAGCTTAATCGAAAAGATTAAATTGGTGTCATAGTGGTGTCAAAAAAATGGCGATCTTGTTGGGTTAGAGTTATTGCATGTGAACTTAGTTAGTCCTAGTATGGAACGATTAACGTTGTAGATAGATTGGATGATATTGCATGATAAGTAAGGAAAAATGTGCACTAAATGGACCGCTTCTTTCTGAGTTCATTCAGGGGTATTGGCGATTAGCATCGTGGAACATGTCAGTTGAAGAGCGTATTGCTTTTATCAATCAGCATTTGGAGTTAGGGATTTCTTCCGTTGATCATGCCGATATTTATGGTGATTATCGTTGTGAAACCTTATTTGGAGAAGCTTTACATCGATCTCCGTTACTTCGTTCTCAGCTTGAAATCATTACTAAATGTGATATCAAACTGTGCTCTGAACATTATCCAAGTAGAAAAATAAATCATTACGATACCAGTTTTGAACATATTACTTCTTCTGTAGAAGCGTCATTACGGAATTTACAGACAGATTATATCGATATGTTGTTGATTCATCGCCCAGATGCATTGATGAATGCTGATGAGGTTGCTCACGCTTTTTCATCATTAAAAGATCAAGGCAAAGTTCTTCACTTTGGGGTCTCTAATTTCACACCAAGTCAATTCTCTCTGCTGCAATCACGATTAGATTTTCAGTTAGTAACTAACCAAGTTGAAATTAATCCAATGAATTTTGGTGTGGTCGATGATGGTACGCTGGATCTATTACAACAGTTACGTATTCGTCCAATGGCTTGGTCTTGTCTTGCTGGTGGTGAGCTGTTTAACGGTCAAACCGAACAAGCTGTCCGTTTACGTGCGGAGTTGCTTGCGATTGCTCAAGAAGTGGGTGCAGAAAGTGTAGATCAGGTAATTTATGCTTGGGTTCGTCAATTGCCATCAAAACCGTTGGCTATCATTGGTTCTGGAAAGATAGAGCGAGTGCGGTCAGCATTGGCTTCTCAGAAAATTCAATTAACCCGTGAGCAGTGGTACCGAATTTGGGTTGCATCTAAAGGTCATGGTGTGCCATAGAGTTGTTGGCTTTAGATTATTAAGACAACTTTAAAGAGAAAAAGCCACATAGAGAGCTGTTAGAGACTCTATATGTGGCTTATTTTTAATTTAGCTTACTGCTTTGATGGTTTTATATCACCATGAGCTGTTGGGTTTGATTTATCACCACTCCATTGATACCAGCCGCCATCAAATACGCTAATATTTTTCCATCCCATTAAATAGGCATCAAAGAAAGCTTCTGATGCTCGCCATCCAGTACCACAGTAAAAAGCAACATCTTGGTTGGGTTTAATATCCCACTGTTGCCATAATTGGGCGATTTCATTTGGACTGCGCATTGTACCATCAGGGTTGCGAAGATCTTCCAAATGATATGGATCGCTACCAGCATGGCCCCATTTAGAACCCGGGATTCGGCCTTTTGGTTTGATATAGCTATAGCCGCTGGTTTCACCGGTATATTCAGCCCAACTACGAATACTAACTAATGATTGTTGATCTTTTGGCTGTTTTAATAATGCCTTAGCTTGTGGAACATCAATAATGTAGTTTGGATTCGCTGGAATTGGCTTACCAAAATCAACCTTATCGTGGTTCTCATTTAGCATTGGCTCACTGCAATACCCTGCATCGACCCAAGATTGCCACCCACCATTGAGTAGACGAACATCTTTAACTCCCGCATACATCAGGATATTTGCAGCACGAGCAGCCGCAGTATTATCGCGACCATATAAAATCACCGTTGTGTCATAGCGTAAACCAAGATCATTAATCACTTGTTTTAACTGCTTAGGCGATACTCGGTTCCACCAAGGTTCTGATTCAATATCATTGGTATTAAGGTAGTAAGCACCTGGAATATGAGCCAGTAAGTATTTTGCTGGTGGGCCCCAAGCAACTTCAACGACTTTATAGCCATTTTTAGGGGTATATAGTGGATCTTTACCTTTGATTAAATCATTTAACCACCATGCTGGTACAAGATGCTGGAATTGAGGAAGAGCACTTAACGTACCGTGATATTGGTCGATAGGTTGAGTGATAATTTTAATGTTATCAATGCCTTGTGATTTTAATGCGTTAGCTAAAGATTGAGCTTTTTTTTCACCACAATATAAAAATGTTTGTTTTTTGTTTGAGATGTGCTTGCTCATCATCAAGTTAGACAGTGCATGGGGAGAGGTTTGATTTAACCAATTTGCATCTAAGCTGATTGCGCCTGGAACATGGCCGCCAGATTTCATGGTGTTTTGTGGCCAACCATTATAAAAGTTACTGTCTCGACAATCGATAATTTGAACTTGATTAGGTGATTGTTGTTGTATTTGTTGGTATTCAGCAAAAGTGGCCGCAGAAGCTGAACAGGAGAGAACCAGCCCTAGCAGAGGAAAATAAGTGTTGCTTACGCGCATTGATAAACCTATGTGCTTTTCAGTTATTCAAGCATCCGTAACTCAAGCATAGATAACTGAGGTGTATGATTAGTTGAAAATTATTGTTATGTTTGTATGACATTATACTGATACTGGTAGAAGATGCGAGTGATGGCTGAACTTCACTTTAGTAAGCTAACAAGGAATGAGCATGGAGATCATCACAAAATAAAATGAACTTAGTTTTGATTGATGAAGTCATATCATTAGATTTTAGGTAATACCTATTTTATAAGTATTTATGATGGTGAAGGAGAGGGTATGAAGTGTCTTCGAGCAATAATGACGGGGACAGCTTTTATAGCGAGTACATCAGTAATAGCGACACCATCACTCATGGATTGTTTGCAAAATGAGCATAGCTCGACATGTAAATATCAGATGGCTGCAGCATTATCAAAAGATGGCTCCAGTTTAACCGTACCCAAAACTCAAGCATTTTCGCTCTTTGCTTTGAAAAATACGATTTATCACGGCATTGATGGCATTGAAGCATCATTTCGTCTGCAAAATGGCATTTGGGTCGGCGAACCTTATCAACCTGGGGGCAGTATTATGCCTCAAGTTATTTTGGTTCCAGATATTATCGCTAAGGGAGATTTAACAGCTGATCAACAAGATGATGCTGTAGTGATGCTAGATTTTAGTCCCGGTGGTACAGGACAATACCTATATCTTGCGGTAATGGAAAATCGATTAGGACAGCCTATCAATATTGCAACTCAATTTGTTGGAGACCGAGTACGAGTCAAAGATCTTCATATTGAGAATGGCAAAATTATTATGACGGCTATCGAACCCAGCTCAACCGATGCCATGTGTTGTCCAGGTAATGTGGTTAAACGAATATGGCAATTGCAAAATCATCAACTAGTAGAAGAGAAAAGCCAAGAAAGTGTTCAAAGATTAACGTTAAATTTGCTAGATAACAGCGGTTGGAAATTGGATAGTTGGCAATATGGTGAACCTGTATCAGCTAACACTCATATTACTTTACTCTATCAAGATGAACACTTAGTTGGTAAAACTGCCTGCCACAGTTACAGCATTGCCGTTCGTGATACCTTACGACCGGGATTTATCAATTTAGCCGCTGATTATTCAACAATGGACACCACAGAGTGTACCACTGAGCAGCAAGATGCTGATAAACGTTATCTGGAACAGTTGGCCCATGTTAATCAGTTTACTTTTTTTGCAGGGCGACTAACGCTGTCATATAACTCTAATGGACATTTAGGTGTAATGATTTTCTCGCCACAAACATCGTCAGAGAATTAAAATCATTTGTGAGATCAAAAATAGCCCCAGATAGCTAATGTCGGGGCTATTTTTATTGGTGTTAATGTAAATTGTGGCAATGAGCTTAATCGATTAATAACCACCTAATCGTTGGGCCTGATGCACCATTTCTTGTCGGGAGTAAGCCTGTTTTTTTAGATGTTCAATGGCTTGTTGAGTCGAAGTAAAAGCAAACTGTGTGATATCGATATTATGAATATTGACCCATTGAACTTCGGCCACATCATCTTGAGCGATAACTGTCGGTTTTTGATCTAGCTTGACGATAAAGAAACAATCACAGGTTTTGTATTCTACCGTTTTATATTGGTAGGTATTGCTGTAAGAATGCACATACGTTAGCGAGTAAATTGATAACCCCAGTTCCTCTTTAATCTCACGAACAGCCGCTTGTTCTAAGCTTTCATTTGGATCAACAAATCCGCCTGGAAGGTCATACATTCCTTTTTTTGGGTCTCGCCCTCGAATCGCGACTAATACCTCATCATTAACAACAATTGCGACCATAACCGCCGCTGCTGCATTATGAAAATAGGTAAATTGACACTGCTGGCAGATAAATTCTTTGTAGCTAACTCGCTCTAATGATGGCGAGCCACATTGTGGACAATAGTGCATACCATCTCTCTTATTGTTGTTGTAACCAGTCTAAAATAAAACTGGCGACTTCTGATGGATTATTGATATCAAGACGAGGTAGCTCCTTTTCTAGTCCTGTTTCATCATCTGTCGCAAAGGCAATAATGTTAGGATCGTTAGGATATAAAAGGGGTTTGCCGTAATTGGGACGATGAATCTCTATTTTAGGAAACGTTTCTTCTCGAAAACCTTCAATTAATACAATGTCTAACTTACTATGATCTAGTTGCTGTAAACACTCTGCTAGTACAGGATCTTTTTGTTCTTGTTCTGGATATTCAAAATAGAGAATATTACGTGCTTTTGTTGCAAGCAGAGTTTGACTACAACCAGCATGACGTAAGCGATAGCTATCTTTTCCAGGTTTATCAGGATCAATATCGTGATGACTGTGCTTGAGTAAGCCTACTCTCAGTTTTTGTTTTAGTAATGGAATAACTTGCTCTAATAGCGTGGTTTTTCCTGATCCACTGTAACCAGCAAAGCCAATAATAGGTGTCATAATTGCTCTCAAATTAACAGATAATGCCGAGTATCCTAATACTAAAGGTAGCTGAGTCCAAGTACTGGAATAATTTTCAATAGATTGATCAATTAGTTTGATGAATATTGTCGATATTATCTCTGGCGTTGTTTTATTGGTATAAAAGAAAGCTTATTAAGAGCGTAATAGAGTGTATTTTAGTCCTAAATCACATATTGAGTTTGTCTTTTCTGGTATTTTTATGTGTAGTAGAAAGTGTAAAAAATAAATAGTTGAGTATTAAAAAAGGAGCAAAACAGTTATTTGTTACATTTTTAATCTACAGAATAAGTAAAAAACAGCTACAGTTAAGAAATAAGAACCAAGTACGTGTAATTTTGGGATTTGTTTTTGTTTAAATTTCGATGAAAGGATGTCATCGGATTGTATGAAATGTACGTATGCATCAGGGAGTGTGCTATATGTGGGCAATTCTAAATTTTGAAGCATCTGGTCTATCTGATCAATCATATCCAATCGAAGTAGGGTACGCATTGCCGGACGCTGAGGGATATAGCTTACTGATTAATCCTCTTTCATCAGCAACGCAATGGAACTATTGGGATGATTTTGCTGAGCAACAACTGCACCATCGTTCAAGACAAGAATTGATAACCAAAGGATTAAATGTTGGGGATGTTTGCCAACACTTAAATCAGGTTTTGGGCCATTATGAAGTGGTACTGTGTGGAAGCCAATGGGATCTATTTTGGTTAGGTCGACTGTACCAAGCTGCCCATATGAGGCCCTCATTTCTATTGTTAGAAGTGGGTCAGTGGCTGAAACAGAATAATGGTATTGAGCGAGAGTGTTTTAAATCGGTTTTTGAGCCGCGATTCGATGTGAAAAATCGGGCAATGTCGAATGCGCAACAGATGCAGGTGGCAATTAGCCAATTAGTTGAATAAACTGCCACCAAAATAATATTCAATAAACAGTTATGATTCGATTTGCTTCTTTTAATGTGGCAATGTCTGCGGACTCTGAGACGGCTATTTTAGAGCAGACTGCCACTTTAGATTCTTTGCGTTTTAAGAAAATTGCAGCAACCATACAAAGTGTGCGTCCTGATGTATTACTCTTGTGTGAATTTGACCATTTAGGCGAGGGGGGAGATAACGGCGCGCTGCAAAATTTTTGCCGCCATTATCTCAACCGTTTTCAATATGATTTATCTCCAATTCACTATCCGTATTCCTATTGCCCATCGTCCAATACTGGAAAATTAAGTCCAGTTGATTTAAATAACGACGGGATTATTTCGCTTCCTGAAGATGGGTTAGGATTTGGATTGTTTCATGGACATTATGGTTTTGTCTTACTATCGAAATATCCCATAAAAACCGATGAAATTCAGTCTTGGCAGACGCTGCTCTGGCAACAGGTGCCGAACTCTTTATTACCAACCCAGTATTACTCACCACAAGCTCAATCCGTACTGCCGCTGTCGTCAAAAAATCATGTCTGTGTACCCATTGAATATGATGAACAAATTATCAATATTCTTTGCTGTCACCCAACGCCTCCTGTTTTTGATGGTGAAGAGCGCCGTAATGCTAAACGTAATCATGATGAGCTGCGATTATTAGTCGATATAATCGATGGTGCTGATTATTTGGTATCCGATCAGGGGCAAACTTCAGGTATAAATTTACAGCAGCCTTTTGTGGTTATGGGGGATCTCAATGCAGATCCTATTGATGGTGATGGGATTAAAGCTGGAATTGACGCTCTTCTTAATCACCCTTTAATTGAAAAAAGTGTTGCAACTGGTGCGAAAGTACCGGCAAGCTTGGGGGGGAAATACAAACGGGTCTACCAAAAGCGTAATGGCAAGCCAGATATTTGGACTCACGTATCGGGGTTACGACTCGATTATGTTTTACCTTCTACTCATTGTCATATACAAAACAGTGGCGTTTTTTGGCCTGATAAAAAAGATCCAAAGCGAGTGTGGATAACAAACCACAGTGGTAAAGAGACTTCTGCTGCATACAGTGATCATAGATTGGTATGGGTGGATGTGACGATATCGAAATAAGGCTATTGGCCAGTAAAGTAAAAAAACGTTTTATAGTTAGGCTACAGTTCTGTTGTTATAACGAAAAAAAGCAAATACAGCATGGCGTATTTGCTTTTTTTATCGTGCGGTTGCTTAAGTAACGTATTTTTTAATAACTTATTGGTTTGTCGTTACATTGCGCTTACCTAGCACTTCAACTTTGGCTTTTTTCGTCACACCAGCAAGATTTAGAGTTTGACTACCTAGGCTGCTGTATTGCATCTCAATATTTTTTACTTTTTTAGTATCATCATTTAGCTTCATTGCACGAGTTGATGAACCCTTAGTTAATATTCCAAGTGTATCTAATTTTTGGCTTGTACCATCCGTATAATTTACCGTGATATCTTTAATATCCACTGTGCCTTGAGTACAAGTTAGTTTTACATGAGAAAAGCTGCGATTTACAAACATTGGGTTTGGCGTAACAGTATCTGTTTCTGATTTGAAGTTAACTGTTTTTTCTGCCAGTTTAGCCCATTCGCCTTCACCCACATTTTTTCCACCTGTAGATTGACATCCTGTTAATGTAACAAGGGCAAGAAGAGCTGCGGCTGTAAGTGCAAAGATTTTTCTCATGTGTGTGAATCCTATGTAATGAATCGGCTGAATAAACATTATGCAAAGATTTACTTGTATTGATAACTGAAAACTTCTGAATGTTACTGGTTTAAAATAAATCAATATATATCAATTGGTTATATTTATTAAAAATATTGACCTCTAATTGAGTTATACTTTTCTTTCAGTGAATCTACGGTAAAAATCTCAATCACAATATCAGGATGCCAAAAATTCATAGCCAACCCAGCTTTAAGTTTTAGCATTTGAATAAATTTACTTGGGGTTGTGTCGTGACACCAAGCTTGGGGTAACATAATGGCTTGTTTATGGTCAAAAGTTAGCTGTACTCCGATTTGATGTTGAGATAAGTAATCAATCAAAGAGGCTTCGTCTTCACATTTAAGCCGTTCTAACTGTGATAATACTGAAACTTCAATGGTTAAAGTATCAAGTTGCTCTTCTGCTAAAGGCATAAAACGACGATCTTCATAAGCACTTGAAATCGCTTTATTATGAACTTCCAATACAAGAGGTAGGGTTGGACGAGTTGTGCCAATACTTCCTTGTAGCTGCCCGGCAACTTCTAAAGTAACGAAACAAGCTGTGGGTAGGCGCATTTTTTTTGTGTATAAATCTAGCTCAGGAATTCCGCTAGGATCATCAAATAAATGGCCCCGAATCGCTTCTCTTGCAATATCAAGAAGTTGAGTTAATTCACCTTTATTATAGTGATTATAAGGGGTTAGCGGCATTGGTATTGAGTTCTCCATATTAAATATTTTCTTGGTACAAAAATTTCGTCATGCTAGAGAATAAATGTTTCAGTTATATGACATTTTATGGTGCAGTAACTTTACTATCTTCCATATTGCGTAAAGTTTCAACAAAGATACTAATAAATATTAGTTGTTTATAATCAATATGATAACTTTATTTTCAATTCTTTTATGGTATGAGTATTGATATTGTAATTTACTCACTTTACCGTTTCTTTTATCTTCTACCTTTGATTTATTATCTCTAGGTGGATCTTCCATGACATCTCTGACTCAAGAGCAACTGGCTCAATTTTCAAATTTAGTTATTACTCAGCCAAATTGTCCATATTGCGTGAAAGCAAAAGCTATTTTAGATGGGCGTGGTACAGAATACACAACATTGGTTTTAGGTCAGGAGCTGGCCAAAGAAGAGATGATTGAATTTATCGAACACGTTGCTAACGTAACAGTAAGAACGGTTCCTCAAATTATTCTTGATGGCAAGTATATTGGCGGACATGATGACCTTGTCGCTTTTTTAGAGCGTCAAGTGGATACTGACGAGTTTGATGACTTTGAGCTTTAAGGTATTTTTAAAGCAGTAGATTGGTATTATTTGCCTTTCATGAGATTGAACCCATACTTTAGTGAGTATGGGTTTTTTTATGCCAATTTTTTGTTGCTATGAAATGATGATGACCACTTAGGTATTGTTATTAGCTTGAAATGTTTAGAGGGCGAATGATTTTACTTGAGCAATTTCATTACTATTATGCACTGAAAATGCACACTTTTAACGCATATTCATCAGGTTATGAAATGCTTTAGCAGGATTATTCCTGTTGACATCACAGTAAAACAAATGGTTATATATAAATGGTAAGAAAATGTTTATAGGGCTAAATAAATAGGTATGCCGAATATAAGGCATAATAAATAATGAGAAAACACGATAAATATAGTATTGAAAATACTGACTATACAATTGGTCAGGATAATATCCAAAAATGGGGTTTTGATGTTCATAACGCCGTGTTTGGTATTAGTGCTGGCCTAATCATCCTCTTTTTAATCGCTATTTTAGTTAGTGATCCCGCTACAGCAAATGCAACACTTAGCGGTGTAAAGTCTGCCATTATCAATCAGTTTGATTCTCTCTTCATCTGGGCAGGTAATATTTTTGTTTTATTTTGTGTGGCGTTAATTGTGTCACCCTATGGCCGAATTCGATTAGGTGGTCAAGACGCAGAAGCTGAGCACTCAACCATGTCTTGGTTAGCCATGTTGTTTGCTGCAGGTATGGGTATCGGCTTAATGTTCTGGAGTGTTGCAGAACCTGTTGCTTATTACACCGGCTGGGCAGGTACACCATTAGGCGTGACACCAGATACCCCGCAAGCGGTTGAAGTTGCCATGGGTGCGACCATGTACCATTGGGGACTGCACCCATGGGCTATCTATGGTGTTGTTGCCTTAGCGATGGCATTTTTTGCATACAATAAAGGTTTGCCATTATCGATTCGCTCGGTCTTTTATCCATTGCTAGGTGATCGTACTTGGGGGTGGGCAGGACACATCATTGATATCTTGGCGGTATTAGCGACATTGTTTGGTTTAGCGACATCGTTAGGATTAGGCGCTCAACAAGCGGCCAGCGGTATGCACCATGTATTTGGTATCTCTGATGGTTTAACGCTGCAAATATCCATTATTGTTGTTGTGACTCTGATTGCGATTTACTCGGTATCTCAAGGTATTGATTCTGGTGTAAAACTACTCAGTAATATCAATATGCTCGTTGCTATTGTGCTGTTGGTTTTTGTTATTCTGGTGGGTTTTGGCGCTTTTGCCGATACATTACCAAAAACCATTATGGGTTATGTGAAGAACTTTATTCCACTAAGTAATCCATATGATCGTCCAGATGAAGCTTGGTTACATGATTGGACTGTTGTTTATTGGGCATGGTGGATTTCATGGTCTCCATTTGTAGGTTCATTTATTGCACGCGTATCAAAAGGTCGTACAGTTCGTGAATTCTTAATCGCTGTTTTGATTGTTCCAACGGTAGTAACAACGGTTTGGATGTCAGCATTTGGCGGTCAAGCAATTCATCAGGTTATTGATCATATAGGTACCTTGGGTGCAAATGGTTTGAAAGAAGTTCCACTTGCGATGTTCCAGATGTACGACGCATTGCCATTTGGTTCGATCTTATCGATTATTTCGGTTCTGCTGGTATTGGTATTCTTTATCACTTCTTCAGACTCTGGTTCGCTTGTAATCGATAGTATTACTGCTGGTGGTAAAGTGGATAACCCAGTACCGCAACGTATTTTCTGGGCTGCTATTGAAGGCGCGATTGCGATTGCACTATTGTGGGTCGGTGGTACGCAGGCTATTCAGGCACTTCAAGCCGGTACAATATCAACAGCCTTACCGTTTACATTTATTCTATTTTTGATGTGTATAAGTTTGCTGATGGGCTTTAGAACAGAACGTTTTCGTTAAGTTGAACATTGGTAAATAAAGAATTAGGCGCAGTCGGTGAGAAAATCCGGCTGCGCCTTTTTATTATTCCCAGATTTGACAGATAGGGGTCTCTGGTGTGAAGTGATAAGCTATTTGGGCTTGCAGTAGCTCTGCGGTAGCAATTGCATCGGTAAGAGCGTGATGAGGCTGATAGGTTGGTAAACCATAACGTTCACGGCACTTGTTAAGACGAACCGAGCCTGGTCTTCTTCCTCGTAATCGATTCCAAAATCCACTGTGTTTTTGCCGCTCAATTTCATACTCTAAAGCTAAAGTATCAACCACAGGAAACTCAATACCTTCGCCGATTCTAAGCTGTAATGCTGCATCCATAAATTGGCGCTCAATGGTTTTATAATGCACCACTACCACCTTTCCCGCTAACGCATCTAAGACCTGATCGAGGATGCGTCTAAGATCTGGTGCTGCTTGAATATCTGAGTGGGTAATCCCATGAATAACTACTGACTCTTCAGCAAGAGGGCGTTTAGGCTTTACCACCCAATGTTGAGCTTGTTTGCTATAAATACGATGGATTGTAAAAGGGATCAAACCAATTGAAACAATATCGTCGGTTTTAGAGTTAAGCCCAGTTGTTTCAAAATCCAGCGCAACAAATGGTACATCTTTTAGTGGTGTCTTACCGTCAATCATTCCAGTTTGATAAAAATGACGTAGACGAAGATCTTGGGTTTTAGATAATCGATCTTGATAGCGTTGTTGCCAGTCGGGCGCTTGTCCACCTCGAATAAAGTGCGCTATTTCTTGCATTTTTAGCTCCTTATTTTCGAGTTGGCTGATAACGAAACTTTAAGAAGTTTTGCGCTTTACTTAAAATTTGGAATGCATCTTTGAGGTTTCGACGCTCAAAATCAGACATATTTTCTGGTTCAATACTGTTATCGGGTTCTATCCCTGCTTCAATATCGAGCGCTTGATGTCGAATACGAACTAAAGAGATATATTCCATGGCATCTCGTAGATCGGGCCCACGTCCTGGCGGCAAAATACCCGCTTCGATAACATCATCAAGTCGTTCTAGTGAGTTCTGAGAGCGAGAGCCGGCAGCAAGAGCGTGTACTCGGATTAAATCTGCAAGAGGGGCCGTTCCGCGGCGTTTCAAATTGATGGAATTATTATGTTGCCCATTTTTTTCCATTACAAAATCTTTAAAAAAGCCCAGCGGAGGTGTTCTATTTAAGGCGTTTCGGGCAAGACAGGCTAAGAACCGCTGATTGTTACGGGCTTTTTTAACAATAAAACCATTGAGCTGTTTAGCCCATTTAGTGCGCCCCCATACCCCGTCTAAATCGAAAAATATGGAGCTGTTAAGGAGTGCTTGTGGTTTAGGGTTATCAATCCAATCAGCAAAGCAGAGCTCCCATTCACGACGTGTTTTGCGCCACTCAGGGTTAATTGCCATAATTTCTCCCTCACAATAGCTATAGCCACAAGCTGCTAGGCCATCACAAACAAATTGAGCAAGATCGGAAAAATATTGGCCGTGTTTTTCGGGATCATAACTGTTATCTAAAATAATGGCGTTATCTTGATCGGTTACCATTAATTGTTCATCACGAGCCATAGAGCCTAATGCAAGAAAACAGTATGGAATCGGTGGATGGCCAAGTTGATCTTCTGCCAGTTCTAAAAGTCGTTGCTTAAAGCTTCGACCTATTTCTGCCATCGCGCTGCCTATCATATGTGAGTTAGCATCTTCGTTTACCATACGAACAAAGCAGTCTTTAACCTGTTTAGAAATGGCTTCCAGCTCTTCAACGGTTTGTTGTTGATAGATTGAACTGACTAAAAGCAAACTGTTTTGTGATTCATAGCGAACAATATCAGACATGCTCAGCACACCAAGCGCTTTTTGGTTTCGCATAACCGGTAAATGGTGCACGTTACAACGAAGCATGGTTAACATAGCTTCAAAGACATAAGCATTATGATCAAGAGTGATTAAATTGGTCGACATTACGTCTTTAACAGGAAGATTTACATCAAGCCCTTGGGCGAGCACTCGCGTACAAAGATCTCTATCTGTAATAATACCAACAATAGGATCTAACTCATCATCTTCTGGATTAATTTCAGGATCACTGATTAACAGCGAGGAAATATTCTCATCTGCCATTGTTTGAGCAGCGTATTGAATCGTACAGTGATTCTCGATAATAACGGCTTCTCGGGTTAGCAAGGTTTTGATTTTTGATGTGGTTAAATCATTTTCATCTTGCTGAGTTGATACCGTATTACGAAGTCGAGCAGTATCTCTAACTTCAAAGAATTCAGAAAAATTATCAAATTCATCGCAAAGTGCACTAAATATGGGTTCTGGGATACAGTAGAGCAGGGTATCTTCTAGCGCCTTAGCGGGCATACGAACTCGGTTATTCATTAGTAACCCGACTTGACCAAAGACATCACCTTCTTCAAGTCGATCGTATAATTCTCCGTTGCGGCGATAAATTTCTACCGCACCGCTACGTAATAAATACAGATCATGAATTTGGTCTCCAATGTTAAGAATGGTAGCGCCTGATCGATAATAAGCAATCTCAATTTCAACCGCGATTTCTTGTTGTTTTTCTTCAGGTAAGAGATCGAAAGGGGGCTGTTGATTAATAAAATTCAATATTTCTATTTGTTCGACTTCCATACCGAGTCTCGATTTAATTTATTGATTCATAGGTACAATTGTATCATTTTGCGGCATACATTGTAGGCTAATGGAATATTTAACTAGAAATTGACGAAATCCAAACTTTTCTAATGCGGTGATGCGGCCACAATGGATTACGCTTAATATTAAAGTCGCTGAAAAGGCAAGTAATATGAGAATAGCGGTACTGGGTGAGTGCTATGTCGAATTAAGTCATTATCCTCTCTGTCAGACCATTGGCGGTGATGATTTTCATATTGCTGTTTATTTAGCGCGCCTAGGCCAATATAAACACTTTCAGATAGATTTTGCTTCTGCGGTTGGGTTAGACCCTTTTACTCAAGCTTGGAAGCAGGTATGCCGTGATGAGCATATATCCTTGGGCTTAACCGAGCAAAGAAGTGCACAATTTCCACATTTTTACTACCCAGAATATCAAGCTAAAAATCAAATTATAGAGCACCATTGGCAAGATAATACGGCGTTTTCAACCCTATTTTCCCATTCGATAACTAAGCTTGAAAGAGCCATTGAACTCAAGCAGATTGATGTTTTGTACTTATCGGCGTTTGCGGTATCTCGATTAGATGATAAGTCAAAGATCATATTAGTTACGTTGCTTGAAGCATTAAAACATCAAGGTGGAAAGTGTATTTTTAATTGTTATTGTGGTCATTATTTTTGGACAGTAAAACAGTCGCAATATTGGGTGCTTAAGATACTTTCTTATGCCGATCTTGCTTTCGTCTTATATGAAAATGAACATAAACGTTGGCGTACGATAGGAGAAGGTATGTACCATCTGATGCGATCAGGGTGTTCTGAAATTATTGTTTCATCTTCGGCTAAGCTGGTTATATCAGAACGAATGAGACAACTCATGAAAAGCTCGCAATCTCGGCTGTATTTTTATCGTTCTGTTGGATTAACAAAGCGTATTTCGAATGGATTTATTGCAGGCTATATTGCGGGTTTTGTCAAAGGTGAGATGATTGAGTACCGGTTAAGTTTGGGACGAGAGATGATGAAAGCGATCAGTGCATATCCCTATGCATTAGTTCCTATTTCTGCGATGAGATCTGTGTTGTCTAATGACTAAAACGAGCAGATGGTGATCGCACCTTGTTGTGAAAACTGTAATTGCAATCGATCCAGTTGATCAAAATGGTTAGAGAATGAGGCATAGCAAGTGCCACCATCAAGTACTGCTTTTTTGGGGGCTTCCTGAGTCAATACGACATCTATATTTGTTAATTGGGCTTTTGCAATAATGGCCTGAGTTGTTTTCATGTCAAACTGACTCACTAGAATGACTTTATTTATATGATTTTGTTCTAACTCGTGAACCGTTTCTTTTAGTCGCACAATGTCATTTTTGGTGACGGAAGTTGTTGGATCGTAGTTTGAGTTATTCAAGGAAATAAAGCCAACCAGATCTTTATCGTAATATTTGGTAAATACTCGGTTTTTGTCTCCATCAATGCCAAAGAGATTAAGTCCATCATGGCGGAAAGGAGCAAGATTCATGGTGGTTGCCAGTATCGGTTTACCTTTAGGGATCGCAAATTGATGTTCGGCTATAGAGTCTGGTTTTAGTAATAGCACATCAACTAATGCGAGCGCTGAGGTTGATGTTCCTTGGCGCTGACTTTGATTGGAGTAAAGTGATATAAAATGGCTGTGTTGATACTCCGATGTCTCTCTTGCCTCATATAAATTTTGAGATAACCAGTCGGCAACCAATCGCTCTTGCTGTCCTAAGATATTTACTTTCGCCAAAATGGACTCAGGAGCTTGAGAGAAGTAATTAATTGCTAAGTTAATTTTTGTGTGTTGATGATGGTCATTACACCCAACTAAAGCGGATAGAGCAATAAAGAATAGGGTGGGTAACTTACAATAAGACACAAAGCTTACCTAAATAGATTGTGAATTAGTGTGCTTATTCTCTGCAATTAATCATTAAGTTTCAAATCAGATTCGTTGTTAATAGAATGAAATTTTTGATTTATCAGAATGGTTGTTTTCTTTGTTATCTATTTGATTCTTTTTTGTTCTATTGGTTCGTTTTGATAAAAAATAGTATTGACTCAATCTGATAATTCCGTAGAATGCATCCCGTACCACAGAGAGTGGTCAACAAGATGGCGCGTTGGCAGAGTGGCTATGCAGCGGATTGCAAATCCGTGGACCTCGGTTCGACTCCGGGACGCGCCTCCATTATGCGACACTAGCTCAGTTGGTAGAGCGCAACCTTGCCAAGGTTGAGGTCACGAGTTCGAACCTCGTGTGTCGCTCCAAATTTTGTAAGTATGGCGAAAGCGATACTGAAGATGGTGTCTCCATCGCAATAAAGAATTGCGTGCCCTGGTGGTGGAATTGGTAGACACAAGGGATTTAAAATCCCTCGGCGTTCGCGCTGTGCCGGTTCAAGTCCGGCCCGGGGCACCATCTATAAGAAAGCTCATCATTTGATGAGCTTTTTTTTTCGCCACTATAAAATAGATTTACTGTATCTGATATGTCATAAGACATTGCTAGGGGATTACAGATATAAAAAAAGAGCCTCAAGGCTCTTTTTAAGATTATTTCTCTGATTGATCATCAAAGCGAATAATACAGCTTTTCGCAAACTCACCCACTTCATTGGCTGTCCAGTCGCCTTTTGGCTTTTCTTTTAGCTGAGTACACCACTCTTCGCTACCCACTTTTGGTGAACATGCTGATAGCAGTGCAACAGCACCTAAAAGAACAAGAAGCTTTTTCATGATTATTCCTATATAAAAGTCAATTAGGCTGTGTAATTACATTGCCATAATGATAGTGATAATAATGGTAATGTACATAATAATATGATGTTTTTTTACTTGGCTTGTTATTATTAAGTCAATATTGCTGTAAATGACTTTCGTTATGCTTATGTACGATGAAATTAAGATGATATCTCGCTATGATCCAGAGGATATTTTTACTCGATAGGATATAGCATGGCAAAACCCAATAAAAAAGGTCCCACTAGAACAGTGGAAGTGATCTGTAACCGTTGTCGAGGGATCTTATTTAAATATCGAAAAGGTGGAAAGGGCGCTCTAGTAAAATGTTTTAAGGAGCGCATTGTTGAAGATCATACAAAAACGCCGTGTACTTGCCCCTATTGCGATACAATTTTTGCACGCGATACTTTAGTGAGAGGAACCCCTGCATTTAAAATTATTGGTGGTAAAGCCGTTGCTAAATAAACCAGAGCAGGGAAGGGAGACTCGTTAGTGACAGCTGAAATTTTTACTGACGAGAACCGCTTCAAGGTCGAGGAGTTTTCTATGATAGGTTGCTCTCACTAATTGATAATCAATAGATGGCGCAAACCATAACACAAGCTTTCGATCTTTTTTACGAGTCTGCTCTACTCGAATGGTTTTTAGCTTACCAAATCGAGTATTAATCATCTCTTCGCCTTTCACGATAAAGTAGTAATGATTAACTTCATCGGTATCTTGAAAGTTAAACTCAAAGCTTTTCTCGCCTTTTAGGATCAAATAACGCATTTGTGCTCCAATTGCATCACCATCTAAAATTGGCATGAAATCTTTGCTTGCAAACTGTAATTGGGTTTTATCAACAACCAACTTCGATTGTTCGCCATCACGAAGAAACTGTGCGGTAACCTTACCAGATAATAGGCCTTTAATTTTACGCTCATAACCTTGGCTAACAAATTGTTGCTTTTTATCAGACCAATAGAGATGAGATGTCATATTTAACGTTGATTTCGTTAATAAAACGTTCGCTTTTCCTGTGGTGGTTACGGTTGCTTTAAAAGCATCTTGCCATTGAATATGCCGATTGTAGTTACCGATGCGTTGGCCGTGAAAATAAACGTCATAGTTGAGCCTTTTATCGCATTGGTGATACTGACTAAAAGGTGTAATGGCAGATGTGCTTTGTATCCCTGAAGATGCATGAGCAACGGATGGTAAAACGAATAAACTTAACAAAAAATAAAAGGCTAACTTCATACACAATCCTACATTATTTTTATAAAAAGTTAGCAGTCAGGCTATGTAAGTGCAACTTAAAATTGGGTATCGGGTGGGGGATCTTTGATAAACAAAAGAAAAGCGGAGAAAATCTTATTTCCTCCGCTTATATTGCTGTAGCTCTAAGAGATTAAATCTGCTTTAGTCTCATTATTTTAATAGGCGTTTTAAGATCTTACCTGTTGCCGTCATCGGATAGCTAGTAACCAACTCAATATGACGAGGGTATTTGTAATCAGCTAAACGCTCTTTACCCCAGTTAATAAGCTCTTTTTCGCTTATCTGAGCATCTTCTTTTAGCATAATAAAGGCCTTAGCTTCTTCACCAAAAGATTTATGAGGGATACCAATAACCGCAATTTGATGTACCGCTGGGTGGGTCATAAAGGTTTCTTCAATATCACGAGGATAAATATTGTAGCCACCACGAATAATCACTTCTTTTAGGCGATCAACAACGTAAACATAACCATCTTCATCAAAACGTACAATATCACCTGTGTGTAGCCAACCATCAACTACAGTTTTAGCCGTTTCTTCTGGCTTTTTATAATAGCCCTTCATAACGTTATGACCGCGGATTAATAATTCACCTTCTTGGCCTTGTGCTACTTCGTTACCATCTTTATCGACAGCTTTCATGGTAACGCCTGGCAGTGGTTGACCAATACTGCCAGGTTTACGTTCATATTCCAGTAGGTTAAAAGCGGCAACAGGAGACGATTCTGACAGACCATAGCCTTCGATAACGGGTACATTCAATTTTTCTTCAAAACGACGGATAATTTCGACAGGCATTGAAGCGCCACCAGAAATCGCTACTTTCATATTTTTGGCAATTTCATCGATATATTCAGAACCGTGTTTTTCAGCAAAAGCGAGTAAGCCAATATACATAGTAGGGACACCGGCAAAATGCGTCACTTTGTGTTGATACATTTGCTGCATCACTGTTTTTGGTACAAAGCGAGGGATCAAAACCAAAGCACTACCGGTTAGAATAGTCGTGTTTAAGATTAAAGACTGACCAAAGGTGTGAAATAGAGGGAGTACCGCAATACTAACATCGGTACCTTTCTGATTGGTTAATGCTTGGCAAGCTTGAGCATTACAGAGCATGTTACTTTGGCTTAATTCTGCACCTTTTGCGTGTCCTGTTGTTCCAGACGTATAAAGAATCACACAAGTATCTTCTGCTGTACGATATACCGCATCGAAACAGCTCTTATCGGTACTTAGCCAGCGGTTGTAAGAGTGAACGGTATCACTCTCTTCACCGATCGTATTATCACTTTCGATTAAGATAAAATGCTGACAGGTTGGGGTTTGTTCAAAACCTTCAAAGCCGTACTCACCGCTTGGAAGTGCCTCATTACCTTGGTAACAAATAAACGCAACGGCATCAGAATCGCTAAGATGATAAGCAACCTCTGATCCTTTTAGCTGAATATTTAATGGAACAGCAACAGCACCTACTTTCTGAATGGCATAATAGTTAACAACAAATGCTGGAATATTTGGACAAGAGAGTGCAATTTTATCGTCAGGTTTCACACCTACATTGGCGAGGTGGTTAGCAACCTTATTCACCATGATGTTGAGTTCATGATAAGTAATTTTCTCATCTTGAAGAATAAGCGCAGTATTGTGAGGGCGAAATTTCGCGTTACGTTCTAAATTTGTTGCAAGATTATACATATCGTAGTCTGTTTTTGTTTGTTCGGGAAATTGGGTTAAGGCAAACCATCCCTTTTATTTTAGTTAAGGGAAGTATTCTACTTATTTTTAATCCATTTGTTGATGTAAAAAGCTCAAAATTAAGATATTTAGTCACTATTTAATGATATTTATGAATTTGTCATAAAAAATTCATAAAAATAATTGTTATAAATATATTTTATATATCAGATGGTTATTTAATGCTTTAATTTCTTATCTGATGATATCGTTTTAAATAATAACTTATCCCATTGTTTTATATAAAAATAACCACATGGCAAATATCATGCAGATATTTCAGTATGATGAATGTGATTTGACGATTTTTTAAACAAGTTCTATTGTTATTTGGCTCTACTGATTTCAAGGGTATTGCTCAATGTAATTGAATAACAGAGAAGGAGGATTGGGTTATGAAAAAAATGAAGTCATCATATCGCCTACAAATCATCAAAGAAGTCGCACAGAGACATCAACTACTGGAAAGTGGTGATCCTATGGCAACTCACATCTCTCACCTTCTTAATCAATCCAAACCAGAGAAAGCTCCTCCCATGTTTAATGGTAACCACTATGATGAACATGCTGGCGGTTGGGTCAGTAATATGTGGGATCTAAACAAGTAACTAAATAATCGCTGTAAAGTCCACTTGGTACTGGTATCTATAGCTTGAGTACGGTACATTTTGCTGTCAATTAAGTAGTAGGACAACGAATGAATTATATCGAACTCGACAATTACTCGCGCAAGTGGATTTTTACTCATGCATCGATGCCTGTAGCGGAGACGGATTTAGCTCAAATTAAGCCGTTAACACAAGCTCGCTCTGCACAAATCTGGCGTGAATTTATCAGTTCACAAAGTGCCGATGCGGATCATTTTGAGCAAGGCGATTGGGCGTTTGATAAAAATATCTGGTCTGAGGCAAAGGATTGGCAGACTGCGTGGGATGAAGATGAAAATATTCTTCCTGACGGCCTATTAGATTCTATTCAATGGGAAGATAATACGACCGTTTTCTTCTGTTATGAAAAATATAACGTTATTGAAACCAAATGGAGCGTTTTTAAACGTAACTGGAAGAACTTTCTCTTTTTTGATGACGGTCCAATGTTGATTGGTCGTAAACAAGAGCAGGTGCTGTGGTTTAAATCAAACGGTACTTATCTACAAGGTCTCCGCGCTAAATAATAAAAATTTCAATCCCTAAGAATAACGTATTATTTTTAGGGATTAATTTATTCATGTTCCGTCTCATATTTTGACGTAACTTGGGTAAATAAGTCTTTACGATATTCAGTAAAGCGTCCTTTCCCTGCTATTTTTGATTGATACATCGCAATATCAGCAAAGCTTAAAATATCATCAATATTTGTGGTCTCATTGGGTGGAATGGTATAAAAACCGATACTCGCCCCAATCTCAACATGATAAGAGTGGATATTCATTGGAGTTGATAATGCGTTTAAAATTCGATTGCATATTTGCTCAATTAACGTCTTATTTGTCACTTGGTTTAAAACAACAATAAATTCATCACCAGCTAGACGAGCAACCAGATCATTTTGTCGGGTGCTCAATAATAGTTTCTTTGCGACTATTTTTAGGGCTTTATCGCCGATATTATGTCCATAAATATCATTTACGTTTTTAAAGCCGTCTAAGTCAATAAACAACACCGCAACGTTATGCTCTCTTGGTGCGGTTAATAATTGACTTAGATGTTGGTGTAAATGATGCCTATTAGGTAAGTGGGTCAACGCATCGTGATGTGCAATTTGAGCAAGTCGTTGAACCTCTTTTGCTGAGCTAAGATCAGAGGCGACGACAGAGATGTGAGTTTCTTGACTGTCTTTATCTATTATCTTGTTAATTTTAAGAAACAGAGGGATCTTTGTCTTTGTTTTTTGGTTGTAAATACAGCCTTCACCTTGCCACTGTTGAGTGAACAGTAACGCTTCCCGAATAGATCGCTTGAGTTGGTGATAATCAGAGTTAGTTAGCAAACAGTGATAATGTCTCTTTAAAATTTGATGTTCATCTACTCCAAATAAGCGGCAGAGAGCTGGATTGACCAAAATAATATGCCCTGAACCATCGAGTAAAAGGATGGCATCTTGGCTATTTTCAAAAATTTGTGCGGCCATTCTCTGATTTGCTTCGGCTTGGCTCTTTTCGGTAATATCTTCAATTGAAAAGAGAATTTGCTGCTTATGCGGTAGAGGGTGACTCACAATATGGTACATAGATAGAGCTGTATTACCTGCAGAGCGAATGGCTTCACCCTTAAAATGTTGCTGTCCTTTTAGTGCTGCATGTAACGCGTTATTAAATACAAGCGGTTCTAATGGTTTTATGATTGAGATAATCGGTCTTTGCAGTAATTGATTGGGAGTCAGTCCAAATACTTTAGAGCAACTGTTGTTTGCAAGTATGATAATACCATTGAGATCAGTAACGATTAATGCGTGTTGAACTGAGGCAATAACATTATTTGCAAAAGCTTTTTCATTATTTAATTGGGTGAGTGAATTGTGTATTTGTTCTTCTCGCTGGTTGAGTTTATCTATCATAGTATTGAAACATGACACCAGTTTTCCCACCTCATCTTGGTGTAATGATGTAATTTCAACCTGTTGATTTTGGTCATTATTAATAATATTTAGCATTGCTGAATGTAAAGAACTAATAGGCTGTGTCACCCAACGTTGTAGACGAAGCAGCAGTAATGAACTGACCACAATAAGGGACAATAGCATCCAGCCACTGATCTTTATTTGATAATATTGCATTGCGACCATGTCTGAGAGCGATACCGTTAGACGCATATGAGCAATCGTTTGTTGCTCTAATTGAATTGGTAACACCAAATAAAGAGAGTGATGATTAACAGTATAAGTTTGTATTTGTTGCCAGTCATTGTCTGATAATTTCTCTGACACTGTACTGTTTGTTTGCTGAAATGAGGCAAAAGGATAGGGTTTATTTGGTAGTACAACCTCAACAGATGTGATGCTTGGATCTGCTTTGAAAGCCGATAAGATTTCAGCTCCTGCCAGCTCGTCATCAAATTGGATGGCTGCTGTTAGATTTGTGCCAATCCCTGTTGCCAGAATAGTAACTCGATTTAGCAGATTTTTTTCCGCGTTACCAACATATTTATAATAACTGATAGTTTGGAATACGATAAATAGAATCACGACAAAGCTCAGCATGGGTAAAAACAAACGCTGGCTAAGAGAAAGTGATGAAGGCCATAATAGTTTCATTAGTCCTCCTCACTCATTTCAATAATATCTTGCGGATAAAGTAGAGCAATTTGTAATAATTTAGAGCTAATTTGTATTCCACTTTGGCTAACATGCTCTAAGCCAATAATTGGACGAACTTTTTGATTAATTGACTGAAGCGTTATCATGCCGCCTTTTCTTAAAAAAGAGGTGCCAATTCCAACCGTTAATATTTGAGGCTTAATAGGAACTTGAGTAATTTCAGATTCTTTTTGCGGTGAAATATAAACAATATGGCACTGTTCTATTTGGTTTATATGAGCTAAAGAGATAAAAGTATGGTGATCATTACTGTTAATTAGCTGACTTAATGTTTTAGCAACACTATCAGTGCCAAGAGAGCAGTAAACCAATGATGAGGGCTGAGATGACCATTGAATGAATTGGCCGAAGCGATAGATATAAACCGCAGAGAGTTTAAAATCGGCCACTTGCATTGTGTTTGCTTGAACCAACCCAATGCTACTGATACAACCTACCAGTAGCAAACGGGCACTTAGACGGATGTAAGTTTTAAAATCAGCAAGAATTTGACGTAATGTTTGCTTTTTTAAGACTATTTTATCAAGTCTAAGATTTTGCATGAAACCTCTTAAAGTTGATTCCAAGATAAACGGACAAATGCAGATTCTTCGATAAAAGGACTTGAGTCAGACGCATCTGAGTATGAAGAGCTGCCTAAGCTATCAACGATAAACTCAACTCTTGGCCATGATGGTTTTTTCTGCCACGCTAACCGTAAATCTATAGTGGTCAGGTCTGGTGAGCGAGAGGCTTGATTCGGAGATGAGACTGAACCTCTGTGTTTTAGCCACAAATCCAACTGCCATGAGTCATTAATATCCCATAAGGTTTGTAAGGATAAATAATGATTCGGTTGGTTTTCATAAACTAATCGGTAGCCCCCAACATCATCACGAATACAACTATTAGATCCTGTGCATGATGCATCGGTTTCAATAAAGCTATAACTCCCATTTATTGTAAAGTTAGGAAGAGCTTGCCAACTTGAATAAAGCTCAATGCCATAGGTCGATAGTTCAAGTGCATCCGAGTATTGTTGAGACCCAACAAACGCATAATTAGGTTGAGTGGTTCCGTCTTCACATTGACCATAGATACAGTGCCAATTGATATCTCTTAGCATTCGAACATTATCGTATTGGCTGTAAAAGAGGGTACTATCAAATGTAAAATCTAGACGGTTAAAGCGATACCCAACATCCCAAGTAATCACAGACTCATTCTCCATATTGGGATCAGGTTGAGTAAATAAAATACCCGGGAAATAGCCATTGCTGGTACCTACCGCAACATAACGATAATCATGCGAGGCCAAATCAACCATAGATGGAGTTACAACGGCTCGACCAATGCCGCTCCAAATTTGATGCTCGGGTTTGGGTTTATAGAGAATACGCGCTTGAGGTTGTATTTCTGTAGAGTCATTGCGAGTGAAGTGCTCAACTTTAACGCCTAGAGTCCCAATGATATTTGGGGTAAACAGCCACTCACTTTGCAATAAGGCATTATAAATTACTTCGTGTTGAGTTTGATCATAACTGTAGCGATAGATAGGGTATTGATGAGTAAACATATCATCAGGAACACCCGCTACAGATAAATGGGTGAAGCGAATTCCACCGCCAACAGTGAGTTCATGATTATTTTTAATTTGTTGTCTTAATAAGATATTACCATCGATTGTTTGATAGGTTCCTTGTGATGAGGGCTCAACCTTTGAGTTTGTACTGGCCCAAACCTGACCTTCAATTTGCTGGCCATCGTCTTGATGTAGATAATCGACATTGATATAACCACCGCGAGAATAATCATTAAAATCAATGATATTTAAATAGATTTGATCGGCAAAAGTATAGGTGTACCACTTATGCTTAGATTTATTATGATAACCGCCGCCATGAAGACTGAGAGTGTGCTCATCATTAACATAATCTAAGCGAAAGTTACCTTGATAGCTGTGCCATTCATCCTCATTTATTGTGTAATAATCAGATTTTAATCCTTTTACGGAAAACCTTGCTGTTGTGTGGTCATTGATTAAAAAACCGTAGCGGTAGTCTGCTTGCTGGTAGTGATATTCGCCCGTTGCCAGTTCACCATAATGGCCCAGTGTTTCCCGGCTATTTTTAGTAATAATATTAATCACACCATTGGCGGCATTTCCTCCCCACATGGTGCCTGCTGTTCCTCGAAGAACCTCAATACGATCAATATCTTCCAGTAATGTATCAATCGTATTCCAGAAGGTTCCAGACATCAGAGGGCTAAAAACACTTCGGCCATCAACCATAACAAGCAGTTTATTAAATAAGACTTCATTGAGTCCTCGTAAAGAGACTTGCCAATTGAATTCACTGATCTTAGTTACTTGGACACCAGGCGCTAATGCAAGAGCTTCTGGTACTGAACGAGCTCCACTACGGCGGATTTGATCGTTAGTAATCACATACATGGCGGCGGGTACATCGGTTAAGTCTTGTTCTTTTTTTGCAGCAGAAGTTACCGTGACCGTTTGTTCACTTAGGTTGGTTAAGGTCATTGCTAATAAGTCTTCAAGTTCAGAAGAGGTTGCGGTCGCAGAGATAAAGAGTAACGAAATTGGATATAAATGATAACGTAACATGGCGATTAATTATTATTAAAAGAAAACAGATACAGTTTATCAAAGAATATATTTTCTGTTTTTTAATCGATAATTATCATGACTTTTACTTAATTCTAATTTGGAATTAATCGCTAAATTACACACTTATTTTATATTCCTTTTTGGTTTTTGTATTATTT
>NZ_PYOG01000069.1 GCF_003026815.1 Photobacterium damselae | reverse complement strand
CTCCATCTCCAATTAGAGTCTATTTGTTATAAAAATGTATATATATCAATGGTCACAATATAGAGTATTCGATTAAGAAATATAATTATATTAGTTGAAAATTTCATATAAATAATTTTAACAGTTAAAGAGACTAAATAACATTATTTATAGTTTCAAATAGACACCTTCTATCAAAAGCTATAGCCGGACTTTCTATATGGATATAATTAATATAATTGCGGTAATTTGAACTCGAATAAAATGAGAATACTTACTCACTTAGCGTTCATTAGAATGTATAGATGAGGCTCGTTGTTATAGTTTTTGTCTCTTATCGAGACATCAAGTACAACCTAATATTCTTAACCATCTAAATAAAAAGATAAAAACAGATACAAAAAAAATTATTGTCATACAAATCTAAACAGAAAACAAAACGGATAAAGCTTAACCTGCCAGATAGCGTATAGGTTATTAGACCTATCGCGACTTCTATTACATCAATATTTCAGTTGGTTATATGGGCATTTACTTATGAAAATAAAAACGCTTACTATGTTAATTGTGTGCTGCTCCTCAAATGCATATGCTTTTACACAATGGGGAGGTAGCGGTTTAACTCCTATGGGACATGAATGGTTAACGCGAGCCTCAGCTTTAGAGCTTCTTAATTCTGAGGATCTAATAAAGCCAGACCCAGAAGATCCTAGACTTAACTGGACACAAGGCCACGCAAAAAATTTAGATCTTGAAATAGCATCAAATGAAGTATCAAAAATAAAGAATCTAAAAAAAAGTGATAAGCTATACGAACCTAAATATGATGCTATTTTTTCTGCAATTGTTGGTGAACGATGGGTCGATATTGCTGGTTTTAATGTAATAGATGGCTTTATCGGTCAATATGGCCCAGATTGTTTTGATGCGACAGCACAAGAACCAGCAGATCTCCAGCAAGATCATTTCATGCGACGTTATGATGATATCGGAAGCCAAGGAGGCGTTTCTGCAGCAAAAAGAGCTCAAAATCGATTTATTGATCACTTTGTTAATGCTGCAATGGCAAATGAAAAAAGAATATTAGTATGGGATGGTGGAGCATCATCATCAACACAATCTGAAGTAGACTATAATTACTTCTTATTTGGACGAGCGGTCCATTTGTTTCAAGATTCATTTAGCCTAGAGCATACTGTTCGATTACCAGAAGATAATTATAAAAAAATTAGACAAGTCAAAGGATATATTTGTTCTGACAGTTCAGAACAGCATTCTCATAGCAGTTTTACTTCTTCTGATTTCTATGACTCTAATGATGTAATATGGAAGAAAAAATCAAAATCTGATACAGGATGGCAATCATATAAACCAAGTAATATGAAGCCAGCCGCTTTAACTGCACTAGAAGCAAGTAAAGATCTATGGGCTGCTTTTATAAGAACAATGGCAACAAATATTAATGAACGGGAAACTACAGCTAGAAAAGAGGCACAACAATTAATTGATACATGGCTATCTTTTGATGAGGAAGAAATGTTGTCATGGTATGACAACGAAAAAAATCGAGATGATACATTTGTAACATCTGATAATAAAAAAGGGCAATCTCAAAAAACTTGCTTATCAAACATAAGCTTTAAAAATTCAGATGGTTCAAAGCCTACACCTACTAACATAGAAGAATTAGCATCTAATATAGAAAAGAGTAGAAATAAATGTTTATTTAATATTGAACCTGTTCCTGGTTTCGCTGATCTATATGACCCTTATATTAAAATCCCTTATAATTGGCAGTGGAAATCAAATTCTTGGAAAACGCCTGGTCAAGATTGGGCTCCATCAACCCCAAAACCTGATAATGGTGAAGTCATAAATATATTAGCGTATGACAATAATCAGCTTTCAGCAGATACTATTGCAAATAATTCGAAAATTATAACATCAGGTAAGAAAGGTCTAGATTTCATAAAAGTACCATCAGAGAATAATGGTTATTATTTCAGACTAAATAATTACCCTAATTTATTCTTTAGCTATTCAGCTAGTGCAGATGAAACTGTTAAATTAGTAAACTCACCTAAACAATCAGAGTTTATTTTAATAGGAAATAAAAACACATATAACATAAAGAACACATATTGGGATCAGTTCGTATGGTATAATAAAGCTAAAAAATCAGTACATTTAACGTCTCATGGTAACGAAAAAAACACAGACTCGTCATGGACAATATTAAATAAAGATATTAATAACTAGCTATAAATGAATAAGAAAAAATGGGATCTAATTGATGAGAGATTTTTCAAGTCAATTGAAAGGGCTTATGATCATAAAGGATATATATCTCTTGTCTCTATAGTTCAAAGTCAATTTAACTTTCCACAATCATACACATTTAATGTTAAGGAGGTTGATAGCATAACCTTTAGTAAAAAAAATAAAACTTCTTAAAAACATCAATTAAATATAGTTAATTAGCCATCAACTATATTTAAGATGAATTATGGCATCTTCAATATCATATCTGGTTAGATATTTCCCTATTTAATCAGATATGTCAATTTTTAGTACCAATTCCGACTTAATATTATGAGAATTGTTACTATCTAAGATTTACATCTAAACAATTATTTTATATTCTAATGATAAACATAGCTCCGTATTTTCTAAATTCAACAATCCTGTTAATCCTAAAATGATAACAATATTAAGTAAGTTTTGTTCATATCAAGTCATAATAATACTATAGCTAGTAATCATAATTGACTTCATAAAGATCAACATGGAATTTAAGGTTAATATAGAAAAGCTCATTTGGGTTAACCCCAAATGAGCTAATGTAATGATCAAGATTAATTTTTACTTATTTATAGTCGATGAATCAAAAACTCTTGTATATGATGAATTTAATTTTTGTTTATTAGATAAGCTAGCTTCTAATAAGAAAGTATCATTATCAAAAGTTAAGTATTTATCTTCAAAACTATTTTTTAATTTATCTCCATCCCATAACCATTTTTGAGTTAGCTTCAAACTACAAGGTTGTAATTCCGATAGAGATTCACCATCCAAACATAGTTTAGTATTAGTTGCACTAACGTATCGATTATATTGATCATAAATAAATGACTGCGATTTGCTATTAATATCACATTCAGCGGTCATTACTATCCCTTTATTTTGTATATCCATACATTTATTGTTAAAAGAAGCCAACTGTATATTTACTGGGGTTCCTCCAGTAAACACAGGGTGCTCCCAATCAACAGTAAATGATATTGCTTTGTTAACTCTACGAAGCGGTTGGTCATCTACTCCATAATAGGTCTGGTGTGCGCCAACTCCATAAAAATAGAACCATGCTCTATTATATAGAGGCATAATATTAACTGATGAATCTATAGTAAATTGAGTTTTTCCTGTTTCATTAGGAGAAGCTTTATATATGACATCAAGTTTAGGAACAAAACTCGCATAACTAAGAGGCTGAACTTTTTTCAGATTAGCAGGATAATCTTCTGACCATACAGGATTTGTCCACTTATCTAACAATGACTCTGAGTTAGGATATTGTTCTCTAGCCCAACGGAAAGAAACATTTTGTGCAGAAGTTGAATTCTTTTCAACTCTATAATCTTGTGTATTAAAAGATAATGATTTTGATTGACTATAACTAGCACTAGCTTGAAGACTAGCTTTCGGTCCATCTTTACTCACCTCTGCACCACCAGTAACGCCAATGGTGAATCCAGAAGATTCATTTATATTATAATTAGAATTAATATTCTCACGAGGGAACGTTTTTAATATCTGAGCTTTTTCATTTGAAGTGGATATATCAAATAAATAATCTTGAGCAATAGCACTGGCTGACCATTCTCTAGCCCAACCAGATACCACTTGATAATTAGCCCAATAGGATTTATGTGTCAGTGTATCATTTAGATGTATACCGGCACCAGTAGTGTTATCATCTAAGCTAATTCGAACTATTTTTGCATCAGGAGTTGCAACGCCATTAGTACCAAATGATAAAGAACGCTCTAATATAACTTGATAAATAAGTGAAATGTTACCATTTTTACAGAAAGAACGACTTCCTCTATCCCAAATTAAAGAATTTCGGAAAGTACATTCCTGATCAGTTATTTCTTTATTGACATTAAGGTAAAACGAAACATGGGGCAAAGAAATTGATTGATCACTAGCGACTTTACCTGAACTTAAAGCTAAAGCTCTAGGGAATTTAGATATATCATCAGATTTAGCTTCATGATCTAGAATGGATATCATACGATCATTAGTATCTGATATCGGAGTATACATTAGTTGATTTTTATAGCCAGTTACAACTATAAAATTACTATCAAATTTTACTCCCATTAAATCCTTAAATTTCTTTTGAATATTAGCTTTTTCTTCATCACTATCAAAAGAAAGATCAAAGATGTATTGTTTGTCATTATTTATGATATCTTCTAATATAGAATCGTAGGTTGATAGTTCCTCCTGTTTCATATTTATATATACAATACGATCTGGATTTTTTACACTGCTTAGTATTGACACTACGTCTGCAGGTGTAGAATAGTTATCAACTTCGGCTATAGCACTAGCGGATAGGCTACTAAGACCTAAAAGTATACAACTATATAGTTTTCTAATTTTCATAAAATCTCCATATGAACATTTTTATTACAATAGTTTTTAAATAATGCTTCTGTTCTCATATCAAATAATGTATTCAGATCATCCTTATTTAAG
>NZ_PYOG01000068.1 GCF_003026815.1 Photobacterium damselae | reverse complement strand
TATCGTATTTTGCAAAAATATCTCGTGTAGATAACTGGTATTTAGGAAACTTCCCTAATACTAGTGAAATGGTTACACTTCGTTTCCCTGCTACTTTTATGGCTTCTTTTAATGCTCGCTCGGCAGGCGTTCTGATAGAAAATCGTTCTTCTCTATCAAAGATAAATTCGCCTTCCCATCTAGTGTTGCGTGTTTGTTTATAACCGCGAGCGATGAGTACCTGGTTGATGACGCCATACCATATGAGATCATTTTTTGTTTTGCGAGTAACTGAGATTTGGATAGTCTCGTGAACCGTATCACCTAGTTGTATCTGTCTTTGCATTTGTTGTGTTAGCGATGTTCTCAATAATATCTCAGTGTATATTAATGGAGCTGGGGTAGCCTCAGAATTCGGAAAATAAATATCTAAATCTCAGCATTTTTTATTAAAAATAATCAGACACAAATTATCGAAAATGTTGCTTATTACACACTTTTTTGAACCCATTAGTATAGGTTCAAAAAAGTATAGTCCCGTATGTCTGTATATTTAAGCCTTGGAAAAGATAAACAAGGTAACTTTCATCACATCGACTCATAAAAATCAGGTAAGGGTGATTTAGTCTGTCTGTTCACGGTTAGGAATTGAAATTCCTAACCACTCTGACAGCAATACTGAAAAATCAATCCGTAACCGTATTTCTTATGACTTAGCCGACTAAAACAAGTTACTTTTGAGTATTTTCTATGCTGTTTTTGGTGTTTTGCCTGATTTTAGTTAGATCTTTCCTAAATACTGTAACGAAGTCACCGTTTTTCACGTGTCGTTGCTTTTCTCAAAGCAACTAACTCATGCCCTTTCAGCCCCATTTCCATCTTCATAAAGCACATGCGACCACCACACAGAATACATTTGTACGGATCTATGCCTACAAGGTGGTGCATCATTTGTGTGTAATTCAATGGTTTTGACTCTACCGGCTCTTTCTGATCCAGTAGACCATAAACTAGCGGTAAGGCTTCTCCCCGTTTTCTGTTTGATGGCTCTAAAATTCTTTTCTGCAGGGATATGTGAGACTAACCGATCGATCATCTCTATCTGACTAAGAACCAATGTCTTATAGCAATTATCTCTATGATCTTTGTAGACAAAGTGAACATCACCACCCAGGTGACTCGTTGTGTGATTGATTTCAAAAACCCTCTCTTTCAAACAGTGTATTATTTTAAATGTTACATAATGTTTGGTTAAAAATAAGGGAAATGTTATGGACAACAGTATCAATCCCGTTAATAAGTCTGAACAAGAATTTTTAAAGTGTATGAAACATCTATGTACTATAGCCCGTTCTTACAATACCACAGGAGTTCCACCTCGTTTTGAACCACCAGTGGAAGGACAATATAATTATCGAGTTGCTGACCGCTATGTATATATGTATCAAGGCATGTTGGATGCATTAAAGGCATTTGAATTGCTGGAGGTGATGCTAGAATCTCTCATTAACTATCCAGGAGCAAAGAAGATCGAATGGATAGCGGAGCTCGCATGGGAGTTCTATCAAAAAGCAAATAGTCCTGTAGATCCAAAGAAGCTGGTACCATTTCAAGTTTGGTACGCTATGCGCACAAACTGGCAAATGTTTATTATTAATTACATTGGTCTTGGCTACCGATCTGCGCCTGAACAATGCGAAAAATTCCGCTTAACAGATGAGGAAATGGCATCATTAACACCAGAACAGCATGAGTGGGTGCTCTCAGTACAAGACAAAGATGATTATGAATTATTTGGTTGCATCGACTAAAAGACGTTTAATTTCTGGCGGTATTGATTTTGCTATTATTGCAGTGGTTACAATACCAGTCACATATCTATTCTTCTGTATCTTAAAGGCTGAGTTATTAAATTTTGAGGTTTATATAGACCTACTAGGTAATAGTTTGCTTATTTACTTAGCAGAAGCTGTGGCCTTATTAGGTATCAATTGGCCCTATTTAAGGAGTGGTCAAACAATCGGAATGAGACTAGTGGGCACGAAAGTTGTTATGGCCAATGGAGAGCCAGCGACCTTTGTTACTGCTGTTTTAAGGCTCATTGTTTTATATGATGTCGGAATGGATTGTATGGGGTTTTAGAATTGTTAACTTAGCTCTAATGATATTTCAGCCTCAGAAAAGAACTGTGCACGACCTGTTATCGGGCACTATCGTTGTTGATTGCTAGATAATACAAAGCTGATACATGTGATCGGCTTTTTTATTACCCTAATCTACTTTATAAGAATGAGACCACTTGCTGCTTCCAATGCTGCTCTACCATCGCAGCATTAAAGTAGATATTTCCCCATCGCTTAGTTTTGAGATTTATTCCTCCTCGCGTGACAGATAGATGGAAATGGACATTCCAATTAAGCTGATGACCAAATGTGTGAACGAAACAGAATAGACCTATTTCTATTCCCCGTTACTTTGCAAAACTCAAGTATGCAGATACCACACATTGGTATAATAGATTTATTAATCAAGGGTTTAGTCGAAATATTGACCATAACTTATCGGGCATCGTTAAGGTCATATGTTGATATTCACATTTTGGCAAGATGGATAGCTGTTTCGCTATCCATTTTTCTATCAGCATTACTCCACAAGAATTACAAGCCTTACTCTTACAAGAGTTATAGATGACTTTGCAGTGCTCACAAGCATTCGTAGTGCTTACTGCCCACTTTGCTGGTACCGCAAGCGAGCATTTTTTCTATACACTCTATTTGATTGGTGGTGATGCTATCACCACAATGCGTGAGATATTTTTCCCAAGTTACATATTTATTAAAGATGAGTTTGGTGGATCTAGGAACGTGCATATCAGCTGTTAGTAAGGCGTAGCATCATCTCGCTCTGCGATATGAGTAAGCGAAATTAATACTTCATGTAATTCGAATGCGGTAGCCGAAGTGTCACCAAACTCATCAATAAGATATTGATGAATTAATGTGATATCTTCGACATGATCTTTTGGAAGAGTAGGTATTTAATAACTGAATGACATTATTCATGGTGGCTTCATATTGTTCATAGCTGTCAAAAGCAGATGAAATCTGAGTTGGACGACATTTCTTTATTGGTTTCCTTTTCTATCTCATGTATTAATTTTATGATGTTAGACATATCACTGTTGTAATATTCCGTTGTGGTTAAATAGAGTATTCTATTTTTATTGAATTTATTAGTGAAAAATTGATATTTTAATCCCGGGGCACAAATTATAATGTTCGCTTTTTTTTCTATCTGATATATATCAGAATCGGTATCATCAACTTTCGCAATCCAGTTTAAATTTAGAGAAATTAAAAGTCGATTTAGCTTTTCCACATAGAAGTCTTCTTTAAACCAAGAAAAAATAGCTCCAGTGAAAGGTGTTCCTCTTCCTAACAAAGGACTAGATTTAAATACAAAAACTATTAACTTTCTCATTGAGATATACCTAAAAGACATTTTTCTTACTCTATTCCTGATTTCTTAATTTTTCAAACCGATATTTTATAATTATGGAAAAGATTGCATATGGCTAATTGAAAATAGTCTGTTTATATTAGTGCGACAAAATTAAGCGTCACTGTATCTGTTTGAGTACCAACTAGAGAATAACAGCGTTATACATAAAGTTGGGAGGACATCGAGATCGACAGAACAACGCTTAAAAGAAATGACATTCGATCTAGAAAAGGCAACAGGGAAAACGGTAGTTAAAAGTGCTGTGTTGCGTGAAGTTGCAAACTCTGGACATGTTGAGAAGTATGTATTTCATCGTTACAGCAATCAGTTAGCTAATATTGGTCTACACACCGAATACCTTGTACTTGATGGCAAGTCATTGAAACGGTTAAAAGTAGAATTCACTACACTATCTAACAATCTTGAATCTTTTACGATTCATTGTCACAGGTCGCGGAGGTATGAAGAAAAACGCTTAGCCGCTTCTAAACGTGGTATTGAGTTAACTCAGCGTGAAAAAGGTAAATTTGGTCGGCCTAAAGGCTCTACTGTTAGTATTGACGATTTTTTGATGAAGCACTCTGATATCGTCACACGTTTAGAGCGCGGATTATCTATCAATCAGACCGCAGAAATTATGGGCAAGGGACGTTCTACCGTTAAGCGTGTAAAAGAAGCAATGAAGTAGAAGCAAAGTGTTCCATTTCATTTGTGTATGAGCTTATTGAGTAACTTCTGACACAGTCACGACAAATATCCGATAGAGTCGCCCAACTCTACGTTATACCATGCGATATCACTACATACTATAAGGATATCGCATGTCAAATCTCCTTCGTCTTTGTATTATCTCGTCGCTATTTACGGCATCAGCAACAACTTGGGCCGCAACGCCCTCAAATGTTATTGGTCTAAACCTTGGTTATGGAGGCCTCAATGCTTCCACAAAACTAAAAGACTTTGATTCCAGCGATCTATTCGATGGTGATCTTTATTACCGCCGTATGTTTAATGAAAACTTTGGTCTAGAAGTTGGTTATCGTAGTTCAACTGGCGGTTTAGGTAGTATGTTAATCAGCCCGTTAACAAAAATTACTGACATCAGCTACTATGGTCCTCACACTGACCTGTTCGCTTACTATCCTTTAACTGGCGGATTTAGTCTATATGGCAAAGTCGGTATCAACTATTACAAATTAGATTATACCTACCAAACAAATATTGAAGGTAAAAAGCAACAACATCGAATCACAGATTCTGAATTGGGTGGAGAAGTTGCAGCTGGTGTGGAATGGCGTTATGAATGGTTAGGCTTTAATTTGGGTTATATGTATAGCAAAAGTGATCTTATCGAAACCTCTGGTATTCAATTTGGTACGAGTATTCATTTTTAAAGGTTAGGAATTTAAATTCCTAACCACTCTGACAGCAATACTGAAAAATCAATCAGTAATCGTCTTTCTTATGACTTAGCCGACTAAAACAGGTTACTTTTGAGTGTTTTCTATACTGTTTTTGGCTTTTTGCCATATTTCAGGCAGATCATCCCTAAAGACTGTAACGAAGTCGTCGTTTTTCCCGTATCATTGCTTTTCTCAAAGCAACTAACTCATGCCCTTTCAGCCCCATTTCCATCTTCACAAAGCACACGCGACCACCACACAGAATACATTTGTACGGGTCTATGCCTACCAGGTGATGCATCATTTGCGCGTAATTCAATGGTTTTGGTTCTACCGGCTCTTCCTGATCCAGTAGATCATAAACTAACGGTAAGGCTTCTCCCCGTT
>NZ_PYOG01000067.1 GCF_003026815.1 Photobacterium damselae | reverse complement strand
GGCGTTCGGCTTCGGTGGCGTGTCGAGTGATTTCAGTCATGAAAACACGGGTAAACTCTTCTGAAAACCCCATTTTTTCCAGTAACGATTTCTGATTAGCTTCTAACTCATCTTTCCATGTTTTGTAATATTTATGGACTGTGGATGTACTGCTGACATCCGGTAGCATGGATAAAACAATCCGTACACTCACCTTCTGGCCTTTAGAATAAAGGTCATTACAAATCATCGTCACTTTATCTTGTAACTGCTCACCACTTAGAGAAATACCCATCGTCACACCTAAATCCACTCAACCAACATGATGAACAAAGGATACACAACAATGAGAACAGCATCAACGAACGAACGCTGTTCGTTCGTTTTAATGTGACCTATATTGTGTTATTCTTTGGAACTAAATAACGAGTCATAACCAAGGAAATATCTACATGTCAGAAACCATCAGCGTGTTATTAAACCTACGAACTTTACGCGCACAATCTAGAGAATTAACCCTAGAGCAATTACAAGAAGGTTTAGAGAAGCTAACACAAGTGGTTAATGAAAGAGTTCAGGAAGAAGAGCAGCTACGCGCAGAAAACCGAGAGAAAGAGGAGAAGTTAGAAACTTACCGTCAATTGCTTTTGGCTGACGGTATTGATCCAGAAGAATTGATCGCAACAATGTCGACATCTAAAACAAATAAATCGACAAGAGCTCCCCGTCCAGCGAAATATCGTTATACAGACGAAAACGGGCAAGATAAAACTTGGACAGGTCAAGGTCGCACACCGAAGTTCTTAGCAGATAAGGACCTAAACGATTACCTGATTTAATGGTAAAGCCCTTACCCTCACCGTCTAAACGGAGAGACTCTCATGGCAAGGGCTTATGAACGAACCCCGATGCCCGCCCATAAGGATAAATCTATCAAAATCAGCGCCGAATTGAAAACCGAAGTAAGGGAAATCAGCCCACACCTGTGCAGATAACAAACAATTACACTTAGCTCAGTAAAAAATGCCCTCACCTTTCGTAGTCTAAGCCGCGAACCTCTACTTAGGACTACAAAAATGGTGGACTTTACTGGTAAGAGAAACCGCTTCATGTGTGGAATGTTGTAATATTTGAACAATCAAAAAAGTAACGAGGAGAAAAACATTGATTGACAGATATTAATCTACTGTTAGAAAAAAAGACCAACTTTGGCTGATCTTTTTTCTTCAATACCAACAGAGTTAGTTAATATTAATATTGGTTGTTTTTGAATTTCGAAGAGATTGATTACGAGCATCTATCGTTGAGTTGAGCTTATCAGTCTCAGTCTTAACCGCTTTGCGATATTGTTCATGTACAACGTTCTCTGTTTCCTCATTTCGTTGATCCGTTCGTAGCTTACGATCAAAAGCAGCATCTTCCAGCATTTCTTGTCGTTCTTGAGCCGTCAAACGTCCTTTACCCTGATATTGAGTATCATGAGCGCGCTGGAAAGAACGACCTTGTGTCGTATCTAAACGAACAGTTAAACGTCCTGATTGATAACTTCTAACAAAAACCGGAGAACCTTCAATTAATGGTGCTTGATCTACCTGATAGATTTCTAACAACTCGCCCCCTTTCTGAGTCTGAACGGTATAACGATAAGCATCAACCAAATCTGGCTCACTTAAGTTATCAGCCAAAAGTGCAAGTCCACCAATCACTGCAGCACCAACACCAATTGCAGCGCCTGTTCGATCCGAGCTCAACATAGCGCCAGTCAAACCACCGGCTACTAAACCACTACCTGCAACTTGTACTCCCTGATTCTTAAGTTGCTCAGGTTTCACTTTGACAGGATCATAAGTCAGCACAACCCCTCGGATCATGCCAACCATTTTATCATTCACATCAACAACGTTAGCATCAAGACTATTACGCTGGGCTTGCTGAGTTGATTGACATCCCATCATAGGAGCAAGAACAGCTGCACTAATAAAAAGTGCGATTACTTTTTTATTATTCATGTATGAAAACCTAGACTAAAATTGAAAATCGCAGGATTTTACAGTCAAACCAAGGTTATAACACACATAAATATGCTTGTAGCACAAACAATCTAGATCCTCATCACAATTCATATTCATTAAAAGCCTTCAGCCCCCGTTTTTTCATACCTATTTTAATGTTGTTCTTAAGTAAACAATCGATGCAATACTTAATGAGAATAGAGAGGTTTCTGTTATTTAGAGTGAATACCTTATTTTATTTGTGCCTATTTATTCTCAAGCACAATCCCGTTATGTTATCAAAGGTGTAGTTAGGGTACTTGATTGTGTCACGATTAACTAAAATACCATTTGGTCAACGTGTTGGTAGTAACACATTAGTTGCAATCGATGATGTACCTAATGGGAAAAATTGCGATTATGTCTGCCCATCGTGTCAATCGACATTAATCGCGACACGGTCATAAAAATATCCATCATTTTTCTCACGTCAAATCGAATGTAGTTAAGTATTGTACTTATAATCTATTCTTTTCCATTCGTATGATGTACTTACGATTACTCCCCTATCATCCCGCCTAAATCTCAATCCCTCATCGTCAATGATTACGATAACAGGCTATCTAAACAATAATACGCCCTTACCTTTTCAGCAGTCGGTTACGCCTGAAAAGAAATAGTCATCACTGTTATTAAAATGAATCATAAGATTGGAGATCAAACTTTCGCATTTATTCATCGAAAACAAGACTCTCCGATTACGATATCATTATTGCCATAAGAGGTGGCCACAAAAGATGGGGACATTTGTCCCCAATGCTACGCTCGATGTCGCAACTAGAAGGGGATAAGACGTTTAACTGAGCTTGCACAAGTTTCCACAACAACGAGCTCTGCCAGATATGCTTCGCAATCTCGCATTTATAACGATAATAAGCCAACTATGTAGGCTTATCTTGACTATGCCCGTTTGGCCTCGCAGACTTTAAGGGTATTTTTTCTGCATTATAGGATGAAGTAAGATGTGAGCTTGCTTTTTTAAGTCATTCCACTCAGTCATTTCAGCCATGAATAATTTGGAATCCTGTATGGCAGCCAATAACTCTTGAACTCGCTCTGATTCGATGAATAACGATATAGGTGCCACCTGTATACCATCATCAGAAAAACAATGCTCGATATGGTCAGGTAAGATATAAATCACATCAGCAACCGAGATAACATCTGGGTTAAATAGCTTAGAATCAAAGTCATACTCAGTATTAAGCAGCTCCATCAACTGAAACAGCGAATATGCATCGGTTGTGTCCTGACGATGTTTGTTTGCCAGTTGATTTAACTCAATGAGTTTCACTTCCAAATTCCCCTCTTGATTTCGGCCAATACCTATCATGGTCTTCAACTCAGCTTTAACCAACTTATATTTAGGGGATTTAAATTTGGGTTTTAAATAGCGCACTAATATCTTATTGCGTTTAATAGTTGGAACAAACCGAGCTGATGTACTCACCTCACTATAGAGGTGTAGCAGAGCATTATCCACAACATCAGATAGCAAGGCATGGTAAGGATTATTAGACAAAATACACCTTAATCTATAACACTAGACATTCATCAAAAAAACGATACGATACAGGTTCACTGTTATTAAATAGTGAACATTGAGTAAAAACTATACGCGTAAGACACTATCCCCCGAAAGACTTTCTGCCTTTCAGGGGATATTATCATGTCTTCGTCGATATTTTTATCCGTCCACTCATCTTGCTTACGCTCCGCCAGTTCCCTATCCATCAAATTCGTAATAGATATCTCAGTGACAAACAATCCGCTGACTTCTTCGCTGCTTTTAGTGTTTTCATGAATTGTAGTGGCATAGTGAATTTGGTCACTTAGTTAGAGGTGATATTATTGCCTCATAAGTTAACGAGTGACAACATGACTAAACGTACAAAACGACTATTTAGTGCAGAATTTAAGTTAGAAGCAGCGCAGTTAGTTCTAGATCAAAACCACTCAGTGACTGAAGCAGCCCAAGCCATGAACGTGGGCAAATCCACGATGGATAAATGGGTTCGTCAGCTCAGAGAAGAGCGCCAGGGGAAAACACCGAAAGCTTCGCCTATAACCCCTGAACAAATAGAAATTCGGGAATTGATACTGAAACTGTAAAACTTCGCAGCTTGGTCAGCGAGGCGCACACTGCAAGCAATGGTTCAGCGGGAGCGAGAATCATTGCAGATATAGCCACAAATCAGGGTATAAAGCTGAGCCGATACCAAGCAACAAAGCTTATGAAAACGCTTGGTTTAGTGAGTTTCCAACAGCCAAAGCATCGTTACAGAAAGACTTCACAAGAGCATATTGAAATTTCAAATCACTTAGGTCGCCAGTTTATGGTTACCGCACCAAATGAAGTCAGGGCTGGCTTTTGGACAGGTAATCGGTGGATGTATTTAGCGGTTGTTATCGATCTTTTTGCCCGCACAGTGATTGGTTGATCGATGTCGTTATCACCTGATTCTAGGCTAACAGGCAAAGCTCTTTCGATGGCTTATGAATCTCGCGGTAAGCCTAAAGGTATCATGTCCCACAGCGATCAAGGTAGTCACTATACCAGTCGTAAATACCGCCAATTACTGTGGCGTTTTCAAGAAATAAACTTAACTATTCCAACTTGCTCCTACTTAATCTCACTTTACAGATTATTTCACCTCAATATGTTCATCTTAATGCTTAACACTTCTTCTACTATACAATACGATACTTTTATATCAAAAGGTTATTATCGATGAACGGATATAATCATAATCTGTAATTAAAGATGACAATATTGAACTATAATATAATTAAGGAACTTATTAAAATAAATTAGCTCCTTAATTTTCAATTGGACAAATAATGAATGATTTTGATTTTTCATCAAAATCTAGTTTGGCGTAAAATCTAATCGAGTAATTTTAGGCATAGTAGAACCCCAAATATTATAGCAACCATTAACCCATCCTGACACTTTAGCACCCGAGTGCATAGAGGCTAACAAACCAGAATACATTTCTTTAAAAAGTAGATTTTCTTTCGGTAATACATATATCCCATTATTATCACATGACTCTTTATGAATAGTATCTTCTGAAAAATAAACGAGAACATTACCAGAATCATGAATAACTATTTTAGTCACATTTTTAGTTCCAAAATCTGAATTAGCAGATACACTAAATGCTGTTCTCTTATACACATC
>NZ_PYOG01000066.1 GCF_003026815.1 Photobacterium damselae | reverse complement strand
AATGTATTCAGATCATCCTTATTTAAGTATTTACTCCAAAGAATAGATTCGTTTTTATCTCTGTATAAGTTATAAACTCAAAACAGCCAAAATTTTCAATTCAATATTACTTTTTTACTATTGAGATCCTGTTTGATTTTTACAATCTAATTAGTAATAGTTAATAATATAATTAAGAAAAAGGTAGTTAGTGTACAGGTAGGAATGATGTCAACTATAACCAAAGTTTAAACAAATAACATTGGTAGACATTACAGTCCGAACTATCATTAATTTGATGCAAAAAAGATGGCGAGATAATATAAGTATGGAGTAAATTTGACATATAATAGCCTCATCCCACATGATAATGATTTACATTACAAGGAAATAAATGGCTTATTCTATCCAATATTTGTCATTACTATGTCAGGTTCTATCAGAACTTGTTGACATTCACTACCTCCTAATCCGATGAATTACCCTAATAATTAAGGCGCGTGCTAAATTGCTTTAAGTTTCTGATTCGTCGGCGGTTATTGCCTACTCTTTACAAGCTAAATAGGTGGCGTACTCGCTCTAAAATATTCAAAGATATAATAATTACGCCATTGGTATAACTGTGTGTAACTTGCCACCATACAGAGCAAACAGACTGACTATCGAGATCGCGGTACATTTACATTTGCTAGCGCCATATACCTAGGTTCTAAAGACATAAGAAAGCTCAATATCAACAAAGACACGCGGAAAATCACGAAACGACTTCGGCAATGATTATTTATTCTTTGTTCAAATCAAAATTTATTCATTACTTCTTTGTAAATAGAAACTCAGCCCTCGAGGAATTAAGCTACTCATCCGGCCAAATGAACAATTGAATGTAACTGAAGATCTATAGCTTGTAGTGTATATTCCCAAGCTTAATATTATCTTTTCCGATTGGATGATAATAAACGACTGAAGATAAAATCTTAACACTTAAAGTATAAGCTTCGCACATATAACAAACAAACTGTTCATTATAACTACTACCATTACGCTTTAAGTGTTAAAAAAAGCATGTAATAAACAAATCACTTCTTTTTCGTTATTCCGCTCCCTGACCTTTCACTGGGAGTACCCTAACCATTTAGGATGGCTCTTGCTTTATCCTGTCAGGTAACTGTTCACAAATGATCAAGTTTAGTGAAACAAAATCATCCCAACTATACTGATTGGCATAGTGACGCTTGAACTGTAAAGCAACCCGACAGATGTCTGGACGTTTTTCATATATCTGGCATTGTCGCGTTACGGTGTCTAGATGCTTACAGATCCCATCCCCTCTATCCAAAAACCATGTTTGTTCAGATAAATGGACATTCGAACAACATTTTCCGCACCCATTGCATGGAAAGTATAATGAGGAGGTATCGGTCAAAGTTTTTTCAACCAACTTCTTGTACTCTCAATATCACCAGCCTTAAACGGTAACTCAATACCACGTCGCTCCACTTCTTTAGCTAGCACAAAACATTTTTCATATTCACAGCTAAATGATTCTAAACTATCAGTAAAATGGCTCATTTCTGCAATAGACAAATTAAATTCTAAAGCCGTCAATTCAACCAAGAATCTATCTAGTTCTTTATTTACATTCTGAAAGTATTCAAGAGTTATCTTTGCTTCAGATTTATATTGATTTAAAAAACTCCAAACTTTCTGCATTATCTCGCTATGATCAAGGAAGTAAGTAACCCCTAGAGTCATTAAACCAGTTGCAACGGCACTTAGAAATGCTGCAATTTCGGTCCCAAATGGGAACGTCATTACATTGGCTAAGTGACCATTCAATATCACTCCCATAGCAACAGAAACACCAGTTGATAGTATACGTATAACTTCACGAGTTAGATCACCTGCCGGAAGTTTGTTCGGATTAATGAATAGTAATTTTGCTGCAGAGACAAGACTTGACCATGTTTCTCTAATCAACCGTCCCAATAATTTTTGTGTAGTAAAAAAGATATTTAAAATTGTGGTGGTTATACTGGATATTGCTCCAGCCATCGCGCCATTTTTGAATTCTTCGATTAGATCTTTAAAACGCAACTTAATGCGAGACCAAATGTTTTTTGCTAACAATTGGATGCGTTCTAAAAACAATTCTAGCGTAAAATTGTCTTGTGCATCTTTAAACAAGGCTGGCACATGTTCTTTAAGCTCAAACCAAACCTCAGCCAAGATAATTCCTAATGCTTGGCGTATACCCATTTTTATCCCACTTTTTGCAGACTCATATCCTGTGTTTTTAATGAATTTGCTACTAGTGTAATACTCAATATTAATTTGCTGGTTGTAGTATTTACGGGCATCGGCATCAGCTTTATGCATAGCCTCATGATCAAGGCTTTCTAGCGTTTCAAGGTGGCTTTTTTCCTTGGCGATCTTATCTTCTAACTGACGTTTTTTATGCTGCTGCTCTTTGGTCTTATTAGGCATTGAAGACAGCTTACGCTGATCATTTTGGATGTTAATTTTTTTAGTTTCAATGGTATTTGGAACAATTTCATTGAGAAATTTATCCATTGAATGTGCAGATTTCAGATTATTGATATACGAATGTGTTGACTGAAAGTTAGTATTTTTATTTGCGATATCAGAACCTGTTAAACCGGCAAGAACACGACCAGGATCGTTATGTACTTCATGTGACGAAATGATATGGTCAAGCTGTCGACCTTCATTATATGCCATGTTGTTATTGCGGTAGACATCGTGAAGTTTACCTTCTTGATGAAGCTTCTTATCTGCTCGGCCACGTTCAATATAGTTAGAATGTGTGTGGTAAAGATCTACCTTGATGGGGTTTCCTTTTTTATCCTTAACAATTTGTCCGTTACCATCTTGTTTAACAGGCTTGTAGTCTCCCCGACTCGCATATTCTTGCTTAGTAGAATCAGATAGATGAATAGAGCTATCACCACGAAAGTGTTCACGAACATTATGTACTGTGGCAACATCTCCTCCTTTTTTATCTTCAAATAACAAAAAGTCGAGAGCAAATGAACTAGCTAAACTTTGTACTATTGTTTTGTTTAGCTCTTCCATCAGAATAAAATCTTTGCGAACCAATGCTGTCATATATGTATTCCATTTAATAAAGGGAGCAGATACTCCCTTTTTTTTACTATATCTTAGAGTTGTTTTAAGTCAGCATCTGCTTTTATGAGTGCTTGTTGAATAGCTTGCTCATTGAGTACTTGCATACCATCCTGATCAGTTTCAATCTCAACGATATTATCGGCGTTCATTACAACTTGCCCTGCAGCATCCATCTTAGGTTTGAATAACGGTGTTGTAATAATATCGGTAAGAATAGCTGCGATTTGATAACCATTTTGAATGGTTAGGATAACTTCATTACTGACTTTATCTAGATCATTACCACGATTAATATATTGCTCCATTTCTTTTAGATGTTCAAAATACACACAAAATTCTGAGTGAATACGGCTAGTTTCGGTGTAAATGTTTTCAACATAAGCACGTGTTTTAGCAAGCTGTTCAGAGCCTTTATTCATCTTATCTACGGCATCGTCTACCTCGTCACGTACTTTTCTGGCATCACTTAACGCCTCTTCTGCATGAGAAGCAAAAGCCCAACCAGCTATGGCAATGATAGGTGCAGCAACAACACCACCAAGAACCATTGCACCACCTGCCATGCCAAATCCACCGGCTGCAAGAGAGCCTCCTCCTATAGCAGCCATAGTCGCGTTATACGCAGCAGCCCCAGATAATGCAGCAATAGGAGTACCTGTTGATGCTGCAGCCAAAGCCATTACTCCACCGTAGACAGCATAAGCGGCTGCAGCTCCTGCTACCCCAGCTCCTGCAACTTTACCCATATAGGCAGTAGTAGAAAGTGCCAACCCATCAATTTTATTAAGTTTATGTTGAGGAAAGTCAATTACGATATCTTTTGAACTATTTTCATTCATTTTTTCAAGCAGACTTTTCGCTATAGTTCGAAATGACTGAAAATCTTCGCCTATTTGAAGTTGTAATTCTCCTAACTTAGTCAAACTCTCCGTTGTTTTATCGTTAGTATAATCAAAAGCTTCTTTTTCTATTTCATACCTATTTTTTGCAGATTCAAGGATCTCATTTGCAGCAGTTTTATCTTGATATCCATCATAGCCTTTCTTGGCACCATAACCTGCAACAACAGCAGCAGCTCCAGCTAAAATAAAAGGTAAAGGCATAATTAATTCTCCATTATTCGTTTTGTTTTTATGACAAAAGTAAATTTACTTTGTCTTCACAGTATTGGCTTATTAGAACAGGCTATTTTTATGTGTTTTATAAATAAAAGCGTTTCTCCTCCAAAATGAGTAGGAATTGAAGCGTCACTCCACATTACGTATGTATCTATAATGTGCTCTATTACTATCTTTAATTCTTTGATATTTGATCCAAATTCTCTTATCCATTGCTTTAGTAAGAGTGAATTCATCACTATCATCGATCTATTATTCATGTAAGAGTGGTTTTTCTATCAGATAGAAGCCCATTTTTTGTTCTCTAAAATTTGAGAAGTCAAGATTCATCCTCATATAGTACCTAACTAATAAAACTAAAATTCTTGGATAGGTTAAGGATATCGTTTCACTTACTGCTCTAGTTCTATTCCACTATGTTTTAGTTTTACACTGGTAGAATGATATTCCTGGTTATTCTAGCCTCATAAAAATAAAGTTCGAGTGTACTAGATCCGTGAGTTGTCCATATTCGTTTCAGATATGGCTCCATGAGAAGAATCCAAAATGAATTTTAGCTTATATTTACGCTCAGACTGTTAATCGCTTTCTCCAGGATAACCGATAGTTTTGAATGAGAGTCTCGATTAAACCTGAAGTTCTTACTGAGAATTTCTCGGTTTCGTTGTATTGTTCTAATACTTCTTAATTTACTCTACTCGTAAAAAAGATTACTTAAAAAGTTTTTTTTAATTACGATTTTTATCATTTTTCCTTTTTTTTACAATGGATCATCTAATGATTATTGTGATTATGTTACTTTGATCAATATCATTTTAGGTAATTGATTAATATAGATAACAATACATATACAAAAATGAGATATTTTCTAGCTTAATGAGCGCGTATCAGAGTAAGTTTTTTATAAACTGTATTACCAAGTTGATTTTTTCGTGTTAGTGATTTATTTCGAAAAATATAACTCTATAGTTATGATTATTTCGTCGAGGTTAATCTTAAAAAACCATCATCTATGATTACGTTAACCTGCTTTCCATCATCTATTTCAGTTAA
>NZ_PYOG01000065.1 GCF_003026815.1 Photobacterium damselae | reverse complement strand
CATGATAATAATTTGCTCACGTAACGCCTTGGTATCGAGCGTTCGTAAATCATGTGCATTAGTGACTGCGACAATATCAACATCGTGTGTGTTGGATCCCAATAATGAAATTCCATTTTCAAGACCAATTGCAACCACACTAATATCGGGTAATGTTCCATCATTAAGGACAATACCATGACCTGATTTATTTCCCATTAATCGCTTAGGCGTTGTTAAATTATCCGCTAAATCACCATCCTTATTTAAATAGGTGATTTCGATTGCTTCAATTTCACCTTTATTATTAGTTAACGCCGCTAATAAAGCAGGATGAGTGGATTTTGTTTCAGAGGAATACACTTGCTCATGAAAACGCAATGCAGGATGTGATTCAAAGTCGTGGTAAGTTTGATTGTTAATGTAAATATTAGCAATGGTCTCTTTTATTTCTGCGCCTTGTTCAAAGTAACTCATCGCCCGCTCTTTTAACTCACTCATCTGTTTAGGTAAAGTGTCTACTAATTTATCATGTTTTTCATTCTCAATAAGATTGTGATTTTCTGGCTCAGTTAATATTTGCTCTGCAAAATTCACCGCCTCTTTAAAGCTAAAAGATTTGGCTGACATAATCAGGTTAATTAAATTCCCCTTATCTCCGGTAGTCCAATCTCGAAAATATCCGCGATATTCTCCTGTTAATGTGACCTTTAAATGCGACTGACCTTGACCAAAGGCGAGATAATCATTATCGGATTTTGAATTATTAGGCTGGCCTAATAATTCAATAGCAAGGGATTCCGTATAAGGCGTTAATTGTTGTGCTAAATCTTTCGCATAAAGTGATAACTTAAATTCTCCGTGTTGTTGGTATTTTGGATTTTCTCTCGGTATGCTTTGTGTATCGAAATGACGTTCATTAGAGTGGTAAGTCTTATTTACAGTCTCAATGGCAGAGCTGTTGTTATCAAAATGATTGAGCCAACTTCGCATTAATCCTTTTTCGTTATCCGTAAATATCATAGCGTGCTGGCTCGCACGAGAGATATCAATATAAGCACGGCGTAAGTTTGTTAATTTAGCCTCAGAATCAATGACTGAAATAACATGGTTCGTTGTAGAGCCCTGAGCCATATCTGCTGTTTTGGTATAACGATAATCCCAATGGCTACTTTTCATATCACTTAAGGAAAGAGTAACGTGTTTACCGTCATTATTAGATAACATTATTGTATCTTTATTAATATCAGATACCGTTAAATCCATATTACCCGTTAATCCCAATTCTTTATCGGTTTTACGCCAGGTGATTTTATCTCCCGAAGTTAAAGGCATTTCACTGCTTGACCAAAGAGTTGTCATCTTATGGTCGTGCCTTGCCGGAATAAATGATGTTTGTTCTCCTGTTGTCATGTTTGTCACCATTAATAACTCATTACGTCTATCAATACTGTCGATGTGTAAATAAGTATCCCGTCCAGTGTTAATAATGAGTCCAGCCTTGTAAGGCATCATGGTTTTTAATTCTTCTTTGGTGGTGCCAATACCTCGAAGGCGTGTCACAGGGGTATCTGATTTATCTAGTAACTCCTTCATCTCTTTTAATCCTTTTCGGATTAAACCAGCTAATATATCTCGTTCTCGATTGGAGTAAGCAATCATTAAAGTATTTTCTCGACTCTCTGGGGTTCGAGATAAATACTCGGCGGCAGCAGATTGATATAACTCTTCTTTGGCAACCTCACGGTCCTTAGCTGAGTTACCCGTCTCGTTATAGGTCGAAACTACGGTTTGGTTATGGTGACTTCCAGGGAGGGGAGACTGTTGCTTTATCGCCTCTAACATGGATTCAGACTGCTGATTAATCACATTTTGTACCGCACTTAAAAGCTCAGGGGTCTGTTGGCGTTGGATGTCCTTCATTACAACGGTATCAACGGATTTGCTGCGATAGGCCAACTCAAACGGTTTACCCGCCTCTTTGGATTGAAGCTGGTAAATATCTCCTAATAAGGTGGCTCTTGCCCCTGAATTATTTACTAGGGCGGTAAACGCATCAAACTGAGCGTTGGAAGCCATCGAGCTCTCATCGAGTAGGAATAGGGTATTCTTGTACTTGTCAGGTGTGGTGTCGCCCGTCAGTAGGTCTTTGAGTAAAGACTGTGTGGTTTGAGCGGGGATGCCTTTTTCCTTCAATTCGTTAACGGCAGCGTGAGTGGGTGCTAAGCCTAATACATCAATATTGGCGTTACCGTGTAACGCCTGTGTTTGCTCAATTAAGGTTTTACCTTGCTCAAGCATGGTGGATTTACCCACGCCTGCAAACCCTTGCACGATAGTGTAACGGTCATTGGTGGTCGCCATGAGCTTTATCGCTTCTTTCTGGCCGTCGGTCATCCAATCTTGCTGTGCAAGATAGGCATCAGCTTGTCGCTCACTGGCGTAACTCGCAACTTGCCCTTTGCCAGCATCGAGGCGGGTTAAGATGCGCTTTTCAGTATCAATGGCTTCTTTGGTTGTCCAGCGAGTGCCATCACTAAATTGAGCTGAGAGGACCGAATCTTGTTGCTGCAGCTCGTTAAGTTTATTGTGTATCTCACTTTCCAATACCGTGGTGCCTTTTTCGTCCATAGCAAAACGAATGGCTTCCACAACCAATTCACTGTGCTTAAAGCCTGCCTGCTGCTCACTGACATGATCGAGAGCAAAGTTTACCGCTTGTTCTATCAGTGGTTTTGGGGCTTGTTGGTCAAGAAGAGCTTGCACGGCCATCGTCACATCACTCTGCAGTGTTTCAGCAGTCTGGGCGTTAACGTACTTATCGAGACTTTGGGTACTTGCCATCACGCGAGCCATGGATGAGGGCTGAATGTGGGATTTCTCCATACGAGCTTCCAGTTTTTCTTGATTGTCGGTGAAGATATGCAGTTGCTTGCTTCCTTGCTGCATGAGTTCATACAAGGTTTCTTTTGAAGCGGTATAACTCTGCATCTCAACTAGGGTGGTTGTTTTTCCGTGAGCGGCGTTGTTGAGGGTGTTGGCATAACCGTAGGAGAGGGCCGAACCCTCTAAATACGAAAGGGGCACCAAATGCCCCTTTCCGTTGTCGTCTGTAAGACTGAGCCCCATCCAGCCTATTTTTTCCACCGTCACAGTGTCGTTCTGTTTGAGGTCGGTTCGGAAGACATCCCCATTAATCCGCAGGCGGTCTCCGGTGGCGACTTCTATCTTGTCGGGTTGGCTGACAAAATAGGGGGTTGAGCTCTCTTTCACATTCAAATAGCTGCGATTATTATCACTATCGAGTAATTGAAGCGTTTGAGCTCGGCTGTTGACTTTTTCTACCGTGTATTGCTGAACCTTTCCATCGTTTACTTGTGATATCACCATTCCTTTTTGATAGCTCTTGATGGAGCGCTGCTGCTCTGGTGACATAAAAACAGGGTTAAGTGTTGGGATTTCCACGCGCTTCTCACTCAATTGACCGCTTTTATCCAATTGGTGACGAATGACCCGATTGAGATTGTCGTTGTCGCCTTTGTTGGTGGTTAAGACTTGAGTTTCAGAACGCTCTTGCTTCGAGAGCTCCTGATACCGCTCGGCTAGGATTTGATGGCGCTCTTTCTTATCCACTTCACTGGTTTTAATGTGCGTTTGAGCCAATTGTGCCCCTTGCCATGTGTGAGTCTGGACGTTACCTTTTTGCACCACATCCATGGCATTACCGGCTCGAAGTCCTTGACTGCGTTTAGTGTGGTTCAGAAAGACCAGCTTATTGCCCTGGCGTTGCGCCAGGTCAATCAACTGCTGCGTCTCTTTGACTCCTAGCTGATTGGCGTGCTCAACAACCAAAATACTGTCTTTGGTTTTCTGACGCCGCTCAGCTTGATTAAGGTATTGATAAGCGGTGTGAACCACGTCAGGGCGAAAGGCATTCTTCACCCATTGGGTCACGCTGAATGCTTGACGCCTAACCTGTTGCTCTGTTTGCTGTTTAACCAGCTTGTTGGGGGTGATGAAGTGAATGGATTTTCCTGAGTTTTCGCTCACATGCAGCAAGGACTCACTGAGTTGTTTGCTGCTACCTGAGAGATTAACGACATTCACTTGTTTGGTACTGGCAAGTATGTCCGCGAGGGTCTTTTTGGTATCGGCCTTTAAATTGAGTTCATTAAGCGCTGTTGAGTCAGCATGAACCCGTAACCCATGAGTTCGTTTTTGCGTTGACTCAATGAGCTTAGCTTCTCGGTCTACTTGCTCTTGTGTGGTAAATAGGCTTTGTTTGTCATCAAGAGCAATCAAATCGCCATGTTTGATTTTGTTATCTAATGCCTGTTTGAGTTCCCCCATTTGAGTGATGGCTTTGGGAGCAAATTTATCTAACGCCGTAACCAGGACTTTCTCATAACCAAAAGCACTTAGGCGATCACTGAGGTAGCTGATGCTGTTGTCAATGGCTTGCTGCAACTCCTTATCCGGTACCGATATGTCATTGTCTTTTCTATGTTCACCATTGTAAGAGGCAGCAACGAACGCCAGCCCATCAAATTTAAGTGCTTCATTTTTGGTTTGCCATTCTTTAACCAAAGAATCTTCGGGGGTATAAGTTTTGGCTTTGCGAGTTTGGTGAGCAGCTATCATGCGACTTTTTCCTGATGAATGTCCGGTCTCATTCGCGTACTCAAGGATCTCTTCTCTGCGGGTAGAGTTGGCTTCAATGACTTCAGTAGGAATGCCATCAATGTCTATCTGACCGTTACCCAATGATTTAATGGCAAATCCCATCCCTTCGAGAGCACGACCGAGTTCACTGTGGTAAGCCATACCATAGTATTTTGCATTTTCTAGTATGCGCTCATAAGTGCCTTGGGTCTCAAATCCATTTTGCACGAACGAAGAGGCAAGGTTTTTAAGATTGCCTTGGTTATCGTAAGTCATGTTGGCTTGAAGAGCATGAGTATGAAGTTGAGGTTCATTGTTTCGGTTGGTTTTGTGTTGAACTAAACCAAACAATAAATTTTGTGTATTTTCAAATCGACCTTCTTTGTTTTCAGTGACTTTGGCTTGAGCGGTATCTTGCTCCAACAAATCGAGAGCGGTTTTAACTGCGGCATTATGCGCGTCAATAATACGGGTATCACCGTAGACTAAGGCTAGAATACTGGCCCCTTTAGGGGCTGAGAACACCAAATCATACCCTGTTCGACGGGTATCGGAATGTGCTCTTGGTGTTTGGTCATTATTCAATTGGCCGTTGAGTACCGCTTCCAGTTTTTGGTGTTCGATTTCGTGGCCTAAAATCCCTTCTTTCTCAGCAATTTTGCCATACCACTGTGTTGTTTTTTTCGTGCCGCTTTGCTCAGCAAGATAGTAGTTGGCTGTTGGGTTATCGGTAGGGGGAAGAGGGGAGTCTTTGGTGGGTTGAGTGTCAGTTTTGAGGGTAAATTG
>NZ_PYOG01000064.1 GCF_003026815.1 Photobacterium damselae | reverse complement strand
ATTAATTACGTTTAGAGCTTGAGAAACGTCCATAAAAAAATCCAAGTGCATTAAATACACTTGGATTTTTACACATCTATAGGATCATTCAACCGATCATTTTGAGCTTAACTGATCGGCATTACCGCTAAGCGACCTTTTTTGTGCGATACGGTAAATTACTTCACACGGCTCACGTATTCAGCGCTACGAGTATCAACTTTGATTACTTCGCCAATCTGAATAAATAGTGGTACACGAACCACAGCGCCAGTGCTTAGAGTAGCAGGCTTACCACCAGTACCCTGAGTATCACCCTTCAGACCTGGATCTGTTTCAGTTACTTCTAGCTCAACAAAGTTCTGAGGAGTCACTGCAATTGGGTTACCGTTCCAAAGAGTTAGAGTACAAGTGTTGTTCTCTACCAACCATTTAGCGTTATCACCAACAGCTTTAACGTCTGCTGCGATTTGCTCAAATGTTTCATTGTTCATGAAGTGGTAGAATTCACCATCTGTGTATAGGTAATCTAGCTCTACGTCTACTACGTCCGCAGCTTCAACTGACTCACCAGATTTGAAAGTCTTCTCTAAAACTTTACCAGAAAGTAGTTTACGGATTTTCACACGGTTGAATGCTTGACCTTTACCAGGTTTAACAAATTCGTTTTCGATAATGACACATGGTTCATTATCAAGCATAATTTTCATTCCGCCGCGGAATTCATTGGTGCTGAAAGACGCCATTTTAGTCCTCTTAACATCTTCGAGTTGTAGTAAATGTCACATATAATAACCCGAAACGCGCCATCTGTTGAGCAAAACTGGCTTAATGATTTAGGTAATGCGATATCGGATCCGCTAAAACTGCTTAATTTGCTTAAAATAGACCCAACTCCATGGGAAAAAGGATTGGCTGCGCGTAAGCTTTTCGCCCTTCGCGTTCCTATGAGTTTTGTCGAAAGAATGGAAGTTGGCAACCCATACGATCCATTGTTGCGCCAAGTACTCCCTCTTGAGCAAGAGTTTGAAGTCCATGCGGGTTATTCTACCGATCCTTTAGAAGAACAAGATAACGATATTCCCGGCCTACTGCATAAGTATAAAAACCGAGTATTAATGATAGTCAAAGGTGGTTGTGCCATAAACTGTCGTTACTGCTTCCGACGCCACTTCCCATATCAAGATAACAAAGGCAGTAAAAGTGTTTGGCAACAAAGCCTCGATTATATTGCCAACCACCCTGAACTGGATGAGGTGATTTTGTCAGGCGGAGATCCTCTAATGGCGAAAGATCATGAGTTAGCTTGGCTTATGGACGGTATTGAACAGATTCCCCATATAAAGCGCCTTAGAATCCACTCTAGACTGCCTGTTGTGCTGCCTAGTCGTGTAACCCCCGATTTGTGCCAGCGTTTTGCCAGTAGCCGTTTACAAGTGATTTTAGTTACTCATATCAACCACTGTAACGAAATCAATGCTGAATTAACTCTAGCAATGCAGAACCTAAAACATGCGAATGTTACCCTGCTAAACCAAGGTGTATTACTAAAAGGGGTTAATGATTCCGTTCAAGCGCTTATCAACTTAAGTAACCGCCTGTTTGACGCTGGAATCTTACCTTATTACCTTCATGTGTTGGATAAAGTGCAAGGCGCGGCACATTTCTTTGTCGATGATATTCAAGCCAAAACTTTGATGGCTGGACTGATGGAAAATGTCTCAGGATATCTGGTTCCTCAATTAACCCGAGAAATCGGTGGACGCAGTAGCAAAACGCCTCTAGATCTGCATTTAGAGTAAGACACACCAAGCCATTAATTAACTAAAGCCATGTAATTTATAGGATTACATGGCTTTTTTATATCAGCTGCTCACCAAAACATACAAATCACACCTTTTTGCTGCACGCAAACCAAATATAACATGGCAACCCATTTAAAATAAAACTTAACACATTGAATTAAAATAAAAAATTAAAGCGTACAGCTTATTAAGCTTTTTTACTGTTAAACTACAATTAAAAGTAACACGGCAAACCCTAAGCAAAAGTAACACCATAGGAATTATAATAAAATTTACTTGTTACGATAAAAAAAGATCATGGCTTAAGCTCTCGATTTTTTGCTCATTAAAGCGCATAGTCGCCATCCATTTAGTCGTATCTAATTCGCGATGAAAGAAGTACGCCAAACTTCTTTATCACTACTTTTATTCCACTACTTACTGCGAGTAACGTAATGAAAATTGGCATTTTGTCCCAAAACCAAGACCTATATTCAACTCGCCGTTTACGTGAAGCTTGTGAACAACGAGGCCACGAAGCGGTGATCATTAACGCGCTACGTTGTTATATGAATATCAACTCTGTTAAACCATCGATTCATTTTGAAGGTAATGATTTAACAGGTTTTGATGCTGTGATCCCACGCATTGGTGCCGATATCACCTTCTATGGTTGCTCGGTATTACGACAATTTGAAATGATGGATGTATTTTCGGTAAACCAATCCATCGCCATTACCCGATCTCGCGATAAGTTACGTTCTTTACAACTACTAAGTCGTAAAGGCGTCGGTATGCCAGTAACAGGCTTTGCGAGTAAACCAAGTGATGTACCAGACCTCATCAAAATGGTAGGCGGCGCACCTCTAGTTATTAAGTTGCTAGAAGGTACTCAAGGCATTGGTGTGGTATTAGCTGAAACACAAAAAGCGGCAGAAAGCGTAATTGAAGCTTTTATGGGTTTAAAAGCCAATATCATGGTGCAAGAGTATATTGAAGAAGCAGGCGGTGCAGATATCCGTTGCTTTGTTATTGGTGATAAAGTCATTGCCTCAATGAAACGTCAAGGTGCCGAAGGTGAATTCCGTTCAAACCTGCACCGTGGTGGTAGCGCCTCTTTAATTCGCATTACCCCAGAAGAGCGTAAAACTGCTGTAGCAGCAGCTAAAGCAATGGGATTAAGCGTTGCAGGTGTCGACTTACTACGCTCAAACCGAGGCCCATTGGTTATGGAAGTTAACTCATCACCGGGCCTTGAAGGCATCGAAGGTGCGACAGGTAAAGATATTGCTGGAATGATCATTGAATACATTGAGAAAAATGTAGGCAAGAGCCGTCGCCATCTTCAGCATCAATAAGAGTTTCTCTTAACAAAGGCAATCATTGTCTTTAGCCAAATCAAAGCAGCTAGTAATAGCTGCTTTTTTTATCCCTATCAAAAACGAACACCACTCAAATAGAAAATCACCTAAAAGGTGTACAAAATAAAGATTATAATCAAAACAGAAAACAATTAAGCTAACCAATTGATTTTAAACAACTAATTTATGTTCAGCTTTTTAGGCTATTTACCAGATAAACTAATCACTTACATGTTCAGCTAATGAAAAGAAAAACAGCTGTTCGCTGTACATAATTCAAGGTTAATACAAAACAAAAAAACAACGATATAAGTTATTGATATTTAAAAGATATAATTCGTACAGCTTATCAAGGTTTTTATCAACCAAACTTAATGCTACTCATACACATAAACAGCATTTGTACACCAATAAGCTGTACAGAATCAATTGGATAACCCCACTTACTTCTATCTAATCATAAGCAATTGAAAAATAAATAATTTTATCAATGTGCAGCTTTTCGAGCTTTTTCCTCAGCAAGCACCTATATAATTGATTAGATTTCCCCTCAATTGTGAACTCTCACCCTCCCTAACCCCATCTAAATAGCCTGGTATCGATGCCAAACACTTGTTCAGGTACGTGTCACAAATCTTCCTAGCCCAGAGAGTCAACTACAACGATACGATACGATTCAATTACAATTGGAATAATCTCAGTAATCATCGACGATCATCACGTACAGTTAAAATTTATATTTAAACAAAAAACCAGAACAGAAATATAAAAGCATAAATTTAAGCAATTACACGAAACGAAAGTGTTTATAATAAACAACATATATTAGCTATTGTTTTTAAATTTATATGTACTTTCATTAACTATATGGAAAGACACAATTTTTATGATTTCATTATAATTTGGTGATCATTCGAATTAATTAAATAAGTTAGCTTTAACTCAGATCCGATTTAATAAAGAGATAAAACCATAGAATTAACCCACACCCTCGTACGATCAGCACATCCTCAAAAATACAGCTTATTGGTGTACATATCCGAGGTTTTTAATAAGTAGAACAAACGGCAACTTAAGCCATTGATATATAATAACTTTATTATGTACAGCTTTTCTAGTCTTTCTCCTGGCAAGCTTTAACACAATAATGTACAGATCGTTAATAAAAACACACCTTTAAGCTGTACAAAACCAAGCTTCACATCACACACCCATCACGACAATATAAGTCATTGTTTTATTTACACTTATTTATGTACAGCTTTTTGAGCTTTTATCTGAGTAAACTACATCTCAATATGTGCAGCTTTTACACCAGAGATCACAATTAAGCTGAACATAATTTCAAATAAGCCATTCATATAAAAATCTCAAAATAAATCATTTATAAACAATAACTTAAATTTGTGCAGCTTTTTGAGGTTTTATCCTAGTGAGCCTTACATACCAATAATTAAGGATTTAGGGTTACGAGCAAAAGAAAGAGGGGAAAAAACGATAAGAAGAGGAAACAAAAAATCAGTACACAAAAAAGCCGAAGCAGGTTGCCCCACTTCGGCTTAGAGAATAGGTTAAGGAGGAATGATTATATCAAAGAGCCCCAAGATCCCATAACTCGCTGAAAGCAGCGGTATTACTGGGCTGTAAGACACCTGACGTGATACATTCCGTTCCACTTTTGACTTACAAGACAGTATCTGTGAGTACCAGTAACAAGCACTTGAAACAGCGCAGAGAGATTCCTTTCGTTCTTACGAGAGCCTGACATACCGCTAAGGGAAATCAACAAACGTCAGGTAGTCGAGTATGTAGAGCACTTAAGGCGTGAATACTCACACGGTACAATCACAGCCCATCTCAGTCGTTTGCGGTCTATCTGGACACACGCCTATAAGCTTGGGGAAATAGATAGCAAGACAAGTCCTTTCTTTGATCATGACCTAAGTGCGTACCGTGGCGAAGGAAGCAAACAGAAGCAACTATTCAGTCATGACCAACTAAGCAAAGTACTTAAAGAAGCTTCTGAATCAATTAGAGATCTAGTGCGTCTAGGCTTGTTCCCCAAAGCAAGACTTAGCGAACGATGCAACGCTCATGAGGAAATAATCGAGGATGTGAGGTGCATGGTTATCAAAAAAGGTAAGACCGCTGCTGCCGCACGGACCATTCCGATAGCAAAGCAAATCCAAGACATCCAACTTCCTCTAGGGCTAGACCACAAGTCTGCTGGACGAGTCTTTTCTCGATTCAAGACCAGTAAGGTTACAACGGACAGCAGCCCTCCTTCCATTCCCTGCGCGTGCATTTCGCTACCGCAGCGCAACGTGCAAGAGTTGATGAGTTCAATATAGCCAATGTGTTAGGGCACAAGACAGGCGTGACCATGAGCTACGGCCAGTATGGAGGTTGGCCTACCTACTAGCCAAGAATGGATGACTGATTACCGCAAGGCTACTTGTAGTGGTACATTAAATTTGGCCACCTACTCAGAGGTGATATCATCACCTCTTAACATGAATAGGTGACATCATGACAAAACGAACAAGACGATTATTTAGTGCTGAATTTAAATTAGAAGCGG
>NZ_PYOG01000063.1 GCF_003026815.1 Photobacterium damselae | reverse complement strand
GAACCGCCGTATACTTTAGAAAGTACAGTACAGATTGCTGCAGTTAGAGTTGTTTTACCGTGGTCAACGTGGCCGATTGTACCAACGTTAACGTGCGGTTTCGTACGTTCAAATTTTTCTTTAGACATGATAGTCCCTCAAATGCACGGTAGTTAGTGGCATTACGACCACAACCGATCATGGGTTTGTAGAGTTTTATATAAACAAATGGGAGAAAGCGTCGAGGAGTGGTGCTGATAGGCAGATTTGAACTGCCGACCTCACCCTTACCAAGGGTGCGCTCTACCGACTGAGCTATATCAACACACGAAGTGTGGAGCGGGCAGCGGGAATCGAACCCGCATCATCAGCTTGGAAGGCTGAGGTAATAGCCATTATACGATGCCCGCAAATTCGTCACTCGTAGAGCTATCAATCACTTGAAAATGGTGGTGGGGGAAGGATTCGAACCTTCGAAGGCAGTGCCGGCAGATTTACAGTCTGCTCCCTTTGGCCACTCGGGAACCCCACCAAAATTTTTTGAAACTGGTGCCGACTACCGGAATCGAACTGGTGACCTACTGATTACAAGTCAGTTGCTCTACCTACTGAGCTAAGTCGGCTTAAGTGCTGCGCATTTTAGATAAGGTTGAAATCTCTGGCAATAGCTCAGCACCTTTTTTTTTTGATTTTAGCTTCAAATGTTGCTTTTTTCGCCACTAACGATGTTTTGCATACAAGGCTAAGCCTTCTAACACCAAATCAGAACGATGTGTGTACTGTTGCGCCCACTTTTTAGGTAAATGAATCACACCACCACCACATAAAATAACGTGAGGCTCTACCCCTAAATCCTCATGAGCTTGTTTCAAACCATACTCAATAAGCCCAAGTAAAGCAGCCCGGCAACCATTCTTAAGACCATCAGCAGTATTAGTTGCAAGCTCTAAGGAATCGACATGGTCACGATCAGAAAAAACCTTGGTTGTATTTTCTAATACCGATTTCATCATTAGTTGATAACCCGGGGCGATCCATCCCCCCAAATGCATTCCGTCTTCTGCTAATACATCAAATGTCAGTGCGGTACCAATATCAACAATCACAGTTGGCTGTTGATAGATTTGATGAATAGCAACCAAAGTTAGCCAACGATCGATACCTAAATATTGATACTCACTATAGGCATTTTTCACCCCAAAATCATGGCTTGGAGTTTTTACTTGTATTACTGGAATATTAGAAAGTTGAGAAATTCGCTGAATAGAGTTATCTATTTCAACTGGCCCAACACTCGCAAAAACAATGCGATGAATTTCTTTTTTATCAAGCAAAGGCTCTAAAACCATCTCTAATTTACGGCTAGAGTATTTGCCTAATAATTCTAACTGACCATTTTTAAATAATTGGGCAACTTTGACATAAGTATTGCCCGCTTCAATAAGTAATTGCATTAACAACCTCTAAGGCTGATTTCACCACCAATATAAGGCGTAATCCCAGCTTCAGTTTCTAATAGTAGAGCACCAGTATCATTAATGCCTCGTGCAATACCTTCAATAACTTGCTCGCCTAACAGCAGTTTAACTGGACGACCGATAAAGTTATCGACCTTATTCCAACGTTCGACAAAACCAGCAAGGCCATGATGTTCATAATCTTGCAAAGTTTTTGTTAATTGAGTGATTAATCGCGCTGCAAGTTGGTTTCGTTCGATAGTCTGCTCACAGCAATCGGTCAAGTTTGTCCACGCTTGATCAATGTGCTGCTGCTCTGGCATCGATATGTTCAGTCCCATACCAATAATAAGGTGGGCTGCATCACCGGCTTGACCAACCATTTCAACTAATATGCCAGCAACCTTTTTATCATCACAGTAAATATCATTTGGCCATTTAACTTTAATGCGCTCAGCCCCCATCGACTGTAATGTCTCTGCAATGGCAACCCCAACAACTAAGCTAAGTCCCATAGCAGCAGCCACACCAGCATCTAGACGCCAATACATCGACATATACAGATTGCTACCAAAAGGAGATAGCCATTGACGACCACGCCGTCCCCTACCTGCTTGTTGGTATTCAGCAAGACAAACGGCTCCCGATGGTAATTGCCCTACTCGGTCTAATAAATATTGGTTGGTCGAATCAATGACAGGAATCACATCTAAGTTAGAGCAGATACAGTGAGATAAAATATCCCCCTTATCTAATAGTGTTATCGATTTTGCTAAACAATAACCTCGCCCTTGAATCCGATAAATATCCAATCCCCAGCTTTGCAACACTTTAATCTGCTTGCTAATCGCGGCACGTGAAATGCCCAAAGCTTCCCCTAAAGCTTCACCGGAATGAAACTGACCATCTGCCAGCAAACTGATTAACTTTAACTTTGATGCATGCTCTTTCATTGCAGAGCCTTTGCTAAGCAGGTTTCACTGGATTTAGCCATAAAGCGAACCTCATGCTCAAGCTCGACACCAAACTGCTCATAAACACAACTCACAACATGTTGAGCCAACGCCATGACATCTTGTGCCGAAGCAGAACCAGTATTAACGAGTACCAACGCTTGTTGTTCATGAACCTTAGCACCACCAATCGTAAAACCTTTCAGCCCACATTGGTCAATCAGCCACCCTGCCGCTAACTTGATTTCATCACCAGCAGGATAACTTGGCATATCAGAATGCTCTGCTAATAACTGCTGAGCTTGCTGTTTGGATATAACAGGATTTTTGAAAAAGCTCCCCGCATTTCCCAGTTCTTTAGGATTAGGCAGCTTAGCAAGACGCACATTACAAACGGTGTCAAAAATCTCTTTTGCCGTTACGGTTTTAAGATCAAACTGCGCTAATGGACCGTAACCAATCTGTGGTTGCCAATCTTTGCTTAGCGCTAAACCAACGGCGATAATGATGTGATCATCTTTTAATTGATGTTTAAAAATAGAATCACGATAACCAAATAAACATTCAGCAGCGCTCAGACGCGAAATCTTCCCTGTCAGTACATTTAAAACATCGACATACTCACACAGATCTTTTAACTCTTTACCGTAAGCACCGATATTTTGAATTGGCGATGAACCGACACAACCTGGGATCAATGCCAAATTCTCCAATCCTGGCATGTTGTTCTCTACGGTCCACTTCACTAGTTGGTGCCAGTCTTCACCACCGGCAACATGCAGATGATAAGCTTGTGCATCCTCTGATACATCAATGCCCTTAAGACGATTTAAGACTACAATTCCTTGGTAATCTTCACAAAATAGTAAGTTACTACCTTGGCCGACAACAAGCTTAGGAGATTGACTGTATGCAGGGTCTTGCCACAATGTAATAAAATCTTCAGCACTAGTTGCTTCGATAATCATAGAAGCTTGCGCGTCAATTCTAAAAGTGTGATAAGGCGCTAGCCCAGTATCGTGTAATTGATTCATGCGATTTTTAGACCGTACCTTTATACTAATCGGCATATTTTAACCGAATCAACGTCATGACGCAGTGCTTTTCCTATGAATACACCAGAATTTCACAAACTAGAGACATTACGCTTTCCTCTTGTGAACAAATTATACAAAGATCATTATCCCGCAGGTAAAGCTAAACGAGATGAAATTATCTGGGTCGGTGAACAAAATGGCACCTTAATCGCAGCGGTTCGTTTTAAAGTGATCGAAGAATCACAACTCTTAACCGGAATGGTTGTACATAGCCAGCATCGAAGAAAAAATATTGCTAGCCAATTCTTATACCATCTTTCTGAACAGTTAGAGTTGTATCCTTGTTATTGCTTTGCTCTCTATGAACTTGAAGGTTTCTATCAACGTAATGGGTTTATCACAATTGATAGCAGTGAATTACCTCATCCTTTGCAACAACGATTTGAGCGTTACAGTAGTGGTAAAAAATTGGTTCCTATGCTGTATAAGAATGGTAGTTAAATCCCAGATCTAGCATGCTGAGCTCACCAGAAAGATTGACTGAGCTATTTTTCTGGTATACTTGCTCCCTTAACTTTGAATTACTAATGATTAGATCGCGAACAAAGAGGCGATAAATGGATTCAGCTATTGCTAATACGCAACGCATTGAGCATTTGCCATGTATTGCACATAAGCCAGAAAATTTAGAAACCCTATTTGATGCATCGTCTTTTAGAGAGCGCCTGCTACAAGAAATATCACAGGCAAAACATCGCATCTATTTAGTTGCTCTTTATCTTCAAGATGATGACGCCGGTCGAAAAATTCTGACGGCTCTATTTGAAGCAAAACAACAAAATCCAGATCTTGATATTAAAGTTCTGGTTGATTGGCATCGTGCACAACGAGGATTAATTGGTGCGGCCAAGTCTGATGGTAATGCCGCCCTTTATCGAGAGTTCTCAGAAAAATACACTCATAACATTGAAATTCTGGGTGTACCTGTTCGTAACCGTGAAGTATTTGGTGTACTACATCTTAAAGGCTTTATTATTGATGATAAGGTGATCTATAGCGGTGCGAGTCTTAATGATGTCTATCTTGCAGAACATGAGCGTTACCGTTATGACCGCTATCATGTAATCCACAATGCTAAGTTAGCAGATACAATGGCAAGTTTTGTCCTAGATAATTTAGTAAATAGTGATGCCGTGAACTGTCTAAGCCAAGAGCATCGTCCAGATACTAAATCACTAAAAGGTGCAATCCGCGATTTCCGTATCAACCTTCAGCGCGCAGCTTATCAATTCGATGGCGACAGAATACAAGATGATGAGGTTGGTTTAACTCCTCTTGTTGGTTTAGGCAAAAAGAAAAATCGCCTCAATCAACAAATCTGTACATTAATTGCGAGCGCAAAAACTGAACTCACTATTTGTACACCTTACTTCAACTTCCCTCGAAGCATTAATAAAGAAGTAAAACGAGCTCTACGCCGTGGAGTAAAGGTAACAATCGTTGTTGGTGATAAGACAGCAAATGATTTTTATATTCCGCCATCAGAGCCTTTTAAAACGATTGCGGGCCTACCTTATCTTTATGAGGTGAACCTTCGCCATTTTGCCAAGCAGAATGAAGCGGCAATAGCTCGTCGTCAACTGGCAATCCACCTTTGGAAACATGCTGACAATAGCTTCCATCTAAAAGGTATCTGGGTAGATAAAACCTACATGCTGGTTACCGGAAATAATTTAAATCCTCGAGCATGGAAATTGGATCTAGAAAATGCCATCTTAATCCATGATAAAAATCAGCTATTACTTGAACAAAAAGAACAAGAGCTTGCTTGCATCTTAAATCATACTCAATTGATTGGCAGTTATAAGTGCATCGATAAGATTGATAGCTATCCACTTCAAGTTCAAAAGCTCATTAAACGAATTCGTAGAGTGAAAGCTGACCACATTTTAAATCAGATCCTATAAGGAAATAGTGATGATTATTGCGGCAATAGATGTCGACCCTCAACAGACTTTTACCCCATTGTGTCCCAATGAGCTACCAGTACACGAAGGCGATACTATTGCCGATACACTGAACCTACAGGCCAGTTTTGCTCAATATCGCGTCTTGACCAAAGATGCTCACCCTAAGAATGCACTCTGGGTTGTTGACACACATGAAGAGATGTTGCACCCTCTATCGCACCCTAATGCAGACTTAACATGGGTTGCACATGCCGTACCCGGAACTCAAGGTTTTGAAGTCATTCCAGGACTGCCTAAAGTAACCGATTATGACCATGTCATCTGGAAAGGTATTGAGCCAGACCTTCATCCTTACGGCGCTTGTTATCATGATCTAGCTGAAGAACTCAGCACAGGACTAATTGAATGGTTGCTGCAGCATAAGGTGGATACATTGCTAATTGGCGGTTTGGCTACCGATTATTGTGTTAAAACCACAGCTCTTCAATTTCAACAAACCAATTCTTTTCGGGTTATTGTTAATTTAAGCGCTTGCCGAGGGATTGCAGCAGAAACAATAGACTCTGCAATAAAAGAGATGCAACAAGCTGGTATAGAGTGCGTTCATAGTATCAATGAGCTTTCAGCATTGTTGACAAATAAGTAGGCTATTAATATCAGTAGGTATTCTTGCTAAAGCTCCTTTATAGGGGCTTTTTTTGTTCTTAAATAAAAGCTTAAGTTAGAGCCGTTAATTTATGGAACAAGATTAAGGCTTACTTAATAGATAAATATAACTAGTTTTAGCTAAATGAAAAAAAGCCTGACTCTTTCGAATCAGGCTTTTCTAAATAAGTGGCGGAGCGGACGGGACCGAACATCAGCGCGCCCCTCGGTGTGACAGGCCGGCCAGCTCTTAAACAAAAAGCAAACCAACTGAACTACCGCTCAACTTCCATCTATCTTTTATTTATAAAGCATGTAATGAAAAAAAGCCTGACTCTTTCGAATCAGGCTTTTTCTAAATAAGTGGCGGAGCGGACGGGACTCGAACCCGCGACCCCCGGCGTGACAGGCCGGTATTCTAACCAACTGAACTACCGCTCCACTC
>NZ_PYOG01000062.1 GCF_003026815.1 Photobacterium damselae | reverse complement strand
TCAATGTTGTCTGACTTCCAATTATTAATTACGTTTAGAGCTTGAGAAACGTCCATAAAAAAATCCAAGTGCATTAAATACACTTGGATTTTTACACATCTATAGGATCATTCAACCGATCATTTTGTGCTTAACTGATCGGCATTACCCGTATGGGAGCGCTTTTATGCGCTCGCTGCATAATTGTATTTGAAATTTGGTTAGCCTATACTTTATAAAACTTTGCGACAGAACCCTATTTTTGAACTACAAATTTATATTTTTAGCTTCAGGCAATACTATTTCAACAACGAGAAAACATTTTCAGCATTTTTTTGATAAAACTTAATAAGAAAATCATCTGAAATAGGAAGTTTGTCTACATTTTCAATTGCTGGCTCTGGCATGCTGAATGGATAATCGACGGCAAATAATATATTATCTTCACCAACAATAGCTAAACTATACATTATTTCAAGCTCCCAGTTCATTCCACTTGATGTAATATAAAAATTTTCTAAAAAATATTCTTTTGGTGTTCGCTTTAACTTCTTTGCTCGTGGACTTTCTGACGCATCTTGTACAAAAGTATCATATTGGTTATCAATACGATTTATGAACCAAGGAATTCCTTCGCCTAAATGACCAAGGACAACTTTTAGTTTTGGAAATTGATCAAAAACACCACCAAGGATCATTCTTAAAGCGTGAAGACCACAATCTGCAGCAAATCCCCAAATAGCACCTTCCAATGGTAACTCTGTATATGGGTCTATCATTGCTGAGCATGGAGTATTCGGATGTAGATATATAGGAACATCTAATTTTTCTGCAACTTTAAGAATAGGCCAAAATTTTTTATTATCCAAAAACTCGCCATTTGTATGAGAATTAATGATAACTCCTTTCATTCCAAGTTGTCCTATACATCGTTCTAACTCTTTTGCTGCTTCTATTGGATCCTGAGGAGCAACAGTTGCAAGTCCGATGAAGCGTTCAGGGTTAATCTTGATTTCCTCTGCCAGCTTGTCATTACAAAAACGAGCCATTTTTACAGCTTTATCTTTTTCAAAAATTTGTACTCCAGGTGCAGTCAAAGATAGTATTTGTATATCGATACCAACATCATCCATTTTTTTTATACGATTATTATTAATATCGCAAATGAGATTCTTTAATTTTTCCGCATTAGAAGACATCATAATTTCTCCCCATAAGGATAGAAATCCAGGATCAACACACTTTTCTTGAGATAACTTCATAAATTCTTCGAAAAGTTCAGTTGGCATCCAAGATTCTTCCACTGCGATTTTCTTGTATTTTTTTTGTTTCATTCTAACCCTATCGATTTATATTTAGTTAGTATTCTTTATGTATCTAATTAGATAATGTTTCTTCTGCAATATTTTTGAACCGTAGCCAGCCTTCGGCTGGAGCCAGATATCTCAACCTGAAATAGAAACTGCGGCCTAAAGGGTGGTCCTGTCGCAAAGTTTATGTAGGGCGTAAGCGTGTCGAATTTCGGACACTATTATGCTATGAGCGCGTAAAATCGCTCCCATACAGGCAAGCTTAGCTCGCCAACTTGACCTCTTTTGATTTGCGTCCAAACTTCTTGACCTGACATAGTGGCACTTGCTCCCTCAACAGATTTCCAACCAAGAGCCTGATACATCTTTTGTTTAATTGGCCTATGGCTTTGCTCAACTATATTGTTGAGGTATTTCACGCCGATTATTTCTATTAAGTTCAGCATAAAAACGACACTTTTCCATAATTTGACGTTCATATGATGAAGAGTTCGAGCATTAGCGCCACTATTATCAATAACAACTTGATCTGGCAATCCATTTGTTCGAATAGCCTTTCGTAGAAAGGCTTGAGCGGATTTTTCATCTCGTGTCTGACTAAGATAAAAATCTACAATATCACCGTATTTATCAACTGCCCGATAGTAATACCACCATTTCCCTTTGATTTTGATGTAAGTCTCGTCCATCCGCCATGAACTTGATACATAGTATTTGCTCGTTCGTGCATTTTGCTCAATTAAGGGAGCAAAACGAATGACCCAACGATTAATGGTGGCATGATCGACTCGAATTCCTCTTTCAGCAAAGATTTCTTCGATATCATGATAACGGAGTTTGTACGCTACATAGTAGCGTACAGCTTGAAGGATGATGTCATATGGAAAATGATAACCAGTAAATTGCATAAAAGTTTAGCTAAAAGTTTAAAGTCAGTAATTAGAGTTCTCAACGGCTCTCTGGTTCCCTAACTTTGCGACAGAACCCCTAAAAGTCTCTTCAATGTAACAAATGATAATAGAATAAATACGATCAACCAATCAATTTGTTATATCAATTAATATTGAAAAACCAATAGGCAATAAGCATGACATTTAGGTATACATTAAAGGCATATAGTAGATTTGACATCAAACCATGCAATGTCATAACCTAAATGACATAACCATTAAGATCATCATATAAATGTCATACCGAGTAAATTATGTACATATTTGGCTACCTTAGAGCATCAACATCTGATCAAAATGCAAAACGAGCTCAGAGTACCTTAAAGAGCTTTGTTCAAGATAAAGGCTACCGTGTAGCTGGTTGGTATATTGAGAATGAATCAGGTGCATCATTACAAAGACCTGAACTACTACGATTGCTTGATGATGCAGCTATTGGTGATGCAATTCTGATTGAGCAGATCGATCGACTTTCTCGTTTAAATGAAGCTAGTTGGTTTAAATTAAAAGAAATGCTTCACGAGAAAGAATTGAAAGTTATTAGCTTGGATTTACCTACAAGTCATATAGCTTTATCTCCTCAGATTACAGATGAGTTTACAGGATCAATGATTAAAGCTATTAATAACATGATGATGGATATGCTAGCGGCGATAGCAAGGAAAGATTATCAAGATAGACGTCGTAGACAAGCTGAGGGGATAAAAAAGGCAAAATCTGAGGGAAAATACAAGGGAAGGAGACCCAACTTGGAACTTCATGACAAGATTTATCAATTGAGAGTAGTAAACCGGCTTAGCATTAGCGATACAGCTAAACTTACTAATGTATCAAACCGAACTGTTATTAGAGTTGCAAAGAAGTTTATTCGAGAGAATAACTAACATAGTATGTAATTAACATATAATAAAATTTTTTCTAATTATAAAATATCAATTGTAGATGCCATCTTTCAGAATAGACAACAAACTTAATTTAGGGCTATTCCTAATTGATATTTAGTTTGGTTTTTTATAACCCAAAAACAGATTTAAATTAGCTTTATCATAGCTGATCCTAGCGCCTACATTTTTGTTTTTCCAGCATATAAAAGGAGGCGTTTTTGGGCTGTGATGTTCGAGTTATATTTGCTAACGCTAACTACGGCCAAAAATATTTTGACCAAATTTGAGATGGTCTTGTAAACCTCCCTAAAATATGGAGCATCCACATTTAGAGTGTCCTATACTAAAACTACACGGAGAGCTAACGATGAAAAAAATCACGCTACACGGAAACTCAAATCGTCAGGATTTTGAAAGAAGTAGAAGCTGGCAAACTAGTTAAAAAAATCTGCCGTGAGTATGGCACCTCAGATGCCACGTATTACAACTGGAAGTCCAAGTACGGTGGTATGGAATTTTCAGATATCAAATGCATGAAAGAGCTTGAGGAAGAAAATCGACGACTTAAATCGATGTTTGCCAGGCTCTATCTTGAACTCCGTATTCTGAAAGATATCATTGAAAAAAACTATAAAGTCAGCGATTAGGCGAGAGCTTGTTGATTATGCCCGCGAGAAACACGGGGTAAGCCTTCGTATGGCCTGTCGCGCAGTTGGCGTCAGTGACTCAGTGTATCGGTATAAACCTGATGCATAAAGAAATGGCTATGTCATTTTGAAACGACAAGAAGCCATTGAACGTTGCCCAACTTATGGCTTTAATAAGTTGCTAAAAGTTCTGTGCTGTTGGGAGACACAGTTGGAATCACAAGCGTATTTATCGACTGTATTGCGAGTTGAATTTGAATAAACAGCGACGAGGTAAAAAGCGTCTACCCTCTCGCTATCCAGAGCCATTATCGGTATCGACGACATCGAATTATTGCTGGTCTATGGATTTTATGTGCGATAGCTTGTTTTGTGGTAGTAGATTTAGAACATAAAACCTGACTGATGATTTTAATCGTGAAGCACTGGATATCGAGATTGATCTCAACTTGCCTGCACTACGGTTGCTTGGCGCGGTTACCCTAGGATAACGGTCCTGAGTTTATTTCTAGTGCGCTTGCTGAGTTGGCTGAAGAACACCATATCCAACTTGAATTTAGAAAACCAGATACTCCAACCCAAAACTCATATGTTGAACGTTTCAATCGAACATATCGAGATGAAATCCTGAACATGAATGTATTTAAAACATTAACAGAAGTGCGGGAGCTAATAGCAAAATGGGTACGCGAATATAACGAAGAGCGACCACATGACTCACTAAATGATCGAACGCCATGGGAATACTTGGCATTCTATTCACCGACTGAGAACTCTAATTATACGTGTAACTAATTACGGGAGGTTTACAGTTTCTCCTAGCCCCGCATCCATCTTCGCAAAGCACATAGACCACCACACAGAATAAATCTGTACGGTTCTATGCGTTCCAAGTGATGCATCATTTACACATGATTCAGAGACTTTGACTCTACCAGCTATTCCTACTCCTGTAAATCATAAACCAGCGGCAAAGCTTCTCCTCGGATAGAAAACCGAAATATCTAATTACTCTAAAATTCTTTTCTGCTGGTATATGTGAAACCAATCTATCGAACATACCCATTTGACTAAGTACCAGTGTCTTGTAGCTATTATACCAATGGTAGACAAAGCGAACATTTCCACCCAGATAATGTCGTAATCGAGAAGTCGCTATTGATGGCCGCTAAAAGAGCATCCTAAGTATCTAACTGTCGGACCAATATATTCTGTCTTTTTGGCCAAGCGAATATGCCATTTTCGACTGTATTGACTAGAGAGAAACTGACTCCATCTCAGAAAACCTCTAATGTATTGATAGTTATCATTTACTGTCGGACGTTATCCTTCAAGCTGTACACTACTAAATAGCTTACAAACTCAGTTATCACGACATCAAAGAGAGCTATGCAGAAGGGCTTCTATTCGATCATGCAACTATTAATCGCTGGGTTATCCGGTTTTTTGCACCTTTGATTAAACAAAATGCACAAGCAAGAAAACGACAGGTATCAAACACATGGAAAATGGACGATACTTACATAAAAATTTAACTTCTGCAGTGGTATTACTATCGTTCTGTCGATAAGTACTGCGACATTGTTGACATTTGTCTTAACCTAAACACGAGCTGAAAAGCTGCTCAAGCTTTTCTACGAAATACTATCCAAGCGAACGGATTGCCAAAGAACGTTGTTATTGATAAGAATGGAGCTAATGCTCAAGCACTTCATAATATGAGTATTAATTTATGGAAAAGTGTCGTATTAATACTCAATCTGGTTGAAGTCATTGATGTGAAATACCTCAATAATATTTTTAAACAAAGCCATCGAGCTATAAAGAAAAAGATGCATCAAGCACAAGAATGAAAATCTGTCAAGATAGATCAGACTACAATACCAAGCCAAGGTACTAGGACTCAATATAGATTGGTGATTTAACCTTATTTATCAAAGAGCATTTTTACGCTCTCGACACATAATTGCGTCTGCAGTTTGACACATTTGTCTAATTCAAACGTTATGAAACAACTTAACAACCCTGCATTTTATAAATTTTGAAATTATATTGAACTTGACTATTTTTCATAGAGTTTATGAAATTCTCGTTGGTTATACTCTACTCTTCTTAAGAGTAATGGTAATTCATGCTCGTAGTTGTTTATTATCGCCCAGCGATACATTTCTAGACTTTGTACTAATTTTTCTTTTCTTAATTGGATCCTAAAGTATTCTTTATCATCGATTATAATCATAATGGTTAGCCAATAAGTTACGTATTCCTAATACAAATTTCATGTTACGTTCTCACTTCATTGTTTAATTTACAGTGAACAGTAGGACAACGATTAAAATACAATTGATATAGCTCCATTCATATAAATTTCAATGCTTTTCCTATTTTAATATATTTATACACCCTTGCGGAAAAAGTAAACAATAAATAAAAACCCAATATCAAAAAAGTAATTTATTGCACGAAGATGTCAATTATTTGTATATTAACCATGAAAAAAACTTTTAGGTTTTTGAAAAGAGTTCTGTCGCAAAGTTAGGGAACCAGAGAGCAGTTGAGAACTCTAATTACTGACTTTAAACTTTTAGCTAAACTTTTATGCAATTTACTGGTTATCATTTTCCATCTGACATCATCCTTCAAGCCATACGCTACTATATAGCATACAAACTCAGTTTCCGTGACATCGAAGAAATTTTTGTTGAAAGAGGAATTCAAGTCGATCATGCCACCTTTAATCGTTGGGTCATTCGTTTTGCTCCCTTAATTGAGCAAAATGCACGGGCGAGAAAACACCAAGTATCAAGTTCATGGCGAATGGACGAAGCCTATATCAAAATCAAAGGGAAATGGTGGTATTA
>NZ_PYOG01000061.1 GCF_003026815.1 Photobacterium damselae | reverse complement strand
ATTATTATGCGATTTTTAATTGTCTATAGTTTGAATATTATTCTATCTGATGTTTATAATAACATTATTTTAGGTTAAATTATGTATAAAATCGCTATTGCTGGGACAGGTTATGTCGGCTTGTCTAATGCTATGCTTTTAGCACAGTACAATGAAGTTATTGCTGTAGATATTGTCGATGAAAAAATAAGTTTATTAAATGATAAAATATCTCCAATCGTCGATAAGGAAATTGAAGATTTCCTACAAAATAAGTCGTTAAATTTTTATGCTACATTGGATAAGAAATTAGCTTATGAAAATGCTGATTTTGTTATTATCTCTACTCCTACAGATTATGATACTGTAAATGACTTTTTTAATACATCATCTGTTGAAGCTGTTATTAAAGATGTTATGGAAATTAATCCAAATGCAGTGATGGTGATTAAATCAACTGTTCCTGTAGGTTATACTCAACAAATAAAAGAGCAGTATAATTGTAATAATATTATATTCTCTCCAGAGTTTTTACGTGAAGGTCGTGCACTTTATGATAATCTATATCCTTCTCGTGTTATTGTTGGAGAAAAAAGTGAACGTGCAAAAGTATTCGCTAACTTATTAGTTGAAGGTGCCATTAAACAAGATATTCCTGTTCTATTTACAGATTCAACTGAAGCTGAAGCGGTAAAATTATTTTCTAATACTTATTTAGCTATGCGCGTTGCTTACTTTAATGAATTAGATACTTATGCCGCTTCTAATGGTCTAGATACGCGTCAGATTATTGAAGGTGTAGGTTTAGACCCTCGTATCGGTAATCATTATAATAATCCATCATTTGGTTATGGTGGCTATTGTTTACCCAAAGATACTAAACAGCTTCGTGCCAATTATCGTGATGTGCCAAATAATATGATCGGTGCGATTGTTGATGCTAATACTACTCGTAAGGATTTTATTGCTGATTCTATTATTGCTAAAAATCCACAACGTGTTGGTATTTATCGTTTAATCATGAAAGCGGGTTCTGATAACTTCCGTGCATCAAGCATTCAAGGCATCATGAAGCGTATTAAAGCTAAAGGTATTGAAGTTGTTATTTATGAACCTGTATTACATGAAAAAGAATTCTTTAATTCATTAGTCATGGTTAACTTGGCTGAATTTAAACAACAGTGTGATGTTATTGTTTCTAATCGTATGGTTGAAGAACTTGCAGATGTTGCTGCTAAAGTATATACGCGCGATTTATTTGGTGCAGATTAATAGAGAATAAAAATGAAAATTTTAGTAACTGGTGGTGCAGGCTTTATTGGCTCTGCCGTTGTTCGTCATATTATTAATAATACTCAAGACAGTGTTGTTAATGTCGATAAATTAACTTACGCGGGAAACTTAGAATCATTACTTAGCGTTGAAAATGATGAGCGTTACGCATTTGAGCAAGTTGATATTTGTGATCGTGCGGAGTTAGATCGTATCTTTGCTAAGCATCAACCAGATGCTGTAATGCATTTAGCTGCTGAAAGTCACGTAGATCGTTCTATTGATGGTCCTGCAGCATTTATTGAGACCAATATTATTGGTACTTACACCATGCTTGAAGCTGCTCGTCAATACTGGAACCAGTTAGATGCCGATCATAAATCAGCATTTCGCTTCCATCATATTTCTACTGATGAAGTATACGGTGATTTGGAAGGTACGGATGATCTGTTTACCGAAACCACATCTTATTCACCTTCAAGCCCATATTCAGCCTCTAAAGCATCCAGTGATCATTTAGTTCGTGCATGGCTACGTACTTATGGTTTGCCAACTATTGTAACTAACTGTTCTAATAATTATGGTCCATATCATTTCCCAGAAAAGTTAATTCCTTTAATGATTCTTAATGCTTTAGAAGGTAAACAACTGCCTGTTTATGGTAATGGTATGCAAATTCGTGATTGGTTATATGTTGAAGATCATGCATCCGCTCTTTATACCGTAGTAACCCAAGGCGAAATCGGTGAAACTTATAATATTGGTGGTCATAATGAAAAAGCCAATATTGAAGTGGTGAAAACCATTTGTTCACTACTAGAAGAGTTAGTACCTAACAAACCGCAAGGTATTGCTCAATATCAAGATTTGATTACTTACGTGACGGATCGCCCTGGACATGATGTTCGCTATGCCATTGATGCAACGAAAATTGCTGCTGAGCTTGGCTGGAAACCTGCTGAAACATTCGAATCAGGTATTCGTAAAACTGTTGAGTGGTATCTAAATAATGAAAAATGGTGGAGTCGTGTATTAGACGGTTCTTATTCTCGTGAACGTCTTGGTACTAATTAATCCTACCGTATTTTTCAATTTTTGAGTTCTCTATTTTCTATAAAAAGTAGAGAACCGTTTAACGTTGGTTCTATATTTATGAAAGGCATTATTCTTGCGGGTGGCTCAGGTACTCGTCTTTATCCTATTACTCGTGGTGTATCTAAACAGCTATTACCAATTTATGACAAACCCATGATTTTTTATCCGTTATCAACACTAATGTTGGCGGGTATTCGCGATATTCTTATTATTACTACACCTGAAGATAATGAAAGCTTCCGTCGCCTATTGGGTAATGGTGCTGATTTTGGTATCAACTTGGAATTTGCAATTCAGCCATCTCCTGATGGTTTAGCACAAGCATTCTTAATCGGCGAAGAGTTTATTGGTGATGACAGTGTATGCCTTGTATTAGGTGATAACATTTTCTATGGTCAATCATTTAGTCAGACATTACTCAATGCAGCGTCTCGTGAGCATGGTGCGACGGTATTTGGTTATCAAGTTAAAGATCCTGAACGCTTTGGGGTAGTTGAATTTGATAGTGAAATGAAAGCCGTTTCTATTGAAGAAAAACCAGCAGAGCCTAAATCAAATTATGCGGTTACAGGTTTGTATTTCTACGATAACCGAGTTGTCGAAATGGCCAAGCAAGTTAAACCATCCGAGCGTGGTGAGCTTGAAATTACCACATTAAATGAAATGTACTTAAATGATGGCTCATTAAATGTTGAGTTATTAGGGCGTGGTTTCGCGTGGCTAGATACAGGTACTCATGAGAGTTTACATGAAGCGTCGAGCTTTGTAGAAACGATTCAAAACATACAAGGTCTGAAAGTCGCTTGTCTGGAAGAAATTGCATGGCGTAATGGTTGGTTAACTTCTGAACAAATACAAGAGTTGGCGAAACCAATGATGAAAAATGAATACGGTCAATATTTGATGCGTATCACATCTGAAAATAAATAAGAGATTTGCTTTGTGAAAGTATTAATTACGGGGTGCAATGGTCAAGTAGGCAGCTGTCTAGTGGAACAGTTGCAAACTTTCCCGAATACGGAAATCTTAGCCGTTGACCGAAATGAGTTAGATATTACTTCTCAGTATGATGTTATTAAGAGTGTAAATGAATTCAAACCTCATATCATTATTAATGCCGCGGCTCACACCGCAGTTGATAAAGCCGAGACCGAAGTTGACTTATCCTATGCGATTAATCGTGATGGACCGTTATATTTAGCTCAAGCGGCGGAAAATGTTGGTGCTACATTATTACATATTTCAACTGATTATGTATTTTCTGGCGATAAAGATGGTATGTATATTGAAACCGATACAGTAGACCCACAGGGTGTGTACGGAAAAAGTAAGTTAGCAGGAGAGAATGCTGTTCTTGATAATTGTTCCCGATCCATTATTTTACGTACGGCATGGGTCTTTGGTGAGGAAGGGAATAATTTCGTAAAGACAATGCTCCGCTTAGCACAGCAACGAGATGAACTAGGTATTGTTGCTGACCAGTTTGGTGGTCCGACTTATGCTAGAGATATTGCAACAGCATTAATTTCTATTGCCAGAACAATTATAGCTGAAGGTAGTAATTTTGAGTTATCTAAATATGGTATCTACCATTATTCTGGATTACCACATACGAGTTGGTATGGTTTTGCGCAAACTATTTTTGATAAAGCGGTAGAACAAAAAGTATTAAACAAAGCCCCCATTGTAAATGGCATCAAAACTGAAGATTATCTGACACCAGCAAAACGTCCCGCAAATTCAAAGCTTAATATACAGAAAATTACAGAAACGTTTGATATTCAAGCTAGCGACTGGCAGTGTGCTTTAAATCAATTATCCGATTATCAATAATTATTGAGAATAAATAAATGAACGTTATCGAGACTGACATCCCTGATGTGAAAATTATTGAACCAACAGTATTTGGAGATGAGCGTGGTTTCTTTATGGAAACTTGGAATCAAAAGAAATTTGAAGAACTAGTTACAGGTAAGCCAACCCAATTTGTTCAAGATAATCACTCTAAATCTAAAAAAGGTATTTTGCGTGGATTACATTACCAGACAGAAAATACTCAAGGTAAATTAGTTCGCGTTGTTTCTGGTGAAGTATTTGATGTAGCCGTTGATATTCGTAAGAATTCACCGACATTTGGTAAGTGGGTAGGAGTTTACCTGTCTGCTGAAAATAAACGTCAATTATGGGTGCCAGAAGGTTTTGCTCATGGTTTTTATGTAACCAGTGATGAAGCTGAATTTGTATATAAGTGTACAGATTTTTATAATCCAAAGGCAGAGCATTCTATTTTATGGAATGATCTAGACATTGGTATTGAATGGCCTTTGGATAATGCACCAGTATTATCAGATAAAGATAGTAAAGGTACTTTGTTGACGAAAATATCTGGTTTATAACATGAGTGTTTATATATCAGTTGTTTCACATGGTCATAGTGATTTAATAAACAATTTAGGATGTCTTCAGTTACTATCTAAAGATTTTTTTATTATATTAAAAAGTAATAAAGATGGTGATAATTTTTCTGATTTAGCTAAAGAAGAGAAGGTTCATTGGTTAGATAAAGATTATGGATTGGGGTTTGGACATAATAATAATATAAACTATCAATATTGTATAAATGAATTAGGTATGAATAATGATGATCTATTTATAGTGTTTAATCCTGATGTGTTTATGAATGTTGACGAAATTTATAAGTTATTAAGTTTAATGGAAAAAGATCACATTGACTTTTCCTGTATAAATTTATTCAAAGATAAAGAACTTTCTATTTATGATAATTCAATACGAAAGTTCCCATCTTTATTTCAATTTGTAAAATCATTTTTGGGCTTGGGTAACGATACCGTTTTAAATAAAGATCTGATTACATGCACTACTCCGGTGGATTGGGCTGCAGGATCATTCTTAGCTTTTACTGCAAATAGATACAATCAATTAAAGGGTTTCGATGAAAGTTACTTTATGTATTGTGAAGATATAGATATCTGTTATAGAAGTTATAAGCAGGATGTCCCAATTTATTATTATCCTCAAATAAAGGCTTTACACTATGCTAAACATGCTAATAGAAAGTTATTTTCAAAACATATGTATTGGCATATAAGTAGTGTTTTCCGTTTTTTGCTAACTAAAAAAGGGTTAACTAAGAGCGCTTCGACTATAGGTAAAATATGATGTATATTACTAAAGCTGTCATCCCAGTAGCTGGCCTTGGTACTCGCATGTTACCTGCAACCAAAGCAATCCCAAAAGAAATGCTTCCTTTGGTGGATAAGCCGCTAATTCAATTTATCGTTAATGAGTGTGTGAACGCAGGCATCAAAGAAATTGTGCTAGTTACTCACTCTTCTAAAAATGCAATTGAAAACCACTTTGATACTTCATTTGAACTAGAAGCAACCCTTGAAGCGCGTGTTAAGCGTCAGCTGCTTGATGAAGTGCAAAATATCTGTCCAAGAGATGTGACAGTGATGCACGTGCGTCAAGGTCATGCTAAAGGTCTAGGTCACGCAGTATTGTGTGCTAAACCACTTGTAGGTGATGCGCCATTTGCTGTGGTACTGCCTGATGTGATTTTGGATGAATACACCGCAGATCAAAGCAAAGAAAACCTAGCAGCTATGTTACAACGCTATGAAGAGACAGGGGCAAGCCAAATTATGGTAGAACCTGTGCCAATGAGCGATGTATCGAAATACGGCGTAGTAGATTGCAACGGTACTGAGCTTGTAGCTGGTGAGTCTTGCCCAATGACGCGCATGGTTGAAAAGCCAGCGGTCGAAGATGCACCATCAAATTTAGCGGTTGTCGGTCGTTATGTTCTATCTCATAAAATTTGGGATAAGCTTGCGATTACGCCTCCTGGTGCTGGTGATGAAATTCAGCTAACCGATGCTATCGATATGCTAATGGCAGAAGAGACGGTTGAAGCTTTCCATATGAGCGGAAAATCTCACGACTGTGGCGACAAGCTTGGCTATCTAAAAGCATTCGTTGAATATGGTATGCGTCATAAAGATCTTGGTGAAGATTTTAAAGCGTATTTGAAGGCGAATAACTAGTCAGCGAGTGACTAGATTTCGAGTCTTCGCGTAGGCGAGTTTCGAGAAAGAGCGGGTAGAAAGAATATATTGACATCAAACTAAGCATGTTAAAAATTGACCCTGTAAATAATTCTGTGTAACTGTCAAGGTTACATGTACTCAGAGAGTCGGTCTTCGAACATAATAATAAAGCGGTTTAGAGCTTGTCGCCAGTTTCTAATCGGCATCGTCCACTTCTTAGAA
>NZ_PYOG01000060.1 GCF_003026815.1 Photobacterium damselae | reverse complement strand
AAAGACATACCGTGCAGTAAATTGGTGGATTCGGCTCCTGCATATTGCAGTGAGTAGGTCATGATGAGGTTGATGACCGTGAAGAAAAACGGCCACAGTGCCAGATAGAAAAAGCCCCCAAGGTAGCCTTTCAGTACCCGAACTGTCATACCTGGTATGAACGCGGCCAAGAACACCGGAATGGAGCTGCAGGCTAAGAGCAAAATCAGCACTGAGTTCACAATCGGCAGCCATTCAGCGGCATTGATGCCCATGGAGGTCATAAAGGACTGAGTTTGCATTTGGCTGTGAGTAGCGGCGTAGTTAAACGCCGCGGCCGTAGCGCCTGTACTAGCGGCACTATCAAGCAGCCCTGATTTCACGCCATTGACGGCAATGTTTTGCTTTAAGAGGTCAGAGGCCGACTTGTTGATGTTATGAAAGGTGCGATAACTGCTGGCAACGGCATTTTGCAGTAAGGCTTCATTGGTTGCCCAACCATTGATGACCGTCTCGGTGCTCATCAAGCGAAAGCTCTTGTTAGCCTCGTCTCGGAACTTGTTTTCAAGAAGCGGCAGCGCTTCTTGGCAGGTGGGAAACGCGCCATTCATGGCAATGCGACGCACCGGAGAGGGGCGGTTATTTTTCAAAAACTCAAAGATATCTCCCGCTTGAGCAAACTGAGTCCATGTGTATTTTTTGTTAATGGTGATGTCTTTGCGAATGCAGTTCTGGGTGTATTGCCCCCAGAGTTGCTTAAGTTCGCCATCTTGAATACCAATACGTTGGCTCAGGCCAACCAGTTTTGAACCAAATAACATCCCCGATTTGGTGTAAGCCGCTTCATCGGGTTGGACAAAAATCACATCCGTGGCTCGTGCTAGGCCATACATGAAGGTAGTGGCGTAATGGATAGGGGCGGCCACACCAATGGGCACATTATCCACAAAGTAAGTGCGACCCGACATACTGGAATCGTCGATGCGAACGGTAGCCGTTGGTATAAGCAGCATCGAGGAGACCGTGAGATTAACCGCAATGTAGGAGAGTAAATGGGTATGGTCTCGGCTGGTAAAGAACCGGAACATGGTCATAAGAAGCGCACACATGCCCACGATAGCCAAAAGATGGCCGTAACTGTCGCCACGCAAAAACGTGGCGATGGCATTAAAGACCTTCTCGGCGGTGGCACCGCCAGAGAAGACATACACATCATAAACGTTTGCCATGATTATTCATCCTGTCCAAAGAGTAGATTTTGTCGTGCTTGACCGGAGAAACTGCCTTCCACTCGTTGCTCAAGCTCCATCGTGGCTCGAATGATGGATTGCTCAGCTTCTAGGGTTTGCAGGGCTTGAATGCGGCTAAGGCGCATTTGCTCGCTCGCTTGTCCGATAACGATATACAGTGCCGCCACATCTTCGGGATTGCTGCCTTTAGAATCGAGCGCACCCTGGATAACCTTAAGGGCATCTTGCAGATACGCGGTCACAAGGTCTGTAGATATCACCTGAGCGTAAGCATTGATGCTCGATTCTAAGCTGTAGCCCGACTCAAGGCTGACGGTCATCATCTTAAGAACGGGTAGTGAAACCGAATCTAAAAACTGGGTCTCATTGTTACTTAAACCCTGGTCTGAGCGGTACTTGGTGATGATGCTGCGCAGTAACACCGCAACGCGGTGTTTAAGGGCTTTATCTTGGTTGATGGTCAAGGTGGCTTGAGTGGGTTTTAAACACCCATTTTGACCGGATGTGTCACAGCGGTAGTAGCTGGCTTCACCCCCTTGGGTCATGACTTCGATTAAGTTGTTACTCGATGTCAACAGGGATGGGTAGCGAGTGGCACTCATTTTATCGTCATAGACGATGGTGCCTGAGAGTGACATAAAGAACTCCGCCAATTGCCTGTCACCGGATAGGAAGCCGTTTTTGTGCAAGGAGTACCAGATGATGTTGCGGTTGGCCGCCACAAAGTCTTTAAGTTTGGGGTCGTTAGTTGCGTTCTTAACCTGCTGGTTAGCTGATGCCTCGTTATTGCACCCATTTTTCGCTGCCGCCCAATCTGCAAAACTGTTGTTTTGCGTACCCATGGTGGCGCAGATGTAGTTTTTCTCACCCACTCCGGCAAAGCCGGCGAGTGCCGAGATACCCGCTTGTGCTGCCTCACAGGAATTGACCGATAGGGCATTAATTTCACGGGCGATGGCTTCGAGTCGGTCTTTAACGTTCTTTAATTGGGGCGCCCAAGTTTGCAGTGCCAAATCAACCGCAAAGGGCACAGCGTTAGAGACGATGGCTTTGCCCATCGACACCAGTTGGTCGCTATTTATGAAGGAAAACCCTCCGGCAAAAAGGTCGATACCGCCACAACCAGCGTTAATTTCGGGCACGGTAATGGTCGCCAGTTGCATTTGTTTAACCGGAGTTCGAATGTACGCGCTGCCCCCAGTGTAGTAGTTGGCCGCCTGTCCTTGATAGGACTGCGGTAGGGTGGCGTTGCCTTCAAAGGTCAGGCCATCAAAGAAGCTGCCGAGGTCAGAATCCACCCCTGCAACGGTTGGGTTAGAGAGCATGAGTGGGATAAGAATGGCGAGTTTTTTCATTGTAACTGACTCTTAATATGTGGATAGGTCAAGCTGGCCGCATACGTGGTGTTGAGTGCCGATAACGGCACGTTACCAAGGCCGAGCGTGACGTGTTTACGGTTATTGAGGTTGACCAAAAACAGCGCCGGATAGGTCACATTGCTGGTTGAGTGGTAAAAGGTCTCAACGATGTCTTTGGTGGCCGTTAGCGGTCTTGGGTATTGAGGCAGTCCCTGGCCATCGACCGAGAACGCATAGACGGGTAAGCCCGTCTGTTTGGCAAAGGTCTGTAACGTAGGGGCAAACTGATGACAATAGGGGCACTTGCTACTAAAAATGAACGCCAGTCCGTATTGTTGCTCTTGGGTCATTGTTGGGGATGGAGCGGGTTCGTGTTTTTCCATCGCCCCTTGCAGGGCTTGTTTGACGGGATTAGCCGCACTTGGGAAACTGGCAAGCAGTGCTAGTACCATAAGAGATCGTTTCATTGAATACCTACAAATTGAGCTAAGGTCACAACACTGTCTTGCCAATCACTGGCGAGCAGAGGCTGGCCGTGAGCGGTTTCAAAACAGATGGCGTTGACTTGGTAATGAGATTTAATGGCGCGTAGTAAGGTGCGTGATGTTTTACGAGCTTGGGTGATGTCATTAATTGCGGCATTCCAAAAAACAATGTCACCACAGGGCTCTTGGGTGGCGCAGCGCGCCCCAAGCGGCCATTGGCTTAAACGCTCAACAAGGAGCGTTTGCAATGAGGTTGAGCACGGCTTGACCATGATTAAAAATCCGGTTGATATTGGGTTGCCACATTCAAAAATCGACCCAATAACTCTTCTTGGGAAATGAAACCATAGGCGAGCGGCTTTATGTCTTGAGTGTTGGGATTGACCGCCAGTAACGCAGGGATGACAGGCACCTTAAGCTTGCCGTTATTGAGGCGGTTTTGTTTGATGCTTGGCAATATCTTGCCATCATCGCTGATACCCAATAGCGAAATGCCGTATTGCTCAGCAAAGGCTTGAATACTGGGTGCCAGTTGTTGATTGAGTGGGTCTTGCCCCTGATAGACAAAGAACAAACCGTAGCCTTGCTCTGCAAGGGCTTTAACCGCGGCCTCTTTTCTGGCTTTGATTTGTGCGTTTTGCGTTTGTCTTGCCAGCGATTCAGTGGGGTGTTTGATTCGGTAAGAGAGGCTTGGGTCAACGAGCAGCGCCTCTTTCCACGTCATGCCAAAGTCTGTGGTCTTGCCATCGATGTACTGGCTAAGCTTCATAAACGCCAGTACGTTATCCACTGTTGGGTTGATGACGGCTTGATTTTGTACCTCTGCCATATAGCCATGAAACCAGTTCATTTGTTCGGTGGCCGTCATGGGCTTAGACGGTGTTTGAGTGATGGTAGCATGAGGCTGTTTGGGAAGCGGTGGTTTAGGTTGGACGATGGGGGCTTTGGGTTCGTTGTACCAGCGCCAACCGTTTGGATTGGCGTAAAGTGGTGTGATAACGATAAGCAACCACGCCAAAGAGAGTGGCTTCACTGTGCTAAATCTCCGTATTTATCGTTAATGCGGTCTTGGATTTCCTGCATATTCGGCAATTCCATGTTGGCCTCTAAATCACCGTAAAACTCGCTCATGTCGATTTTGGAAAAATCGACATGCTGCAATTGTTCAGGAGTAAAGCCTTGGCAGTCTGGCTCTTTCTTAGAGCCAAATCCCAGCCCCAGTTGTTTTTTGCCTTGCTCTTGAATGATGCGGGTCATTTTGCTATCAAACTGGCAATAGCTTTTCTTCTTACGAATGCAGACCCCAAGGACTTTCTCGGCGCAATACTCACCCAATTCAATGGTGAGTTTTTTCTCTTTAGCCGAGGCCAGTCCTTTCTCTTCGGCTGAGCATTGGGTTAAACCAATGTCGTTACCCCAACCCGAATCGGCGCAGCAATCTGACAGTCCGATGGGCTTTTTGTCACAAAAAGCGGGTTTTCCGGTAAAGATGCGCAGATTATCAGCATTGAGTGAGGCGGCCGCTTCACCTAAAGCGGCAAGGGCAGACGCCGCTTCTGAGAAGTTGCCGTTTTGCTTTTGCTCTTCAAAATAGCAATCTCCGTTCAAGCAGAACATGGTTTCACCGCAAACCAGATTGGTTTGCTCACATTGGCGCTCTTCACAAGTGAGGTTGACGCTGTTTTCAACGCACACCCCAAGGACTTGAGTTTTGCAGCCCTTGTTGTCAATCTGACAGGTGAGCGGTGCGCCTGTGACCGCTTTACCTAATAGCGGCGTACAGGTATTGGGGTACTGGCACTGGTAGGTTCGCTTCTTCTTCCAGCAATCCAAATACACAGGGACACCATTGATGTAGCGCGTTCCCGCGCCTTCTACGCAAATCTCTTGTGTTTGGCTGCATTGGTTTGGAATGCCTTTGCAGTTGTCTCTCCAACCCATTTGTACGGTTTTTTGCGTAAAGTGTGCGATGACATAACCGTGACCTTTCGGCGCGAGGGTCCTGTTGTCGGCTTTCACCTCCAAGCGAAAGGTGTGTAAATTTCGTGAAGGATTTAACGTGGTATAACGAGCGGGCACGGTGTAGCTGACGTAACAGCGACTATTAAAGATACCGGAGCCTTCGGTTTTTTGATGGCGAGTTCCGGTAAAAGAGGCCACTTGGCTGCCATTGACCCACAGGGTCATGGCTATGGTGAAGTTACCATTTGTACATTTCACGCCATTTTGCACTCGGTCGGTTGTGAGCGTAGGGGTGTCGATTTGGGTGACGGTTTCAGCTTTATTTAAAGTGTAGCTTCCAAGGGTGCCATTAACGGTAAAGGTTTTTCGGTCGGCTTTAGTGCCCGTACTCACCACATAGGCTTCACTGCGGCAATAGGTAGGTTGTCCGGTTGGCTCGCTACACTGGCGCTTAGTATCAACGTATTTGCAAATATCGCCCCCTTCACAATCGACATATTTGTTGGAAATGCCATGACTGATGTTATAGCTGTTGTCCATGTAGGTTTTGGCATTGCGATAAGCAGGATCATTTGGGTCAATGGTGTGCTTAGGTCGGTTGTTAAACCCCTCAGTGATGTTGGCCGCATTGGGGTTCGTTACCAATTGCTTTTCGCCTTCGGCGATAAGCGCGGCATCATTGTTTAAGTATTGGCTCTGACTTGGGTTGTTCATTTCATTGATGCAGGCTTGGTCTTTGCAATACCCTTCGGCATTAAATCCTTTAAAATTAGGGTTACTCAAACTGCTTTGAATGCTGGCCTTAGCGTTTGGCACCTCTTGGTGAAAACGGTTGCCGATAACATCAGCGGCGGCTATGTGGCTGACCAAAAGAGTCACTAGGAGTAAATATTGGTTCATTGAAGCGCTTTCCTTGCAATATGAGCATGATCTCCGTGGGTGGCGATGGTATTAAGGGCATCAAAAAGCGAGACGTTGCCGTAGACCACATCAAAGTTTTTAGGATCACAAGGTGGCTTGCCTTGGCAAGCACCCGGTTTCATGACCACAAAGGCTGGAACGCGGTTAATACCAAATTGCTTAAACCAAATGGGATTGATCGACATACCCCCAAGGGGCTTTTGGTTATCTTTTGGCAGCACCAAGGCTTTGACTAACTGCGCGGTTTGAGTAAAACCGCCCACCGTCACACCACGAATAACTATGGGGATGTGTTTATTGTTAGCCTGGTGAAGTAGCTGCTTAAGTGAGGTTTTAGGCATTCCAAGGGAGGCAAATATCATCACGCTTGGGGGAGCGGCGTTAGGGTTTTGGCTTGGTATCACTTTTTGGTTGGCCGTTTGTCCAAGGCTAGTTGCCATTGACTGATATTGCTTAGCTTTTAAGTGCGCTTGAATGGCTGATTGCTGAGTTTCAGGCATAAAAAAAGAAGCGGCCTGCGCTTCTTTTTGTTGTTGGGTGGCTTTGGCCTCTTGCTCTGTCCAAGCGTGGACAGGCAAGGTAAGGCTAAATAACGCGGCGAGCATTAATTTTTCGAGTTTCATCTTCTAGGTAATCCTCGTAGGTTATCCCCATAGCTTGCAGGTCTTGAATGAAATCGCGGTGGCGACGTTTTTGTAAAATACGCTGCCTATCAATTCGCGTTAATTTTGATGGGGCTGGATAGCGGCTTTGAATGTCATCGAGTTCGATATCAGGCTTTTCCATTAATGAATCAAACATGGTATGTCCTTATGCATAAAAATGTGTATATAGTATTGATTGATCGGGTGAATGCGTGGTATTAATGCATTTGTTGTATGGATTTCCATTCATTCGTCAACAATTTACACTTTGCACTCAAGTTTGCTAACCACCATTCCTTCTCTTGGTGGTTTTTTTTATTAAAGAAAAACGCAGTTGCGTTTTCGCCATTGCACAAAACCAAAGTTATCACCCGTTACTGGATTATCATGCCCTGACTCCCAGATGGCCGTTGTGGTGCCATAGGGATAGCAGTTAAAAGGGTTAGGGATGACATTGGACAGTTGATAGCGGTAACGAGATTTAGGCAGTATCGGCATAGGATGCTGAACGCAGACAGCGCCATCCACACCAAGACTTTCCCACACAATCCCTTGCCTGTGCAGTTTGTAATTAAGTCGCTCGGCCATTAATACCGCCGATTGCATCGGGGTATCTCGGTAACCGGTATTACCCGTTAACGGGTAAGCCGAACCTTGCGATCCCATACACCAAAACAGCGCATCTATCGGTAAAAAGAAGCTGGTCGAGGTTTTAACCGCCTCAGCGACACACGCCAGTTGCGCGATAGGGTTGCCAAAGAGAATGGCTTCGGGGTTTAAAATGAAGGACAGCTCGTCATCATCCCAAAAAGGGTCAAGCTCAGTTAAGTAACCCACATCGAAGTTATCCATCGCCATACATGCAGAAGACTGCAATATTTGTAACCAATAGATGAGCGGATATTTGTACCAGTGTGCTTGGTAAAAAGCACCAGAACTGCTATCCCCTGGTTTTTTATAACT
>NZ_PYOG01000006.1 GCF_003026815.1 Photobacterium damselae | reverse complement strand
AGATTCTGTCTTAATTGACTTTGCTGCTTCACGAGCAAAAGCTTCGAGTGCTTTCTTATCCATATTGTCCATCCTTAACCTTTGAGGTTTAAGTTTAGACAGTTACACAGAATTCAGGACACTCTCAAAAAACACGCTTCATTAATTAATGCTAAATCAAAAAAAATACCCGATATGTATCAAGGTATTGTTCAAGATACACTAAAAAAACTGGGATACCGATTTGAGCTAACACAATTACTCTTACCTATAACCGCCCATGCAGGAGAACGCATTAAGCTTGTCTCTCAGTGGCAAAATGTAGGTGTTGCGCCAAGTTACAATAACTATCCTATTCGCTGGCGTTTACGTTCAGTAAGCTCTGATAGTACCATTGAATTTGAAACCAACACTGATATCACTCTGTGGCAACCAGCAGAAGAACTCAATGGCCAAGCCCCTAGTTATGAAATAACCAATGAATTATCGTTACCAAGTACTCTTGCTATTGGCAAATACTATATTGATGTTGCTTTAGTTGATCCAGAAACAAATCAACCTAAAATACTACTCGGCATTGATGGTGCAATGAAAGATCGCTGGCATGAACTAGCCATAATAACTATCAGTAACTAAAATCATGAAGTTTTATTTTATATCCTGCTGAAATAGTTGGATTTGAGACATCAAAAGGCCCTTAAGCTCATCGAACTTAAGGGCCTTTTATTTATATTTAAGCTAAGTGTTATTTAAAGACATGATCATTAAACAAGTGTTGCACAATCTCATTCGAGCTGGTGATACCTGTTAAATCAGAGTGTGAAGCAAAGTCATCTAGGACAATGGTTGCCTGTTTTGAGCTATCACTATTGTGAACTGTCAATACGACATCAGCTTTATCATCTTTACCGACATCTTTAATTTCTGCACTCACATGCTTTAGCAAATCATCAATAGTGGTATTGTCACTCTTATCAAGAATATCGGTTAGATCGATCTTGTCTTCACCGATAGCAAAATCCTTAATATGATCTATAGGATTATTATTTGCTGAATCTTTTGCTACAAGTGAACGATCACTCCAAATAAAGGTATCGTTACCAGCCCCGCCAGTTAGGAAGTCATTACCAAGGCCTCCATCAAGTAGATCGTCTCCTAAACCACCATCTAAAGTGTCATTACCACCATCGCCAATTAAGATATCATTGCCTTTACCACCACTAATATGATCATTACCACCATATTCATTGTTGCCAAATTTATCTAAGTGGTCGGCAATAAAATGGTTAATATCAGAAGTAAGAACCTTGTTAGTATCGCCATTGTGGGCTTCATCTGCTAAATATTGTTTAATAATAGTTGCAGGATATGTATCAACTTTACCTTTTACAGGCTCATGGTATTGTCCATGCAACAATCCTTCGTCATACATCCAATGAATATTTAAAGCGTCGCCAACAAGCACATCGTTATCATCACTTCCTGTAATAGTGTCACTACCAGGAATGAAGTGTTGACCGATGTCTTTAAATATATCTGTTAACTCATTGGTATTTGTGATCACTTTTGAATAGCTTGGCTCTGAGTCATTATTATTGTTATACCCTTCACCCAATTGAGCAATTTGGTTAACTTGATCTGCATCTCCTGATGGACCAACAGCAATTGAAATAACCTCTGCATGTTTTAAAGCCGCATAATCTGAATTATTAGCTGAATTACTAAATCCTGTATTGTCCTTACCATCAGTTAGGAAGTAAACAACATTTCTAGTATTACCATCTGTAACAATATGATCGCTAATAGTTTTTAATGGAGCTTCAAATTCAGTACCACCTCCAGCAATCAAAGAATTCAGATAATTATGAATATCGGTACCACGACTATTTACAAAGCTATTACTCTCAGCATCATAATGAAACGATGAGTCCCCCCCAACAGTGCTATTGAAGGTAACCACATTAAAGTTTAAAGAACTTTTATCATTGGTATTCGTCAAGATCTCATCAACTAACACTTGATAAGCCTGCTTTGTCATATCAAAAACAGAAGGAAAATCTGTTAACTTATACGTCTGATCTTCCCCTATTGATGACTTAATATAGATTGGATCCTCTGCCCTATAACCATCATACTGCAAGCCAGCTTTCATCTGATCGTAGGTAACTGTAACCCATCCACTCTGAGAACTACCATTATAAAGTTGTGTGCCATCAGCGGCGGTCAATGTTGCACCATAATTTACAAAGACTTTATACTTTTCAGCACTATTCATATGAATAGAATCAAGGTTTAACAATCGACCGTAATACATACTGCCTGATGTATCTATCACAAAATTAACATTAGTTGGAACATCAACAATTTTAGCAGGATCTAGATCACCAATTAATAAATCCGAGCCAACTGTACCAACTATAGTGTTATCACCATTATCAGCTTGGATCACCACACCATCTATTTGATATGATTTTTCTGCTGTATCAGAAGCAGAATGATGAGCACCATCAGTTGTAGTGACAGAAGCCTCTACAATACGATCACTATCCTTTAATAAAGCACTACCTTCGACGGTAATCTGATAACGACCATCTTTAGCTTCACCAGTAAATTGTTGTCCATCAATTGTTAATGTGACTATATCTCCATCTTTAACATCACCACCTACAGAACCATTAATTACTACAGAGCTCTTACCTTCAGCTTGAGTCACAATGTTATCTTCTGCAATTGAATCAATAGTGACTAGAGCACCAATATCAACTTTATATGGCTCATCAGCATCAACTGTAACGTTATGTGAGCTATAAGATGTTGTTACACTAGCGATCGCTTGATTGGCATGTAAAATATCCATACCAGCAACAGCAATACTCCAAGTGAGGTCTTTCTGAACATGAGTTATATACTTGTTATTACCAATAGTTACTGTAACTTCATCCCCTTCACGAGCCTGACCACCAACTTTACCAGTTACATCTAATACTTTTTCATGCCCCTCTTTTTGAGTGATGATGTTATCGCCTGTGATCGGGTCAATATCAATGCTCGCAGATACATCGACAGTATAATCATGTGTCGCCGTTGCATGAGCCTGGTTACCCGCCGCATCGCGAATGTCGACCATTGCAGTCACGCTATCGCTGCCTGCATCCAGCAAGACTTTACCATCAACGTTCAAACTCCAAGACTTATCGGCTTGGACTGTCGCGGTGCCCAATACCTTGCCATCGAGACTTACGATGACGTGGTCCCCCTCTTGCACATCGCCACCTACCGTACCGATGATTGTCTGGCTATGCTCAGAGTCAGGGCCTGTCACATTGTCATCGGTCGCAATCGAGGTAATGGTGATAGATGCGGCAATGTCTGTATCAATGCTGTAAGTGTGATCGTCTGTTGCAATTGCACGGTTACCCGCCGCATCGGTGGTGGTCACCGTAGCTTTTACGCTATCAGCACTTGCATGCTCTAGCACGCTGCCATCGACTTGTGCCGTCCATGTTAGCTTGCCATCGTGGTTTTCAACCGTTGTTGTGCCGACTGCCTTACCATCAACAATGACCGTAACCGTATCACCGGCTTTTACGTCTGCACCCACAGTACCAGTAACCGGTACTTTGCTGTGTGCTTCATCAGCATTCACCACATCATCGGTCGCAATCGAAGTAATCGTAATTTTCGCAGCAATGTCTGTATCAATGCTGTAAAGGTGATCGTCTGTTGCGGTGGCACGGTTACCCGCCGCATCGGTGGTGGTCACCGTGGCTTTTACGCTATCAGCACTTGCATGCTCTAGCACGCTACCATCGACTTGCGCCGTCCACGTTAGCTTGCCATCTTGCTCCACAACCTGAGTTTCACCCACTTTGTGGCCATCAACCATCACAATGACCGTATCACCGGCTTTCACGTCTGCACCCACAGTACCGGTAACCGGTACTTTGCTGTGCGCTTCATCGGCGTTAATAACATCATCGGTTGCAATCGAGGTAATCGTAATTTTCGCGGCAATGTCTGTATCAATGCTGTAAGTGTGATCGTCTGTTGCGGTGGCACTATTACCCGCCGCATCGGTGGTAGTCACAGTGGCTTTTACGCTATCAGCACTTGCATGCTCTAGCACGCTACCATCGACTTGCGCCGTCCACGTTAGCTTACCATCGTGATTTTCAACCGTTGTGGTGCCGACTGTCTTACCATCAACAATAACCGTAACCGTATCACCCGCTTTCACATCTGCACCCACAGTACCAGTGACAGGTACTTTGCTGTGTGCTTCATCGGCGTTAATAACATCATCGGTTGCAATCGAAGTAATCGTAATTTTCGCGGCAATGTCTGTATCAATGCTGTAAGTGTGATCGTCTGTTGCAGTGGCACTATTACCCGCCGCATCGGTGGTGGTCACCGTAGTTTTTACGCTGTCAGTACTTGCATGCTCTAGCACGCTGCCGTCAACTTGCGCTGTCCACGTTAGCTTACCATCGTGGTTTTCAACCGTTGTGGTGCCGACTGTCTTACCGTCAACAATGACCGTAACCGTATCACCGACTTTCACATCTGCACCCACAGTACCAGTAACCGGTACTTTGCTGTGCGCTTCATCAGCATTCACCACATCATCGGTCGCAATCGAGGTAATCGTAATTTTCGCGGCAATGTCTGTATCAATGTTGTAAAGGTGATCGTCTGTTGCAGTTGCACGGTTACCCGCCGCATCGGTGGTGGTCACCGTAGCTTTTACGCTGTCAGTACTTGCATGCTCTAGCACGCTGCCATCGACTTGTGCCGTCCATGTTAGCTTGCCATCTTGCTCCACAACCTGAGTTTCACCCACTTTGTGGCCATCAACCATCACAATAACCGTATCACCCGCTTTCACGTCTGCACCCACAGTACCGGTAACCGGTACTTTGCTGTGCGCTTCATCGGCGTTAATAACATCATCGGTTGCAATCGAAGTAATCGTAATTTTCGCGACAATGTCCGTATCAATGCTGTAAGTGTGATCGTCTGTTGCAGTAGCACGGTTACCCGCCGCATCCGTGGTGGTCACCGTAGCTTTTACGCTGTCAGTACTTGCATGCTCTAGAACGCTGCCATCAACTTGTGCCGTCCACGTTAGCTTGCCATCTTGCTCCTCAACCTGAGTTTCACCCACTTTGTGGCCATCAACCATCACAATAACCGTATCACCGGCTTTCACGTCTGCACCTACAGTACCGGTAACCGGTACTTTGCTGTGCGCTTCATCGGCGTTAATAACATCATCGGTTGCAATCGAAGTAATCGTAATTTTCGCGGCAATGTCCGTATCAATGCTGTAAGTGTGATCGTCTGTTGCAGTAGCACGGTTACCCGCCGCATCCGTGGTGGTCACCGTAGCTTTTACGCTGTCAGTACTTGCATGCTCTAGAACGCTGCCATCAACTTGTGCCGTCCACGTTAGCTTGCCATCTTGCTCCTCAACCTGAGTTTCACCCACTTTGTGGCCATCAACCATCACAATAACCGTATCACCGGCTTTCACGTCTGCACCTACAGTACCGGTAACGGGTACTTTGCTGTGTGCTTCATCAGCATTCACCACATCATCGGTTGCAATCGAACTAATAGTAATTTTCGCAGCAATGTCTGTATCAATGCTGTAAGTGTGATCGTCTGTTGCAATTGCACGGTTACCCGCCGCATCCGTGGTGGTCACCGTAGCTTTTACGCTATCAGCACTTGCATGCTCTAGCACGCTGCCATCGACTTGTGCCGTCCATGTTAGCTTGCCATCGTGGTTTTCAACCGTTGTGGTGCCGACTGTCTTACCATCAACAATGACCGTAACCGTATCACCGGCTTTTACGTCTGCACCCACAGTACCAGTAACCGGTACTTTGCTGTGTGCTTCATCAGCATTCACCACATCATCGGTCGCAATCGAAGTAATCGTAATTTTCGCGGCAATATCCGTATCAATGCTGTAAGTGTGATCGTCTGTTGCAGTGGCACTATTACCCGCCGCATCGGTGGTGGTCACCGTAGCTTTTACGCTGTCAGTACTTGCATGCTCTAGCACGCTGCCATCGACTTGTGCCGTCCACGTTAGCTTACCATCGTGATTTTCAACCGTTGTGGTGCCGACTGTCTTACCATCAACAATGACCGTAACCGTATCACCGGCTTTCACGTCTGCACCTACAGTACCGGTAACGGGTACTTTGCTGTGTGCTTCATCAGCATTCACCACATCATCGGTTGCAATCGAACTAATAGTAATTTTCGCAGCAATGTCTGTATCAATGCTGTAAGTGTGATCGTCTGTTGCAATTGCACGGTTACCCGCCGCATCCGTGGTGGTCACCGTAGCTTTTACGCTATCAGCACTTGCATGCTCTAGCACGCTACCATCGACTTGTGCCGTCCATGTTAGCTTGCCATCGTGGTTTTCAACCGTTGCGGTGCCGACTGTCTTACCATCAACAATGACCGTAACCGTATCACCGGCTTTTACGTCTGCACCCACAGTACCAGTAACCGGTACTTTGCTGTGTGCTTCATCAGCATTCACCACATCATCGGTCGCAATCGAAGTAATCGTAATTTTCGCGGCAATATCCGTATCAATGCTGTAAGTGTGATCGTCTGTTGCAGTGGCACTATTACCCGCCGCATCGGTGGTGGTCACCGTAGCTTTTACGCTGTCAGTACTTGCATGCTCTAGCACGCTGCCATCGACTTGTGCCGTCCACGTTAGCTTACCATCGTGATTTTCAACCGTTGTGGTGCCGACTGTCTTACCATCAACAATGACCGTAACCGTATCACCGGCTTTCACGTCTGCACCCACAGTACCAGTAACCGGTACTTTGCTGTGTGCTTCATCAGCATTCACCACATCATCGGTCGCAATCGAAGTAATCGTAATTTTCGCGGCAATGTCTGTATCAATGCTGTAAGTGTGATCGTCTGTTGCGGTGGCACTATTACCCGCCGCATCGGTGGTGGTCACCGTAGCTTTTACGCTATCAGCACTTGCATGCTCTAGCACGCTACCATCGACTTGCGCCGTCCACGTTAGCTTGCCATCTTGCTCCACAACCTGAGTTTCACCCACTTTGTGGCCATCAACCATCACAATGACCGTATCACCGGCTTTCACGTCTGCACCCACAGTACCGGTAACCGGTACTTTGCTGTGTGCTTCATCAGCATTCACCACATCATCGGTCGCAATCGAAGTAATCGTAATTTTCGCGGCAATGTCAGTATCAATGTTGTAAAGGTGATCGTCTGTTGCTGTGGCACGGTTACCCGCCGCATCGGTGGTGGTCACCGTAGCTTTTACGCTGTCAGCACTTGCATGCTCTAGCACGCTGCCATCGACTTGTGCCGTCCACGTTAGCTTACCATCGTGGTTTTCAACCGTTGTGGTGCCGACCGTCTTACCATCAACAATGACCGTAACCGTATCACCGGCTTTCACGTCTGCACCCACAGTACCAGTAACAGGTACTTTGCTGTGCGCTTCATCGGCGTTAATAACATCATCGGTCGCAATCGACGTAATAGTAATTTTCGCGGCAATGTCTGTATCAATGCTGTAAAGGTGATCGTCTGTTGCTGTAGCACGGTTACCCGCCGCATCGGTGGTGGTCACCGTAGCTTTTACGCTGTCAGCACTTGCATGCTCTAGCACGCTACCATCGACTTGTGCCGTCCACGTTAGCTTACCATCGTGGTTTTCAACCGTTGTGGTGCCGACTGTCTTACCGTCAACAATGACCGTAACCGTATCATCCGCTTTCACGTCTGCACCCACAGTACCAGTAACCGGTACTTTGCTGTGCGCTTCATCAGCGTTAATGACATCATCGGTTGCAATCGAAGTAATAGTAATTTTCGCGGCAATGTCTGTATCAATGCTGTAAAGGTGATCGTCTGTTGCAGTTGCACGGTTACCCGCCGCATCGGTGGTGGTCACCGTAGCTTTTACGCTGTCAGTACTTGCATGCTCTAGCACGCTGCCGTCGACTTGTGCCGTCCACGTTAGCTTACCATCGTGGTTTTCAACCGTTGTGGTGCCGACCGTCTTACCATCAACAATGACCGTAACCGTATCACCGGCTTTCACGTCTGCACCCACAGTACCAGTAACCGGTACTTTGCTGTGTGCTTCATCAGCGTTAATGACATCATCGGTTGCAATCGAGGTAATCGTAATTTTCGCAGCAATGTCTGTATCAATGCTGTAAAGGTGATCGTCTGTTGCAGTTGCACGGTTACCCGCCGCATCGGTGGTGGTCACCGTAGCTTTTACGCTATCAGCACTTGCATGCTCTAGCACACTGCCATCGACTTGTGCCGTCCACGTTAGCTTGCCATCGCGGTTTTCAACCGTTGTGGTGCCGACTGTCTTACCGTCAACAATGACCGTAACCGTATCACCCGCTTTTACATCTGCTCCCACAGTACCAGTAACCGGTACTTTGCTGTGTGCTTCATCAGCATTCACCACATCATCGGTCGCAATCGAAGTAATCGTAATTTTCGCGGCAATGTCTGTATCAATGCTGTAAGTGTGATCGTCTGTTGCGGTGGCACGGTTACCCGCCGCATCCGTGGTGGTCACCGTAGCTTTTACGCTATCAGCACTTGCATGCTCTAGCACGCTGCCGTCAACTTGCGCCGTCCACGTTAGCTTGCCATCGTGGTTTTCAACCGTTGTGGTGCCGACTGTCTTACCATCAACAATGACCGTAACCGTATCACCCGCTTTTACATCTGCTCCCACAGTACCGGTGACGGGTACTTTACTGTGTGCTTCATCGGCGTTAATAACATCATCGGTTGCAATCGAAGTAATAGTAATCTTCGCGGTAATGTCTGTATCAATGCTGTAAAGGTGATCGTCTGTTGCTGTAGCACGGTTACCCGCCGCATCGGTGGTGGTCACCGTAGCTTTTACGCTGTCAGTACTTGCATGCTCTAGCACGCTGCCGTCGACTTGTGCCGTCCACGTTAGCTTACCATCGTGGTTTTCAACCGTTGTGGTGCCGACCGTCTTACCATCAACAATGACCGTAACCGTATCACCCGCTTTTACGTCTGCACCCACAGTACCAGTAACCGGTACTTTGCTGTGTGCTTCATCAGCATTCACCACATCATCGGTTGCAATCGAACTAATAGTAATTTTCGCAGCAATGTCTGTATCAATGCTGTAAGTGTGATCGTCTGTTGCAGTTGCACGGTTACCCGCCGCATCGGTGGTGGTCACCGTAGCTTTTACGCTGTCAGCACTTGCATGCTCTAGCACACTGCCATCGACTTGTGCCGTCCACGTTAGCTTGCCATCGTGGTTTTCAACCGTTGTGGTGCCGACTGTCTTACCGTCAACAATGACCGTAACCGTATCACCCGCTTTTACATCTGCTCCCACAGTACCAGTAACAGGTACTTTGCTGTGAGCTTCATCGGCGTTAATAACATCATCGGTTGCAATCGAGGTAATCGTAATTTTCGCGGCAATGTCTGTATCAATGTTGTAAAGGTGATCGTCTGTTGCAGTTGCACGGTTACCCGCCGCATCGGTGGTGGTCACCGTAGCTTTTACGCTGTCAGTACTTGCATGCTCTAGCACGCTGCCATCGACTTGTGCCGTCCACGTTAGCTTGCCATCTTGCTCCACAACCTGAGTTTCACCCACTTTGTGGCCATCAACCATCACAATGACCGTATCACCGGCTTTCACGTCTGCACCCACAGTACCGGTAACCGGTACTTTGCTGTGCGCTTCATCGGCGTTAATAACATCATCGGTTGCAATCGAGGTAATCGTAATTTTCGCGGCAATGTCTGTATCAATGCTGTAAAGGTGATCGTCTGTTGCGGTGGCACTATTACCCGCCGCATCGGTGGTGGTCACCGTAGCTTTTACGCTATCAGCACTTGCATGCTCTAGCACGCTACCATCGACTTGCGCCGTCCACGTTAGCTTGCCATCTTGCTCCACAACCTGAGTTTCACCCACTTTGTGGCCATCAACCATTACAATGACCGTATCACCGGCTTTCACGTCTGCACCCACAGTACCGGTAACCGGTACTTTGCTTTGCGCTTCATCAGCGTTAATGACATCATCGGTTGCAATCGAAGTAATAGTAATTTTCGCAGCAATGTCTGTATCAATGCTGTAAGTGTGATCGTCTGTTGCTGTAGCACGGTTACCCGCCGCATCGGTGGTGGTCACCGTAGCTTTTACGCTGTCAGCACTTGCATGCTCTAGCACGCTGCCGTCAACTTGTGCCGTCCACGTTAGCTTGCCATCTTGCTCCACAACCTGAGTTTCACCCACTTTGTGGCCATCAACCATCACCATAACCGTATCACCGGCTTTCGCATCTGCACCCACAGTACCGGTAACGGGTACTTTGCTGTGCGCTTCATCGGCGTTAATAACATCATCGGTCGCAATCGAGGTAATCGTAATTTTCGCGGCAATGTCTGTATCAATGCTGTAAAGGTGATCGTCTGTTGCAGTTGCACGGTTACCCGCCGCATCGGTGATGGTCACCGTAGCTTTTACGCTGTCAGCACTTGCATGCTCTAGCACGCTGCCATCGACTTGCGCCGTCCACGTTAGCTTGCCATCTTGCTCCACAACCTGAGTTTCACCCACTTTGTGACCATCAACCATCACAATGACCGTATCACCGGCTTTCACATCTGCACCCACAGTACCGGTGACGGGTACTTTGCTGTGTGCTTCATCAGCATTGATGACATCATCGGTTGCAATCGAGGTAATCGTAATTTTCGCAGCAATGTCTGTATCAATGCTGTAAGTGTGATCGTCTGTTGCGGTGGCACTATTACCCGCCGCATCGGTGGTGGTCACCGTAGCTTTTACGCTATCAGCACTTGCATGCTCTAGCACGCTGCCATCGACTTGCGCCGTCCACGTTAGCTTGCCATCTTGCTCCACAACCTGAGTTTCACCCACTTTGTGGCCATCAACCATCACAATGACCGTATCACCCGCTTTCACATCTGCACCCACAGTACCAGTAACCGGTACTTTGCTGTACGCTTCATCAGCGTTAATGACATCATCTGTTGCAATCGAAGTAATAGTAATCTTCGCAGCAATGTCTGTATCAATGCTGTAAGTGTGATCGTCTGTTGCGCTTACTGTACGACCATGTGAATCATGCGTTGTTACTGTCGCTGTCACTAAATCGAGATTAGCATTAACTAACGTTGAACCATCAACAGATGTCGTCCAAACTAGTTCCCCATCAACAAGAGTCACTGTCGCATGGCCAATAGGCTGCTTATCTAATGATAACTCGACAATATCACCGACTTTGACATCTTGAGATACTGTACCTGTAATAGATACTTTTGAATGCGCTTCGGATTCGTTAATAACATTATCTTCAGCAATTGAAAGGATCTGTACGCCAGCATGCAGCGGTGGAAGAAAAAGAGACTCATCCCCTCCGATATAATCTTTTCTTTCTTGATTATTAGTTGGCTTATAAGCAGTATCATGCCCAGCCTCTGCCAACATTTGATCGTTGTCATAATCGATATATACAGAACCAGGAGCCGAACTGCTCAGCTCATTACCAGCAGCAGGCTTAGGTTGTGCTAACGTTGGATCCTGACCATCCTCAATCATTCTATGGATAGTATCTAAGGTTACGTTATTTGAAATTTGATGATCAACACTATGAGATTGCTTCACTAACAGAGAAGAAGCTAAATCATCATCTGGTTGAGATTGATTGATATAATTTTGATGTACTGTTGCAGCATACTGTTGATTGAGTAAATTTTTCAAATCCTCAACAGTCATGTTATCTGCACTATTATCAAATGTTACAGTTTGATTATGAACAAGAGCGTCAAAAGAAGCATCATTTTGTAAAATAACTTTATCGCCCTTATTAAGGTGACTACCTGCATATAATTGAACTAAGTTTCCTTTATTATCAATTGTATATACAGAACCTTGTACAGATTCGACTACTAAATCATCTCTTAAATCAATTATATTCATACAGACCCCTTTTATATGCATGGAGAATTTATCACACAATAAAACAGGGTCAATATATATCTAATGGGCATGTATGGGTAATGTCATTTTTTTGACTTTATTGAATTTATCTCCTGATAGTAAACATCAATTCTCGAAATTACGTAAAATCAAACAGTATTTTATAAATTTAATTCAACATAAAATATACCATAAAGGCATTAGAAGTTATTGTTTCTCAATATCTATCGCTAAGGACTGAGACTTCAACAATATGATTGCAGACAAGAAAGCCCCTAAAGCAAAAATCCCCATCACAACATAAGTCGTATTAAAACTTTGTGCGAGTAACTGAGGTTCAAGGCTTGCTAGTCCATCAGCTTTATTAATTACAATATCTTTTGGTAGCTGGAAATGAAATACAGCTGAACACACGGCAACACCGATAGCCCCACCTAACTCTCGACCAAAGTTAAACAAAGACATACCGATACCACGATCCTTTGACGGCAATACATTTTGTACTACTACGCTAAGAGCTGGCAGAGTAAATCCTAAGCCAAGACCAGCAAAAGCTAATGCAACACGGATCCATAACCCAAAGTGTAATTGCCATAACGCTAGAGAAGCCATCAAGAAACCAAGTACAACAAAGATCTTATAATTTCCCCAGCGAGCAATCAGCTTACCGCCTATAAATGCACCTGTTGTAATGCTGAACATAAAGACCATCATAAATAGGCCACTTTCCGATGCTGTCATCCCTTTTTGCCACTGCATTTGAAGAGGTAAATATACTAAGACAGCAAACATCAATAACTGAGAACACAAAATTAGACTGACACTAACTAAATAACCAGGTAAACGGGCTAAACGAGCAGGAAGAATAGGATCGCTGGCACTACGTTCGACCCAATAAAGAACAACTAGAGACAATAATAATGCAAAAGCGGCCCACCCTAGTGGTAAATTAGCTTCAGGAGATAATATCAATAGTGTCAATGTAGTTGAACACATCAAAAGCCCCGCCCCTTTCCAATCAAATGGAGATTTACGGCCTGTACTTAAATGTTTCAAATTACGATTGATCATCCAAATCGCCAGAATTCCAAGCGGTAAATTGATCCAAAATACCCATCGCCAATTTAAATGCTCAGCAAAGTACCCCCCAAGCAAGGGACCAGCAATACTCGATACCGCATAAACAATGGAAATATAACCTTGATACTTGCCCACAACACGAGCAGGAATACTGTCGGCAATAACGGTAAATGCCAATGCAATCAGACCTCCACCACCCAGTCCTTGTAAAATACGTCCCAGAATTAACTGAGTTAAAGAGTCGGATAAACCACAAGCAACAGAGCCGAGCATAAAGAGAACAATGCTAACGTTTAACATTTTCACTCGCCCAAATATATCACTAAGCTTTCCATAAACAGGTAATACTGCCGTTGCTGCTAATAAATAGGCAGTTACTACCCAAGTTAGTGCTTGGCCAGCATTAAGATCTTGCCCTATCAATGGTAATGGTGTGGTAACAATACTTTTTTCAAGAGAACCTAATGCGATAACTAATGCAACACTCGCAAAGATAGTTTGGGGAGACATCAAGCAACCTACTGTTTAATGGATTAATAACCACTTATTATCGCTTGTTTTGAACAAAAGAAACATTAACCGTCCCTAACTAAACTTATCTTTTCATACCATTTATAACTTCTATCACGCTCAGATCAGATTGCTTTCTCTTGACCTGCTTATAAAATGACTGGTATGTTATTTCACAAAGAAAAATAACTTACAATAACGAGAGCCCTGTATGTACGCGATTACTAATGTTAACGTTTTCGATGGTGTAGAAATTCATCACAATCAAATTATCATTATTGAAAATGACACAATTACAAAAGTTATTTCGAATGATAAAATAATGGACATGCAACTGCCTAATGTCCAAATAGATGGTAAAGGCTATTTAGCAACGGCAGGGTTTATTGACCTACAGTTAAATGGCTGTGGTGGCGTATTACTTAATACCGATCCTAGTCTAAATACCTTAGATATCATGAATAAAACAAATTTGAAGACGGGGACAACTCAATTTTTACCCACCTTTATCACCAGCGATCAACAAGCAATGGAAAATATTGTCTCAATTGTTGGTGAATTAGATCAGCCAGAAACTCATGGCGTGCTCGGTCTCCATCTTGAAGGACCATTCATTAGTATTGAAAAGAAAGGCGCTCATCGCCAAGAATTTATTCGTGAATTGGATCTACCAACTGCGCGCTTCTTTGCTCAAAATGCAGATAAGATTCGAGTTCTAACCGTAGCTCCTGAAAATACTAGTCAAGAAGCTATTGATATTGTTAGAAATGCAGGAATTACTGTTTCTCTAGGTCACACCAATGCAACCTATGCTCAAGTATGCGAAAAAAATGGTTTAGAGATGGCTACTCATTTATATAATGCAATGACTCCCCTCGGATCTCGTGAACCAGGTGTTGTTGGTTATATTTTTGATAAAAAACCTCATGCAGGGATCATTGTAGATGGCATCCATGCTGATTATCCTTCGGTTCGTATCGCTCACCAACTTATGGGTGAAAAATTATTTATGGTTACCGATGCTGTAACACCAGCAGGTACAGATATGACCGAATACGATATGGCAGGTGTAAAAGCGTATGTAACAAACGGTAAGTGTCATTATGAAGATGGGACTATTGCGGGTGCGGCAATTACGATGATTGAGGGCGTTCGTAATCTAATCCAGCATGTTGGTCTATCTCGAGAAGAAGCACTGAGAATGGCCTCTCTTTATCCGGCAAAAGCCATTAAAATCGATGATAGCTACGGTAAAATTACTGAAGGTTATAAAGCGAATATTGTTCTATTAAATGATAACAATCAGGTTGAGCATATTTTCCAGATGGGTCGTCAAGAGTTTTAAGTCTTTATCTAAAAATGCTCTCATAAAAGAGTTTAATAAAAAGCGAGCTAAATTAACCTATTAGCTCGCTTTTTTACATTTATTTTAGAGCTGTTATTTATTTGTATGCTGATTTGGAACCATTAATCCAGGAGCCAGTTTTACAGGCCCCAATCCAATACGGCAACGGTTATAACCACGGTGCCATGCAGATGTATACTCAGCAGCCGTACCAGAAAGTTTAGGCGCATTTGCAAAATCATCTTGAATTGAATAGGTACCTTGAAGCGCATTTTTGCACCCTTGATCGTAACCATATTCAGTCATCGATTCGGGCTTGATATGCTCTTTAGCAATCGGCATGGAACTGTTAATTTTTACTGGTCCTATGCCAATAACACAACGCTGAAATCCAGCTTTCCAGCCTTGTTGATAACTGAGCTTATCTTTTGCATTCATTGCATCTAAAGTTGTTTGAGCAGGTAGCCATTGATTTTGTAAGGCTCCTTTACAACCATCATTGTAGCCTTGCTGCTCCGCCGCTTGTTGAGACTCAGTATTCTGAGAAGCGCTGCTACAACCAGCAAGTGTCGCTATAAAACCTGCCACAATCAGTGTTCGACGCATAAAAACCTTCTTACTTATGTGTAACTCAAGATACTTGTGAGATTACATCATTTATTCCAAATAAGCATCACCATATCAAGCCGTTGCAATATGTCAGCTATTTAACGATTGTAAATCCATATTTAGTAAACACGGATTTAGCTTGCTTCCCTCGGAGATAATCATAAAAGCTAACAACATCTTTGTTATCTTCTTGACCTTTCACAATAGCAATAGGATAAGTGATTGGTTTATGAGAAGCAGCAGGGAAATCCGCAACAACTTTAACTTTATTGGTAATATCAGCATCGGTCTTATAAACAATACCTAATTTAGCCTCACCTCTTTCTACTAAAGCTAAAGCACCGCGCACATTATTTGCTCTTGCTAACAAAGGTTCCGCTTGTTTCCATAACCCTAAATTTTCTAAAGATTGCTTGGCATAACGACCCGCAGGAACATGAGCAGGATCGCCAACCGCTAAACGAGTACCATCAAGTGCTTTTGTTAAATCGAACGATGAAGTTATCGTGATCTTATTTTCGGGATAGTTACTTGGAGCCACCAGCACTAAGGCGTTTTTCAGTAAATCTATACGAGAATTTTTATCAATAACACCTTGTTCTGCAACATAATCCATCCATTTTTCATTAGCAGAAAGATAAATATCAGCAGGCGCACCTTGTGCAATTTGACGAGCCAATGTAGAAGAAGAGGCATATGACATCACCGTATTCATTCCAGATTCTTTTTTATAATCAGCAGAAATCTCGTTTAGTGCATTGGTTAACGAAGCCGCAGCAAACACTGTGACATCTTTTGCCATAACGCCTTGGCTAAAAAGTGCGAGTAACAAAGATGAATAAGCCCAGGTTTTTACAGACATAATAATACTCTCCATGAATTTTCGATATATACTATAATACATATCGAAAATTACAAGAGAGCGAATAGAAAAGAATTTCAGCTTATTTAGCTTTTTTAAACCTTCATATGTTTTCTTACAGGTGCATTACTGCGTTTTTCATGCATATGGAAATACCACAACTTTCTATTTTTTGATGCTTTTTTCATGACCCTACCTCCATTCTATAAATAAAAACTCAATTTTATTCCTCACAAAGGTGGTTTCCAGTACTTAAGTCCCTCATTTTAGAAAACAATGTTTGCGTAAGCATATTTCACACCCTATATTTCTCAATAATTAAGAAAATCGCTTAAAAATCCCTTGCTTTTTAATCAAACAAAAAAGAAACTACGCCGCCTTTTGAGCACTTATCGCTTCAAGAGCATTTTTCTTTGATTATTTACCTTTGCAGGTTCTCGATGTTTCACGATTCTTTTGAATTTATCACTGCTCCTAACGCTCAACTTGTTTCTGAAGCAGAGATTGTTTTTAATCGCCAAACAAAAAATTGGAAAAGTCTTACTGACTCATTTTTGAATGTCGTCGCCGTCAATACCAAACAAGAAGTTATTGGTATGGCCAGTATCAAGGGATCTGAAACGCAGTCTGACTATCTTGAATTAGGGTACTTATTTGTATCGTCAGACTATCGACGTATGGGTATTGCCGCTAAATTTACCCAAATTCGGATTGATTACGCTAAGAAGAATGGCGTAAAGGTACTGTACGCTATTGTAGAACCTGACAATCACGCATCTATAAATAACTTAGATAAGTTTGGTTTCAAATACTACGGTACTTACGGCCATATAAAAGGACTGGATCTGAGTTACGATTGGTTCGCTTTAGTTCTAGATGAAACCATTAATCTCGATGCTATTATGATGCAGCTAGCAGGACCGAGAAAACGAATCCGTTAATTGTATTACAATATAATCATTCATTTTCTCGATAATAAAAACCCGGAGTATCAATCCGGGTTTGTCACGAATAACTTACAGATATGTAGAGCAAAGAGTAAGTTCAGCTATGTTGTAACAAGTAGATGTATTAACATTTAACATAGTGGCGGCCAAACCTCATTTAAGCGTAATACTGGGAGTGCTTTCTCAAAGAAAAAGCATATTGTTATTATTCTATACCTTATGCAAAGATTAGAAACACTTCACACTTTTAATCATTATACTAGCAGTCATTTTATTAATAACGAACCCTAAATCTCAAAATACTACGATTAAAATAGCACTTTTTGATCAAACCTACGTTTTGTAGACGCTCATACTGTCGCCAAGCATTTACTTACTCTTTACTCACCTATAACTCCTGCCCAAAGAAGCAACATATAAGGTAAAAACAATCGTTTACCTAGATAAAATAACGCACACAATGCCGTTAAAAAGTACAAAATATATCTATGCGTTCGTAAAAGAAAAGCGTAGACTTACGCCCGAAAAACGGCGAGACATTTTAATAATACGGAACACTATCCTGCTTTTACTCATAAAGCACACCGAATCGCTACAATTCAGATAATCGATATCATTAATTCCTGAGATTCCTCTCAGACTGTTTAACATTTTATTTAGGGTACGCTATGGACACTCTTTCTGCTGCTGTTATGTTCTTTTTGATTATGGATCCTATGGGAAATCTCCCTATGTTTTCATCAATCATTAGGCATATAGATAAAAAGAGAAGACGCATCGTTTTAATTCGGGAGCTTTGCTTTGCGTTGTTAGTCATGTTTCTCTTTCTATTTGTGGGAGAAACCGTACTTAACTTCTTAAATCTTAAACAACAAGCTGTTTCTATTGCTGGTGCGATCATTCTATTTCTTATTGCAATTCGAATGATTTTTCCATCCAAAGAAGGCTCTAGCCATATGGCTGCAGGTGAAGAACCATTTCTGGTCCCACTTGCTATTCCTATGCTTGCTGGTCCTTCTATATTGGCAACTTTGATTTTAGTTGCGCACCAAGATCCAAATCGTATGTTTGACTGGAGTATTGCTTTAATTGGTGCGTGGGGAGCATCCGCTGCTATCTTAATGTTCTCTGAAGTCTTCGAGCGCATTGTCGGTAAGAAAGGATTAACTGCAATTGAACGCTTAATGGGTATGTTGCTACTTATGCTTGCGGTACAGATGTTCCTAGATGGCGTATTTGGCTATTTTGAATATATTAAAACGCTTCATTCTTAATCGATAAATCAATAAGCATAGCTACAACGGTTCGATTGTAGCTATGTTTGCCCTCACATCAAAACCATCTCTTAATACCAGTACAATCCATTTCAATTACTTACCAGTAAAATCTAAAATAAATATGAGTATTACGACTTGATAGAAGTTAACTCGAATCTGTAACCTAAAAAAACACTCTAGCTAATTTGGAATAGAGCTATTTATCTCCATAATGCTATCATCCGTACATATTGATCATCATATTTAAGGTAAATAAATGCAACTTCAGACGCTTGGTAAAGGACGATTTGAAGATGAATGGAGTCAAGACAAACAGCTTATTGAACAGACAATTCGTAATTGTATTTCAACACGCCGAATTTTTGATGAGAATGAAAAAATCCTCACTCAAGGTGAACTTGTAGATAATCTATATCTTGTTGATTCAGGTCGGATCTCTATGGGGATAACAGCACGAAATGGTAAAACTTTCTTATTAGGTACTTTAGATTGTGAGCAACAGTTATTTGGTGAAATGGAGTTTTTCACTGGATATCGATGCCAGATGGACATCGTTGCTATCGAGGCTGTTGAAGTGGCTACTATTGATACTATAAAGTTACAACGCTGCCTACTCGACCACCCTCGACTTTCTCTATACTTTGCTAGCGCTATTGCTATCGATTATCAAGACACTGTTGAGATTCTCTCTCGTCGACTCCTATATCCTATCACTTATAATGTCGCGTATGATCTCTATCATCAGTATCTCAATGATCTTCCTATTGATGGCTTTAATAAAGACTATTTAGAAGCAGAGCGATTTGCAACCTCAGATCGGGTATATCGACGGGCAATAAAAGAGCTCGAAAATAAAGGCTTTATTATAAAAGAAAAAAAGGGAATTTGTATTTTAGATCATAAAGGATTAAAAGCGTTTGTAGAGGCCTAAAATAAAAGGCCTGACTCCGATGGAATATCGAAATCAGGCCTTACAAGCAGCTTAACAGAAATGTCCAACTTTATGGGGTCACTTCAACAATCAGGCCTTTTACTTGTATACTCAATTATGCAGTTTGTTTGTTATGTTTTATCATCGGTTTTAATTTTTTTGTAACCACCAACATAAACACTATCACAGCATAAATTACTGGAATAGCATACATAACAGTTTGTAGACCTACGGCACTTTCTAATACTGAACTAATTGCGGGACTAAACATTGCACCTGCACTACCACTTATTAGTATATAAGAAACATTCTTACTAGTTGCATTACGAACAAAGGACACACCATAAGCAATAAATGCATTATAAAGCGCAGCGCAAGCAAAGCCGTAGCCATAAGTAAGGTATGACAACCACGAAAGTTTATCTGTAGTCACAATAATACTAGTAATCAACATCGCAATGAAAATAATAACCAATAAAAAAGTTTGAATTTTCATTCGAGAAACAATGACAGTTGATACTAAAGCACCAACAAGTGCAGCAGACCAATATTGAGTAATGATATTACCAGCTTGTTCAAAAGGAATATCAAATTTCTCTTTGACAAACATTGGCGCCCATGTAAGGAATGTATAGAGAGCCAACATACCTAAGAATAGACCAATACCACCACTGATAATACCAAAGTTCCATTCAGATTGCGTAACATGTTCTGACTCAGCATCTTCATGACATTGCTTAAAGTTTGTCAGCAAAGCAACAAACATAGTTGCTAAGGCAACCACACCAACACTTAAATAACTAATGCTCCGATTCATTGCATGAGTAAGAGCATAAGTTGTAATAAGAGGAAAAACCACCCCCGCAATATTAAACGTCGCGTCTTGGACAACCAACATTGTGCTTTGGGTTTTATCTTTCCAAACTGATACAACGATAGTTCCTGCAATGCATAACCCAACTCCACCACAGAATCCAATAATTGTCATACCCAGCATAACTATAAATAAGGATGGCGCAATATATAAGCTCAGTGCAGAAACTGCTATAGCTCCATAACACAGAACAGTCATGCGTTTAATACCTATTTTTTCAATTACGAAAAAAGCGGCTATTGTACCAGCAAGTGCCCCACCATTTAATAATGAAAAAATAGACGCAACTTCATTAATATTAGCGTTAAATGTAGTCGCAAGAGGTTCCACTAGCATACCAAATTGAGTAGCGAATCCTGCCATAATGAAATTAGCTAAAAAACTTATTGCAGTGAGTGTTATTTTATTTTTCATAATTCACTCCAGGGATCTTTAATATAGATGTTCTTTATAAAAGAGAGAGCTAAATCTTTAACTCTCTCAATCAATAATGTTATGATTTAATCGCTGTTTCTAAAGCAATTTCAATCATATTATTAAATGAAAGTTGTCGCTCTTCTGCCGTAGTTTCTTCACCGGTAATACAATGGTCAGAGACTGTTAAAATAGCAAGAGATTCGATGCCAAATTGATGAGCTAGGCCATATAAACCTGCAACTTCCATATCTATACCTAATACACCAAAACGCTCAAGAGCTGCAATCAAGTCTTCATCCGGGTCGTAATACAGATCCCCTGTAAAAATATTTCCAACTTTAACGTTAATCTCTTTTTCTTGCGCTGTTATATAAGCTGAGTGTAATAACTCAAAAGTTGCTGAGGTAGCCATTTGATAGCCGCTACTGCGTTTAGCATTCGTTGGAGAGTCAGTCCCAGCGGCTTGAGCTAAAATCACATCACGCATCTGTACATCCTTTTGAGTAGCACCAATACTACCGATACGGATGATACGTTTAACTCCAAAATTATTAATTAATTCATGACCATAAAGTACCATTGATGGGATCCCCATTCCATGCCCCATAACAGATATACGATGCCCTTTGTAATATCCTGTATACCCTAACATATTACGAATATCTGTAACTAGCTTGGCATCATCTAAGTAAGTTTCGGCTATGTATTTTGCCCGTAATGGGTCACCTGGCATAATTACGGTGGATGCAAAATCTTCTATTGAGCCAGCAATATGAGCTGTCATTTGTTATATCCTCTTCTTTCTAATTAAGCTCATCATAAAGAACATAATAAGTAATGTTTCAGGACAAAAGTCCGGTTTCTCAGTTGAAGAGCACAAAAATGAACTATTCTATTCTTAATATAAATATCCTTATGATCAAATGAACATTTAATATACTAATGATGAAAAATCTAAACTATTTGCTAGGTTGAGCTTATTTCTACAATAAAATTAAATTAATCAAAACAAACTAATGACAATGGATACTCAGCTAATTTAACCCTACAGTATTTAAATCTAAATGTGATTTATAATTTGAAAATCTATCTATTTAGATCTATTTTAAATAGTCTACGAACAACCTTATCAAGTCAATTACATTATATTCAATATGTTGTTTATGAAAATTAATTTATTATTTAGCTCTAAACTATTATTATTTTTAACCATTTTGTCTTTAGTGAATAGTTCAAAAATATACGCTCAGAGCTTAATTAAAAAAAAAGAAACCATTACAGTCGGTATTTTTGCCGATAGAGGCAAACTTGAAGCTCATGAACGTTGGCAAAAAACAATTGATTTGCTTAATACTCAGATTCCCCATTATCACTTTGTATTGCAACCACTGCTATTAGAACAACTACAACAAGAAATTTCCCAACAACGCTTACCTTTTATTATTGTTAATCCTTCAGAGTGTGTGCGAATTGGACGAAAATATCCTTTAGCACGGTTAGCTACCTTGATCAGTCCAATTGGAGATGGCAGTACGTTCTCGACAGGCTCTGCAGTTTGGGTAAAAGCCACAAGTAACATAACAACAATTAGCTCATTATCTGGCCATCGTATCGGTACTGCCAGCCAACAAGCTTTTGGGGGGTTTATGGCTTTTGCTAGAGAAATTGCTCAAAATTACGCTTTATCTCATTATTTTCATCAATTAATTGAATTGGGATACCCTCATGAATCAGTTGTAAGAGCCCTTATTAGTGGCAACATAGATGCTGCTATTCTTCCTGTGTGTTTAGTTGAATCTATGATCTCTAAAAAAGAGCTAAAGGAAGACGAGTTACGCATTATAGGTCAACAAAATAGTGCTAATGATATGTGCATGACATCGACTCCATTGTACCCTAATTGGAGTTTTGCTATGACCAGTACGGCAGATCGCCCCTTAGCAAAACAAATTATAAAAGTCTTACTGAATATTCCACCTCACTCTTTAGCTGCAAAAAGTGCTCAATCTCTTGGTTGGTCTGTTCCTGAAAGTGAAGTAGAACTGGATAAATTATTTTCAGAACTTGGCGTACACCCACTCCAAAAACAGTGGTGGCATGGAGCCTGGCAGTGGCTAGTAAATAATTACTATATTGCATTAATTATTCTAATCTTATTTACTATTCTACCAAGCCAATATATTTTTCTTACCGTCCGTTATCGACGGAACAGTTATAAGCTTCGTTGCGCACAAGAAAGCTTACAGCTTGTTCACCGTAGAGCATTAGTTGATCGATTAGGATCAAGTTTAGCGCATGAACTAAATCAACCATTAGCAGCTATTCGCCTCTATGCCGAAGGAGAGATATCTCGCCGAAAGCAAGGTCGATTAGACACAGATATCACACTATTGCTTAGTAAAATACAAAGGCAAGCGATTAGAATTGATGAGGTTGTGAGTCGTTTTCGGTCTTTACTTCAAAAAAAAACAATAGAAAAAGAGTTATTTGATATCAACTCTATCATTATGGATGCTATTAGTCTTGTCGAAGTCTACGCTAATCAACAGCAGATCCATTTATATTGGCAAGACATTAATGAGAAAGTGTATCTATTATGTGACAAAGCAGCAATAGAGCAACTACTTGTTAATCTTCTAACGAATGCTATAGATGCTACTAAATTAAACAAACAGGAAAAAGTCAGCATTTCATTACTTAAAAATAGCGATAAGATTCAATTAGAAATCCAAGATCAAGGTCAAGGGTTACCTATGCCATTCGAGCAATTATTAACACCCTTTATTACAACAAAAAAACACGGCATAGGATTAGGTTTAGCAATATGTAAAGAAGTTACAGAATCTCACCAAGGTGAACTTGAGCTGCTTAATATACCTAGCTTAGGCTGCTTGGCTATTGTCCGTTTCCCCTATGTTAGGAGATTTTGATGTTAACAAAAACCCATTTATTTTTAGTTGATGACGATGATGCTGTCTTAGACGCTTTAGAATTTGTACTTCAAGGAGAAGGATATGAACCTCACTGCTTTTTATCTGCTGATTTATTTTGGCAGTTTATTCAACAACAAGGAACAATGATCACTGGATGCTTAGTTTTAGATAGTCGTATGCCCGGCATGAGCGGACAAGAATTACAGATAGCACTCAATCAGCTCCATAGTTCACTAGGAATTGTTTTTCTCACCGGACATGGCGATATTCCGATGGCTGTAGATGCATTAAAGTCAGGAGCCGTTGATTTCTTATTAAAACCAATTCATATCGATTCTTTATTAAAAGCGATAAAGAATGCCTTGGAATACAGTAGCCGGCAAATTATTCGACAATTATCCATAGAAAAATATAAACAACTGACTCAACGAGAACGAGATATGCTTGCTCTTTTTGCGAAGGGTAATAATAATATCGATGTATCAAATGAGTTGCACATTTCACCTCGAACTGTAGAAGTGCATAAATCTAATCTATTACGTCATTTAGGAGTAACAACTCTAGCTGAGATGATTACCATTTATACTCATGTTGAATCAATATTGGATACAATTCCTCCTCCACCTACACGCATTAAACGAAAGTGAGGAGATAGTTCAAATCCTTAATATTTATGTGGCAATCCCTTATAGAAAGTCGCTTCTAATCTACTCAATATGACCCTAATATTTAAATTCAATTTAGGGTTATAAAATGACACAACAGTACGGTTTCTTTGTCGATACGACTAAATGTACCGGTTGTAAAACTTGCCAGGTCTCTTGTAAGGATAAGAATACATTACCTATAGGCGTAAACTTTCGTCGTGTATATGAATACACAGGTGGAGAATGGACAAAACAACATAACGATACATGGCAACAAAACATCTTTGCTTATTATGTTTCCATTAGTTGTAATCATTGCAGTCAACCAGCTTGTACTAAAGCCTGCCCTACTGGTGCTATGCATAAACGAGAACAAGATGGCTTAGTTGTTGTTGATGAACAAGTGTGTGTCGGTTGTCGATATTGTGAGATGGCTTGTCCATATGGCGCCCCTCAATACAATTCAGAAAAAAAACACATGACGAAATGCGATGGTTGTTTTGAATTAATTGCCTTAGGAAAAAAGCCTATTTGTGTTTCTTCTTGTCCATTACGAGCTTTAGATTTTGGTCCTATCGATGATCTAAGAGTTAAATATGGCGATACTGCTGATATTGCCCCCTTACCTAATTCAGAATTGACTAAACCATCATTGGTTATTCAGCATAATCGACATGCTAAACCAACCTTAGATAAACAAGGTTATATTGCTAATAAGGCAGAGTGGTAATTATGCACGAACTTCCATTAGTATTTTTCACCGTATTAGCCCAAACAGTAGCAGCTAGCTTTTTATTACTACAAGCTTTACGTTTCTCTCCTTTTAATAGCTATACAATGGCTAAAGAAAAACACAAAAAAATAAAAATATACCTTATATTACTTGTATTGTTAGGTGTATCAGGGAGTGCAGCGTTAACACATTTGGGATCTCCATTAAGAGCACCTAATGTATTATTTGGTTTAGCTCATCTATCAGCTATGTCTCTTGAAATTATAACGGTCTCAATCTTTGGGTCTCTCATTTTTAGCCTAATAATACTTACTGCGTTAAACACAAGTAACTACCTGAGTAAAATAATAAATATATTTACGACCTTATTTGCCATATTACAGTTAATTGCAATTGCTAATGTTTATTATTTAAAAACTGTTTATCTTTGGAATACTTTATGGACATGGACTAATCTTATATATAGTGGTTTTATTCCTGGATCATTGCTCATAGCTTTACTGATAAATAAATCATCTAAAGAGAATAGCTTTTCTTTTAAAAATTTATGGTGCACCATCCTTTTTATAAGTATATCTTTAAATATTTGGTATATTTTTGATCTACATGCAAAACTATCAACTATTGGTTTAACATTACCCGCTCTAATTGAATGGTTATTGATTATAAAGAATATACTTATAATAATATCTTTTATTTGGTGCATAAGGATTGATACTAAATTAAATATTAGAACTTATATAATTATTGTTAGTTTACTCATTACTGCTGAATTATTCGGTCGTATTGCTTTTTATGAATTAAGCTTAATAAACAGTTTATAATTATATTTACCATTAAGAAATCAATATGTTTAAAAATAGAAAAGAAAAAAACAAAACAAATAAATTTTCTCGTCGTAGTTTCCTAAAACTAAGTGCTTACTTGGGTACTGGAGCCTTTATTTCTACTCACCCATTAAATGCAATTGCATCAGCAGTTATCAATACTCACGTAGGCGAAATAACAAAATGGCACAATTGCTGGGCACACTGTCATTCAAGTTGTTTATTAAAAATAGTTACAGAAAATGGAAAAATTAAGCGAATAGAAACAGACGATCAAGGTAATGATGAGTTTGGTCAACATCAAGTTCGAGCATGCCTGCGTGGACGATCTTTACATAAACGGACATTTGCACCAGATCGCCTAAAATATCCAATGAAGCGTATTGGTAAACGAGGAGAAGGTAAATTCAAACGCATCAGTTGGGATGAAGCTCTAACAGAAGTTCATTCACAGCTCAGTCGAATTATAAAACAACATGGTAACCAGGCTATCTTCAGTCGTATAGGTTATGGTAAACCCAATGGGCCATACCATTACGTACCTCGCTTCCTCAATTTAATTGGTGGTTTTTTATCACCTGCAGGAAATTATAGTAGTCATCAGATCGATACCGCAGCCCTCTATACATATGGCCACAAATCATACACGATGGGCAGTGCACCAACCGAATTATCACGTTCAGATTTGATTATTTATTTTGGCAATAACCCGGCAAATACTAGGATGAGTGGAGGAAGTGATACTTACCATTATCAAGTTAGTAAAGCTAAAAGCTCTGCTCGAACCATTATTATTGATCCTCAATATACAGATACAGCTTGCGGTCGAGAGGACCAGTGGATTGCAATTCGTCCAGGTACCGATGCATTACTCATTGAAGCCTTAGCATGGGTTCTTATAACAGAAAATTTTGTTGATGAATCATTTGTTAAAAAATATTGCTATGGTTACGATTCTGAACCTGCAATACCAGAACGAAATATACCTGCTCTAGATGCATCATATGGATATAAGTCCTATATATTAGGACTTGGAAAAGATGGTTTAGCAAAGACACCTGAATATGCGGCACCAATTTGTGGTATTCCTAGCCAACAGATTTATAAACTAGCCCGTGAACTAGGTCATGCTAAAGCTCCTTTTATTGCCCAAGGCTGGGGACCACAACGACATGCAGCAGGAGAGCAAACGGCTCGGGCAATCTTCATGCTACCTATATTACTAGGCAAGATTGGCCTACCAGGTACCAATAATGGAGGTTCTGATTTCTTATTCCATAAAACTGATATTGTCACTATGCCAACAGGTACAAACCCAATTAAAGCAAAAGTACCCTGCTTTAAATGGTCTGAAGCTGTATATAGAGGTAATAGTATGACAGCATTAACTGACGGTATAGTTGGTGTAGATAAATTAGACACAAATATTAAATGTGTCTTTATGTATCAAGGAAACTGGCTGCTTAATCAGCATTCAGATTGTAATGCCATGTCAAAAATGTTAGCAAATGAAGACTTACTTGAATTTATTTTTGTTATGGATAATCACATGACAGCCAGTGCTAAATTCGCAGATATTTTACTTCCTGATATTACATGGCTAGAAAACTCACGAATTGTTGCTTTTTCAACTCACGTGACCAAAACTGAACATGTTCTTGATCCTATGTATGAATGTCGTCACCCATACGACGTTTTTGCTGATTTATCAGAAAAATTTGGCGTCAAAGAACAATATATGGAAGGAAGAACTTGGGACGACTGGCAACGCTACCTCTATGAACAAAGTAGAGTAAATCACCCTAACTTTCCAAGCTATGATGTATTATCAAAGTATAAAACAGTTCGTTTACCATTTGATCCAGATGCCGATCGTTATGTATTAAAAGAGTACCGTTTAGATCCACAATCGAATCCTTTACCAACAGAATCAGGAAAAATTCAAATATTTAGTCATAAATTGGCCGAGTTTTCGAGAACATGGCAGTTACCTATTGGAGATACAATTACCCCATTACCTCAATATATTGGAACCTGGGAGAGTTATACCGACGTAGAAACGAAAAGAACATATCCTCTTCAGTTGATTGGTTTTAAATCGAAAGGTCGACCTCACTCTACATTTCATAATGTTCCTTGGCTAAGAGAAGTAGTTGAAGATGCTTTAATAATGAATCCTATTGATGCTAAAGAGCGCCAGTTAGTGCAAGGACAACTTATTCATATTTATAACGATCGAGGAACAATTCAGGTTCCAGTAAAGATCACTCCAAGAATAATGCCTGGAGTTGTCGCTCTGGGTGAAGGGGCATGGTATCAACCAGATAGTAAAGGTATAGATGTCGGAGGTTGTATTAATACGATTACCCGATTAAAACCTACAGCCTTAGCAAAAGCAAATCCTCAAGGTACCAATTTAGTTGAAGTTAAGTCAGCATAAAAATAGACCCTCCAATTAATATAGGAAACAAGGATGTATCTTATATTTAAGATAGACAACAGATATGAATAAAAATCAAATAAAGCAAAACAAACTAGATTATTCTGATATAGAGATCACCTTAAAGTTACTTTATCAAGCACTCTATTTTGAACCAACATCATTACTATTATCAGAAATTGAAGATAGTGGAATTTTACTATATTTACAAAATAAACTTAATATTAGATTATCATTACAAAATAAATTGATAAATTTAAATAATGACATTGACAATATACAATTAGATCATTTATCTCTATTTGTTGGTTTAGGTATGCCATTAGCACCACCATGGGGTTCAATATACCTCAATGAAGAAAATTTATTATTAAGAGAATCAACCTATCAATGGTTGGATTTTTTAGAACAGCAACACTTTCAATTTAATCTTACGGAACAACAACCATATGATCATATTGGTTTAATGATTTCTGTAATTTCAACTTTATGGTATAAATTAAAAGATGATAATCTAAATATAGATTTCTATTATCACAGTATTAGAACAATTCTAAGTCAATATCTTCTACCATGGAGCGAACGATTTTGTCACTTAGTTATTGAAAAATCACAAACTTATTTTTATAAATATATTGGCAATCTACTATATCAAACACTTAATGAATTAAAGGTAATATTTAACATTGATGATATAGAAAAAAAGCTATTTTATTAAAATTTAATCGATAAAAGTTAATAGATAACACTTAACTATTAAGATGATAATATTGAGAAGGTCGAATTTTAATGCACCTTCTCTTAATATCAAAATAGTTCCCGACAATTAAGTATATAACACCTATTCAAAAATATCGGGAGTTAACTCAACAGAGCGACAGAGTTCTGAAATATCCACAATCTTCAAACTGTTTCCACTTTCAACTATTTGTCCTTCATTTTTTAACCGCTTAATCGCTCGTGATAATGTCTCCGGGGTCATACCTAACTGAGTAGCTAATAATTTTTTAGTTGTTAATAGATTAATTTTGTCGGTTTTTAGCCCTTGTTTCTTATATATCTCAGCTAATTTCATAACAAAACGTTGATTAGCATTGACCTGCGTTAAGATATTAACATCATTAACTAAGCTATGAATTTTATTAGTCATATATTCCATTACGCGAACAGCAAGTTCAGGGGTCTCAGAAACCAATTGCTTCACATCGTTATGTTGATAAGCCAATAAAACCGAATCTTGTTCTATTCGAGCCGTCATTGGATATTGACGAGGCGACATAAACAAAGCCATTTCAGCAATAACATCTCCCGCAAGAAAAACGTTAAACACTTTCTCTTCGCCATTAGGCATCAAACGATAAAGGATAACTTTGCCTTTCTCTATGACATACATTCGATTCGCCTCATCACCTTGATGGAAAAGTATCGATCCCGTATGACAAATGAGTTTCTCTTGATGGGATGCCAGTTTCTCTAACTGCGTTTTATTCAGTAAAGAGATAATTGAAAAACTCATCATACCCTTCCTTACTTGATAATTATCAAGATATATTTTAAATACATCATTGTATGATAATGATTATCATTTGAGATGCAATATTTATAAGGAACTTTTTATGGATGAGATTAGCGTAACTTTCCGCTGGGTAAGTTTTGTATCCCTGCTATTACTGTTTGTTCCTATTATTTTTCACTAGATAGGAAAACACGATGCCGAACAAACTTACGATGCCGGGCGAAAATCATCAAATAACAAAGAGACCGGGTCATTGGGTACTTGCTCAAATTGGAAAAACAGTACTACGTCCAGGAGGGCTTGAACTAACCAATAAGATGTTAAATGAGCTCAATATTACGGCTATTGATGAGGTTATTGAATTTGCTCCGGGTGTTGGATTAACCGCTAAGATGACTTTAGCAAAACAGCCAAAAACGTATACGGCAGTAGAGCAAAACGAACACGCAGCTGAGATTGTTCGTTCTTATCTTAACGGTAAGAACCAAATCTGCCATGTTAATAGTGCTCAAGATTCGACATTACATTCGGAAATAGCAACAGTCGTCTATTGTGAAGCAATGCTAACCATGCAAACGACTGCACGAAAAAAACAAATAATGATCGAAGCGTATCGTCTTCTTAAAACACATGGCCGGTTTGGTATTCATGAAATGTGTATAACGCCTGATGATATTGCACCTCATCGACAACGAGATATTCAAAAATCATTGACCGAAGCCATTCAACACCCAGCGAAACCATTAACCGCTAGAGAGTGGCGTCAATTAATTCAAGAGTGTGGCTTTGATATTGAATATGAAGCTATGGCACCTATGCATCTGCTTGAGCCAACTCGAATGATACAAGATGAAGGCATCATAGGATGTATAAAAATTTTCAAAAATTTAGTGTTAAAACCTGATGTCAGAAGACGAGTTTTATCCATGCGAAATATCTTCCGTGAACATGGCCGAAATATAGCCGCCATTACTTTTGTTGTTAAAAAGAAGGAACAACTTAATGTTTAACTACACCCTTTATGAAAATCTGCTTGAAGAAATCGAAATTCCTCGTGTAGGCATCACCTCTCGCCCTCTATATCAAGGAGATAAAGTTCGAGCTGTTATCTTTGGTTTTGCTGAAAATGAAGAAATGACCGAGCATACAGCATCAAGCCCAGCAATTGTTCAAGTACTAGAAGGGGAATGTATCTTCACTTTTGATCAAGAGCCTCGCACTATGACTCCCGGTTCATGGGCCATCATGGATGCTAAAATGCCACACAGTATTCAAGCGACAAAGCCCCTTAAATTTTTACTTCATCTATTAAAAGACAATCAATAATTTACATTTCTTTTTAACTAAAAACGGGAATCTTGCCCGTTTTTAGTCTCATCACTTTTAGTCATTCCAAAACATAACCATAGGCTCTACATGCAGATATCTCAAAATTCCCTTACCTTCTGCCAGGATCATTACACACTTTACGTAGATACCTCTTCTTCAGAAAAAACCATCTGCTTTACCTCTGCGATTAAACAACTACAACAAACAGGATGGGAGCTCTCTTCTCAAGATGATCTATTCACAATCAATACAACACCATTGGGTTACCCTGTCACAATCCTTACTTGTTCAAGCTTAGAATTCGCCATCAATCATCACGGGATCACACCCGATCCTTTCGCCATTATTCAGGCTATTGGCGGCGGACAACTTGAACAAGCACTAGCAGCTAGTATTCCAAACTCCATCGTTGTAGATAGCGTTCTTTTTGGTTTTAACTGGGTTTTCGTGAAAGCAGGTAATTTATGTGGTATTGCTCGCAGTCCAGAACGAGGAACAGAAGGAGCCCGCACAATTCGTCCTAAAGAAGGCTTTGCTGGAAAAACACTGGCTCAACTAGCACAATACTTCTGTTCATTCGACCCTTTATGTCGAGCTCTCGGTCTGGCAGCCATCAACGCTTATTGGAATAGAATTGATAACCCGTATCATTTTAACCATACTGGCGGATTTTCTGCGATTACACCTCCAGGGAATGGCTTAGTCATCATTGGCGGTTTTCGTTCTGTTCAGCAACGATTGCCTAGCGCGAAAATTATTGAACGGGAACCCAGACCTGGAGATATTGCGGTTGAAGATGCACCAATGGCTTTTCAAACTGCGCAACAATTAGCAATAACAGCTCAAACATTAATGAATGGTAGTTTAGAGCCTATTTTATGTAGCAGCCGTAATGTCCCACATCATCTACTTGTCGGCCCTAGTGCGCCTTTATGTCCTATTCTTTTTGATTATGGCATTGATGAAATTAGTGGTTTAATTGTGAAAAATCCAACCAAAGTCATGCAGTTTATTGCCGAATCAGGCGCAATGATCATGCTAGATGATTTGGTAGAAAGTCGTTATTTATGTGCAAAGACATACACCGAAAAACCAAATCCTCCTGTGAACTAAATAAAAAATAATATCTAAAAAGACTATCTGATTTATCAATAACAAAAGTAACAGACCCAGCTAATAATAACTGAGCCTGTTACTTTTCTCTTTTTGAACACTATATTCTTATTCATCCATTAACGATCAAACTGTAATATCGCATCGTAACGATTTATATCTGTTTTTAAAATTGCCTTAATATCCTGTGGGGTTAATTCAATACCGTACCACTGCTTTATCATCTGTTTAAGATCAATCGTCGTTAGTTTAATTGGAGCCGATGGATGAAAAATAGCACTGAGCCAGAGCCAATAAGCAGGGTTTTCATGGCTTGGAACATCCCAAATAAAGCCAGCTTGCGGTATTTTATATATCTGATGTTTTTTAGCCGCAGTGGTATAAGATAGCAGTGCATTTTTCTCAATATCTTGCCGCATAAAGTTTTTATCAAAGTTACCCAATAGAATAATATCTGGGTCCCACTCAATAATTTGTTCCATATTAATACTGGTATTTTGTTGAGTATGAATATCTTGGGTTAAATTAATGCCACCAGCCAGTTCAATATCAAATTGAACATTGGAGTTTCCACTCATGGAAAAACAGCGACTGCCTTTGCAAGAAGACAAATAAAGTACTTTAGGTTTGGTTTGATATCTTTGCTGTTGTTGTTGGAGTTTCTCAATCCATGCTTTACGTTGGGTCAACAAGTGAGACGCTTTATCAGACTGTCCTGATATTTCTCCCATGATTGTAATCCACTGCTGACTATAATGTTCTGTGCCATATAGTAGCGTAATTGTTGGAATCTGAGCTGCCTGTAGCCGTTTATATAATTTAGGATTAAGATGCCCCCACTGAACGACAAGATCCACATGCAAAGCTAAGAGAGCCTCAATATTTGGTGTAAAATTACGTGCGATAACATCGGTTTTTAGTGTATGTAATTGAGGATAATGTTGCCCAAGCGTGCCATCAAGTAATGTCTCTTTAACAAAAGGATGGACTCCAACTAAATGCTCAGGTTGATCCGTTAAACTAATAAGCAAAGAAGCTATGGGTACGGTTGCAATAGCGGCTCGTTTGGGCGGAGAATCAATTGAAACTTGGTTTTGCATCATATCAGTCACGGTAATTGCTAAGGCATTGACAGGATTAAGCCCTAATATGAAAGCAAAACAAAAACCAATTATTTTTTTATTCATAACGTTTTAATTTGGAATCTATAGGCCACAGCCAAAGAGATAACTCTTCGGCCATGAATTCCTATTATTTTAAGACGGATCAATATTTATATTGAAAACCAATATTGACACTACGACCTAACCCAGGGAATTGCGTAGGCTGCTTACTAGAACCGACTTTATCACGGGCAACCGACATCGCGGCATAATTCTCATCTAAAATATTGTCGACTTTAGCCCACAATGTCAGGTCAGTAATAGGTTGATAATCAACACCAACATTCACAATTAAATATGGATCAAGCTCTTGGCGTCCACTATTAACATAATCAACAGGTGTCGAGGTTGGGACATAATTCATATCGGCTCCAGCACCAAATTTGCCATGCTTCGCTTTTATTTGCGCCGTAATAATATGGTCAGGAATTGTAGGTAAATGTTTACCCTGATATAACCCACTTTGGAACGTGTAGCGGTTAAAAGTCCAGGTTAAGTTATAATCTAGCTCCGTACTGCCAAAATGCTGTGTTTTATTAAGAGCCAATTCAACACCTTGATGCCAAGAGGTTCCTTGGTAGTTGAAAGCCCCCATTTGAGTACCAGAATCATCGTACGTTAAGACAATTTCATTATCGACAATGGCATGATAAATGGCTAAATCATAATACCAACTATCCAACAGTGAACCACGAGCACCAATTTCATACGTGGTGGCTTTTTGCTGCTCTAAAGGCTTAAGTATTACGTTTTGACCCTTAGTATCTTGAATATCCCAAAATGTTGGCACCTCAGCACTATAACTGACATTAGTAAACAGCGTATTTGCTGCATTCCATTGATATAAAGCACCAATTTTAGGGGCAAAAGTTCGATAGAGTTGGTCCAGATTTTGATGTTTACTTTCGCCATTACGATGAGATAAAGCAAAATCGGTTCCCGCTATAACAGAAAAGTTCCGATCAATCTGATAATGATCTCGAACATTAAATCGTAGGTTATTAGCAGTAAGGTTATATACACCCATGGATGCGTTATTTTTAGCATAAAACGACCTATCAATATCACTTTGATCAAAAGAAAGATAAGAAGTTAAATGGTGTTGATCATTTAGCTTAATATCAGCAGATAGAGAAGAACCGTATGTATTAATATGACTGATATAACGGCTCATTGGCGTTTTGAAATCATCAAATGTATGGCTATACCACAATTGCAGATCGTAGCGTTGCTGACCTTGAGCAAAAGAGAGTCGATCACCTATTCGAATATTTTCTAAATGACGAAACGGCTTTGCTTTCGCATACATAGGGTTCGCTTGTGTTGGGTCATCTTCTAGCTGATCTTTACTCAAAGGGCCGGGAATATTGAACCGTAACTTTGCTAAATCTACGTATAAGCTGTTTGATAAATGGTCTGATAAAAAATACGTTGAGTTAAGCGACAAACCTTTTCGATGGGAAGATGATTGAGTTCGATAGCCGTCATAATCATCTAAATTAGCGCTCAGATTAATATCGCCATCACTGTTTTCGCCCCCGACTGTCGCAAAAGTATTTTGGCGGCCGAAACTACCTAATTGATAAGAAACCTGATTATTTTGACGGCCTTGATTTGAAAAGAGCTCAATTTCACCGCCCAAGCTTGAGGTTGCCGAACGCAGAGCATTGGCACCACGTAGCACTGAGATAAACTGTGTGTTTGAAAAATTGACTAGACCTAAATTAAACGAGCCATCCGCATCATTAATTGGGAAACCATTTTGGAAAATAGCTAACCCGCGAGTAGGTGGAAAACTTTGAATACCAGAACCACGTACACTTAAACGCGTTTGATCATTTCCGCCAGAAAAACTTTGCACCACCACGCCAGCTTGCTGTGACAAAGCATCTTCAGGGCGAGCACTAATGATTGGTTTATCTGTAATTAAACTTCCCCCTCCTGGTTGATTTCGAATAATTTTTTCTTGCGCCATTCGAGTTGGATGTAACACCGCACTATTGTGATCAACAACCAAAACTTCATCTAACGTTGTTACTTCGCTACCATAAGAGAGACAAGGCAGTAAAGTCAGCAATGTTATTGAATATTTCATGAACCCACCTAATTGATAATCATTCTCAACAGAATAATAGAGGTAAATTCCTGCGGCTACTCTTGATAATTATCAATGGCATATATGAAATTAAGGCGATTGATTCTATTTCTTAGTATTCAAAGAAGGAAATGAAGCTTTATCTATATTTCAACCAGTTAGCTCTAGAACTAAACGTTAAATTCAGCAATATATAACTTCAGATATATCATTTTTATTTCGTCACAAATAATGTAATCTTAATACACCTTTTATACCTAAATCATTATTAAGGAGATCACATGTCAGATCTAACGGTATATACATTAGGTTCACCCAATGGGATTAAAATTCCAGTTGCATTGGAAGAAATGGGCGTTATGTATGATTTACACACTATTGATATTACAAAAGGCGAGCAGTTCTCTGCAGCTTTTTCTAAAATTAATCCCCGCCATAAAATTCCGGTCTTAGCAGACAAATCGAAAGATAGTGAGCATCCCCAAATTATTGGTGAATCTTGCGCTATTTTGCTCTACTTAGCAGAGAAATTTAATAAACTTATCTCAAATGATCCTCTCCATCGCGCTCAAACCATTGAATGGCTATTTTACCAAGCAAGTACAGAGGGAACCGTATTTGGTGCTTACGGTCACTTTTCGACCTATGCCAAAGATAAAGTCAAAGATCCCTACCCTAAAGAGCGTTATCTAAACGAAAGTATCAAAGTATTAGATTATATTGAGTCGGAATTAACGGGTAAGCGCTACCTTGTCGCTGATGAGTATTCGATTGCAGATATCGCTATGTTCCCATGGATTATCTGGATTCGAAATTTTTATCATATTGATTCGGTTATCGATATGAGTAAATACCCCAACATTCTCAATTGGGTTGATCGCTGCTGTCAACGATCTAAAACAAAGATAGGTTTAGAGACATATAACTATTTGGATATTAAAAATAACTAGCCTATAAATTGGTCTTATACGGTAGCGAGTTTAATTAGATATCAGTTACAAAATGTAGTTAGTTCGAAATATACCCAAGTATCAAGCTCATTTAAATGTGACCGCCTAGTACTTGGGTATAATAGCTGGATATCAAAATGTTACACTCAACATCTCTACCGCAGCTACATCAGCAGCAGCCCAATCAAGATCCCACAATTGATCTTTGTTCAACCAGCGAAAGTCAAGATGCTCAGTCAGCTCTAATTCACGTGTCAGAACATTAACAACGAAACAGTGCATTGTAATATCAAAGTCGGGATAACTATGCTCAACGGTTAGTAAAAACTGAGGCTCTGCAATGGTAATTCTTAACTCTTCTTCAAGCTCTCTCGTAATTGCAGCGACAAGTGTTTCACCAGCTTCAACCTTACCACCGGGAAACTCCCACTTTTTACTCACATAACTTAACTTCGACTCCCCCCTTTGAACAGCCAGAAACTGGCCACCATTTATCAACACGGCAGCAACGACTTCAATTTGTTTTTTATTCATTAAGTTAGATCTTCTAATGGTTTGAGGATGAGAAATTTCTATATTTTATTAAAAAACAGTGGAGAGTATATTTATTAAAAATACTCAGTCAAACTCAGCACCAACGCTATAAATACAGCTATAGCTCTGGCTATTACATACTTAATAGCTCACATTCATCGTTTGTAAGATCATACGGAATAGCTTTAACCGATAAACGATTATCAAATTTAAATGGCGGTAGAGACTCATTAAAATCCTCGTATGCCGGATAAATAAGATATACCACACCTGAACCGCCTAAACAATTTTGACCATAAGCAAACATCTGATACATGTCAGATTGACTAATACCATACTTGTGTTTAGCTGTAGCTTGCTTCTCGTTAATTCGTTTCCACTTGGTATCGGCCACACAAAGCGGCTTATGCAAAGTCTTATCCCAAACAACAATATCAGGCTTGAGCCTAAACCACTCTTGAGACTTTCCGCTACGGGGCGTATGAGTAACTAGGGCGCAATTGCTTACTTGAGTTCTTAACGTGAGTGCATGAGAAAGCGATTTTCCGAGCCTGATCGCTACGTATTGCTCAAATAGGCTCTCCATCGGGAAAAGCATTGAGATGCCCTTATGTCGCCCCGATAGTGAAACTGGCGATTGGTAATTCAAAATTAACTTACACCAAGGTTTTACAGAGCGATAGTGAACAAGAGAACGATCCTTGGACCACTGACGAAAATCCAGTGCATAATTTTTGGAGCAAGGGATATCATCAAGCGCACATTGTAATTCACTACCTAAACGCAAGTTATCGCTATTTTTAGACCATTTTATCACTTGATTAAGCGCAGAGCGTATTAATCTATTTTCTGCTCTATCTGGTGAAAACTCATCGTAAGAAATGTGGAAACTATTAAGACAACCAGGCCTTTGGTTAATTTGCTTTGAAGTTTGTAGCTGACCTTTTAAGTAAGGCTTACAATCTTGAACTCTCGTATACCTACTACGGATACCCTGCTGAATGATATTTGAAACTTCTTTCAAGAAATAACTAATCAATACTTCAAATAGAGGTCTGTTTAACGTTTGTAGAGAAGAATGTTCAAACCTATGCATGTTAAGCTTATAAACCGTTGAAAGCATCTTAAGAAGCACTTTCATGGTAGCTTGAGTGTCTTGCTTATCTGATATCTTAGGATGAATCTCAATACGAATACCACAAGGGGTTTCTAACACACCAACATAATTGATCACTTGTAAAGCAATCGATCTACCATGCTTTTTTACCTTTATAAGATCAACTGAATCTTGGTTATTACTTTGACCGTTAACCATTAACCACTCAAACGCTTTACTGGGTATTGAGTGGCAGTCGGTACTCGACTCATTACCACCATTGAGTAACAAGCCGAATTCACGAACGACAATCACGGAGTCATGATTCCTACTAAACATTATAGATACCGATATACGCTGCAGCGGCTTTAAAGGCGTGATCGTTTCTAACATAAGGCTGTATGCCCTCTTGGTCCCAATCATCTCCCATCAACTGAGCAATTTCGTTCGCATCAAATTGCTCAACAACAAAGCGTAAGCCTTCATCTGTTTTAAGATGATCGCCCAATACCATTGCTACTCGTTCCCAGTTTTCAAAGAAATACTCTTCCAGCAACGGAAGGATCTGTAATTCAAAAATTTCCGCCAGATGTTCAATCGACGGGTTATCTTTTAGCGATAGAAAGAAGCTGTGGCCTATCGTGTGCTCACGGTCATACAGTAACTCTATTCGCTTATTAATGACTCGAACAATCTGCTCTATATCAATCCCATCAATTAATGGGATCTCTGCAAGCAGTTCGTAGTTAGTCATCATTTCTTCAAACTGAAAACGGCGGCGTAATGCGATATCAATCTGAGCGAGTGACTTATCAGCTGTATTCATCGTACCGATAATGTGTAAGTTATCTGGAACCGAAAACATCTCTTTAGAGTATGGTAACTTAACTGATAGGGCTTCTTTAGCGCCAGCTCTCTTACTAGGCTCAATCAAGGTAATTAGCTCACCAAAGATATTAGAAATATTACCTCGGTTGATTTCATCAATAATCAATACTCTTTTATCAGAAGATGCTTGATTCGATGGCGACATTCTTTTGCTAACAATTGTGTGTCCTGACGCAACATTACTTGCTTCATCACAACCTTGTAATATAGCTTGGAGTTTCTCTGTATCTATGGTGGAATCGTATAGACGATACAAAGTCATTTGAGACAAGTTCTTTTTAAACAATTCATCTACCGGCAATGATGGCTCATACACTCTGCGCCAAGTAACTTTTCTTGCTTGAGAATAGCCAACATCATCAACCGCAGAGTCATCGAAGTAGTAATCACTTGTAATTTCAGCAATAGCACGGAACTTACGGTTACCGTCTGAAACTACAATAAGGTCACCAATGGCCATCTCATTCTTAAACTTGTTAACTGATGTAACTGAGTAATTGTTATTCTCACTTTCAATAACAACTTCGTTATCACGATAAATTTGAGCGACTTGTTTACGATCACTTGCCTGTTTGAAATTTATGTCATCACCATAACCTAAAAGAACATAGCCATTATCAACACATTGCTGATAGATAAAGGCGTCATTACCAGCGATATCACCTAACGACATCTTCCAAATTTTACGACCACTAATATCAACATGATCTTGATCTTCTTTTACTGTTGATTTCGCACGAGCAGATTCGCATAAGCGTTTAAAAATACCATCTTCGATTTCGTAGTTAACTTGATTGTTTTCTGTCGTCGCTTTCAAGCCTTCTACAAAGTCTTCATAACTAAAACTCTGATGGAAAGTAACAAAACCAATACGATTACTGTTTAGAAGTTCATCGAATCGTTTTTTGATAGCGACTCGATCATCGTTATGTTGGTGGTAAAACTCAGGGTCAACAATCTCTAAAGCTTTATTAATCGAGTTGTAAGTCTTCCCTGTGCCTGGAGGGCCATAGAGAATCGCATTAAGCGGTTGAGGTTTATCATTACTCTTCACGCTATACTCCAGCACTGTATCGTTGACCTCATTAGTGGACAATGATTTAGGTTCCTTCCATTTAGAACGCAACGGCTCGACGTAGTAGTCAAGTTCTTGAGTACCATATTCAGCTTCAAATAACTGTCTTAGTGCCAATAGTTTAGCGTCAGCATCTTTTGTATGCATTCGGTTATATTGGGCACTCGATATATCGGCCAAAGTTGTTAAAATAGACTTTCTGTCCGTGTTACCGAAGATACGCTCATGGGCCTCTGGAAACAGCAGATATAAAAACATATGACGAAACTGTCTCGTGCCATTTTCTGGAATAGACTCCAACCACTGAGGCAAGCGCTCAACATCCTTCAAAAGTTCTTTTCTCTCCAAGTCAGAGAGCTTTAGCAACGCTTCAACCAACCGGATAACATAAACAAGCTCACGCCAGCGAAGTGTGTTGTATGCGGTGCCAGCACTACCAATTCCGGTTAAAGCTTTGTCAGAAAGGAACCTTTGCCTAGACTTTGTGTTAACCTCGTATCCACTCCAAGAAAATACTCTTTCAATACTGTTACGTTTAGATTCAGGCCCAGTATTGCTTGGGCAAAGAAACATCAACCACAGCATTTCAGACACCAGTACTTTGGCTTCTGGGGAAGCATCTGCCAGTTGAGTTTCTAACTTTTCAAAAAAGTCACCGTCACCTTCATCTAAGTTTTCAACGAAGTAATCAATGAGCTCTTGGTTTGTTGATGAATTCCACACTGAGTGCTCAGTAAAAAGAGATTTACCTTGAATAAGGCATTTCTCTTTAAATTCGTTAGCATTTTCAATTAAATAAGTAGAATTGTTGTTACCACAATATATAGCCACTTTTATTCCCTGCTTTTATTAATAGCCAAAATCTATACCTAAGTGGGTTTAAAGCTCAAAGCGTACGTTTTTTCTTGAAGTGCCGTAAATAATACCCCAGCGTTAAGCCTTAAATGCAACTAGAGTAGTATTCTACTATGTTTAAGACTTTTAGTTAATTCAGAAAGTTAGCTAACTATTTTCAACCTAACTTAGCCCTTCCATAAAAGCAAAAGCCAACTAATCTTGCTCGTGTGTGTACTTTTCAACATGAAGATTAAGGAAATGCATGCCTGCTGAACTCAAAATGTAATGCTTATCACCACATTGATAGAGAAAGTTTCTGTCTGCGAGATAATTTAAGGCCTTATCCCATGTCTCTATTCCGAGAGCTTGACGAATATCATCATAAATCGTTTGTTCAGCAATCTCTTCTAATGCCGTACGTCCGAGGCCAATTACTGGTGTCAGTAAATCATCGAGGTCATAACCTTTGTCTACCCAATAGCGTGCAATAATCAACAACATTGCCTGAATTTTAGTAGCATTCGTGTCGGCGTCTTCTTCTGCTTCACTGCGGCTAATATAGAAAAACTCACCTTCAACATTGAAATTAAGTGTGTAACCGATATGAAGGTAGAGTTGGGTAAAGTGATCTAAATGGTTGTAAAGTTCAGTATAAAGAGGGCTCTCTAGAAAGCTTTGCTGATAAAGGTCATAGATCTGTTTGGTAATCACCTTGCCATTAACAAAGGTGGCGTATATCTGCTGGCTTCTCACCATGTTGATTTGAGAAAATGGAGTCATTGCTGAGTTACTCGCTCTGTTCGAATTTTACGGTATAGATAAATATTGTCGCCATGTGCGAGACGCTGGCGAAAGTTGGTCATTTTGACTGCATGCCCATCAAGCATTGCTTCACTTCGCAATATGAAGCTAAGACCTTCCAACAGATCAACAAAGTGATAGTCAGAAAAAGAATCTTTAAGGCGACGATGTAGTGAGAGAGTAAGATCTTGATACTCTGCCATTTTCATATTTTTGACTAGCTCAAAGATCTGCTCTGCACGCGCAAGCCTCTGCTCGGTAGAATTATCTTTTACGCTGACTAAATCCACATAACAGCTATGCTCTAGTAGACTCCTATCCACAACTCGCGCTTCAATATCACTCACTACGTTGTTTAAGTAGGCTTCTGAACTGCTGATACGCAGCACTTTTGGCCGAGCCTGCTGCATTAACCCCATAAAAGTTCCGTTATCACGAGCAAATTGCCCATCAATCTGGCTACGCTTGAGGTTTTGTTTTGTCGCATCTAATGCATTCACCAGCTCACTAAAAGCACCTTCAATTGCATTAAACTGTTGAAGGCGTTTTTTGGAACGAGCCAAAAACTGATCCACCGATTGAGAAACTTTGCTGATCTGTTTATGAAAGCTATTAAAACTCACCTCATATCTTAACATCGCATTAGCCCGCTGGTAGTCTTGATGTTGATCGAACTGACTGCGTAAGCTTTGCAGACATTCAAACAAGTTCGGACCATCTTTCAAACGGCTTTTTTCATCTAAAAACTGCCTAGTTGGCAATATGTGACGAGACAATAATAAAGAGATTTTTTCTATCGACTCTTGCTGAAGAGCAGAAAATACCTGTGGATTATGAGACTTGGCGGCAAGCTCACTCGCATCGCTGAGCTCTTGGTTGATAGTCTGCATTTTGACCAAGTTCAGGCGGATGCTGTTTAGCAGCTCGCTCAATTGACGAAATAGCTCATCAATCAACTCTTTGAAATCTAGGTCACTATTGCTAAACAGCATGGTTCCAGATTGAAGCTTTTCAAGGAGTAACCGTATCCCTCCAAGCTGAATCTTAAGAGCCACATCGGTAAGGTCTTGAAATAGACTGCGATCAAACAGACGAAATACTCCGATCACCGCACGATCAAAAATCAAGCGACTCTCGCCACCAAACTCGTCTTTGTCCACCAAAATATGGGTAGCTAACAAGTTGTCGGAAGAAAAGGCTGTACGTAATTGTTTCTGTTTATCTTTGCTTTGCCCCTGTATGTAACGGTGCAATTTAGAAATAAACGACGCTTCTCTCACATAAGGCTCACCACTCTCATCCATGGTACGAATCACATCTCTCATGATGGTGTGATGTTCAAGCATTATCGAAAACGTAGGGATAGTTAGGAGGCGTTGATCACTCATCAGCTTCTCCAAACATATCAAGCTGCTCTCTATCTAGCTGACTTCCTTTTGTCACAAAGCCTTCTGGCATGCCAGTAAAAGCAATGGTTCTTGCTTTGCTATAAGGAGTTGCTGTGCGCATGGCGTCTAATCGAAAGTGCTGCCCAAACTTAAAGATAATTTCACTAGATGCAGAGTTAGTCGATGCACTTAATACTCTAAATCCGGCTTGTTTCATATTCGGCAACAGCCAATCAAATTGAGAGCTATCAACCGAAGCTCCTTCGTCAATAACTAGTGGAAACTGAGTGGAACATGCGCTATTTCTCAATCTTCCAAGTAATATTTCAACCAGTTTGATGTTAATAAGCATAATGGTCGAAGTAGATTGTGATTTAGTCTCCCAGCCTTCTTGTCCCTGTTTTTTCACTCGATATGAAATACCAGACACTATCTGCTCCATCGTTAACAATGCAGCTTTGCCTTCTGGGAAAAACTTTTTGCTAAAGGCCTTAAGACGATCAATAAATTGTTCAGAGGCTTTTTGATCAGAATGAGTATCAAAAAACTCTATTTCATTGACCAAATCATCAAATCGAGCTTCCACTTTGATTTTGGCTTCTACTTGCGACAAATCATTAATCACTACCCCCTGAAACGCGCGATTGATACTCTGCTCAAATTGGCGAACCATTTCTCGATTATTTTTTAGCTCATTGATTATGGCGTGAACAGAGTGTTTATGTTCAATAAAGTGTTTACGCAAAATATCAAACTCTTCATCTAGGCCTTGATAGCGCGTTTGAAGCTGGTGAAATGCATGTTCTAGCAGTTCATCATCAAGGTGAGAAAGCATCAACTTATCGTCATTTTCTAACACTTGCTCTCTAACGAAATCTTGAAGCCTCTCTGTAACATCTGTCTTCGCTTGACGCTTACGATATAGACTCTCAATTCGTTTGTGCAGTGTTTCTTCCGACAAGTCCACAGTTTGGTCGGGTAAGACTGAAAAATCACTTACTGGCAGATGATGCGCTTGAAGTTCCGCTTTAGCCCTAACCTGATAACCATTTAGTTCTTCTAACTGCTCTTTTTTCTCAGTTAGTTTGCCTGTTTGCGCTTCAACCAATAGCTTCTCTTGTACTAACTGTTCATTTTGTGTGTTGAACTGTTTTCCTAACGAATCACGAGCTTGTTCAGCTTCCGCCAGTTCTTTATTAATCTCTGTAAGCTGATGAGAGTCATTGGTGTATGCAAGCAACAAGCTGATTTCGTTTCGTGTACGTTTAATTTCAGTTTCAAGTACAGATATGTCTTTAACGCGTTCAAAGCGAGACTGACTATCCATCGCGCTCAAGTCCAACATTCGCTTGCGTTTGCGCTCTAATGTCTCTTGTACCTTAGATAGGCGGATTTGATCTGATTCTCGATTGTCCACTTGAATTGGCTCAAGCTCTAGTCCCCAGAGCGTATAATGCTGTTCTTGCTCCTCTAACAAATCCGTAAAAGATTTAATTGCTTGTTGTTCAGACAAAGTTAAAGGCCGTGTAGGGTTAGACTCCGCTATCTCAAGATTAACAGCGGCTAATTTCATCCAAACACTTTCTGGTAACTGATTAAATAGCTTGTATTCCTGAGCATTGATTGAAGTCAAATAAAGAGCTTCCATCTCTTCAAGTTTTCCAACTTCCTGCTTGAGATCCTCCAATTCAGTTTGTCGTTTCTGCGCATCTTGCTTTAATGCTAATGCTTGCTCTTTGTCAGCTAAGTGCCCACGATGACCTGAGACAATTGATTCGATAGTCTCGCTTTCATCATATTGATTAACAATTAAACTCGTTTTTTGTACGGTATCATCAAGCTTTTTCTGCCTACGGGACAGTGCGTTAATTTCACCTTGTAGCGTCTTTTGTTTATCAAGAGTACCATCACACGCTTTCTTAGCCGAGCTTACCTTTCCTTTCTGTAACGTTAGCCGTTTCTCTTCTTGCTCAAGAATTTGCTTTTCGTGTGTAATCCGGCTGTCAAGCATCATGGCATACTGCATCAACGCATCTTCAGCATGTTTATTGCTCACTAATTGTTGATGACTCAAAACAAGCTTTTCGTACACGGGCCTTAGGCTTTCAATCTTTTTGAGTGTTAGCTCGCTGCGTGACAACTTCTCGTTATGATTAATAAAGGCATCAATATCGAAATTAAGCTCATCTTTACGTTCTTTTTTTCGGGACTCAATAATATTGGCAACGGCTAAACGAACCGTATCCGAGCCAGTCTTCATATCGAATAACAAACGAACGAGCGCGCGAAAGGCATCAACATCTGCATCTTTAGTTGAATTAAGAGGAAACAAACAAAAACGCATCGCATCAATATCGAGTAGTTGGTTAGCGTAAATAATATCTCTAATTGCAGAGGAACGTACCAATGGTTTGAAATGCTTATCATGACTCTTAAGATAAGCCTGCACTTTACTGAGAGATAGATCATTGATTCGTCCACCAATTCCATCATCTCCAGCATTATCATCCCAAAAAAGGTGGCGTATTTGCTCATATCTTAGAGAGGTAAACAGCCGGCGATAATCAAGTTTTTCTGAACTACCACGATAGAGTATCTGACAGTGAGGGATGGGGCCGCCTAAATAGTTATCGCACTCTAAAATCAAAAAGCTAGTGCTACTCGGAAAATAGTGTTCAAAACACTCATCATTGGAGTAAAAGTTGCCTTCTTTATCTGAAAAGCCAAACTTGTTTTTTGAATCTTTAAAGTTTTCTTCTGGTAATAAAAATAACCGAATCGCATTGAGGATTGACGTTTTACCAATATTCCCGCCACCAATTAAAATTCCTCCCTCTCTAAGGTCGATCTCTGCAATAGCCACCCCCGCCGAATCAATAGCAATTAAACGAGAAATACTAATAAGTAAATTATCTATGGCATTCTTTAGCATAAATTAATCCTGTTTAAATACAGAAAGAAAAGCTTCCTGCTCCATAAAATGACGAGTTTGGTTCATTAAATCAGCCTCGGTATTGAGATCTAGCTCTCTGGCGAGTTTAATTGCTTTAGCAAGATGGCTACTATTCTTAGGCTTTAACTTAAAGCGACCTTTGAAAGATTCCCAATCAATAGGAGCTAACCACTTACACTGCGGTAATACGTTTTTTAAGGTCTTAAATGTAGTCAGCCCGCCAAGTTCAACATCTTGAGCACAATAGATTTCTTCATAATTTGATAGAAACGAAATATTTAGGTGATGGCATATTTGATTCCCAGAGCCAAAAATAACATCACTATCGTCTACCAACCCTGAGTGACCAAGAGCCTCTATAAACTCATGATATCTGTAAAAATTCTCTATATTTTCAATTAGAATAGCTCGCTTGCCTACAAGCTTACCTTCCGTCTTAAATCCATTAATATCACACACAACGACGAAGGGAATCTGAGAATCATTAATACGATTTAATACCAATAGATGAGAGAAATTTGTCTGAAAGTCATGAGAGCGACCTAATTTAGAGGCACTAACTCGATTACTCGGCTTATCTACATACAATTCATTGTGAGCTTCAATATCATCAATGGTTAACAGATAGCCATCACGAACTCGAACAAAATGGTAAATCTTTCTCCAGGCGTTATTATCAGAAAAAGGTAGACATCGCTGAAAATGTTCGAGATTAATTGGTTGACCTTGTTCTATCTTTTTTAAGTAACTATTTATTTTCATTTACTCGAACCAAAGTAATATTGAGAGTAGTGAGGAAATTATACCAAGATCGCATAGATAGAAATGCGATCCTAGTAGATTAGAATCCGTTAAGATCGATTAATTAATGACTGAATTTATTACTCAAAATAATATGGTGTCATTAACTACAGGTAAACACTGATTACATGGTTACGTAGTACAATTGAGGAAGAGTTCACAAATGAATAAATGCCCAATTTAAAGGGATCTTTTATCTTGATACTGAATGTTAGAATTCATTGCGTTCTACACACTCGTTTGTACTCAGTCGAATACGGGCCTTAGCTGGACCGAACAGTAACTGACCATACTTACGGTGCTGTAATGACTAAATACATTAACGGGCAAGCATCCTCTATCAGTTGTGGTAAACTCAGTGATAAGTATTTGTATGTAAGAGATAGCAGCATTACCAGAGTGGACAGAAAATGATGTCCACCGCTATCTTTACAAAAGTTTTAGTACCCCAATCTACCCCATGGGTCTACTAACAAAAATAAAGAGTATAAGAATCAAATGAGTAGCCAAACTATCCAGTGGTTTCCGGGCCATATGCACAAAGCGCGTAAAGAGATTGAAGAAGCACTACCAAAAGTAGATGTGATCATCGAGGTGCTTGATGCCCGAATTCCGTTTAGTAGTGAAAACCCGTTGATCAAAAGATTTCGTGAAAAGAACGAAAAGCCTGTTGTTAAGGTGCTAAACAAGCGAGATCTGGCCGATCCTGAAATGACTCAACGTTGGATTGACCACTTAGAACAAGAGCAAAACGTTAAAGCGATTGCGATTACAACCGACAATATCAACGAAGTTCATCAAATCATGGAGCTTTGTCGTAAGCTTGTTCCTCATCGTGAAGAGATGGGCAAAAATATTCGCACCATGATCATGGGTATCCCTAATGTGGGTAAATCAACCATCATCAATACATTAGCGGGCCGTAAAGTGGCGGTAACAGGTAACCAGCCAGCAGTTACTCGCCAGCAGCAACGTATTAATCTGCAAAATGGTATTGTGCTATCAGATACTCCAGGAATCTTATGGCCTAAAGTTGAAAACCCGCACAGTGGCTTCCGTTTGGCTGCAACAGGCGCAGTTAAAGATACGGCAATGGATTATATCGACGTTGCTTTCTTTACTGTAGAGTATTTAGCTCAAGCCTACCCTGACTTACTAAAAGCACGCTACAACCTAGATGATGAGCTTCCTGATTCTGAAATTGAGTTATTAGAAGAGATTGGTCGTAACCGAGGCTGTTTACAAGGTGGCGGTCGTGTCGATCTTCATAAAGTATCAGAAATTCTGATCAATGAGCTGCGTAATGGTACTTTGGGTAAGATCACGATGGAACGCCCTGAGATGATCACTCAAGAGCTTATCGACGTTGCAGTAGAAGCTGAACGTAAAGCAGAAGAAAAAGCAAAGAATAAAGAAGAGCGCCGTAAGCGTTACCTACGCAATAAGCGCTAATTTTTTGATGTTGTTGGAGGGAGTCATCTATTGGCTTCCTCTTTTTCAAATTAGCTCATAGTTAGACTTTACTATCTAGCTGCGTAAGTCGCTCCATTCCAGTACCATTCATAGGGAACATTAAGGCCTGGTCCTGAAAAGTTAAGATCAAAATAACCATTTGTTTTTTTATCAAGTACATTACAACTGTACGCAGCCAATGAATTGATGATCCGATAGTGGTAACGACTCACTCGTTTTAGCACCTGAACATAACCACCAGCCATACCAAATTCAACTGAGCTGCCGTGGATCTCAATAATAATTTCGTCGATATCATCTTTGTTAAGATCAACCTTTCTGATACTCACTTCCGCTTCACTACCAGAGTTATCAATACACTGTGTATAACCTTTCCCTTTACACGAAACCAAATTATCGATAAAAGGGCTTGGATTAAACGCAACCGCGTAGCTCGGCAATAAACCGCAGAGTAAAAAAAGAAAGGCTTTATTCATAACAACATCAGAAATATGTAAATTTATTGTCAGATTCTACAAGACAAGGTTTAAAATGAAAGCACAAAAACACAAAACGACATTTTTTTGACTACAAAAAAGACAAAATGCACACCGTTCATTATTGTTTTGAATCATTAGACCTTACTTAATTCACCTTGTAAATAAATACTTGTTATAGAGCTTTAACTTTCTTTGTTAAAACGAGCTAGGATCCTCTATAATGTGCGACCGTTTTTATTCTCCTGTCGACTACATCCATAAACGATATGCATCATAAAGATGGTTCGGTTATGAATGTAATAGACATAGGCCAGATATTAGGAAACCATTATGTCATTTTCTGCCCAAGGCTTCTCTCAAGAGCTGGTAAAAGCATTAACAGAGATCGGCTATGAAAAGCTGACTCCAATTCAAAAGCAAGCCATTCCTCAACTTCGTCGTGGTCACGATGTATTAGCGAATGCACAAACAGGTACTGGTAAAACAGCCGCATTTTCATTACCAATTATTCAGAAAATGCTGGATAACCCTCAGCCTCGCTCTCGTATGAACGTTCGCGCACTGATCTTAGCGCCTACACGTGAGCTAGTTGAGCAAATTGCTAATAATATTAAAGACTACACCCGTTATACTGACTTAACGACAGTGGCTGTTTTTGGTGGTCGTAAAATTGCGACTCAAGAGAAAAAGCTTGAATCAGGCTGCGATATCTTAGTTGCTACCCCAGGTCGTTTACTTGAGCATTTAGAGTTACAAAATGTACTGCTGTCGAACATTGAATTTTTAGTATTTGATGAAGCTGACCGTATGCTGGATATGGGCTTTATTAGCGCGATCCGTACAATTTTAAGTAACGTTAACTCTACGCCTCAAATCATGCTGTTCTCTGCAACTTTCTCATCTCAAATGAATAAGTTAGCAGGAGAGCTACTAAACAAACCTAAACGTATTTCTGTAACACCTGAAAACTCAACCGCAGAGACCGTTGCGCACGTTGTTTATCCGGTTGATGAAGAACGCAAGCGTGAAATGCTATCGGAGCTAATTGGTAAGAAAAACTGGCAGCAAGTACTGGTTTTTGTTAACTACAAAGAAACCGCAAACCAGCTAGTAGAAGAGCTTGAACTAGACGGTATTAAAGCCGTTCTTTGTCATGGTGATAAAGCGCAAGGTGCCCGTCGTCGTGCTCTTAAAGAGTTTAAAGAAGGCAAAGCTCGCGTAATGGTTGCAACCGAAGTCGCTGCTCGTGGCTTGGATATTCAAGGTTTGCCACATGTAGTGAACTACGACATGCCATTTCTTGCTGAGGACTATGTTCACCGTATTGGCCGTACCGGTCGTGCAGGTCAACAAGGCCATGCGGTATCATTTGTAAGCCGTGAAGAAGAGCTAACACTGATCCAAATAGAGCGTTTGATTGGTCAGCGTATTCACCGCGTACAATTAGTAGGTTATGAGCCAAAGAGCCGTGATGCCCTACTCGAGAAAATGAATACTAAAGCTTCGTTCCGCGATCGCCGTGGTCGTACGAATAATCCAAATGAAGATAAATCATCGGCAGAACGTCGTGCTCGTCTTCGTAAAGCGATTCAAAACAAAGCAAAATTAGGTTCTATTAAGTAATAAACGACTTATACCTAAATTCATTTAAATAAAAAAATGCCGCTAACTTTTCTATAAGTAGCGGCATTTTTATACTCAATAAGCTCTATATTAAACTAATATTTACCAACTCACGCTATCTCGCAACTCAATAAATCTCTTATTTACTGTACTCAGCAAATGGGTTTACTGTTGGTAAATCAATTGCTTGTGCAAAAGCAGATAATTTTAAGCTTTGCTGATCCATTTCAACAGAATCGCCGTCCATAACTTCTGAACCAAAATCGTAGCGAATCGTTTCTTGGCCTTGGCATGCAGCAAGATCGTTTTGCTTTGCAATTTGAGCAACTGGCGTATTTCTTGTTTTATAAGAGTCGATACATTCTTGACCGTATTTCACCGTTAACATCTCAAGAGTTTGCTGAGGAGAAAGCACCAGACCAGTTGCGTTATTACCACCAAAGCCTTTGGCATTTAATACAACAGCCTTATATGCTTCGCCCTGCTCTCCTGCAAATTTATGCGAAGTTAAAATCTCAAGATTGGATTGATGAACATCATCTGCAATATGATCGATCGTAGTAATACCAGGAATCCAACCATACTGCCACACGCCTAAAGATGCGATAAGCTGATCCCCTGCCGCTGCACTCATTGAATGACCTACATAAGACTTGATCGCCGCTACAGGCCATTTATCTATCGCAAAAGTTTTCGCCACTTCATTTAAAATATGACTTTCGGTTACACGGTTCTGTGGTGTACCCGTACCATGAGATTGCACATAGGTTTGCTTAACGCCTTCTGCGCCCAAAATGGCTTTAGCAAGTGCTGCGGCTTTAGCCACCGTTACATAGTTGCCCACACCTGGTGCCGAAATAGATTTCTTATTAGCATCAGCGTTAACAAATACATCAGCAACAGAACCGTAAATATTAGCCCCTAACTCTAGTGCTAATTCATCATCCATTAACACCACAAACTGCGATGCTTCAGCCATGGTAAATCCAGCATTAGTCGAAAACGGACGACAAGCACGACTGTTATCAACACAATCACTGTTATCAAGTGCTTTTAGCTGTTCATCCTCGGCTAAAGCGCCCATAACACGGAAACCTTCCATAACTTCAGGCGCAACAGGTGCTTCGGCATTACCCACAATAACGACTTTTGATTTACCGTGTTGAATGTCGTACATACCCTGACGAAGGTTGTATAGGAAAGTGGCACAGGCACCCATATTTGTGCCCGTGGTACCAACACTATTAATCACATAACCATTAATAAAGTCAGCAGGCATTTCAGCAAGAGACAAAGCCATCATTTTTGAGCTAACTCGTCCACCTGTTAAATGCGCGGCAATCATCCCCGCCAATGACTGATCATCAACTTGCGCCAAACCACTGCCTGCATATACCGAAATTTCATCAGGTTTAACATGTTCTAGCACTTGATTCCATTCAAACCCAAGTGAGTTTAAAGCGTCTGAAGCGCCATATACGGTCAACTTCAAACCACGAGGGTGAAAACGTGAGTTATATAATTTGCCAGGGTCAAAACCTGCTGGAATATTACCACCACTCGATACAGGAAAAGTTACGCGATCTTCAAGTAATGCATCAATACTGCCCGTTACGGTAATCTTTACTTTGCTACCTTGCTCCTCAACCAGCCAGTTATCTGGGATTTGAGTCGGTAATTTTGATTTGCGCAGAGTAAAAGTAATCGCTTCAGATTCTGTTTCTAAATTCGCTTTATATTGATACAGCAACGCATCAGGATCGAATGAATCGATTCGACGAACCAAAGTACCCGCTTTAATCGCCGCAATAATTTCATCTGAAACATCACAACCGGTATCGCTCAGTCCCATACGAATCGCAAGATCTTGCCATGTTGATGCCATAGTCTCTTGGGGTAACACATCTGCTAACATTCGTTTATAGCTGTGAAACCCAGAACTACGACCCGCCGCATTAATGCCGCCAAATCCAACGATTAACGGTAACTTTGCCATACATCACTTCCTGAAAAATCTTTCAATACACTGTTCTAATATCAGAATAACAAGTTTATTGCTTAGCACACCTTGAATTTATGCCAAAAACACTGAAAATAATGCCACTTAAATGTGATTGAATATCTAATCATCAATTTATAAAGTGAGATAGAACAATGCGAGTCGGTTTTGTGCTTTATCATCGAGCACTCATTACAGGTATATCTCTAGCTGCTGAAATGCTCTCTAGCGCATCGACGTTGCGGGAAAGACGTTTACAGAAAGAGTCCCCTTTTAGTTTGAAAATAGTCGCACCAACCTTAACTTCGCCTAAATTAACAGCTGGGATCAGAATTGAACCGGATGTTACCTTTAATGATGAAGAACAATTTGATCTTGTGATCTTACCGCCTATGTGGGGCAATCCATTGTCTGCGATTCACAATACTCCAGGATTAACGGAGTGGTTAATCAAACAATATCAAAATGGTAGCCAATTGATGGCGACAGGAACGTCTGTTGTGTGGCTGGCAGAAACTGGATTATTAAACGATCAAGTCGCCACAACCCACTGGTATTTTTATGATAAATTCAGTCAACGATATCCAAAAATTAAATTAAATCGTCAAGCCTCTATTACGGCAGCAAATGGCTTATATTGCACAGGATCAATTAACTCTCAAACTGAAATGATCCTATATATTATTGAAAAATATTATGGTCAGAAAATTGCGACGACAATCGAAACTCACTACGGCCACGAAATCAGTAAGTCTGGTCAACAGCCCTTCTATCAAATTGGGGGACAAGCTCAATTTGATGAATCAATAGCTTTAGCGCAAGAGTGGATGAAACGTCATTTATCTGAATCAATAACAGCTACAGATATCGCCAATGCATGTAGGCTCCCCCTACGTACATTTAATCGCCGTTTTAAAGATCAAGTTGGGCAAACCCCGCATCAGTACTTACAGGGGATAAGAATGGATACAGCTCAACAATTGTTGCGTGATTTTGGGTTATCAATACAGGATGTGGCCGAACATGTGGGCTATCAAGACGCATACCATTTTTCGACACGATTTAAGCAAGTATTTAAGGTCACACCGAGCCAATATCGAAATATGGTTAAAGCTAAAATTTATAATGTTAGTGGTTAGAACATACGAAAACGCCAGCTCGAAACATATTTTCAAGCTGGCGTTAATAATTCTATATTCGATCGGACTAAATCGATAGCCGACTATTTACGGTCTGTAATGTCTTCAAACTCACCGTCAATAACATTTGACGATGCACTTGTTTTTTCTTGTCGAGCATCACCAAAACGTGAATCGGTAAAACCTTGCTCTTGATATGCATAATCTGCGTAAGCCAATTTACGCTTTAAGAATGGCTTAGTAATCAATGCAGCAACACTTACGAATAGCCCCATAATCGCAGCGAAAAATAGGGTAAACATACCAATAACAACGGCAATAAAACCAGCAATAAGATTTCTCATTTTGAGCCCTCTTGTCTATTCTGTGATGAGGATTAACCGTATCAACCAACTTGCTACGCCTCATTCTCCATCGAACAGCTCTCGTTATCTCTTTCTCTTATAACTCATAGATGGGGTTCCTATCCATCTTTTTCAAGCTTGAATGTATCATAGCGGTTGAAAAATGAACCTACCATGAATGCAAAATTAACTCTTAAACTTTTTCGACTCGATTAATAAATAGACTAAACCCCACCTCTTACCCTCAAAAAAAATGACAAATTTGTTACTTATTTCTTTATCACCTCATACAAATATTTTGCATTTACTTAAGCAGAAGCCAGTGGTAATAATACCCATTAACAATAATAAAATGTAAGGTTATACAATGAAGGACTATTTTAACACTAACTATCCTTCTATCGATTTACTCCGAAAAAAAGCAAAATGTCGCTTACCTAAATTTGCTTTTGAGTATGTTGATGGTGGTTGTAACAACGAAATTGGCTTAAAACGTAATACTGATGACATCCGAAAATTAGAACTTATTCCTTATTATCTCCGTGATTATCAAGAAATATCATTAAAAACGAAACTTTTTGGTGAAACTTATGACGCACCATTTGGTGTTAGCCCTATTGGCTTACAAGGATTAATTTGGCCACAAGCACCTGAAATTTTAGCTAAAGCCGCTTTCGACCATAATGTTCCTTTTATTTTAAGTACAGTTTCAACCGCTCCAATAGAAACGATTGCCGAAATTACCGAAGGTAAAATGTGGTTTCAGTTATATCACCCTGCCGATGATGCTATTACCGATGACTTACTAGCTCGTTGTAAAGCAGCGGGAGTCAAAACCTTAGTACTTTTATCTGATGTTCCAACATTCGCCTATCGCCCAAAAGAAATTAAAAATGGTCTAGCAATGCCTCCTAAAATGACCATTCCGAATATATTACAAATCATGGCCTCACCAGAGTGGGCTTTAGAAACATTGATAAAAGGTAAGCCTGAATTTAGGACGTTAACTAAATACATGCCAGGCTCCATGAATATGCATCATTTAGCGTTATTTATGGATAAAACATTTAATGGACGCTTAAGTGAAGAAAAAGTACAAAAACTACGAGATAAATGGGACGGTAATCTAGTTCTAAAAGGGTTATCCACTGTTGAGGATGCAGAAAAAGCAATTCACTTAGGACTTGATGGCATTATCGTATCTAACCATGGAGGACGTCAGCTTGATGCTGGTCCTTCAACCATAAATAAAGGTATTGAAATACTTAATGCTTGCAAAGGCAAAACGACCATTATGATGGATAGTGGTATTAGAGAAGGCTCAGATATTGCCTGCACTATGGCTGCTGGAATGGATTTTACCTTCTTAGGCCGTAGTTTTATGTATACCGTAGGAGCTTTAGGTCATAACGGCGGCAACCATGCGATGAATATGTTGAAAAAGCAGCTTCAACAAGTCATGGAACAAGTATGCTGTGAGAAGCCTCAAGATCTACCAAACCACTTAGCAGAGATTAAGAACCTCTGGTAACGATAAAACGCTTATTGATACTATAAAAAGCTGGATAATTCATGTTACCCAGCTTTGTTATTAGTCCGTATCTTCTAATATTTAGCGCAATAAATTGGTCTTAGCTACTTCTACCAGCTCATCGCCATAACCATTAAATAACGCTTTCAACATATAAATAGCAAAGCCTTTTTCTTGAGCTAACTGAATTTTAGGAGGCATGCTAAGCTCATGTTTATCCGTAATGACTTCCAGTAAAGCAGGACCTTGATGAGCTAAGAGTTCATCAACGGCTTCATTTAATTTCTTAGGCCCTGAAACCTTAATACCTTTAATACCACAAGCATTAGCGATGGCTGCAAAACTTGGGTTATGGAGATCTGTCGCATTAGAAACAAAACCCGCCGCTTTCATTTCCATATCAACAAAACCAAGAGCACTGTTATTAAGAATTACAATTTTTACCGGTAATTGATACGGCGCTAACGTTAACAAATCACCCATAAGCATTGAGAATCCACCATCACCACACATAGCGATAACTTGGCGGTCCTTATCTACAGCTTGAGCACCAATAGCTTGAGCCATTGCATTCGCCATCGAACCATGATTAAAAGATCCCAGTAAGCGACGATGACCATTCATTTTCAGATAACGGGCAGCCCACAGTGTTGGCGTACCAACATCACAAGTAAATACAGCATCTTGATGTGCTTTTTCACTGATGACTTTTGATAGTGTTTGTGGGTGAATTAAGGCACTCTTAGGTTTAACTTCAGCCAGATTATCAAGCTCCTTTCGTGTCTTTTGATAGTGTTCAACACATTTATTAAGAAACTCAGTATTATGATTTTCATCTAATAATGGTAACAATGCCGATAAGGTCGGTTGAACATCTGCCACAATACCTAAATCAATCTGGGTATGTCGCCCAATCGCACTAGAATCATTATCAATCTGAACGATTTTAGCCCCTTTAGGATAAAAAGGTCTAAATGGAAAACTTGTACCAACTAAAATAACAACATCTGCGTTTTCCATCGCATGATAACCAGATGAAAAACCGATTAATCCCGTCATACCAACATCAAAAGGATTATCATATTCAATATGCTCTTTGCCTCGTAGCGCATGTACAATTGGCGCTTTTAGTTTTTCGGCAAGCTCGATGACTTGTTTATGAGAATCTTTTGTTCCGGCCCCACAAAATAATACCGTTTTTACTGACTGATTTAGTATTTCAGCACACTGATTAAGATCAGAGATTATCGGCATTGTTAGCGGTAAAGTTGGACGCTGCCATTTTATTGCGGTGTTTTTCGGCATGTCGAGTAATGCTACATCCCCTGGGACCACAATAACACTCACACCCCGCTTTAAAATAGCTTGGCGCATCGCGGTTTCCATAAGTTGAGGCATCTGCTCAGGAGTCGTTAATTTTTCGCAGAAAACACTACACTCTTTAAACAGTCGAGTAGGATCAGTTTCTTGAAAATAGTGAGTACCAATTTCTGAAGATGGAATATCTGAAGCGATCGCAAGTACTGGCACTTTATTACGGTAGCAGTTATATAGTCCATTAATAAGATGCATATTACCTGGCCCACAAGAACCGGCACAAACCGCCAATTCACCTGTTAATTCAGCTTCTGCGCCAGCAGCAAATGCAGCAACTTCTTCATGGCGGGTACCAATCCACTCTATCGTACCATCGGCTCGTAAACTATCACTGATTCCATTTAATGAATCGCCTGTAACTCCCCAAATACGCTTAACGCCAGCCTCACTAAGTAGCTTCACCATATATTGAGCTATCTTCATTTTACTTCCCTTATCAGCATATACTCGATTTTTTTATCTAGCGCTTCTTACGCTTCAAACCGTTACCTAGTAGTAAAACAAACTATTCTAACTAAACCTCACCCCCAAAATCACAAAGGTATAGATTAATAACATAGTATTTCTTTTGTTATATACATAACATATAGAAAATAGATTTTATACTTTATTGGTAGCGTTTTAAGGATATTGCCAATGAAAGATATTCATATTAACGATAACAATATATTGTATTAAGCTTTCAATAATACAGATAAAAAAAGGAGCCTAACTGAGGCTCCTTTTGCTTAAACAATAACGTATTACTTAATCTGCTGCGCTATTTGAGATGTTAACTCATCAACACCTTTTGATAACGCTAGCACCTGAGCATTATAACCAGGTTCAGCTAATGGCACTTTAAATTCAAATGGATGAACACTTTCTAGTTCACCATTAGCATTCATCACCATCCATTCTCCGGCAACATCGGCGATACCATTATAAGTACCATTAAACTGATCAATACGAACTTGTAAGCGTGTCGCGCCTGCAATATCAAGTGTTGGTGTTAACTGAGTTGGCCAAAACTTGTTTTGTTTATTTCGTAGATCATCAGTAATACGACGAGTTAACTGCTTATTGATTGCTTCAGCCCATAGGTTATTTTGTGCTTCCACAACCTTGGTATCAGATACCTGATAAACCAATCCAGAACCATTAAGATGAGAAGCCATCTCAACCGGTCTTACCACCAGCATAGGTTTACTCACGTTAACATGGCTCATCGTCGTTTGTGGCGCTGCAGGAAGTAAATACGTATTGGTTTCAGGTGCACTACTACACCCTGCTAAAAATAACGCTGCAACTGCTAACCATTTTTTCATTATTATTTACCTCCAGCAGGAATTGGATCTGCCGTTTTATCACCACCAAAAATCAATGAGTTTGGCTTTTTATTGATTTGTTTTAGTACAGGTTGAAGTTCTTGCATCACATCTTGGAACTGGTTTAATGCCCCTTCCAGATTTTGATATGGAGCACCATTTGGTCCATAGCTGTTTAATGTGTGCTGAATCTCTTTTAAGCTCTGGCGAATATCTGCCGGAAGCTGCTGCGTATCTTTTTGTTTCAGTAAACGATCAAGATCTGCAGTAACACGCTCTGCTGACTGCAATGTTTTTTCAGTCGCAGCTAGCGTGCTGTTCAAAGAATTCACTGTTTTTTCAACCGGTAAGTTATTCAATTTCTTCAACAGGTCAGTTACTTGTTTCTGAACTTCGGCAAATCCACCCGCTTTAGTTGGGAAGATATCATAGCCATCAAACGATTGAAGCTTTGGTGCTTTCTCATCAGGATCAACATTAAGATCAATAAACAGCGCACCTGTAATTAAGCTACCGGTTTTTAATGTTGCTCGTAAACCTGTCTTAAACTCTTTTTGCAAGTCGGCTTTTAGCCCTTCAAGAGTTTCATGACCACCAAGCTGTGTAATTCGACCTAATTCAATATGCACTAAGATTGGAATCATCTTATTGGAGAAACCGTGCTTATTGGTAGGCAGTTTAAATGGAACTTTTTCAACTGTACCAATACGAACACCGCGATATTCAACAGGAGCACCAGGCTGAAGACCTCGAATAGACTCTTTAAATAGCATGACATAAGGCAAATACTGATCGTACATACCTTCAGTTACTTGCTTCATATTGTCGTATAGACGATATTTTTCATTTTGTGTTGTTACTTTCTCACCTGAACTTACGCCATCAGGAAGACCAAAACTTACACCACCAGTAATTAGTGATTCTAATGAACCAATCTTTACGTTAATACCAGACGCACTCATTTGGAAATCAACACCAGAAGCTAACCAGAACTTTGTGGTTGTCTGAATTAGGCTATCGTATGGTTGGAAAATAAATAGATGATAGTTTGCTAACTTAGTGTTGGTATTAAACGATACTTGTTCAACACGTCCAACCGTAAAACCTTCATAAAGTACAGGATCACCGACACTCAATTTGCCTGCTTCTTTATTGGTTAATACGACACGTAGCCCTTTTGCATCAGGTGGCGCAATCGGTGGTACATCTAATACTTTAAAATTATGCTTTTTAATATCAGATTTACCCGGTTGCAGCTCAATATAAGAACCAGATAGCAAAGTATCTAGTCCTGAAATGCCTTCTTTACCAATACGAGGTTTTACGACCCAGAATAACGTATCATCACGAAGCATACGCTCAGCATCTTTATTCATACGGGCAGTAACAGTGATATAACTGTAGTCATCACTTAGTTGGATATTGGTGACAACGCCAACTTTAACATTTAAAGACTTAATCTGAGTTTTGCCAACTTCAATTCCTTCAGCTGTAGGCATTCTTAACGTTATCTCAGGGCCTTTACTGGTAATATATTGCGCCAGCATCCATATACCAATGGCTAAGGCAACAATTGGAATAATCCAAATGGCAGAAACCTGTTTTAGGTTCTTCACCTCAGCCTGAGTTGGCTTATTATCACTCATATTGGGGTTCTCGTTAAAATTAGACATTACGATTAATTAGTTAATAGCAGCAGATGCTTTACCATCAGCTGAAGATTTGAGGTCGGTATTTGACCAGAACACTCTTGGGTCAAACGTCATTGCAGATAACATAGTAAAGACGACAACTGCAGCAAAAGAAAGTGCTGCTGGACCCGGTAATATCGCCATTAGGTTTTGTAATTGCACTAACGCGACTAAGATTGATACAACGAATATATCAATCATCGACCAACGGCCAATGAGCTCGGTTATACGATAGAGTTTTAAATGCTGAATGGCATCACGTTGAGAGCAATCCGGTTTTTTTGAAGCACTATAATACAGCCACATTAGCGCAAACATTTTTGCCATTGGAATCATTATGCTGGCAAAGAATATTACCGCAGCGACAGGATAAGAGCCTAAGTGCCATAACAGGGCTACCCCTCCCATGATTGTTGATCCGTCTTTCTGACCTAAACTTACGGTGTACATCATCGGATATAAATTGGCTGGAATATAAAAAACGATAGATGCAATCAAAAAAGCCCAAGCTCGTTGCAAATTCATTCGAGGATCAAATACATGAAGTCGGCTATCGCAACGTAAACACTTAGCATGTTTTGTTGTTGGCATTGGGTTTAATTGATTACAAGTATGACATGCAACATGATTATGTGTTGAGTGATCATCACCAGGCTTAACTCCTGCTATATGAGTCATTGGGATAAATTGATCCCAAAGCCAAGTTCGATCAATTAGGGACACGCACTTCACAAAAAGAATGGTATAAGCACAAAATGCCCAGAAAGAACTGCCTAATCCCACATCAGCTAGTGCGGCAATTTTTACCAAACTCACTAATACACCAATCAGGAATACATCAACCATCGTCCAAGGTTCAATCTTAAAAATAATGCGACATAAACTTTTTATCGTTTCAATATTCTTAACGTCATAATGACCTTGATGTATTTTAGCTGCTTGATAATTTAGGTACATGATTGCCAAAACATAAAATGCAGGCAAAACCAAAACAAACCCCATAAAAAGAGCGGAAAGAATACCGTTATCAAAATGCCTTAACATTTCAGCGGCATTGGCTAAAGTAATCTCGTGGGTTAATCCTTGTACACTGAATGACATAAAAGGAAAAGACACACTCAAAACCAACATGATCAAACAAGCAATGCCATAAGCAATAGGTTTATGGTATGGGTTGTTAATTTTCTTTAGCAATGTATGCCCACATCTTGGACATGTTGCTTTTTGACCATCTTTAATATCTGGAATATCGACAACCAACCCACACTCTTCACAAGCAATTAGCTCATGAGGTAAAGATGCAGTTGTCGCGGTAGTTTGCTCTAGTGACACCATAGACCCCAGTTATTTTTTCGTAATATCATCAACATCAACTTCTCAGATTTTAAATGCGTTAAGAATTAATAGTAGTATTCTTTTATTTTTACGTATAATCAGGTCTACATCCCTAAGTAAGTTTGCTACCAACAAACGAGATACCTCTTTGATATCTCGCTTATTTTATCTGATTTTATTGGTGATTAAAAAAAACAGACTGTTGCATAGACCGCATCTTTAAAGATCATAAAAAACTTGACATCAGAGCCGTTTATCACCAATAAAAATCAGCGTTCAATTATTGTTATTATACATCTTTTCTTTTAATTTTGATGGTATTAAGAAAATTTAATTTGTTTCTAGACTATTGGCCGTGATGATAACTTTAATATCGGTAGGCTGAGCATAATATGGTGCAGAGGTAATAAATAGATTAACCCCTGTTGAGGCAAACTGCTCAATATTATGGATGTTTACCCCGCCAGCGACTGATAATGTGATTGATTGTGTTGCGCTATTCACCAGTTCTAGAGCTCGGTTCACATCTTCTATGCTAAATTTATCAAGCTGAATAATGTCAGGTTTTGCACTAATAATAGGCACAACGTCCGCTAAAGAATCAGCTTCTATGGTGATTTTATTCTCAGGCGCAGATTGACGCAGCAATTGAACCTGTTTGGCGTAATTATTAGGTTCTGTTAATAATCGTCGATGATTAGTAAAAACTAAAACGGTTTCACTGATCCCTGCACGATGAATATGCCCACCACCTGCTAATACCGCTAAAGTTGCTAATTTTCGGGTTCCAGGGATACTTTTACGGGTACATGCAATAATGGCATTTGGATTAATGACTTTTGCCTGAGTGACTAACGCATGTGTATATTGAGCTACACCACAACACCATTCCATAACCAACTGCACAACTTTCCAACCTTGATGCAATTTATCAGCAGACCCTTTAGCTTCAATTAGTGTCAATCCAGTATCGACAATATCGCCATCTTTTGCGTAGCTATAAGCCGTTAAACCTAATTTTTGTAATAATCGTACTGATACATCTATTCCCGCGACAACGCCAGAATGTTTTCGACGAAACACCATCGTAGCCTCTTGATGAGAAAGATTTAAGCCTCGTGTTGTTACATCCCCACGGTAAATATCTTCTAATAACAGAGCATCTAATTCTTGTTCAGAAAAATAAATCATAGGGTCTATCCTTGTTAATCGTTATATACAAAATAATATATCGATTGTACCGAAAAAAACGGGTATGGGTAATAAACTCGGATTTTTTTTAACCAAACCAAAAACAATTCTAGTCCTAAACTAGCATGGTCAGAATAGGTCACGTACACTAGGTCAACTGCGTCTAACGCTAATGGAGAAATGGAACCGCATGAAACGCATACCTACCAATATTATTACTGGCTTTTTAGGCGCTGGTAAAACAACCGCAATATTATCCCTGTTGGCGCGTAAGCCAGAAAATGAGAAATGGGCTGTTCTTATCAATGAATTCGGTAACGTCGGTGTTGATGGCGCAATGATGGAACAACAAGGTGCGATAATTAAAGAAGTACCGGGTGGTTGTATGTGTTGTGTTGCGGGCCTGCCTATGTCGGTTGGTATTAATGCTCTATTAGCACAAAAACCTGACCGATTATTACTTGAACCAACAGGTCTTGGTCATCCAAAAGAAGTAATTAACAAACTCACTTCTGACACCTATAAGAACTATATTGATTTAAGAGCAACCATCACGTTAGTCGACCCTCGTCATTTCTCGGAGTCAATCTATACCGAAAACGAGAACTTCCAAGACCAACTTGCATTAGCAGATATCGTCGTTGCCAATAAAATTGACCAATGTGATGACTATGATCTGTTTTTGTTTGAAGAGACTCTTGCAAAAGCAGAACCGCAGAAAGCGCTGCTTGCTCATGTTGAGAATGGCAAACTTGACCCGGCATGGCTAGATGTAGAAAGACTGCAACGAGAAGCAAGCCATAGCCATCACCACCATCACAATGATGATAATGCAGAGTTAGCTCCCCTCCCTGAATTTGAACTCGCTCCTGGACAGCAGTTTATTCGTAAAGAAAATCAGGGCCAAGGCTATCATAGCTGTGGATGGTTCTTTGCGGCTGAACAATTATTCGACTTTTCAAAGCTGTTTTCGCTTCTTTCTAATATTAATGCCGAGCGTGTAAAGGCCGTTGTTAATACAGATAAAGGGTGTTATGCCTTCAATGTTGTTAACCGTATAGTGACTGTTAATGAACTCTCATTAGAAGGGTTTGAATCACGCCTTGAAGTCATTGATAAAGAAATTCTACCTTGGGATGAGCTAGAAAATATCCTATGCTCAATAGTAACAGCAGCTTAATGCATACAAATTAACCACCCAAGTCATCTAATAAACCTATCACAATGATAAGTCAGTCCAATCTTAAATTGTGATAGGTTGTCTCAATTAAAATCGTTCACTGACTTGCTGTTATTGATTGCTGAACGATCTCGTCATTAGCAAAGGAGACTCTATGCTAAATTCTACAACAGCCAAAGCGGTTATCGATCACGCACTCTTCTTAGGGGCGGATTTTGCCGAATTGTTTGTCGAGCATCATCAATCGAGCTCAGTCCAACTTATCTCAGGCGATATTGATCGTGTTAACTCAGGTATCGACTTCGGTATCGGTATTCGTCTGTTTTTTGGGCTTAAAGTCCTTTACGGTTATACCAATAGCACTGACGAAGAAGAATTAAAGCGTGTAACAAGCTTACTGGCTGCGAAAGATAAACGTGAACGTATTGTCGCTCCAATATCATTTGATTTACGCCGTTATGAGAGTCGCCATCATTGCGAACTCCCTCTTAGTGGAGATCCAAATCTAGCGGAAAAAATAGCTTTTTTACGTAAAATTGATAACGCTGCACGTAATGAACATGAAAAAATCTCGCAATTAGTGGCAGGCATTGGTAGTCGAGAACAAAAAGTAGAGATTTTCAACTCCGAAGGTCTGCATATCAATGACATTCGTCACTACACCCGCCTATCTGCCAACGCTATTGCTCAAAATGGCACAGAGCAATCAAGCGGTTACGAAGCTCCTGGAGCACTTACAGGCTGGGAATTCCATCATAAAGTAGATCCGGAACAGTTAGGCCAAGATGTTGCTAAACAAGCGATGGTTAAACTGTTTGCTGATGCTTGTCCATCTGGTGAGATGCCTGTCATCATCGGTAATGGTTTTGGTGGCGTTATTTTCCACGAAGCCTGTGGCCACTTGCTTGAGACCACCTCTGTCGCGAAAAAAGCCTCGGTATTCCACGATAAAATGGGCGAAATGATTGCAAATTCTGCAGTAAATGCCGTTGATGATGGCACTCTAGTCAACGAGTGGGGCTCAATCAATATCGATGATGAAGGCGTAGAAACACAACGCACTCAATTGATTAAAGAAGGCCAACTTACCGGCTTTATGGTCGATAAGATGGGCGGTCTTAAAACAGGTTATGCATCTACAGGTTCTGGTCGCCGAGAATCATACAAATATGCCCCAACCTCTCGTATGCGTAATACCTTTATTGAACCAGGTAACTCAAGCTTAGACGAAATGCTTGCCGGTGTAGAACGTGGTATCTACGCGAAAAAAATGGGCGGCGGTTCGGTTCAGCCAGGCACAGGAGAATTTAACTTCTCAGTACAAGAAGCTTATCTCATTGAAAATGGCAAAATCACTAAACCACTTAAATCTGCCACGCTTATCAGTACAGGTCCTAAGGTACTAAAAGAGATCAGTATGGTCGGAAGTGATTTTGAATTGGCAGCAGGTATGTGCGGTTCAGTCAGTGGTTCTGTGCCAACTACTGTAGGTCAAGCAACATTAAAAGTAGATAATATTCTTGTTGGTGGAGGTAACTAATGGCCGATCAAACTCAATTACAGCAAGCGATCGATTTTGTCTTAAACGAAGCACAAAAACGTGGAGCAGAAGCCGATGTTATCGCCAGTTGCAGTAACAACTTCTCGCTAAAAGCCAACAATGGTGAACTGGACGAATATAAAGTCACTTCAGGCCAAGTAATTGGTGTTCGTGTTGTTAAAGATCAACGTGTTGCAACCAGTTACTCTGAATCTTTAGAGCCTCAAAGCCTCAATATCATGGTTGAGAATGCCCTATTAAATGCGCAATATTCTCAGATTGATGAACATCAAAAAATCAGCTGTTTAAACAGCCGAATTACTACAGATATTGCTGAAATTTATCAGGCAGATGATGGCAATGCTGATCAAAAAATTGATTTAGCACTCAGTCTAGAGCGCGGAGTCGTTGCAAAACCTAACGCTAAAGGGGCTCCCTACAATGGATTTGCAGAATCAGAGAGCCAAATACTTATCGCAAATACTCAAGGTACTCAATGTTATCAAAAGTCTCGCTCAACCTATTGCTACGCATACACGTTATATGAGTGTGATGATAAGCAATCTATGTATGGAGCAATGTCTTTAGGCCGTAAATTTAGCGATCTTGACCCAACTCATTGTATTGAGCATGGGTATGAAATGGCGAAAGCGTTAGCTGATGGAACCCCGATTGCAACAAAAGCTTACTCGGTTATTTTTGAACATAATGCATTAAGCAGTTTATTCGGCGCTTTTGGCTTATGTTTCTCTGGAGTATCTGCCATGAAGGGAATCAATCCATGGCGAGATGCTTTGCATAGCCAAGTTGCTAGCACCCAGCTTACACTTACCGATAAAGTCTATATGCCAGGTGGCTTTGCTATTGGAAGCTTTGATAGCGAAGGTTTTGCTAGTCAAGATACTGTGCTTATTGGTAATGGTGAGTTACAAAGCATGCTTCATAATAGCCATACTGCAAGCTATTTTGGTATATCTAATACAGCGCACGCTTCACGTTCAGCAAAAGGTGGATTAAGTGTAGGTGGTAATCACACCGTTATTTCTACAGGCACAGCGACTGAGAGTGATGTAACAGCTGGCGAGTACTTAGAATTAGTCGATCTGCAGGGGGTTCACTCTGGTGCTGATGCTGTCAGCGGTGATTTTTCATTTGGTGCCAGTGGTTTCTTATGTCGAGATGGGCAACGCCTTCAGCCCGTTCGTGGCATTACCGTTGCAGGTAACTTTTATCAGATGATCAAAGAAATTGATGTTATGAGTAATGTTCTGCATGCTGACGATGAACACGATTTTTATGCGCCAACAATCCGTTTTTCTCGTTTAAATATTGCAGGTAAATAAAACCTCTTATTATTAAACGGCTTAATGATTAAAATAAGTGACTAAAAAAGCTCCCAGCTAAACCATTAGTTGGGAGCTTTCTTTATCGATTCTTACCATTTATAGGATAAGATTAAGCGGCACGAACAGAATGTGGTAATTCCGCCCCTTTTTTAGTTAAACCAAATTGCCAAACATTAAGATCTCGGCAACGGAATGCACCTGCACAAGAGAGTAAATAGTAACGCCACATCCGATGGAACTTCTCACCATACTTATCAGCAAGCGTTGGCCAAGCTTGTTCAAACTTTTCACACCAAGCCATCAACGTAGTATCGTAATCAGGGCCAATATTATGAACATCTTCTATATTAAAATAATCTTCGGCCGCAGCACCAATCTGACACATAGATGGAATCACCCCATTAGGGAAAATATACTTATGAATCCAAGCATCAGCTTCTGATTTCGATTCAGGGCTGCCGATAGTATGAAGTAAGAAAATTCCATCTTCTTTTAGTAGTGAAAATGCTGCTTTGAAATAGTCGTGATAATTATCAGGGCCTACATGCTCCATCATTCCGATGGAAACAATACGATCATAAGGCTGTTCTGTTGTATATAAGCGATAATCTTGCAAAATAAAGTTCACAGGAAGATTTTTGTTATTAGCGCGCTGTTGACCTAGTGCTGCTTGTTCTTTAGATAGGGTCAAGCCATCACAAATCACACCATACTTTTCTGCGGCATAGGTCATAAAACTTCCCCAGCCACAGCCAATATCCAGCACACGCATTCCAGGCTCTAATCCCATTTTTCGGCAGACAAGATCTAATTTAGCCTCTTGTGCTTCATCTAAATACTCAGCGCCATGCTTACCTTGCCAATAGGCACAAGTATACGTCATACGTTTATCAAGCATAGCTTCAAACAGATCATTTCCTAAGTCATAATGAAAAGGGACATCTTGACTTGAACGCTCAATACTCTGTGCGTTAAATAAGTGTTTTAATTTAGCTTTACCTGCTTTAAAACCCACTTTTAATTTTGTCGCAATACCTAACTTTTCTTCTATATGAGCATGTAGAACTCGGGAAATCATTTCATCAATAGCATCACAAGTCCACAAGCCATCCATATAGCTCTCACCAAAACCAAGCGAACCATGTTCAAGTACTCGGTCATAAACAGCATCATCTAAAATTTGGATATCCCAAGGGCGGTCGCCATTTATTTTTACATCGGCATAATCAAGAATCTGCTGAAAAAATTGTTCGTTTGTCATTACTATTATTCCCTTGTTATTTGTATGACAAATTGCCATGTTTTATGACAAAACTCAATACTCAAAAACAACAAATTCTTTTTAAAGTATTGAATATCAAGTTAATTCAAACTTAATCTTAATAAATTGGCTAAATACTTAAAATGCAAAATGAAACAAATAGAGCTCAATAAATGATAATATTTAACAAATGAGCGAGAAGCGAGAAGCGAGAAGCGAGAAGCGAGAAGCGAGAAGCGAGAAGCGAGAAGCGAGAAGCGAGAAGCGAGGAAGTTTAGGTAAACACAATAAAAATACAATTAATAAAAAAAGCCAAGACATTACATCTTGGCTTTCATTTAGATTTTAGCAATCATCAAATGGGGTTGATTATGATTCGAAGCGAGGCTTACGATCAGAGCGACGACGCTCACCACCATTACTGTTATTGCGATCGCCACCGTGATTACGCTCACCACGGTAAGTACCACGGTTATCACCACCACGGTTACGGTCGAAACGACGCTCGCCATCACGACGACCACGACCACCTTCACGGTTGCCATCACGATTACCATCGCGGTTGCCACGGTAACCACCACGGTTGCCATCGCGATTACCATCACGACCGCCACGACGGTGTTCACGTAGAACTTCACCATCAACAACAACAGCTTTCACTTCGTTCTGACGAATACGTAGTTTCTTAAGCTGAGCTGCAACTTCTGCTGTCATCTTCTTAGGAAGCTGAACATAAGTGTGCTCAGGAGCAAGTTTGATTGCACCGATGAAGTCTTTGTTTAGACCTAATTCGTTAGCAATTGCACCTACAACATCTTTAACCTGAATACCTTGCTCACGACCAACTTGTAGCTGGTAAGTATCCCAATCTGCAGCGTTAAAAGTACGACGCTCGCGACGTTCACCGCGCTCACCACGTTCGCCACGATCACGGTCATTACCACGACGGTCTCGACGTTGCTTATCACGCTCAAGAGCAGCGATCATTGGGTCTGGACCTTTGTAGAACAGAGGACGGTTACCTTGCTGACGCTGAAGAAGCATTGCTGCTAGAGTTGCTGCATCCACTTCAATTGATTCTTGTAGTTTTTCTACAAGCTCAACGAATGCTTCAACACTGCTCTGCTCTTTTTGTGCTTCAAGTTCTTTTGCTAGACGGTTTAGACGAGCTTCAGCAACAGCATCACGTAGAGGAAGTTGAATTTCTTCCATACGAGATTTTGTTACACGCTCAATTGTACGTAGCATACGAATTTGGTTAGTGCGAACCAATAGAATCGCTTTACCTTCACGACCAGCACGGCCAGTACGACCGATACGGTGAATGTAAGATTCTACATCAAATGGGATATCGTAGTTGAATACGTGAGTAATACGAGGCACATCAAGACCACGAGCAACAACGTCAGTTGCTACTAGGATATCGATAACACCACGTTTGATGTGTTCAACAGTACGCTCACGTAGAGACTGAGGGATATCGCCGTGTAGAGCAGCAGCTTTAAAGCCACGAGCACATAGCCAATCAGCTAGACGTTCAGTATCTTGACGTGTACGTACAAATACGATTGAAGCGTCAGTATCTTCTGTTTCAAGAAGACGCATCATAGCTTCATCTTTCTCTACGCCTTTAACAACCCAGAACTGCTGATCAACTTTAGCAACAGTACGGTTTTCACCAGCAACGTCGATACGAGCTGGGTTACGTAGGAAACGATCAACGATTTCTTTAACGATTGGAGGCATTGTCGCAGAGAATAGAACGCGCTGTGCTGTCTCTGGAGCTTGTTCCATGATCCATGTTACATCGTCAACAAAGCCCATTTTTAGCATTTCGTCAGCTTCATCAAGCACGAAAGTATGAACTTCATCTAGGTGTAGACGATCACGAGTGATTAGGTCTTTAACACGGCCAGGAGTACCAACAACGATGTGAGCACCATTTTTAAGTGCACGCATTTGATCTACGATAGATGCACCACCGTAGATTTCTAATACTTTAAGACCTTGGATGTTTTGACCCAAAGTTTTAACTTCAGCAGCAACCTGAATCGCTAGCTCACGAGTTGGAGCCATAACAATTGCTTGAGGCTTATGCTGAGATAATTTTAGCTTGTTCAATAAAGGAAGAGAGAACGCAGCTGTTTTACCAGTACCTGTTTGAGCTTTACCCAAAGCATCAGTACCAGTTAGTAGTAGAGGAATTGACGCCGCCTGAATAGGTGTAGGCGCAACGAAGCCCATTTTATCTAGTGCGGATAATAGTGTGTCGGCCAGTTCTAACTGGCGAAATTCTGTAACAGATTCTTGCATTGGGATCCCAATAAGATAATCATACACAAAACGGGGCCCCTTTGGCTATATAACGGTTCTGCAACAGCAACCACAAGCATGGGCCTCGATAAATAAGAGTCGCGTATTGTGCGCCAATACTGGGCAAAAATCCAGAAAAAATTGAACAATGTCACAAATTGGCTATTGAAAAACTAATATTTGTACAATACGCATATCAGGTAAGCGCAGAAATCGATATCAAACGCCTACTTCTTTGCACAACTCCCCGAAACCTAAAGAGTAATTATATAAGAGTAGACAAATAATGGTGGCTTTTTTGAGAATTAAACAACATTTAAACCTCATATTTCACCTCATTAGCCTAAAGATCTTTCAAAACAACCTACTTTCAATCACTCATCAATAAAATCAATCCATCTCACCCTTTTCATTCACTACTAACAAGTTTCCAACTAAAAAGAGCAGACAAACTCAATACCAAATCTTGGTTTTCTATTATCAAAAACGTATAGTGTGAGGGTTATTAAACAGAGACTGGGCATAATGTTTCAAGACAATCCACTGCTAGCACAGCTTAAAAAGCAAATCCAAGATACTCTAACCAAAAAAGAAGGTAACGTTAAAGCGACCGACAAAGGTTTTGGTTTTTTAGAAGTTGACAGTAAAGAAAGCTATTTCATTCCGCCGAACTATATGAAAAATGTTATGCACGGTGACCGTGTTATGGCAATTATTCGTACGGAAAAAGAACGTGAAGTTGCAGAACCACAAGAATTAATCGAAGCATCGTTAACGCGTTTTATCGGCCGCATTAAATTAATCCGTGATCGTATGCATGTAGTGCCCGATCATCCACAACTTAAAGATGCTATCCGAGCTAAAGCAGCCAAAGGTGTTAATCCAGAGACACTAAAAGAAGGCGATTGGGTTGTAGCCAAAATTACTCGCCATCCTCTTGTTGGTGACAATAAAACATTCTTCTGCGAAGTGTCAGAAAAAATCACAGACAGCAATGACAAAATTGCACCATGGTGGGTAACCTTAGCACATCATGATCTGCCAAATGCTGAACCTGCTCCGCAAGATAGTTGGAACATGATCGATGAAGGCCTAGAACGTCAAGATCTCACTGAATTACCTTTTATTACCATTGATGGTGATTCAACTAAAGACATGGATGATGCGCTATATACCGTCCAGAAAGATGATGGTAGCTTCGAAATTACTATCGCTATTGCCGATCCAACTTCTTATATCTCTGTTGGCGACAAAATGGATGATGAAGCCCGTGAGCGTGGATTTACCATTTATTTGCCGGGCCGTAACATTCCAATGTTACCTCGTGAATTAAGTGATGAGCTATGTTCGTTAATTGAAGGTGAAAAGCGTCCTGCTATTTGTTGCCAAGTTACCGTTAATGCACAAGGCGAAATCCAAGACGATATCAGCTTTTTTGCCGCTTGGATTCAATCTCAAGGCCGCCTATCTTACGACAATGTTTCAGATTACTTAGAGAATGGACATTGTGATAACTGGCAACCAACACCTGTTATCGAAGAACAAATTAAAGCACTTCATGCATTTGCGAATGCTCGTACCGAGTGGCGTCAAAATAATGCAGTCATCTTCCCTGATCGTCCAGATTATCGTTTTGAGCTAAGTGCTGATAATGATGTTGTTGCAATTCATACTGATTTTCGTCGTACTGCAAACCGTATGATTGAAGAAGCAATGATTACAGCAAATATTTGTGCGGGTCGAGTACTATCTGATAAATTTGGAACAGGTGTTTTTAACCTACACAGTGGTTTCAATCTTGAAAAACTCGATACTGCCATGGAGTTTTTAACAAAAGCAGAAGCACCTTTTTCAAAAGAAGAAGTTATCTCACTAGAAGGCTTTAGTGCGCTTCGTCGTTGGCTAAACCAGCAGGAGAGTTCTTACTTAGATAATCGTCTACGTAAGTTCCAAGCATACAGCGAAGTGGGTAATAAACCAGGTCCTCACTATGCAATGGGCCTTGATGTTTATGCAACTTGGACCTCACCAATTCGCAAGTATGGTGATATGATCAACCATCGCTTACTAAAATCTGTTATTACTGGCAATCCATCAACGCAAACACCTGATGATAATGTTGGTGAAGAGATTGCTATACACCGCCGTCTTCACCGTATGGCAGAACGCGATGTTGCCGATTGGTTGTATGTCCGCTTACTTAAAGATGCAGTAAAAAAAGAAACTGTCTTTACTGCAGAAGTCTTTGATATCAATCGTGCAGGTATTCGTGCTCGTTTACTTGAAAATGGTGCAACTGTCTTTATTCCAGCACCATTGATTATCGACAATAAAGAACGAATCCAATGCAGCGGTGAATTGGGAACAATTAGCATTGATGGTACTGAAGAGTATAAGCTCGGAGATACTTTTGACGTTAAACTTGCAGAGATTCGTTCAACTACACGTCAGCTTATTGCAAAACCTGTAAAGACTTATCCAGAGTTAAAAACGACAGCTCAAGATAATGAAAATCAAGTCGAGCAATAATAGTTAGAAACTTATAATTAAGGTCAGTATTTACTGGCCTTTTTTATCTTGGCATGAACAAGATATTAAGATTAAATACTATTATTTGTAAATATCGATATATATTCGAAATTTATACTATATGAATTAGGTTTGAAATAAAAATCAAAATATTGAATTATGATTTGCTGTTAGTTTTATCAAGAGTATAATTTCATTGAATTATTTTCTGCTCTTGTATACTAAAATAATAAGCAGACATTGGTTAAACTATTCATCAGGGATATCTATGTTTTCTCTCTCTATGCTACGTAATGCCAGTATTCGATTACTTATCCCATTACTGATAGCTGGACTGCTTATTTTCATCTATCCTCAACTATATGTTTTGCTTACGCCTTTCCAAGCAAGCTTACAAGTGCTCCCCTTCGTTGTTTTAGCGCTTGTTATTATTCTCAGCCAGCCTTTTAATCAAGGTCGTATTGGTATTATTGCAATCTTAATGCTTGAATCCTATTTCCTGATTTTAAATTGCCTACAACAACCATTAGCAAGTGGCGATACACGTCTAATCTATATCTTATTATCAGCATTATTACCTCTAAATTTATTATTACTGCATATCGTTCCTGAAAAACGCTTTCTCTCTCGATGCGGCTTTGCCATGCTTATTTTTAATATGGTTCAAATTGCCCTATCCGTTGCTATAGTATGGCTTTACGATGGCTCGGCACTCTCTGATTGGTGGTATGCTGTCTTTTATTCTTATAATAATATTTCACCTCTGCCAATAATATTATTACTGCTCAATATTGCACTTATTTGTAGCAGTGCTTCTGCAATATTAAAACGAAACCAACGAACAGATCAGGCCATTTATATTTGTCTTTTATTCTCCTTTATAACTCTTGCATGGTTTGATAACCCGTTCATATCCAGTATGAGTTATTCCTGTGCTGCAATTTTGCTTCTTAGCAGCCTTATTACATCAACTCATGAATTAGTCTATATTGATCCCTTAACCACAATCCCTGGTCGACGAGCACTAGATACTGAACTAAAGTATTTAGGCCGAACTTATACTCTTGCTATGATGGACGTTGATAATTTTAAAGACTTTAATGATCTATACGGTCATGAAACAGGTGATGAAGTCTTACGTCTTGTCGCACAGATCAGTCAAAAAATATCAGGCGTGGGAAAAGTCTTTCGCTATGGTGGTGAAGAATTTACCCTTTTATTTAAAGGCAAGAACATCAACGAAGTACAATCTCAACTAGAATATGTTCGAGAAGAAATTGCCTGCTATGACTTGGTGTTAAGAGACCATGACAATAGACCTCTTTCAGCGCTTCAAGGTAAACTAAAGCGCCAGCATAATGATTTAGAGCCAAACGCTGTCCACATTACAGTCAGCATCGGTGCTGCCGATAGTTACTCCGCTCCGACACCAAATGATGTACTGAATCTAGCTGATATTGCTCTATATAACGCCAAAGATGATGGTCGAAATCAAGTATCTGTGGATTACACTTTGCGTAAAACAAAGAAGAAAAAAAGAACGCCTAAAAAGAAAAAAGCGACCAAATAAAATAGCCGCTTTAAGAATACTCTATATAACCGAGCGATTTTCCGTGTGATGAAAGCCGTGTAGAAAATTAATATTGTGAATTTTCTACCACTTTCTCACCATAAATACCGTTTTGTGCAATTGGTTTATAGCTTGAATTTGACGCTCGAATAATTCGAATACCTTCAGCTCCTGCATGACGAGCTGAGATAATATCACCATCAGAATCACCATAATAAAGTTTGATATGGTTATCTTTGATGTATTTAGTCTTGGTATATTCTGTTTTACTAGAACCCGCAAAAACAACTGGATTCATATGCTTAATATTAAATACTTTTTGTAAATAGTCGGATGTAATTTCTTTACATGTTGATGGATCTCGACCAGTAATAAAGTAAATGCTATCACCTCGTTTTTGGTGCATAGCAATCAATTCTTTACCAATATCTTTAGGTAAGCTGAATACATCCCATTCACAGTTCATCTTATTCCAGAATTTCTGATTTTTTAAATAAGAGTAGCCATTTGGCGAAAATACTTGCTGCCCATGATAAAAACCTGGCGAACTGAATAAAACAGTATCATCAATATCGAAGCCTACTGCCATAGGTGGCTTGCCTTCTAAGCTTTTTTCGATATCCGCAACCGAAACCCAATGAAGTTTTGCCTGTTGTTCGCCCATTTGCATTAATTGAGTTGAACTGTAGCCCGTTTCAGTACCTGCTAATTTTGGATCAGCATATGCACTACCAATAACAAAAGAACTCGCCAATACGGTTCCAAGCACTAACGATAAAAAGGATTTATTCATAATAAGAATGTTTTATATAACAAGGTGTGATTAAAATTACGTAACTTGAGTGATGAAAAAAGCGACATCAATCACATCTGCAGTATTCCCTATATGGAATTTAAGTTTTTGTTTAATGCTACACAGGAAAGAGACCCTAAAAACAACAATAGAATTCACCTAATAATCAATAAGATACATTTAAAGTAATAAATAAAAAAAAGCGACCTTATGCTCATTTCAAATAACTTACAACAAAGTTATGGAACTTTAGCTTTTGCTCTTTTCTAATACGTAAATCACTTATCTATTCTGCTCAAGGTTTCAAATGAAAAAGTATCTTCTACCATTATTTATTACTGCCGCTTTAACGGGTTGTAACGATAGCCAAGCGAACAATGCTTCATCTGCTGATTTCTCTTCAGCACAGAAAGCACAGATCGAAAAAATTGCGAGTGACTATATTATCGCTCACCCAGAAATCTTGGTTAAAGCATCTGAGACTCTTCAAAAACAACAGATGGAGCAACAGCAACAAGCAGCAGTCAGTGCCATTATCCAAAATACCGATAAACTAATTAATGATAAAGCGACCCCATTTGTTGGACCTAAAGATGCAAAAGTAAATGTTATTGAATTCTTTGATTACCAATGCATGTATTGTTCTAAAATTGCGCCTGTTGTTAAAGAGCTACAGAAAGCAAATCCAAATGTTAGATTTATCTTCAAAGAGACACCTATTTTTGCTAACCGTTGGGAAGCATCTAAATATGCTGCAGATATGGGTAATTGGATCTTTGAACAGAAAGGCAGTGCTGCTTACGAACAGTACCACAATGCTATTTTTGCAACGCGTAAAGATGAAGGTAATCTAACTAAGGTAGATGTTGATACAGCAGCGAAATCTGTTGGTGTAGATACCACTAAGATGAATTTAGACAATAGCTTTATGCAGAACTTTAAACTGTTTAGTGAACTTGGTTTCCAAGGCACCCCTGCACTTATCGTTATGCCGACTGAAAATGCAAATAAAGACAATGTAAAAGTAATTAATGGCTTTGACCCTCAAGGCCTAAAAAATGCAATTGCAGATCTAACAGCAAAAACAAAGTAAGCTCCATAGCACTCTTTTTGTTTGAAAGAGTATAAAAGCCGCTTACTAAAATAGAGCAAGTACTGACTGTATTTGCTCTATTTTAATATATGTCCAAGTGACTTCAAGATGTAGGAATCAGTGATAAGGCTTTAAATTCTGTCGTGGCCAAGGAGTAAGATCTTTATTTCTTTAATAAGTGACCATTAAACCCTAGTGCAACCAATTGTTCATAAGCATGCCATACGTCTAATGGAATATCTTGTTTAACGGAATACCCTAACGCTGGATATTCATCAATACGTTGCAAGTCGCCAAGCATCACATTAACAATATCGGGAAATGAGAGAATTTCATTTGGATAATCACCAAAAGAGAGTCGCGGTGATGTAACTTGTAAATTCTTATTTGCCCAATAAACTTGAGCCGTTGCAAAAGCCCTTCTTTCCATAAATGGCTTTTGCACTAAAAGAATAGACTGAGGATTTATTCTTTCTTGATCGAACAACTGCTGAGAAAAGAGAATATTCTCTCCTGTATTTGTTGAGCGACTTTCAATTAGTATTGCGTCTTGAGGTACACCTAGCGACATAGCAATACTGGCAAAAGCTTCCGCTTCAGAGCAATCAAACATATTTTGGGTTAACTCGCCTACCCCACCAGAAAATAAGACTTTAGAGCTCAAACCAAGATGAAAAAGCTCTGCTGCTCGCTCTGCAACTCGAACATCGTTACTACCTAAAACAACAATACAATCTGCTGGTTTTAAATTATGGTTTAAAACATGATAATCCCAGATTGTTTGAGCATGTTGATACAACCTATCTGCCACTGCATATCTCCTTTTGTTTACCAAGCAGTGGCATAGATCCAAGCATCATAAGATTACTTGAGAATCACACTAAATATATCAAATTTAGCGTTTCCACCACTCCGGAATAATAGTCACGTTGCCTTTGTCGCTACTCAACCACGCTTGTTCACCTTCAATGGTCAACTGTAGCTGCATTGATCGCTCAGCAACCTGCTCTAACTCTACTAAAGTCTGATCATTTATAAATACAACCGACACATTATCAAGTGTGTTAATCTTATTTTGATTCTGTTGCCACCAAATAGTTGCCGCATTGTTGTCATAAGCAAATAAAATCACTTTTTGTGCTTTATGAGAGGCCTTACGTAGACGTTTTTCGTCTGGAAGACCTAACTCAACCCAAAGCTCAATCTCATCACTGTAATTTACAATCCATAGATCAGGCTCATCAGTATCACATAAACCTTTTGTAAATTTAAGGTTCTCATCGGCATTTAGCCCCCAAGCTAAAATGCGTAGCATAAAGCGTTGAATAGTTTCTGATGGATGACACGCGACAGTATGGTTAACATCAAGATAAACATGACGATCCATATCTGCCACATTGATATGCGCTTTATATACAGTTGCTTTAAGAGCCATAATGGCCACCTTTATAATAATTTTGCCTTTTAATACAGACACCAAGATACGAAAACACGTGCATTAATGATGCCAATCGGCTGATAGTGCAGAAATAAGGAAAGGATAATAGAGGAAACTCACTGAGAATAAAACGAATTTAATCCATATTCGGAATTAACATATCTAGCGTTTTTATACCTTCGACTAACTGTTCTTTATGTAATTTCGATAATTTTTTGATCCGATATTCATATTGCATAGCACATTTTTTATCACCAATTTCGCTATACCACGCAAGTTGAAGAGGCCCTTTTCCCTTTAAGTACTTCGCCCCCTTTGCTGTAAATTGATGTTCATGAAAGCGACGTTCAATATTAGTCGTTACACCACAATACAAAGAATTTTGCTGTGTTCTAATCAAATAGACCCACCATGAAGGTGCTATTTTTATCTTATCTTCTTGATATTCATTCATTTTACAACTTCATCACAAGAGTCATATCTGAGTTCTATATATCTATATAATAGTTAGATAGAGTGAGAATCTCTTCTAGGCCTAGACTAAAAATCGATAAATAAAATAGGCCGATATTACGACCTATTAATCAACATAAACAAGTATTGGCTATGGTTATTCTGTTAACATTTGTACTGTTTCTTTTAATTCTGCCAATTCTTGCTTTAATGCCTGTACCTCAAGTTCAAGTTGCTCGATTCGAGATGAGCTGGCTGAAGAATTAGAAACTGAAGTCGATGCTGCGAGCGTGCTGATATCAACCTCACCACTAAATAGATGCATATATCGACAGTCTCGCTTTCCTGGCTCTTTAGGCAATTTTACAACATAAGGTCCCTTCTCGTGCTCTGCTAACTTAGTTAATACTTCTTCTGCTTCTTTTACATCTTTAAAATCACATAGACGATTTGTTCTTGTTCTTAATTCGCCAGCAGTTTGTGGTCCTCGAAGTAACAGAACACAGATTACAGCAAACTCTTGTTTAGAGAATTGCAGAGAACCAAACTCAGTATTACAAAATCGATGCTTATACTTAGGAACTCGACTTCCAAAGCCAACCAATTCATTGATTAAACGTTTTTCTTTTAATTCTTCAACCGAATCCATTACCTCAGCTTCTGTTAGCGCTAATACTGGCTCTCGGTTGGTTTTTTGGTTACAGGCAGTTGTTAATGCATTAAGAGTAAGTGGATACTGATCAGGAGTAGTTACTTCTTTTTCGAGTAAACAACCAATAATACGAGCTTCATTCTGTGAAAAATTAATATCCATGCTCTTCTTTTAACCTTTATTGACCACTATATGAGATACCGAATTCAACTCAACGAATGCGTAATTAAGTAATATGAGTATAGTACGGTATCGTTCTTAGGCAGATTAGCATGAACCGATCAATGAGCAAGATCCTAAACCATCAAGTGTCGAAAATATCCACAGTTATTAGCATATTCCGTTTGGTTTCGTGATCAATTTACTATCAAGCATTCAGTTTAAATGCCATCATCTGTTGACATTTAAAGTGATCTCTATACGATTCCCATCCTCATAACATTTAGTGGTAGGAAAATACGATGTCTGATATCGAAAAAAAAGACGAACAAGTAATTGAAGAAGTTCAATTTACATTAGATGACTGTTCACCAGAACTACGCAAAATCATTGAAGTTGAAGAAGTGCCTGCAGAACTTCATGATATGCTAATTAACGTATATAAAGTATCTGAGCCTACTACTCTAGAAGTATGGAATGCACTACCTAAAAGTGCTCAAAATGTTTTGGATAACTTTGAGCAGTTTCATGCTCTAGTTGCTCTTAGCCAAACATATTCAGGTGTGGATTTCTTAGGTGAAATGCAAGAAACTGAATTTCCTGAAGATATGGGCGCAGAAGAGCAAGCAAACTACAAAGCAACCATGTTAGATAAAGTTCTACATAACTGCGTAAAAGATCTTGCAAAACAGCTTAAGAAAGCGCGTCAAAATCCACCAATGAAACGCGAATTCCAAGAAATCTTCAAAAAATAATCAACATATTGATTACAGTTATGCAAAGGAGTGCGATTGCCACTCCTTTATTATCCCCAAGAGGAATATAATTAGACCTGTAAAGATTAATTAGCAATAAACATATAAAACAGAGATTCATAGCTCCGTTAAATCTTCTATTTGCCATTGTCAAAAAACTGTCATTTCCGGATAAAATTTATACAAAACTTGGTCTGTAAATGTGATTTTATAGACATATAGCTAAAGCATATAAAACCATTCCTTTCAATATCATACAGATACAAACATTGTTACATAATATTAGTGTGATTAATCATTCGTTTAACATTAACGTAAATACTCAATCGTTTTGTTTCATGGTAGACTACTATCGTAATGATTTTTATAGGAAGAGTTCTAAATGCCAACAGTTGAGCAGATAAAGTTTAAAACGGATGTATGCTATATCCCAAGTCAGGGAATGCTCAAGGCAGATGATTCAACTCAAAAGTTAAATCTTTCCGAACAATACATTCTAACTTTTCTGATTGACAACCATCAGCGACCAGTAACCAAAGAAGAACTCTTAAAAGTTGGTTGGCCTGATCGCATCGTTACTGAAGCCTCTTTATTTCAGATTATTCGCGCACTTCGCGTAAAATTACAAGAGCAACAAAAAGGCGATATCATCGAAACGCTACCTCGTGTCGGTTATCAAATTAGAGATTTCCAACGAGAAACTGTATCGCTATCACAGCAAGAACAAGAACAAAGTGTAGCTGAAAAAACATGGATAAAACCTGCATTAGCCGTCAGTACAGTAGCAATTATGTTGGGGTCTGTATCTTGGTTTTACTTAAATAAAGATCCTAATATCCCGACCTTTGAAGTAAAACAAGAAACGATCGGAACCAATAAGATCACGTATATCGCGTTAAACGCAGCCGATCTTGCAGATCTTGAACAAAAGGCTGATTCCATCTATCAAGATAATGTAGAAATTTTTGATAAAAGTACGATCAAAAATCGTATTATCTACATGTATAAAAATATGAGTGGTGCTTATTCTGTTGCCTGGTGCAGAACAGAAGATAATTCTAATCGCTGTATTCCTAAAACAGATTTTTCATATAGAATCTCACCGGAAAAGTGGCCCGCTTTTGCCAAGCTATCGAGTGAACAAGGCAAGATATTTAGAGATACCCCAATTATTCAAACGGAATTATCTCGAGAGCCAACCGCTCAAGTATTTACCAACTACATGGATGGATCGGGTATAAAATCTAAGGTAACTCACTATTACATTTCAAAGGAAGAAGATGGCGAAATGAACTACTCATTTATGTCATTTATTACTGAAAAAAATAGTGACTATCACCATGCATTGTCTATCCGAGCAGCCGCGGTTACTATCGATCCATCTAGATCCCAGTTTATTGCCACAACTCGCATAGAACCAGAAATGTATCACTGGGCCTACGCCGATGATGGTCTAAATATTAATAAAAATAAATCCATTGCATTAAACAACGAAATTAATTTAAAAAATAAGCATAATGCACTGAGTGTTAATCATACCTATTTACTCTATCATCAAGATTATTTAGATTTGATGCTCTCAGCTTCTCGTGGCTTATACTGGGTAAATAACAGTCAAAAAGTCACGGAACTCTTTAGGTCATCGGTCGCCCAAGCAACTAAAAAATAGCATAACGCCCAAGCTGAAAACTTGGGCGTTTTTATATGAGTAAATGTCATGCAAGTACAAGGTACACTGAAAAAAATGAAGTCCACTCTAGAGCAGAATGTAAATTATTCTCTCTTAGTGGGTGATAACGAAATCGTATTAAATTCATTAATTGGTAAAACGATCACGCTCACTCATACAGGAAAAATTATTTGTAGCTCTTGTGGCAAAACAACTAAAAAGAGCTACTCACAAGGCCATTGCTTCCCATGTATGAAAAAGCTCGCTAGCTGCGATATGTGTATTATGAAGCCTGAAACATGCCACTATGCTCAAGGTACATGTCGTGAACCGAGCTGGGGTGAAGATAATTGTATGGTGCCTCATTATGTCTACTTATCTAATACGTCAGCTTTGAAAGTTGGCATTACACGCTATACTCAAATACCAACTCGTTGGATTGATCAGGGTGCAACACAAGGCCTAACCATTTTAAAAGTTAAAAACCGTCATATTTCTGGTTTGGTGGAAATTGCATTAGCAAAATTTGTTGCAGATAAAACCAACTGGCGCAATATGTTGAAAGGAAATAATAACCAGTTGGATCTAAAGTCTTACTCAGAGCAATTACTTCCTGAAATCCAAAAGGAATTGTTGGCGATTACCGAACAATACGGTGATGATGCAATAGAGTATCTTTCGACAGAAAGCCAAGATATTCATTATCCTGTTGAACAGTTTCCAACAAAAATCACATCTCATAACTTTGATAAAAGCCCTGTAGTTGAAGGTATTCTACAAGGCATCAAAGGCCAATATCTTATTTTTGACACTGGTGTAATCAATATTCGAAAATTCACAAGTTATGAAGTCATTGTAAGTTATTAGTACTATTTTCTGCGCTAATTGACCTAATTAGCGCAGAAATATAACAAACTAACGAACAACATCAATAAAGTGGCTTAATTGAGTACTAAACCATTGATTATTATACCATCCAGTATTCCTACAATGTTTTGCATCATCCCATAAACGGAAGAATTCCTGACGAATTAGATAGTTCTCCGTTAGAGGCGACTTCTCGATATAACAATCTAAAATAGGCACATCTGAGCGATAGTGATTTAAATGAATTAAGTCCATCTCTCTATGTTTAAATCCCATATCACATGGGTCGAGTAATGCTATGGCTTTATATGTCTTTGGATCAAACAACACATTAGCAAGATTACAATCGTCATGAATTAGAGATGATTCGGTATGCCGAATTGGATCAAGTAATGTCTCTCTCATTTCCCACAATTGCCCAAATTGCTCTCTTTCTTGGCCTGAAAATGGAGATCCACCGCTTTGAATAAAGCGATGTAATGGCATTGTCCATTGCTCAAAAGCATTGATGAAATCAGGCGTAAAAGACTCTGAGTTACATTCAAATCCTTGATCGTTATGATGCTCATGCAATGCCACTAAAATATCTGAGTAGCTTTCAGAAAAAATTTTGATTGCATGATGTTCTTTCGGTAATTCACTTGCAGATACACCATCAATCCACTCTAATGCTAAATAGTCGTAACCTTCATCACGACCAAAAAAGTAGATTGATGGTACAGCACAGTCTACAACCGTTCTTAAGCGTTTTAAAGCATTTGCTTCTTTTGCTATTCGTCCCACTTCCTTGGAGAACTTAACAACAATTTTTCCCTTTGAACCAACAAGAAAAACAATCCAGCCATAAAACGTCTCTTGAATATCGCAAACTTCAGCTTGTGTATTAAACATCGTTAAATATGCTTTTTTAGCAATATTTAATAGCTGAGGCTTATTCATAAAGCGTTCCTCTAGCGTAAATATGAGTTTTTAATTAAATGTCTAAATACCAATAAAGAATTTAGTAATAATTTTATTTGTAACCAAGTGTTACTATACATTTAGATTGCAATATTTTTAGAACTAACACCAGAAAAAATTCATTAATAATACAAATTTTTTTTATTATTGAGACTAAAAATAAAGTAAAACGATTACACTATAAGCAAATTATTACATAAAAAGAGGAAATTTATACATTCATACCGCTTTAACTCTATTTTTTCATTTAATATCTACTCGTACCATACGAAATAATATCTGCTGCTAAACACCTTCAATATTTCCTTAAAGGAATAACTAAAGCGTAATTTACCCATCCTAGACTTATCCCTAAAAAGAATGATTATAACTAAAATATTTATACTAAACTTAAGATGGAATAAATAGGAAATATTTAGGAGAGTGCTATGAATACAGAAAACTGGTTACCTCGTATAAAGGCACTCTATTTAAAAATGGAGGAAAATCATTCAGTTAAAATTGAAGCGTTGGAGGTTTTAAACAATAATGTGCCAGCCTCGATCTTCAAACAGATTCACTCAAATCAAGATCAAGAAGCCTTTGCTTACTGGCTCGATAGCTGTTTCAAACTTCATTATTATTATAATAGTAAACAAAACTACTCATTATCTTTAGATTATCTACAACTTGCCTACTCAAAGTTACAAGCAATGGTATCTTTATATCATCATTCACCAGATTTAAAACGATGGATTCTAAAGAAATTAGATCAACTCATTGTTTGTATGCTCGAGTACTGTCAACAATCCAATCATAATAATTTATGTCAACAAAGTACTGATTTGATTAATCATCATGTTATTTTCATGAAAAGCTTAAATAATCAAAACTTGTATTATCAATAAGAATTGAGCGTATAAATAAACTTACAACTCTAAACAATAATATAATTAATTTTAAGGGATTATAACAATGCTAAAAACTTTAAATTTGTACGTTTATCGATTAATTTTTGCTTCTTGTTTAGTCATTCCATCATTCTACAGTCATTCTGCATACTTGCTTGATCCTCCTGATATTGACGCTAAAGCTTGGGTTCTGATGAGTTATAACACGGGTCAAATTATCGCTGGTGACAACTTACATAAACCTTTGGCTCCAGCAAGTCTTACAAAAATAATGACGACTTTCGTAGTGGGAGAAGAGATCAAAGCAGGTAATATTCAATTATCTGATATGGTTACTATCAGCGAAAATGCGTGGGGTAAAAAATTTCCTGGCTCATCAAAAATGTTTCTTAATGTGGGAGACTCAGTCAGTGTCGAAGATCTCTTACGTGGTGTAATTGTATCTTCAGGGAATGATGCAACCGTAGCATTAGCCGAACACGTTGCAGGTCATCAAAGTGCTTTTATAAAAATGATGAATCAATATGCTGAAAGATATGGCATGAAAGATTCCTATTTTTCCAATCCCCACGGTCTAGATGCAGATGACCAAACCACCAGTGCGTATGATATGGCATTATTAACAAGAGCATTTATTCAAGAAGTTCCCGATATTTACGATATGCATAAAGAGAAATCTTTTACTTTCGGTGATATTAAACAGGGTAACCGTAATGCCTTACTATGGGATGAAACGCTTCATGTGGATGGAGTTAAAACGGGCTATACCAAACAAGCGGGCTATAGCTTAGTCTCATCAGCAAAAAATGGTGAACAAAGATTAATTGCGGTTGTTCTTGGAACCAAATCAGCAAAAGCTCGTCGTCTTGAAAGCAAACAACTACTTAGTTGGGGATTTCGTTTCTATGAAGATATTACACCACAACTTGATGATAAGCTCTTAGAACCCATTCGTATCTGGCATGGTGAACCAGCCTCAGCAGAGTTAACTCTAGGTGATGCAGGGATGATTACCGTACCAAGTCGATTAAAGAACAAATTAAAACCCATCATAACCTACAGAGAAAATCTGGCTCCTCCCTTAGAAAAAGGCCAACAAGTAGGAAAGATTGACTGGTACATTAATGAACAATTGCTCGTCAGCCAACCTATTTTAACCCAAGGCGAAATTTTAAAAGCCCCTTGGTATAACTCAGCAATAGACAGTTTATTGCAACCTATATATACATGGCTTAATAAATATGGGCTGACAAAACAAAGAGAACAATTACAGGCAAGAGATATAGTTCAGCCTATGTCTCAGCAATAATCTTATGAAGCTATAATTTCAGAAGCTAGAACTTATGAATAAGTCCATCAATTTATACCCAGGTGACTTATTCATGGTTTTAGCCACACTGATTTAAAATCAAACCACCCCATAGAGTTTGATTCCATACCTTGCCACTGCCCAGTATCATCAATACCAACCCAAACATAAAACAAAGGCATCATTTGACCAGCATTCACCAAGTGACGTGCTATTTTCTCTGATGGAAAGGCTTTATCAGGCAAAGAGCGCCACAAACTAATGTCATCTTGTAGTAAAGCAAACTCATTAGTAGGCATTGCTTGATAAATAAAATCATGGTTATAAAACCAAGGTAGAAAAGCTTCTGGACGACGGCTACCCAAGCTCATGCCATTAAGCCAAATATCAACCTTCTCGTGCCCCTTACCACTGAGAAGATCTTCATATGATATTTCATAAGTTTTTAATTTTATGCCATCTTCAGCTAAGAGCTTGGCAATAATGGTCGACAGGTAAGGATAAATGGGATGTTCCATTTGATAAGCCAGCGTGATGGTACGCTTACTTGGAACATTGACTTCTTTTTCAGCCAGTGAGTTATGAATCCATCCTGGTAGTAACCCATAAGCATTGGTAAACCTAAAGTCACCTAACTCATTGGGATCCAAATGCTTTAATAGGTTAAGAGGCGTCAGCTTTGCATTTAAATAATCTAGCCACTCTTGCTGAGCACAGATACCAGTCTGACGATTAAAGAGTAAATAGTTACAACCTTCATCAAGGGTAAAACGACCTGAAAATAGCGTTGAGGGTTGTATTTCGGTTACTTCAGACGGCTTAATGTAACAAGCCGTTGTGCCAGATAAAATCCATATCTCAACAATATCGGTCAAAGCACGGAAACCAAAATAGTGATCAAATGCTTCTAACTTCAGTCGCTGTTTATTATTTTCAATAACTCGATACGGGCCAGTACCAATAGGGAAATGATCGAAATCTTTTCGTTGTATTGCATCTGCTGGCTGAATAACGGCTGAGATATTAGCAACTAACTCGGCGAAATGAACATCAGGCTCAGACAAAATAAAATCAACCGTATTTGGGTATGGTGATTTCACACAATGAATATGCCAGTATAGACGATGTTCTTTTACACGCTCGAAGGTCGAGATAACATCTTGAACATCAAGTAATTTACCATCATGAAATCGAACTGAAGGGCGTAAATAAAAACGCCAGTGCTGTGGTGATAACATCTCCCATGCATGAGCAATATCCCCTTCTACTTCCTCTTTTTCCTCATTAATAAGAGTAAGACCATTAAAAATCTGACGAATGAGGTGTTGCTCTGAGCGACGCAAAGGTTTCAACGGATCTAATGCCTCAAAAGAACGATAGTACGGCAGCCGAACAATTTGCTTACCAAGATGGTGAGAGAGCCCCAGTTGTTCTTGGATTAACTGTGCTAATTTATCAGCGTTATTATCTAAAGCCGATAACGCGGGCTCTAATTTTCCGTCAGCCACCAGCTTTCTAGCGTGGTTAAGCTGTAATTCGCTATCTGAACTATGAAACGTTAAATGAGATTGTTTCCCGCGTCCAACCGCTGGTTGCCAATTAATCCAGCCTTCATCGACCATTTTATTGATAACCATCCGCACATTTCGCCTAGTACAAAATAAAACATCAGCGATATCTTGCAGATTTGTATCACTATTTTGACCGTTGAAATGGGTATAAAGTCTTTGAAATTGCAGCTTTAATCGTTGACCACTCATAAAAGGGGAAACCTATAATTTCATTTATTCTCTTTTAACTTCATCATTTTAACTTAAAAATAGATAGGCACCACAAAGTATTTGGTGTCTGATCGCAAATATCGTGTAAATACCCCCAAATACACGAACTCCTGAGTGCTATCAGTCGGACCAACGGCATTTGTTTGCTGTTGGTCCTCCCGCAAACTTGTTAGCAAAGGATTGCAAAACTAGATAGAAGCTTGTTATAAAAACGCCACTACTCTCAACCAAGCACTTTTATGACTAATCATCACGATACATTTAAAGAATTAATTGAAAGCCGTCGTTCAGTCCGAAAATATGACCAAACAGCACACTTTGATCATCAAGCCGTTGCCAGATCACTGGAGCTTGCAACTCTATCACCGAATAGTTCAAATATGCAGCTTTGGGAATTTCACCGCGTTGTAACCCCAAACCTAAAAGAACAAATTGCGACTTTCTGCATGGGGCAAAATGCAGCAAAAACAGCCAGTGAGTTAGTTATTGTTGTTACCACTCCTTATAAATGGCGACAAAGAGCCCAAATGAATGCACAACAGATACGTGAGGCTTTTACCGGACGCGAGGATGCAACGGCAACACGAGCTTTAAAGTATTACGAAAAACTCATACCCTTCATTTATAACAATGATAGATTGGGTTTATTTGGTACTGGTCGTAAACTATTAAGTGCTATCATCGGATTAAAAAGACCAATGGTTAGAGAAGTAAGTAAACAAGATTTGCGAACATGTTTACATAAAAGTAGCTCTCTTGCCGCGATGACATTTATGACAGCAATGCGATCAGAAGGGTACGACACATGCCCTATGGAAGGGTTTGATTCAAAAAGAGTAAAACAGATACTACAGTTACCAAAACAGGCAGAAATCACCATGATCATTGGCTGTGGTCTTCGCGCAGATGACGGTATCTATGGCGAAAGGCATCGAGTAAACCACTCTGACGTTATTTTCGAGCATTAGTAGGTACTTTTGCTTATAATTTCGACAACCACTCGTTTATCCATACCTTATTAGTTCTTTTTACTGTAAGGTAGAGCGAAATATGACAAAGAAGTGATGTTATGCCTTTAAATATTGAAACGCTGATTGAACGTAAAAATCAATGGATGGCCAGTCATGTTACTGATGCTGAATATCCAACGCCTCAAAGCCTACAAGGTTTAGAAATATATAATAAATACCAATCACAACTCATCACTTCCCCTATCGAAGCCTGCTCTGACTTCGAATCAAACTTACTATCATTCTACCCTGTTGATTGTCATCCCTTAACCATTCGTTATTCGATTGTTCAAGCTGGACACTGGGAAAATGATGAAGCAAGAGAAATGGCGATCGAATTTCTAACCCAAATTATGTTAGAAGATACATCTCCTGCTCAGCTTTATGTGGGATTCTATAAGGGAAAACCTGCAGCATGTGGCATGATCTACAGTGAAGATGACGATATCGCTCTTATTACAGATGTAAATGCAATTAATATAGAAACACATCAACAACTTAGAGATGAAATGGTTAGCTATTTAGTTTCACAAGCATCTCATCGTCATACTGACCTATACCTGCAGCAGTAGTCTGCAAATGCCCATGAATACTGCAATTTTTCTCGATTATAAAGAGTGTGCAGTATTCTAATTTCGAGGGCTTACTCAGGCTATTTTTCTTTGCTATAGAGTATGAACTTGATCTCTTTTATCTTTAGTGTCCATACTAATAAATACGTTGATAATAAATTACACTACGTATTTATGATGGATAATAAAAATGAAAGGAATAATTTTTACTGAATTTATTGATATTGTTGAAGATCAGTTTGGGCTTGCGATCTGTCAACAGATGCTTGATGAAGCAAAAGATGAAGGTATCTATACTGCCGTTGGAAGCTATGAACATACAAGTTTAGTAAAATTAATCCTAGCATTGAGCAAAATTACCAAAATCAGTGCTGCAGAATTACAAGAAAGTTTTGGCTATCTTGTTTTCCCTCGCTTACTGACTAGCTTACCCATTCAGATTACAGGTGATGACTCTACTTTTTCTTTTATTCAACGAGTAGAAAATCATATACATACAGAAGTAAAAAAGTTATATCCTGACGCTACACCACCTCGTTTTGAGTTTATCTCCTCTACTCAAACTTATTTGATATTTGATTATCATTCTGCCCGCTGTATGTCACATGTTTGTCTAGGCTTACTCAAAGGGTGTGCTCAATATTTTAATCAAACGATTGAAATTACGATGACACCTCTAAATTCAACGCAAAGCCATGTCCATTTTGAACTTTGTGTGAGTTAACTATATGGATGAGCCATATCTGCGATTATTACAAAAAAAAATAAACCGAGAACGTAAAGCTCGAATTACGGCAGAAAAACTGCTTGAAGAAAAAAGCCTTGAACTATACGAAGCCAAGAGACTCATTGAAGACTCAGCAGAAAAGATAAAACATCAAGCTAAACTAGATTCACAATTATTAGCCTATCAAACTCAAATGGAGAATCATCTCCTTTACTATTCTCAACTCTTTTTAAAACAAGAGCCAACCCCCAGCATACTAAACCATTTAGTAGAGCAACTAATTGATAATAGGTATGTTTCCAGCTGTTGTATCTTCATTCAAACTGATTCAGATACCTCTTTAGAAGGATTATATCAGGCTGGAAATATCGATTTATGGTCATTCCATTCCAACTTAAATATACAAACCAAATATTGGGATCATAAGAACAAAATATTATGGTTATCTTTAACTCATAACCATCAGATTATTGGCCATTTTGCAGCTCAAATATCATCAACAAGCGCCTCTTTGAAAACGCTACAACAACATTTGATCTTATTTAAAGAGCTACTCTGTTCAGCCCTTGGTCGAAAAATATCTATGAACAATGCTATTTCAGCTCAGAAACGAGCTGAAAATTCAGAGCGTAGTACGAGAGACTTTTTGGCTATGATTAATCATGAATTACGCACACCTTTAAATGGCTTACTCGGTGCAGCAGAGTTGTTAGCAGATACGTCATTATCCTCTGAGCAGAAAAAATTACTTGATACCTTAAATAATTCAGGGGAGTTACTACGAGCTATTATTAACGATTTACTTGACTACAGTAAAATCAGTGCTGGAATGCTAGAACTTATAATCAAACCATTTAATCCGCACCAAATTATCAATAATCTAGCCGATATTATGCGGTATCAAGCACAAGAGAAACAATTATTATTAACTTTAGTTATTGATAACACCGTCCCTAATTGTTTGCTAGGAGATGAAGATAGAATTAAACAAATTTTTGTCAACCTTATTAATAATGCAATTAAATTTACAAATAGAGGTAGTATCATCCTAAATACAACATGGTGCGAAGACAAACTGATCTTTCAGGTCAAGGACACAGGAATAGGTATCACAGAAGGACAACAACTGAAGCTCTTTAAGCCTTTTAGTCAGGTTGATATTTCAAGCCAAAGAATTCATGAAGGAACAGGGCTTGGTTTAGCTATCTGTAAACAACTTTGCGAATTAATGTCAGGAGAAATAAAGCTAATAAGTATCCCAGAACAAGGCTCTACATTTACGGTTATTTTACCATTAAAACTTTGTGATACCCCCCTAGATATCTCTCAACAAACGATTAAACCAACCCAGCTATCTTCTCAAAAAAAGGTACTTGTTGTCGAAGATCTCGCTACTAATCAAATGATTATAAAGCTAATGCTAACAAAATTAGGAATAGAACCTAAAATTGTCAATAATGGGCAAGAGGCTATTGATATTATTAGTAATACATCATTCGATATCATATTAATGGACTGTCGAATGCCTGTCATGGATGGCTACACAGCGACTCGTTTACTTCGCAATAATGGCTATACAAAACCGATTATTGCATTAACTGCCGGGACAACAACAACAGAAAGAGAAGAATGTCTGACTTCAGGAATGGATGATATTTTATGTAAGCCTTATCAGCGAGCAGAGTTACACAAAATGTTGATGAAATGGGTCTGACTCTAACTCAAAATGTTTTAATAAAATTTATCTCAACAAATACAGCTGTTCAATAAACAAAAAGCCCAGCAGAGACGCTGAGCTTTTATGTTATTAAATCAACTTATCTATTACATATTACTAGGATCAATTTTAAACGCATCATGGCTAAATAACTGGTTCACAATATCTGCTGAACTTGCCGAATCAGAAAGATCTAAATCTTGAGCCGTCACATTATCAAGAACAACATGCTGTTCTTTGCCATCATCAGTTGATACCGTTAAATCCACTTTACCCTCATCATTGATATTTGCATCTAAATGGGATAATAGATCGTCCATTTGTGATTTGCTATTGTCATGCAATAGATCACGAAAATCTAACTGATCCTGATCAAGCGTGAAGTCGGTAATAATATCAGGACGACTAGAAGTATTAAGTCCATCATGATGCCATGTAAAGAGATCATTACCCGCTCCTCCTGTTAAAATATCATCTCCACTACCAGCGACGAGAACATCATCACCATCAAAGCCAAATAATGACTCACCTTGGCTATCAGCAGTTAAAGTATTACTGTGCTCATCACCAAAATTGTTTGATAGCTGTAAGTTACCGCTATTAAGCAAGTTTTCTAACTTATCTTCATCCGTCATTCCAGTTGGATCTTGACCTAATAAATCAGATTCAGATACCCCGTTTAAGGTAATGGACTGAATTTCATTGTGGTCATTATCAAATAGAGTCAATACAGCATTACCCTCTTGCTCAGATAACTGCAACAAATGAAGTAAATCATTCATCGATGCTAAATGACTAGTATCAAGAGCATTACCAAGATCGATCACATCGATTCCAACTTCGAAATCCATAATGGTATCTGCTGCTGCACTACCAACATGACCTAAATCAGCACGCTCCCACTTAAAGATATCTTTTGCGTGATCGCCAGTACCATTTAAATCTCCGCCCCAAAGAATATCATTACCTGCACCACCTAAAAGAATATCAGATGACTGACCGCCAACTAAAATATCGTTACCAGCGCCACCAATAAGAGTCGCTTCCGCAGTGCTATCAATGACTAAATTTGCTTCATCTGATGGTGCAGAACCGCCAATTTGGCCATTAGATGTAGCGAGATTATCAACCACAATACTAATATCAATCGGCGCAGATTCTGCCGTAGAGCCATCGCTTTCAGTAGAAACAGCAACAATCTCAATGTGATTATTTCCATCTGGCAAATCTGAAATATGGGCATCAGCAAGTTGATCTAGAGTTAATATCCAAACGCCATTCCCCATATCCTGACCAATCGGATTACCATGACCATCAACAATTTTGCCTGCACCCAGATTTCTCAATTCGACAGATAATGTTTCAGATGCATCAGCTGCCAAAACAATTAATCCCAGTAACGGAATTAGAGTTCCAGATGAAGCTCTAATCGCACTCATTTGCGGCAAACTATCGCTCAAGCTTAATGTAGGTATGTCTGCTTTAGGAGTGATAGTTACAGGTACTTTGCTGGTTGTACTTTGCTCCACACCAGAACCGACATTACCACCATCGTTGGTTGTCATAGTTAATTCATCAGAACCGCTGTAGTTTTCATCAGCAGTGTAATTAACACCTTGATCGAGCAACTTATTAATCTCGTCCAACGATCCCGAAATAACCAGATCTCCAGACCCATTCCCTGTAACAACAAGTGAGCTACCTGCAGGAAGCGTAATATCTAAAATACCATGATCTACACTTAATGTTACGGTCATACTATCGCTAGAACCGGATTCACTATAGTCAGGATCTGATACCGAGAGGCCTGAGATAACAGTTGTCGTATCTTCTTGAGCAACAACTTCATTAGGCACCGTGTTTTCTGGTGCATCATTGACCGCCGTTACGGCAATATCGACACGACCAACGTCATTAAGAGGACCACCATCACCACTATTACCCAAATCATCTGCCGTAACAAACATAGTGTCATTACCGTTAAAATCTTGATCGGGTTGATATTCAATACCATCACTTAATACTTTATTGATGTCATCAACATTGCCAGTAATTACGATTCGCCCTTTACTATCTTGCTGAACAGTTAGACCCGAAAGATCCGTTCCATTAGGGAAACTTAAAGTACCATGGCCAACATTAATACTGATGGTGATATTACCGTCTGGTGTTTCACTTGCATCAACATCAGTCACTTGCAATGATGTAATCACAAGTTTGGTATCTTCATCAGTTTCTAGTGCATCTGGTACATGAACAACAGGAGCATCATTAACTGGCGTTACATCAACATCAATTACATCTTTAACGGCAATACTGTCATCAGCAACAACACCATTATCAACCGCACGAACATCAATATTGAGCTGACCATCCCAATTATTTTCATTTGCATCACCTGGATGGAAAATAACCTTATCCAATTCACTAGAATCAACTTTAATTATCCATGATCCATCAGGTTGCTTCTCACATGTACCTACAACACCATCAGGTAAACTGAAAGAACTTGAATCAGGGACATTAGTAAAGGTAATTTGCAGTGTTTCTGGGCCATTCTCAGTAACATTACCCGCAGAGCCATCCGTAGTATTGGTGTCATCGTATGCTTTAATATCTAAATCAATAACAATGGCATCATCTTCAGTACCGGAAACATGATCTGTAATATCGCTGTCGATCTTGTCTGCTACTGGCTTAACATCAATAGAAATCGTTGTTGAGTTTTCTGCTGGCTTATCTAAAGAGTCTTCTTTGCTATACACCACAACATTGATATCCACCTGACCGCTAAAGTCTTTTGGTGGTGTAATACTCAATGAATCCAAATTAAATGATGTTTGACCTGGTGGGATTGAAATTGTCCATACCCCATTACCGTTATTTACTGCACCATCAATAATAAAGCCATCAGGTACATTGGTTAATTTAATGGATAGAATCTGCTCAGAACCATCAATATCTTCAATCGACCCACTAATACCAGCAAGAGAAATTGATGAATCCTCTTGGCCAACAATAACTTTATCCGTTCCCTGCCATATGACTTCATCATTAACTGCAACAACATCAAACGAAACATCAGTCTCAAACGAGCCGCTATCTGTTACTGTATTGCCTGATTGGTTAAAGTCCGCTGTATCTGTAATATCGACCTTGACATGAACCGAAACTTCACCACTAAAATCAGGTGCAGGTCTAAACTGAATATTATTAAGTTGATCTGATGACACGGTTAGACTCGATACCAGATTGCCGTCACTATCCACAAAATATCCCATAGAAGGATCAACAGTGACAGTGACACTATCAATGGTTTCTAAGCCATCATTTGTTGACGTGTCGGTGTCTGCTAAAGCAACACTCAAGTCAAGGGTAATATCACCATCCTCATAGGCAATACCATCATATTGATGCTGATCTTCACCTTCAGTTATAGGTTGTCTATTATCATCCAGTCCTTCAGTCTTCACAACGGAGATAGAGATATCTGGTGTATGATCACCCGTTTGAGGATTTGATGGAATATCAACAATCGGATTCACTTCGATTGTCACTTGATCATCAATGGTATTCACATCACCGCTTTCGGTATCGGTAGTGACATAGCGCATATCTAGATCAAAATCACCAGCAAAATCAGGTGGTAGAATTAATCCAACGCCAGATAAATCAACCGAGCCATCAGCCCCTACAGGAACCTTAAGGACATACTCGCCAGTCTCAAAGTCAAAATGCATACCGGTAATAACAGCACCATGAGGGAGACTCAATGCATTAATAACCAAAGTAAACTCATCAAATTTTTGTTGTCCATCATCCGTAGAAACAGAAACAACATTTGCTAATTGTTTACCGAGATCAAGCAGATGATCTTCATCGCCTGTCACCACATAATCATGATTGATTTCAATTTCGCCCGCTTCTTCATCAGATGAAGTCGCGTTATTCGAGAAGTCGAGTTTTATAGAATCTTCAAAGATCTTCTCTGAACTCACATCACCTTCACCATTGTCACCTTGGTCTTGGACTTTGGCACTAATGGTTAGATCAAACGAGCCTGTATATCCATCAGGAGCGATAATTTTTAACCCATCCAAAGCGGATTGAGGCACAGTCCAGCTACCATTACCGTTATTAATACCGCCAACCACAACAAAGCCATCAGGAAGCCCTTCAGGGAAAGTTAGAACAACTTGAGTTACAACCTCATTACTCGAATCATCATCTTCAACAAAGCCGATATGTCCCTGAGAACCATCCCCTGTTGAAAGATCTATAACACCTTTATCTGTTGATGATATGGTATCAACCTCAATAACAGTTCCTTCTCCTATGCCTGGAACCAATACCCCTAGATGCCCATCATCTTCAACCTTGGAAATAATATTGACATCAATAGTCCCCTCAACCACCTTACTGTCTGAGGCGGATGAATCGACATCATTTTCAGTGACTGTAACTTCTGTATGAAGGGTCAAGTCAGTATCAGAATCTTCAGGTCCTTTAACTTGTAAAGGTTTTCCTTGATTAATGAGAGCAAATTGTTCAGGTGTTAATGTAATAGAACTGCCACCATGAGCAATAAATTGTCCATCAATATACAGATCAAAATCCGCAGGCAGATCTTTAATTGTTAAAGAAGTAACCTGCTCTTTGCTATCAGTTAAATTAGGTCTCCAATCAATTGGAGTTAACTCATCCTCATAGCCTGTAGAATGATTTATATAATTGGTTGCATCGACAACAGGTTCAATGTGAATGATGACATCTTTATCAAAAGACTGACTTGCACCATCGTTTTCTGTCACTACAACTCGTACATCAAGATGAATATCTTCAGTGCTATTCGTTGGTGGAATAATAGTGATACCATCAAGCGAATCTAAATCCACTTGATAAATCGGGTTACCATTTTCATCTTCACCTGCATACACAAGCGCATAAGGCACACCATCAGGACCTTTAATCTCAACACCTTCTGGAATGCCAGAAATCACGACGCTAAGCGTTTCTGAACCGTCTGTTGAACCCGTTGCAGGATCAATAATGTGCTCACCTGAAACCACATCAAAATCAAGTTTAACACCACCTTCGGCATCTTCTTTGATTGTTGTTTCTAAACCTGCATTATCTGGTAATGGAGACCAATCGTCAGGGTTATTTGGAATTAATTCAGGTTCATCGACAACTCCTGTTAACGCGACATCAATATTGCCAGAGCCAATGACCTTAACGTCTTCCAGATCTTTCGGGTTACCATTCTCATCAGTTACTGTAATTGTATCTTTTACAACTCCTTCAACTGTGAAAGTAAAATCAACGTTGCTGTCTAGAGGTGGTTGCAGCTGTAGCGAACTAATCTTGTCATAATCAATCTCATAGTATCCATTTGGATCCAAAGCAACAGGCTGACCATCTAAGAACAGTACTGCCCCCTCTGGCAAATTAGAGATACGGATATACAGATGTTCAGATCCATCAAAATCATCATTTGACGTTAAATGAATATGAGACGCTAAATCAATTCTCTGATCTTCATCTGCTTCAATACGACTGACTTTTAATACACCATCATCTGCAACAGGATTAACATTAATGATGATCTCTTTATGGTCAGAGTCGGCGGTATCGTGATTGTCTTTCTCTTCACTTTGAGCATAAACATCTAACTTAATATCGCCACTAAAGTTATCCGCAGGATCAACCTTAATAGTATCAATATCACTTGCTGCAATTTTGTAAACACCAGGAGAAACTTCTACTAACCCTTTGCCAACAAGGGTTCCTTCTCCTTCAGTAATTGTAATGAAGTAGAATAAGTTCTCTGATCCATCGTCATCATTAAGCACTGCTTGTAAATCAAGTTGTACATTATCGGCGTCTTCATTCACCGTGTAGTGATAAACAGAGTTATCATCATCCCATGTTGGAATATCAGCAACGCCATCAACAGTAACGGTAAAACTACCGTTCATTTCAGGATGTTTACTACCATCACTATTGACAACTTCAGCTGAAACATTGAAGTCCAAAACACCGTCAATAGTCGAGAAATCTGAATCGGGTTTAAACGTAACACCATCTAAACTGAATGTGCCATCGCCATTATCTTTAAATGCAGCAGAAGGAATCGTCACTTTGCCATCAATAACTGGCAATTCAACCCCATTAAAGAAGAAAGAACCATGCATCGTACCTATTGCGGAGATGGTTACTTGTCCAATATGTTCACCACGATCTTGATCGCCCACATCAATTGACATGTTAATATCAACACCGTAGTAATCCGATGGGACATTAGCATCATCATGCTGCTGGGCATCTTCATGAACTTGGCTATTTTCAACTTTTAATACTGCATCTTCATCACTGATCTCAATAGTGATAGTACCGGTTGCAGTATCGCCATCGCCATCGGTAACTTCGACACCAATATTTTTTATGATCTCTTCTTGGTCGTGATCCAAATCTTTATTAGCGTAGAAATAGGTTTCACCTTCAGCAGTAATCATTAGCTGACCGAGAACGATATCTCCATCTTTTACTTCATAAACATGATATTGACCATTAACAGGAATATCATCTAATGCGATACGCTGGCCATCCACAATTAAGGCTGTAACTTGTGCATCATCTGCACCTTCGCCAGCAATCGTCAACACATCAAATAATGGCGATGTATGGCCCTCTTCCATGGAAAGTGTCACATTATTTACAGAAGGGATATCATCTTCAATCGTTACCGGAATATTCACGGTATTACTCATATCCCCATCTGAATCAACGGCTTGTACAGGAATATTAATAGTTAATGAATCATCCGTGTCAGTGCCTTCTTGATGATCGATCGCACCTTTTAGTTTAAAGGTATAATTACCATTTTCATCAATAGTAATGGTGAAAATATTTTTACCATCAGCTTTACCAATATAGGTATCGTTTTTAGCGTTATAAACTAATGTAATTTGCTGCCCACCGGAGGTTAATACCCCTTTATTAGCCGCATTAAAACTATCAACATCAATAACGAAATCTTTAATATGATCACTACCGCTATCAACCTCTATCTGACCTTTAGCTGTTTCACCCTTATCACCAGGATTTGACCCTTGATGATGATTTTTGTCACCATTTAAGGCACTTTCAGAGACCGTAATTGCATCTGCACCAATAATGACTGGGTTATTACCATCGGCAATAGAAACATCAACCACAATATCATTATTGAGATTATCACCATCCGTATCTTGAACTTGAATTGGCACTTCAATATTAATCTTATCGCCATCAGAAGTAACCAAACCATCACCTTTATCACCGGAATGATCTAAAGGTCGCTCTTGTGTAATGGTTACTGTTACATCGACATCATGTCCATTTGATGACTGCACAGCGTCAATATCAATCGTTAGTACTGTGTCACCGTTAACAGTTCCAACCAGTTTTCCTGTCTCTTGATCATAGGTAAATGAGATTGCTTGACCATCAGAAGTAAGCTCTCGTTGCAATTCAGAAACTAATGTAGCAAGCACACCTTTATCAATGGTTACTGTATTTGGATCTAAACGATCCACACCAGATTCAACATGAATTTTTGCACTGCTAGATACTGGATAACCTTGTTCGCCTTCCGATGGTGTTAAATCACCTTCAGTAATACTGATAGAGCCTGATTGCCCACCTTGAGCGTTATCACCATCATGGCTGTTAATAACAATATGCCCTGGCTGACTGATATCGCCATCATCATCTTTGGCAATAACATCAATAACAATGTTTTCATTATCGTTAATCGTATCATCACGTTGATCGATCGGCTGCGTTTGATTGACGACATAATTACCATCAATATCAATAGTAATCGTCATAACTACTGTTGAAGGATCACCAGCTAACGTAACAGTTAACGTATGACCATCATCACTGATTGTATATGTTGTCGCATGCCCATTACTGGTTAACCCATTAAGACTCGATTGATTATCAGCAAAATAAACATCAGCAATAACATCACTACCGGTATCAACATTAATTTGGCCAGAACCAGAAACGATACCATCATCACCTTCATTCAAAGTAATTGATGAATCGTCGCCAAACGATGGTAGCTGACCGTCTTCAATAGTAATCGTCACATCAACAGGTTGATCTAGATTATCACCATCAGAATCATTCATTTGAACAGGAACATGGATGCTAATGTCACCATCAGTAACATCAATATATTTACCATCACTATCTAAATGATCTAATGGCGCACTCTGCTCAATAGACATATCAACAGTTACATCACCATTAGCTTGTTGATGAGGCGTTAATGTCACATTAAGTACAGGTAAGCTTCCAGTTTCAGTAACACCAATAATAGTAATATTGCCGGTTGCTGGATCCTGTACAATCATAAAGCTAAGAGCTTGACCACCAGAAGTCAGGCTATTCAACTCGCCTAATAAACCATTAACAACGTTAGGTTCAACATGCATCGAAGTCGCAACCAGTTGATCATTAATAGCGTCAACCGTAAATGACCCATTAGAAGCAACAGGATAACCTTTGCCTTGAGCTGGATTCTCTAAATCACCTTCTGTTATTGAAATATTAGCAATAACGTTTTGCCCTGTCGGATTTTGACCGTCTGCAATATTAATGATGATATGACCTTCATTACTCTTATCACCATCCATATCTGTCGCAGTAACACCAAGGTCAAGATGAATTGAATCTCCATCCGCATTGTTTTGATCTAGCGGATGATCTTGTTTCACAGAGTAAGAACCATCATTATTAATCGTGATAGTAAGAACAGGTTCACCAGCATGAGGACCTTCACTAATAGAAACAATAATCTGATTACCACTAACAAGATAATCTGTTTCCTGCCCATTTGAAGTGAGATCAGCAAGTGATGGCTGCACAGTATTAAAATTCATCTGTGCAATATGATCACTACCTAAATCTAAATCAATTGATCCCGTTACCGTTTGACTACCCTCAGTCTCTTTAATATTTGTTCCTGTATCTATACCGAAAGTAGGATTATCACCATCAACAACAGTAATATTAATGTCGGCAGGTTTATCTAGTGGATCTCCATCACTATCAGAAGCTTCAATTGGAACGTTGATCGTGATCTTATTGCCATCAGAACCAATGAATCCTTTACTATCCCCAGTATTTGTATGATCTAGGGGTACATTCTGAGTGATTTCAACATTAACATTGACGTTTAAACCTTGTTGAACAGCATTTAATTCAACTGTGATTGCAATCGTGCCATCAGGTAATGTACCAACAATGCTACCATTGCTATCGATAGTAAATACGATTGGTTGCCCATCAGATGTGACCTCTTGATGAAGCTCATTTAGTAATGCATCAACTTGGGTATGATCAATTTTTACAGATTCAGGTAATAGTCGATCTTCTCCAGCAATAATGACCAAGTTGCCTGTTTGTTGAACTGGATACCCGGTTCCAGCGCCATTCGGTTCTAAATCACCTTCAACGACTTCAATTGAAATTGATTCACCTCCAGAAGCGTTAGAACCATCAGTAACTTTAATCGTGATAGTTCCTTGCGCACTATCACCGTCTTTATCTGTCACTGTAATGTCAAGCGGTAAATCAACAATATTATTAATATCTTGATCTAATGAACCGGTTATCTTAGCGCTATAACTACCATCTGAATTAATCGTCACTTCAAGAACGGTATTGCCTTGGCTATCAACCAGAGTTAAGACATTTTCATGGGTGCTTACCGTTACGGGTTGGCCATTACTGGTGATGCCATCAAGATGCGGCTGATTGTCATTAAAGTGAATGCTAGCAACCTCATCACTGCCCACATCCACACTGATATGACCGGTTAGGATTTTACCCTCATCCGTTTCTTCATTAATCTCAATACCTGTGTCATCACCAAATGATGGTTGCACACCATCTTTAATATCGACCGTTACATTAGCGGCATTGCCCAATGGATCACCATCGGTATCTGTTGCCTGAATTGGCAAACCAATACTGATATTGCCATCAGAAACCGAAACCATTCCCTCACTGTTACCTGATGGGTTGTGATCTAATGGTCGACTCTGTTCCACTTCAACCGTTACTTTGACATCTTGGCCATCTTGAATAGCAGTCAATGTAATAGTTAAGGCTACCTCACCGTTTGGCAACTGACCTGTTAATACGCCATTAACATAAGTGAAGGTTAGACTTTCACCATTTGACGTGACCTCGGTAGATAATTCATTTAATAGTGTATTAATTTGAGTTTTATCAAGAGTCACAGAAGTCGGGTCGAGACGATCTTCTCCTGCATGTAAGGTGATCTCGGTCTTTGCTGCTACTGGGTAGTCGTTTGGCACTAAATCCGGTTCAATAACTTCAACCGTGCCCGTTTCGCCACCGGCTGCATTACTACCATCAGTGATGGTGATGTTCGCCACACCTGAGGTGCTGTCACCATCAAAGTCGGTCGCTGTCACACTCAAATCCAAATCAATGGATTCACTGTCACCTTGGTCCAGCGGCCCGGTTACTTTTACTTCGTAACTGCCGTCTTTCGCAATTGTCACCGTCAGTACCGGCTGACCTTGTGCGTCCAATACGGTTAAGCTGTTGCCATTAACTTCAACAGTTGTTGGCTCACCATTTGAGGTTAACCCCACCAAACTTGGTTGGCTTTCATCAAAAGTCAGTGAGTCAATCGCATCGGAGCCCACATCCAGTGGCACTTCACCGTAGATCACTTGGCCTTTTTCAGTGCTTTCATTGATGGTGACACCAGAATCGGTACCAAAGCTTGGGTTTTGACCATCAACAATTGTGATATCAACGTTAGCACTGTTTTCTAATGCGTCACCATCGGTATCTTGCGCCTGCACCGGTACAGAGATTTCAATATTATCCCCTTGAGAATGCACAAAACCATCACTGTCACCTCTGTTGGTGTGATCAAGTGGTACGTTTTGCTCAATATCGACTGTGACTTTGATGTCTTGCCCATCTTGCACCGCACTTAGGCTCACGGTGATCGCAACCGTGCCATCTGGCAGAGTGCCGACAATGTTGCCATTGCTATCTAGGGTAAAGGTCAGTGCTTGACTACCCGAGGTTAACTCAGCAGAGAGCTCTTGTAATAAAGCTTGTGTTTGCGCAGGGTCAACTTGCACACTGCTTGGTACTAGACGGTCTTCGCCTGCGGCAATCACAAACGAGCCAGATTGGCTCACAGGATAGGTCGTTGGATTACCCATTGCTGCGCCGTTGGTGTCTAAATCACCTTCGGTAATGGTAATAGCAACATCTTCGCCACCGGCAGCATCGCTGCCATCGGTGATGGTGATGTTCGCCACACCTGAGGTGCTGTCACCATCAAAGTCGGTTGCCGTCACATTCAAATCCAAATCAATGGATTCACTGTCACCTTGGTCCAGCGGCCCGGTTACTTTTACTTCGTAACTGCCGTCTTTTGCAATTGTCACCGTCAGTACCGGCTGACCTTGTGCATCCAATACGGTTAAGCTGTTGCCATTAACTTCAACGCTTGTTGGCTCACCGTTTGAGGTTAACCCCACTAAACTTGGTTGGCTTTCATCAAAAGTCAGTGAGTCAATCGCATCTGAGCCCACATCCAGTGGTACTTCACCGTGGATCACTTGGCCTTTTTCAGAGCTTTCATTGATGGTGACACCAGAATCGGTACCAAAACTTGGGTTTTGACCATCTATAATTGTGATATCAACGTTAGCACTGTTTTCTAATGCGTCGCCATCGGTATCTTGCGCCTGCACCGGTACAGAGATTTCAATGTTATCCCCTTGAGAATGCACAAAACCGTCACCATCACCACTGTTGATGTGATCAAGTGGTACGTTTTGCTCGATATCGACTGTGACTTTGATGTCTTGCCCATCTTGCACCGCACTTAGGCTCACGGTGAGCGCAACTGTACCATCTGGCAGAGTGCCGATAATGTTGCCATTACTATCTAGGGTAAAGGTAAGTGATTGACTCCCCGAGGTTAACTCAGCAGAGAGCTCTTGTAATAAAGCTTGTGTTTGCGCAGGGTCGACTTGCACACTGCTTGGTACTAGACGGTCTTCGCCTGCGGCAATCACAAACGAGCCTGATTGGCTCACAGGATAAGTACTTGGATCACCCGTGGCTGCGCCGTTGGTGTCTAAATCACCTTCGGTAATGGTAATAGCGATCTCTTCGCCACCGGCTGCATCGCTGCCATCAGTGATGGTGATGTTCGCCACACCTGAGGTGCTGTCACCATCAAAGTCGGTCGCTGTCACATTCAAATCCAAATCAATGGATTCACTGTCGCCTTGGTCCAGCGGCCCAGTTACTTTTACTTCGTAACTGCCATCTTTCGCAATTGTCACCGTCAGTACCGGCTGACCTTGTGCGTCTAGCACGGTTAAGCTGTTGCCATTAACTTCAACGGTTGTTGGCTCACCATTTGAGGTTAGCCCCACCAAACTTGGTTGGTTTTCATCAAAAGTCAGTGAGTCAATCGCATCGGAGCCCACATCCAACGGCACTTCACCGTGGATCACTTGGCCTTTTTCTGTGCTTTCATTGATGGTGACACCAGAATCGATACCAAAGCTTGGGTTTTGACCATCTACAATCGTGATATCGACGTTAGCACTGTTTTCTAATGCATCGCCATCGGTATCTTGCGCCTGCACCGGTACAGATATTTCAATGTTATCCCCTTGAGAATGCACAAAGCCATCACTGTCCCCCTTGTTGGTATGATCAAGCGGCATGTTTTGCTCAATATCGACCGTGACTTTGATATCTTGTCCATCTTGCACCGCACTTAGGTTTACGGTGATCGCAACCGTGCCATCTGGCAGAGTGCCGATAATGTTACCGTTACTGTCGAGAGTAAAATAGAGCGATTGACCACCGGAGGTTAGCTCAGCTGACAGCTCTTGTAATAAGGCTTGTGTTTGCGCTGGATCGACTTGCACACTGCTTGGCACTAAGCGGTCTTCACCTGCGGCAATCACAAACGAGCCTGATTGGCTCACAGGATAAGTACTTGGATCACCCGTTGCTGCGCCGTTGGTGTCTAAATCACCTTCGGTAATGGTAATAGCAATCTCTTCGCCACCGGCTGCATTACTACCATCGGTGATGGTGATGTTCGCCACACCTGAGGTGCTGTCACCATCAAAGTCGGTCGCTGTCATATTCAAATCCAAATCAATGGATTCACTGTCGCCTTGGTCCAATGGTCCTGTTACTTTTACTTCGTAACTGCCATCTTTCGCAATTGTCACCGTCAGTACCGGCTGACCTTGTGCGTCTAGCACGGTTAAGCTGTTGCCATTGACTTCAACGGTTGTTGGCTCACCATTAGAGGTTAGTCCCACCAGACTTGGTTGGCTTTCATCAAAAGTCAGTGAGTCAATCGCATCTGAGCCCACATCCAACGGCACTTCACCGTAGATCACTTGGCCTTTTTCTGTGCTTTCATTGATGGTGACACCAGAATCGGTACCAAAGCTTGGGTTTTGACCATCTACAATCGTGATATCGACGTTAGCACTGTTTTCTAATGCGTCACCATCGGTATCTTGCGCCTGCACCGGTACAGAGATTTCAATGTTATCCCCTTGTGAATGCACAAAGCCGTCACCATCGCCACGGTTGGTGTGATCAAGCGGCACGTTCTGCTCGATATCGACCGTGACTTTGATGTCTTGTCCATCTTGCACCGCACTTAGGCTTACGGTGATCGCAACCGTGCCATCTGGCAGAGTGCCAACAATGTTACCGTTACTGTCGAGAGTAAAATTGAGCGATTGACCGCCAGAGGTCAGCTCAGCAGAGAGCTCCTGTAATAAAGCTTGTGTTTGTGCTGGATCGACCTGCACACTGCTTGGCACTAAGCGGTCTTCGCCTGCGGCAATCACAAACGAGCCTGATTGGCTCACAGGATAAGTACTTGGATCACCCGGTGCTGCGCCGTTGGTGTCTAAATCACCTTCGGTAATGGTAATAGCGATCTCTTCGCCACCGGCTGCATCGCTGCCATCAGTGATGGTGATGTTTGCTACACCTGAGGTGCTGTCACCATCAAAGTCAGTCGCTGTCACATTCAAATCCAAATCAATGGATTCACTGTCGCCTTGGTCCAATGGTCCGGTTACTTTTACTTCGTAACTGCCGTCTTTCGCAATTGTCACCGTCAGTACCGGCTGACCTTGTGCGTCCAATACCGTTAGACTGTTGCCATTAACTTCAACGGTTGTTGGCTCACCATTTGAGGTTAGCCCCACCAAACTTGGTTGACTTTCATCAAAAGTCAGTGAGTTAATCGCATCTGAGCCCACATCCAGCGGCACTTCACCGTGGATCACTTGGCCTTTTTCAGTGCTTTCATTGATGGTGACACCAGAATCGGTACCAAAGCTTGGGTTTTGACCATCTACAATCGTGATATCGACGTTAGCACTGTTTTCTAATGCGTCACCATCGGTATCTTGCGCCTGCACCGGTACAGAGATTTCAATGTTATCCCCTTGAGAATGCACAAAGCCATCACTGTCACCCCTGTTGGTATGATCAAGCGGCATGTTTTGCTCGATATCGACCGTGACTTTGATGTCTTGTCCATCTTGCACCGCACTTAGGCTTACGGTGATCGCAACCGTACCATCTGGCAGAGTACCAACAATGTTACCGTTACTGTCGAGAGTAAAATTGAGCGATTGACCACCAGAGGTCAGCTCAGCTGACAGCTCTTGTAATAAAGCTTGTGTTTGCGCTGGGTCTACCTGCACGCTATCTGGCACTAAGCGGTCTTCGCCTGCGGTAATCACAAACGAGCCTGATTGGCTCACAGGATAAGTACTTGGATCACCCGGTGCTGCGCCGTTGGTGTCTAAATCACCTTCGGTAATAGTAATAGCGATCTCTTCGCCACCGGCTGCATCGCTGCCATCAGTGATGGTGATGTTCGCCACACCTGAGGTGCTGTCACCATCAAAGTCGGTCGCCGTCACATTCAAATCCAAATCAATGGATTCACTGTCACCTTGGTCCAGCGGCCCAGTTACTTTTACTTCGTAACTGCCATCTTTCGCAATCGTCACCGTCAGTACCGGCTGACCTTGAGAGTCCAGCACGGTTAAGCTGTTGCCATTAACTTCAACGGTTGTTGGCTCACCATTTGAGGTTAGCCCCACTAAACTTGGTTGGTTTTCATCAAAAGTCAGTGAGCCAATCGCATCGGAGCCCACATCCAGCGGTACTTCACCATGGATCACTTGGCCTTTTTCAGTGCTTTCATTGATGGTGACACCAGAATCGGTACCAAAGCTTGGGTTTTGACCATCAACAATCGTGATATCGACATTGGCACTGTTTTCTAATGCGTCGCCATCGGTATCTTGCGCCTGCACTGGTACAGAGATTTCAATGTTATCCCCTTGAGAATGCACAAAACCGTCACCATCGCCACGGTTGGTATGATCAAGCGGCACGTTCTGCTCGATATCGACTGTGACTTTGATGTCTTGTCCATCTTGCACCGCACTTAGGCTTACGGTGATCGCAACCGTGCCATCTGGCAGAGTGCCGATAATGTTACCGTTACTGTCGAGAGTAAAATTGAGCGATTGACCGCCAGAGGTTAGCTCAGCTGACAGCTCTTGTAATAAGGCTTGTGTTTGCGCTGGATCGACCTGCACACTGCTTGGCACTAAGCGGTCTTCGCCAGCGGTAATCACAAACGAGCCTGATTGGCTCACAGGATAGGTCGTTGGATCACCCGTTGCTGCGCCGTTGGTGTCTAAATCACCTTCGGTAATGGTAATAGCGATCTCTTCGCCACCGGCTGCATCACTGCCATCAGTAATGGTGATGTTTGCTACACCTGAGGTGCTGTCACCATCAAAGTCGGTCGCTGTCACATTCAAATCCAAATCAATGGATTCACTGTCGCCTTGGTCCAGCGGCCCGGTTACTTTTACTTCGTAACTGCCGTCTTTCGCAATTGTCACCGTCAGTACCGGCTGACCTTGAGAGTCCAGCACGGTTAAGCTGTTGCCATTAACGTCAACGGTTGTGGGCTCACCATTTGAGGTTAACCCCACTAAACTTGGTTGGTTTTCATCAAAAGTCAGTGAGTCAATCGCATCGGAGCCCACATCCAGCGGTACTTCACCATGGATCACTTGGCCTTTTTCAGTGCTTTCATTGATGGTGACACCAGAATCGGTACCAAAGCTTGGGTTTTGACCATCAACAATCGTGATATCAACATTGGCACTGTTTTCTAATGCGTCACCATCGGTATCTTGCGCCTGCACCGGTACAGAGATTTCAATGTTATCCCCTTGAGAATGCACAAAACCATCACTGTCCCCCTTGTTGGTATGATCAAGCGGCACATTCTGCTCGATATCGACTGTGACTTTGATGTCTTGTCCATCTTGCACCGCACTTAGGCTCACGGTGATCGCAGCCGTGCCATCTGGCAGAGTACCAACAATGTTACCGTTACTGTCGAGAGTAAAATTGAGCGATTGACCGCCAGAGGTTAGCTCAGCTGACAGCTCTTGTAATAAGGCTTGTGTTTGCGCTGGGTCTACCTGCACGCTATCTGGTACTAAGCGGTCTTCACCTGCGGCAATCACAAACGAGCCTGATTGGCTCACAGGATAGGTCGTTGGATCACCCGTTGCTGCGCCGTTGGTGTCTAAATCACCTTCAGTAATGGTGATAGCGATCTCTTCACCACCGACAGCATCACTGCCATCGGTGATGGTAATTTCTATGGTTCCTTGCGCACTGTCACCATCTTTATCTGTCACTGTAATATCAAGCGGTAAATCAACAATATTATTAATATCTTGATCTAATGAACCGGTTATCTTAGCGCTATAACTACCATCTGCATTAATCGTCACTTCAAGAACGGTATTGCCTTGACTATCAACCAGAGTTAAGACATTTTCATGGGTGCTTACTGTTACAGGTTGGCCATTACTGGTGATGCCATCAAGATGCGGCTGATTGTCATTAAAGTGAATGCTAGCAACCTCATCACTGCCCACATCCACACTGATGTGACCGGCTAGGATTTTACCTTCATCCGTTTCTTCATTAATCTCAATGCCTGTGTCATCACCAAATGATGGTTGCACACCATCTTTAATATCGACCGTTATATTAGCGGCATTGCCCAATGGGTCACCATCGGTATCTGTTGCCTGAATTGGCAAATCAATACTGATATTACCATCAGAAACCGAAACCATTCCCTCACTGTTACCTAATGGATTGTGATCTAATGGTCGACTCTGTTCCACGTCAACCGTTACTTTGACATCTTGACCATCTTGAATAGCGGTCAATGTAATGGTTAAGGCTACCTCACCGTTTGGCAATTGACCTGTTAATACGCCATTAACATAAGTGAAGGTTAAGCTTTCACCATTTGACGTGACCTCGGTAGATAATTCATTTAATAGTGTATTAATTTGAGTTTTATCAAGAGTCACAGAAGTCGGGTCGAGACGATCTTCTCCTGCATGTAAGGTGATCTCGGTCTTTGCTGTTACTGGGTAGTCGTTTGGCACTAAATCCGGCTCAATAACTTCAACCTTGCCCGTTTCGCCACCGGCTGCATCCTTACCATCAGTGATGGTGATGTTCGCCACACCTGAGGTGCTGTCACCATCAAAGTCGGTCGCCGTCACATTCAAATCCAAATCAATGGATTCACTGTCACCTTGGTCCAGCGGCCCGGTCACTTTTACTTCGTAACTGCCGTCTTTCCCAATCGTCACCGTCAGTACTGGCTGACCTTGTGCATCCAGCACGGTTAAGCTGTTACCATTAACTTCAACGGTTGTTGGCTCACCATTAGAGGTTAGTCCTACCAGACTTGGTTGGCTTTCATCAAAAGTCAGTGAGTCAATCGCATCGGAGCCCACATCCAATGGCACTTCACCGTGGATCACTTGGCCTTTTTCTGTGCTTTCATTGATGGTGACACCAGAATCGGTACCAAAGCTTGGATTTTGACCATCAACAATCGTGATATCGACGTTAGCACTGTTTTCTAATGCGTCACCATCGGTATCTTGCGCCTGCACCGGTACAGAGATTTCAATGTTATCCCCTTGAGAATGAACAAAGCCGTCACCATCGCCACGGTTGGTGTGATCAAGCGGCACGTTCTGCTCGATATCGACTGTGACTTTGATGTCTTGTCCATCTTGCACCGCACTTAGGCTCACAGTGATCGCAACCGTGCCATCTGGCAGAGTACCGACAATATTACCATGGCTGTCTAAGGCAAAGGTCAATGCTTGACCACCAGAGGTTAACTCAGCAGAGAGCTCTTGTAATAAAGCTTGTGTTTGCGCAGGGTCAACTTGCACACTGCTTGGTACTAAGCGGTCTTCGCCAGCGGTAATCACAAACGAGCCTGATTGGCTCACAGGATAGGTCGTTGGATTACCCGTTGCAGCACCGTTGGTGTCTAAATCACCTTCGGTAATGGTGATAGCGATCTCTTCACCACCGGCAGCATCGCTGCCATCGGTGATGGTGATGTTCGCCACACCTGAGGTGCTGTCACCATCAAAGTCGGTTGCCGTCACATTCAAATCCAAATCAATGGATTCACTGTCACCTTGGTCCAGCGGCCCAGTTACTTTTACTTCGTAACTGCCGTCTTTCGCAATTGTCACCGTCAGTACCGGCTGACCTTGTGCGTCCAATACGGTTAAGCTGTTGCCATTAACTTCAACGCTTGTTGGCTCACCATTTGAGGTTAGCCCCACCAAACTTGGTTGGCTTTCATCAAAAGTCAGTGAATCAATCGCATCGGAGCCCACATCCAGCGGTACTTCACCGTGGATCACTTGGCCTTTTTCAGTGCTTTCATTGATGGTGACACCAGAATCGGTACCAAAACTTGGGTTTTGACCATCAACAATTGTGATATCAACGTTAGCACTGTTTTCTAATGCGTCGCCATCGGTATCTTGCGCCTGCACCGGTACAGAGATTTCAATATTATCCCCTTGAGAATGCACAAAACCGTCACCATCGCCACGGTTGGAATGATCAAGCGGCATGTTCTGCCCGATATCAACCGTAACCTTGATATCTTGCTCATCCTGCACCGCACTTAGGCTCACGGTGATCGCAACTGTACCATCAAGCAGAGTACCAACAATGTTGCCATTACTATCTAAGGCAAAGGTCAGTGATTGACTACCCGAGGTTAACTCAGCAGAGAGCTCTTGTAATAAAGCTTGTGTTTGCGCAGGGTCGACTTGCACACTGCTTGGTACTAGACGGTCTTCACCTGCGGCAATCACAAACGAGCCTGATTGGCTCACAGGATAGGTCGTTGGATTACCCGTTGCTGCGCCGTTGGTGTCTAAATCACCTTCGGTAATGGTAATAGCAACATTTTCGCCACCAGTTGCATCGCTGCCATCGGTGATGGTGATGTTCGCCACACCTGAGGTGCTGTCACCATCAAAGTCGGTTGCCGTCACACTCAAATCCAAATCAATGGATTCACTGTCACCTTGGTCCAGCGGCCCGGTTACTTTTACTTCGTAACTGCCGTCTTTCGCAATCGTCACCGTCAGTACCGGCTGACCTTGTGCGTCCAATACGGTTAAGCTGTTGCCATTAACGTCAACGGTTGTTGGCTCACCATTTGAGGTTAGCCCCACCAAACTTGGTTGGCTTTCATCAAAAGTCAGTGAGTCAATCGCATCGGAGCCCACATCCAGTGGCACTTCACCGTGGATCACTTGGCCTTTTTCAGTGCTTTCATTGATGGTGACACCAGAATCGGTACCAAAGCTTGGGTTTTGACCATCTACAATCGTGATATCAACGTTAGCACTGTTTTCTAATGCGTCGCCATCGGTATCTTGCGCCTGCACCGGTACAGAGATTTCAATATTATCCCCTTGAGAATGCACAAAACCGTCACCATCACCACTGTTGGTGTGATCAAGTGGTACGTTCTGCTCAATGTCTACCGTAACCTTAACGTCTTGCCCATCTTGCACCGCACTTAGGCTCACGGTGATCGCAACCGTACCATCTGGCAGAGTGCCGATAATGTTGCCATTACTATCTAGGGTAAAGGTCAGTGATTGACTACCCGAGGTTAACTCAGCAGAGAGCTCTTGTAATAAAGCTTGTGTTTGCGCAGGGTCGACTTGCACACTGCTTGGTACTAGACGGTCTTCGCCTGCGGTAATCACAAACGAGCCTGATTGGCTCACAGGATAAGTACTTGGATTACCCGTTGCTGCGCCGTTGGTGTCTAAATCACCTTCGGTAATGGTAATAGCAACATCTTCACCACCGGCAGCATCGCTGCCATCGGTGATGGTGATGCTCGCCACACCTGAGGTGCTGTCACCATCAAAGTCGGTCGCCGTCACACTCAAATCCAAATCAATGGATTCACTGTCACCTTGGTCCAGCGGCCCGGTCACTTTTACTTCGTAACTGCCGTCTTTCGCAATTGTCACCGTCAGTACCGGCTGACCTTGTGCATCCAATACGGTTAAGCTGTTGCCATTAACGTCAACGCTTGTTGGCTCACCATTTGAGGTTAGTCCCACCAAACTTGGTTGGCTTTCATCAAAAGTCAGTGAATCAATCGCATCGGAGCCCACATCCAGCGGTACTTCACCGTGGATCACTTGGCCTTTTTCTGTGCTTTCATTGATGGTGACACCAGAATCGGTACCAAAACTTGGGTTTTGACCATCTACAATCGTGATATCGACATTGGCACTGTTTTCTAATGCGTCGCCATCAGTATCTTGCGCCTGCACCGGTACAGAGATTTCAATGTTATCCCCTTGAGAATGCACAAAACCGTAACCATCACTACGGTTGGTGTGATCAAGTGGTACGTTTTGCTCGATATCGACTGTGACTTTGATGTCTTGCCCATCTTGCACCGCACTTAGGCTCACGGTGAGCGCAACCGTGCCATCTGGCAGAGTGCCGACAATGTTGCCATTACTATCTAGGGTAAAGGTCAGTGCTTGACTACCCGAGGTTAACTCAGCAGAGAGCTCTTGTAATAAAGCTTGTGTTTGCGCAGGGTCGACCTGCACACTGCTTGGTACTAAGCGGTCTTCGCCTGCGGCAATCACAAACGAGCCTGATTGGCTCACAGGATAAGTACTTGGATTACCCGTTGCAGCACCGTTGGTGTCTAAATCACCTTCAGTAATGGTGATAGCGAGCTCTTCACCACCGGCAGCATCGCTGCCATCAGTGATGGTGATGTTTGCCACACCTGAGGTGCTGTCACCATCAAAGTCGGTCGCCGTCACATTCAAATCAATGGATTCACTGTCACCCTGGTCCAGCGGCCCGGTTACTTTTACTTCGTAACTGCCGTCTTTTGCAATTGTCACCGTCAGTACCGGCTGACCTTGTGCATCCAATACGGTTAAGCTGTTGCCATTAACGTCAACGCTTGTTGGCTCACCATTTGAGGTTAACCCCACTAAACTTGGTTGGCTTTCATCAAAAGTCAGTGAGTCAATCGCATCGGAGCCCACATCCAGTGGTACTTCACCGTAGATCACTTGGCCTTTTTCAGAGCTTTCATTGATGGTGACACCAGAATCGGTACCAAAACTTGGGTTTTGACCATCTACAATCGTGATATCAACGTTAGCACTGTTTTCTAATGCGTCGCCATCGGTATCTTGCGCCTGCACCGGTACAGAGATTTCAATGTTATCCCCTTGAGAATGCACAAAACCATCACTGTCACCTCTGTTGGTGTGATCAAGTGGTACGTTCTGCTCAATGTCAACCGTAACCTTAACGTCTTGCCCATCTTGCACCGCACTTAGGCTCACGGTGAGCGCAACTGTACCATCTGGCAGAGTGCCGATAATGTTGCCATTACTATCTAGGGTAAAGGTAAGTGATTGACTCCCCGAGGTTAACTCAGCAGAGAGCTCTTGTAATAAAGCTTGTGTTTGCGCAGGGTCGACTTGCACACTGCTTGGTACTAGACGGTCTTCGCCTGCGGCAATCACAAACGAGCCTGATTGGCTCACAGGATAGGTCGTTGGATTACCCGTTGCTGCGCCGTTGGTGTCTAAATCACCTTCGGTAATGGTAATAGCGATCTCTTCACCACCGGCAGCATCGCTGCCATCAGTGATGGTGATGTTTGCTACACCTGAGGTGCTGTCACCATCAAAGTCGGTTGCCGTCACATTCAAATCCAAATCAATGGATTCACTGTCACCTTGGTCCAGCGGCCCGGTCACTTTTACTTCGTAACTGCCGTCTTTTGCAATTGTCACCGTCAGTACTGGCTGACCTTGTGCGTCCAGCACAGTTAAGCTGTTGCCGTTAACTTCAACAGTTGTTGGCTCACCGTTTGAGGTTAGCCCCACTAAACTTGGTTGGCTTTCATCAAAAGTCAGTGAATCAATCGCATCTGAGCCCACATCCAGCGGCACTTCACCGTGGATCACTTGGCCTTTTTCTGTGCTTTCATTGATGGTGACACCAGAATCGGTACCAAAGCTTGGGTTTTGACCATCTACAATTGTTACATCTGTGTTGATTGGATTATCTATCTCGTTACCACTTGTATCCGCTCCTGTGATATCAAAATTGATATGTATTTGATCACCAGAACTAGTAACTACGCCATTTGAATCACTTGAGTTATGATCAATAGGTGCATGAATGGTTGTGATAACTTCAATATCAGCATTGTTATCATGCGTACCAACACCTTTAATCTCTATAGTTAAGATTATTTGGCCATTCTGAGTGCCAACAATAGAATTTGAATTTGAATCAAATATGAACAGAACAGGTTGATCACCAGAGCGAATATCTGATGATAATTCATTCAGTAATGAAGCGAGGGAAGATGGTGTAAATGTAAATGAATCGGGATCGAGAGGAAGAGAACCTGCTTCTATTGTAATTATTTGAGATGTGGATACTGGGTAAGAATGATCACTTAAATCCCCTTCTGTTACTTGTAAAGAGATTTGTTCTCCACCTTCAGCAATTAGTATTGCTAGTGGTTCTTCAACACTTTGTTGAGATGACGGATCATACGATGTATCAAATCCGGCTTCAGCAAGCATGGAATCATTATCATAATCAATCGTAATAAATCGCCCAATTGCAGAGCCTGCTAAAACGATACCCGCAGCAGGTGCTTCTTGTGTTTGAGTCGGATCTTCTCCTGATAATATTGCATTTTGAATTGCAGCTATTTCATCGGCTGAGACATTACCTTCTAGCAATTCTGATAAATTTAATTGAGCATTTTCCGGTAATTGCTGTTCTATTATTTGATCATTATTATTAACAGCGATACATGATATGCAATCATCTGAAAAAGCAGACGATTCTGAATCAAACTCATCAACCAAGACTGCTTGAGTATTTTTATCAAGCAATAAAATTTCATCTTCCGTTAAGGCATGTTTATCTGCTACTCGTACAATTTTGCCACTAGCAGATAGTATAAATGCTTCACCATTTTGAATTTTGACTACTTTATTTAGATTTTCCATTCTACCACCAATAAATGCCATAGAGGTATAGTTATTCCTAATTAGAATAATTTATCGTTATAATAAGTTTTACTAATCGATGATAATAACGTGAACTGCATTTGAAGAAAATACTTTACGCCAATAATTTGTCACTTTATTATCTAGCAACCAAATGCATGTTGCATCTGTAAAATTAATAGTAAGATAAACAAAAATTTACTACTTTAAAATGCGATAGTTTAAGTTTGCTAGTTCATGTCCCTTTGCTTTGATTTAAACCTGACTAGTTCCTACTTACTATAGATATTTACTCAAATTGTGATGGATGCATGATGGCCAATAATGATAAAAAAAATACTCTATCCAATCTGGATTTTGTTGATGATAAATCAGCTGCACTGCTACTTAACACACCAACTAGTGCGCGTATTTTACTTTGGGTAATACTGCTCTTTTTTATTGTAGCTTTCGCATGGGCATCGGTCGCTAAGTTAGACAAAGTAACAACCGGGATTGGTAAGGTAATTCCATCAAGTCAATTGCAAGTCGTACAAAACCTTGAAGGTGGTATCGTTAAGCAAGTTATGGTGCGCGAAGGCGAACATGTAACAAAGGGACAAAAACTATTACTGATTGATGACACTCTATTTCAATCAGACTATAAAGAAAAAGATCAAAGCGTCGCTGGTTTACAAGCAGATATTATTCGCTTTAATGGCTTACTTGCTAGTATTAAAGTAGATAAGTCTCAAGCATCGAAGGATTGGCAAAAAACGGTGGTTATAAAACCGGCTCAGCTGGCCTTTACTAGTGAGTATAAAAAATCACATCCAGATAAAGTTCGACGTCAACAGAATGAATATCGAGATAATATTTCGAACCTCGAAAACCAATTATCAGTTGTTGCTCAACAAATCTCTCAAAAACAAAGAGAATTAACAGAAAATCAATCTAGAATCGCTAATCTACAACGCAGTTACAACATTGCTCTTAAAGAGTATAACATCACTAAGCCTCTAGCAGATGAAGGTGTTGTACCTAAAATTGAACTGCTAAAATTGCAACGTTCATTAAATGATACAAAACGAGATTTAACCTCAGCCCGGCTGCAAGCTCCCGTAGCAAAATCCGCGATTAAAGAAGCTACTTTTAAATATATGGATATTGCACTGCAGTTTAGAAGTGATATTCAGTCAAAGCTTAATGATACTAGTGATCAATTATCTAGTATGAACGAGACCCGAATCGGCTTAGAAGATCGTGTAAAAAGAACCACGGTGGTATCTCCTGTTACCGGCACTATTCAAAAGATTTATGTTAATACTGTTGGCGGTGTTATTCAACCCGGCATGAACTTAATCGAAATAGTACCTACAGAAGATACATTACTTATTGAGGCAAAAATCGCACCTCAAGATATTGGCTTCTTACGACCAGGCCTAAAAGCAATAGTAAAATTTACTGCATACGATTTTACTAGTTATGGAGGCCTTGATGGCGTGGTTGAAACCATCAGTGCTGATACGATCCAAGATAAGGAAGGTAACAGTTTCTATCAAGTGAGAGTTAGAACAGATAAAAATAGTCTTACTGCGCCAGATGGTGAATCGTTACCTATCATCCCAGGTATGACAGCTTCTGTAGATATAATCACAGGAAAACGCTCAGTTCTGGACTATCTACTTAAACCTATATTAAAAGCTCGTCATTCTGCTTTAAGAGAGTAAATATGAAAAATAATACGTTAAAGAAATTAGCCTTCACGATAGGAGCCTCTCTGATGACCATGCCTGTTATGGCTCAATCATTAGAGCAGGCAGTCGCTGAAACGCTAGCCTCAAACCCTGAAATTAAAAGTGCTTTCAATGAGTTTATGAGTCGTAACTCAATGATAGATGCAGCAAAAGGCGATTATTTGCCTTCTGTTGATCTTCGTGCAGGGGTTGGTTACAACAATTATGATAATGAGTTTGGTACTAAGGGAGAATACGACCCTAAACAAGCTGAAATCAGTATTCGACAGCTATTGTGGGACGGTTCTATTACTTGGAATAACATTAACCGTAACCAATCAGAAACCGAGGCTCAACGCTATCAGTTACTTTCAGATGCCCAAGATAAGGCATTAAAAACAGCAGAAGTGTATCTTGATGTTCTACGTGCAGAAGCTGTTTTAAAACTATCTGAATCGAATTATAAAGTCCACCAACATATGTATGTGGATATTAAAAAACGTGCTGATGCAGGTATCGGTTCAACAGCAGACTTAGCACAAGTAGAAGGCCGCCTTGCCCGTTCAAAAACCAATTTATTGGCAGCCCAAAGTAACTTAAACGACAAGAAAACAGAGTTTGCTCGCACTGTCGGAACATTCCCAGATGATTTAGTTACACCAGAAGTTGACACTAACTTCATTCCAACCTCTCTTGATGATGCAATGAAAATTGCTCAAAAGAATAATCCTGTAATGTATGTTGCCAGCAATGATATTGATGCTGCTGAATATCAATATAAACAAGCAAAAGGTAATTTTTATCCTACCTTTGATATTGAAGCATCACAAGAATGGGGCAATGAGCTTAATGGTTCTCGTGGTGATACCGATGAATTTAAAGCCATGCTAAATATGCGCTATAACCTCTTTAATGGTGGTAGCGATGCGGCTAAAAGTCGTCAAGCGGCTTATCAGTTAAATAAATCAAAAGATATTAGAGATCGCGCATTGCGTATGCTAAAAGAAGGAACAAAGCTATCTTGGAGCGCTATGGAATTAGCCAATAGTCAGACAAAATACTTGCAAGAGCACGTTGATGCTTCAGCGCGTACTGTAATTGCTTATGAAAAACAGTTTAAAATTGGTCAACGCTCACTACTTGATGTATTAAACACTGAAAACGAACTATTTGAATCACGCAAAGCTTATTTAAACGCTCACTATGATGGTATTTTTGCTAAGTATCGCGTTTTAAATGCAACGGGTACAATCTTGAATGAAATGCGAGTTGATATCCCTAACGAATGGACTGAGTCAGTAAAGTAAGCGAGAAAATATAATGAAAAATATTGCAATGAGTTTAATGGCTCTTTCGTTGTTTGGTTGTTCAATTAGCGCTCAACAACCGCCAGTTGCAACACAAACAAAAGATTTACGAGATTTTGATAGCGATGGTGTTATCAATGCTCGAGATAAGTGTGCAGATACTCCGTTAGGTGCCGTTGTCGATAATGATGGTTGCCCAACTTACGTTAAAACCGATGAAAAAAATAGTGTGCATGTTTTATTTGCGAATGACTCAACGGTCATTCCTGAGACCTACATGGCTCAACTCAAGAAAACAGCACAGTTTTTAGAAACTTTCCCAGAAACTCATATAGAATTAAAAGGTTATGCGAGCCCGGTTGGCAATAGTGCTCATAACCAATATTTATCCGATACCCGGGCTGCAAATGTTAGACAACAATTGATCGATTTTGGTGTTGCGGCAGATCGAATCAAAACAGTTGGTTTCGGTGATGCGGATCCGATTCAAGCTGAAACATCAGAAGCTAGCAATACATTAAGTCGACGTGTTGTTGCTCAAGTTGTAGGGTCAAAAGGTCACGTTGTTGATCAGTGGACAATTTTTACAGTGCGTGAAAATTAAAAACAGTGAAAAAATTCGTTACACTGGTTGCTGTTGCTCTTTTATGTATAGCCGCAAATGTCGATGCTCTAACAAGTCGAGAGCAACAGCAAATTAGCAAAATACGAAGCTTTTATGGTGAAAGGGCTGAAAAACGAGCAACTGCATGGCGGGAGCTCATCGATAAGTCACGGCAATTCCCAGTCCAAAAACAACTCAAGCTGGTTAATGATTTCTTTAATCAGTTTATCTTTGTTGATGATATAAAGCTGTGGGGAAAAAAAGATTACTGGGCCACACCTCTTGAATTTGTGGGTGTTGGAGCTGGTGATTGTGAAGACTTTAGTATCGCTAAGTACATGGCACTTCGCTCTTTGGGCGTACCAGATTCGAAGTTACGCCTAGTCTATGTAAAGTCATTAACTTTAAACCAATTTCATATGGTTGTGGCCTACTACCCTACCCCAACAGCCGTTCCTGAAATTCTCGATAATCTTGATGGTGAGATCAAACCAGCAAATAAGAGAAAAGATCTTTTGCCCATATACAGTTTTAACGGTAGTAACTTATGGTTAATCAAACAACAGGGGCAAGGACAATTGGCGGGAAAAGCGTCGCGTCTTAGTATGTGGAACGATTTACGTCATAGAAACCGAAAAATAGAACTTCATAGACCCAAAATAAACTTTGATGAGTAATGGTAATGAGTCTTTATAGAAAAATACTTTTATGGATGCTAGTTGTATTCTTTGTATTAATCTCTGCTGTATTTGCAGTGCAGTTTAATACGACCAAAGACTACCTACAAACCCAACAGTCAACTGAGTTAGATAATGCCATTAGTGCGGTTGGCTTAGCCTTAGCTCCTTATTTAGAAAATAAAGATTATGTTGCTGCTGAGTCTGTAATTAATGCTACGTTTGATAGCAGTTTTTACAGCGCAGTTGAGCTCAAAACGCTTGATGGAAAAACATCCATTGCTCGCCAATACCCGATTGAAATTATAGATGTACCACAGTGGTATATGAATTTTATTTCGATCGAACCTGTGACAAAAACAACCACGCTAGCAAGCGGTTGGATGCAACTTGCACATCTAACTGTTACAAGTAGCCCGGCAAATGCTTATATTCAATTATGGCATGCAACCACGCAGCTACTTTTAGGCTTCATTATTACCATCATTCTTGCTGCAATTATTCTTGCGCTTATTTTACGAAATGTATTAACACCTCTTAAACATATTCAAAAGCAAGCACAATTAATTTCGAGTAATCAATTTGATAAACCACTCCCTATTCCAGCGGTAAAAGAACTCAAAGATGTAGTACATGCATTCAATCATATGAGTGCTCAGCTTAAAAAATATTTTGAGCAGCAAGCAGCGGAAGCTGACAAATTAAGAATTAGAGCGTATCAAGATCCCGTTTCAGGTCTAGCTAATCGCACATTCCTCATGTCCCAACTTCAATCATGGCTAGAACAAGATTCATGCGGCGGATTTGCGTTACTAAAAGCAGATATTATTGAAGATACTTATACTCATCAAGGTTATGAGCTTGGCGATCAACAAGTTCAAACTCTTGCTAATCGATTAAAAGAGCTATCCAGTGATTACTATACTATTGCTCGACTTAACCAAGCAGAATTTATTCTCATCGCACCAGAAGCAGATGAAGATGAATTAAAAATGTTGGGTCGCCAAATGCTAAATATGACATCAGAGTTGAATAGCGATCCACTCAATTTAGCGCCTGTACATGCAGCAGTTGGGATTGTAATGAAAAATCAAGAAGATACAATCTCTACACTATTAACACAGGCGGATAACGCATTAACTATTGCTCATCAGCAGCCGAATGAACCAATCGCTATTATCCAGAGTGAAAATAATCAAAAGCTGAACCTAATCGGGAAACAACAATGGAAATATCTCGTTGATGAAGCTATCGCCAATCGACAAATTAGATTCAACTACCAAAATGCAGTGGATTTAAATGGTGAAGTGTTACATCAAGAGGTTTTTGCGTATATAGACAAAGCAGGGAAATATATTTCAGCAAGCCAATTTCTCACAGCTCTAGAGCAACTTAATGCAGGAACTTCATTCGATATTTTTGTTCTAGATGCTATTTTTGAACAAGTACTACACAATAACATCAAACAACCTATTGCGATCAATATTACGCAAAGTAGTATTAATGATAATAGCTTCATTCGTTGGGTATCGAATAAAACTGAAAGTTATCCATCACTTAAAGATAAAATATACTTTGAATTACCAGAAATAAGCTTTATCAAAAATCCTCACAATGTAGGTTTACTCTGTGAAATCTTACATAGAAATGGCTTCCAGTTTGGTATCGATAAATTTGGCTATAACTTTGGTTCAACGGGCTATTTATCCCAATTCCGTCCTGCTTATGTAAAACTTGACTTTACTTACACCAATCAAGTGGATGATGAAGTTAAAGCAGATGCCTTAACCTCAATAACCAGAACCGCACAGAATCTAGGTATTACCGTTATTGCATCACGAGTCGAAACCGAGGCCCAGAAAGATAAATTATCTGAATTTATGATCAACGGTTTCCAAGGGTATATCACAGATAATTTCAAACAAGAGCGATGAACATGAAAGATCCATTACTACAATCTTTGGTGTACGTTAGCCGATTCTATGGTCAAGCAAACTCATCGGATGCCCTAATTGCCGATTTACCTTTAGCAGATGGTTTGTTGACCCCGTTCTTATTACCTAGAGCAGCAGAAAAAGCTGGGTTACAAGCAAAAGAAGCCAAACAATCAATTACGGATTTGTCTCCTCTTCTCTTCCCCGTTATAGCTTTATTAAAAGGGGGAGATGCATGTGTTGTTCTTAGTCTCGATAAAGAAAAAAATGAAGCCGAGGTTGTTCTTCCTCAAGCCGATGGAAATGAACAATGGATCAGTATTGATGACTTAACAGCACAATATACGGGGCATCTATTCCTTATCAAAAAACGCTTTCGCTATGATGAGCGTTCGCCAGAAATATTAAAAACTCGTGATGGTCACTGGTTTTGGAGTACTCTTTGGGAGTCAAAAAATATTTATCGAGATGTACTTATTGCATCTATATTGATCAATATTTTTGCCATTGCAGCACCTCTATTCTCCCGACTCGTTTACGATAAAATCGTACCAAATCTAGCTTTTGATTCACTATGGGTTTTAGCTATTGGTATTACGATTATTTTTAGTTTTGATTTAATTCTTAAGTTAATGAGAAGCTACTTTATTGATATTGCAGGTAAAAAATCAGACATTTTACTTTCTGCAAAAATATTTAGCCGAGTAATGGGAATTCGAATGGAAGCAAAACCAGCATCTGTTGGTGCTTTTGCTCGCCATTTACAAGAGTTCGAATCTATTCGAGAGTTCTTTACCTCTGCGACGGTCTCATCACTGATCGATTTACCATTTGCACTGCTATTTTTATTGGTAATTTATCTTGTTGGTGGGCCAATCGTATTGGTTCCAATGGTTGCTGTTGTCATTCTCATTATTTACAGCTTCTTAATTCAAAAACCATTACGTCGCTCAATTGAAGAAGGTTCTCGTCTATCTTCACAAAAGCATGCTAACTTGATTGAAAGCCTAGTAGGTCTAGAAACAGTCAAAATGTTTGGTGCACAAAGCCAGTTCCAGTATAAATGGGAAGAAGCTGTAGCTCACATGTCAAACTGGAGTATTAAGTCACGTAAATTAACTGACTCGGTACAAAATGTTGCTGGATTTCTACAGCAATTTGTAACGGTTGCAATGATAGTTGTTGGTGTTTATCTCATTTCAGATGGGCAATTAACAATGGGTGGCCTAATTGCATCAACTATGCTTAGTGGTCGAGCTGTAGGTCCTCTTGTTCAATTATCACTACTATCAACTCGTTACAATCAAGCAAAGTCTGCAATGACCATTATTGAACAGTTGATGGAAATGCCACTAGAGCAAGAAGATGGTAAGCGTTATATTCACCATCCAATGCTAAAAGGCAAAATTGAATTTGATAAAGTAAGTTTTGCTTACCCAAACAGCACAAAAGCTGCGTTAAAAAATGTCAGTTTTTCTATCAACCCTGGAGAAAAAGTGGCAATTATTGGACGTATTGGTTCTGGAAAAACTACATTAGAACGTTTGATAATGGGGCTATACCGTCCTACAGAGGGCTCTGTTCGTATTGATAATACAGATATCAATCAAATGCACCACATTGATATACGTCGTAATATTGGATGTGTGCCACAAGATATTACCCTATTTTTTGGTTCTATCCGGGACAACATCACTCTTGGACGTCCTCTTGCAACTGATAAAGATATCCTAATTGCAGCTGAACGTGCTGGGGTCACCTCTTTTACTCAGCATGATGATGCAGGATTAGAAAAGCAAGTTGGTGAAGGTGGTTTAGCACTTTCTGGAGGTCAACGTCAATCGATAGCAATTGCTCGAGCTCTACTGAGCAAACCCCCAGTTCTTGTAATGGATGAACCGACCAGCAGTATGGATAACCGTTCTGAAATGTACATTAAGCATCAATTGGCAAGTCTATCAAATGAAGAAACTCTAATCCTGATCACACATAAAACAAGTATGCTCGATATTGTTGATCGCTTAATTGTGATGGAACAAGGTCAGATAATTGCTGATGGGAAAAAAGATCTTGTCTTACAACAATTAAGAGAAGGTGCAGTGAATAAAGCGAAAGCAAGCTAATTACGTAATATATAAAATTTAGCAAAAACTAGATTTACAGATAACGTGCCAATTTCAACGGTTTGATTAAACATTGTTAAGATAATAGAAAGCCAGCATATTGAACTATCCCTCAATAGCTGGCTTTTTTTATATAACATTAATTAAAATATTCATAAGTCATCAACATTATAAAATTATGACAAACATCACAGTACAAACCGATAATTTTAAGGAAATGATGAATAGTTATTAATAAATGGTCATTTTTAGTTACACCAAACCAATCAAAGTAAACCTAATGTTGCAGATTTACTAATATCTGTAGCTCATAAATCATGTTAGTCTTCTTAGAAGCAATTGAAATATAAATTTCTAAGCAAGTCATAACTTATCAAATATTCCCAAATCATATGTATCCAGTTTAGACATATGATTTGGTTTTTTTCTTAATTGTTCCAACTCACCTAAAATTTTCTTCTTTCTTTACCAAGCTCATTAAACAGAGTACATTTCAATAATGTACAATTTTAGTCAGGTATTTTATGTCTAGCCTTCGTGTCTTTATATCTACATCAACAGATCCATGGTTTAACCTTGCTGTTGAAGACTCCATCTTTCATGCTATGGCACCAAATCAGCGAGTACTGTTTTTATGGCGTAATAATAATACTGTGGTTATAGGGCGAGCTCAAAATCCATGGAAAGAATGTAATACACATAAAATGGAATCTGATCATATAAAGCTAGCAAGACGACAAAGTGGAGGTGGCGCTGTATTTCATGATCTAGGTAATACAAACTTTACCTTTATGGCTGGAAAACCAGAGTACAACAAATCCATATCCACCCAAATCGTGATTGATGCACTACAAACATTAGGAATTAATGCTATTGCAACAGGACGTAATGATCTTGTTATTGAAGACGATGATGGTACTCGTAAATTTTCAGGTTCAGCCTATCGTGAAACCTTAGATCGAGGTTTTCACCATGGAACTCTTCTACTCAATGCCGATCTCAATCGTTTAGCAAATTATCTAAACCCAGATCCAAAAAAATTACAGGCAAAAGGAATTACATCTGTTAGAGCTCGTGTAACTAATTTGAGTAATATTAATCCATCCATTGATCATCAATCTGTTTCTACCGCTATAACTCAAGCTTTCTTTGAATATTATGGTGAACACGTTGAATTAGAACTGATATCTCCAGAAAAAATGCCTAACATTCCCGGTTTCGAAGAACGCTATAAGAAACAAAAAAGCTGGGAATGGAATTTTGGAAATACGCCTCAATTTATGCATTCACTAGATGAGCGTTTTACATGGGGGGGAGTTGAATTACATTTTGATGTAGAAAAGGGAAATATATCAAAAGTACAGGTATTTACCGATAGCTTAACACCTGATGTGATTGAATTTTTTGCCAATAAATTGGTTCTTGCTCCATATAAAGAAGATACGATAACTCAAGCAATAGAAGTCACACAAAAACAGTATCCAGCTCACCATGATGAACTTAAACAACTTCAAGATTGGTTAGTTAAAGCAATTCTATAACAATCTCCCCCCTGTTTGAATAGCTTAACAATAGGGGGAGAATTTCGCAGAATAAAGGGGTTAAAATATCTAAAGTTACTCTAACTTTCTTTCTAACTTAATGTTCTTTCATTGTTTCATTGCAATCATCACAGCATGGATTCATTACACGCTCTGCACAATTGAAAGGCTCAATATGGATAATAATATCAACAACTTCATCTAAATTATCAAGTAGCTTAGCTTTAAAAGTTTCTGCTATGGTATGGGCTTTTTCTATTGTCATTTCAGGATCAACCAAAAGATGAAAATCAATTAGGATTGAACTTCCGGTCCGGCGGCTTCTAATCGCGTGAACCTCTTTAATATTAATATCTTCTAATGCGAGTTTCTGAATCTGTTTCTCTAATTCAGAATCTGCTTCGGCATCCGTCAACTCTTTTACTGCTGGCCATAAGATTTCGATTGCAGCCTTTAAAATCATTAAAGTAACAATTAATGCCGCGATTTGATCCAAATAATGAAGATCTGGAACGACATAGTTAGCGATAACAGCAATAGCAACAGGCAATGAACTAAGAGCATCTGAACGGTGATGCCAAGCATTAGCAAATAGGGCTCGACTATTTACCTTTTTAGCTTGTATCACTGTCCAACGATAAAGAATCTCTTTTACAATGATTGAAGCAACAGCCGCACCAAATGCGAGCAAACTAGGACTATTATGTTGCTCTTGGCTAATAGAATGTAGAGATTCCCAACCAATACCGATACCAACAAGGGCCAACAAAATACCGATAAAAATATTGGTTAACGTTTCAAACCGACCATGCCCATAAGGATGTTCTTTGTCTGCAGGAGCCGTCCAAAACTTTGCACCAATCAAAATTGCAGCATCAGTAACTAAATCAGAAAAACTATGAACACCATCGGCGATCAATGCTTGGCTATTGGTTAACTTACCAATAGCTATTTTAACCACTGCAAGAATAATATTCGCAATAGAGCCAATCCAAGTTGCTTTACGGATGACCTGAACCGTTTGTGCTGATGACATAAAAACTTACCGCTAGCCTAAAAGCTTCATATCATACTTCTTTTTGCCCTATTAATCATTCTTCCTGATGTTATCCCTTATCAGATAGAAAAAATCCGCGATCATTATAGTTCATAACATTTCTCGATTTAACACTAACTGTTTTTATAAAAACTTTTATTTTTATAAAAAGAACAGAACTTAATCATAAAATAAATCAACATTGGGTTATTATTGACTAAATTCATCATTAGATCTTGTTTATATCACATAATGAATATTAAAATTTCCACATAGAAATAAAATCAAGACATAATGTATTTATTGGACCGAAAAGTTGGCAATATTATGGAAAATCTAGCAGCCTTTACCGAAAGAAATATATCTAATCACTCCACATTTAATGCTTGGATCTATGATAGTAATTTAAATTATAAAACCTTAGATATTGCAGAAAAACTTAACTCAACTCAACTTAGTCAATTAATTGACAGCAATCTTCACCTTATAATTGAAAATATTATCGAACATAAGTTTTTTATTATATTTTCTGAATTATCGATTGTTACTGAAATAATTTTCAAAAATAATCAAGTAATTGAAATTAAGTAAAAAAGGAGCCACTCTCAAGTGGCTCTTTCTTATAATTCAATAACTTTTCTCTCACCACTACTGCACGCTTGGTATCCAGACTCCCAACCATCACTGTAACGGGTTTCTGTATTGATAAATGTGTTGTCTTTTAAGTAGTTATAACTATCCATCCCTATTTTATCAAGGGCACTATCACATCCATGATTATACCCATAATAATAAATGCTATCGTATTTAACATCGCTTACATATTCATCGGGATACAATTGGTAACTAGTATTCGTTCCTGCACAACCAGCAAGAATCAATAATACACTCGTAAAATATAATTGTTTCATATCACCTCCTGTATAATCTATTTAATTCTAGCTTAATTAAAAAAATAAGCATGATTATCGATTTATTCCATTATGATATATTTTGTTGTTTGTATTTTTTATTTAATACCTCAAGACCATCATTCAAATCAGATATTAAATCTTCAACACTCTCCAAACCAATATGAAGCCTAATTATTGCCCCTGAGAACTCTTTTTTATCTACAGCTCTTATACTATTAATATTATGATTAGCAAGAATTAAGCTTTCATACCCCCCCCAAGAATATCCCATACTAAAATGCTTCATACTATCTAGCATTGCATTTACTGAAGATATATCACCATATTTTAGAACGAACGAAAATAACCCATTAGAACCTAAATAATCACGTTTAAAAAAAGCATTGCCATCACAACTTTCAAAGGCAGGATGTCTTACATGATCAACTTCAGGGCGCTGAGATAACCAGTGAGCTACTTTTAATGCACTTTCTTCATGTTGTTTCATTCTCACCCCTAAGGTTCTTAATCCTCTAGCAGCAAGATAAATATCATCAGGAGATGTACACTGTCCCATTAAGTAGCTTTGTTCTTGTAGTTGGCTCCAACAGCGTTCGTTAGCAGTGGCAGTTCCTAACATGACATCGGAGTGACCAACAATATACTTAGTTGCTGCTTGAATAGAGATATCAACACCATGGTCAAATGGCTGAAAATTAATTGGTGAAGCCCATGTATTATCCAACATCACCACCATATCATGCTCATGTGCAATTGAGGCTAGTTTAGGGACATCTTGTACTTCCATCGTGATAGAACATGGCGATTCTAAAAATAGTACACTTGTATTGGGTCTGATTAATTCTCGTAATTCATCACCAATCAAAGGATCATAATAGGTTGTTTCTACTCCCATACGCGCAAGAACTTTATCGCAAAAATCACGTGTTGGCTCATAAACTCCATCAACCATTAAAATATGATCACCAGCCTTAACAAAAGCCAAAATTGAGTTTGTTATTGCCGCAGCACCACATGGGAATAAAGCACAGCCAACCCCGCCTTCAAGTTCAGTCATTGCTTCTTGAAAAGCGAAATGCGTATTGGTTCCTCGACGGCCATAATAAAGAGATTTATTACCTCGATTAGCCGTTGCTTCTTTCATCTCTTTTACTGAGTCAAATACAACCGTTGACGCTCGGCTTACTGGGGTATTAACTAAATGTTGCGTCCACTTTTTTGCACGTCCTGCCGTTATAATTTTTGTGTGTAACCCTTTGTTCTCTGTCATTACTCTTCCTTGACTAATTTACGTTTAAATTACCATAGCAAGGGTTGAAGTAAAAAAAAAGCCGCTTATAGATTCATAAGCGGCTTAGTTTTAAAACAAATTAGAAAGAGTTAGATGTACTCTTCTTCTTTTGGTTCTGGTTTTGGCATGTAATGTTCAGGTTTCAAACCAAGATATTCTGGTAATACAGTACCAACAGAAATTGAAGACCATGTACCCGTTAGAATACCGATAAACATAGCAATAGAGAACCCTTCAAGAGAAGCACCACCTAGTAACCATAAAGAACCAACGGTCATCAATGTTGTACCGGATGTCACCATAGTACGAGAGAACGTTGCTACAATCGCTTCGTTATTGGTCTCTTCTAATGTCTGTTTTGGCTTAGCAATTAGCAACTCTCGGATACGGTCTGCGATAATAATGGAGTCATTCAATGAATAACCCAAAATCGCCAATACTGCCGCTAAAACCGTTAAGTTAAACTCCATTTGCGTTGCCGCGAAAAAGCCTAACACTAGAACCACATCGTGAAGCAGAGCAAGAAGTGAACCAGATGCTAGACGCCATTCAAAACGGTAGCTTAAGTAACCCATAATACAAAGCAGTGATAACAGTAATGCTAAGCCACCCTGATCAGCCAGTTCTTTACCAACCTGAGGACCTACAATACTGGTATTCAATACTTGAACATCAGTCTTTAGTGGAGCAAGAACTTCATTAAGTGCAGGATATTGAACCCCTTTAGCAGGAGTCGCATAACGTAACACCCAACGTCCAGGTTCATCTGCTGCAATTACGACCACATCTTGATTGAAGCCAGCATCTAGTAGAGGACGAAGCTCACTACTTGTTACTTTATTATCAGCTAGTTGTACTTCACTTACTACACCACCAGTAAAGTCTAAACCCCAGTTTAAGCCTTTAAGACAAACAAAAGAGATAGAAATCACCATCAAAGAGATAGATACAATACTCGTAAAATAACGAAGCTTAGTTAAGTTTTTAACAAGATAATTCATTGTCTTAAACCCTTACGTCGTGACGTGAATCGCGGCCCCATACCAAGTTAATGATGGCACGAGAAGCAAAAATACCAGTAAACATACTAGTTAATAGACCAAGACCAAGAGTTAGAGCAAAGCCTTGAATAGGACCATTACCGATAGCATAAAGTACTACTGCGGTGATCATGGTTGTAAAGTTCGCATCAAAAATAGTGCTAAAGGCGCTGCTAAAGCCACGATCGATCGCTTGAGCAAAGCTACGACCTTCTTTCAATTTATCTTTAATACGTTCAAAAATTAGTACGTTGGTATCGACCGCCATACCAACCGTCAATACAAGACCTGCAATACCAGGAAGGGTAAGAACAGCACCAGGGATTAATGCTAATAAACCAAATAGCATAATCATGTTACAGATAAGAGCAATATTGGCTACCCAACCTAGACGGCGGTACCAAACTGCCATAAATAACAATGTAACACCCATACCTAATGCTAAAGCAGCAAAACCGTTCTTGATGTTTTCAGCACCAAGAGTTGGACCGATTGTACGTTCTTCAACAATAGTAACAGGAGCAGTTAATGAACCAGCACGAAGAAGTAACGCTAATTGCTGTGCGTCTTCTAAAGAACCAGCTCCCGTAATACGGAAACGGCTACCTAATTGAGATTGAATGGTCGCAACACTGATAATGGTGTTAGTTTGAACCGTTTCACCTTTATCATTACGGCTATATTCGCTATAAGATGTTGCCATTGGTTTGCCGATATTATGACGAGAGAATTCAGACATAATATGACCACCAGCAGAATCTAGTGTGATATTTACTTCTGGAGTACTCATCTCACCAAAACCAGCGCGAGCATCGATAATATGATCGCCACTTAGCACAGGTTTACGACCTACGCGAACAGGGCGACCTTGCTTATCATCCAGCACCATAGTACTGCCTGTACCTTCTTGCTTCACAGCATAGAATGCAAGACTTGCTGTTGCACCGATAACTTTTTTCGCAGCAGCTGGGTCTTGAACACCTGGCAACTCAATACGAATACGGTTTTCACCTTGACGTTGAACAACGGCTTCTGTAATACCCAACTCTTCAATACGGCTACGCATAGTCTGAAGGTTTTGTTGAACAGTTAAGTTACGAAGTTCTGTCTGCTCTTTTTCTTTAAGCGTTAAAATAAGATTATCGCCATTACCATTTGTTGGTTGCCACTGAGGGTACTGTTGCTCAACAAAATGACGGATCTTACTGTTTGCATCTGAACTAGGAAGACGTACTAATAATTTATCAGCAGCCATAATTTCTATACGAGCGGCACGAATGCCTTCTTTGCGAAAATCGGCGCGTAAATCATCAGCAAGAGATTGACCTTGAACCTTAAAGACTTGGTTCACATCGACATCTAATAAAAATTGAACACCACCACGTAAGTCTAGACCAAGCTTGATCGGTTCAAAGCCCATATCTTGTAGCCACATTGGCGCTGCTGGTTCAAGAGCTAGCGTCAAACGCTCTTCAGCATTTTCACCTTTAATCAACTTAGCTAAAACTTCTTTTGCTTTAGTTTGTTGATCTTCTTCATCCAGAATCACAATGGTATGAGCTGGTTTTTGCTCAATTTTCTTAATTGCGATGTGATTATCATCTAGCTCTTTTTTAATCGCAAAAGGTGTGGGTACCGGACCACCTTTAGCACTGATTTGAACTGCCGCATCTTCACCAAACCACGTTGGGATCGCGCTTAAAAGCATGATTGCAACAGTCACCACCAATACGACATATTTCCATGCCGAGTAATGGTTTAAGATCTGTTGAGGTTTTCTTTTTCTCATTACCATTTCTTCCTATGCTTATAACGTTAAGCACATATAAACCTGACTTGACCTCACCATGAGATAACAAGTCATAACAAAAGATAGAAGTAAAAATACGAATTAGGTATTTTTTAACGAAATATAGATAGATTTAGCTATCGAAATAAGAAATTCGAAACTAAAAAACTTAGAGAGTGAGCGTGAGTTACGCTAAATATTGATGTGAATAAATTCGGTATGTCAAATTGCTCTCTTTCCAACCAGAGATGCGATTAGAAGACGGTTTTATCTTGAGGATCCAATCAAGTGTTGGACATAAATCTTCAGAATAGCTTTTCGCTATACTCAAAATTGAAGGAACTGAAATCTCATGGGCGAGATAATAAAGAGGCTGGACTTCATCGGGATCATGATGAGCCATACTTAAAAATCGACTAGAATTTGCTAACCCTAACCGAATATCATGGGATTCACGGCTTTGATGATCGCCATGAGACTCTTCTTCTGCCTGATTCGCAAAATTCCAAATCAGCTTATCTTGTCGAGCAAAGGGGTATGAAGCAACTGTCTCATCTATGTGAATTTGACGATATAACGTTGCAATATCAAAGGGACTATTAGTATCTTCGATGACCAGCTGGTTAGCATTTACACTCAAATGATAAAAGTCTTGTTCAAATTTCGTTCGAGCGTCAGCATGAGCAACCGAAGTTAACCCAAGACAGAGCATTAAGATAAATGAACGAAATAAAACCGAAAACATAAAATAAGCGAGAAATTAACCACTGTTTTAAACTATGACGTCGCATCATAAGGCTGACGGCGCAGAGATACAAGTGAATAATTACATAAAACAGCAAAGTTCACCACACGACAGAGCTTATGACAAAAATCTGAGTCTTTATCCTCAAATACCTTTAAGATGTTAAGTTCAATAACAATAGCTTGGGTATATATCCTCGCAGACACAAAATATAAACAACAAGGAGATAGTCGTGCATAAAAAGGTCGCATTTATTGGTTTAGGCACCATGGGATACCCAATGGCTGCTCACCTACAAAAAGCAGGATATCAGGTCACGGTTTATAATCGAACCCATGAAAAAGCAATAAATTGGGTTAAAGAATATGGAGGTGAGTGCGCATTAACGCCAGCAGTCGCAGCTAAAGGGGCTGAAATTATCTTTACTTGTGTCGGTAATGATAATGATGTTCGAGAAGTCTATTATGGCGATAATGGTATCTTATCTCATGCTAAACCAGGAGCCATTCTTGTTGATAACACTACGGCATCAGCACAACTGGCTCAAGAACTTTACAATGCAGCTAAAGAGGTCAATTGCCACTTTTTAGATGCACCTGTATCGGGTGGTGAAGCAGGAGCAATTAATGGCTGTTTAACAGTAATGGTGGGGGGCGATAAAAATGTATTTGAACAAGCAAAAGATACAATAGCCGCTTTCGCAAAAGCAGTAACCTTGATGGGCGATTCAGGTGCTGGACAAACAACAAAAATGGCGAATCAAATCTGCATTGCCGGTATTTTGCAAGGATTATCAGAAGCCATCACGTTAGCGAAAGCATCGGGTTTAAATATAGAACAGATGGCTGAAGTATTAAAACATGGCGCAGCAGGTTCTTGGCAACTGGAGAACCGAGCCTCGACTATGGCTGCTGATCAATTTAATTTCGGTTTTGCCATTGATTGGATGAGAAAAGATCTCGCCATTTGCTTTGAAGCCGCGGACAAGCTTGGTGTTGATTTACCTATGACTCACCAAGTAGATAAAGAGTATGAAAAATTACAGCAGCAAGGTTTAAACCGTTGTGATACGTCAGTACTTATTAAACAATTTGAACAATAAGCTGTTTGATATTTGATCCAACATACAGTTACAAAACAGAGGGAGGCACTTAGCCTCCCCTATCGAATCAACTATTTATCACTCTTCATTATAGAGAAATAAAAATACCTGCAAGAGCTGCACTCATCAAGTTAGCTAATGTCGCGGCAAGAACAGCACGGAAGCCAAGATTTGCTACATCACTACGGCGATCTGGCGCCATCGCACCAATTGAGCCGATTTGAATCGCAATTGAACCGATGTTAGCAAAACCACACAGAGCAAAAGTAATGATCACTTGAGTATGCTCAGAAAGAGTCTGCTTAACATTTGCAAAATCCATAAATGCTACAAATTCATTTAGGATCAGTTTCTCACCGATGAAAGAGCCAGCCTTCAACATTTCATGAGCAGGAACACCCGCAACAAAAGCCAATGGGGAGAATACATAACCAAGAACTTTCTGCATCGTCATGCCAGCAAAGCCAAACATCTCACCAACAGATTCTAATCCAGCATTTACCATAGCGATAACACTAACAAAGGCAATCAGCATTGTACCGATAGCCACAGACACTTTCATGCCGTTCATTGCACCAGCTGCTAAAGCATCAATTGCATTGCTGTGATCGCTTTTTTCCATTTCAATCGCAGTTTGCTCAACAGGCGTACCGGTTTCTGGTACTAAGATCTTTGCCATTAATAGACCGCCAGGAGCAGCCATAAAGCTAGCAGCAATCAAATATTTCAGATCAACACCTAAGCCTGCATAACCACCAAGCACTGAGCCTGCTACTGATGCCATACCACAGGTCATCACAACAAACAGTTCAGAGCGAGTCATTTGAGAAAGGAAAGGTTTAACAAGAAGTGGCGATTCGCCTTGAGAAAGGAAGATGTTACCTGTTGCAACTAATGATTCCGCACGACTAGTACCTAAAGCTTTTTGAATTCCACCACCAAGAACTTTGATGATCCATTGCATTACGCCAAGATAATAAAGAAGGGAAATAAGAGCACTGATGAAGATAACAAGAGGGAGGACACGAATAGCAAAAACAAAGCCGCTTTTTTGAATATTGGATAAATCACCAAAAACAAACTGAATACCCACATCAGCAAAGCTTAATAGGCCAGCAACACCATCACTCATGGCCCCTAGCATTTTCTGCCCAATAGGTATATATAATACCAACGCTGCAAAGCCCGCCTGTAAAAACAGAGCTCCGCCTACTGTGCGCCAATTGATGGCTTTTTTATTTTCAGAAAAAGCCCAAGCGCACAAAATCAGCACCAAAATACCGGCGATACTAATTAATAACTGCATTATTTCGTCCTACGAGTTTTAATTGGATGTCGAAAAATGTAGGTCTTGCTGTCTGTTGAAACAAATAGGACAGATGCTTTAGAGAAAAAGCAAAATAGGAAGGTGTCAAACCCAAAGGCTTAACAAACAAAATTGATTCCGTCCGATTGTACAACATACAAGTCACCTAAATTAACAAGCTAACATTAACGCCGGTCCAACTCCGTGGGTCGTTCACATTCCATGGTGACAGCTTGTAACTAAGGTGGCTGAACTCGATGGTTCTGGCCGGGAGCGGAGTATATAGAGATATGGATCACAAAAACAAGCCCTAAAGGCATTTTTTTTAGTTTATTTGCTTATCTGATGGGAATCTAGCCAAAAGGATAACGTTTAGCTCAAGTGTTAATATGGTCTGCCGATAATATAAGAACCATATAAAAACAAACAGTTAGTATTAAATTGTATGACTAAATCTCTGTTACTGCTCAATCAATTAAAGATAATCGTTTGTATTGTCTTTTTTCTTTGCTCATCCAATGTATTTGCGAAAGTCGTATTATCGAAAGTTCACTTGCTTAATTATACCGATACCTATGGCAACTTATACTTTCCTAGATTTAGTGATCTTCAATTACCCTCACCGTTAGACGTCCACGGCAGTCTTATCGCATCACACACTAAAATTTCGCCTCTTCCCTCTCCTTTAAAGGTTGAAGGAAATGCAGACTTGTCTTATACCAACCTCACCTTTCTACCCAACACGCTAAAAGTTGGAGGATATTTAAACCTTGCACATTCTCAGGTTAATCGCCTGCCGGAAGGGTTAATGATACCTGGTGATTTAAGCTTAATTTCAACCCCCATTACCTATTTACCCAATAACCTATTTGTTGGTAGAAATTTATATCTTAACAATACAAAACTCACCTATTTGCCTCTTAATCTAAAAGTAGGTGGGAATTTATATCTATCAGGAAGTAAAATAAAAGAAATACCAGAATCGGCACAAATAAAAGGTAGAGTAATTAATTAACTTTTGAGATATTAAAGCGATACTTATCACCTAAAGTATCGCTTACAGGTTTAATCACTTAGATTTTGCAGTAGTTTTAACTGATTGATTTTGATAGTAAAACCACTGTCTACGATTACGTGATTTCATAAAACACCTCTGTTTTTATTTTTGAACATAAATCAAAAAATTACCAACGGTATAAATTGATTATTATGTTGCTTTATTATTGTTACTGTTTAAATAAACTCTAATGACATATTCATGACAATGAGACTAACAGCTTACGTTTACTTTAAGTGAGACCGTAGAACTAATTAAAAGTTTCAAGTTTCTACTTAAAGTTTATTTTTAGAAATGTGATATGTTGCGTGGAGTGATGTTCTTAACTTCAGTGACGGTTAAAGCTAGATAGGCTTACAGTGCTAATTTTCACCTTACGACTTATATCAACCTGCCTAATATAAGTAGCTTTAATAAACTTAGCAACTATTTTTTGAACAAAAAGCATACTTTAATTTTAAGAAACCCTTAACCCTTTGAAGAATATGGAAATAGATTTTAATCTCAATATGGAATACCACGATAAAAAGAGCCTTTAAGATCCCATTTTGAATACTTTCCTCATGCTATATGTCAAAAAATTGATCTTACAACTAGAGTAAAACTGTTAATTCTCTTTAAATGAAAGAAGCGACTTAATCTTGGAGGTTTTATGTCTCTTCACCAACCGTTATTAGAAACACCTCGTTTATTACTGCGCCCCTTAGAATTATCAGATTCTACCAAGATTCAGCACCTTGCCGGAGACTTCAGTATTGCAAATAAAACACTATCGGTACCTCACCCTTATCATGATGGAATGGCAGGACAGTGGATTGGCGTTCATTTAGCCGGGTGGCAAGCAAAAACATCCATTATGTTCGCCATTGTGGAAAAACAATCAAACAAACTCATCGGTTGCGTAGGTCTAGAACATATCAAAGATAACCACGCACAAATTGGTTTTTGGATAGGAGTCCCTTATTGGGGGAATGGGTTTTGTACAGAAGCGGCTTTGGCTGTAAAGGAATATGCGAGTCGTGACTTAGAACTTCATTATCTCTACGCACGCCATCTACATCGTGAACCATCATCTGGCAAAGTTATGAAAAAGATAGGAATGGAGTACAAAAACTCTGTCGAACGTCTACATAATAATCATAAAGAACAGCTTGATTATTATGAATGCGTACTAACAAAAAGCCATATTGAAACGAAATAACCCAAAACTCAGCACCAGTAATTAAGAAGAGAAATCCATACAAGAACATCTCTTTTTAGTATTATTAGAGACCTGAATAAAAAGCGATAACGGTATCTATGAAAACTCCATGCATCGGTGTGTGTAAATTGAAAAATGGCATCTGTATAGGTTGTGGCAGAACAAAAGCTGAAATTCAGCAGTGGTCAGCTTTAACCGAGGAACAACAAGAGATAAAGATCCTCCAAATTCGAGGGGTTAGATATACGCACACCTGCCCTCAGTGCCAACAACCAACTTACTGTGGGTGTAAAGCAGAAGATGAAACGTGTTGGTGTTTTGATCTAGATGTAAAAAAAATTGAGACACGTAAACAGACATCTCATAACCAATGTCTATGCCGCCAGTGTTTAGCAAAGCGACCGTCACTATGAAAATAACCAAACGCCAAGCACAATTTTTAGACCAAACCCTTTCTCATTGGCATAAAAAAGGATTAATTGATGATGAACAAGCTAAACAGCTAGCAGTCAGTTATGAAATTATTGGTTTTGATTGGAAATTATTAGCTGTTTACTCATTTTGGATCGCTATTTCATGTTTTGTCATCTCTGTCAGTGTGCTTGTTGCAGATGATTACTTAATGTCATTAATCGCAAAAATTATTGATACGCCAGCCAGTATTCTTGCACTACTATCTGCGCTAATCGCTACTATGTTCTATGGATTTGGGATCCGCCGTCGTCGCCTTAATCCCAGTAAAAACATCAGTAATGAAGCTATCTTCTTTTTTGGAGTTCTCATGACAGCCGTTTCCTTCGGCTTTTTACATGAAACATCAACATTTAATCAGTGGAGTGATACTTGGTTTATTTTGGCTCCCACCCTTATTTATGGCTTCCTGGGCTTTCAACTTAGATCCATACTTATCTGGTTATTCTTTCTCATTGGAGCAGGATTATGGTATTTACTCCAAACCGATCTATGGAGCAGCTCTGAACACTACTTTTTAGGTACTAATATTCCATTACGATTCGTCTTTTTTGGTGCTGTTATACTTGCATTTGGTCATTGGCAAAAAGAACGCCAACCATATTTACAAGATTCCACCTTATTTATGGGTTTGCTGTACAGTTTCTTCGCTTTATGGCTCCTCTCGATTTTTGGTAACTACTCAGAAATCAACTTATGGCAAAAAACACCACAAATAGAGCTTATACAATGGGCAGCTTTCTCAATTTTTGGCTGTCTGGGCGCTATCTATTTCGGTATTAAACACAATCAAGTGTTATATCGCAGCTTTGGTATTACATTTTTACTGATTAACTTATACACCCGATTCTTTGAATACTTTTGGGATAGCATGCATAAAACCATTTTCTTTGCTCTACTCGCTATCAGTTTTTGGGCTCTAGGCAGTAAAGCCGAAAAGTTATACCCCAGCGATATAAACAAATAAGTCCCGTATTAATAACCTTTACCATAGAAACAACAAAGCCGTTGGTTTTATCCTCCCAACGGCTTTAATCTGCAACCCTATCCATTATCGTATATTCTCAAATATTAACGACCCGCTTTAAGCTCAAGATTATACAACTGAATTTCATGCATAACTCGTTCAGTTAAAATCTCACTCATTGTCTCTTGTACCGAGGCTTGCATTTCAGAAATAACAGGAAAAACATTCTGGTTCATTTCATCCAAGCACTCTTTCGATACTTTCATCCGCATATCAAATTCAAAAGCAGCCAACTCTAAAAAACGTTCCATTCGCTGAGTAATGGTTCGAGCCATCTCTACATCAGCTCCGAGATCAACCAGCTCTTGCTCTACCATCTTTTCAAGTTCAGTGGGTTCTCTGCGTGGTTCTTGCACAGGAAACTTTAATACATTAGACATAGCCCCCTCCAAATTGATTACTTTTTTTATCGCATTTCATTGCACCTTTTTTACAGTCACACTTTTATACTATGTTGATTTTTTGTTAATTTAAAGTTTTTATGTCAAAATATCGAGCAAGTAGAGCTAATTCACTAAAATCTGACGCAAAATCACACTATAAATATTAAGATAAACCAATAGCTTGTATTATTTGGAGATAAATATGAAAAAAGCGCCGTTAATTGCAACCCTTATTGCTGCAACAACTCTACTAAGTGGCTGTGGAGGTGATGAAGTGGGTGATGTTTCTTTAGGTGCTTTTACAACTAAAGACATCAAACTAAATTCTCTTGTAGACCCTGATGTTCCTGGAGTGACATGTCATATTGCAAGTATTGAAGCAAACTTAAGTCTAGCCGATCCATCAGACTCATCAATTTCTTGTCGTCAAACGGGCGAAATCACCCCCGAAATGATCGCTCAAATTGATAAATCAAAATCAGGGGAAGTTGTCTTTAAAAAATCTAAGAGTATCTTCTTTAAGTCGATGAAAATTCGTCGAATATTTGATGCTGAACATCAGACTCTTATGTACTTAAGCTACTCAACTAAAGAGACCTCAGGCAGTTTTAAACACAGTTTATCGACTGTACCTCTTTGGGGAACAAAAGCCTATATTGCACCTGCGGTAACAGAGCATAGTAACTAAAAGAATAAACAAGGCGGTTTATCTTAGAATGATGAACCGCCCTATTTCCTATTAATGCTACACTTTAAATTGTCGAATTAATGTATCTAATTGCTCACACTTAGTTGCTAAGTCTTGAATAATATCGTGACACTGATTTGAGCTAACAACCACATCTTGGCTATTATCAGCAATCTTTTGAATATTAAGATTTATATCCTCACTAACTTGGCTCTGTTGAGTAGCCGCTGTTGCTATTTGCAAATTCATTTCATTCACAACATTAATAGAATCAGTAATACTCTCTAGTGAACGATTAGCATTATTAGCTTGCTCAACAGTTGCAATACCACTTTGACTACTCAAAGACATTGCTTTCACTGCTTGATTTGCACCTTGCTGAAGACGCTCAATCATAATCTGGATCTCGCCAGTACTTTCCTGTGTTTTACTGGCTAAAGAGCGAACTTCATCAGCCACAACAGCAAAACCACGACCTTGCTCTCCTGCTCGAGCCGCTTCAATGGCAGCATTTAAAGCGAGCAGATTAGTTTGATCAGCAATGCCTCGAATAACATCAAGTATAGAGGCAATATTACTTACATCTCGTTCAAGATCACTAATCACAATACTTGAGGATTCAATCTCTTCAGAAAGTTGATTAATAGCAGCCACCGTTTGATGAAGTACAACTTTAGCAGCATTAGATTCATCAGAAACCAATTGGCTTGCTTGAGCCGCTTCACTTGCATGCTGGCTAACCGTATCACTTGTTGCACTCATCTCATTTACAGCAGTGGCGGCAAGTGCACTCTGTTCCTGCTGATCAACAACTCTTTCAACTACCGTTTGAGTCGTATCTTTGATTTGAACAGCTTGTGAACTAACCGTATTAATGGTTTGGTAAACGGCTTGAACTGTAACATGAATTTTATCAACGAATTGGTTGAATGATGTCGCTAACTGCCCTAATTCATCACTAGATTCCACAGGTACTCGTTGAGTTAGATCCCCATCACCTGTTGCAATATTTTCCATTGCAATACGCAAGCGCTGCATAGGAGCAAGAACCACTTGTCCAACACCTAATACAACAACTATAGCCAGCATCAATGCGATAAAACCACCGATCTGAAGCGACAGTACCGCTTGACGAATATCAGATTCAATACTTTGACGAAGTTCAGTTAATGATGACTCTATTTGTCCTCGAATACCTTTTAGTTGAGATCTTAACTGCTCAAACTCTTTATTCATTTGAGCATCATTCTCTCGACTATAGGATTCTGCCAACATAGGATTATCAGCCATATAAGAATAATGCTGGATCCAAGCTTCATAAGTTGAACGCAATTGTGATAATTGGCTTTGGGTCGAGGTTGGTAAGAACTTTGAATCAATTAGCTCTTGTACTGACATTAAACGAGGTAAAGCTTTACTACCATTGTCCTCAAACTCAAATTGATGATATGCCAATAGTTTAGCATCACCTTTTGCCAAAATAATACCCTGACCAGCAGTCACAACTTGGTAGAGATCGCGATATCCATCTTCAAGTTTATCAAGAACCGGTTGGACCTCCGCTCTCTGTATTCGCTCAGACTCTGCAACATTACTAAAAACAACTAATGCAAAGCCAATAATCAATAGAAAAATACTAACGATAAACGCCATTGGAATAGCAAATTTCCAACGGAAAGATAAATTTTTAAACCACTGCATACATATATCACTTAAAAATAAATTCTCTGTTTTATCTGCAACAGAGAGATTAACTTAAAAGCAATTTTCAGCACTCATGAGTGATATCACAAAACATCTCGATAGTAATAATAAAAGAGTCAGTTACGACTCATGATATAAACCTAAGCGCTCAATAATAGACATAAATATATTTCTGTTAGACATAATCCCTGAATTCAACCATGAACTGCACAAGCTTCAAATTTCCACCTCATTTCTGGTCCAATTATTCTCGATGAATCTAACACTACCCCAAAATAGCGTTCATAAAACAACAGAAATAGTTATAAAACGATCACATTTTTTGTGCAGGTATGCCCAACACCCGAGGAATAAGGTAGGATAAGAAAAAAATACAGAGTGTCTGAATTATGTACTTACAAACATTAGAAAAAGTCTTTGGATTTGCTCAACTGCGACAAGGGCAAGATGATGTGATTTCCCGAGTTTTAGATGGACATTCAAGTGCTGCCATCTTTCCGACAGGTTCAGGCAAATCTTTATGTTATCAACTACCAGCTTTGCTTCTCCCTCATCTTACTTTGGTCATTTCGCCGCTATTGGCACTAATGAAAGATCAAGTTGATTTCCTTCAAAGCAAAGGTATCGCAGCGGCATCAATTGACTCAAGCCAAACATGGGATGAAAGTCAAAATATCATGCAACAAGTTCGACAAGGTGATATCAAAATTTTAATGATTTCTGTTGAACGCCTAAAAAACGAACGATTTCGACAATTTATCTCACATGTTCCGATTTCATTACTGGTTATAGATGAAGCTCACTGTATTTCTGAATGGGGACATAATTTTCGTCCTGACTATTTGAAATTACCTGAATACCAAAAGGCACTCAATATTCCTCAAGTGCTACTATTAACAGCAACGGCAACACCCGCTGTTATCGATGATATGCAACTAAAATTTGGCATCGAAAAAGAGAATATTGTAGTAACAGGCTTTTATCGTCCTAATTTAGATCTCAACATTCTTACATCAGAAGAAGATGAGAAATTCTCAAGTTTGTTAAATCAAATTGCGAACGATCAAAATCAAGGTCCAACAATTATTTATGTCACTTTGCAAAATACCGCAGAATGGCTTGCTGAAGAACTCGAACGTCACCATATCCATGCTCATGCCTACCATGCCGGCATGAGCAGTGAGCGACGTAATGATATTCAGCAACAATTTATGCAGGGTAAAATCGACTGTATTGTTGCTACCATTGCTTTTGGCATGGGTATTGATAAATCAAATATTCGCCAAGTTATTCACTTTGATTTACCTAAGTCAATTGAAAACTACAGCCAAGAGATTGGCCGAGCAGGACGTGATGGTCAGCAGTCAACCTGCACTGTTATTGCGAATAAATCGGGCCTAAATGTTTTGGAAAACTTTATCTATGGCGATACTCCAGAACAAAGTGCCATCATTAAAGTGTTAAGCGAAATAGCACAGGCAGAGCAGCATTGGGAAGTGATGATCAACCGTCTATCGAGAGATAGTAATATTCGATTATTGCCATTAAAGACGCTACTCGTTTATCTAGAAATTCGTAATATTATCGAGCCCGTATACAGTTATTACGCTGAGTATCGCTTTAAATTCAACATTCCAGTCAATGATATCTTGCAACATTTTGAAGGCGAACGTTTACAGTTTTTACAAGCCATATTCTCATGTTCGCCTAAAGCAAAAGTATGGCATACACTAGATTTTACTGCGTTATGGCAACTCTATCAGTGTGAAAGACAACGCGTTGTGGCTGCGATGGATTATCTTGCACAAAAAGGTTGGTTGACCCTAGAAAGTAAGCAAATGACCGACGTGTATAAAATCACACACAGCTCATTTAACATAGAAGATGAAGCCAAGGCCTTGTATGACCTTTTTCATAATAAAGAAAATAATGAGATCAACCGCATTGATGAAATGATAGGATTTTTCGAAAGCAAAGAGTGTCTAAGCTATAAACTTGCTCAATACTTCGGTGACGAAAACGCTCCTAAGCAGTGTCATCACTGTTCCGTATGTAGAGGGAAAACCGCAACTTTGCCCGCAATCGTGTTAGCGGAACCGATAGATAATCGAAAAATAACGCAATGGTGTGATGAATTTATAGCCAAATGTAATGAACAACCAGAAGCCAGTGTTTTAAGTCGCTTTTTAACCGGAATGGCTTCTCCGATCCACACGACGATAAAAGCCAAAAGTCTAAAAGGCTTTGCCCAATTAGAGCATTACCCGTACAAAGATGTACTTGAACATGTTAAGCAATGTTATGGATAAATTAGACAAAAAAACATCATTCAGTATTACTAAACTGAGTTTTCATCATTTACGAAAAGTTAGCAAAAAACACAACTTTATGTATTTCTTAACTTTTTAATTAAATTCATAGAGTTACACTGTATTTGGGGTGATATTTTTAAGCCTAAAAAGGTCAAAATATCGCCCCATTTACTGCCCCATGGACTCAAAACGCCCCATTTAGCGCCCCATGAAATCCCTAGATTTTAACTCAAAACATCAGCTAGAAAACGTCAGATTATGGAAGTTTAAGATTTGGCATTTCATACCTTTTTATTCCATACATTTAATCTAGCTCTTAGAAATCATCAAATGATTAAAAAGCCATTAATTGTGCATAATATCAAGTTGTGACTTTTTGAATCATCTGTGGCCTATCATATAGTTAAATGATGTTATTAAGCTAAAAGGCAGATAAATATGGATTACTTTGAAATTCATGACATCGCGTAGCCGTATTGGTTTATGCTCAAAGCAGCAAATGGATAAGTGATCGCCCGCAGTGAGATGTATTCTAGCAAGTTGGCAGCAGAAAGCGGCGTGGCTTCGGTTCAGAAAAACAGCGCATCTAAAAGTATACATGATGAAACAGAATAGATTGAACAGATTAAAAAAAGCGCCATTAATGACGCTTAATATTTATGACAATAATCAGAAAAAACAATAATTTATGATACCTTAACTCTAGCCATTTCAGTATCAAGTAATTGTTTTTCTAATTCCGCTATCCACTGAGGGTCCCGATTACTAGTACGAGCTTTCTTCAGCCTTTTCTCAAGAAATTTTATTCTTTTATCTAGTTGCCGTTCAGTCTTTAATTCTGCGATTGTTCCATAACCAAACCATGCACAAAAAACTTGCGATAACCAGAATAAGACTCCAACTAGTATAGGAATAACAGAAGCTATTAATTCTTTGTTTATACTAGGATAATGTGCAGATACAATTTGATTAGCAATAACGATGAGGACTGTTGATAGTCCTCCGACAGAAAGACTAGGGTTGAGGTTTGGTTTATTTTGAGAAACAGGGGTTTCATGTGTTAACTCACCCATTAATCCATAACCCTTATCTTTTCATGTGATAAAATCATCTTAACTAATTCTTCATCACTGGATAACTTAACTGTTTTTCTAACGATTGAACCATCTTCTTCTTCAATCTCCAAAATAACACTTTTTTTAGGGTAAATTGCTACGATGAGCGCACGTCCAAAAGAGCGAGACATAGTGAATAGCCAAGGCCAAGCCATTATGCTACCTATAACTACTATTATCGATTCTGAAACTGTGAGAACATTATTCATAACTAACCATTTTTACCTAACTGCCGTATCATCTCTTCAATATAATAGCTAATAGTTACAGAACCATCTGCTTTCTTTTTTTCAACTGTCAATAATTTAACTAAAGAAGGTTTTGTTTTTGAAAATTCTTCATAACCTTTGTTAATACGATCACGAAATGCAGTATCTCGCATTCTAACAGATACAATTTCTCCAGATGGTAGTGCACATTTCCATCCTGTAGGGCCGTCGAAGTTTACCTGAGAAAAATGAATTGTCACTTGTTTTACATCATTAATTACTTCTTCTAGTGTCGTACGAGGAATCGACTGAAAACTTTGAGCAGACTCTCCATCAACACTTAATATAGGTTGATTATTTTCATCTTTTAAAATGAATTTACTATCTTTATCACCAGATAATGGGTTATTGATCACTTTCGCCAAATCACTTCTAACAATAGGGTCTGTTACAATATCGGCCACTTGTTCCGTACATTCGACAAATGATCCATTACTAAGTTGTAATTGATATTGCTGGTCTTTCTTTTTTATTTTGGCAATTATTTTATTGTCTTTTATTTGCTCTAAAGCTCCAAAAACTGTTCCACCAATAATTGGCGTACCCATTGTAATACCTAAAATGTCTAAAATATCTAATCCATTCTGATTAACCCATGCTACAAACTCAACAACAAATGATCCTTCTTCATGGGCTTTAACATTTAATTTAATATTGGCATCTTCACCATTAACTAACCTATTCGATGTTTTTATAACTTTTGCTAAGCTTAAAATAGTGTTTCCTAAAAGTTCAGCATCTATCGTATGTTCTTTTGTCGATGGCATATCATAAGAGCATTTGAAGACTTTCTTTATTGCATTATCATTCATCAAAAATTTGCCTATATCTAACTTATCGTGTACTTAAATGCATATTCATTTTCATTCCATAAAAGGATAAATGCAGATAAATTCTTTTCTTTAATATTAAAAATGAATATACAATCATGAATCCGCTATCTATAAATTCCTTTTTGATATTATAGAGAGATCTTTGCTAATATCCGTGCAGATAAAAAATATATTTAATGTTCAATATAAAATAAGAACTATTTCGTAATTTTAAAAATATACTTTCTCATGCCTATAAAACCGTACAATGATATTGTATTTAACAACTCGATATCATGACATTGATAACGTTTTTTAACTTCTATTTTTCTCAACGTACTGAAAAGTCAAACTGTTGATGTTGATTTATACAATTTGCCCAAAACATAACAATTAGATAAAGTCACTATTGACACCTTTCTTATCACTACCCTATTATGTGAAAGCATTAGCAAAATCTAATGTCGGGATTGAGACCCCGTATGATCTACAGGCGTAATAACGCCAGCATATGCTGGTTTTTTATTGCGGCGCTCTTGCACATCTGAATTATGGTGGGCTGAGTGAGGCTATCTTCGGATAGGCCGTTTCCTGTAGGCGGTAGTCTCAACCTTGCTCAGTTCACCACCCAGTGATTGAGACCTCTGAGTGGTGATAATAGATAATCACTACAGGAGGCTATTATGCCTAGTCAAAATGTATTATCAATTGCCCAACTTAGTCCCTCAGATCTTGTTTTTCTCTCTCCTGACAATGATCTTGTCACTGATTCCATGTCTATTTCAAAGCACTTCCACAAGCAACATAAAGACATATTAAGAAAGATTGAAACCCTTGATTGCTCAGAGATTTTTACATCAGCGCATTTTTACGCCCATGTTCGAAAACTCGATATTGGAAACAATGCAATTCGAGATTCTAAGTACTACCAAATGACCAAAGACGGCTTTATGTTTTTAGTGATGGGGTTTACTGGAAAGAGAGCAGCTGTCATAAAAGAAGCTTACATCACTGCGTTTAATTTGATGGCTGAACAACTCAAGAAACAATCTGCTTTTCTACCTTGCCACAGAACACTGACCGTATTTGAAAATGGTCAACCGATAGAATCCAAACTTGTTCCTAATGATGCGTTCATCATCAGTAAATCTAAACTCCCTTCCCTACTACAAGAAGGAAATGTATTTACTGTCGATGAACTGTTGGAGATTGCGAATAGTGCCAATAGAAAGATAGCTGAACTTGCGAAGATTCATGGAAAGCCGTTGGTGCAGAAGTAGATGGATGTTAGCCCCTGAGAAGGGGCTAAATATTATAGATAGGCTATTGGTATTTTAAGCTAGCAGAGCGACTTAAAATAGATAACGTTGTGCCATTATGAAGTAATGCACTCATGGTTGGACTAAGCCATCCCATTGCTGCAGCTAGCATGATGCCACTGTTAACGTACTCAGCAATCTTAATATTCGAGTTAATAACATTCATTGCGATATCTGCTAACTCTTTAGCTTCTGCTAATCCATGTAGTTGGTCACGTAGCAAGACAACATCAGCGACCTGTCTAGCCAATTCTGTACCTCGACACATAGCAACGCCAACATCAGCAGCGGTTAATGCTGGAGCATCATTCACCCCGTCACCAACAAACATGACTTTTCTACCTGACGCTTGTAGCGACTCGACAATTGTAGATTTTTCAGATGGTACTGCTTCTGCAAAAACACGATCGAGCTTAAGTTCTTCAGCGAGAATACTCGCTTTAAACTTGCTATCGCCGGTCACCATAATCAGCTCTTTGACTCCAAACTGACGAAGTATACTTAGCGTTTCAAGTGCATCTTCGCGTAAATGGTCTCGAAGTCCAATCATGCCAATGAGAATATTTTGATGCGAAATAAATATAAGATGACGACCTTTCGCTTCATACTCTCTAATTATTTGCTCAAAAGATGAAAAATCGACATTTTCATGAACCTCTAAAAAATGTCGACTCCCCATCACTAACTCATGTTCATTTAAAGTACTTCTTAAACCATGAGCAATAACATATTCAACTTCCCCATGTTCAATATGAGGTAATTGGTTATGTTTTGCTGCGTTTACTACAGCTTGAGAAAGAGGATGATTACTATGCTCTTCAACAGATGCAGCAATAGCTAATAGATCTCTTGCTGAGTTAGATTCACATAATGGAATAACATCAGTAACTTGCATATCGCCATGAGTCAGTGTTCCTGTTTTATCAAAGACGCACGTATCTATGTTTACCAGCTTCTCAATTGCGCTACCTCCTTTAAAAAGGATCCCTTGTTGAGCAGCTCGATACATAATCGACTTAAATGTAACAGGCGTACTGAGTTTAAGAGCACATGAATAATCGACAAGAAAAACAGAAGCAACGCGATTAATATCTTGAGTTAATGCAAATACTGCGGCACCAATACCTAAAGTGATTTTCACTCTTCGGTTAGCCATATCCTGGGTAACTTGCTGAATTTCGCTCTTTTCACTCAAGGAATCATAAATAAGTTTAGCAATTTTCGCAGTTGTAGCTTCACTGCCAACCTTGTCTACGCGAACTTGAATGGTACCTTCATGAATACTTGTACCCGAATAAACAAAAGCCCCTTCTTCACGACGAACAGGAACGTTCTCTCCAGTTAATGAAGACTGGTTAACTAAAGCGGTACCTTTAATTATGGTTCCATCAACAGGAATAGAAACACCAGGAGAGAGCTCTATAACGTCTGCGACCTCTAATTCAGTTGAATTGATTTGCGAGCGAGTACCGTTTTGAATTCGCCAAACGATCGACTCCTGTGGACGCATCAAATCAGCCAATAATTGATCACTATTTCGGCTAGTTTTTTGCTCCATATATTCGCCAAGACTAATCAGACTCTGTGTCATCATCGCTGTACGATAGTCTTTTCGCCACGCAGAAAGGCCTACAGCAATTGCATCAAGAACTTCAACCGAGACCTTTTTTTCCTTCAGGTCACGAGCACCAGCAAACAACGTAGGAGCAATCAATACTGCTGTTGATAATGTTCCCCACTTACTTGGTAAAAGTGCTGCAGCAATCGTCCCAATCACATTCATCGCAATATCACCACGAGTGAATTTGTGTTCAGGATCACTGTCAATTGTAGCGTTAGATAAATCTAATTGATTTAGCCTTTCTTCAACAACCTTTGCATGAAGAAGCTGTGTATCGTACTCAATAACAACAGAATAAGCAGACTCATTTACACGAACATCGCTGATCCCTTGAATTGCTAATAAACTGGTTTCAATCCAGCTACCGACACCTTGGTGGAATCTTAGTGATGGCACCTTGAAACGAATTCGTCCTGGAAAGTGATGCTTAACCTGAATCGAAATCATTACTCGCCTTTATGTAGGTTTCTATAATATTCTAGTTCCGCTTGAGTATCTTCTAAGCGCTCTTTAAGCTCTTCAACCTCACCTCGAACTGCTGACCAGGCTTTTTCACCAGTATTAGCAACACCTTGTTGGAACTTTTTGTTTGTTAATAGATAAGCGACAGCAGCTCCAGCAGCTAAGCCCATCATAAAGTGTGTTTTTGAATTTTGCTTCTTGTATGGTTGTTCCACTGGTGTATCTGCCACCTGATTTGGTTGTTGATTCCCGTAATAAGGATAACCGTAAAAAGGATTATTGTTCATTTCTTAGATTCCGATACTTGATCCAATAAATAGAGGCCAGCAGCCCCCACACTGAGAATTGTCAACATTGAAAGAGCTGGACGACCGGCCATTTTTTCAGCCACATAAGTTGTGGCTCCTGCAACTGCTGCCGTTTTTATAGCCGATTTAGCAACAGAAGCCGTCATCTGGTTTGTGTTGATATTACCAGCTTTATAATCTTTCCAATGATTAACGGCAGTTGCACTACCACCCGCAATAGCACCAACAAGCATAGCCCTACTCGCAACATTGCTATTATTCGTTGCATTACTCATTAGTTTTTACATCTGGTTGTGATGAATCATCTGAAGTAGGAGCACTCTCAGTTTTATGACGCTCTACAGATTCTTGGAAACCTTGTTTTCCTGCTGCATAAGTTTCTTTGAAAATTTCACTACCTGTTGATACATTTTCTTTTACTGTGCTAGCTGTATTCATAGCGCCTTCTTTTACACTTTCGCCACCAGATTTCAGCATACTACCAGCCCCTGAAACTAGCCCCATCAGCTTTCCTCTTACATTCTCATTACTTAGAAGTAGAGCCGCTGCAGCGCCAACCATTGCGCCTTTCCAAAATTCTTTATCATTCATACCAAAACTCCCTAAAATTTCTTTAAACGTACCGGCATCTTCACCTAAAGCACCATCAAGCATTGCTTGAGCTTGTACATACAAAGGATGATCCTCTGATGGTTCAGGTGACTGCGATTCTTGTGTTGGTTGCATCATTCCTGGTTGATGCCAGTGATTAGGAGGAAGCATCCCATGATATGGATGAGCTCCCATTACTGGCGGCATCTGAAAAGGATGACATAACCCTGGATGTGGAAACGGAGGAAAATTATGAAATGGCGGCATCGGTGGTACTTCACCATTTTGCATATTTGCCATATATATCTTCGTCATTTCCATCTGCATATCCATCATAGCTTTGTAGTAAGCTTCATATGGATTTGTATTATTTATTGAGTCGCTCACGAACGCTCTCCATTTAAATTAAGTTGTTGGGCGATCGCATAACATGCCCGTTCTGCAATTTGCTCTGATTCTGAGAATAACTCATCAATAGACTGATATTTAACAATCGAGTAGTCATATTCAATAACAATACTGCCTGTCGCATTATTTACGGTATAACTCGTAAATGCAGGTATTGAAGCAACAACCTTCTCAATATCACTCTTACGGAAACTAGCAAGCTGAGCAACGATACCAAGCTTGTACTTTAATCTAATTCGTCCTGGGATATGATGGCCAATCGTTACCCATTTTCTAAGTTTTAAGGCCTGCTCAACGTATGTTCTCATGGAATAAGTATATGACGAAATATTCTTTGTTTATTGAAAAAAATTAACCAAATCACTAACTCATCACAAATATTTTGCGCTTTTTTGAATTCAATGATAATGTTGCGAATGTTAATAGTTATCATTTGAGTTAAAACTATCATGAATACTTACATTCACAAAACAAATCATAGACTTAGAGTCAGATCTGACTATATCAAAGAACATCCTTTAGAGGTAGAGAACCTAATCCTTAAGCTACAAGAAATTGATACAATACATGAAATAAAGTACAAGAAATATGCAGGTTCAGTGGCAATTCATTTTGATAAAAATGAGTTAGATTGTGAAAGCTTACTAGAGATTCTTGAAAGTCATCATTGGACACAACAAAATGAGAAACCATCTATAGTAGAAAAAGCAGTAGTTAGTGGTACTAAGAGTCTTGTGAAGGGGCTAACAGGTATTGCATTAACTCGATTGGTTGGTCCATCAATGAGTCGAGTGCTCATGAATTTAGCTTAATCACTATTGATTATTAACCAATGATAACAACAACCGTAAGATATTAATTTAGTTTGAATTTTTTAGCTGCACATTTACAAATACCATTGCTAAGTGCTGGACATCGCTTACAGGGTGGCGATTTGAGAGGAAGATAGCCAATAGACCGAACTGATAATGATTGAGCATCCTTATATTTGGTTTTTTGCTTAGTTACACGAATATCATCCTCTCTAGTCGAAAATGTCATGTCAACGATACCGCTGGCATTATCAAACCACGATAAAATAGGCTTTAGAGGAACTGCCAACTCATAAGCCGCACTTAACGCAGCTTGATTTGTAACTTGTACCAAATCATCAAATAATGCACTTCTTTTAAAGTTATCACCAACTGAGCCCTTGTTTCTAGACTTACTGCCCTTTTCTAAATTTAATAGCTTTTTTTGCGACGATGAGAGCACTTTTTTTACTGCTTTCTTCTTTAGTTTTTTAAGTGTTTTTTTTGCGCTCATAACATCATCTCTTCACATATAACTGACGCAATTTATCACATTATTAATTGTAAACAAATCTCATTATCGAATAATAAACGATCAATCTATATTTTTATGGACAGCAGTCCTCTCGATAATCTACCGAGACAAAGATCACTTATGAAATAGACTTCTGACGCATTACAAAAAATATCATAGCAAAGTTTTACGTTTATTTGATTTCGCTCAAGTACAGTCCATAGAGAAATCTAGAATACACAAAGCAAATGAAAACAATTAGCATTTTTATTGTGGTAATTTAAGGGAGTAGCCAAAATAAATCATTAACCTGTTGTTTTTATTGTTTATTTTAGATTGAACATAAATTACTAATAGTCAAGCACTTGGAGTTCTTATTAAGATTTTGGTTTGGCAAAAAGAAAACAGAAACAAAAGAACGATCAACTTCAAATTCACTATTTGGAGCGGATCTAAACACAGAACATAAAATTAAGACCATCGTACAAGATGATAAAGATATTGCTTATTTTTGAACAGACAATTCTAAATAACACATTCAATCTTTTTAGACTGAATGTGTTGACAGGAAAACTTATACTTAAAAGATGACTTCAACATTATTGTTTTTGAAAAACGTAAGGTCACCATCTGATATTCCACTATCGGTAACCAATATGTTGATATTATTAGTTTTACCTATAGTCGATGGATAAATTTGCCCAAATTTACTTGAGTCTGTTAAAACAATATTACGGCGATTCTTAGTTAAGATAACAGAAGCTATTTCCGCTCTCATCATATCCCTACTGGTAAAACCTGTATCCTGATGAAACCCATCTACGCCTAAGAAAGCGGTACTAAAGTTGATGTTTTCTATACATAATTTAGTCAAAGGGCCAACTAAACTTTCACCATGATGTTGGTAAACACCTCCTAATAAAATCACGTTAGCAGAAGTATTTCTTATCAAATGAGCAATATATGCCGAGGGAGTAATAATTGTGACGTCTCCTCGTTCGGCTAATAGTCGAGCAAGTAATGCATTTGCACTTCCGCCCTCAATAAGAACCGTCTCATTAGGAGTAACTAAATCTGCAGCTTTAATTGCTAATGACTGTTTTACATCAAAACATATTTCTAAGCGGGTATCGATATCATCAACATGATTGACGACTGCGGCACCATGAATACGCTTTAAATACCCTTCTTTTTCTAAAAAATTCAAATCTTGACGTATTGTAACTCCAGAAACGCCAATAATTTCTGATAGTTCAGATACTTGTATTCTTTTTCGATGATTAACCATCTGAAGGATTTCATTACGTCTTTTGTTCATAACATTAAGCTCAGAAAAAGGGAGAGGTATTATAATACCTCTCCCTTTCATTTGAAATCAAAACGAAACAACAATTATAATGAATGTTCAGTACGTGCGATGATGTCATCTTGCGCGTCTGGTGATAGCGCGGTGAAGAAGGCTGAGTAGCCTGCAACTCGCACAACAAGATCACGATATTGCTCTGGGTTCTTCTTCGCGGCTAACAAGGTTTCACGAGAGACGATATTGTACTGCACATGCCAACCTTTGTGGTGGTTGAAGAAGGTACGAATCAACATAGAGAGCTTGAGCTTATCTCCTTCAGACTCAACCGCTGCTGGACTTAATTTCTGGTTAAGCAGCACGCCACCCAGGATCTTATTCGCTTGGATTTTACCAACCGAGTTGTACACTGCCGTAGGACCTAAACGGTCTGAGCCAGAAGATGGGCTTGCACCCTCTGCCAATGGCGTTTTCGCTTTGCGACCGTCTGGCGTTGCCATGGTTGAAGCACCGAATGGAACGTTTGCCGAAATACTTGATGTTCCCGCATAGTAACCGCCGCCAATTGGACCACGTCCATGACGCGTATTGACGAACTGCTCTAGTTCATCAATGTACACTTGGTACGCGTCTGCCAGTAGTTGGTCTACTGAATCATCATCGTTACCGTATTTTGGTGCATAGTTGATAAGACGTTGGCGAAGTTGTTCGTTCTCCATGCCTTCAAAATCTTCAGCCAATGCTTTTGCTAGCTCTGGTTGGGTGATTTGCGCATCATCGAAAACAAGGTGTTTAATTGCTGCTAGGCTATTACCCAAGTTTGCGATACCGACTTGCAAGCCAGATACCCAATCGTATTTCGCGCCACCTTCTTTCACGGTTTTACCACGAGCCAAACAGTCATCTACCAGCGTTGAACAGAAGATGTCTTGTGCTTGCTGTTCAAGTACGCTGTCGACTACCGTATCAATCTCAATCGATTTACGCGTGTAATAGCGAATTTGCTCTGCCCAAGAAGCTGTTACTTGTTCGAAGTTTTCGAAATTGCCCTTTGCCAAAGACTTGTCATGCGGTAAGAAAGCTTTACCCGTTGTTGCGTCCACACCTTCGTTAAGTGCTGCCAACAGGATACGAGCAAAGTTAATGAAGCTCATGCCCGTACAACGGTAACCCCATTTGCCTGGAACTGCCGTCTCGATACAGCCGATAGATGCATAGTTGTAAGCGTCTTCTTTCTCTACGCCAAGTTTGATGAATTCAGGAATGACAATCTCGTCATTGTTGAACGCAGGCATACCGAAGCCACATTTAATCACTTCAACACAGCCCATCAGGAATTCTTGGTTTAAACCTTCATGGTAACGCACACTCAAGTTAGGTTGCGTAGAACGTAACTGACCACAAGATTCCAGAATAGCCCAAGAAAGTGGATTCACTGCGTCTTCAGGCTCTCCCTGTTCATTCAACTTCTGACCGCCGATACACACATTCTGGTACAGCGGAGAACCTGCCGATGCTTTTGAGTGCGCGCCAGAACGAATCTTATTCACTTCAAGCAGCTTCAACCAACAGCTCTGTAGCAACTCTAGTGCAAAGTCTTTTTCAATCGTACCGTTTTCGATATCACGAACATAAAATTCGTTTAGGAATTGGTCCATACGACCGAAAGAAACCGAGTGACCGTTCGACTCGATTTGTAGCATCAACTGAACAAAGTAGCTCAATTGCAGGGCTTGCCAGAAGCTTTCCGGCGCATCGCTCGCGATATGACGACAGTTTGCCGCAATGCTTTCTAGCTCAGCTTTACGCAGCGGGCGCTTCTCTTCTAACGCCATTTTTGCCGCCAATTCAGCGTAGCTCATCATGTGAGCTTGAATCGCAAGCAGTACGATTTCAACTGATTTATAGAACTGCTCTTTCTGCAAGCCTTCAAAGGTCGAAATATCATTGTTAGCACGGTGCTGACGAACATCCTCTAGTAAACCGTTCATGCCTAACTTCAAGATTTTCTCATTATCCACTGCTAGGTGCGCGTCACCCGAAGTCATGTTGCCTTCGGCTTTAATGATGGTGCTGGCTAAGATTTCTTTCTGCTCATCAGTAAACAAACCATAACAACGGTCTTGAACGGTTTTACCGCGCCAGTAAGGTGTAATGCTGTGGATGCTTTGCTTATCTTCTTCAGTGACCGCAAAGCCTGCGCCAGGACGGTCGGCTAGCTCATCAATTTCCGCTTCAATCCAGCGTACTGTGTATTCTGGAAAAATAGGCGCAGCGCGCACTTTGCTCGCTTGGTTACCGACGATTAACTCATCGTGTTTAATCCAAATAGTACGAGTACGTAAATGCTCTTGCAGTGCTAGTGCTCGTTGAACAATCACAGGTTTGTCTTCGTTTGCTTGATAAGCACGAGTGTATGCCTCTGCACGTTCGGTACAAACGGGTGGCGTTACGATATTTACCAGTGCCGATTTGTGCGCTTTGATACGCTCAGGAAGGTAATTCAGGTCCATTGTTAACCTCTTACAATCACGTTAAGTTGGGTGTTTTCGCTTGCATATTGCATGGCGCTTTCTAGCAGTTCTGGTTTGTTTAATGGCTTATCAGAACACTCGTAAGGCATATCGAGCAAACGGTATTTATTGATGCCGAGTGTGTGGTACGGCAGCAAGTGAAGTTCTTGGCAGCTTTCTAGTGAAGCCGCAAAATCGATGATGTCTTTCAACTCTTCGATGGTGTCATTGAACCCCGGCACAACAGGAACGCGAATCACAATACGCTTCGCGATAGGCGCCAGTTTTCGGAAATTGTCTTTGATGCGTTTCAGTGAACCTTTCGCCCAGCTAAGAAACTTTTCTTCGTTGGTGTGTTTTAAATCCGCCAGCCAGCAATCAATATGCGGTGCGGCTTTTTCGACGTTCTTCCAAGGTACATGCATGCACGATTCAATGGCGGTAGAGACTTGGTTGTCATGCAGACGCTGTGCGAGTTCTGCCACCAAATCCGCTTGCATGAGTGGCTCACCACCGGAGAAGGTCACTCCACCTTGGCTTTGGTCGTAGAAAGCTTTGTCTTTCATTAAGATGTCGAACAACATGTCTGATTTTGCCTCTTCACCGCATACGGTCAGTGCTTGTGTAGGACAAACGTTTCTCAGCGTGATCAGTTGGTCTTCTTTGATTGCTTTGCGATTGATGATGATCTGGTTGTCGATACGTTGAATACCATCCCCCACTGTCTCACCACCCGCTGTGGATTGAGTTGTAGCTTGATAAGCAGAAACGCACAGCTGGCAATCTTCCATGCAGCTTCGCTGATCAAACAACAGTGAATACTTTTCGCTGCGACTTTCTGGGTTTTGACACCAAGGGCAAGACAAACTGCATCCTTTAAGAAAAAGAATGGAACGAATACCATCGCCATCATGGGTAGAGAATCGTTGGATATTGAAATACATCTCTGCTTGCCTCTTGGTTTGCTCTTTCACTATTTACTTATTAGTTACTTAATTCTTATGAGCTGCTCCTCTTGGTTCGAGTTGACAGCATCACTTTATTGTTCACAAATCACCCTAAATTTCATTAAATGAAATTATTATACTTTCAAATGAAATTTCAATTGATCAAAATCAAGATCTAGTTCGATTTCCAGATCTATAGTGATCTCATCATCAATACAGAGATTTTGTTTAAGGTAGAAACCATGATTGAACTTTATTTAGATACTGCTGATGTGGCAGAAGTAAAACGCTTTAACCAATGCCTACCACTGAAAGGCGTGACGACAAATCCAAGCATCTTGGCGAAGTCAAAGCAGGGACTGAATGAAACACTAGCTAGCATGCAAGAAGCACTTGGCGGTACACCTCGTTTTCACGCTCAAGTCATTAGCTCAACAGTAAACGGTATGGTGGATGAAGCACGTCAATTAAATGAATTACCTTACGATATGGTGGTAAAAGTACCCGCAACAGAAACTGGTTTATCAGCAATTAAATTAATGAAAAAAGAAGGAATTACGGTTCTTGCTACCGCTATATATTCGGCTCAACAAGGGTTCCTTGCGGCACTGTGTGGCGCAGATTACCTAGCGCCTTATGTAAATCGCATCGATGCCATAAACGGTAACGGTGTTGAAGTAGTCGCAGATCTTCAATTACTGTTAGATCAAAACAAATTATCATCGAAGATTTTGGCAGCCAGCTTCAAAAATACGCAACAAGCGATGGAAGTGATGAAGATCGGTATAGAAGCTATTACATTACCAACCGATGTGGCAGCACAAATGTTCGCTCATCCAGCAGTAAAACCTGCCGTTGAACAATTCGACGTAGACTGGAAAGGGGTATTTGGCGATAAACTTTCATTTGAAAGCTAAGGTAACGTATGAAATGTAACATGAGTAAAACACGACTCATTAGCCAAAGCATTAATGATGAAATAAAAAAAATGCTTATACATCAATTTTTATTATATTCGGCTAAAACGCCAAAGAAAAACAATTGAAGATAATAAAAAACATTTAGAATTTAAATGTGAAATTTGTAGTAATAATTGATATTAACATACAGCATAATTGATATTGCGCTGTATGTTAATCCATTGAATCAATTAAATTTTTTAGTTTCATGAAAATAATTCCGATCGGTCTTACTCTCCTTTAGCAGAATTGAAATATTTACAATTATCATATAATTACAGACTAGAGGGATATTTGAAATTAAAATCATCAATAACTGTCTTCATCTTTCTTTCAACATTCTTTATCCGAAGTTCTTTGTCTTTTGGTGGGATGTTTAGAGCGTAGATAATATCTCTTTTTTTCCGTAAATTCTTAAGCTGCTTATCTGTTGATTTGAGTATCGACATTAATTTTAACTGTTGCTTATACTGCCCTATAAAAGCCTGCCGTTTAGCGCCAGATAAACTATTAGCTTCATCAGCAATCTGCATCAATTCATCGCGTCTTTGATAGAACTTCTGCTGGTCTTCATATGGCATAACACGACCAGAGATTCGGGATAAGAATGCAACCTGACTCGGTTCTACCTCTTCACCTTCTAATCTATCTATAAGCCCTGGAACTTTTACATCGGCAAAGCGTAATGCTGCCCCACCAAGATAACCAACCATGTATTGCAAAATATCGGGGCTAACATCAATGCCTCCAGAACGAAACTCACTACCTCCAGTCACCTGATTCAACCATTTTGCGATGTACTTATAGTGTTCGCTTGTACCCATCTTACTCAAGCTACTCTCAGGCAGAGGTGTGCCAAACGGCATATTTTCTTTATAGACTTGGCCACCATAAAAGTTTTCATTAAGACCAACATCTAAAAATGGTTTGGTTATTGTCGGTGCCACATTTTGCAATATAGTGCCGGTAACTGTATTTGATTCACTCAAGCCAATTGGAGAGAAAGAACTTAATGTCGCAAGTGCAATATTTCCTGTTACTTGAGCTTTAGTTAAGTAATCACTATTAACTGCAGATTCAACACCGGAACCTAGCAAAGCGAAAATATTGTATCCGTAAGGCATTGGTATACTCCAATAGCTTCCGTCTTGTTCGCCTCCTAGTAACGACTTCATGATGATAAAGTTACGTTCTTTTACGTAATTGGGCACTTTATCAAACCAGTTCTGGCCATCCTCATCATTCCCAGCTGAGTTACGATTAGCAAAGGACAACGCAAAAGATCCTGCAACAACCCCCATTGCAATCTTTTGAGCCTGGTTTAAGTTCTTCCATTTGAGCTTCCCATCACCATTAAGCCCATACATAGTGCGCATAAAGTTTACTGAGCCTTGTACTGAGGCATTAGCAAACATATACATCGCATTAAGAGTCGTTCCCACTTCACCTCTTCTATTGAAATTGACCGTCATGTTCTTAGCAAGACTTGCCGCCTTTTTACGACTAATTCCAGATTTTCTGGCATTAACATAAGCAGAGAGTCGGACTGCATTTTCAACAGCACTGTTTAGATTTTCGATAAATCCTGTGGTAGAACTCAATAGCTTGTAAGCTCTACCCTTTGTGGTACCTGATGCCATGGCTACCATGCGATCAAGTTCTTTTGCCTGGCCGTCGACATCCTTCATATCAAACCAACCAGTTTTAGCACCATCAGACATAAAGTCCTCAAAGTAACTTTGCCATTCCTTCCCTTGAGCTGTATCGAGTGATTTCTCTCGTAGTGAGGCATAAACAGCTCTCATTGCTTTAGGAATATCTTTAATAGTATGTTTTACTACTTTTTGGCCTTTAATTTTGCCATCGTCACGGGTTTGTTCTGCTGATAAATTCAAGAATGCTGTTTGGATATCACGTGCAAAGTTACCGACCACAAACTCAGGGTTGTAAGATGTATTTACCGTTGCTAAAAATCGATTAACTTTGGCCATAGTGCGGATAACGCCATTACTAGTATCAGGTCCCATGTTCTTCATTGCATTCATCAAACGAGAGTCATGGAGCTTAATATAATAAACCTTGCCATCTTTCTTGGTTGGAAAGTAATAATCAGACATCATAGCCATTGGAACAGCTCGATCGATTACAGTCCTTTCTTTCTCACCAGTAACTGCGTTCTTTCGCTCAACAATATCAGGTACCGTATCTGGATGTTCGTTTGTAAATACCTGCCAATAATCAGGAGATGGATTATCTTGAACTAATTTCAACAGAGTATTACCTACCTCATTTTTTTGAGCTCGGATTAATTTTTCTGTTAAATCAATAATGGCATGACTGCTTGGTGATTCAGCCATAGATTGGCGACCTTTAGCTGTCTTTGATTCTTTTCCACCAATACTAAAACCTTTGCCAGTTCGCGCTGATGATGGTTCATCCTTAGCAATCCCTTTCAGTGGAACATAATGTTTATAGTGAGACTGCCAGGTATCTACTAGATCATTTGATTCAAGACCACTGGCTTTTATGACATCACGCTGTTTTGCAATCATGGCATCAATAATATGAACTAACTCATCATATTGCTTTTGTTTACCACTTTGTCTGATTTCATCTAATTTGGCTGCTGCATCCGAGTTTGTCATGCCTGAACCACCATCAGGAAACTTAGGATTAATTTTAGCAATATACGCGTTACGTTCTTGTGCATGGCGAGCAATCAAGTATTCATCCAATTTAGCTTGGTTAATATTAAACTTGGCCATCTTGTCAGCTAGAGGCTGGATATACTTTTCTTTCATTAAGCGCAAATCATTTTCAGACTTGCCATGAAATAGCTCTTCAGCTAAATAAACATCATTATTCTCATCCACTTTACCACCAGCTTGAGCGATATTTTTCTGCAGTGCTTTTAATACCTGAAATTTATCAGCCAGTTTTCTAATAGTTTGAGACTTAAGATTTTCAGTTGGAATATCAAACCCTGCGGTCGTTGTTGTCGTCGTTCCTTGAGTTATCTTGCGAACCTTATCAACGGCTGCAAGAAAAGCATCACGATCAAACAAACCATCAGCAGCTTTTGTCTTACTAAATTTTGTTCGTGATAAACGACCGTGACCGCTTTCTTTAGGGGATTCAGTTCCAGGTCCCCATTCATTAACAGATTTTATACGCTCTGTTAAAGTTTGAACTATATTGTGTAATTCAGCTTTCGTGATATCCGATTGCGACATGAGCCCAACTTTTCTTAAGGCTTGCGCAATCGAACTCACAATACGGTCATACCATTGCTGAATGGTATTACGTTCTTTCTCCGCAACATGCGCTAATACTTCTTCAACGAAACTATTCAAGTCTGAACGATTATAATGTTGTTCAAGTTCATGGATTAGTGGTTTGAGATGTTTGGATTCAAGGCCAGAGTAAACCATTTTTAAGATCCGACCATATTCGGTGTCTCCAACTACTGCACGTAGACCATGATGGACTAGAATTTCATGACGTAATTTTTTTCTAAGCTCTTTTGTATTCGCAATATTATCAGCGACGACAACAACAGACGCCGATACTTCATCATAAAACGCATTAATCTTATAACCATCAAGCTTTGCGCCTAAGATATGCTCTGCTTCAGCTTGAGTCTGGACAACTTTAATAGATACACCAGCACCACCTTTATACTGACGCAGCCAAGACTGAACAGCCAACCGAGCCTGTTTTACAGGCATACCTTTAGATGAGTTTTTAGACTCTGGAGTAAATGATTCTCTAGAAAAGAGCATGACGTGACCGTCGTCGAATTTATTCTCTTCAATCGTATTAAATAAATGATCAAAAGAGCTTCGAATATTTTTTGATTCTGCTTTATTAGGATATGGGTAAGAATTAACTAGGCTACCGTTCTCTTTAGCATCATCATTCCATTCTGGCTCTTTTACGATATTTGCTAAGAAATCATTTCTAACATTCTGATCTGCAAGTTTTGCAATAAGGTAAGACTCAAAAGAACGAGCACTCATTTCTTCTGGCGTTGACCAGTAATCCTTTGACCTTGTTTTATCTAGGTGTTTTGAACGTTTAACTAAATCACTATCATTAATAACATCCATAACGCCTTTGAAAGCAGCACGCATTTCTGCCCGAACAACCATCTCTTTACGGTCCTTCAGAGATCTTAAAGTCATCATCTCTTGTGGATCGGGATTACTCTTTAAAACATCCATTTTTCCAAAGTAATTGTCTAGCGCATGCCACCACTCATGGCCAAGCGAACCAGCACCTTTCTTCTTAGTGAGGTTAATCACAACCTTTCCTGGTTCATAGTGGGCTTTTGCGGCATTTTTGCCACCAATTCCTCGGGCACCAAAAGCTAATCCCAACTCGCCATTAAGAGAAATAGCCTTAGGCGAGATATTTAAAACTGCGGCCATATCCATTAGTGCATCATAGGCTTCATTGACCATCGTTTGGCGTTTCTTTTGATCAACCCAATTACCAAACTCGACCCCTCGAAAACCAAATACGTTAGCAAAGTCATCTGCTGATACATCACTACCTTGACGCATATCTTCACCAACACGAGGATAATTTTCTTCCCCTCGTAACGCAGGAACGTATTTCTCTCGTGCTAGTTTTTGGCTTAACCGTTCATTTTCTTCATTAAGGATTCGTCTTGCTTCTTTGATAGAATCGATTGGGCCTTCAAGATCTACATAAGAACGACCAACTTCTTTTCCGATAAAATACCCGTGGGTTTGATATTTAGTATAAATATCAAACGTAGCTAACTTGGGCTCATCTTTGGTACCGTCGATCAGTTCTTGATACTTATGTTTAAATTTCTCAATAGCTTCGGCCTGTGTATCGCCAAATGACATCATTCGTGGCCAGTGATTCAGCCCATTACTTTTGGTTGTTCGTTCCACGGTCCAAATAGTTTTAGGCGGATTGAACTGTTGTCCATTAAAAAGAGAATACTCACCTTGAGAAACAGTAAAACCAGAAAGGCTATTGTTCAATCCCATGGCTTGATAAAGCGCTGCTCGTCCCGCAATCTGGTGAGCTTCTCGGCTAGTTGAGGTTTTTAAAATAGTATCGGCTTGCTCTTTTGTTATAGAGCCATCTAATACTTTTAACGCCACTTCACGTAAGGAGTGAACATTATTAGCCCAACGTGAAACCTTATATCCACTTCGCGGTTTAGCCGTAATACTATCTCTAATTGCACGAAAAAGGCTAAGCGTATCAAGTGAGCCACCTTGGTTGAGCATTGCTTGATAATTTGGTTGTGGCCATGACTTAGATAAAGGTAAAGATTGAAGCTCTCCTTTTGTATGACCTTCAACTGTTGATGAATAAGATTCCCATATATCTTTTCGAGCTCCACCAATTTTTTCACCTACATCTTGAATATCATTTTTTACTAGATGAGGTTTTGATAGTGTTGGTTCAACTGATATTTCTTTATCTAAATGTTCTTGGGTACCTTCTTCTGTTTTTGGTGTGGATTTAGGCTCAGGTTTATTCTTTCCTAGATTTTGTTTACCTTGTTCTACTGTTTCTTTTGCTCCTGCATCATGTTCGAGTTCTGCTTTTTGCTCAGTTCGTAAAGTGCTCGTGCGTGTCCGTTCTTCAGCGCTTTTAGTATCCGTGATTTCGGTAATTGGTTTAGCGTCTTCCATGTTTGAGACTGCTTGTTGATCGGCATAATCTATTTCTCCTAATTTAGAAATTAACTGAGCGGTTGTTAATTTTCCGGCTTCATACTCTTTAATTAGATGTTCAGTAGCTTGATGATCAATTGATGATGCTTGATAAATTGAATCATCTAAAAGGCTCTCTACAGTATCTGAATATTCTTGTTCAAGATTCATACTGTAATCAGAAGTTACCCAGTCAGGTAATCCCAAGTCTTGAGATGCTTGTTTTAGTTTTTGCTCTCGTTTAGCTTGCCGAGATGCTCGACGCATATCACGTTCATTTCGTCGCGATTCGATACCCCCCGCTTGCTCAATTCGCCCAGTTTCAATAACGTCCATAGCTTCATTAACGATATCACCTTGTCGGTCACCTAATCGCTCCCCTTTAAGTGCCTTTTTAATTGCGATTTGGATTCTCTCATTACCATACTCACGAACAAGCTCCGCCAAAGCACTGCCTTTATCTGTCTCCGTAATAGCATCAGATTGATTACTATAATGTCGTTCATTGTTATCAAGCTCACCACCAACTAAATCCAACACATCATTAGCCGATAATGATTTACCCGAACGAGCGGTAAAACCATGTTCATTCAATACTTCAGCCATTTCATCAAAAGTGCGTCCACCTTTTGTGGGAAACAGCTGATTACGTTTAAAATGAGCTTCATCTATACCCTCAGATTTTGCTAAGTCACGGTTGATACCGCCTAATTTTGTGATGGCTGAGGTTACAGTATCTAATTGATGATTAACTTCTTTATTATGAGAAAGGGCACTTGATTGATCTGCCAGTTGCACTAGCTCCTCTCTATATTCGGGGCGAGTGATACGTGCAGCCCCTTTAAGATTTTGCATAGCTAATGGAATTTTATCAGCTCGACGTCTGGCTAAGTATTCTAACTCACGCCTTTGTGACTTTTTCAAACCACCATCAAACTCAGGATACCCCACTTGCTTATCATCATTATTCTGAGCCAAAACCTTAGAACGCTGATCATGTCCATAAATAACACTTGGGGGTACATCACTAAACACAATGTCATTTTTACCCTTCATATGGTGCTCAGTATCCAAAGTGGTTGTGCCATCATCCAATAGATACGTCTCATCGAACGTTTTCGGTGTTACTGATCCTTCTTTATGTGAGAATGACTGCTCTTTAGTATTTGGTTCTGACACCCGCTCATGAGTTTCTGGATCTTCATTAATTTCTTTCCCGTTACGTAAATATGCAGGAATTGAAAGATCATCAACATCATAAGATTGCCCTGTATTAAGATCAGGTTGTGGTCCAGCTTGATTTCTAAGTTCTTCTCGTAGATAAGCTGGTGCATTAAGATCATCTACGGCTTCTTCTTTTGTATAGCCATGTTGGGCATGTGTTGGTTTATCTTGAGGCTCTTCATTAAGATCACGTGTCACACTAACATCAACAGGTGTTGTTTCTGGTTCTTCATCTACTTTGTCTGGAGAACCCGTTTCACCAGTTTGTGTTTCAGGCTCTATTGCCTGCTCATGTTCTCCCCTGAGTCCACCGATTGCATTTAAACTTCCTCCACTTAAGAAGCCAAGTAATGCACCATTTGCACGTGCTTTATCAACACCTTGATTTGGATCGATATCTGAACCTAAATATTGATTTGAAACGTTATTGGAAACTTTTTGTTGAATGCCCTCTTGCATTCCTTCTAACGGAGCTTCTCGTAATCCTCCAGAAATAAACCCATGAGCAGCACCTCGCAATCCACCAGCTGTTGTTTTTAGACCTTTGAGTGCTGCATTTGCTAAAGGAACATCCCCGAGCATAGTTGCTGCCGCACTCGCTGCAATATTCTTTGGATCTGATATTGTTGCTCTAGAAGCAAAATCAGCAACACGTTCTCTTGCTAATGACAATTTTTGTCCATCAGTTAATGATGCTGTTTCTGGATTGCTATCAATATCAGAAAAGGCTTCTCTAAAATATTTAGATTCAGATAATTGATCAAAATTACTATCAAGGGCTTGTCTTCTCATATCATTGCCCTGGCTACCCAAATCAGAAGTAATGCCCGCTGTTGTTGCAGGAGCTGATTTCAGAGCATTAACTACATACGGTAGTGCTTTTTCAGCAACCGCCTTACTTGCGCCTGTTCTAATCATTGCTCGAGTTAACGCGGGCTCTAACGCTGCAAGACTTTGTCCTCTCGTTGCAAACGCTGTCGCAACGGTAGGCAGCATATAACCAACGACATTGGCAAAATTCATCCCAAATACAGCTGGATCTGATGAAAATCGCCACTCATCACCTTCTTTTGTAACGGGCATGGTTTGTGCTGCTTTCTTAGCATCAGAACTCAAGGTGTTATCAATAGAATTAGCAACTGACGACAATCCATCTCTTAATTTAGGTAAGACCTTGTCAGCAATTGGAATGATGGGGACATAAGTCATAGCATTGGCTATACCAGATACAAAACCATCGTCCTTATTCGCTTTATTTTCCAATGCCTTAACATTCTGATTTCCTATTTCGGCAATACCAGAGATTGAACGCAAGCCGGCAGATAATGTCGACTTGCCTATATCACTTATCCCAACCTCATAATTAGGTTCAGCAGGTAATCCTGAGTTTCCAAGGTCCTGCTTAGAAAATGTAGTCATATCAGTCTTTGCATTAACGGTTGCCTTAGGAGCTACATCATCACCAAGCAATTGATCATTCATACCAACCTCTTCAGTCGTAATAAAAAAGCCACTGCCCAAATAGGCAGTGGCTTGAAATAGATTTATCCATGATGGGGTTAGTTTGCCTTAGTGTTAGGCAAATAAAGAGACACAGGTCATTTCATTATTATCGATAAAAGAAACACAAAAGGGTTACAATAAAATGACACTATATGACAAATATAGACACTTAAGATCCTTAAAGATATCGCATTTAATTTATAATCGACCTTCGTAATATTAAAGGAATATGAAAAGTAGCTTATGAGAAAGAACATCTTATTACTAATTAGTATATTATTGCTAAGTGCATGCTCTTCACATCAAAAGAAAATAGATAGAATAGAGTTTACTATTGTTAAGAACCATTTAAGCCAGAACGTCACTAAAAATATTGGCGATATCAAAGTTGGCGATTCCGTTTATCTTTCACAACAGGATATTTTAAAAACCACCATCAGAGACGATAACTCCATTCTACTAGAAATATCACAAGATGCTTCTGATTCACTAAAGCAACTAACGAAGAAACATATAGGCGAGCAACTGATGACCTTGATAGATGGTAAAATAAATAGCACCGCTACAATTCAAGGATCGATAGATACCCGTTTTATAGTGATAGCACTATCTCCGGATATTAAGAATCAATATGAGTTCTAAGTCTTAAATAGTGGCTAATTATCAACTGGTTGGCCACTATCAATAAACTATGCCTCCTCTAATCCTATTTGCAATCTCTGATTCATGTTGCTCCTTTTCTCTTTCTTTTTTGCGGATCAAAGCTTGCTGATACCCCTGCTCTAACTGTTCAACACTCAAAGAACCAATATCTCTACCCGCTGATTTCATGGCCTGAAGATACTCTTGCTTAGTCCCATCACCGCTTGCCCAACGCTCTGTTGGGGTGAACTTGGTAATGGTAGTGGTTTGAGCTTTACCATACATTTTGTTCAACTTAGCCAGCATATCATCCCGTTGTTTATCTAATTGTTCTTGTTGCTCAGGGCTTACAGTTCCACCGCTATTTTTCATTAAGTCTAAAGTCGCATCACCATACCATTTAGAGATCTTATTTACTTCTCCGCGATATTCTTTATCCACTGATTTCTGAGCTTTATTATCTTTTCCAAACAATTGCTGATAAGCCTTAGATGTTGAAGCTAATCGAGCTAATTTCATCTGCCCTGAAAGGTCTTTCATTGCTTCATCTAATGGGATGACTAATGGATGGTCATTGGGATCTGAGCTACGCAGCTTCGTTACAGGTTTGACTGCTGTAGAGCCATCATCATATTTCACTTTTAGTCCTAAAACCAAACCAGGTTGATCCCCTTTGATATCTGGATTTATGTCTGACGCTAGGTGAATGTTAGCTAATTCAGCCCCTGTTACTGTTCGTTTTCCCGAATCATCTTTTGAGCCAATGACTCGATCAATATTTGATTTGTACACAACACCAATATCAGGAACAAGAGAGTCTACGTCTGCTTTCCCTGACAGTACGTTAGGTATGTTAGTGCGTAAATTATTAAAAGCATTAATTTTATCTGGCGTATAAGAGCGAACATCATACGCAGTTCCTTTTATATAATCGTTGTTTAAGATATCACTCAACTCCCCCGTTTCATTAAATCGAGTCCAAGCTTGATCAATCAAAGGAGCATTATCCTGGATAAACTGTAATCTCTTTTCTCGGTTATTTCGTTGTTGATAGTATTGTTGTTGAGCTGCATTAACAGCATTGCTCTGAGCTAACTGCTGCTTTTTTAGTTTTAACCCATCTTGATATCGACGTTCTTCTTTATCATTATTTGCTTGATCTGTTTTCAATCGTTCCTGATAACGGTCTTCATCTCGATCCCATGCCTTTTGCCGCCATTGCTCTTGCCTTTTATTTTGTTCATCAGCAAGTCTTAAGCTTCTTTCACGGTCCGCTTTACGCTCAGCTCGGTCATAATGATTTTCCATTAAATCAAAACCACGCAAAGCCCCATCCATAAAACCCCGGGTATCTATCACCATATAACCCCCAAATTAAAATAACTCACCAAGGATCAACCCTGCTCCAGCACCAAGCAATGCACCAACAGGCCCCCCAGCCATAGCTCCAATTGCTACACCTGAGCCAATAGAGCCCATAGTCTGTGTTCTTTGAGCATTTTTTAGTTGCTGATTTATCTGCTCCCGTTCCTGTTCTTGATTAGCAGCATTACGTAATCCATTTAAAGCTTGCTGGCGAGTATCTTGTCCCAAAGATAATAATCCATATGACATTACATACCTCCGATATTAATCTTCTCTCGTAATCCCATTCCTGAGTCAGAAAAAATTCCCATTGAGCGTTCTTGCTCTGATTCTCGAATGGCATTTTTAGCGCTGGCTAATCCAAGTGCCTGTCTGGCTTCAATATTCGGAGATAGGCTAGCGTCAACACCATATCTAGCCATATGGTTTATATTACTTTGGGTTGCTGAACGCATAGAATCTTGCATATTTCTGTCAACACGATTGATCTGTTCAGTTGCTAACTCTCCCGATACAGCCTTATCTAATAGCTCCTTTTGTTTGGGATAAAACCTCTGTTCCCAATCTTCATACATTTGACGAGTTATATTGGCATAAGTATCTGATGCAATACCCATATTTATATCCTTAAGTTATCATGGTTCCACTTGGATTAAAGCGATTGTTGTATGAATTCAATCGCTTGGTAGTTGAAATCCCATCAACACTAGCGCCATCTAAAGATGCACTTTTAAATGACGGTAATTGACGAAGTCCAGCAGAAACCCCCGCTCCTGTAACAGTGCCAATTAACTGGTTGTTTGCAGCTCGGCGGTTAAAAGAATCATAAGCGTCAGATGTCGCCTTTCTTAAGCTCGCATTAGCAACATCACCTATACTGCCTAAAGCATCACTTTTCTGTCCCATTCCCATGGCAGCTACATCTTGTAAACCAGCTAAATATTTATCTTGCTCAGAAGATTGAGCACGATTAACTGTATCAGATAGTTCTAATCCTTGATCGTCTGATAAATTTGCTTGAGCATTCTGAAATTTCTGGCTACTTGGATCCACGCCATTTGCAGTCATACTTTGATCTAACTGCTTACGTGCATGGCCAAAGCTTGAGGCATATGAAAGTCCAGCTGTTTGCTTTGTCTTTTCCATCTTGCTCGATGAGTTAAAATTATCGACTCGTTGAATAAATTTATTTTCAAAACCTTTTAGTTCATTTTCATAAAGATCCCATTGTTTATTCGCCACTTCTGCTTGCGTTTTTTGAGCCGTTGTTTCTGGTACTTCTTGTGATTTGCGGCCACCCATGATCACAACCTCTTAATCCAATACATCACATTATTGTCAGTAGAAACCCACTCCCATCTTTGCTGCTCTAAAAGTGGAATCAACCCTTTTACTGCAGTACATAACTCTAATCCTTTAGCTCCAATATCAAGAGACAAACGCTCAATCGTTTCTTGGTATCTAGCAATAGCATTATTTCCCCAATTAAAGGCAAACATCACATTCACGATAATTTCCTCATTCCGAAGTAAAGGATCTAAAATGAAAAAACCATCTTCACCAACAAACAAAAAGGCTCTACCTTCCGATAGAGCCTTATCTGTTTCATCAGCAAACACATGACTATTTCTTCGTTCTATTTGCTTCATTATTGGAAGTAACTTATCTCGATAATTTATCCAATAAGATTTACTAACATTTATATTCATTTGTCTCTTTTTACCGTTTGATTCACATTAAAATGCCAGAGAATTTTAAATTTTTTAGGAATCTCATAGTGCGTATTTTATACTTTTTTATTATTTCTTTTTTGGTTTCATCTTGTTCAGCTACTCACGAACATAAATACTACGGAGGATATACATCCCTTGACTGTTACGCTGATATTCTTGTGTATCTACCGAATTACCAGAAACCTAGAGGCGCCCCTCTAGAGGCAATAAAGACAAGAATTATTGGGAAGATAGAGCGTCATGGAAAAACGCTTTATCGTGCTCAAAGCGTCATGATCAGAGGGATGCTTAAAGAGTCCGAGGTGTATAACTTAGTTTGTCCATCTAAATCCAATGCAAGCTAGAAATATCATGATACTCGTCAGCATTAATCAAAGGAACTGACGCTGTTATAAATGTTGGTGTTTCTGGATATGGATTACTACTAGATTCAACCAAAAACCACGAAATATGGATGCCTCTTTCGCTTCCTAAAGTGGTCCGATAATAACCAAATGATTGATAAGGACTGATCGGTATTCTTGCGGCTCCTGTAAGTGTTGTTTGTGCAGCTACATTATAAGAATAGGTTGTTGATACTCCACTCGCACCTATATTGGTTTTCTTCAACAAGTCCTTAACATTTAATGATCGACGCCCACTGTGAAAACATATGTTACCAATATCATTTTTCACCATTAGGCCATGTTTGGGCAAAGGAATATGTTTTGCAGGCACGAAAACATAATACGATATTTTTCTTGAGCCACTATTACCTTCAAAATTAGACTCAACATGTAACCTTTCATTCTTATTAACCATGTGAATACCATCACTTTTTCCGGCTACAATATTTGGTATTGAGTTGCTTAAGATTCGGCTAAAAACCAACGGTGACCAATTTATAGGAATATTAAATAAGCTATGAATCTTTTTACCTTCATTTCCTTCATAATTTACCTCCACCCTCCCCCAGTATAAATAAACTTCCTCCCTTCCCCACACCATGCGCTTTCCATTGGTGGTTCGCATATCAATACCATAAGTCATATTTAACGCCTTATATAAATACTAATACTGGGTTTTTGAACTAAACTTTGCATATCTGGGGATCTGAATTTTGTACCAACATACGTTAATTTGTTACCTGATACAGACACGCTAGATATCGCTACACCTGTTGTGCCATTTCCTTGCTCACCAAAGGCAAAGGTCCATTCAAGTACACCATCAATACTTCCCTCAATAGCGATTGTATGACGACCTTCATATATGGGGTATATCCCAACAAGATTCATAGGTTGGATCGTTGTTATTACCGTCTGACCTGTTGGACTCCAGCATTGCACACCAAAGGTCATTTACTACAGTCTTCCCATTCGAACACGAATACTTCCATTTTCCCATACCTCAATACGATCACCATTTATTTCGAGCCGCGTCCCTGATTGAGCAGACTTGAACCTCAATCTATTTGTTTCAATGACTCCATCTTTAGAGATAGCTGTATGATATCCTCGATATGGGCCTCCAATACCAAATCCAGCCCATCCCCCAGTAATTTGTCCACCATGAATCTGAGGCGATGAAATACTGATGCCAGATTTTACTTTATCTGCAACGATGGTTTGTGCAGTTAAAATCTGAATAGTAGCTGATTCAATCAAAGCTTTAGGTATAACGACATTGCCTTTGTCGATGGCAAATAGCGGCTGCGTTTCACCACCTGCGACATTTGGATCGAACACAAAGAACTGGCTTGCTGATACAGCGACCTGGCTGGTACCATCTGATTTAGCCAAAAATCCAATACCCGCTTTGATATCTCCAGCTTGAGCCTTCATACTCCACAGAGATTGATACGCTAAAGATCCATCTTTATTTATTGATTTAATCGCTTGTTGTGACTCAGTGACGGACGAGGAAAGGTTTGAGATATCTGAAGATAAAGACTTAATAAGCTCTGAATCTTTCATTTGTGATCCAATATCATCAACCACATCATGAATATTTGTACTTGTTGAGACCTTAACTCCATCAATACCCTGATAAGGACCAGGAACATTATTGGTATTAACGAAACGACACCAGTAATAAAACGTAGAACCAGGATCAACCACATCACCAAATACCGTAGCGGGTGTTGTAGCAATTAAAACTGCCTGTTTAATACTTGGGGCTGAATTATCCTGGTTTGGTACCGCTCTCCATATCTCAGCATAAGCAAATCCATTAAATGTAGGATTTTTCCACTCAAGCATGATGGCACCAAAACCACCAAAGCCAGAGAAATTAACAGGAGCATCTGGAATACTAATAGGTTTATCATCTGGGGCCTGTGGCAATACTGGTTTCGTGACAACAGAACCCTGGCTATTACGTGTTACGTTAATTAAGCCAAGCTGGGCGAGCTCTCGCACAGTAATAGCGCGATCTAAACCATTTCCTCTTTGACCGGTTAACAACTCCATATTTTCCTGTAACGCAGCAGGATCCCGTCCCCCCCTAAAACCTGCTATCTTATTTCGATTAGGTGAAACCATTACGTTAACTCCTGCAGAGAACTAGCTATGGCTAAACGCTCTACTTCTGCATTGCCTGAAACTTCAATCTGCCAATTAGTTGCTCTTACTGCAGGTAATCGAAAACTTCTATCTGTTAGCTCTCCAGTCGAGAGCGAATAAATATCTTTGCCATCAGCGATAATCTTGATGGATAACTTAGAAATATCATTTGAGATGACCCGAGCACATGACATCAAACTATCTGTTGGTAATTTGAAAACCTTACTCCTCCAAATCAACGGTAAATCATTTTCTCCACCTTGCCAGATATAAAGTTGTTTATCCTTCACAACAAAGAGCTGATCACGTTCTAAGTCAGAGTAAGCGCAGTCCCATCGATTTGATAACTCTCTAAAGTCTTGAGATACCGGATCAAAAATAAAACTACCTGTCTTTGATATTCCGATATACAAGCCTTCTGCTGCCCATGCTCTTATTGTCTGAGGAGTTTTCTTTTGCCACTGTGAACGAGTAATCAATTGATCAGTAATCGTCATTGCACCGTCGCTGCCAATAGCAACCAGACCATCAGAGGATGCATAAATAACCGCTCCATTTACCACAACTATAGATTCTGCACTCACACAAGCCTGTTCTGATGCTATCTTAGTACCATTAATAGCACTTGGCGTTACTCCTGAGAAAAGATAAGGATACCCTTTGGTAAGGACAACTAGGCTCGTACCAATCGCCGCAATCCCTACAATTGGATGTTCAGTGGTACCTCGGTATCCTTTTGGCCAAGCGTAAGGAAGATAGGCCTCAGAAAACATCACCTCGTTTCCGGCAAAACCCGCACAGATACCATTAGCCATTTGGCATAGCCCTCGCATATTTGCATCTGGAACAGCAAAATCCCATGTTTCTAAAATAGGGCCATTTATTGTTTTTACTGCGTCCAAATAACGTTCCTGCGAGATAGGCAACTCTGCCACTAACATATACTCAGCACTATTATTGCTTGTCACGCTTCGATATAGCCGTGTACGCGTTATGTTATTTTTGTTCTGCTCAGGACGAGCTAAAAGGAGGTGAACGGTAGAGCCTGGTTTCTCTATTAGAATTTCAGAGCTGGGCAACGATGGCATCCCCTCTTCACCAAACCGGGTTACATAGGTCTGAATGTAAAAACGCGTCTCATCATCAAACAAAGCCGCTTCGCCTTGTGACGGTTCTTCACCCGTTGAGTCGTCAATTTGCTCAATAACAGGTTTAGTTGCTGGAGCCGGTACGCCAAGCTCATAACTCGCAGCAGGACTCACTGGACCAATAGCGATATCTTGGGCAGTAACTTGGGGTTTGCCATCTCCTGTAAAATAGACTCGCTGCCATTTATCTTGAGCCATTGGGTTATGAATAGCTTCAACTTTCTTTGGCCAGATAAACCAATGCTCATCATTATATTTGAATAATGTTTTCACCAAAATTGATAAGTTCTGAACCCATTTATCAGACTTGATTGGCGAAATAATCCCATTCTCAAACTGACAGTCTATAGCTTTGACTGATGATTCATTGGGTAAAAGATGAGGTTTTAATCGAGGGATTTCACCTTTCATTAAAGGAATATTTACTAACATAAATTATCTCTATTGATCTACTCAATATCATCTTGGCTATAGCTATACAGATAGATCACGCCTTTCTGACTACCAGAAGGTAGAGCGGATAAAGTTAAGGGATCCCTTAACGAGGGTTTGATATAGCATCCAACAGAGCTGGAGAACTTGAAGATAAGATTACTTGCATAGGCGTTAACAACTAACAAATAAATATCGTACCAATCGGAAGTAACATTGTGAGTATAAATTTTAGTGAAAAAACGATACGTATGAATTTGATGAGCATAAACTCTACAGTTAATCCCTTTTGGGGTACCATTCCCAGAACGAATAATAATTCGACTATGATCACATTGTGTATGTGATCCTAAATTAAAACCTGCACCGCCAATAATTTCAATCTCTGCTGTAGATCCATCTTGTGGGATATATACCGATGCAATCTTCACGTATTTACCATTTTTCCCCGTTAAATCTATGTTGAGAGATTTAATATACTCATAAGAAATAGAGCCTGTGAATGTATTTCGGTATTTGTATATATCAGCATCAGAATCTAATCCTTGATTATCGTTAATAATCGGTGTCGGGTGTGGGTGCCCCCGTGTTGATAATGCTTGTAAGCTTAGAAGGCATGGAGCATCTGACGTACTTTCGTCACTCGAAATAGAAACTCGCCCGGTAAAAGACGGGTTTATCTTTTGAGCAAAACTATCTTGTACAGACTTCAATAAATATTTGTTATCTGATTCATCTTTAGAATACAGACTTAACCACGTTCGAATGGCCTCTTGGTTAGAACAAAATCGAATGTAATTATCCGTAACATTATCAATTCGAAAAGCAAGAGCTCCTGATATAGTCTGTTGTTCAGTATAATTTGAACGAAATAATCTCGAACTAACATCACCAGAGTGATCTCGAATAGGCACACTATCAGCAAGTACACTTTCAGTATGAGTCTTATTAGGAACAAGATTAAGACCTACATCTTTTTTGGTGAGATTAACGACACCTCGGTGCCCATTTACGGACGTAACGTTTTCTGTATTATCTATTTTGTAATACGTATCCATACTAGCTGAATACACAATCGAATCATCAACACCATACTCAATATTGTTAACGGTGCCTGCTGCCGTTACTTTCCAAAAACAAGCTCTCTTAGCTCCATTAATATCAAGCGGAGGTTGTGGCGCAACACCTTTTGAAAGATCGACCCCTCCTTGTTCAATCATAGCTCCAGACAAACTAGCAACTGCTGTTTCTGCTCGTTTTGCTGCACTAATTGCCGATTCTTCAGCGGATAATGCTCGAATAAAGCTTTGAGATGCTTCAATGGCATGAGTAGCAGATAACCCTGCATTCTTAGCTGCAACATCAGCTTTAGCGATTGAAGTTTGGGAACTTCGTTCTGAATCTTTTGCTGACTGTGCTGCTCCACCCGCATTAACTCTAGATTTGGCAGCTTCTTGTTGAGCTAAAGACACTTGGTTTATGGCTATCATTGCTTTTTCTGCAGCGACCTTAGCACTGTTACTGGCTAATTTTGCTTGATTTGAAGCTAATTCAACACTGTTGGCTGCTAGTGTTTGGCTATTTAATGAAGCGTCAGCATTACTCTTTGCTATACCTGCCTGTTGAGTCGCAATCGATGCTTGATTTGCAGCATCATCAGCTTTCTGTTCTGCAGTATTCGCACTTTCACCAGCAGTAACTGCATGACTACTGGCTAAGTTAGCTGATTGTTTAGTCGCTGTGGAATTTAAAGCTGCTTCGCTTGCAGCTTCTAGAGCTGATTTTTCGCTACTTTTTGAATTTTTAGCACTGATAGCTGCACTACTGGCTTTCTCTGTTGAAAGCTTTGCTTGTTCTTTAGCAGTTAAGCTATTTTGCTCAGCATTTTGAGCACTCGTTGTTGCAGATAGCTCTGACTGTTTAGCCTCATTAGCTTTAGCCACTGCCACGTTCTTTGCATTAACAGAAACCAAAGATGCTGACAACGATTTATCAGCTTCGGATTTTGATGATTTAGCCTGTTTTTCTGCCTCGCGGACAATATCAATACTAGCAGCGACTTCTGCACGATTAGCCTCATGCTCTGCTCTTAACGCACTTGTAGCTGCATTACCTGCACTTTCTCTAGCATTCAGCCGAAGTTGTTCTACTTTCTGTTTGTTTTTTTCAATCTCTCTTGCAAGAATGGAAAGATGCTCGTCAATTAACGTCATTTCCTGCAGTTTAGTGTCAAACTGCACTTGCATGAACTTAAGCCATTCAAGTGACTGATGAGTTTCGTCTAATGCTCCCATTACATCATCACGATACTTCTCAACTACCGTCATCAAGCGAAATGTTTTTTGGCTATCAGCAGCAGCATTGTTTGCACTAAGTACCGCGCTATTTGCCTGTTTTTGGGCTTTCTGAGCACTAGATGATGCTTTAGAACTAAACGTTTCTGCATCAGATTTTAGATGAATAATATTTTTTTGTATGGACAAGATTTCATCTTTAACCAACCTAACGGATTGATTAACAGCTCCCACTTCAGCTTTTATTCGTAATGAGCCTTGTAAGGCATTACCACTCGCTAAAGCGTAACCTTCAACTGATTGTGATAGGTTCTCGACATGATTCACTGTTGTAACTAAATCATTAATAGAATTTGTTACCGTCTTTGCTAACTCAATGAGATCTTGATACTTATCATTTGCGTCTTCTGCAGACCGAGTTGCTTTATTTGCCGCATTCACGGCTTGTTGAACTTGCGGTGGTAATACTGGAGTCGTAATACCCACAATACTATTTAAACTTCCATCTGGTGTATCATCGGTAACTATCGTCTCTCCCAAATACACCACATCATTTTGTCTACCCGATTGAGCATAAATTAAGTACGAACCAGGCAATAAGGTAAAGCTATAGTGTCCTTCATTATCGGCTTTAATCCATACAGTGGAACCCTCAAGAACAGACTCTGATGTATTGATGGACACAATCTGAATAATCCCTTTCGGAATACACTGATCAGCTGCATCAGAAAGAATACCTTTAACTAACATAGTTAAACCTTATTTGAAGATAGACTGGTTCAGCCGCTGTTCTCGATTATTTTTCAATGCTTGATCATCATTAAGAAACAGAGAGAAAGATTGGAAGTGTTGTTGCGATTTATTGGCTTCACTAACATTTTCACCATCACGCGAATACGCTCGATACATCATAAAATCAACTAAAGCCCCTTCGTAAATGTTTGGAAGTGAGACCTCAAACTCTTCATCCGAAATCCTAATCTCAGGAACATAAAGAATCGAAACAACAACAGGTTCACTCGGCTGAGGATAAATCCAGAACCTTTTGAGATCGTATTCTCTTTTGGTCCAACATATAGGTACACCTTTATCGAGTTGCCACGTCGGATACATATGATCAAGCTTTTCAACTAATACATATTGAGCAGCAATACCATTAATTGAATGAACCGCTAATAAAGAATAACCATCTCTAGGGAGATCAATTGGGCTGGACGTTACAGATAAGTCAGTGGCTTTTGCTACAAGACCTGGTTGTTTTGTTGCAATAACTCCAATAGCTTCATTGAGATATTGAGTTAATTCATCTCGGCACCAACGGGTATTACGAGGATCAACCAATTCTCTGCTAACTCGGTCGATTAGGATTTTAACCTTCATTAGATAAATACCCGCTTTCTCTCTGGCCTAGAGGTAAATGATTGATGTTCGACTGCATGACGAAAAGCTTGGCGATATCCTTCAACAAAACATTGCTCGTTATATTTTGCCAAGTTAGGGCCAGTCCATGTTTGATTTGGCTGCATCTGGAGAATAGCGGCGGCACCTGAGCAAATTACATCACAGTAATCATGATAAAGCTCTTCGGGTAACATTGCTGCTGATTGAGTGGGTTCTGCTCTAGCGTAGATCTCTACATCAATAAAATCCTGCTGAAAGGTAATCTTGTCCAACCCTAATACCGTATAATCAACACCAGCTTCTAATAATTGAGATTGGCTTGAAACAGAGATAAGCCCTGCTCCTTTCAATTGGGGAATTCCTTTTATGTCATATTGTCTGCTAATGGCCGAGATGGTCTGCAGCTCAAATACCTCTTCAAAAGATCGTCTCTTCACCAAACTACGGCTTTCGCGACAAAAACGGATAGATGCTTGTATTATCGCTCTCTCCATTAATCCTGGTAAGGGAACATCAACTAACAATCTCAATGACGGTAAAAATTCAGAGACTCTAATCATGTTTATAATCCGCGAATAAAATCACGTACTCGAGTACGGAACTCATCTACAGACTCTTGAGCTCCTTTTGGTTCAAGCTCCCAATCATTTGCTTCAATGAGAGTTGCTAATTTAACAGAAGGTAATTTAGCTAAATCCAGATTTTCACCAGCTACTGTCACGACCATACTTTTTGCAAACTCTAAAGCTTCCTGCTCTTTTTGCTCATCCTCAAGCAACTTCGCTCGTTCATCAGCTGCTAGCTGTTTCTGCTCTTTGGTTACCTCAATATCTTCAGAACGAACCCATACTTTCGGATATTGCAACAACATAAACGCAGTTGGTGCTTCAACGTCAATTGGTTGATACTGAGGAAAAACAAGTAACGAGCCAGTGATGGTATCTTTCTTAAATGGTTTATCACCAATGTAAGCAATACTGATTTTTGACATAAATCCCCCAAAATAAAAAAGCGCCCATCAAGAGCGCTTCCATGATTAAGATTCTTATTAAAACCCGACAGAAATGTACTCTGGCATCACAGAAATATCACCAGTCGCCGATCCACCTTTAATCACCAACTCTAGTGTTGTATTGTCGACTAGATATACAGGTTCAATGGCCATTGTTACTGCGCTTTTACTGGAAACATCGAGCTCTGTAGCTAATATCTTTTTACCGACCTTCACATCCACTTTGACACCAGTTCCTAGGCCACTAGTAACAACTCGTAAACCAATTAGGTTAAGTCCGATAGGTAACTCTATCAATTCAACTTCCGTATCCGTTACCGCTGCTTTTAGAGTTACACCAGTCACGGCAACACTCAGATTACCTGCAGGTCCTGCATAGAGCGTATCACGCATACTTGGAGCAATAATCTTTGTCATAACTCACTCTCAACTTCGTTAAATGTTAATTGCTGTATCAAGAGCAATAACGCCATGGTCATTGATTCGACCTCGTTTATCAGGGAAACGAATTTTCTTAAGGCCATTCATCCAGGCAATAGAGATTTCAGTACCATTATCATGGTCAACTTTCTTCTCAGTATATTTAAATTGATTACCAGATGATGTTGCTCCCCAAGCATTCGCTAATGCTTGGCCACCAATTAGCATCGCTCGGTCAATAGTTGTCTTAGCTTCAACTTGTTTTGCTGTAGCCTGATTATCATTATTAGAGACATTAACAACTGACCCCTGATTAAAACGAATCGGCATTCCTTTATACTTGCGTACAAGGATATTTCCACGCATTGCACATTCGCCAGCAAAGACGGGATGTCGGAAATTACGACTTCGGTTAATCGCAGCAGCTGTAAGTTGTTGCCAGTCTTTATATGATGACGTTTTTTGCCATGTTGCCCATTGGCGTGGAGTAACAGTTAACAAATAAAAAGGTTCATCCCCTGCAAGCTCGTCAGCTTGAAATCGAATAGGTTGTAGCGGATGGGCCATCTCTTCAATATACAGACCCATATTATCAACCACTTCCATATTGAAAATATCAGCTGAATCGAGTGACTCAAAAGACGTTGCATCACCACCAAAGAAATGTCGGTCATACGTTGGAGGCGTAATGTCATTGACCATGATCTCACCGAACTCTTTATGGTCAAAAAGAGGCACAATAATGTCATCATCAAAATAATCACCACGAGCACCCGCTAGTTGGATCGTCGCAATCTGATCTTGTAGATCATTAAAATATGGACCTAACAGCGTTCTACCTGCTCGACGAATACCATGAGATGTTCGCTGTTGACTCATTTTGCCACCAGCATCAACCATATGACGACCCTGATTAATTTTGAGGTCGAAGCTAGAGAATTCAAGATTCTCACCACGACCTTCTAGTTTTCGATCCCCCATTGTTGGACGTTTTGATAACTTATGGATAATTTGCATATCAACAGACTCACCGGCTTGCTTTTGTAAATCTGAGACACGAACAATCGGTGCATGAGGTGATGTTTGCTTATTACCTTTTTTATCCCCAGAGGTCTGCTTTGGAGCTTCTTCAGTTAGCATATTTACAAACGAACGATTACGGTTCGCAGCAGTAAAAAGCGCAACTTCTTGTAAATGTTTCGCCTGTGCTGGCGTGATAGTTGTCATAACGACTCCTAAAACGAAAGAACCCGCACAATGGCGGGTTCAGTAATTAGTTGTTCTGATTTAAAAATCGATTTGATCTAAAAGCGCATCAATTTGATCAGCAGTCATCCCCGCCATCAATACCTGAAGCTGCTCATTATTCATATTTGCAGCTTGTTGCAATACACTTCCTTCATGCGTATTTGATGCACCAACCAAAGAAGGGCTTGCCGGTAAAGAATTCGTAACAGTTTGTTCTTTATCGGCCGCTTCTTCTTGAATTTCTTTATTCGTAGCTACTGGCTTTGCTTCTGGTATATTTTCACCAAACGCAGCTTTAGTTCGACGAACTACTTCATTAAAACGTTCAGGTTGAGATTTACTAGACCATTTTGGATCTGCTAACAGACGATCGTCAATATCGAGCGCAAGGGACCATTTATCTCCTTTTTCTTCCATCCAACTATTTAAATCTGTATTCGCACGAATATCAGCCATAATCGGATTGTGCTCTAATGTTGAACTTTGAGCAGTGCTCACACTCGTTGAAACAGCATCAACTTTCGCCATAAGAGATGTAATAAAAGGAGCTAATTCAGGATAATTCTCGCGTAATTCATCGATTTGCTGCTCGCTAACTTTGAGATTTTCAGGTAAGTCATCAGGATTAACACCAAGCTTTTGAAGTTGTTTATCACGGATATCAAGAAGTCGTGCTTGATTCTCATATTCAACTTGTTTGCTTTCCATTTCAGCAAGTTGTTGACGTAGACGCTCGGCCTCTCGGCGTTCAGCTTCTAGTACATCGTATGGGATTGTATGTACACCATCTTTTGCAATAATAACTTTCTTGGGTTCATCAGTTCCTTCATCACTAGGAACGGTATCATCTTGATCCGCAGTTGGCGAAGCTGCGTCCTTATCGCCATCTGATCTTTCTTCTACCGTACTTTCTGATGAGTCAGATACTACTTCAGGCTGTTCTTCAACACTTGTTTGGGGTTCGTCAACCACAGTTGCATCCTCAAGCTGATCTAGCATCGCTTCTAACTCATCAAGTGTTTCGTAACCTGTAATTTCAATAGCCACAATTAGCACTCCTATTTGTAGACGTATCGCTGTCTGTGCGGGTAAGTATTCTTAGAGAAAAGTACTTAACCGCAAAAACAGGTATAAAAAAAGCCGCATCCCTTTCGGGTGCAGCTCGTCATAATAGAGATAGACTATCTTAGATTTGGGTAGAGTCAAGACGACTCAAATACTTAAGATTAGGGGGAACTAAACATAAGTTTATCACTTCCGTGTGACTATATTAATCCGTTTGCTTTTCTACACGTCAACGTTAATGCTGTGCGGTAAATACTTTTATACACTATTATTTCTAGAGCGAATATTCTTATTTATTATTTGCTATATAACGATAGAATTTATTTGCTGTTGCAGGTTTGCTAATAAGCCTTGTTTGATTTGTTCGACTTCTTGGTTAACCCTCTCCATCTCAGTCAGAATCTTACCTGTCTCAGCTTGAGTCTTAGCGTTGGTATAGCGTTGACTATCAGCAATCACCCGTTCCTTTTCAGCCAATGAGGCTACTCGCTGTAGCTTCTGCCTCAATCTTACTGACTCGAGCAATTAGCTCTCTCATCATTAATTTTTGTTGGGCTTGCTCTTGTTGCTGTTGTTCCAAAGCCGCTTTTTGCTCTTCTGGCGTCATATCTTCAGGGTCTTTTCCCACCCCAAGAGCTTTTCTAACACGCTCCATAAATTCACTCTTATTCGGTACATCACTGAGTTCTAGTACTAAATCAATGACAGTGCTTTGTACCTCAGGAGGTAGCTGCGATGTTATTTGCATCATTCGTTCAGCAAGTTGTGATTTATATGCTGCAGTCTGTTGAATTGGTGCTAAAGCTATATGCGCTCGTAATCTTGTCACATCATTATTCAAGCCCTGTTCTGTTTCTTCATTAATCACAATAGGCTTCCGCTTAGATTTATCATCGCGATTTATAATCAACTTATAATTTCGACGTCCTTTCATGTCATTTAGGATATAACCTAAGATCAACTCTCCGACTAGCTGACAAGCAAAGCGATAGTTATCATTAATTTCAGCTAAGGTTGTAGCGCCTTGTTCTACCAAGTTAGCAATAGCAACACCTGATTTTTGTCCTCCATCCTGGCCAAGAAATGATGAGTAAACACCCATGGCATCTTGGATCAATTTCATCGATTCTTGCATCACAGAAAATTGCTGGCTAGCGATATTAAAGTCTTGCTGAACTTGAAATACTTCACTCATTGATTTTTGATTACGTCTATCAGGATTTAGCTTTATTAAACCATCAGGACGTTCAACTTCTTCTTGAACTGCTCTATCTGACATATTCGTTGCGTCTTCATCCATTAAGACACGTTTAGCCTGCAGCAACCAAGTTAATCGAATACGACGAAAGTTCACTTCATCTTGAGCTGGAATAGCATCGGCAACTAAACCATATGGTTCACCACTACTGTCTTTACGATACCCCCAGAATGGGACAATCGGAAACATACCATAAGGTGCATCACATAACTTATCACCGAGATGATGAGGTCCTGCATACCAGCTTTCTATAATGGTTGATGCTTGGGCCATCTGTAATTTTACTTTTCCCATAGCGACAGCCGTTACATGTGCAATATTCTGCGACTGGTACTCAATGATACGACCATCTGATAACTCTATAACTGGCTTACGCTCAATCTTACGGTAATAGATGATTTGTAGACGAATGCGCTGACGGTTACCACTTAACCACTCACTATCCTCTCTACTCCATGATTGATACTCGTTATAAGCACTCAATAAGTTTGAGTCCATACCATCAATATGATCGACATCGACAAAATTATGCCAACAGTTTGCTGCATTTTTAATGATTTCAGCTTTACCTGGTATTAATGAAATGAGTTCATCAGTATCAATCCAACGACGGCGCATAACCCAACGAGCATCAGACCAATCACACTCGGTTGATAACCAATCCCAAAAGATTTCATCACGAGGAACATTTTTAATCTTATACTTTGAACCAAACAAATCAGGGTTACGAAAGACCTCAACAAAGCCAATACCTGACTTAATCTGAGAAGCATAAGCATCAGAACGAGCCTTATCTAAACGAGCTAAACGGCATACATCAGAGAACTCAGCATTAATCGCCTCAGCAAGTTGTTCCATCTCATCATCTGGATCATCGGCAGTTACAAGCAAATCAGTGCGAGTTTTAGCTTCCATCCCCAACACGCCGTTAATCGTTGGCTTGATAAGGTTATGTGTTGTTCTTGGCTGATTACGCTCTTTAAGAATAGAAATAACTTCAGGAGCTAATTGATCTCCATCGTAATAAGAACAAGCTTTATTTGCCAAGCTACGCCAATCGGGTTGAGCATCAATATCAGCCATAATTTGGAGTAGTTTTTTTTGATCTACTTTGGTTTGTATCATCATTATTTTGTCATCCAATGATTTGATGCTCGGTGATTATTTTGTTTACGTTTTACTGTTGCAGGCATCCGAGCTCGCATTTCTTGAGCAATGGCATAGCTCATGACCTGATCATCAAAACAACCAGCTTGTGCATTCATGCTGCCTTTTGCATCATAAACATACGAATTAAGTTCAGAAATGGTACCTATCCAGCGAACGCCAGATGATTGAGTTCGGAGTAATTCCTTAAGCCCTTCGATAATAATTGGCTTAGATTGTTTGGTTGTAAGCCAACCCAGCTTAGGTGTGTCGTTATTATTGTCACGGTCAATATACTGCTCTTGATAGATACGTCTTACTGGATAAATATCTCTAAAAGCTTGAATAAATGCATGACCATGATTATTTCGTTCAGGACCAACAAAGGCCGTATTATACATCAGCCCAATATGACGAACGAGTGAAGCAAAGAGTTCGGTATCGAGATAACCAAACCAATGTGCAACTTGCTCTCCTGTAGATCTCTTAACGATATCAAAGCTACTGCGGTCGTTATGCTCAAGTCCTTCAGCAATATCAACGCCGATTGCATAATCTTCCTCCATATCAGGAAGTTCCCATACAAGCAGCATATTTAATAAACTACGCTGTAACATTTCATTTTCGGCATTTCGCATGGACTGAGCCTTTGTTTTTTTACCCATAACAGGCTCTACGTCATAGATAATCAATGGCTTACATGTATAAGCTTCTGCATTCATTACTTTGATTGCATCAAAGACCCTTCGACCAGAAGTAAGAAATGCCTCTTGAGGTGTAGATGGAAACTCTTGCTTAATTTCCTCCCCTTGTTCAATTTCTTTGTTGATGTACCACTGCTTTTGCTCATCAGTGAGAATGACGTTCATCGCCGCCTCGACTGCTGCAAAATATTCTTGATGGTGCTTGCTTAACTGCAACCCTGATTTCGGCAATGCCGCTGCATACTTAGGATCTTGGAACCACGCAAAGAAATGAAACCTATAATCCATATCACCAATGACTTCACCTGAATTAAACAAATCCAGAGAACGAACACACATCGAATGAAAATCACCACCGACGCCCTCAGCTGTACTTTCAATAAAACAAATAGCCTTTTGGTGTATCGTGTTTAAGGTACCTGTTTTTACTTCTTTGGCTTTTTGTGGATACTTTGCACAGATTTTTCCATGCTCCGAAATATGGAGTCGTTGGACCGTTCCTGAACGGAAACTAGTCGCACATTGGATTGATGAACCATTTTTAAACAAAATATAGCCACCATTAGCTCCAGAACGACGACTCTCTATGGGAAACTCAGCTTTAAGCCATATAGGAAGGTTATCAAATGGGATTTCTATTTTGGTACGGAAGATCTCACCTGCAGCGCCTTGGTCTTGCGCAATAATTCCGCATTTAAGATTCTTATGCCATAGAGCTTCATCAAGAAGGTAAATATCAATCGCTGATGAAAACCCTAATTGACGCGCTTTAAGGATGATGTTTTTTCGCCCCATCATTTTAAACAGCAATGCTTGAGCAGGGCGTAATTTGAAGGTGACGAGTTGGCCATCTTCATTTTCAATCTTATAAAGGTTATTTAAACGCCACCACTTATTACCCACCCTTGCTTTGATATAAGCAATATTCTCTGGGTTATTCATCAATATTGCTCATAAGACCATCACTGCCCATTTCTTGCAGCTCAGAAATCATTTCAGAGATAGGAGTTATCGAGCCTTTACCATCTTTAGCTAGTTTATCTGACTCAAGGTTGAGTTTATTCGTAGCTGCTTCAATTCGGGATGTATCAGCAATAATTTTATATTCGTTAACATCATCAATACGGATAGACGATAATGTTTTTGTGATGGATTCAATACGAATAACATTTTTGTCTAGTGCTTGCTCTGTGCTAGCAATCGCATTGTAAAGCTCAATACGTTGTTCAACTGATGTAGCATTTTTTAAATCAATTCGGATTAGTTTCATCGTATCAATACAACTAAGAGCACGAGCGCGACAAAGAATAAGCTCTTCTTGCAGTGACATTTCAACTGCATCATCAAATAAGGAACAATCATCGAAACGTGTCGCATAACCGCCATGCTTTCTTGAGTATTGGTTACCTTTCTCAAATGCGTTTGTTGGGATATTCGTATTACCTGGATTACCTTCAGTAAATCGACCTTTACTGTCTCTTCCGAGCCGATTCTTATTATCTCGATTTCCTTTTGAATGCTTTGAAGTCTTATTTGCTTTGCGCACAGTTTTGTCATGCGCTGTTCTTTGCGCAGAATGCGCACTATGTTTTTGCGCAGTGCGCACTTTGATGTAACGACGAGCAGATTGATAATTAAGCCCTTGTCGTTCACACCAATCTTTAGCAGTAATACCAGTTCTAGCATTGTCGATAAGAAACTGCTGTTGTAATTGACTCCAGTCTTTAGCCATACCATTCACTACTACTTAGCTGCTAGTTCTCTACTAAATTCTCCTTCTATAATCCAGTCACCGATTTTAATCTCATAAGGCGCTTTGACGTCTATTTCAACACCATTAGTTAGCATTACTCGTACAAGTAAACCTTGTTGCTTTTTAACTTTCGCAACTCGACCTGTTTTTATATTCATAGTCATGATGGTAACTCAGAAAGGAAAGAGGATATTTGGAGGAAATATTATCGATGACACTCATAAGAGCCCTGAGTAATGCTCATTCATCATTAGTGGTTAGTTAGATGTCTCTTTTACTTTGCGCCAATTAAGATAATCATCAACGTATTGCGCACACTCTTTTAATGCGGACTTCAATCTTAATACGTCTGCCGGCAGTTGAGCTGGCGTTTTTGCAGTAACTGTTGGCTTATGACATGGAATAACAAGGCCGACAGGCGGTAGTACGTAGATCGTATCAGTTTTAGTAATAACCTTAGTAGGACTGACGCAACCGCTTAAGAACAGACTTAGGATAAGGAGTATTGAAAGATTGGTTATCCGATAGCTCTTTCTTAAGCACCGCAATATTTTGAGATAACCGTTCTCGTTCACTGTTTTGTTCCTCTACACGAGCTTGAAGTAACGTAGACAGTTCATTACGCTCTTGAACCAATTGCGAAATTTGTTTTGATTGAGAATCTTTAATAGTTTGAGTTGTGGCCAACTGATAATGTAACGAGGCCATTTCTTGTTTTTGCTCTTCAAAGGAGGCTGTAATTCGTTTTAGCTGAAAGACTGTTATTGCCATTGATACACCGAGCAAAACTATAACTATGGTTTTGATTCGACTAATCAGCATTCATCTGTCTCAAAATATCTTCATCCAGCGGCTCCTGTCCTATTTGGATAAGAGCATCATTAATGGTTATCTTTCCAAGACATAACTTTTGAACTAATTCTCTGCGTTTTACGATCCCATAACAGTTATTGCGCTTAATTGCGCAGTCTTTACCTGCAACAAAACGCCAACGAGAAATCTGACGGCAGGCACTAGGATAATCGCCATTAAGTAAGTAGCGATACATTGTCGAGTGTTCAAAAGCAGATATGCCAATATTGTAGGACATGTCTAAAGCAGCTAGATGGACAGAAAGAGGTAATTGTTGAGGAATTTTACGAATAGGTGCGTTATGTTTATCAAGTGATGTGGCCAACATCGTTTCACATTCAGAGATAGTGAATTGATCGCCTGGATGTATTCTCTCAGTTTCACCAAAACAGGCTGTCCATACCCCACCACTATCTTGATAAGCATAGTGACGATAACCCTCAAATCCCCCCGTCAAAGCAATTGCACCAGCTAAAATCTTTGCAGTAAGTTTGTTATAACGCATCACGAATACTTTTAGTGACTCGAATACGATAAATAGTCACTACGATGCCGATAAGAGAAAGGATAATACCTACAACCATTCCAATATCACTGCCATACCAAGTAAATTGACCATGTATAATTTGGTCTAAACTACTATTTAGCAATGATTGAACATTTTCAATGGACTTGGTAGCACCGATACCAATTACAGTACCCGTTCCGGCACTGATAGCAAGTGTTGATCTATCAAACATAAAAAATTCCAGATATGAAAAAGCCCCGATAAATAATCGAGGCTTGGCATGATTAATATAGATTACCTTAGTTTGTGGTAGGGTCAAGACTGGCTGTTTTACCTTTACGTTCGATTGCTTTTATCGTTATGTTTTTATTTCTAATAGCTAATATTGTCTGAGGGAAGTATATTATCTTTTGCTCTTTTATGTCATATCCAGCACAATTCTTAGAACCACAATATAAATAAGCCAATTCATTTTTATATTTATCAATCGTCACAACGGAAGAATGACCCTTTGCAATTTCTTTCTTCCATTTTTTAGCATCGTCTATACCATTACTCTCGTAATGAGATAAAACATATATCAGACCAAACATAAATATCATAGCAGAGAACCAAAAAACTGCTTTTCTCCATGGATTAAAATCAAAGTTTATGTTTAATTTACATAACGCTAGAACGGAAAAAACCAAAAATAACGAACCAACACCTAAGAATATTCCATGATAAGCCCTCATAAATCCAGAATAAATCACCTGGTGAAAATTTCTTTCAAGCAAATCATTATCTAATCCAAATACGCTTAAATACCCATTGGTATAAACTGTATCAATACAGTAGAAATAACTTGCGAAAATCGCTATGAAGGTAGCGCTATCTATAAACTTTAGTTTCATATATCCCTTGTATAAAACACACAAACTAATTATCTATAACTATTCTATCAAGGGAATTAGATTATACTATTGATTTTTCTTTATTTAACTGATTAGTTAATTCGCAAGTGGCTTCTCCTGCCTCTCGATGCATCATTGTTAAGCATTTATCAAACCATGGTTTAAGCTCTCCATCCCATAGCTTATCACTCACTCTAGCAAGTCCTATATGGCGTAAATGTTGGCGAATATTATCAAGCGTTGGCGTAAACGAACCTTTACCATCACATGAAGGACATTGTGTAGTTTGAGTAAAACCGGTACCGCTACAACGAGGACAAATAGACTTTGACAGTCCCTGACTTTGAGCGAATTCATCCAAGCGACGACGTTCCTTGATGATTAACGATTCAATATTAGATATTCGAGCATTTATTCGGTCTTCAGCAGATATCGTCTCACAATAGTCTAACTCTCGTTCGATATTCTTGAGCTGACACTCCCAACGTTTAACGAGTTTATGACTTCGCTTGGCTTGTGTACTGTATTTACGCCACAGTGATGTCAGTTGACGTTGTTGACTAGCGACGGGCTTATCACAAAACACATCTAATGCAACACAACCAAGAGCAATAGCTAAATCTTTTCGTTTTAATGGCTCACCTTGAACAGAAACCGTAATACGATCCACTAACCGATTAAATGCCTGAGCATCATGAACATACTTAGCCATGAGTAAATCCATACCAAAAGGCATTTCGTGCTGCACTCTACCAAAAACAGCAATGATCACATCACCAGTAATTGTCTGCCGACCATGTTCATCTGCAGTAATACTACGAACTTCATGCATGCGGGCTAGTAACTCAACAGCTCTACTCATAGGTATCTCCATGTATTAATAAACGAAGTAGATACAAATGGTACCGCGACATAACAAGATAAATGAGACATTAGCTAGGATAATCTCCTGCAACTATAGAAAAAGTTACAACTCAATTATGCAGCTTGGCTCATATATGATAATTTACTATTGAGTAAGTTATAAATAGCAGCAAAATATTGTCTCCACTCAATCAAACATGAGAAATATTATGACTCATTACTATGTAAACAAAAATGCTCAAGCAAATGGTGATCATGAAGTTCATTCCGCAAGCTGTACACGCCTACCTTTAGAACATAATAGAGATTACCTTGGTGATTTTGTTAGTTGTAGCAAAGCTGTGACTGAAGCAAAAAAAACTTATTCAAAGGCTAATGGCTGTTATTATTGTTCAAGTTCTTGCCATACATCTTAACTTGTATATTTAACATGAAATCTATATTAGTTACTATTATTCTCGTTCTTAGTCTTCCATCTTTATCTGTAAGCGCAAAGACTAATGCAGAAATAAAACAAGAAATCATCAAGCAATCTATACGCTCTTATCCAGGTCGATGTCCTTGCCCTTACAATGTAACAAGCAATGGGTCTCGTTGTGGTAAAAGAAGTGCGTGGAGCAAGCCTGGCGGTTACTCTCCTATTTGTTATGAACGAGAAGTAACGCATGAAATGATTTCTCGTTGGAAGCGAAGCCATTAATTTAACTAGGTTCATTATCATAGGGCTACATTATCTGTAGCCCTTTTTTATATTTATTAATTTTAAATCCCTAGTAATCAGCATTTAGATATCTATTTTATAAATTACTAATATGTGACTATCATCATAGTACACAATCACAATAAAGCTAAACTCCACAAACAAAATATAAATGGAGT
>NZ_PYOG01000059.1 GCF_003026815.1 Photobacterium damselae | reverse complement strand
CTCTTAGAGAAATGTATTTTCATTTTATATAAATCTAAGCTGTTATGATATTTAGGTAAGAAAATACAAATATCACTATTCTCTACTTTGATAGAGGAATTTATGATAACGAAAAACAAACTCTTAATGATGTCATCCCGACATGTAATTGTATAGTAAGCTTGGTTTTAGTTAATTTAAGTGTCTAAGCTTGGTCTTGATAGATGAGTAAACATAATCTTAACGAAAAGTTATAAATTCAATAAAATCAGCGTATTAAATTGATTCTAAAATCCACAATCTTTATGTCACTATACCTTGAGCCTAAGGCTGATATTGACTACAATAGCGCGCTTTTTATTAAATACAGGTCACAATCATGAACGACAATCAAGCACGTCCAGAACTACCTGATCACCTATCTGGTAACCCACGTAGCCCACACCACGTTGCTGAGTGTTTCGAGCACGAAATCGGCATTATCTTTAACGACAAAGAGCGTTTTGACGTTGAAGAATACTGCGTGAGCGAAGGTTGGATCAAAATCCCATCACCTAAAGCTCTAGACCGTCGTGGTCAGCCAATTCTAGTTACCCTAAAAGGTAAAGTAGAAGCATTCTACAAGTAATCGTTTTTGATTATTTGCATAGGGTCTAATTGCGGTTAGACCCTATAAAATTTACTCTTTTCTGCAATACCTTTCGCCTACTCTTTTCTTGTTAATACCACTCTTTATAACCTCATAAAATGCGCAATCGCCAGATGATATTTGGGTGAGGATAATGCTTAGATTTGAACGTATTTGATACATTTAGGTGTGGTAGCGTTGCTTGGTGATCACAAATGAGCTAACCGAATAGCTAACTCATTTGTGGACAAAACGTGTTAGGCAAATTGCTTATTTAGGCTGGTACGCCCTGTTAAGGTGTGAGCAACGTTATACAGAAGCTCCCGCATACCACCGTAAACACAAACCCAACGATGACACCCAAAATGCCAAGCGTACTGAATCACTCTTAAATTGCCTGCTAGCTATGCAACTATACTTGCCCTGATATAAGTTTTTTCTCAATCATTCTCATCGCAAAGCCCTCGCCATTACCGGTTAGGTGACTACCATCATCAGCTTGTTCACCAACAGCCTGACCGCAGAAAATAAGTAAACCTGAGTAATCTAAACAATAGCGAATACAGGCCTCACCGATACCTCTCCCCGTATAATCTGGTTCATCTTAGATGAAACATGTGAGTCAATTTATAGAACTCATTAAACCCATCATCTATGAGACGAAAATCAAACTGTCCAAGAATCTTTCATGAGTGATACTAACAACCTTGATTGTCAACTCACCATCTGCCTGCAGCTTAATTTTTTCACTATCAGTCAACTCAATAAGCCTAGCGTCTTCTTTTTCGTCAATAACTTTAACAGCCACTACTTCACCTCTTTAAAGTTCAATATTTTCTAGCCTTTACATGACAAAACTCGTTTAGTTTAGGCGTTGGTGATTTGTATTGCTAACGCCTTATTATATGGTTATGCCAAAACTCGCTCAATTCTAGTTATCTTTTGAATTGTAAAACGAAGTGTCGTTAAACAATGAAATAGACCTGTAATATCCAAATTTGAAAGAGCATCATTTTCATAAGCGTAACGCGCTTCCACAAACAACTTATCGTAAGGCTTGACGAGTTCTACCAGCTCGGAGAATGAATATTGTATTACTCCATCAGCATGTAAAGATTCAATGTTATCTATAACTTCACTGCCAATAATAAGTAGTAATGAGCTTAAATAATGACCTTTTGTTAAAGGCTCTTCAGTAACTCTCCCACCATACACACCGTTTCCAAAGTTTTTATAATCTTTAATAATTGAACGAACACACAGTGATTTAATATACAGTTCAATAGCGAGTGCAGCATTGGTAATCATAGGAAGTAAAACACCTGACATTGGTGGTAACTGCCTCAAAAACTCAGCACCGTCGTAAAACTGTTCAGCCGAATCGAGTACACTGCTATTTGGAATTTCGATTCTTTCATATTGATACGTTTTATTGTTCATAGGCTCCTGCCATATAACGCCCTGTTAAGGTGTGAGCAACGCAATACTAATGCCACCGCATACCACCTTAAACACTAAAACCAACGCATAGTAAAATGCCACGCGTGCGAATCACTCTTAAACTGTTTATTAAGCCTATTTACTTTCGACGAACTTTCTATATGGGTACTTTCGCTTAAACTCTGTATACAATTGCTTGTGAACATCAACGATATGCCCTTTAACCTTCGGCAATTGTAGGTATATCTCATTAGTAAACTCAACTAGCGAGGGTAAGAGAGAATTACCAACTATTTCTTCCAATTCTTCTTGGCTAAAAGCCATACCTAGTGAAAAGTGATGCTGAACTTTTCTTTGGTAATCGTTTATATACAATTGATTTCTCTGCGCAATTGTATTTGATAGTATCTTAAAGTCTCTTTGGCAACGATCTAGTTCCGATAACAGCGCAGCATTAGGGGATGAAAGCAAGCCTAGACTTCTTTCAATACTAATAGCATTACAGAGTGTGTCGTCAAATTTGATTGATTCAAGCTGTAGGGCTCTTTGTGTTTCATCAACCTTCTGAAAATGTGCAATCCTATGTTCATACATCGATATAAACATCGCTTGTCGATCCAAAATAAACAACGAATATTTAAAATAGTTGACCTCTTGCTCTTCTTTGTCTTCCACTCTTGAGTAAACAACATGAAACAAAGTAAGTAATGCGGCAACGGCACCAGCGGATGCCAGAAAAACACCAATTGAATTTAGGACCGACACAAAGCTATGCGACTCTGCGTCTGCATACGCTAAAGATACTGCTGAAATGTAAAATCCGGCGAAGCAAAAACAAATGTGCAGGGAATAGCGACTTACTAACTTTTTCAAAATCATCCTCAATTAAAAATAGGCTTAACACTCTGTTAAGGTATGAGCAACGCAATACCAAAGCCGCCGCAAACCACCTTAATCACTAAAACCGACACAAAGTAAAAATGCCACGCATTGCGAATCCGCCTTAAAGCGCTTGTTGAACGAAGCCACTGTGCGGAAGAGTGAAAACCCATAAGCTCAACTATGGTAAATACACCTATCCAAAGGAGTATTTACCATGAATAGAGCACAGCAACATCGTTCATATTATCTTTATAAACAACACCTTACCCATCTCTCCTTGCAAGGTAAACGTCCAGCTACGATTGATGCTTATAGTCGTGCGCTACGTCGCATTACCCATCAACTGGATAAATCGCCAGACACGTTAACTACCGACAATCTGAAGCGGTATTTTACACAACTGATCAAAACACATTCATGGAGTACCGTAAAAATTGATCGCAATGGCTTACAGTTTTTCTTTAAGCATGTCCTTCAACGTGATTGGGAGTGGCTGAATATTGTAAAGCCACCACATGTGAAAACCTTACCTGACATTTTGACTCCAACCGAAGTGAGCCTATTGATCAATGCCACTTCACAACTGCGTTACCAAGTGTTTTTTCTGACCTTATATAGCCTCGAGTTACGGCTAGGTGAATGGTTAAATCTCACAGTGGATGATATTGTATGGTTTGTTGCGAGGTCATGAAAAGAAGCTGCTTCAAGCAATCCAATTTATGTCTATGTTAGCCGGGCAACTGACGTTGCCCTCACCGAATAAAGCGGTACGTATAAAAGCCCAACTCTTTTGCCCTTGCTGCCAATATGTCATGCAATTAAGGGGGAATATTTCGACCCAGATAATCGACGTTCAATAATAAGGATAATGGCTTTCACACTTCAGAATTAAAGAGGATTTTATTATAAATCATAGTATTAAAATTATTGGGGCACGCCAAGGATAACGCTCGACTGCATTTTGTCATCCCCCTTCATGCTATTTCCAATATTTACTTATATAAGGCGGCTTGGGCTTGTCCAACACTTCGGATAGGTGTCGGCTTCGCGACACATATCCTTATTTGTTAACCGTCTTCTTCAGCGACCTCTTCTACCGCTTTTTCTCTGACATACTTGGGTAAGTTGGCTTCTTTTAACCAGTTATTGATTTGCTCATCATCTACAAATTTGTTCCGACGAAGAGCATTAATTACATTACCTATTTCAAAACTGTATTCAATTTGGTCATTTTTACCACAACCAAGAACAATCCTATTTACTTGGCTATAAGAGTAATCGCCTGCATATCGAATAACTGTTGTCGCAAATGTGTTAGCTTGTTCGAAGCTACCCGAACTAGCATAAAGTTCGATTACTCTTTCTAAGAATGCTTCGGGAGGCGTAAAGAACAAAGGCTCATCCAATTCAGAGCGATTAGCTTTACTTAACCTTTTCTGAGCTGGGACTGATAATTTATCATGCACCAAGAGAAATTCCCAAAAATCCAAACGCTCTTTAGGTAAGTTTTCTATATATGTTTCGACTTTATGTTGAACATCTACATCGATAAACTCCCAGCTTTCTGGGATTTGTTCGAAGACATAAAGGCTTTTATAGAGTTCTTTATCTTCCAAACGCCTAAGCAAGTTGGATAACTTACTTGCTAATACTTCTGAAAACTCTTCTCGATATAATTCATTAATTGCATTTAACGCAACAGAGTAGCTCAAGCGCTTTTTATATTCAGGTTCACCAATGTATTTTTTTAATACTACAGTAGCGAAATTTGAGACTAAACTCTTCCTAGCCCTTCTAAATGGACTGTTTTCAAAAGCAACGACAGCCTTGTCAATATCATTTGGAAAGTAACTTGATTCAACCAGTAAAATCAACGACTCTAAAGCAGCTTTACCTTGTGAGGGTGGATACTGAAGCAAATGTTCAACGGCAGACCTAATATGAATTCTTGCTAGTTCAGCAGAAGGAGAAAAAAGTTCTCCATCATGTGTCATTGAAGGGTGAGCACATCGATTTCGATCTTCTTGAAGCCTGTCTAGATCGATAAATTCAACATGTGAAATCAACTCTAGCTTATCTCTACATATCGCTAAAATTTCTCTCTCAAATTTGAGTGAGCGACTAATATCCCCTTTTGTTCTTGCATCATCGAACGCATTTAAGTGTATTTCAGCTTCTTTATCGCCCTGTAGTGTTAGGTCTTTTAACTTCTCAATGATATCGAATGAAACTGCTATCCATGTAGATACAATTGCAGAGCGAAAAGCTCCTGCTTTGTAGCAGGATACAGCTTCTTTAATGTAGTTCTGAGCTTGTTTGTCTCGACATTTGATAACTAGCTCATCTAAATCTGATAATGGTGATGCCAATTTTATCTCCTTTGACGGTTAACAGTATATTAATAAGCATTCTTACTTTCGCGCAAAAATACACGCATAAAAAACCTTTATCATAATAGATATAATCTATATATCATGAAGTTGATAACAATTTTCACGCCTGATGCTCAATGAGAGGATGTGATAAGTAAGAAATGTATTTAATCAGTCTTATTAAATACAAACTGAAATATTAAATTCTATAATTTTCAATTAGTTATGATTTCACATCTGTTTTTACAAGAAATATTTCTTATTAAAAACAGAACTAAAGTGATAAAATCACCACGTTTCATTATAACTGTTGATATATACAGTAAATAAAACTAATCTAAAATCACGTTAACACGATTTGAATAAGTAAAAGGTCTAACGCATAAAGGGTCAGAAGTTTGTTAGACAGCCAACTCTATTTAGATTTGTTGGCTCTTAGGCAAGTAATAGCTATTTTTAGCTATAAACACTTACACCAATTCTTTTACTCTTCGAGCCATAAGTTGTGATCTGCTGAATAATATTTCGTAGTATTTTGCACATGGTTTAACTTCAATGAAGCGATAGAGCTCTCGTCCAGCTTTAGTTAAAAACTCAGTTCGATTTTCACGATGACCTTTTAACGTCATTGCAAACTTATAACCATTATATTCAATAACATAACGCTCATTCTTGGTGAAATGAAATTGTTGTTGAGGCTGTACCAAACCAAGATCTTGAAGGTGACGAATGTCAGACTCTTGTATGTCACTTTTTTCGATATGCTTATTCAGAGATGAATATTTAAAACGTAATAACTCACCGTTAACCCGAAAAAGGAACTGACAATAACGGTTAAACAACTTTATATCATTGTTGCTTAAAGATTGTAGGATAAGCAATGTAGATCTACTGCACGCTTCTGGCTCTAGAACTTCTCCTGCAAGGATTTTAGCCCAAAGCTCTTGAACATTTTCTATAGAAATATCTTGGCATTTATCAAAATAAAATGACAACCAATCCACATCTATCGTTACACCATCAGAAATATTATTGTGATCAAGGTAATTAATTGATTTATCGACTATACCCTCGATATTTTCTTGTCGACGCGTCTCTTGCGTTGAAATCCGTCTAGCCGCCCTGAGCGCTAGTGCATCAGACTCTCCTCTCGCCATAATAACGAGCGAATCAGATTCAGCTCTAGCCTTTCGACGAATTCTTGTTGGCTCATATAAAACGCCGATAGTGTTACTCACAGCATCTATCAACTTACATGCAGGTTCAGATAGAGCTTTTAAGTCGATAAGACTAGTTTCTGCCATTATTACTATTACCTCAGCACAAAATAATGCCTCAAAAGCCATACAATTATAATCAACTTGACTCACAAACACCATGACCTTATTAGCGTTTTTTATCTTCTACTACTTTTTACAATTAAGCTGCCACACTCCCCCTATACTCCAACACTGTAGCGACAAATAAACACCAAACCACACCAAAATTTCACCCTAGCTCTACATCAAAAACACCAATAGATGACAAACCAGAGGCAGTTAAACGATAATATGTCGCTTGTTTATAAATCCCCCACTACAAATGGAGTTATCATGCCAAATATCGTCTACATTGCCACCAGCCTTGATGGTTACATCGCAGATAAGAATAACCAGCTAGATTGGCTCCATGATGTCCCAAATCCTGACGGTTCAGACTTTGGTTTTGCCGAATTTATGGATCGTGTGGATGCATTGATTATGGGTAGAAATACCGTAGGCATGGTATTGAGTTTTGATTGTGAGTGGCCTTATTCAAAACCTGTTTATGTACTAAGCAACACAATGAAAACAGTACCAGCAGGTTACGAAGATAAAATTTATTTGGTCAATGGAGAGCTACCGACTATCGTCGAAGAACTGCAGCAAAAAGGGTTAACCACTTTGTATATTGATGGTGGCAAAACCATTCAAAGCTTCTTACAGCAAGATATGATCGATGAGCTGATCATCACCACAATTCCAACCATTTTAGGCGGTGGAATTCCCCTATTTGGTGAACTGGATAAGCCACTTAAGTTTAAGCATATTAAGGCAGAGCAACTTGCAGGCTGTTTAGTTAAAAATACCTATCTACGTAGCAAATAAATAAAAATGGCTGGTTTGGATTGTAGTGGTACATTAAATTTGGCCACCTACTCAGAGGTGATATCATCACCTCTTAACATGAATAGGTGACATCATGACAAAACGAACAAGACGATTATTTAGTGCTGAATTTAAATTAGAAGCGGC
>NZ_PYOG01000058.1 GCF_003026815.1 Photobacterium damselae | reverse complement strand
ATGCTATGGCTGAAAGTTTAATTCTTGAAGGGCGAAGGGAAAGATCTTTTCCAAGGGCAGTTAAGCCAAGACCCCAACGGTATCCCAAGAAAAAGAATGCCGTTCACTCTTAAGTGAACGGCATTAGAGCCTAAGATGGCTCTCTTTTATTGTAAAAAATAAAGAGTTACTTCCTACTTTGCTCAACAATACTGGGCTTTCGTAAGTTAAGCGACATAATCATGCCAAAGATAGCCCCTTGAGTAATAATGGCTGAACCACCGTAACTAAAGAAAGGTAAAGGGCTTCCCATTACGGGCAATACACCACTCACCATACCAATATTAATAAAGCTGTATAAGAAAAAGCTGAGTGCAAATGCTGCGCTTACCAATCGGCTAAATGGTGACTCTGTTTGACAGGCCAACCACAATACTCGAGCAGTAATAAATAAGTAGAGTGCAAGTAAAACAACACTGCCGATATAGCCCCATTCTTCTGCAAAAGTCGAAAATATAAAGTCGGTGTGGCTTTCAGGTATAAAGCCTAAATTACCTTGAGTCGCATCCATCCAGCCTTTACCTTTGATTCCACCAGAACCAATAGCGATTTTTGATTGGATAATTTGGTAACCTGCGCCAAGTGGGTCTGATTCTGGGTTAAGAAACTGGGTAATACGTTTTTTCTGATAAGGTGCCATAACAAAGTACCAACTAACAGGTAGTGATACCGCGACAACGCCTAAAACAGATAAAATGATTTTCCACGCCATTCCCGCAAAATACAGAACAAATAACGCATAAATGATGGTAAATATCGCACCATCTAAATCAGGTTGAATAAAAATCAGACCAGCAGGAACCGATGTAACTAATAAGCAAAGAAAAATCTTCTTAATCGTTGGTCGACCTGCATCCGCAATAATAATCCACGCCATCATTAAAGGAATGGCTACTTTTACTAGCTCAGAAGGCTGGAATCTAATTGGCCCAATTTCTAACCAACGTTGTGAACCATTGGTGCTATCACCTAATACAAACACACCAACAAGCAAAAGCACTGTTAAACCATATAGATAAGGCGCGGAACGCTGATAGCGAAGGGGGGAGATACATGACATAAAGATAAGTGCCCCAATCGCTAATGCCGCACGTACTAAATGGCGCTCTATAATTGGTTCACTAAAGCTACTTGCACTCCATACCGATAACGTACTGAGCGTTATTAAAGTCAGAATGGCAAATAATAATGGATAGTCAATATGTGGTTGGAATCGTTTAAACATTTGCTGTTTGTATACCCACTCAAGAAGAATAATTGAGGTTTATAAAAGTGTGGACACTTTGAGGCTGACAGGGGGGAACTGCAAGCGTTATTTCTGTTTTTTTTGCTACCATTGTTATTTTTATAAATAAATTGAGCAAATATTGATATTGTAAATGTATGATGATTTGCTATGTAAATTTGTCGAGATAGAAAAGAAAAAGCAAGAGAGTAATCACGCCTGTTTTCACTGATAACTGGTATATTCTGACGTCTTTAGTTAAATGGAAATGATTAATGAAAAATGAGCAATACTACTGGGGTGTTGATCTTGGTGGTACAAAAATTGAGTGTGCTGTAATTGACCGCAATACTGAAGAGTGTGTTGTAAGAGAGCGTATTGCAACAGAAGGCCAGTTTGGTTATGAGCACGTACTTAATCGAATTAAAGAACTCATCGATCTCTGTAAAGAAAAGAGTGGTATTACTCCTGCTCGCATTGGTTTTGGTACACCAGGGACATTAGATCCTAAGCTAGGTGTAATGAAAAACTGCAACTCAACCTCACTTAATGGTAAACCTCTAGATAAAGATCTTGAGCGTATCTTAGGTTGTGATGTAGTACTGGCTAATGATGCAAATTGCTTTGCTTTAGCTGAAGCGCATTTTGGTGCTGCAAAACGTCTTAAGCCTGATGCTGAAGTTGTGTTTGGTATTATCATGGGAACAGGTGTTGGCTCCGGTATTGTCGTTAATGGCAAGGTTATCAATGGCTGCCATGGTATCGGAGGCGAATGGGGGCATAATGTTATCGAACCTAATGGCCGTGACTGTTACTGTGGTAAAAAAGGCTGCTTAGAAACCGTTATGTCGGGTAAAGGTTTAGAGGCATATTACCAGCAGTTAACTGGCCAAAACTTACCATTACCTGAAATTGTAGCTAAAGCGCGTTTAGGGGATGAAGATGGCATTAAAACCCTCAGCCGTATGATTGAAACCTTTGGTCTGGCTGTTTCTCAAATTATTAATACGATCGACCCTGATGTGATTGTTGTAGGTGGCGGTGTCGGTAATATTGATGAACTCTATGAGCAGGGGCCAAAAGCTATTTTAGCGCATTTATTTAATCCAGAGCTTAATACTTTGATTGTAAAACCCGATCTAGGTGACAGTGCTGGGGTCTTTGGAGCCGCTGCTCTTGTGAAATAAGATAAAATTAATAAAACAAAGCTCCTAAATTATGGCAAAGGGGCTTTGTTTTCATTAAAGAAATGAATGCTGCTACCTATGTTTTTAAATTATAAATTTATTGGGTAGGGAATAGCTGTAGCTTCATCAAGGCCTCGTGAAACATAAGCCTTGATGAATTTTGGTCAATGACGCGTATTGGAGCGACTATGCGTTTTGGGCTAAATAAGCCTGAACTTGATGTCGATAAGCTGCTTTTTGCTCATCGTTAATAAAACTGGCATTAATAGCATTGGTAGTCAGTTGTGCTAACTCATCTTTTGTCATGGAATGAGCATTATATACAGACATAAAATTATCGCTCATATAACCACCAAAATATGAAGGATCATCTGAGTTAATTGTCACGGCTACACCTTTACGTAATAGCTCGATAATATTATGTTGCTCCATGCTATCAAATACACGAAGCTTGATATTTGAAAGAGGGCAAACAGTTAATGGCATTTGTGTTTCAATCAGTTGCTCGATTAATTTTTTATCATCAACACAGCGTATACCATGATCGACTCGGCTGACTTTTAACATATTAATCGCATCAATAATATTTTGGGCTGGACCTTCTTCACCTGCGTGAGCGACTGTCTTTAGACCTGCTTGTTTAGCCATCTGAAAGACTTGTTCAAACTTCTCCGGTGGATGGCCAAGCTCTGATGAATCTAGCCCGACACCAATGATCTTATCTTGATGTTGTAAAATAGAGGATAAAGTTTCAATCGCACTCTCTTGAGATAGGTGACGTAAAAAGCATGCAATAATATGAGATGAGATCCCAAGTGATGCTTTACCATCAACTAAGGCTCTATGAATACCATTGATAACCGTTTCAAATGAAATTCCACGGCTTGTATGCGTTTGTGGATCAAAAAATATTTCAGTATGAATAACATTATCTTGTTTACAACGCAGCAAATAAGCCCAAGTTAAATCGTAGAAGTCTTGCTCGGTACACAGTGCGCTAGCTCCTTGATAATAAATATCGAGGAAGGACTGTAAATCTTCAAATTGGTATGCTGCTCGAAGGGCTTCTGGTGAATTATATGGAATAGCGACTTGATTTCGTTGTGCAAGAGTAAACAGTAACTCAGGCTCTAAAGAACCTTCGATATGTAAATGCAATTCTACTTTTGGCAATCCCAGAATAAAGTTTTTCATCTTTGACCTATCAAATCATTAAACTAAAACAAGTTGCTCTAAGAAAACGAGTGTGTGATAAGCCATATACCGTTACTCAGAGCAAGATTACTGTAATCTATACTCTTCATAATCAGCACTTTCCGGGGACTGGTAGAAACCCCCAAACCATATTATTGGGGTTATACGAAGAAAACATGGCCAGTTTATCAAAATGTTTGGATTTTACAACTATCGAGTTTTTCTGAGTAATATAGGGTGAGAGTGTCAATCAATATGCAAGGTAATACATAGTGGCACATTGTTTGACACAATCAGTTGAGGTTAATGTTTTTTATTGGGTATAGAATATTTAATAAAATTAATAATGATAAAAATACTAATATAATTTATAGCTAACTCAATGGGTGTGACCTTAAATAATCCAATTATGTATGTTACAGAGAAAACAATTAGGCCAACAATCGTACCGCAGAGAGAAGTCGCCATCCCAGCTTGCTTTGGGAAAAGAGTCATAGTGATTGCTATCGCATTTGGTACTATTAATCCAATGAATACAAAAATAGCAAAAATTGGCACTGTGAGAGTGAATATATTTTGATGGAAAGTCATCAATAACAACATCACAATTGACGAAATGCTCGATAATATAATCCCTGATTGTAAGATACTTTTATTATCATATTGAATAATTAAGTAGCGATTAATCATTGTACCTATAAAATAAGCACAACCAAGAAACATCGCTAAGTTACCATAAAATAGAATACTATAATTTAGTTTAACTTCAATTAAATAAGGGCCGACAGTATTAAATATTAGAACTGTACTGTAACTTAAACCATAAATAATACTCAGTAATGTAAAATCTTTATTAGTTATAATGATAACTAAATTAGTGGTGAAATTTTTTACATTAAAATGAATAATATTCTTATTAGACTCTTTAAAAAGCAATGTACAAACAAAAAATAAAATAATGCCATAGACAGTGAATAGATAGAAGTTAGCTTGCCAGCCAAATTTATCTGCAAGGTTAGCACCAATAAAAGGAGCAACGATAGGTCCAATAGCCCAACTTAGAGCAAAGTAGTTGGCCATTTTCTTCAACTCTAAACCAGAAAAAAGATCAACAATGATCGCTCGCATTCCTGAGGCTAAGCCTGCAATAGCTAATCCCTGTAATAATCGAAATAAATTCAGATAGATAATAGAATCAGACACTATACAAAGCATACTCGATATCGAGAATACCATTGATGATGCAATAAATATTTTCCGTCTGCCATAACTATCGGATAGAGACCCCAATATAATTTGGCCTAACCCATATCCGAGTAAATATAAACTGATAGTTAGCTGAATATATGAAATATTAGCATGATAGAAATGAGCCATATCAGGTAAAGATGGTACATATAAATCGATACCAATACCCATTAAAAATGATATGGATACAACTAGAAATAAAGCAATCTTTTGTTGTTTATATAGATTATGAGTCATATATTTATCAGGCTATTTTTAGTAATAGCCTAATCCTCAGTTGATTTGTTTTTTGATTTTATTTTTTCCACACTAATGTTGCTGTACTCATTTTTCCATCTATACCAACTTGGGGTAATGTATCGATAACTAACATATTATCTTGAAATGATATTTTTCTCTGAAGGGTTAAGCCGAGCCAAGATGGATCCCAAGAAACTTGAATATGGAAATTACATACATCATTTTCGAAATCAAATTTGGCCATATACGCCATCATATTTTTATACAGAAAATCATTTCTTTCGCTCTCTTTAACTGAGTCAATAAGATGCTGTCTGTCAGAAGTAATCATAACACTTACAATATTGTCTTCAGTGAAAATTATTTTTCCTTTGGGTTTTTCTCCCATAATGTCAGTTTCAATACGTGTATCTAGTACAGTATGTTTAAATGAAACGAGTTCCCATGCACCATATAAGTCTGAAATATTCATTTTATGCTCCAGTAATGACTATTAAGGATTGTAAATATAGTGGTTGTTCAAATGTTTAATGCATTATAGAGCAAGCATTACTGCAAAAAAGCTGCAATAATGTCACTATGAATCGACAATTTTGCAGCACCTTATGAATTGGGATGACACACAATACTTATTAGCTCTTGGACGAGAAGGTACTCTTAGAAAAGCCGCAGCAAGTTTATATGTTGATCAAGCTACTGTCGGGCGAAGGATCGCAGCCTTAGAAAGTCATTTAAAGTGCCAGCTCTTTGTTAGAAGTAATAAAGGGTATGAGTTAACTTTTGCTGGTCAGCAAGCATTTTACGAAGCAACTAAAATAGAATTGGCGGTATCGTTTTTAGTCAAAAAAGTAAAAGGGTTTGATCAACAACTGAGTGGTGATGTCGTGATATCTACAACAGATTCTGTTGCCATTGATTTTGTCACGACAGCGGTGAAGCAAATCAGAACAATTGCACCAGATCTTAGAATCAAACTTGATGTAACTACGCAGATTTGTGATATGACAAAACGAAATGTTGATATTGCAATCCGAAATATTCGGCCGAAAAATTCAGATCTTATTGTAAAACGTTTATTAAAATCACCAATGTATCTGTATGCCAGTGAGGATTATATTGGGCATAATCGTCCGTCTAAAAGTGTTTCTTCATTAGATGATTTAGATCTTGTTGTCCATGCCCCTATGTTAGAAGCTAATGCATCAACTCTATGGGGGTTATCAGTGGAAAATGCAAGAATCGCCTTACTTGCTGATAGTAGTTTGTTGCTAAGATCGGCAATTAAAGGCGGGATTGGTGTTGGTTTTTTACCTGAATTTATGGCAAAAAAAGATAATCTGGTCTCTATTTTACCTGATTACCATATCGATACCGATTATGAATTGTGGATGGTCACACATGCTGATACGATGAGCTCTGCTAAAATTCGTTTAGTTATCAATATATTAAATGAGATATTTGCCAAGTCAGATTGCTAATAGCTCGCGTGTTGTGAATGAACGCCTCAATTTATCACTTTGTTAAGGTTCTGTTGAAGAGTGAATTGTTAACCTCTAAGCTAATATTAGAGGTTAAGTGAAATGGAGTAGAGTGATGGTTTGTAAACTCTTCAACAAAAGTCGATTTCTTAAAAACTATATAGGTGTGTTAATACTAATGTTAACCTCATTCTCTAGTTATGGCTTTGTTGGTGAGGTACTTGAACCTATCCCAGAAATAAAAGCGCCCTTTATGGTTCATCAGCACACGAAAGAGTGTGGGCATGACTTTTTGACTTATCTAAAAGAAAGACAAAAACAGCAAGACCAACAAGTAAATAATACAGATAATAACAACACAAATACTCCCGATGATTGGCTAGTTATTGAGTAGATTATTTTTATGTAAATGTCATTTGTTTTTTCATATCGCCTATTATTTTGGTATACAGTTTCCAACTCTTTATCAAAAAATATCACTATTTTAGTAGTAGTGAAGGGATTTAGTTTGAGTAGGTCATCATTTTTTGGACTATGCTAGATAGTTTTTATGTTGATAACGTGTTGGTTTCTCTCTTACTATGCTCTTGTTTGCTCGCTAGAATACAACCAAATATAACAATAATACCGCCAATCATTTGCATGATAGATATTGTTTCTCCAAGTGTCATATATCCAATTATTCCTGTAGAGATAGGAATAAGTAGTTGAGTCATATTGAATATTGCAACACCTTGTTTCTTGAGTATATAAAAAGCCATAAGCATCCCATAGATACCTGCAAATATAAGACCTGTGATAAGGGTAAATGGGACTTCTTTAAGGTTACTGAATGTATCTGTATAGATGGTAATAGATAAGAATATTATTCCTGATAAAGTAGCCGTTGATGCACTGATTACAATAGCAGGTAGATTTAATGCTAATTTTTTAACAATAAGATTTTGTATGGATTGAATAGTAATAGCGCATGTTAGATAGATATATCCAGTGTAGATGATTTCGTTACCATTACTGTAGTTACTATTTAGAACAAAAATTAAAGAGCCTAAAAAAGCAATAATAGCGCCATAGGTAAATCGTCTATTAGTAACAATTTTTTGTTCATCAGAGTAAAAGATTGAAGCAAAGATAATGCCTAATGGCATAGCTAAAATTCCAAAAATGCTTCCTGATATAGCTGAGGTGTACTTTAATCCATTGATAAAGAAAAACATATTTGCTGTCATGAATGTAGCGAGAAGAAAAAGTGATAATACTGTTCTGTAGTCTTTTAAAATGGTTTTAATTTCTTCTCTAAACTTAA
>NZ_PYOG01000057.1 GCF_003026815.1 Photobacterium damselae | reverse complement strand
TTCCTTAACTCATGATATTTTGTATGGTCATTACTTTCGAAATAATAATCAAAAATAGACTCATATAACATTTTTAAATATCGACTACTAATAATAGCTGAATTATCATGATAAAATTTCATATCGTTCAATTTAGCATATACATTAATATTATTTTTGATAGCCCATTTTAGCTCTATAGTTTTAATTACAGTATGTTTATCCACTAAGAAATTGTAGTCGTCCTGATTCAATAGTGAATTTGCTTGATCTAAATATTTTCTTGCTTCGTCATCTCTATTGAAATGCATTGCTATATCAGCCTGTAAAGCCAATATGTATGAATGATAGTCATCCCATTCATTACTTGGTATACCATTATCTTGAGTAATTATATTTTTCAATATCTTAGATGACTTATTATAATCTCCAATCGCTATATTATTCTCAGCTATGATTAACTGACTTCTTATTCGTAAGCGATTCCATTTATTATCACTAAAATTTGATATCGGTACAGCATTGAGTAATTGATTCGATGTATGATATCCGTCAAAAAAATTTAAGATACTAGCTAAATTTACAGTTCCAACTGATATCATATACTCATCACCACTTTTTTTCGCTAGTGATAGAAACTCTATAGTTGGTATTAACATGCCATAAAGATCATCTGACAATCTTTTTAAGGTACTGATTTTTAATAATAGATACATTTTTGCATCTATATTTTCATCAAAATAATTATTCATGGTTTCTAGAATATAAGACCCAATTCTAGCTCCTTGTTTTGTATGTAAAATATTTCGGATATCCTCCGCAATAGCCTTATATTCTGATGGATACTTCTCTATCGGAAGCATTAGAAAATTATTAATTATTCTACATTCTTCTTTTGAGCAATATCCTTGTAATTCTATTAACTCTTTCCTATTTTCAAAAGATATATTACGTTTAATTATATTTTGATCTTTAGAAAAAAAAGCAATGAAAACTAAAAATATAAATAGTGGTATTTTAATATAATTCATCATCTTTAGCATACTGCGTTATGAAATCGATGTGATAATACCATGTTTTTTATTATTAACTCTGTTATTTTTATGAAAAGCTAAATCATGTCCTAACATCAAAATTAATGCTATTTAAGAATTGTAATTATCAATTTAATGCTATTTAATATAACTTAATGGTTATTTAACATGAGTACATTACAAATAATTATACAATTTAATGCAATGTACTCTATCGAATAGCATAAATATTATAAATGTTTTACCTTTTTCGATAATGCGCTTCCTGTTAAAACCAGCAATCCAGCAAAAATTGCTAAATTCTTAATAAAGTTCTGCATCTCATGGCCTCTTTCGATCCCAGAATAATTCCAAAAATCATGAAGATTGAAGTTAATAAGCAAAACTAATATTGATAAAGACAAGGCAACAAATTCAGTATATCGGTTAAACATAAGTAGCAATGCACCTAAAATTTGAAAAATTGCCGCTAAAAAGAGTAATGGAGCAACATAATGCATATCATGTCTTTCCATTAAATCTATATGACTATCCCACTCAATAAATTTCATGACACCAGGGATAAAGAAGTATAAAGCAAGCATCCAGCGTCCGATGATTATTGCCCAACGCTCAATATAAATCATTGTGTTCACCTCTTTAAATTATATGTTTAGCTATAATAACTATCACTAATATTATATGTCGAGTACTTTATCAAAGTAACTAACTGCTATAAAAATCAATATTATCAATATAATAATTTCAGTCCTCAGATAACACATAAATATGTATCTATATCACAAATATAAAAAACAAATGATGACAGCTATGGTTAATGAAACATAAAAAAAAGACAATGGTAAAATCATCTATTTCTCATCAGATACTGCTTATGGATTGGATTTATAAAAAAATAGCTTTTATAAGAGAACAAAAAAAAATATCAGCATTACAAATGGCAAAGAGCATTAATGTTACTATTAATACATATGTTAATATAGAGAGGGGACGTTGTGATATTAAGCTAGATAATTTGATTCTAATTGCTCATTACTTGGATGTCTGTCCATCATATTTATTAAATAGAGAGCATGTTTCACTATCCAGTTACTCAACATTAGAGTTACTAATCGAATTAAGCTCACGAGAATTTAACGATCATAAAGTAAAAACAAATTTCTTTATGTATGATCGCTTACGTGAAATTCGACAAAAAAAATGTTTCAGTCAAAAGTATATGACTGAGGTACTTAACTGCTCTCAAGATCACTATTTGAAAATTGAATCGGGGAAAAGATCGCCGCGTCTAAACTTTTACGCTAAGCTAGTGAGTGAATTAGAGATACATCCGAATTTTTTAATTCATGGCACATCCCTATCTCTATCAAAATACAATGAATTAGAAATTATCAATGAATTGAATTCTAGGTATAATCATGCGTATATTGTGAATGCCACGTAAATTTTAAGAAAAACAAACTCTTATAAAAATAACAGCACAATCAATTTGAACTGTTATTTTTTTTGCGGATCTTTTTGTTTTACTTGTTCTTGTTCTAATAGGTACAACTCTAGTAAAAATTTACGTTTAACTCTTTTTAACACACTTTTACTAAGGATTTTAATTTTCTGATTCTCCGTTATCTTCATATCTAGTTCATCTTGGTTAAGATACTCATAAAAAGTGATTTCTCCATTAAATGTTAGAAATCACATAGCAACTTATCTTACTAGAAAATTAAGAATCCTTCATAGATATTTATAATTAAAAAGAATCTTATTATATGCATATAGTATATAATGCTAACTATTCTCTCGAATAAGCTTCTTAGCGACTCTAATAACAGTACGGTTGGATACATTGGTCAGTTTAGCTGTATCACTAATGCTCAGCCGATTTACAACTCTTAATTGATAAATCTTATCATGAAGCTCTAAATTGGGCCTTCTCCCCTTATACTTCCCCTCAGCTTTTGCTTTTTTTATCCCCTCAGCTTGCCTACGGCGTCGATCTTGATAATCTTTCCTTGCTATTGCGGCTAGCATATCCATCATCATGTTATTAATGGCCTTAATCATTGACCCTGTAAACTCATCTGTAATCTGAGGTGACAAGGCTATATGGCTTGTAGGTAAATCTAAGCTAATAACCTTCAATTCTTTCTCGTGGAGCATTTCTTTTAATTTAAACCAACTAGCTTCATCTAAACGAGAAAGTCGATCAATCTGCTCTATAAGAATTGCATCACCAATCGCAGCATCTTCAAGTAAATGCAATAATTCAGGTCTTTGTAATGATGTACCTGATTCATTCTCAATGTACCAACTAGCTATCCGTAATCCTTTATCAGATATAAACGATGATAATATGCTTTTTGCCCTTTTAGCATCCTGATCAGCTGTGGATGCTCTAAGATAACCAAATATGTACAAATCTAACCCCATGTGACATTTAAATAATGATCCTATTAGGTGTGCCATTTATGTTATGACAAAACTATATAAAGCATTAGTTTTTACTAATGTATTATAAGTATACCCAAATGTCACATGTATTTTATATAGAAAGTACAAAAAAATCTTGCAATTACATTGCGTTTAATGGTAGTAACGAGATGATCTTATTGATAGGCTAAAATGATTTGACGTTTCTAATTACCCCCAATCTTTCTTGAGCATCTAAATCTAGTGGATCGATCTTTGCATCATTTAAATCGCTCTGAATTTTTTCAATATCTTGAATTATTGCTTCGCGAATGGTCTCAGATAGTTCAAGCTGAGAGAATGGATTCAATGTCTTTTTGCTCAAACCATTCTGAAAAGAACAAGATTGAGAATAAAGAACTGATGATTCACTATCGTCTAGATGTAAGTGGCATGTATATTTATAACTATAAATCACGAAAAGAGATATAACGATACATGCTAAGGATCCACTCATGATTACAATACTTAATTTTCTAAATAACATGTGAGATATGTCTGCTTTAATCTCTTGAACATGAGATAAAATATCATGGTATTTTATTATTTTTCACTTGAAGGCTAATCAAAAATTCGTATTCAAGAAGATAATTATCATATTTAATCAAAATCTTATTAATCCGTTGATGATTCGATAAATATTCAACTAATTGGGCTCTTGTCATATCCATTTCAGATTTAAGGTAAATAATTCGCTCTTCGAGGAGGGTCATATGAAGCTACCTAATAAAAAACTAAAAGGGAAATTTCCAAATTAAATGAATATTTTGACATTTTGAACATTGATGCTTTTCCTTTATAAAAATTCGTTCATACCAACTTCTTCTAATTCTAACTATATTATTTGATTTACAATATTTGCAAAAGTAAATTCGGCGATTTGGAATGTGATTAACTGAATACATATGAGTAATATTATGAGTTTGATGAATAAAGTAATCCAATATTTTGGATTACTTTATTGCTTATTATTTATAATTTTTTAATTTCTACACGTCTGTTATAACTTCGACCAATACTTGTATCATTAGTTTCTAATGGTTTAAGCTCCCCTTCGCTTATTCCTTGTAACTGAGATCTGTTGACACCATTACCAACGAAAAACTCAATAACAGATTTAGCTCTTCTATACCCTAAATCTTTATTGTATGAAGTTGTTCCTACCGAATCTGTATGGCCTTCAATTAGGTAATTACTCTTACTTGCTTTTACATTTTCAATAAGTTTATTAAGTATATATATTGATGCGCTGGTTAATTTAGAATTATCAAAATTGAAATATACACGAGCGGTTGTATCATCGCGTTCTATACTTGCATTACTAAGTAGATACTCAAAGCATTTTTCACCAGAATTCATTTTACCGAGTATGTTTTTCAATAGTTCTTTATCTACATCAACGATGTCATACTGTTGGATTTGACTATATGAACCTTGATTTAGATAGATACGATCCCCTCGCTCTACTGTAACTTCTTTTTGATATTTACCATTACCAGTATTACAAAATAAAAGAATTGAATTATCAATATCATCAGAATTTTTTGCGTATGAATCAATTGGTGATATTAGTAATATTGATATAAAGATTAAGATTTTTTTCATAATTAGATTCTCAAATTTATTAAGCTGACTATTTCAAGTGACCAATCTCTTCTGTAATTAGAGATAAAATTTGATCAAGTAACTCATCCCTGTATTGAGCCTTAAATACGTTGTCCTCTCCAGCACAATTTAATAAAGCTTTATTTTTATTAGCATCATAATCAAAACCAATAACAGCAATGCGTGTTTTTATTTCTTGGCCACTCGGTGTTTTGTCTAAGTTTAGAGTTTCTCTAATCTTATTACACATTCCTGCGTTCACTAATTTGTTGGCAATTTCTTTATCAGTTTCCTTGTATCCTGAATATGGATAATACCAGTCGTTCCCATCGGAAATAATAATTAATAATCGACGAGAGTTTGTTCCTTTTCTTAACATTTGGGCACTTCTTATAATCCCTTGACAAGATGCAGTTCCATTACCTGGTCTAAATTTCCTTATTTCTTTGTTGAACGTATCAAAATCATTTGTTAAATATATATCATGGAATACTGCATCAGGGTCATCGCTTTTAAATCCACAACTATCGTTACCTTTCTCAATAAAAATATTATTAAGGGTTCTTTTTATATCGACATATTTCTTTTTTCGATGATCTCTTGAGTTTTTCTCAAAATAGTCTTGCTTCATAAAACAAGAATTATAATTATCAAACTTACTATAAGTGTTTGAATTATATGGAGATATACCTATCGTATTTTGATTTTTTTTATCAGCGATATTGATATTATTAAATTTTTCTAATTCACTTGTTACATCGTTAATAACTCTAACTAGATCTTTATATTTTTGTCGACCTCCAGTCCATGGTTCTTCCATAGATTTAGAAAAATCAGCAGCGAAAACAACGTCAACAGCTTCACTTTGATACTTTCTCGCTAGAGAATGTCCCCGTGTTGAAAATGTATCACCGAAACCACTGATAACATTATTACCAGGAAACCAAGAATTCTGTGTAGTCAATGCTTCAACTTCATACTCAAAAAACCTAGATTTTCCTTTATTTAATCCAGAAGAACATTCAGGGATGTCTTCGCAATTGCGTCTATAGATTTTCAAAGATGAAATTGAGTCAATGTCAGTTATATAGGCTTTCAGATAATCAGTGGCAATCCGTCGATTGACTTTACTTCCAGAGCCAAGGCCATCAGAATTAACATTAGGATCATTATGAGCAGCAATGGCTAAAGAAGCTGCTTCTGTAGCATCTTCAATTCGAGCTTTAGTTTGTATAGCTCTTGCGCCATCGCTAGCCAGTGTAAAAATTCCAAATAATACGGGTATCATTATTGCAAATAATATAGATGCATGCCCTTGTTGTGCTTTCTTCAGCTTCACAAGATCTATCTCCCTATTATAACTGATGATGAACTAACATTAGAAAAGTCAATCCCAAGAAAATCGCCAATTAAATTATCTGTTTTATAACATAATGTTACTCTAAATAAAGATGCTTGCCTGTTCCAGGTAGTTACGACTGATAAGTTTTCACTCTTATCTAAGGGATTAATTATTTTACATTGATATCTATCCCCATAATCATAACTAATAACTTTATCAATAACGCCAATTTTCTTAAATGTTAATTCTTCAATTGTCACGCCAAATCTCTCATCGGAGAAACTTGACATAGTTCTTTCCATCGATTTAGATGCTATTTTAGCTAATGATGATGTATCTAATTGAGTAATAATAAAATCATCATCATAAAGTTGAGTTCTTTCTTTTAATATACTTACTAAAGAATAAGATAACCGGTCTAACTTACCTTTTATCGATAACTTTACTATCACATCTACACTAAAAACAAAAAGAATACTTAGGAATAAACCAACAATAGCAAACTCTACTGTGAAGTTTCCCCTTTTATTGGATATTGAATTTATCACGTTCATATTCCTGAATTACAACAACTTCACGACTAAAGATGACTTCATCATCAAAAAAGTAACTAAATAGAGAATCAAATTTATAATCCACACGATAAATAGCAATAGGACTGTTCTGTTCTCTACCACACTGAGCTATATTTTCCCCATCGGGTACATTACACTCTACTGTTACATCTAATAATTTAGCAACATTCTCAATATAATTTATTGAAATAGTAAATTTATTGGGGTCAATAATATCTCCCCAAAGAGAATCACTTTTACTTATCACTTGAGAAAAAAACGTAAGATAATCATCGTGTTTTGTTTTAGATTCTCTCGCAGCTTCAGAAACAATAACATCGCTAACTGCCGATATATACGACATATAACTTATTTCTATCCAAGCCACAACAAATAGCCAAAAAGTCATAAACATCATAACAAATTCAATACTGGCTATACCTTTTTCATTTTTTTTATACCTATTCATTATTTTACCTTAAGCCAAACTAACTATATTTAATGGAATATTTATTTTGATAATAAAGAACTTGATATATTGGCAGTCTTTAACAAGTCATATTTATGATTTATTTCATCATTATTGAATTTTGGCTTAAGAATTTTTTCAAGTAATTCAATATTGTTAGACTTAGATAAGGCAAGTACTAAATTGGAATAAATTTCATTATCATTTCTGTTCTTAGCATATAATTCAATTAATTTATTTGATGCCATCGTATAGTCTTCATCTAGAATGTCTAAGACAGCTAAATTATTCTTTATCTTTATATCATCATATAAATGCAGTCTTGCCATGTTAAAAAACTCTCTTGCGTTTTTGATATCGCCATTACTCGCATAAATTATTGCTATTAAATTCTCTATATCACCACGATTAGGTTCTAGAACATTAGCTTTTTTTGCAATATTTAAAGCTTCCTTATTATTACCTAAATCAAAAAACGCATTTGTCATAATGATTAGTGATTCAACATTATTCATATGATTCGGTATATTATTTACAATAAATAGCGCAGATTCTGGATCATTATAATCTAAATATACTTGAGCTAATTTATTCTTATCGAGATCAAGGTTTTGTTTTTTGATTTTTTCTTTATAAAAATTAATTAAATCAGGATAATTCTTAGTACTTTTAAGCATGATCTCGCGAGCTTGAGAATTATCTAAAGATGATGACGAACAACCAGAGAGAACCAATAATGATAAAAATATTATATAGATGAATTTATGC
>NZ_PYOG01000056.1 GCF_003026815.1 Photobacterium damselae | reverse complement strand
TTTTTCCATGAGAATCAACGCCATGAACTTGATATACATTTTTCGCTAGGTCAATACCTACTGTCACCATAGTCATAATTATCTCTCCTTGCTGGTCGCTTTTGTCATAATAAACGATGGGGAGAGGGACGACCATTCCATTATAATAGGCATAACGCGAAATTTAAAGCGAGGCTTTTGTTGCAACAACTTAGAAATGTCACATACAAAGCCTCTAAATGATTTTTGTCTCATTATTGGTTAGATTAAAAACTCATTCACAACCTGTTCATGAGTTTTTGCTCTACCAAAAGTTATCTGAAACAAAGTTATACGGCATAGAGCGCTTTAACCTGTTTTAACTATTTCTATCCTATTGATTTATCGGTGAAACTTAAAAAGAAAGAATGCATTATTGATTATAAAATACGGAGAGTCGCTGTATAGTAAACGTTAGAAGTGACAAAGCTTTAGTGTAGATGTGGAATAAGCTATAATGTAAATATATGGTTTTTTATTCTTATTTTTTTTGTTTAACTACAATTGGTTAAGGATTTCATGTGGAGTTGTTATTTTTATGACTGAACCAAATTTTAAAGATTTTGATTTAAGATTAGTTAATCCGAGTTTTGAAATGGATCTAACCGATACCTTGATTGAATTAGATCACCTGAGAAAGTTAAGGTTAAGAGGGACAACTGCGCCTTGGATATTCTTTCAATTGAAAGAAATTTTTCACCTTCTAGAGAGTGTGGGCTCAGCACGAATTGAAGGGAACAGAACGACTATCTCAGAATATGTAGAACAAAAAATTGATAGTAAAGAAAGGTCTTCCGAACGATTTTCAGAAATTGCTAATGTTGAAGAAGCAATGACTTTCATTGAAGAAAGTATCAAGGAAGGTACAGAGATTACAAACTATTTCGTTCGACAACTACATGAGCTTGCTGTCCGCGGTTTGACCGATGAGGGGGACAGAACGCCAGGTCAATATCGACAAGTCGGCGTTCAAATCTCTCAATCTACACATTTACCACCTGATTGGGTTAATGTTCAGAGTTATATGGACGAACTAATAGGGTTTATAAACCGTCCTGACTCTAGCAAATATGACTTGTTAAAAACGGCACTAGTTCATCACAGATTTACATGGATTCATCCATTTGGGAATGGGAACGGTCGAGTGGTTAGGCTTTTAACTTATGCTTTACTAATTAAATATGGCTTTAACGTAAAAGAAGGGAAGTTAATTAACCCTACAGCAGTATTTTGCAATGATAGAGAAGAATATTATGCGAATTTAACTGAAGCTGATAAGGGAACTGATGAGTCGTTATTAGGTTGGTGTGACTACGTGCTTTCTGGAATTCTTGGTGAAGTGAAGAAAGTTAATCAACTATTAGATTTTGACTATTTATCTAAATCTATTTTAATCCCAACCATAGAGCATGGAGTAGATCGAGGCTATTTAAATAAAATAGAATCTGAAATACTTAAAGTTGGTATAAAGCTACAAAAGTTTCAAGCATCTGATCTAGATATCACTTTGGCTGAACTATCGCCACGGCAGCGCACACATCAAGTTAAGAAGATGAAAGATTCTGGTTTTATTCGCCCATTAAAAGAGAATGGGCGGACTTATTACGTTAATTTTATGAACAATTTCTTAATGCGAGGGCTAATACAAACTCTTGAAAAAGAAAAGTTTATACCACCAATTGACTAAACTTCTAACAAATGATTATGATAGTTTTTCTAATCTGGCGTAAGCCGTCTAGAGTGATCTTACTAAATGATTTATGTCCATAAATTAGCTAAATGCTTAGGGATTAACCTGAGCATTTGTTTGTCTATTTAACAGAACATCTATTTTTGCGCACTGAGTATGATAGTCCAAAGTTAAAATGTCTCTTTTCTGCAAAACTAAAATGTCCCATTTTTGCCTATCTTAATTCGTATCTATTTAGTTGATATGAGCTTTAAATAATGTTGATAACTATGAATGACAAAGATATTTTAAAACTTGGTGCTATCCGAGATGTTTGCGAAAAACGAATCAAACGCAAAGATGCTGCTCAACATTCTTAATGTCAGTGTTCGTCAGGTTCAACGACTCGTAACACGCTTTCGACAACATGGTGCTGCGGCCATTGTTCATCAACGCCGAGGCCAACCCTCAAGTAACCGAATTAATTATTCCGTGAAACTTCGATGTTTGTTTTTGATCCGTGAACATTACACAGACTTTGGTCCAACACTTGCCCATGAAAAACTGACTGAACGCCATGATATTCATGTGTCTGTTGAAACGATCCGTCAATGGATGCTCGCAGACGGACTCTGGGTTCCTCATACCAAACGAAAGCCTCGTGTTTACCAACCTCGTTACCGCCGTGATTGTCTTGGTGAGTTAATTCAGATAGATGGTTCACATCATGATTGGTTTGAAGGCCGCAGTAACAAATGTTGTTTGTTGGTTTTCATTGATGATGCCACTGGCAAACTGATGAACTTACGCTTTAGCGAAACAGAATCTGCATTTGATTATATGGTGGCAACACGTGAATACCTTGAACAGCATGGAAAACCCACCGCTTTTTACAGTGATCGTCATGCCGTATTTCATGTCAGCAAGCGTGATGCAAAGACCGAACGATTGACTCAGTTTGGTCGTGTATTGCATGATTTAAATATTGAATTGATTTGTGCAAACAGCTCTCAAGCTAAGGGCCGTGTAGAGCGTGCCAACAAAACGTTGCAAGATCGTTTAGTTAAAGAAATGCGATTACAAGGAATCGATACTATCGAGCAAGCAAATGCGTGGCTCCCCGACTTTATCGCTGATTTTAACCGTCGCTTTGCTAAACCTGCGAAATATCCCAAAGATATGCATCGGCCAGTGCGGGAAATGACGGATGAGCTTAATGACATCTTTGCCTGGCAAGAACTACGAAAACTCTCTAAATCGCTAACATTTCAATATGATAAGGTTGTTTATCTTATTGATCCAACGGAAGAAAATCAGCGACTAATCAATCAAGTCGTCAAGGTGCTTGACCGACCAGATGGGACCATTGCTATCCAATACGGCCAGCGAAAACTCACGTTCAAAGTGTTCGATAAACTGGCTGATATTGACCAAGGCCAGATAGTCGATAATAAACGTTTAGGTGCCGTTTTGAAATTTGCCCAGGAAAAACAGCAAGAATTTGAGCAACAACAAACACGCAGTCGTAGTAAAAAAGCCCCGAAACGAACCGCCCAACAACGAGCCATTCGGCAACTTGAAGCCATCAATCCTGTCTTAGTTCACCCTGAACAATTTAAACCGAGCACCAGAAAAAAGCCGTGACTTCCCTACTCTATAACCAGTTTCTGAGCAAGATGAACTACCTTAAAAAGAGACATTTTAATCTGGGAAAGAAAAAGGACATTTTAAATTGGGATAAACAGAGTATGTACAGTGATGTTGCAACAACTTAGAAATGTCATATACAAAGCTCTAAGTGATTTTGAGCTTTGTGTTTACGTCACGGGCTGTTTGTTTGTGTTGCAACTTCGGCTATTTAAGAAGTCGAGTTGGATTTTGATCTCCTTCTCTAACTCACCGACATAAACTAATGATGTCTCGATATTAGCGTATTTTCTGCTTCTGCTAGCACTAAACCAATTGAATGACCCCACAGCCATATACCGATCATCAGCAAAAACGCTTTTACTATGGACACCATTTATCACATTGATAACGATACCAAGCTGTGCCAAGGTCGCGCAGCAATGTTGAAACGCTTTTACTTTATTGGTATTCAGGAGGTTTGCGTCCGTGGTATTGAAATGTCTGTCGGTGTGTATGGTTATCTGGATACCTTTGTGCAATGCTGTTTTTAGTAGTTCTAACTGCCCTGTTGATTGCAGCTTGTCTAGCAATAGCCAAGGCGAGACGATATCTATTTTTTGTTGTACTTCCCTCAACAGTTTTGATAAGAACGCATCGTGCTCTTCGGCATTGGTGAGCAGTTTCGGATGGCCGCATATTTGTAATAAATCGGGGCGTTGACCAACACTAAATTCAAGCTCATTTCGCTCGTCAGTAAAGAGGTACTTGGCAAGCAATCCTCGTGGATAAGAAGATGGCGCTGCTTCAATGATATCCAAATCACCAAACACTAAGAATGCATCTTTAGCTCGAGATACAGCGACGTTAAGCATTGACGGATCCATATCGATAAACCCGCCATTGTTGTGTCTGGTGTACACTTGGGAAAAAATAATGATTTTGCGTTCAGCTCCTTGAAGAGAATGAACTGTGCCAACGGTTAGTTGGTCATCCTTCTTCCCTGTTTTGATATTGAGTTTATCACACGCGGTCTTGATTTGTTTCACTTGAGCTGAGAATGGAGTAATGATACCTACACAATTGGCCAGTGGTTCGCCGTAGTAATTCTCTATTTCAACCTTATTGGCATGTAGCCATGCAGCGATAGTTTCTGCTTCTAACTTATTGCGTTGGCTGCCGCTAAATGATTCCACGATACCGTCAACGTGCAAATGACTGAAAGGAGAGTAGAGGTAATCTTCGGTCGCTTGTCCTCGTTTTGGGAGCAGGATACCTTGATAGCAAAGGTCATTGCAGTATGAGATTAATTCATCGTAGCAGCGTCTATGTTCTTGCAAAAACATTCCTGGCTCTGCTTCCTGCATATAATGAAAGCGGCTTGCTTGTTGCGCTACATGCATCACACTGCCAGTCACTACACATCTGCCTTCCTCTTGAAGAACTGTATATTCATTATCAGAGCTGATAATTTTATGCCGCTTTAGATTGCCTCGGTCAATCGATGAGCACACATTTCTAATCGGTGGGATTTGGTAAATATCACCAATCACCAACGCTTTTTTTGCTAGTGAGAACGAGGCAGCGGCAACTTCTGGAGATACTTGGCCAGCTTCATCAACGATCAAAAGGTCGATTTCATTAAGCAGATAGTCTGTTTCAAATTCATTATTCCCAACGTGAGACTGGTAAGTCATATGAGAAGGCAGAGAATGGAACGTTGATACAATGCAAGGAGTGAGCATCATTCGGCGTTGCCAGCGAGGACGAACCGTTTTCACCCCCGTTTTCCTAGCCTGTTCGTTCAGCTCCTGGCCTAAATCTCGGCAACTGAGCAGCCAGCATGCTTCCCAGTAATGAACCGCTAAACGGAACATTCGAAAACGGGTCGTGATATCTAAAACCGAATCGATATCGGTCAGTTCTGGAATAGTTTGCTCTGGATAGTATTTAGTAAACTTATTGATAGAATCAAGCCAATTCAGTTGTGATTGTTCAAACTTTTGATACTGCTCTAACCAATCTTGATACCTATTTTTTTGATCATCAAAATCGTCTTTTTGACTAGAAAAGACTTGCCTGAGTAGGTTCTCAAATCTGTCTGATGATAGATTTTCAATTTGTTCTTCATCGTGCTCAATAAGGTCAAACATGAAACTCCTTCGCTGGAGTTCAAGCTTATTCTTGATTGGCGGTAACCACTTAAACAGAGTTAACCATATAGATTCATTGCAGAGGTAGCTTCGCCACGCAGTTAACTTTTCTTTGGCGCTATCTTTCAATGCTTGTGCATCAGAAACTACTTGTTGTTGATATGCTAACGTTTGTTGGGGATTGTTCCCCAGTCGAGAATGGATGTCATTCTGTTGGCTGTTGTAGTGATGCCAATTGTGCTGGATGTGATCTAACTGATTTTTATGTTGGCGCAATTCAGCAAGGAGATACGCTTTAACTTGTGTTACATCAGTAAAGTTCTGTTGTGGAAATGCCTGTTTTGCTTTATCCAAATAATGCGCTTGAGCTTGTTCGAGAAAATCCAATTGCTCGACTCTTTCATAGAAATGCTTAGTTTGGTAACTTTTAGCAGCTTCTAATTCTCCATACGCCGATGGTAGGTAGCCTCCATAGCTAAAAATGTCGGGTAGCCATCGGCCTGATAGTTCGTCTTCTCCTTCATCGAAGTCTTTACCAAAAGCATCAATGATATTGGTTACTGCTTGATTGTTAGTCGATGCTGCAATTATTAGAGGAGGCTGACTCTCTTTTAGCGCAGATTCAATCCACAATGACGCGACTACAGATAGAACAAATGTTGTTTTACCTGTACCTGGAGGACCATTTACCGCGAGAATATCGCCTTCTTGCATGGCTAAGGTATGAGCCAAGGCATCGCATTGCGCTTTAGCTAACGGGAATTGACTATTTGAGTGGCCAAAACGCGAATTCACTGTCTGAGATACATCAATACATTCATCGCGGTTGGTTACTGTTTTTTCCGCGTAACTATCAAGCAGAGGCAAGGTTGTGCTTGAATTGCTCAGGTTATCGTACAGTTTTAAAATATGCCTTGAAGCTCCCAAGCACTCGCTGGTTTTATTGACTAAGCCTCGACTTTTAATACATTCGTAGAACAGCTCAATTCGGTTTTTATCGCAGTAATCTGCAAATAGTTTTTGGGTGAGTTCATAGTAGTTGAGCCAATCTTTTTTATGGTTCCGATATTGTTCTTCTTGTTCGAATTTAGCTGGAATGCTTTCGGTAGATTGCGCTGGAATTTCGTTTATTGTCAGGAATTTATCGAGCTTATCGACGTCAGAGATAGTAAAGGTGTCATTTCCTTGTGGAGCAAGCAAATCACGAGGTATGAATGGTGTTATGTGGGGAAATAATAATCCATCACGATTAACCCATAAAGAGCAGACTATCGGTGTCAGTACACCAGGCATATTATCGCTGTAATCTTTGCCATGAACTTTCCGAAGATTATAGGTGACTGGCCGATGATGAATTTGTACGGCGGTTAGGGTATCTGGTTCATTGCGAAACAGCTCTTTTAGTAATGTAGAGTCATTTTTAAGCTTACCTTCTTTGAATTCATCGGTTGTCATTCGCTCATAATTCTTCAAATCTTGCTTTTTTAATGCACCTTTCGCACTATCGGCATCGGCAAGAGAATTACGCCAATAGTGAATCCAACCTTGATTATTCATACCCGACCCTTGAAATTTTCGCGTTAAGAGTGTGATTTTAGTCGAATACTATATTACTAATGGAGTATTTTTGTTAGACATTTGAATAAGTTCGTACTTGGCGACTTTTGAGCTATGCGGATGATGACTATTCGAGCTGTCGAAGAATTGGGGCTGGGTATTAAAGTCTATTTTCTCAATGTCATATGAATACAATGATTAATTTTGTAAATGTTGAGTTATTGGTGACTCATGATGAGTAAACAACTAAAAAGTTGTATTAGTGACTTTTGGAGGGGTTCTGTCGCAAGGTTAGGGAACCAGAGAGCAGTTGAGAGCTCAAATTACTGACTTTAAACTTTTATGCCATTTACTGGTTATCATTTTCCATCTAACATCATCCTTCAAGCTGTACGCAACTATGTAGCGTACAAACTCAGTTATCGTGATATCGAAGAAATCTTTGCTGAAAGAGGTATTCGAGTCGATCATGCCACCATTAATCGTTGGGTCATTCGCTTTGCTCCCTTAATTGAGCAAAATGCACGGGTGAGAAAACGCCAAGTATCAAGTTCATGGCGGATGGATGAGACCTATATCAAAATCAAAGGGAAACGGTGGTATTACTATCGAGCCGTCGATAAATACGGTGATATTGTTGACTTTTATCTTAGTCAAACACGAGATGAAAAAGCCGCTAAGGTCTTTCTACGAAAGGCCATCCGAACGAATGGATTACCAGATAAAGTCATTATTGATAAAAGTGGTGCCAATGCTCAAGCACTTCATAATATGAATATTCAATTATGGAAAAGTGTTGTTTTTATGCTCAATCTGATTGAAGTTATTGATGTGAAATACCTCAATAACATTGTTGAACAAAGTCATCGACCTATAAAGCAGAAGATGCGTCAAGCATTAGGATGGAAATCTGTTGAGGGAGCACAAGCTACGATGTCAGGTCAGGAAGTTTGGACACAACTCAAACGGGGCCAAGTTGGTGATTTAAGTTTGCCAGTATGGGAGCGTTTTTATGCGCTCGTAGTATAATGGTGTCCGAAATTCGGCACGCCTGTGTCTTACGTAAACTTTGCGACAGAACCTCATCAAACTCCCACCCTATTCTCCAGAGCTAAATCCCATAGAACAAGTATGGAGTTGGTTGAGGTAACATTATCTCGCCAATCAGTCTTTTTCGGATTACGAAGATATTGTCTCTAAAGTATGTAGTGCTTGGAATAGTTTTTTGGAGTGCTCCACCAGAGTCACCAAGATGTGTTCGAGAAGATGGACAGACCTGACCAGTTAATTTTCCAGATTGGTATTAGTAAGGCGTTGCACCATCTCGCTCTGCGATATGAGCAAGCGAGATTAATACTTCATGTAATTTGAATGCAGTAGTCGATGTGTCACCAAACTTATCAATAAGATATTGATAAATTAATGTAATTTCTTCGTCATGATCTTTTGGTGGAGCAATATTATATTGGGTATTTAGCAACTGAATGACATTATCCATGGTGGTTTCATATTGCTCATAGCTATCAAAAGCAGATGATGCCTGAACCGGACGACATTTCTTTATTGGTTTCTTCTTCTTTTTCTAGGTTTGTTACTCATAGGATATGGTCAATATAATAATGGTGATTTGTACTGACATAAAATAAGAATGCCCGCTAAATTAGCGAGCAATAAGGGCTAAAAATGAGGCTCTAGGCCGCAGTTTCTATTTCAGGTTGAGATATCTGGCTCCAGCCGAAGGCTGGCTACTGTTCAGAATGATATCAGATGGGAAATGGTAACCAGAAAATTGCATAAAAGTTTAGATGGCAGTTTAAATTCAATGATTAGATCTCCCAATTGTTTTCTAGTTCCCTTACGTTGCGACAGAACAGATTATAGTTTATTGAAACGAATATCCTATACCAACACCAAGAGATGTTTGTGTGAATTCCGTGTCAGCAGCAGCACTAAATTTAACATTCATATTAGGCATTAACGCATAATTTATTCCCATTGCTAGAGCTGTATTACCATTATAGTAGCCGAGAGCCATCGTTACATCATCTTGTGTTAAATTAGACATTGCAGCCATTAACGACATACCGTGCTCTAACTTATTTATGCGATAAGTATTTTCTTTTATCAATCCAGTGTTTCGGTCCACTTTATTGTTTAGAAAAGTTATTTTCTCGTCGTGTTCATTTAACTGCTTCCCATATCTCTCCAGCGTATTTGAATTAGATATAATTGCTTTTGTGTTATTAGCTACATTTTTTGTATTTGTTGCTATTTTAGTCGTGTTATTACCAATATTTTTATATGTTTGCGCAAAGCGAATGTCAGTTGATTTAGCCTCGCCTGTAATACGCTCACTTAAACCATTAATTGATTTTGTGTTTGTTGCTATTTTAGTCGTGTTACTGCTAATATTTTTACGAGTTTCTGTAAAACGTGTGTCAGTTAAAGCTTCGCCAGCCTCAATACGCTCACTTAAGCTATTAATTGATTTTGTGTTTGTTGCTATTTTAGTCGTGTTACTGCTAATATTTTTACGAGTTTCTGTAAAACGTGTGTCAGTTAAAGCTTCGCCAGCCTCAATACGCTCACTTAAGCTATTAATTGAT
>NZ_PYOG01000055.1 GCF_003026815.1 Photobacterium damselae | reverse complement strand
CATTATCAGTCATGGTTAACAACATCCACAGGCTCCAAAACAGCAAAGAAAAAGCGTCTTTTGAAGTTAGTTCAACATGACATTTCAATCTGGCTCAAACATGACATTTCTAAATGGGACTTACAAAACGCATGTGGATTATGTGCATTATGTTAAATAGGATATGATGTTTTTGGGAAAAATGAAGGATTTTTTGTGGGTTTTGGGTTGATATTTTCAGTCGATAACCTACAATGAAGACAGATCCTAATAAGGCTAGAGTGCTCTACATAGAGCCGACTACATAGACTTTATGTAGTGTATTTTATGCTAGGATTTACAAATGGTGTTGGCCTGCGAAACCAACTATATAGCCCTTTGGCAGAAAAAGCCACCTACTCGACTGGGTGGCTTTTTTTGTACCTATTTTTCAAGACTTGATCCTTTTGAGATCCTAAGTTACATTAATACCTTAATCGTTTGATTTCGCACCTCAAGCGACCTCTTTATAGTCGAGAATCAAAACATGACCTATTTACTGTATTGCCCTTGTTGGGCGCAAAGACAATCTGACCATCCAATCAACCAACCGCAAAAGGATTGTGGGGATTTGGGGTGCGAGGGATTGTCCAATGTCCAGAGCTGAACAGTCACAAACACAAAAAGCAATTGCACAGCGCATTAATGAATTAGGTAGTAATAAGAACGAATGGCGTAAAGCACAGTTCCCTTATTGTACTCGACGCACGTTATTAGCATTTGCAAAATTCATCGACAACCCTCATGCGTATGAAAATCAGCTTCATGACTTACTTCATTGTCAAACTCGCGTTGGTGGCTTGCAAAAGCGTCAGCGTATGAATTGCGTTAAGGTGATAACGGTCTTGATGTCTAAAATGGATGTTGAGAACTATCAGATAGGCTTTGCCAAAAGCGCCGAAATGGAAACCATCACTCATGCCTGGTTTATGGCTCGTTATGAGCAGTTTTGGGGTGAGACCATCAGTCTTAAGCGTTATTACCATACCATTCATTTATTGAAGATGGCTGACTATTTGGTGGTCGATGCAGTCTTTGTCTATGACGAAGAAGTACCGCCAGCACTGGATGACAATGGACCGATCAAGGAAGAAGATGCCCCACGAATTTATTCTAAGGCGGCCTATAAAACCATTACAGCCAAGTTTATGGGGATCTTTGGGTTGGAAAACGATGAAGGTGTAGTGAAATCCAAACTGCAGGCAGTTAAGAACCGACTAGCTAAGGGATTATCAAATATCTGGTGGGTCTATGCGCCATACAGTTATTCGTACACATGGACGAAGCGTCAGCTTGCCAGAGTAACCAAACGTGACCGTGTAACGGGTAAAGAACGAGATCGTTATCCCCAAGGTAAGGTGATTGAGCCCGATATCTTAGGTGGGAACTACCTGACCGAGCATTAACCTGGTAAAAAATGAGATAGGCCGCTTAAGTGCGGCTTTTGTCGTACCTAAAGAAAAGTAATGGCTAAATAACGAGCAACTTAAGCAATACAAAGCATCATTAAGAGATCATTTTCTGTATTAAAGAGCTATTTTTAGGGGGAGATGATGCAGGTTGTGGATAAGTTTGTTGGTATAACCAAAAAACGATAGTCTAAAATGAATATTAGCAGTGAGAATTAGAAGTGCCAGTGGTTTTATGTCTTTATTTATAAAGATAGATAAGTATTAATACTTAATATTATTAAGAAAGAGTTCAAAAGAACTCTTATAGATAAGAAAAAGAAAAGAACGGGCTACGCCCAAAAAGTACCTCCCATTGGATTTCATTCCAGACATTACCACCAATAAAAACCAGCTCAACGATACTCTAGTGCATTCTATATATATCTTTGAAATCCAACGGGCCCCAATTCTTTTTCGCTTATTGTTCAACTCACTACACTACCTTTATAAACGTATTACCTTTGAGTCCACTTGATCCCTTCCTTTTGTCATTCGACAGGACATTAATCAATTTATTTTAACCATCGCGAAAAGAGCGCCTAGCAGAGCGATGAGGAAGAGCTTGTTATAAATTACGTGAAAATAGAGGCTATATAGCTTGTTAGAAGCTTTGAAAATGATATCGCTACGCGAAGCTTAATATTCCTCGCGCAGCTCGTCATAAGGCTAGAACAGCGTTTAAGATTAAACGTTAGAAATTAAAAATATCATTATTGAGGATCATATATATTTGAGCTTGAGTCGTCCGTAATTTTTTTGCGATTACTGCAACCTCTAAACCATCACGATACAAACATGCAACCTCATAAACATCAAGCTTTTTGGGTTTAGGTCTGGGCTTATTTTTCGGTGGGGTATGAATTGATATTGATTGAGTTAACCGCTTGAGATAAGAGAGATGCTTAATATCGTATTTTGCAAAAATATCTCGTGTAGATAACTGGTATTTAGGAAACTTCCCTAATACTAGTGAAATGGTTACACTTCGTTTCCCTGCTACTTTTATGGCTTCTTTTAATGCTCGCTCGGCAGGTGTTCTGATAGAAAATCGTTCTTCTCTATCAAAGATAAATTCGCCTTCCCATCTAGTGTTGCGTGTTTGTTTAATGGTTAGGAATTTCAATTTCTAACCACTCTGACAATAACACTTAAAAATCAATCAATAGTCACCATTCTATGACTTAGCCGACTAAAACAGGTTACTTTTGAGTGTTTTCTATACTGTTTTGGGCGTTTTGCCATATTTCAGGCAGATCATCCCTAAAGACTGTAACGAAGTCGTCGTTTTTCCCGTATCGTTGCTTTTCTCAAAGCAACTAACTCATGCCCTTTCAGCCCCATTTCCATCTTCACAAAGCACATGCGACCACCACATAGAATACATTTGTACGGGTCTATGCCTACCAGGTGATGCATCATTTGCGCGTAATTCAATGGTTTTGGCTCTACCGGCTCTTCCTGATCCAGTAGATCATAAACTAACGGTAAGGCTTCTCCCCGTTTTCTGTTTGACAGAAAACCGTAATACCTGATGGCTCTAAAATTCTTTTCTGCAGGGATATGCGAGACTAACCGATCGATCATCTCTATTTGACTAAGGACTAATGTCTTATAGCAATTATCTCTATGATCTTTATAGACAAAGTGAACATCACCACCCTGGTAATGACGTAGGCGAGAAGCCGCTATTGGCGGCCGCTTAAAATAGCGGCCTAGGTATCTAACGGTTGGACCGACATCTTCTGTCTTTTTGGCTAAGTGAATACGCCACTTTCGACTGTATTGACTAGAGAGAAACTGACTCCATCCACGAAAGTCTCTAATATGTTGATAGTTATCATGTTTAGTATTCAAGGCATTATAGTGGTCTCGTAAGAACGAGACCACTTGCTGCTTCCAATGCTGCTCTACCATTGCAGCATTAAAGTAGATATTTCCCCATCGCTTAGTTTTGAGATTTACGCCTCCACGTGTGACTGATAGATGGAAATGGACATTCCAATTAAGTTGACGACCAAATGTATGGACTACACAGAATAGGCCAATCTCTATTCCCCGTTTCTTTGCAAAACTCAAGAATGCTGATACCGCACAGCGGTATAACAGATTGATTAACCATGGATTAAGTCGGAATATGGGCCATAACTTATCGGGCATCGTTAAGGTCATGTGTTGATATTCACATTTGGGCAAGATGGATAGCTGCTTCGCTATCCATTTTTCTGTCAGCATTACTCCACAAGAGCTACAAGCTTTACTCTTACAAGAGTTATAGATGACTTAGCGGTGCTCACAAGAAGGGTTTTCACATTCGTAGTGCTTACTGCCCACTTTGCTGGTACCGCAAGCGAGCATTTTTTCTATACACTCTATTTGATTGGTGGTGATGTTATCACCACAATGCGTGAGATATTTTTCCCAAGCCTCATCTTTATTAAAGATGAGTTTGGTTGCTCTAGGAACGTGCATATCAGCAATTAGTAAGGCGTTGCACCATCTCGCTCTGCGATATGAGCAAGCGAGATTAATACTTCATGTAATTTGAATGCAGTAGTCGATGTGTCACCAAACTTATCAATAAGATATTGATAAATTAATGCAATTTCTTCGTCGTGATCTTTTGGCGGAGCAATATCATATTGAGTATTTAGCAACTGAATGACATTATCCATGGTGGTCTCATATTGCTCATAGTTGTCAAAAGCAGATGAAGCCTGAACCGGACGACATTTCTTTGTTGGTTTCTTCTTCTTTTTTCTAGGTTTGTTACTCATAGGATGTAGTCAATACAGTAATAGTGATTTGTACTGACATAAAATAAGAATGCCCGCTAAATTAGCGAGCATTAAGGGCTAAAAGTGAGGCTCTAGGCCGCAGTTTTCTATTGCAGGTTAAGATACCTGACTACTGCTTGACATGTAGAGACAAAAATACGACATTAAACTAAATACAAATACATTTAAAAGCTATATGTTTATTTATATCTATTATAAATGCTTGTAGGATGTATGAACATGTCAAACTCTATAGCAATTAGAGCTAGTATTCTCCATTTCATTAATGACCCTGTAAAAACTGATAATATATCTGATTCTTATCAATATCTTAATGATGGATTATTGGTTATTGAAAATGGATGCATCAAGGAAATGAAAAATTTCGATAGTATTGATAAGTCTAAATATAATAACTTTGTAGACTATAGTGGTAAACTCATTTGCCCTGGTTTCATTGATACCCATATTCATTATCCTCAAACTCAGATGATTTCTGCATATGGTGAGCAACTGTTAGAGTGGTTAGAAAGTTATACATTTCCAACTGAGCAGCAATTTGAAAACAAGCTTCATGCTAAAGCGATTTCAAAATTTTTCGTTAATGAGTTACTAAAAAATGGCACAACAACAGCCTTAATTTTCGGAACAGTGCATCCTCAATCAGTTGATGCATTATTTGAAGAAGCTCTTGAAAAAAACATGCGAATCATTGCTGGCAAAGTTATGATGGATCGTAACGCTCCAGATTATTTGTTGGATACTCCTGAAACTGGTTATCAAGAGAGTAAGAATTTAATTAATAAATGGCATAATAAAGGCCGTTTACAATATGCAATAACACCTCGCTTTGCTCCTACTTCATCTCCTGAGCAATTAAATGCTGCGGGAAAACTTAGATTAGAATATCCAGAAGTATATGTACAAACGCACTTATCTGAAAATAAAAGTGAAATTGAATGGGTAAAATCACTTTACCCTGATCGCGAAGGTTATTTTGATGTTTATGAGCATTATGGCTTAGCAGGGAAAAAATCTATATTTGCACACTCTATTCATTTAACAGATAAAGAATGGAGCGATTTTGAGCGAACGGATTCTGTTATGTCATTTTGTCCAACGTCAAATTTATTTCTTGGTAGTGGATTATTTAATATAGAAAAAGCAGAAAAGCATAATATTCGAATAGGATTAGGTACTGATATTGGTGCCGGAACGAGTTTTTCACAATTAGAGTCATTAAATGAGGCATACAAAGTTATGCAACTGCAAGGACAGAAACTTTCGTCATTTAAAGGCTTATATCTTGCTACATTAGGAGGAGCAAAAGCTTTAAGTATTGATGATAAAGTAGGTAACTTTATTATCGGTAAAGAAGCAGATTTTATTGTTTTAGATTGGGCTTCTACAGAGCTACAAAAATTGCGACATAAACATTCTAAAAATTTAGAAGATAAGTTATTTTCTCTCATGATGTTAGGTGATGAAAGAAATATTCATGCCACTTATCTTTTAGGTAAGATTGCATATTTGAATGAACAGTAGCCAGCCTTCGACTGGAGCCAGGTATCTTAACCTGAAATAGAAAGAAAACTGCGGCCTAGAGTCTCACTTTTAACCCCTAATGCTCGAAGGTTAGGAATTTCAATTCCTAACCACTCTGACAGCAATACTGAAAAATCAATCAGTAATCGTCTTTCTTATGACTTAGCTGACTAAAACAGGTTACTTTTGAGTGTTTTCTATACTGTTTTTGGCTTTTTGCCATATTTCAGGCAGATCATCCCTAAAGACTGTAACGAAGTCGTCGTTTTTCCCGTATCGTTGCTTTTCTCAAAGCAACTAACTCATGCCCTTTCAGCCCCATTTCCATCTTCACAAAGCACATGCGACCACCACATAGAATACATTTGTACGGGTCTATGCCTACCAGGTGATGCATCATTTGCGCGTAATTCAATGGTTTTGGTTCTACCGGCTCTTCCTGATCCAGTAGATCATAAACTAACGGTAAGGCTTCTCCCCGTTTTCTGTTTGACAGAAAACCGTAATACCTAATTGCTCTAAAATTCTTTTCTGCGGGGATATGCGAGACTAACCGATCAATCATCTCTATTTGACTAAGGATCAATGTCTTATAGCAATTATCTCTATGATCTTTATAGACAAAGTGAACATCACCACCCTGGTAATGACGTAGGCGAGAAGCCGCTATTGGCGGCCGCTTAAAATAGCGGCCTAGGTATCTAACGGTTGGACCGACATCTTCTGTCTTTTTGGCTAAGTGAATACGCCACTTTCGACTGTATTGACTAGAGAGAAACTGACTCCATCCACGAAAGTCTCTAATATGTTGATAGTTATCATGTTTAGTATTCAAGGCATTATAGTGGTCTCGTAAGAGCGAGACCACTTGCTGCTTCCAATGCTGCTCTACCATCGCAGCATTAAAGTAGATATTTCCCCATCGCTTAGTTTTGAGATTTACGCCTCCACGTGTGACTGATAGATGGAAATGGACATTCCAATTAAGTTGACGACCAAATGTATGGACTACACAGAATAGGCCAATATCTATTCCCCGTTTCTTTGTGTAGTGGTACATTAAATTTGGCCACCTACTCAGAGGTGATATCATCACCTCTTAACATGGATAGGTGACATCATGACAAAACGAACAAGACGATTATTTAGTGCTGAATTTAAATTAGAAGCAGCGCAATTGGTTATCGACCAAAACTATTCAGTAACTGAAGCAGCTCAAGCCATGAATGTTGGTAAATCTACGATGGATAAATGGGTTCGCCAATTAAAAGAAGAGCGCCAAGGCAAATCCCCGAAAGCTTCACCAATGACACCAGAGCAGATTGAAATACGAGAATTGAAGAAGAAACTAGCCACTCATGAAGAGCATAATGAAATATTAAAAAAAGCCACCGCTCTCTTGATGTCAGACTCATTGAACAATTCTCGTTAATCGAGAAACTCAGGAAGAGCCACAGCATAACAACGTTATGCAAAGTATTTGATGTTCATCGCAGTAGCTATAAATATTGGCAAAGACGCCCAAAATCTATTTCTATTGAATTGATTAAACTTCGTTGTTTAATCAAAGAGATACATGCTGCGAGTAATGGTTCTGCTGGAGCAAGAAGCATTGCAGATATGGTTACTACTCAAGGTATTCCCTTGAGTAGGTATCGTGCATCCAAACAAATGAAAGCCCTTAATCTTGTTAGTTGCCAATCACCGAAACATAGATATCGAAAAGTAAATCAAGAGCATATTACGATTCCAAATCATCTAGATCGTCAATTTACGGTTACAGCACCGAATCAAATTTGGGTCGGTGATGTGACTTATGTATGGGCTGGACATCGGTGGATGTATCTTGCTGTGGTTATCGATTTATTTTCGAGAAAACCTGTTGGTTGGGCAATGTCTCTATCGCCTGATAGTCGATTAACAGGTAAAGCACTTATGATGGCCTATGAATCACGACAGAAACCTAAAGAGGTTATGTTCCACAGCGATCAAGGTAGTCATTATACAAGTCGCTACTATCGACAATTATTATGGCGATGCCAGATTAAACAAATTTTATCTCGGCGAGGAAATTGTTGGGATAACGCACCAATGGAACATTTCTTTAGAAGTTTAAAAACAGAATGGGTTCCAAATGTTGGTTATCGTAGTTTTGCTGAAGCAAAACACGAAATTACTCGATATATTATTGGCTATTACAGCCAATTAAGGCCTCACCAATATAATGGAGGATTAACCCCTAATGAATCTGAACGATTATATTGGTTAACCTCTAAAACTGTGGCCAGTATTTGTTGACCACTACAGACCAAACAATCTAGAGGGCATGTCGAAAACGAGATATAGGTAACGTTATGACGTCTATTAGTGTATCCACATACTCAGATTTAAACAATGTTTTAAGATCTATTCCAAAAAATCAGCTACACGCTTATTGCCGAGAAAATGGTTTCCACTCTCATTTTAATGCAAAATCTTCAGCATATTATCAACCAATGGCCTGTGCGCCATCGACTTTAAATAAAATAGATGAGTGGTGCAGACAATGAGTCGATTCAGTGAAATGTTAAAGTTAGTTCGCCTTGAGCGAAATATCACACAAATAGATATGCATCGTCGACTAGGATGTGCTCGCCAAACTTATTTAGATAAAGAGTCTGGGAAATCTGAACCTACATACTCTGAAATTATTGAGTGTGTGAAAATATTAGATATCCCTGTGTCATTGTTTTTTGATAGATTTAGTGACGTTGAGGAACCAAAACTACTACAAACATGCACTGACATTGAACTATCAAGTGAAGTAAGTCGTAGGCTTGAAGTTCTGCGCGACAGATTGAAGCGAAAGAAGTAGTTTTGAAGCTTTCGCATTTAATTAGTCACGAAAACGTTAATCGTGATTCGTGAAACATTTTTAACAAAATTACAACGTGTGTATGTAACGTTATCAAAGAGAGATAATTTCCCTAAATGGGCGTTATCTCTCTTAATTGACTCGAATCACAATCTCGTAGTGCGCATTACATACATATTGTTAAATAGAGCCTAAATCGTAAAATTTTTCATAAGGTATTTAGTTATGACAAGAAAACTACAAATCGAGTTATCAGATGAAACATTTGCGTATCTTGAAATGCTAGCCTTTGGTCTTGAGATTGAAGCCAATGGTGAAGTTGAAGAAACATGGAAAGGATTTAACATAGAGAAAAATGATTTCTCCCCTGCTGTACGTTCATTACTCGTAGATATTGCAGGTTCTATAGCAACGGGAGTTCGCCGCCCTGGTTCATGGGAGAGAGGCGTGGTTGATTCATTGACTGGATGGCAAGGCACTTACAATGAAGGGATGCTATCTGAGTTGATTAAAGAAGAAGTTAAGAATTCTTGAATATGTGATAACCGATAATAAATAGTTAAGGACCCGATATGCCTTTAATTGATCTATGGCGAGGCATTAAGTTCATGATGTATTTTCAAGATCATAACCCGCCACATTTTCACGTAATGTACCAGGGACAAAAAGCTCTATTTCGAATCGATAATTGTGAGTTATTAAGTGGCGACATACCGCCAAAAATAACTAAGCTAGTTAGAGAGTGGTGGATCGCTAACAAAGAGCGATTGCTTGTTGAATGGGAGAATTTTAGTAATGGAGCATAAAGAGATATCAATTGTTGAATGTATCTTTGTTAAGGAATTGATTTATTACATAGAGCTGTCTAACGGTGATAAAGGTTTAGTCGATTTTTCACCTTTGGCCTCAAAACATCAATTGTTTAATCAGATCCTAAGTGAAGATAGAGGGATAAACTATTATCTCGATGGCTATACAATAGAGTGGTACAACGGTGCCGATATCGCTCCTGAATGGGTTCAAGAGCACTTATTACCAAGGTGTGCATAAAAAAATGCCGTTACTTTGGCAAAGTAACGGCATTTAGCAAAATTGGTTACTTGTTATTAGCCTTACACCTATAACAAGTTTATGCTGAAGTATATTGTAAGCAATGTCGTGCCTTTAAAGAAAAAAGAAATGGGTAGTTCCTTTTCCCCAAGTGCAGATTGATGATAACACTTATCATTTGTTGTTCAAGATATTTATTGAGAATAATTATCATCCATCTTGCGATGATTGATTAAGGACCGATAGGGGATTGATTCGTCTCTTGAAGGTTAGGAATTTCAATTCCTAACCACTCTGACAGCAATACTGAAAAATCAATCAATAATCGTCTTTCTTATGACTTAGCCGACTAAAACAGGTTACTTTTGAGTGTTTTCTATACTGTTTTTGGCTTTTTTCCATATTTCAGGCAGATCATCCCTAAAGACTGTAACGAAGTCGTCGTTTTTCCCGTATCGTTGCTTTTCTCAAAGCAACTAACTCATGCCCTTTCAGCCCCATTTCCATCTTCACAAAGCACATGCGACCACCACACAGAATACATTTGTACGGGTCTATGCCTACCAGGTGATGCATCATTTGCGCGTAATTCAATGGTTTTGGCTCTACCAGCTCTTCCTGATCCAGTAGATCATAAACTAACGGTAAGGCTTCTCCCCGTTTTCTGTTTGACAGAAAACCGTAATACCTGATGGCTCTAAAATTCTTTTCTGCGGGGATATGCGAGACTAACCGATCGATCATCTCTATTTGACTAAGGACTAATGTCTTATAGCAATTATCTCTATGATCTTTATAGACAAAGTGAACATCACCACCCTGGTAATGACGTAGGCGAGAAGCCGCTATTGGCGGCCGCTTAAAATAGCGGCCTAGGTATCTAACGGTTG
>NZ_PYOG01000054.1 GCF_003026815.1 Photobacterium damselae | reverse complement strand
AATGTGTATAAGAGACAGGGGCTAGGGGCTAAAAATTTTGATTCCATATCGAATAGTGTCAAGCTCTTTGCTCTTTATCTTCCTAAAAACCTTCTTTTCCCGCTCTTGCCCTTATTCCTATTACCTTCTTTTCCCGCTCTTCCCTACCCCCCTATTTTACAACTTAAATATAATCAGAAATCAACTTCTCAGCGATCTGAACTGCGTTAGTTGCCGCGCCTTTACGTACGTTATCGGCCACAACCCACATGTTTAGACCACAAGGGTGACTGATATCTTCACGAACACGGGCAACCATCACATGGTCTTTACCTGTGGCGTCGCTCACTTGAGTTGGGTACTCTGCACCGTGGAACAGCTCAATACCTTCGGCGTTTTCAAGTAGCTGTAGCGCTTCTTCGATATTAACTGGCTGTGCAGTTTCAACGTGAACCGCTTCAGCATGACCGTAAAATACAGGTACACGTACACAAGTTGGATTCACACGGATATTTGGATCACAGAAAATTTTCTGCGTTTCCCACACCATTTTCATCTCTTCTTTGGTGTAGCCATTATCCATAAACTGATCGATATGAGGTAGACAGTTAAATGCAATCTGCTTTGGATAAGCATTAGTTTCAACCGGTAGACCGTTTAACAGTTTGGCTGTTTGACCTGCTAATTCATCCACACCTTTTTTGCCAGAACCGGATACCGATTGGTATGTTGCCACGTTAATACGCTCAATACCATATGCATCATGGATAGGCTTAAGTGCCACCAGCATTTGAATTGTTGAACAGTTTGGATTGGCAATAATATTGCGGTTACGGTACTCAGCAATGGCTTCTGGGTTCACTTCAGGAATAACCAAAGGAACATCGTAGTCGTAGCGGAAACGTGATGTGTTATCAATAACAATAACACCTTCATCAGCTGCGATAGGAGCCCAACGCTCAGACGCTTCGGCACCTGCTGAGAATAGCGCAATCTGTACCTGACTCCAGTCGAAATCTTCAACGTCAGTGACACGTGCTGACTTACCCTTAAAGCGAAGTACTTTACCTGCACTGCGATCAGACGCTAGCAAGTATAGGTTACGAACTGGGAACTGACGCTCCTCAAGTACTTCAACCATAGCTTCACCTACCGCACCAGTCGCACCTAGTATCGCGATATCAAATTCCTGACTCATGAGTTTCCTCTACAACAGTAAAACCTAATTTAGCCAGAGACTCTACCGCAAAAGCAGCCTCGCCCGCCACTGTAATCGCACTATATTCACGGCGATCCCAGTAATTTTTTCTCATTTGGTCAAAAGCTGACGCCATTTGTGAAGAATCATCCCCTGTTTTAAACATCTCAAAGCGGAATATTCCATCATCTTTGCGCACATCGTAAATGAGCTGAGTTAAATTAAACAAACTCGCCTCATCCCAAATACGACTTAACTGAACATAAGGGATAGGAGCAACAGGCAACAACTCTTTAGCATCGGCATATAACTGTGAGCCTATAAACTGGCAAAAAGCATTAAAGACCATGGTTGTACCACGAGCTTTACCTTCTAAACCGTAGCCAGCAATATGGGGAGTAGCAAAAGCCAACAGCGGCAAGAGTTCCAGATCAACCAAAGGCTCTTGTTCAAAAACATCTAATACTGCGGTCAGCGTTTTTTCCCCTTGCTGAGAGTCAATCAGAGCTTGCTTCAATGCTTGATTATCTACTACAGGACCACGCGCCGCATTAATCAAAATAGCGTTATTCTGCATCTTAGCCAAAAATGCCGAATCAACTAAATGATGGGTAGGATACAAACTTGTTCGGGTAATTGGCGTATGTAACGTAATAACATCACATTGCGCTAAAATCTCATCGACGGTATGAAACTGACGCGGATCACCTTGCTCTTGCTTTAAAGGATCATTGAGTAAATAGCGAATACCTAGCGCATCTAAACATTGCGCCAAATACGTTCCGACATTTCCCGCGCCAATAATACCAACGGTTTTATCAAAGATGGAAAAGCCGTGTTGCTGCCCCAAAACCATTAGGCTACTGATAACGTATTCAGCGACCCCAACTTTGTTACAACCGGGTGCAGCGGTAAAAGTAATGCCTTTTTCTGCTAACAGAGCTTGATCCACATGATCATCCCCTGCTGTTGCGGTGCCGACAAATTTAAGCTTATTGACTTGAGTGAGCAGTTCACGATTTACTTTGGTGACCGAACGGATCATTAAAGCGTCAATATCAACCAGATCGGCAGGCATTAAGCTACGACCCGGTTTTGCAATCACTTCGCCTAACTGACTAAATAGCTCGTGCGCATATGGCATGTTTTCATCGATGAGTATTTTCAATGTGATGTCCTTTATTGTTGTCATCTCCTACAGTGAGTACGACGAACGAGATAGGAGATCTCATAAAACGCGTTGTTATATTGAAAATAATCTCACATCTTACGCACTTTGTTGGAGATCCCGGATAGCTCGTTCCTCACTTCCGGGATGACAGAATTCCTAAAACTTAATCCGCCCCAAACAAATCACGGGTATAAACCTTATCAGCAACGTCTGCCAACTCCTGTGCCATACGGTTTGACACAATCACATCCGACATTGCTTTAAACGTATCTAAATCACGAATCACTTTAGAGTTAAAGAAATCGTCTTCTTTTAATACTGGCTCATAAACCACCACTTCAATGCCTTTCGCCTTAATACGCTTCATGATGCCTTGAATGCTAGACGCGCGGAAATTATCAGAACCGGACTTCATGATTAAGCGATACACACCCACCACTTTTGGTTGCTTGGCAATAATAGAGTCGGCAATAAAATCTTTACGAGTGGTGTTGGCATCAACAATTGCACCAATAATATTATTCGGTACATCGCAATAGTTGGCACGAAGCTGCTTGGTGTCTTTTGGCAAACAGTAACCGCCATAGCCAAACGATGGGTTGTTATAGTGATTACCAATACGAGGGTCTAAACCCACACCTTCAATGATTTGGCGAGCATCTAAACCATTGGTTGCCGCATAGGTATCCAGTTCATTAAAGTAAGCAACACGCATAGCAAGATAGGTATTTGAGAACAGCTTTACCGCTTCTGCTTCAGTGGAGTTGGTAAAGAGCATTGGGATATCGTCTTTGATTGCCCCTTCTGCAAGCAAATGCGCAAACACTTGAGCTCGCTCACTCTGCTCACCAACAATAATACGAGATGGGTACAAGTTATCGTATAGCGCACGACCTTCACGTAAAAACTCAGGAGAGAAAATTAAGTTCTCGCAACCCAATTCTTGTTTAATGCGTTGTGTGTACCCTACCGGGATGGTTGATTTGATAACCATTGTTGCCGTAGGATTTTTCACCATCACATCTTTAATAACTGCTTCGACTGAGCCAGTATTAAAGTAGTTTGTTTGGGTATCATAATCGGTTGGTGTTGCGATAATGACAAAATCTGCACCATCGTAGGCGGTTTCAGAGTCGGTTGTTGCCACTAAATTAAGAGGTTTTTCACGAAGATACTGCTCAATTTCAGCATCAACAATGGGAGATAATCTGTTATTAATTAAATCCACTTTTTCTTGAATGATATCTAAAGCAACCACTTGGTGATTTTGAGCCAATAACACGGCATTTGACAGACCAACATAGCCTGTACCTACAACAGTAATCTTCATTACTCAACCTCAATTGTTTTTATATCAGAGCATGTTAGCTCTAATTGATAGGGTTAGTTTAGAGGAAAAGTAGCGCTCATTCCATAGGCGGTCTACTGTCACCTGCTATAGTGAGTATAACGAACGAGATTAGTGATCATCTAGATCCCGGATAGCTCGTTCCTCTCTTCCGGGATGACAATGACGATTCGGATACAAAAAAGCCCGATCAAAAACTGATCGGGCAAATCCAGGAAATCGTGAGTTCCAAAATGTAGAAAAAATGCAGCAAACACTTTACTATTTCGGTAAAACTCACGTCGCGTCTGTTTTTGACACTGGCTTAGAGGATACTCAGATGTCTTTGGCTAGCCTCTTTGTACGCTTCTTTGCCAGTGTCGTCCTGGGAAAATTTGAATTTCGAGGTTTCGAGGTTTCGAGGTTTCGAGGTTTCGAGGTTTCGAGGTTTCGAGGTTTCGAGGTTTCGAGGTTTCGAGGTTTCGAGGTTTCGAGGTACTAAAGTTTGATCCCGTTCTATGTGGTGTCAAGCTTTTTGCTCTTGATCTTCCCTCTTTTCCAGCTCTTCCCTCTTTTCCCCTGCTCTTCCTAAAACCTTATTTTCCCTCTTTTCCCTTTTCTCCCTCTCCTCCCACAATCATCTTCCAAAGCCAAGATTTCAATGACTCGTTAACTCGATCACTCGAAACTATCACTTACCCTTCAAACTTCTTAATAACTAGCGTTGCGTTTGTACCGCCGAAACCAAAGCTATTTGACATAACCGTCTTCAACTCTTGCTCACGCATTTCAGTTACGATATCTAGACCTTGCGCTGCTTCATCTAGATTTTCGATGTTAATGCTTGGTGCAACAAAGTTGTTATCTAGCATTAGCGTTGAGTAAATTGCTTCGTGAACACCTGCCGCACCCAGGGCGTGACCTGTCATCGCTTTTGTTGCTGAAATAGCAGGACAATTCTCACTAAATAGCTCTTGGATAGCACCTAGCTCTTTTACGTCACCAACAGGAGTTGAAGTACCGTGAGTATTAATGTAATCCACTGGCGCATCAAGGTCTTGCATTGCCATCTTCATACAACGAACCGCACCTTCACCTGATGGCGCTACCATGTCGTAGCCGTCAGATGTTGCACCATAACCTACAACTTCACCGTAGATTTTCGCGCCACGAGCAAGAGCGTGTTCAAGTTCTTCAATAACAACCATACCGCCGCCCCCAGAGATAACAAAACCGTCACGGTCTGCATCGTAAGTACGTGAAGCTTTTGATGGGTCATCATTATATTTCGTTGATAGAGCGCCCATTGCATCGAACATCATAGTCAAAGACCAATCTAGCTCTTCACCGCCACCAGCAAATACCACATCTTGTTTGCCAAGTTGAATCAGTTCTACTGCGTGACCGATACAGTGTGCAGAAGTTGCACATGCAGAACTCATGGTGTAGTTCACACCGCGGATCTTAAATGGTGTTGCCAAACATGCAGATACGGTAGAAGACATAGTACGAGGAACCATATAAGGACCTACACGCTTAACGCCTTTCTCACGAAGAATATCAACGGCAGCAACTTGGTTCATTGATGATGCGCCACCAGAACCAGCAACAAGGCCTGTACGCTCATTAGAAACTTGATCTTCAGTAAGGCCTGAATCAGCAATCGCCTGCTCCATAGATAGGAATGCATACGCGGCAGCATTACCCATGAAACGCATTTGTTTACGGTCGATGTGCTCAGCTGGGTTAATCTTTAGATCACCCCAAACTTGAGAACGAAGCTTCATCTCAGCAAATTGCTCAGAAAAGTTAATACCAGATTTGCCAGCTTTTAGGGACTCCAATACCTCTTCAACATTGTTACCAATACTAGAGATAATACCCATGCCTGTAATAACGGCTCGTTTCATGTTCAATTCCTACTGAATAACTGTTGATACACCAAAGTGTCTTGAAATAGATAATAACGACTTTACCACCAAAAAGTGGTCAGCTTTCCTAAAAATCCAGTACAATCTTGACAATTGTTACATTCTCGTCGATTTGTTCGCCACTTTTACGCCAACAAATTGCACAAATTCAGCAACGAGGTTCACTCTTTGTCTACTCAAGATACTAATCAGCACCCGGCTAAAATCGAAAATGCAATACTGGATTGGAATGAATTAGGTACGCCTGTCTCCAACGATTTTGATGATGTCTATTTTTCTAATGCTAACGGTTTAGAAGAAACTCGCTATGTTTTTTTACAACAAAATGGCTTACCCGATCGTTGGAACGATTTTTCTCGCCGCCGTTTTGTCGTTGCTGAAACCGGCTTTGGTACAGGTCTTAACTTTCTTGCACTTTGGCAGCAGTTCAAAGCATTTCGCGCCGAAAACCCCGATGCCACAGTCAAAGAGCTGCATTTTATCAGTTTTGAAAAATTCCCAGTAACCTTAGAAGACTTAAAAAAAGCGCATCTATCATGGCCTGAGTTAAGCGATCTTGCACAGCAACTTCACGCCCATTACCCACCTGCAGTTGCTGACTGTCATCGCATTATTTTAGAAGATGGTTTAATCACCCTAGATCTCTGGTTTGGTGATATCCAAGATTGTATGCCACAAGTGTGGACTGGTGATGAAGGAATTGTTGATGCTTGGTTCTTAGATGGGTTTGCACCAAGTAAGAATCTGGCAATGTGGAATCTGGATGTCTATAAAGGTATGCGTAACCTAGCGCGTTCAGGTTGTACGTTAGCGACCTTTACCGCAGCAGGCTTTGTGCGTCGAGAGCTTATTGAAGCTGGCTTTGAAATGAAAAAAGCCAAAGGATTTGGTCATAAACGGGAGATGCTAACTGGCACGATTGGTGAACGTTCAGCGCCAAGTAACACCAAACCTTGGTATCACATCAGCGCAAGAGCGGAAAACGATAGCACGCAAGCCTTAAATGATATTGCCATTATTGGTGGAGGTGTAGCATCGGCTGCAACAGCGCTCAGTCTCGTACGCCGTGGACAAACCGTTACCTTATACTGTAAAGATGAAAAACCAGCGCAAGGGGCTTCGGGCAATAAACAAGGTGCGGTCTACCCTTTACTGAACGGTAATCATAATGCGCTCTCTCGCTTCTTTGCTCCTGCCTTTGTCTTTGCTCGTCAATTTGTTGAACAAGCGGCACAAAACAGTCAATTTGATCATGATTGGTGTGGTGTTGTGCAATTGGGGTTTGGGGAGAAGATGGGAGAAGAAGGGAATATAGGAAGAGAAGGAAAAGAGGGTAAAAAAGGAGGAGAAGGAAGAGAAGGAAAAGCGGGAACGGAAGGGAAAGAAGGGGAAGATACGAGTTTACTAGTTTCGAGTGACGAGTCTAAAGAGCGTCAAGAAGAGGAAAGAGAAGGAAGTGAGGGTAAAACAGGAAGAGAAGGGAATAAAGGTGAAGAGGGAATAAAGGGAGGAGAAAAAGGGGCTGATATGCGAAATAAGCAGCGTATTAAGCTTGATAAAATGCTAGCTGGCGGTTTTCCTAATGAATTGATTTGCGCGCTAGACCATCAACAAACCTGTGAAGTAACTGGCGTTGAAACTGGCTTTGATGGAGTAAATTATCCTCTCGGTGGCTGGCTTTGCCCTAAAGAGTTGACTCGTGCGTTAATTGAACAGGCGCAAGCAACGGGCCTTCTTACCCTTCATACTCAAAGTGAAGTGTGCAAGTTACAGCAAGAGAGTGATCAACGCTGGCAATTACAATTTAGCGATGGACAAAGCAAACAGCATGCTTGTGTTGTGATCGCCAATGGTCATCGTTTTACTGACTTTGAACAAACAGCAAAAATTCCAGCTTATTCGGTCCGTGGACAAGTAAGCCATATTCCAACCAATGAGCAGCTTGGCAAACTCAAAACCGTACTTTGCTATGATGGATATTTAACCCCTGAAAATCCGCATAGCCACACTCATTGTATCGGTGCTAGCTACGATCGTAACAGCGTAGATTTAGCCTTTAGCGAACAAAACCAGCACGATAACAAGCAACGTTTGATCGACTGCTTACCGCAAGCTGAGTGGGCAAAATCGGTTGATGTTAGTGATAACCAAGCACGAGTTGGTGTGCGCTGCGCTACTCGCGATCACCTGCCATTTATGGGAAATGTGTGTCGCTATGATGAGCTGTTAACTCAGTATGAAAACCTAAAAGAGATGCAAGCAAGTGCCGACAAGATTCCTGTGTATAACAATTTGTTTGCTTTAATTGGTTTGGGTTCTCGCGGGTTAAGCTCAGCTCCGCTAGTAGGCGAAATGATGGCTTCACAAATTTGCGGCGATCCGCTACCGATGCCGCTATCGGTTCTTGAGGCGTTGCATCCAGGAAGAATGTGGGTGAGGAAGTTGGTTAAGGGGAGGAAGGGGAAATAGGGTAAAAAAAGGAAGAAAAGGAAGAGAAGGAAGAGAAGGAAGAGATTAAGGCAAAGATAAAAGAAATTTCATACTATCTTTGCTCTACTTTTTTTAAGTAATGAATGTAGCTACCGATCATTTTATTAACACGAGCGGTTTCTTCTAATAATGGCAGGACTATACACTCATCAGCATATTTAAAATCTCTAACCATCATCAATTGAGTATAAAGTTCTGCGCATGATCCCTTTGAAAAATAAAGAAATCTAATAAAATCACGATTACTGCCACGTTCTGCTCCCTCCGATATATTGGAGGGAATAGATACGGAAGCTCGGCAAATTTGATCTTTTAGACCAAAGTCGCGACAATCTTTCATTAACATATTTACCGATACGGATAGCTGGTAACTTCTCTTCCAAATCTCAAGATCTTTACAACGCATCTAAATTTGACTCCTTTTTATTTCCTTCCACTTATCCCCTATTTTCCCTATCAATCCCTTCATTCCCGCTCTGCCCCTCTTTCCTATCTATCCCTTTCTTCCCACTCTACCCCTCTTTTCCTATCTATCCCTTACTCCCGCTCTACCCCTCTTTTCCTATTTATCCCTTTCTTCCCGCTCTTCCCCTATTTTCCTATCTATCCCTTCCTTCCCGCTCTCCCCCTCTTTCCCTATCAATCCCTTCATTCCCGCTCTACCCCTCTTTTCCTATCTATCCCTTACTCCCGCTCTACCCCTCTTTTCCTATTTATCCCTTTCTTCCCGCTCTTCCCCTATTTCCCTATCAATCCCTTCATTCCCACACTACTCCTTCTTTTCCTATTTATCCCTTTCATCCCGCACTTCCCCTACTTTCCTATCTATCCCTTCCTTCTCGCACTTCCCTTCTTTTCCTATCTATCCCTTACTTCCCGCTCTACCCCTTTTCCCTATCTATCCCTTTCTTCCCACTCTTCCCCTCTTTTCCTATTTATCCCTTTCTTCCCACTCTACCCCTCTTTTCCTATCTATCCCTTCCTTCCCGTTCTACCCCTCTTTTCCTTCTTTTCCCGAATCCCCCCCCATATCCACCCCACACACTACTTCTATTTCTGGATATAAGGTCATCAACTTATCAGCAAGGGCTCGTTGGGCAGCTTCTTCACCGTGGATCACATGAATGCGTTTTGGTTTATGTTCAATACCATCCACAAAAGCTAATAAGTCCTGTTGCGCGGCATGGGCAGAATAACCCGACATCTGATGAATGCAGGCATTGACTTCAACACTCTTTTTGTCGATAGAAACCTCAAGTGCACCATCTAATAGCTCTCGTCCTAATGTACCTTCTGCTTGATATCCAGCAAAAATGACATCGGTTCTGCTATCAGGTAACAGTGCTTTGAGATAATTCATGATTCGCCCGCCAGTACACATACCGCTTGCGGCAACAACAATGGCAGGCTCACCGCTTTTTTGCAGACGATTAATCAGTGCAAGGTGATCGCTATGATCTTCAATAGTAATACATTGGGAAAAAGATAATGGATGGCGGCCATGATAGACCTTGTCTTTGGCTTCTTTGGCCCACAGGTGTTGGAACTGTTGGTATTGATCGGTAATTTTTTGTGCTAGAGGGGAATCAAGAATAACAGGAAGGAATTGCCAATTAATGGGGATCGGCTCTTTTAAGCCACAGCGATAAATTGTATCAGCAATAATGTTTTCAATATCAAACAGCAACTCTTGCGTTCGTCCCACACTAAAGGCTGGGATTAAAATCACGCCGCCATCGAGCAGAGAACGATGGATGATATCAAACAAATGCAGTGCTCGCTCTTTTACACCGTGAGTGGGTTTATAGCCATAGGTACTCTCGAGCACAAGAATATCAGCTTGGTAAGGCGATTGCGGATCGACCAACAATGGCGTATTGGTTGGGCCAAGATCGCCGCTAAATACCACCACTTGTCGATTGGGTAATTTAATCTCAATAAAGGCAGAACCTAAGATGTGACCAGCAGGAGAAAAACGAATAGATACCGAATCAAACGATGCTAACCGTTGCTGAATCCAACAATGATATGGCACAGGTTTGATCTGCTTTTCTATCCGCTCAATAAATTTCTGGCACTGCTTTTTGTTAAGTCCAAGTTGCAGTTTTAAGCTATCTTCCAGCATTAAAGGCAATAAGGCAGCAGATGCCTCGGTGGTAAAGATAGGCCCAGTAAACCCTTTGGCTAGTAACCACGGAATACGGCCAATATGATCGATATGGCAATGGGTGATCAACAGCGCTTCAACGGTTGAGATATCAAACTCGATATCTAAGTTAGGACGTGATTCTCGACCTTGAAATAAGCCACAGTCAATCAATAAGCTCGAAGTAAACCCATCTTGCTCTATCTGCAGTTGATGGCAAGAACCCGTAACGCCGTCTTTTGCTCCATGATGGATGATGTCTATTTTATCCATATTTATCAATGTTCTTCACCTAAGCTTTTACCTAACCAATGCGCATGGTGGCATAAGTATAGTTTGCTGCAATATCCTAAACTGAGTGCTCGGTGGTATTCACAGAATATTGACTGATAAATAAGTTAATTACGGTTGTGATGGTGAAGTGGGTCGAAGAAATGGGGGGGAGAATTGGGGGGTTAGGGAAAAGAAGGAGAAGAAGGAAGAGAAGGGGAATTAGGGATTAGGGATTGGGGATTGGGGAAGAGAAGGAATAAAGGGAAAAGAAAGAAAAAAGGGAAGCTATGGTAAGGGGAAGAGGGAAAAGAGGTGATAAAGAAAATAAGGAGAAGGAGGAAACTGGTTTGGACCCTGTAAATAATTCTGTGTAACTGTCGAGATTACATGTACTCAGAGAGTCGGTCTTCGAACATAATCATAAAGCGGTTTAGAGCTTGTCGCCAGTTTCTAATCGGCATCGTCCACTTCTTAGAA
>NZ_PYOG01000053.1 GCF_003026815.1 Photobacterium damselae | reverse complement strand
CATCGAAGTTATCCATCGCCATACATGCAGAAGACTGCAATATTTGTAACCAATAGATGAGCGGATATTTGTACCAGTGTGCTTGGTAAAAAGCACCAGAACTGCTATCCCCTGGTTTTTTATAACTATTCTGGCCGCCTATCTGTTGTGACATACCACCGCCTAATGAAAAGCCCAGGTTGACCATGCAAAACGGAACGCGAGTCACATCAGTAATGGCATAAGGCTCCCAATAGCCAATGTTCAAACCCACTTGCATGAAAATGGGTGGCGGTTTGGGGCAGAACGAGATGGGTAGTGATGGGTTGGGTGTGTCAGGGTGTCTTGATGGAATGAGAGGTACGCTACCTAGCGTGATGGGGAATATACATTCCCAGCAAATATCAGTGATGGGGTTCATAAATCGTGCCCTGCAAGCAGGACCCGAAGCACTGGCCGCGTTAGAGGCCATGAGCAAACTGAACCCCAACACCCACAAAAGGGGTTTTGTCATGAGTTTAAGCTCTCTATAAGGGGTATACATGGGCGTGACTTTCCCAATCACTTGAGCTCGATAAAAGAGTAAATGGCAATAAAGTCAGTAATATTTTCATTGCAGTTCCTTATTTAAAATGAGTGAAGCCCTTCTCAAAGAAAAGAGAATCAGGCAGTTTGCATCGAGTAAGGCTAGCGAGTAGGTGAGCGTTCTTGCTTAATGCAATCTGCCCGACAAGCGAAGCGCGTCAGTGTGCGCGATTTGGAATCAAGGTGTGCCGGATAAACATCGGTAAGTTCGCAAAAGCAATTAGCGCAAGGGCTAAGGCGATACGTTCATAAACGGTGTAAGGGTTGGGTGAAATAGCAACGTCTATTTGTGATACGAAGACCGGTAAGGCAATCAACACCAAAAACGTAATATGCCAAGGCGCTTTTTGTCGAGGCTTTTTACTAGGAACTTTTGACAGCAAAAAGGTTATGATTATGGCTGCAATCAGAACCATGACACTGGCGCTACCCCAATAGGTCATTGCCTCGCTAGTGAAATGCAGACTGGTTAATGAATCAAACTTGGTGACTTGCTGACCAATGGTGAAGAAAAATCCCCCTGCCAGTGCCAAGATAACCGATTGAGTAAACGCAATGATTCTATTCATATTTCACATTATTCACTTTTAGCCAACCATCAGGGTGTTTCTGTTTTGGATCTTTGTGTGTCCAATGGATAACCCCGCCTTGATGATTCCATTCGTACTCACCGTAAAATTGCACTTTGTCGCCTTCTCTTAAGTTGGGAACTCGCGGTGCGAGTTCGATATTGTGCGCAATCAGCAAGGTGTGGCCGCTAGGTAAAGACAGAATGAATTTCTGGTGAGGCGTGCCTTGGGTATCATCGGGTAAGAGTGTGTGAACAATGCCAGAGCTTTGTACCTGAAAACCGCTTTTTTGAACAATGTAGGCTTCAAGGATTTTCATTTCCCCTTGATGGTCAAGAGTTTCATCCGGAATATCAACCACAGGCGGAATGATGTTCGGTGGAGCTGTTTGGTTGCTGTTATCACTTCCTCCCCCGCATCCGATTAGAGTAAGACTGGAGATTGATAGTGCAACCACTGAAATAACATGTTGAATTTTCATATTTTAACTATTCCCTTAATGGATAATGTGTCGTTACTTAATGATACTGTTGAGTAAAATGGTTTTAGAATGCGAGGTGAGATATGCCATACCTTCCATATCTTCTTCTTTATTAATGACAAACAAAATCCGTGGGTTTTGTTGATGAGCGCTTTTAATCATTCGGTCAAGTACCACACAATTGAGCTCTTCAACGCCATCGACCACAACCACATCTTTACCTTGAGTATCAATGAAATCGCTTGGGTCTAAGGGGTAAACCTTACTCTTATGGCGCGCGATGTCGGTTTTCATAGTTTGCTGGAAAACATCAAAACCAAAGCATTCTTGTAAAAACTGACTACAGGAGTGCTTTGTTACTAACACAGGAATGAGATGCTTATTCCAAGCTAACTCAATGAGTTGACGGTAGGTATAATGAGTAATATTGATGGTATCTCGCTTAGGTCTAATGGGTGTCACCATAGTGGTTATTCTCTCCATGTGTTGAGTAAGTTATCGACACCTTTAGATAGGCTATCGAAGGCCGATTTGGCTTTCTCTGCGGTATTCCAATCGCTGCAGTCCATGTTGGCTTTCAGTTTTTCAAGCGCCGCATGATAGGTTTCATCACTGGTATTGTTCTTTAAGGCCAAAAGCATGGGGTAGAACTGTTTGCTTTGCGCAATGTCCATCACAGCTCCTGGCGTGAGTCCATCTGGGCAGGTTTTTTCTTGCAGCATTTGGATGTCTTTGGCAACCAAAGCGCAGTTTGGGCAAACTTGGTTAAGCATTGTTTCTTCTTCACTTTGAAACGGCCAAATGCTGGCGTTTACCAGAAAAGGGAAGAAGGTAAGGGCTAACAGCCCGTATTTCCTATTTTTCATTAGACTCTCAATCTAATTAGTTGCAGGTAGGACAGATATTAAGCGTCGATTGACCTCTTGGATTAACTTTTCATTACTCAGATGTCGAAGTCGTTCATTTATACTGTCTTGTGGCGTGGTTCTAAAAAATAGAGACGGTGACACTTCAAGAAGGTGAGCACATTTAATAATCGTTGTATATCGTGGTTCTCGTTTACCACTCTCATAGTCCTGATATGTTTGGCGTGCTAATCCCAGTTTTTTGCTCATCTCAATTTGAGTAAACCCCTTTTGTGTTCTCAGACTCGTCAGAATGAGGCTAAAATAATTCGGCATAGTGGTTCCGTTATATTGATGTATGCTCATTTTTCACGATGAGAGCATTCGTCTTTGACTCATTAACCTCATTGTGAAAAATCGAGCTTAGGAAAAAGCGAGAATGACGGAGCAAGAGCTGCCGTTGTTCCTATTTATCTAAGGTTAGCGACTCATTGCTGATATCAAACTCTTGTATCTTCCAGGCAAAACCGTCCTGCATGGCAACGGACGGCACATGTTTAACCTTTAACTGCCTTGTGATGTTACCCAGTTGGTCAAAGTAAATGCGCTCACCTAAAAACTGAAACACGGTTTCAGGCGCGCCATTAATGAGCACCCATTTGATTGGTAGTGGCTTGGCTTTGGCGCGTTCATTGGCTAAGTAGCGCTTGGCAAAGTTGAGTTGCCGCTTGTCATCCCCGTCGAGAAACACCAATTGCTTGCTAAGCTGTAAATGCGGAAGCGCTTGGCCGTTAGGCCAGGTCTTAGCATTGAACGGGTTGATTTTCAGTCCCTTCTTAAACAGTACCTTGCCCTTATTGTCTTTGATGTCAGCGGCTAAGGTGAGGGTGGGATCGACGGTGAAGGTTGTTGGGTTGGTGGTTGGGGTGATGCCTGCAACGGGGACAGGTCGTTTTACCGATTGTTTCACTTGCTCTTTAAATCGAGCTTCCATGGCATCCATCTCGCCTGTTTCTTGATAGTGGGTTAACCGGGCGTTGATCCAATCGAGCATGTCGATTTCAATGATGCTAAAAGTGGGGGCAATATTCCCCAACGATTTGGCATGAAGTACGGGACTTAAGAGCAAGGCGGCGATAAGCGGCCAAGGTTTCATAATTCATCCCTGTAGTTGTCGGCAAATAGACGCCACATCGAGACGAAATAAGGCACTTTTGATGTACACTCGCTCAATTTCGATTGAGCGAAGATGTTCCGGGATCTCTTTAAACACAGCTGGACACACCCAATCCAATAATATTCCAGCTACAAAAAAGGGTAGCTCTGCACCAATGGCGTGGGGTTTGGTCAGTTGTAGACCATGTTGGTTGGCGATCACTAAAAAGCGTGCCACCGCACTGACATCAGGGCGGTGCTCAAGATAGTGCTGAAATAACTGCATAATTTACCCTTGGTTGTATCGGTAAAGGCTCTGCTTCACCTGTTCTGCGATTTCGGGAGTGATGTTCTTTGCCCCTTGGATGACCGCAGGCTCGACAAAAATCGTGGTATTGTTGGCCGTGCTGTAACGATTGAGTGTTGCTTCAACTAAGAAACTGAACTGCCGACTGCGACGCGCTACCTCTTCATCACTTAAGTTCATGGTCGAGAGCTCTTGGCTGTAATCACTAATAACCCCTTTTAAGTCAAACACTGCCATAGAAGGCGGTGGCATCAAATAATAGGCGGCAATGAGGGTGCTCGGCACACTCAACGCCACACCGAGTATGAGGGTGGGTAAGTCTATTTTCATCTATGTCATCTCTTGGCTCTGTTTATCGAGCAGGTATTGCGCCTTGATGTCTTCAAAATGCTTCATGTTGTCACCATAGAAGTGCCATGCTGTTTGGTTGATGGCATCCATCAGTGGTGTGCCATTGCTGAGCAAGGTTTCGCAATACTCGTACTCTTTGGGGTGTGTGGAGTAGAGCGAGAGCGTCCATGGGTCAACGAACAAACGGTGGAACGTGATGTTGGGCCCTGCTTGCAACATGCTGCAGGAAAAGCCGGTTTGCCCCGCAGGGGGAAAGCGTTTTATCAGGTTCACATGCATAGGGTCAAAGGCTTCGGGGTTTTCTTTTATAAATTTGTCGAATCCGTCCCCTTGCCTCAAGATGAGCTTAATGTCCGAGTTGTTATAAGCCGAAGTGGCTTCAGGGGAGGCAAAGAAATCCACAATCCCTTGTGTCACGGTGGTAAAGCCGCCACCGAACTTACGTGCGGTACGATACCCTTTATCAATGAAGGCGCGAGCCTGACGATTGCTGCCTGACATGAGCTTCCAAGCTTCTTCAATAATGCACATTTTTGGTACGCTGCGACTGCCTGCTAGATACATGGCTTGGTTAATGGAGACCATAAGAGCAAACATCACAGGTTGCAGCAAGTTATCACTAAATCCATCTAACTCAATGGTGGTCAGGTGAACGTTTGGGTCAAGCTGCGAGCGCTTATTAAAGATGTCACCGTAAATCCCATCTTGGCAGAACTTGTTGAGCTGATACCCAAAATCTCGAATGCGCTTGTCTTCGCGCTCTTCGCTTAAGGTAAAGAGTGCGTCTTGCACATGGTCAATCAAGGTATTTTGCTTATTGCTTTCCCATGCCATTAAGATGGCATCGCTGAGCGCACTCTCAAGGGTGTCGTCCAAATCGGTATTGGGCGCGGCCATGGCCGCGATAAGGCCGGTAATATCATCAAGCAAAATGGCGAGTGGATGGTCTTGGGTACCGTCATTGCGCCCATCCCCCAGTTGTCCCCCTGCTTTTTGCTCCGCATCAAGAATGTGACTGAATGGGTTTAAGAAAATATTACCCGCAGTCATGTAGACGCCATTATTGATTTGGGTGAACTTCTTATAGGAATCGCCTTTATCCAATATCCACACCTTACCTCCTTCGGAGAAGATGGCGTTGGCGATGTTTTGGGTGATGAAGGATTTACCGCTGCCTGATGTTCCAGTTATCGCCATGTTGTAGTTATCGGTTCCCATCCTAAAAGGATGGAAGTAGTTGATTTGATGGCGCATGGTGGGTAGGAGTACCCCGCCATTGAGTTGTTTGTACTCGGCCACAATGGGAAAGAAGTTCACTAGGTTGGAGGTTTTAATCGAACGGGCACGCCCCGACATCTTGCAATCATCGTAAAACTCCAACATGGAAAACGGCAGTGAGGCCAGCAATGCTTGGCCTTGCACCATATCGTTTTCAATTAAAGAGAGTCCCGCTTCACGAAAGACCCCAAGTGCTGATGCCACATCGCCTTTCATTCGTTGTTTATCGGTAAAGAGGGTTAAGGTGAAAATCATCGAGGCAATTTTACATTCGTCACGTAAGAAGGCATCTTGCAGCTCTTCGCGCTCAGCAAGCTCTTTTGAGGCTGTAGGGAGAAGTCGTCCCATAGGCGAGTTAACCCATTTGACTAAGTTACGAATTTTTCCTTCATTATCCATTCTCTGCTTGCCTGTTGGCTCGACTCGAAAATTACAACTGATGCGAAATGGACAACGCAGGGCGTTGGCCGCGTTTTTAAGGGAAGCTAGGCAGTTGGAAAAAGCGTAGAGACGAAACTCTGGCGGCAATTTACGCAAAGTGAAATTGACGATACGAGTATGAGCCGGCTCTACCTGATGGTCAAAAGTGCAACGGCTTTCAACATAGCCTTTATGGATAAGAAACTCGCTGTCGAGTTCGAGCATTTGGGTATGAAGATGTTCATCTTCGTTGTATGCCGCCTTACTCGGTGTATTACGGGCGCTGTTAAAGTTTAATACCTGGCTAACCTGATCGATGAGCTCAGGCGGTGTAATGGGGGAATGATCAAGCCCTGCTTGAACAAAGCCGTACTCAAGGGAGGTTTTGATATCTAACACCGTCTCTTCTTTCGCTCGTGAGGTGCAATAGAAACTGGCGGTATAGTTCTTTAAATCAAACCGATAGCTACTACCCATGCGCGTATTAAACCCATGACGCGCCCCATAATGGGCATAAATGGCTTGGTTCTGAGCAAGCTCAGCCACAATGCCACCACGAACCGAGGCTTCTTGGCAGTTTTTGTCAATCAAGTGCCCCACTTGATTATTGCCCGTTAGCACAAACTGATAATCCCAGTCTTTTCCTTCGGGCAGCCGCATCACCAAGTCGTTTAGAGCATCCACCAATTCGTCGTTAGCACCGCCAAGGACGCTTAAGTGTTTACCAAAGCCAAGGCTTTGATGGTTTTCAAACAACTCGGTATCGTCATTGTAGTAACGATACGGCAATTCATTATGAAGATGCCCCGCATCAGGATGGGCACGTTTAAATAAGGTTGAAAGTTTGCCCTTTGCCAGTAAACCCATGAGGACTCCTATTGCTGATGGACCCAACGCGATGGGGTAATAACGGTGAAGATACGGCTGGTTGCATGGTAATTGCCTGCATTGTCAATGTAGGGGAACACCGTGATTTCTTGTACGCGCTCTTGTTGGCGTGTTGGCCGATTGGGGTAGGCTAAGGCCATGGGTACGCCGTCGGTAACACGGGTCGGCGCCGTTACCTCAATGATGCCAACATTCTTGTTGGCCGCAGCCACAACCTGACTCTTACCCAGAACATTGCCTTGGCTGTCGGTCGCAAATTGCCCTTGGTCAACCAAGGTGTTGATGTCAGTCATTGAGACACACCCCTCAATGCCGTCAACGGCTGAGCAGGAGAAATCATCGTTCATGCCCGCGGCACAGCCGCCGAGCAGAATTGGGGTTAGCAGAAAAACAAGTCGTTTCATCATGACTCCTTAATAGGGGCTATAAACAGGTTGAGGGGGCGATTGCGTGGTGGCATCAAATTGGTTGGCTTTTTGTTGCAACTGTGCGGACAGTTGTTGTTTTAATGGGTTAGTCGGCAAGGTTGGTTGTGCGGCCAACGGGTTCATCATGTTGGTCATCAGTTGGCTTGCCATATCTCCTACCGATTGCGGCACTTCTTGTGCGCTTAAGCGCTGCTCGTATCCATCGCGCATTAATGGGTCAAGAGGAAAACCCTCAAGGAACACCAAATTGACTACCGAGCCAGGATTGAGCTCAATGATGGGGTGATATTGCTCGGCCAGTTTGATGTAGTAATCAGCCAGTTTTGACCCAATATTTTCCAGTGCTGAGCCTCCCATGTTAAGCAGAGCTTTGCTTGGGTCTACGGTTGACACTACCCCTGAGGGGCCTGTGATGGTGCTACTTGAAGCGTTCTTGGCGGTATCGCCAAGTCCGGTAAAGAGCCCTGATATGCCCGCCATTTGGATGATTTTCCCATTTCGCATCACAGGGGTGCCTCGCATACCGTTACGAGCAAAACTGAACGCCGTACCACGCACCGGAATATCAAGAATGTCTTCTTCCCCATCCTCATCAAAGATACAACTCATGCGGTTAAGACGTGCGATGCCTCGGTTAGAGGAGATTTCGCCATACACAGAAGCAGTCACAAAACAGTCCTTGATGCGTGAGCGTTTACCGTTAGGCAAAATGCCCTCATGGATGGTGCGAAAGACGATAGGCGCGGTATCGCCTTGGGCGTTTACGCCTGCATTGGCATCGGCAGCCCCCATTAATACTGCCGTAACAAAACTGCCCGTTGGCACATAGTTATCACTGGTGCGGCGATATGTGGTTTCACTTGCCATCTTCGGCCATCGATAGGAGAAGGTTTGAATACCGCGTCGAGTGGTGGTTGGGATGTCTTTTAAGCTGTGGTCATCAAGATATCCTCTGGGGGCCGTTGGCACCTGTGGGTATTGGTCAAGTGAGCCAAATGGGTCAAGTGACGGTGTAACTGAATTTGACGGGTCGGTAGTGGCACTATCACGAAAAGCATCCAAGTTGTTATTGATTAACCGCTCGGTCTCTTCACTGTTGTCATTAAGTCGCTGCTCTAAGCGGTCAAGTCCCGTTGCCACCTGCTCAGAGAGTCGCTGTCGCTCTTTTTTTAGCTCACTGACGCTTTTCTCCAGTGCGATAATGGTGCGTTGCTGCGCTTGCAGTGCAGACTTGGCATCTTTATCAGTAAAATCCTCAGTGATAACCGGCTCGAAGTCCGGCGACGGTGGGACAAAGGTTTCTTTGGGTTTGTTAATAAGCCAAAACACAAGGCCGCAGAGCCCAAAAAACAGTAGCACTATGCCAAAGAGCGTCCAGTTCTTGGTGCGGGTACTCACGTTATCTTCTTCTAGAAAGCTTGGTGCTTCATCCAAGCTTTGTGCCCCCTTTCGGGTGAATAAATCCAGTATCCCCATGAATTAACGTCCTGTGATTTGGTAAAGGTAGATACTGCCTCCAGGCGGAATGCGATTGGCGGAGAACGCCACCGCATAAACCCCTTTTTGATAAAAGCTGTCCGGCTCAATGGTGACGGCTTGAGTGGTCGGGTTTTTAAGGTAGTAGACCACTCCTGTTAAGGATTCACCTTGATAACTGCGAAGGGCTTGCAGGGAAAAAAGACCAAATGGTGACGGTTTGCTGGTCACCGATTGCTTTAAAAACCCATCGGGTTGGGTGTCAGTTACCATGTGACGAATGAGGCGAGCTAACGTTTCACTGTAAGGAGATTGGTGCTCAAATTTGGCCGCTTGCTCGGTATCACGGTCAGTTGAGACCAACAAGGTAGTGACCGCAGGCACCGCTAGCGGGCGCACAAAGGCACCAAAGCTACGACCTTTTTGCGTGGTCACATACAAGGTAAAGGGCTCAAGCACATCAATGGTGATGAGCGCTGCGCCTTGCGGGTCAACCCCTGCGCCTTCTTCACTAATCGGTAAGGTACAAAATCCGGTTGGGCAAGTAACCGACGTGATTTTGTCGTCTTGCACCACCAAGCGGTTAATGTCCATACTTGAGAGGTTTAAGGTAATGGTTTCATTGTTGCTAAATGGGATGGTGGTTGGTGGCGCAGCGACCGCCACTGCTGGTAACAAAGCAGCCAGTAAAAGCAGTGATTTCATAAATGAGTATCCAAAAAAAGAGCGCAACGAGAGTTGCGTTCAGTTACGGTTGACGAGTGATGCTTTTAAGCTCAAGCACCCCAGCAGGATAAGAAAAATGCACTAAGTAGGTGGCATTTTCCGGCTCAAGCGGACGTTCACCAACAAATTTGGAGAGTTTGCCTGAAACACGCACCACTAGATTGTTGTGTGAAACCGCAATGGCTTTGGCGGTGAAAAACGACGAGATTTTTTCTTTCTTAATTTCCGTTGCTTCGCTTAAGAACGAGGGCTGAATGTTGTGGTAGTCACGACTGCTGACGTAATTGAGTAACTGTTGGTAGTTACGCACGACATTTTCAGGGGTGACGTTGAGTTTAAGCAGCAACATATACTCAGCCATCATGATTAAGTAGCTGTCACTGACCGATAAGCTGGAAACCGTAAACTCTTGGCTGACCATCGGTGGCACGACGGTGCGTGGTTGGTTTGAAGCCAGATAGACCAGAGCGCCCGTTAGGGTAAGGTTGATAAAAATTAATAAAGCGATGGTGATTTTAAACCATCGGTTAAGCAAAGACGCCCATTCAAGGGCGTCCTTGCGGTTGCTTGCTCGCATAGAGGCGATTCCTTAGTTGAGCCAGTAACGCTTATCACTTGAGGGAGTGCGTTTGAATTTCACCTGAGTGCTGATGTAGGGTGGTGCAAACCAATAAAGGCTAAGGGCGAGAAAATTCTCGCCCTTACTTTGCTTGATGCGACGCAGGCAATACCAAATCAGTGATCCTAAACCGAGTCCCGTTAAGGTATAGCGCAGCATGGCAAACAACCCAAACACCACCAACGCCGGAATGATTTCATCCTTTGGAAATCCCATGATCACCCCTTGTTGATCAAGGTAGTGCGGGATTTTGTAGAAGGTAGGTTGGCTTTGGTTCATTAAGCTAAGCCGATGAATCCAGCGGCTACGTTCATGAAAATCATACCGATGAAGAAGCCACCGATGGCCGCAAACCAGTTTTTGGTGGTAAAGCCCAATACAAGCGCAAACGCCAAGCCTACCGCCGTCATCGAGAACCAAAGGGTGGAGTCTTTACCGGTTGAGTCGATGATCTCTTGTTTACCTTCGGCAAACATATCAGCGGCATAAGCGAGGTCTGGCACAAACGTCATTGCAACGGGGAACAGTGCCAAAAGCGCTGTCATGATGATGTTTTTGTTTTTTGCCATAAAAATGGATGGAGCTGAAAATGCAAGTGTGTTCATGGAGTTATTTCCTAAAAAGTTACCATTAAATAAAAGCGAAAGCGTACACAGATGCGTACTGCCATAGTGAAGCTATGGCAGTAAACACGCATGACGAGATCAATAAGTGATGTGTCACTCGACGGTATGGGATGCCACGGTTCGATGAAGGGAGGACAATAGGAAGTTGCCGCCAAATTAAAGAAAGTTTTAAGTGTAAACTTAACCTGGACGCCCCTATTGTCCCGAATAAAAAAAACAGCGAATTGAGACGCTGAAAAACACACTCACAGGCTAGATGTGTGTATGAAATCGTGATGGCTCACGCCAATGGCTTAAGCGTCAGCTATCGCGACTTATGAGCGTAAGCGTGATCTTGCTTGAGGTGGATATTGATATTCGCGCCATGGGTAGCATGGAATATGCGTTTTTATCACATCGCCGTTGGTATCTAATGACCAACTCATTCCTACCTGCAGACCCACAGACCAAATATTAGGATTACAGGTCAAATGAATCAGTACTGGGTCTGATGAACGTTTGAGCTTTAGATTGCCATGAGCTAAAGGATCGAAATGACGCCCTATGAGCTCTGCAAATCGTACAGCTTTGTCCGTAAAGCAAATTAGAAACATATCGGCTCCCTCCTGAAAATGGCGCACCCACCCAAAGGGTGCGCGTTGATCTTATCTCACTGTATACACTGAGCCGCCATGAGGGAGCGGCACCTTGCCACAATTGCGAATTGTTAGGTGTGCTGGTTAATCAATAAACGAATTAACCTGATGGAATATTACGGGCTTCCATCGTCAATTATCCCAAAATGAGGAGTCTGCCTTATCACAAGGGGTCTTCTCGGGGCGGATAACTTGCCGTGGCATCAATTGTTAAAGAGCTCAGAATGCTAATATTTGTAAAAAAATAATGATCTCGATCACATATTTCATATAAATCTCGGAATTAAGATGAGTTTTTAAAACGGTGTTTTCTCAAAAGAATAAAACTCTACAAATAGAACGTATAAAGTATTTATACAGAGTAAAACACTAATCTATATCTACTGCTTCTGCTTTTGTAAATAGCCATTTAACATAATGCACATAAAGCGCCGTGGAAAAAAGATATAAAAAACAAGAAAATAACTGGTCAACTGTTTATTTTATTCGAGCTCTGTGTGTTTTTTGTGTTGACTGTATGAAATTTAACGTTACTAGAATATTATATAGATCTGAATTAAGTGAGCAGGATCTCATACAAAATGAGCAGAAAGTGGATTGCGGAAAAATGCAGCGATGACTAAAATATCTTCAAATTCCAAACGAAATGACTAAATATCGTAATATCCGTGGAATTAACGATCAGTTTATTAAGGTTATCTGTCTGTTTTTAACTTAATGCTATTATGTTGTGTGTTTGTTGTAAAAATGAAACGTGTTTATCCCAATTTAAAATGTCCTTTTTCTTTCCCAGATTAAAATGTCTCTTTTTAAAGTAGCTCATCTTGCTCAGAAACTGGTTATAGAGTAGGGAAGTCACGGCTTTTTTCTGGTACTGGGTT
>NZ_PYOG01000052.1 GCF_003026815.1 Photobacterium damselae | reverse complement strand
TTGGAGCGACACACGAGGTTCGAACTCGTGACCTCAACCTTGGCAAGGTTGCGCTCTACCAACTGAGCTAGTGTCGCAAGTGGTTGCGGGGGCCGGATTTGAACCAACGACCTTCGGGTTATGAGCCCGACGAGCTACCAAGCTGCTCCACCCCGCGTCCGATTTTTTCACCGATAAAGTTCGATGACAACTTAAATTTGGAGCGACACACGAGGTTCGAACTCGTGACCTCAACCTTGGCAAGGTTGCGCTCTACCAACTGAGCTAGTGTCGCATTGGTTGCGGGGGCCGGATTTGAACCAACGACCTTCGGGTTATGAGCCCGACGAGCTACCAAGCTGCTCCACCCCGCGTCCGATTTTCACCGAAAGGAAATAAACTCGTTATCCCCTTTCGAGGCTGCGCATTATACGACTAAATTTTCAGGATGCAATATACTTTCAAGAAAAAAATATGACAAACACAAACAAACGCCCATTAAATCATCATATTGTAAAAATATTCTCTCGATAGTACTTTAATTCAGCAATAGAATCGCGAATATCATCTAATGCTAAATGGCTACCTTTCTTACTAAAGCCATTTAATACTTCAGGCTGCCAACGTCGAGCCAATTCTTTAATTGTGCTCACATCCAAATAGCGATAATGGAAGTAGGCTTCAAGCTCTGGCATATGCTTATACAGAAAACGACGATCTTGACCTATGCTATTTCCGCAAATTGGCGATGCGCCTTTAGGTACCCACTTTTCCAGAAATTCGATCGTTTGTCGAACAGCTTCTTGCTCTGTAATCTTACTTTGACGAATTCGCTCAACTAAACCACTATTAGTGTGTGTTGTTGTGCACCAGTCATCCATCTTCGCCAATTCTTCTTCTGGCTGATGGATTGCTAGCACAGGACCTTCAGCTAAAATATTTAATTGTGCATCTGTCACAATGGTCGCTATTTCTATGATTTTATGGGTTTCTGGATCCAATCCAGTCATTTCTAAATCGATCCAAATTAGATTCTGCTCATTGATTGTCATGAGATATTGCCTATTTTGTGACTAAACCATGTATGATAATACCGAAAGCCAACCCAAACTGAACGATATTCTTGTGGCAAAAAAGAAAAAATTAACCCAAAGTCAGAGCCGTCGTGTACGCTCGAACCAAAATAAGCGCTTGAACAAAGAGCGTGATACCGTCCAATGGGATGAAGCCTTACTCGAAAGTCCTCGTGAAGGTCTGGTGATCACTCGTTTCGGCCAACATGCTGATATCGAAGATCTAGAGACCCACAAAGTGCACCGTTGTAACCTTCGTCGTAGCATTCGCAGCCTCGTCTCTGGAGATCGCGTAGTCTGGCGTCCAGGCGTTGAAGCATTACAGGGTATCGCAGGTGTTGTTGAAGCGGTGCATGAGCGTCAATCCGTATTAACCCGTCCTGATTACTATGATGGTGTAAAAGCGGTTGCCGCAAATGTGGATCTTATCGTAATTGTCTCGGCTATCTTGCCAGAGCTCTCACTAAATATTATCGACCGTTACCTAATTGCAGCAGAAACCGTTGAAATTGAACCACTCATTGTGCTCAACAAAATCGACCTGCTCGATAAAGAACAGCGTCAACAGGTCGAAGAGACTCTGTCGTTATACCAAGATATTGGCTATAACATTCGTTATGTCAGCACCGAAACAGGTGAAGGCATGGATGAATTAAAGCAAGATTTAAAAAATCATACGACCATTTTTGCAGGCCAATCAGGTGTAGGTAAATCCAGCATGGTTAATACCTTAATGCCAGAAGTTGATGCGGAAGTGGGCGATGTTTCTGAAAACTCAGGATTAGGCCAACATACCACCACAGCAGCTCGCCTTTACCACTTTGAAGATGGCGGCGATCTGATCGACTCACCAGGGGTACGTGAATTTGGTTTGTGGCATCTTGAGCCAGAACATGTAACCAAAGCCTTTGTGGAATTTCGTAACTACCTAGGCGGTTGTAAGTTCCGAGATTGTAAACACAAAGATGATCCAGGCTGCATTCTTCGAGAAGCAGTAGAAGATGGTCATATTAACCAAGAACGTTTTGACAGCTACCATCGTATTATCGAGAGCATGTCTGAAAACGTGGCTAATCGTCAGTTCTCTCGCAATAAGAGTGCTGAGTAAGTCAAATATTACCTGTAAACTCTGAGTATAGTCACTCAGAGTTTACCTAATTCCCTCACACTCCACCTACCCCACTGTATGATTGATTGGTATTAATGCCATATTTAGGTATCATAAACGGTTATAGTTATTCACAAATGTAACGAAAGAATAACTATCACATTGATATATTAAGAATTTCTGGAATTCATACCGTGCTTGATAACATTAAAATTGGCCTACAATACTGTGCGCCGAAACATGCTTTAACTCGCCTTGCTGGCAAATTAGCAAGCTGGAAAGGTGGCAAACTAACAACCGCTGTAATCCGTTGGTTTATTAAGCAATACAAAATTGAGATGGCTGAAGCGCGTAACCCTGATCCAGCGGCTTATGCTACATTCAATGATTTCTTTGTGCGTGAACTTAAAGACGGTGCTCGTCCAATAAATGATGATGCCAACATTGTCTGTTTCCCTGCCGATGCTTGTGTCAGCCAACTAGGCCCAATCAAAGAAGGTCGTCTATTTCAGGCGAAAGGTCACTACTTTGATACTCGTGAACTGGTTGGTGGTGATAACGAATTAGCAGAACGCTTTACCGATGGCAGTTTCGCAACACTCTATTTATCACCAAGAGATTATCACCGAGTACACATGCCATGTGACGGTACTTTACGCCAAATGATCTATATTCCAGGTGATTTGTTCTCGGTTAATCCACTAACGGCTGAAAATGTCCCGAACTTATTTGCTCGCAACGAGCGTGTAGTTTGTGTTTTTGATACCGACTTTGGTCCTATGGTACAAATTCTTGTTGGTGCAACTATCGTAGGCAGCATCGAAACAGTATGGGCTGGAACGGTAACCCCACCAACAGGACCAAGTATTCGACGTTGGGATTATGCACCAACAGGTGAAACTTCTGTTGTTTTGAAAAAAGGCCAAGAAATGGGTCGATTCAAATTAGGCTCAACGGTTATCAATTTATTCAGTAAGGATGCCGTACATTTTGTTGAAAGCCTTCAATCAGGCACTGTAACTCGTATGGGTCAACCTTATGCAGAAATCAACCAACAATCTGAGTCAGAGCAATAAGCCGCGACAGAGATAACATTTTCTAACAAAAGGAGCCATTTGAGCTCCTTTTTTATTTAGAAAAATTGATATAACTCGGCGAAAAAACAATCAAAAAATGAGTATTCTGGTCATAGTTATTCTATTAATCAGGCCAGTTCTATGAAAAGATTCCCCGTTGCACGACTGATCAAATTACTGATCGCTTTTGGTATCCCATTGCTGGTACTTATGATGCCGATCGATAACATTCCACTTGAAAACCTTACCTTAATTCAGCACCGTCTTCTTGCTATATTCCTATTAGCGGCATTACTTTGGGTATTAGAACCCGTTCCTGTATTCGCGACATCCATTTTGATCATTGCTCTGGAACTTATCATGATTTCAGATAAAGGGTTACATTGGTTTCGCCAACCTCCAACAGGGCATGAAATGGGGGATATGCTTGCTTACACCGATATTTTCGGCGCTTTCTCTTCACCCATTATTATTCTTTTTATGGGGGGATTTGCGTTAGCGATTGCTGCTTCAAAATATGAACTCGATAATAATTTGGCTCGTGTTTTACTCAAACCTTTTGGCCAGCAACCTCGTTTTATTATGTTAGGCCTGATGCTAATAACCGCTGTTTTTTCTATGTTTATGTCTAACACAGCGACAACCGTGATGATGCTTGCTCTACTTGCCCCTATTATTGCATCTGTCCCTAAAGGCGATATTGGTATCAAAGCATTAGTTTTGTGTATCCCAATTGCAGCCAATACAGGGGGTATTGCAACACCAATAGGTACACCACCTAATGCCATCGCTTTGCAGTACTTAACCGGAGAAAATACTATAAGCTTCCTTGATTGGATGATGATGGGCCTGCCTTTTGTCATAGTCCAACTGGCTTTTGCTTGGTGGTTACTGCAAAAGCTGTTTCCATCATCCCAACCAACCATGACATTACAACTTAATGGCCAATTTCAAACTAGCTGGCAAGCGATTGTTGTCTATGCCACTTTTGCCTTAACCATACTACTTTGGATGACCACCGCTCTACACGGCATGAATTCGTATGTTGTGGCAATTATTCCTTTAGCCATTTTCACCTTAACAGGCATCATGGGCAAAGAAGAGCTCAAACTGATTAACTGGGATGTGCTGTGGTTGGTTGCCGGAGGTATTGCTATCGGTTTAGGCCTTGATAAAACAGGACTCGCTAAAGAACTTGCCCATGCCATTGATTACAATACCCTAACCCCATTTGCGGTGGTCTTAAGCTTGTCACTGATCTGCTGGCTGATGGCAAACTTTATGTCGAATACCGCAACAGCCAACCTATTAATGCCTATTGCCGCAGCGGTGACAACCTCGATGGAAAGCCTATCTAGCATGGGAGGATTACAAGGTGTCTTGATTGTCGTTGCTTTCTCGGCTTCACTTGGCATGATTCTACCTGTATCAACGCCTCCTAACTCTTTAGCTTATTCAACTGGATTAATTGAAACTAAAGATATGGCAAAAGCAGGCATTATTATTGGACTTGTAGGCTTAGCCATTGTCTATCTCGCCCTTCTTATTTTGAATTGATACTATTCGGCTTAGGTCTAACCATCCCCCAATAAGCCTAAGCCGATTTAGATCACACTTCATCAAATGAATAAACCCGTTCAATCATTATTTCCTTAGGTATTTTCCCTTTAAGCCGAAAACATCAACAGATTGTTTATTCCTTATAAGATTTATTTTTATAAAAGAATTCCACTTGGCTTAATATCGAGAAACCTATGAGATACACCATAAAACTAAAAATCCAGATTGCGATTGGTGTCATCATCGCAACTGTAAGTGCAGTGCAAGCCACGCTTTCCATCACTCAGCTTCGCAATGAAACCACGCAAGAAGTCACGAACCAAATGACGGCAATTGGCCATGCGACCAGTAACTATATCGGCGATTGGTTAAAAACTCGCAGTGATATGATGCTAGCGAATGAGCCTCTGATTGCAAATCAAGATGATGTTGATAGAGAGTTACTCCTCACCAAACATGCGGGACATTTTTTGTCTGTTTATGGTGGATTTAGTGACGGCACCATAGCCTATGGTGACAAAACTGAAGATTGGCCAGCTGGATATGATCCAAGAAACCGCCCATGGTATCAAAACGCAATGAAGACTAATCAGCTTACGATCACTGAACCCTATCAAGACTTTGATGGTAGCCTAGTGGTGAGCTTAGCTAAGTCGTTTAAGGGGAAAAAACAAGGGGTCTTAGCTGCCGATCTTACCGTCACACATATTATTCAGCAGGTTCTTAACCTCAAGCTCGATAATGATGGCTATGCTTTATTACTTGATGGTAATAACAAAATTGTCGCCTACAAAGATGAAGCGCTAAGCCAGAAACCAGCGACTCAGTTAGATGACGAATTAACACCTCAACTGCTTAATAGTCTCGAACAACAGCAAAGCATCGGTACGATAACCTTAACTAACGGTCAAGAAAAACTGATCGCTGTTAGCCCGATTGCTGGAACCGATTGGAAACTGGTCGTCGTCGAAGATAAAACATTAGCGTACGCATCTATTGGTGAACAAGCTACCTTTGTGATTATCGCCTCGATTATCCTCTACATTATCATTGCAGTTATTGCGACCTTAGTGATTAATAACCTACTGCGTCCTCTAAAAGATTTATCCGTTTCGGTACAACAACTGTCACAAGGTAATGGCGATCTTACCCAACGTATTGATGTTCAGCGTATGGATGAAATTGGTGAACTGGCAACCTACATGAATCAGTTTCTTGCCCAGCTCCAAGATATGATCCAAGGCATCGCCAAGCATTCTTTAAGCTTGAAAGAAAATGCCGATCTTTCAGCTCAACAAACGCAACAAGCCAACCAAAAAGTAGCTAGCCAGCAAAATGATGTAAACCAGATAGCAACAGCGATCCATGAGATGTCAGCAACCTCAGCGGAAGTTGCAAGTCATGCCGAGATGACCGCATCAGCAGCTCAAGCATCAACCACCGCCTGTGAAGAAGGTCAGCAAGTTATTGGTGAAAACCGTCAAGCCATTACTTCTTTAGCCAATCAAGTACAAGATGCAGCGGCAGTGATTCATGAGCTGGAAAGTAATGCCCAAAATATCAATCAGATCCTATCAACGATTCAAGGCATTGCCGAACAAACCAATCTACTGGCTTTAAATGCGGCAATTGAAGCAGCACGAGCAGGAGAACAAGGTCGCGGCTTTGCTGTTGTGGCCGATGAGGTGCGAGTTCTAAGTCAACGTACTCACGATTCCACCGAAGAGATCCGCACGATGATCGATACCTTGCAACAAAACACACGCCAAGCTGTTGAGACCATGGAAGCAAGTACAGGTCTTGCCGATCAAAGTGTTGGATTTGCAGAAGCGGCCAGCGAAAGCCTTAATCAAATTACCATTGCTATTACGGAAATTTCGGATATGGCGACCCATATTGCCAGCGCAGCGGAAGAACAACGAGCGGTCAGTGAAGATATCAGCCGTAATACACAGGCAATTCGTGATGTTGCAGAACATTTAGCAGTGCAGACTGAAGAAGCAACAGAAAGCGCCAACAATATGAGTGAAGCGGCGGCAGCAATGCGCACTGACGTCTCTCGTTTTAAAGTCTAATACTGTTATTAGTACTCTTAATCCAAAAGCCAGACTATTGAGTCTGGCTTTTTGTTTCAAGATAGAAGCAATATCACTAGAGTTAATTAAAAACACTCAAGATTCACTGGTCTCATCTGTTTGATTTTCAGTTATGCGCTACACTAGATACGCTAGGTATATTAAGGAAAAAACATGAAAAAAATAACAGCATCCGCAACTTGTTTATCTTTAGCTCTTTTATTTGCAGGCCAAGTACAAGCCGAAGGTTGGGGTTATGGTGAAGCTAACGGTCCAGAACATTGGGGTGAGGTTGCGCCACTATGTGCAACTGGGGTAAACCAGTCGCCAATCAATATCACCAAGGCAACTCAAGCTAACTTGCTGCCATTGCGCATAGACTACCAAGGAAAAGTGACTCAATTAGTGAATAATGGCCACACTATCGAAGCCTTGGTTAGCGGTAAAAATGATGTGATCATCAATGGTGATACTTACCACTTAAAGCAGTTTCACTTTCATACCCCATCTGAAAACCTCATTGACGGAAAACAGTACCCACTCGAAGCGCATTTTGTAAATGCTGATGATAAAGGAAAGCTTGCTGTTATCTCTGTGATGTTTGAAATTGGTCCTCGAGCCAATAGCGATCTGGACGCACTGCTCAATGAGATTCCAGAAAAGGGGCAAACCATAGAGATCAAACAAGACCTAACACCAGGAGCATTACTACCACGCGATCGAGAGTATTATCAATTTAATGGTTCACTAACGACACCACCATGTACTGAAGGCGTTCGTTGGTATGTTATGCAAGAACATCAAACCAGTTCGAAAGAACAAACAGAGATGCTGCATGCCGTTATGGGTAATAACAACCGCCCAACCCAACCACTCAATGCCCGTGTAATATTAGATGAGTAAAAATCTAAAGCGTGACAAAATTCTCACCATTTTATTTTATTAATTGAGAATAGTTTGCATTTAACTCGTAAGCATCGTATTCTCATCAGACGGCAAGAAACTGTCAGCAATAACTCTGATGGTGGTAAAAATAGTCAATCTTGGAATCCTAACTAAAGCTTACTATTTGCTCTCTGATTACAGCACCTTCCCCCTAAATTGGGTGCATTCTTCAAATAGAAGAGACTAAAAAAGCGCAGTAGACCTCTGTTTACTGCGCCTTTTCTTGCTCATTATAAAAAATTAAGCAATATCAACGGGAAACGCTGTTACTTGATCAATATGTTTAAGGCCAAGAGCAAGCATGATCAAACGGTCGATACCCAACGCGACACCTGCACAATCAGGGAAGCCAGCACGAAGCGCATTGACCAAATTCATATCGATAGGTTGCGGCTCAAGTCCCATCTCGATGCGTTTGTGATTATCAGCTTCAAAACGAATCAACTGCTCATCACCATTAGCCAATTCATGGAAACCATTCGCAAGTTCGATGCCTTTAAAATAGACCTCAAATCGCTCTGCAACACGATTATCGGTTGGATTGATCTGAGCTAAAGCCGCTTGTGACGCCGGAAAATCATAGACAAATGCAGGAACCTTTTGACCAATTTTCCCCTCAATCCCAATACTAAATAACAGTTGTAATAAAGTATCACGATCCTCTTCAGGCTCTGCGATATCAGACAAACCTAATTTCGCGGCCGCTTGTTTTAGCTCAAGCATAGAACCTTCTAATGGGCAGACGCCAAGCACATTAAGAAATGCTTGCTGATAACTCATCCGTTCAGCTTGCTGACACCCTAGAATTAATTGCAGCAACTCATCCATTTCATCCATCAACTGATGATGATCAAAACCAGGGCGATACCACTCTAGCATGGTAAATTCAGGGTTATGATAGCGACCCGATTCTTCATTTCGAAATGACTTACAGATCTGGTAAATCGCCCCACTTCCCGCCGAGAGCAATCGCTTCATATGAAATTCTGGGCTGGTCATTAAATACAGAATTTGTCCATCCGCAAATCCTGGTCCAACAAATTCCGTTTTAAAGGTATGAAGATGAATATCTGTCACAGTAGCCTGACTCATCGCAGGCGTATCCACTTCGAGCACATCTCGTTGGTAGAAAAACTGGCGAATTGCTGCAATTAATTTCGCTCGTTGTTTTAGCATCGCAACATCGGCGGTCGGTTGCCAGGTCATCTGCATAGTCAAATACTCACATTCATATCAATTAAGGGCGAAATTTTAGCAAAACCGCAGAAAAAACTCAGTTAAAAGCCGGGTTATTTTCCGATTACAGCCATAAGTCATCATAAATATGAATGGTTGTTAAAATAAAAGAACAGATTACCAAGGTCAGACCATACAACTAAAAAACCTTTCAAAAACGAACGAACAAACAAAAAAGATCATGATTTTTACATTTTTAACTTTTAACCTGATTGCTTTCGGCAAATGCTTTCATAAATATTGAAAATAAATAAAAAAAATAAATCAAAACAAAACACACAAAAAACGTATTACATACAAAAATTACACTTTTAAAACATTACCCAACATTAATAAAACATTACAAGTTGTGACTATAATCACATTTTTTGTAATCAACTTACACTTTTGGATTATTTAAGTTAGAAAGCTGCGTCTAAATCAAATTTTCTTGCTCGTTTGTTTCATAAAATATCGTCAGGATTTCAAGGAAAGTGCTCTTGATGCACTTTTGTTAACAATTTTTATCGTCTTACCTTCGGAGGATAGCTGTGAAGACTATTACCACAGATATCGCTGTAATCGGCGCAGGTGGTGCAGGCCTACGTGCTGCGATCGCTGCTGCAGAAGCAAACCCAGATCTAGAAATCGCACTGATCTCAAAAGTGTATCCAATGCGTTCTCACACTGTAGCGGCAGAAGGTGGTTCAGCTGCAGTAATTAAAGATGAAGACAGCTTAGACAACCACTTCAACGATACCGTTGGCGGTGGTGACTGGCTATGTGAGCAAGACGTTGTTGAATACTTCGTTGAAAATGCCACTCGCGAAATGACCCAGCTAGAGCAATGGGGTTGTCCATGGAGCCGTAAAGAAAACGGTGAAGTGAACGTTCGTCGTTTCGGTGGTATGAAAGTAGAGCGTACTTGGTTTGCAGCCGATAAGACTGGCTTCCATATGCTTCACACTCTATTCCAAACTTCAATCAAGTACACTCAAATCAATCGTTTTGATGAGTACTTTGTTGTTGATCTACTTGTAGATGAAGGTCAAGTTCAAGGTCTTGTGGCAATCCACATGTCTGAAGGCGAACTGATCTGTATTAAAGCTAAATCCGTTATTCTTGCAACGGGTGGCGCAGGCCGAGTGTACAACTGTAACACTAACGGCGGTATCGTTACTGGCGATGGTATGGCTATGGCTTACCGTCACGGTGTACCACTACGTGATATGGAATTCGTTCAATACCACCCAACAGGTCTTCCAGGTACAGGTATCCTGATGACTGAAGGTTGTCGTGGTGAAGGCGGTATCATCGTAAACAAAAATGGTTACCGTTATCTACAAGACTACGGCATGGGTCCTGAAACACCAGTTGGCGAGCCAAAGAACAAGTACATGGAACTAGGTCCTCGTGACAAAGTTTCACAAGCATTCTGGCATGAGCAGCAAAAAGGTAACACTATCAAGCACCCTCTTGGTGATGTAGTACACCTAGATCTTCGTCACCTAGGTGAAGAGTACTTGCACGAGCGTCTACCATTTATCTGTGAGCTAGCAAAAGCATACGTAAACGTAGATCCAGCAAAAGAGCCAATTCCAATTCGTCCAACCGTGCACTACACCATGGGTGGTATCGAAACAAACAGCCATAACGAAACTCGTATTAAGGGTCTGTTCGCTGTTGGTGAATGTTCATCTGTTGGTCTTCACGGTGCTAACCGTCTAGGTTCAAACTCACTAGCAGAGCTTGTAGTATTCGGTCGCCTAGCTGGTGAAGGTGCTGCAGAGCGTGCTTCTGAGTTCAAAGGTTGGAATGACGCGGCTATCGCAGAACAAATTCAAGCAGTTCAAGACCGTATTGATGTTCTAATGAACCAAGAAGGTAACGAGAACTGGGCAGATATCCGTACTGAAATGGGTCACACCATGGAAGCAGGTTGTGGTATCTACCGTCAAGAAGATCTAATGCAAGCGACTATCGATAAGCTAGCTGAGCTACGTGAGCGCTATAAGCACATTAGCATCAAAGACAAAGGTAAAGTATTTAACACTGACCTACTTTACGCAATCGAGATTGGTTACGGTCTAGAAGTAGCACAAGCTATGGTTCACTCAGCGATTCTACGTCGTGAGTCTCGTGGTGCGCACCAACGTCTAGACGAAGGTTGTACTGAGCGTGATGATCAGAACTTCTTAAAGCATACTCTAGCTTATTACAATGGTGATGAAGCACCTCGCATTGAATACAGCGATGTGACAATCACTAAATCTCAGCCAAAAGCACGTCTATATGGTGCAGCAGCTGAAGAAGCAGCAGCCAAAGAAGCAGCAGAGCAGCAAGAGAAGGAGCAGGCATAATGGCAGACAATCGCATTCAAAAAGTAGACATTCTGCGTTATGACCCAGAGCACGATGCAGAACCGTATTTAGAAACATTCGAAGTACCGTTTAACGAAACTATGTCTGTGCTAGATGCACTAGGTTACATCAAAGATAACCTAGACAAAGATCTAGCTTACCGCTGGTCTTGCCGTATGGCGATCTGTGGTTCTTGCGGCATGATGGTAAACAATGTACCTAAGCTTGCATGTAAGACATTCTTACGTGAATACCCTGAAGGTCTTAAGATTGAACCATTAGCGAACTTTGCTATTGAGAAAGACTTAATCGTTGATATGACTCCATTTATTGAGCGTCTAGAAGCAATTAAGCCATACATCATTGGTAACGGTCGTACTCCTGAAGATGGTCCAAACCTACAGACTCCTGAGCAAATGGCAAAATATAAGCAATTTGCAGGTTGTATCAACTGTGGTCTTTGCTACGCAGCATGTCCTCAGTTTGGTTTAAACCCTGAGTTTATTGGTCCAGCTGCGCTAACTCTTGCTCACCGCTACAACCTAGATAGCCGTGACAATGGTTCACAAGAGCGTATGGAACTGATTAATGGTGAAAACGGCGCTTGGGGCTGTACTTTTGTTGGTTACTGTTCAGAAGTATGTCCAAAACACGTAGATCCAGCAGCAGCGGTAAACCAAGGCAAAGTTGAATCTTCTAAAGATTTCGTTATTGCCATGCTAAAACCTCAGGAGGCATAAGGATGAGCAATCGTAAACCTTACGTTCGCGAAATGAAGCGCACTTGGTGGAAAGACAGTTCTTTTTACCGCTTCTACATGATTCGTGAAGCAACAATACTACCCCTAATTTTCTTCACTATCTGTCTAACTTTTGGTTTAGGTAGCTTAGTGAAAGGTCCTGAAGCATGGCAGAGCTGGCTAGACTTCATGGCAAACCCAATTGTGATCCTTTTGAACATCCTAGCGCTTGCTGGTAGCTTGTTCCATGCGTTCACTTACTTCAACATGATGCCACAAGTAATGCCTATCCAAATTAAGGGCAAGAAAGTGGATAAGAAAATCATCATCTTGGCTCAATGGGCTGTAGTTGCAGTGATTTCAGTCGTTGTTCTAGCGCTAGTTTAAGGAGAGTATCGTGGTAAATCTACATCCAAAACGTTCTGATGAGCCAGTATGGTGGAGTCTGTTTGGTGCTGGCGGTACTTGGTTTGCAATGATTACTCCAGTAACAGTTCTTGTTCTTGGTATCATGGTTCCACTAGGCATGATTGACCCAGAAGCAATGAGCTACGAGCGAGTAAGCAGCTTTGCAACAAGCTTTATCGGTGCACTATTTATTATTGCTACCCTATCACTACCAATGTGGCATGCGATGCACCGTCTACACCACGGTATGCACGACCTTAAGTTCCATACAGGTACGGTAGGTAAAGTTGCTTGTTATGCGACAGCATTCTTGGTAACTGCACTGTCTATCATCTTTGTCTTTATGATCTAATCATCCAAGATGAAGATAAGAAAAAGCACCCAATTGGGTGCTTTTTTTATGTCTTTTCTTTGCTTCAACCCCAAACAACAGACATAAAAAAAGGCCGCTAAGCGATAATGCCGTTCACTTAAGAGTGAACGGCATTCTTTTTCTTGGGATACCGTTGGGGTCTTGGCTTAACTGCCCTTGGAAAAGATCTTTCCCTTCGCCCTTCAAGAATTAAACTTTCAGCCATAGCATG
>NZ_PYOG01000051.1 GCF_003026815.1 Photobacterium damselae | reverse complement strand
CTCTAAGAGTATTAGTAATATTAACCAAATTAAACTTATATTAGATGGAGATTGATTTATTAAATAATGGGTTTGATATTAGTAAATTTCTTATTGTTAAGTCTAATATTATCAAAGTTAAGATAAAGAATTTATAATAGATGATTTCATCATCCTGTCTACAAGCAAATAATCAATATTGTTTAACTTTATATTCATGTTACTTATGATGCTTAAAAGGTATTCATATGTGGTTGAGAAGATAATCTGTAGAGATATTAATGTTATTGTATGTATCATGTATGAAAATTTTAACTAGATAACATTTTTATAAGAGTCGAAAACATATAATTCCATTATTATAGATTTTATTATGGAGTTGACATGGAATTTGTTGATCGTCTTGAATCATTGTCTAAGAAAGTAGCGCAAGTATCAAATAATCTGGCAACGGAAGAGGCAACGAAAAATGCTTTAGTCATGCCGTTTTTGCATTCTGTTTTAGGCTATGACGTTTTTGACCCAAATGAGGTCGTACCTGAATTTACAGCAGATACAGGGACAAAAAAAGGAGAAAAAGTTGATTATGCTTTGATGAAAGATGGTGTTGTTCAGATATTGATCGAATGTAAAAAATTCGATGAGCAACTATCTACAAAGCACGCAAATCAACTGTTTAGGTATTTTTCTGTTACGAATGCTCGAATTGCGATTTTAACTAATGGATGCCAATATCAATTTTATACTGACCTTGATGCGCCAAATAAGATGGATGAGAAGCCATTCCTTATTCTGGATTTGTCAGATTTAGACGAACATATTGTCCCTGAAATTAAAAAATTAACGAAGTCTTCTTTTGATGTTGATTCAGTTGTTGATGCTGCTGGTGAATTAAAATATTTAAATCAAATTAAAAAAGTTCTATCAGAGCAGTTCCAAAATCCAGATGAAGATTTTGTAAAATATTTCACATCAAAAGTTTATGAGGGTGTTCAAACTGCTAAGGTTAAATCTCAATTTCTAGACATTACTACAAAAGCATTAAAACAATTTTTAAATGATAGTATAAATGCTCGATTGAAGTCCGCTATTGGTAATGATGTTAAGGATAGTATTCAAGATGAGATTATTACAAAGTCTGATGAAAATAAAGAAATAAACGATAGACCAAAAGTTGATACAACAGATGATGAAATTGAAGGATTTAATATTGTAAAGGCAATTTTTAGACAAAAAATAGGGCTTAATCGTGTATATTCTAGAGATACTCAAAGTTATTTTGGAGTATTACTTGATGACAATAATCGTAAGCCATTATGTCGATTACACTTTAATGCGAAGCAAAAGTACATCGGCATCTTTGATGGGAATAGAAACGAAACAAGATACCCAATTGATAGTTTGGACGATATATTTAGTTATACTGAACAACTACAAAATACAATTTCTTTATATGAATAATCTTTGACTATGAAAAAGGGTTATAAACTAATAACCCTTTTTCTTTGAGATCTATTTTATTTTCAAAACAAAAAACTCATATCCAAACTCATCACCTAAATGGTTCTCATAAATATCAATTTCTTTAGTGATATCTTTAAGTGCTTGCGACTCTGGCATGGTTGGTAATAGCTCTGCCACTCGTTTTTGCAGCGGTTGCCAATAGTTTTGCCAAGATTGCTGACTAATCGAGAAGTGATCAAGTACTTGATATCCAAGGTTTTGACACTGCTCTAAACGAGTAGGAACGGTTTGAATATCAGGGTATTCCGATAGCCAGAACGATTTATGCGCCTCTGAAGGTGAGTCGGTTAGCCAAACAAGATCACTTACCACCAAAATACCATCATCTTGCAGTAACGGTTTCCACTGCTTTAGCGCATTCTCCACCCCCATGATATAAGCACACCCTTCAGCCCAAATCAGATCAAAGCTTTTTGCCGCAAAGGGAAGAGCCGTCATTGAGGCACAAACTAGCTGAATGCGATCCTGCAGATTGTGCGCTTTTACCTTTTCACTTAACTGGTTGATAGCCATTGGTTCATTATCAACCGCAGTAATATTACCTGAAGATAGTTCAGACAAAAGTAGGGTAGATAATCCTTTACCGCTACCAATTTCAAGGATTGCTTGTTTTTTACTCGGTATCAGAGAAAAAGCTTTACGTGTTTCGCATTCATCACCAGGCCCCCAACGTTCAAGCGTTTCAAATACCGTCATAAAGTCATTCATGTACACATCATGTTCGTTCATATCTTTTGATAACCACTTAAGTCTCAAGGCTTCTTTTTCTGTGAAACCTTGTTTTAATAACCAATTAAAATGGGCATCTGGAGCTACCTGTTGTAACGATTGGTGCCATTCTTTTTGCGAACGCTCACCCAGCAGCCCAGATAACAAAGTTCGTGCTTTGGTTTTATGTTCGATCTCTTGATCTAGCTGCGACAATCTATCGAGTAAAACCTGACGATTAAGTTTTGCTTCTAAACACGCTTGGCATTCTTTAAGGGTTAAGCCACCTGCTTGGAGCTGTTGAATCAACAATAACCGTTGTGCATCTTGCTCACTGTAACGGCGATAACCATTGCTCATACGAGAGCCCTTAATTAAGCCAATTTTTTCGTAATACAAGAGCGTGGTTCGTGAAACGCCAATAAGGGTCGCTAACTCTGAAATCAAATACATAGTGTTGTTTAAGCAATGAATCAATGACGGTAAGATAAAGTATAAAGTAATAGACAGGTCAAATACTAATGAAACGATTTGACCTGTTTTTTGAATTAAAATAATTTTAGACCAAAGGCTGTTTTAACCGCATTGACCACTTGCTGAGATTCTTCATGTGCTTTGGCGCTACCTTGACGTAAAATATCAATCAACTGCGCTTTATCAGACATAAACAGTTCGCGGCGTTCACGGATTGGTTTAATCAGCTCTTGTAAGCACTCTTCCAGCACTTTTTTGGTTTGTCCATCACCTAAACCGCCTGCTTGATAATGGGCTTTTAATTGCGCAACCAGTGCTTTGTCGGGATGAAATGCATCAAGATAGGTAAAGACAATATTGCCTTCAATTTGGCCTGGATCTTCAATACGTAGGTGATTTGGGTCAGTAAACATGGCTTTGACCGCTTGACGGATTTCTTTTTCGCTTGCTCCTAAGAAGATGCAGTTTCCCATCGACTTAGACATTTTATTTTTACCATCTGGGCTAGGTAGGCGAGCAACATGACTGAGCAAAGGTTGGCATTCCACCAAAATGTCTTTATCCGCAATCGTATTAATTTTTCGTACAATTTCGTTGGTTTGCTCAATCATAGGCAATTGATCATCTCCCACAGGAATCAACGTTGCTTTAAATGCGGTGATATCGGCAGCTTGACTGATTGGGTAGGTAAGAAAGCCAGTCGGGATAGATTGACCAAATTGCTTGGATTGAATTTCGGCTTTAACGGTTGGATTACGCTGCAAACGAGAAACAGAAACGACATTAGAGTAGAACATAGTCAGTTCAGCAAGTGCCGGAAGGGCTGATTGCAAACAGATTGTTGTTTTGGTTGGATCGATACCAACGGCGAGATAGTCAGCCATGACATTTAAGATATTAGACGCTACCTTATGAGGATTATGACCATTATCGGTTAACCCCTGCATATCTGCGATAAGAATGGTTTGTTGATATTGATGCTGTAATGCCACTCGCTGTTGAAGTGAGCCAACAAAATGACCTAAATGAAGTTGACCTGTTGCTCGGTCGCCAGTAAGAATTTTTTGTGGTTGAGATGTAACAGTCATGAACAATGTCTCCAGTAAAAAAGTATTACCGTCGGAGACTGGGGGGAGAGAATAAATTACTCGCATTCAAAAGAAGTCTTCCGACGGCTTCTGAAACGATAAAAGATAATCAGCGCCGCTCTATTAGTAAGAGCGCCACCATGAGCATACGTTAGATTGTGTGATGATTTTAATCTTAAGCATCGTATTTTATCTTTTGTGGTCTATCTTTTGTTGTAAGATATTCTGTTATGCAGTGCTATTAGTTTTACTCTTCATAAATGGTATCGTCAATAAAATTGTTGCGACTTATTCTACAAAGGAATACATTAGAATGAGTCAGTGGAAGTCGTATCAATTTCATTTCTGATCACATCTCTCTTTTCTATATTCTTTCGATGCAATAACCATGAGAAAACCAGCATTTACTGCCGTATTTGCCCGTTGGTTCTCTGATGCGGCGGACATTCCAGACTCCATCCGTATTACAGTTCCTATGGTGGCAAGCCTTTACCTTTTTTATAGCTTTAACCTAACCGCCGCAGGCATATCGGGTTTAATTACCGGTTGGCTGGTGGGGGTACAAGGTCGTGATTTACCGTACCTGAAACGATTTCAAATATTATCACTTTCAACCGTCTTTACTGGGGTTGCCACAGTATTGGCCTATGCGGTGTTTGCCAATACATTACTTAGTGCCATTACTTTGTGTTCCATTGCCGTTGTTTATGGCTTGATGTCCAATCAACGCCCTCATATTCGTCTTTTCAGCTACAACTTTGGTTTCACCTATATTATGGCGATCCACTTTGCATCAACAGGTGTACCACAGTGGGCGACTTTAGGGGCGAACATTTTTGCCGGTTGTGGGGTGATTTTTACTTCTCTAATGCTGTGGCCATTTTTCCGTGGTCGTATTTTGCAAAAGCACATTGATGGGGTGCATATTGCGCTAGTTGATTGGCTCAATAGTCTTCACTACGATCTTGATATCAATACCTTAGCGACTAGACGACAAGACTTTTACGATAAAGCACATAAGCTTGCGTATTTTAGCAATTCTATTACTTCGGCCAAAAAAGAGCAGAAAGTGAAAAGTGATTTGCAGCGTAAACTTGATGTGTCGGAGTACATCATCAGTTTAGAGCGCTTGATGCATTCTAATATTGATAATCATACCAAATCATTACTGACCGAGTGGATCCGAGAGGCGGCAAACCAATTGTCTCAAGGTTTAATGATCTCGGCTAAATTCCCACAGCTGAAGATTGAAAACAGTCACTATATTTACGATTTAACAGAACGTATTAAATACTGTTATAACCACCAAGATGAGACGATTGAAGCATTGAGCGATAACATCTATCTGTTTAAAGGCGACTTTAGAGCTTTTCTGCATGACTTCTCTCTTGCCATAAAACCGCATTCAAAAGAGTGGAAGCATGGGTTTAAAATCGCAATGACGCTCGCGGTTACTCAGTTCTTAACTTATTTCTATAAGATCCCTCAAGGTTACTGGATCTCATTAACCGCCTTTATTGTTATGTTGACCTCATCTATGGGGGTAACCAATAATCGCATGTGGTATCGCTTTTATGGTACAGCACTTGGCGGGGTATACAGTTTCGTCTGTTTATACTTCTTTAAAGATCAGTATTTGATGTTACTTACTTCTATTTCGGTCTTTTTTGCGTTTACGACGTATCACAAAGAACGCTACGACATTCATGTATTTTGGTTAACATCAATGATTGTCTTTGCGGTGAGATTGCTGATGCCAGAAGACATTTATCTGTCGGCATATCGAGTGATAGATACGTTATTTGGTGTGACGATTGCGTTTTCGGTGAACTACTTTATTGCGCCAAACTGGACGATGAAGAGCATCGATAAATATGTTTCAGCCATGTTTAAATCTCAGATTTTCTACATTGCAGGATTGAATAAACCGCAGTGGGAGCAAAAAGTGAGTTTGTATCAGACTCAAAATCACTACTACGCCATGAAAACAGAGATTATGAACCTGCTAAAAGAACCTAACCTTAGCCCTCGAACATCGAAAGACTGGATGAGTTTGCTGGCACTACTGCGCCGCCTTAATGGTTCTTTGTTATTGGCAAGTAAGGTTGGTGTGCGTTCTATGAAGCATCATGATTTAAGTCAGCGTTGGATTCATCAAGTACAGTGGTTAGAGCAGACATTCCCGCATCGCTGTTCTCAAGGGGATTTGCCGCCATATCATAATGAACCTCAGCAACCACATAATGATTTAATTTGTGAGTTAATCGAGCATGATATCAAGCAGCTAGAGCAGTGGATGTTATATCAACGCGCTTATGTGATTGAGTAATATTTACTGAGTTATCTGAAATAAAAAGACCCCCAATAATTGGCGTTCAACTATTGGGGGTCTTTATCGGTTCAATTCGCGATTAGTGGAATGGATACCAAAATAGAGTGGTGTCGTGATAGCGCTTGATAAAACCAAGTACCAGAACCAAAGTAATGATAGCAATTACGATATAATCATTGGTTTTCATTGGTTTTAAACTGTACCAAGTACGGCGCTTGTTACGACCAAAGCCACGAAGAGTCATTGCATTTGAAATAACATCAGCGCGATCTAGGCTTGAGAAAATTAAAGGCCCAAGAATTTTTGCAACGTTCTTAATTCGAACCATCACTGGCGCATTTTTAGAAATATCCACCCCGCGTGCCTGTTGCGCATGCATGATATTGGTGAAATCTTTCATTACTTCTGGCAAATAACGCAGTGTTAAGCTCACAGCATAAGAGACACGGTATGGCACACCTAATTTGTTTAAGCTTGCTGAAAACTCAGTTGGATGCGTTGTAAAGACAAATACCAGCGCAATCGGGAACATACTGAAATATTTTAGCGTAACCGTTAGTAAGTAAAATAGTGTTTCAGCCGTAATGTCATAGTGCCCAAATAGCGGCACTAATACCGTTTTGCTACCCATGTAATCTGTACCTTGATTTGGCGCAATCAAGAACATAAAGAGGGCATTCATCATCAAGACGACCAGCGTACCGATCAATAGTGGCTTATAAACACTAAACGGAACTTTACTCATTTTTAGTAGAGCAAGACCTAGAACGATCAAACCACAAATGATACGAAGATCAAAAGTGATAAGAACCATGGTTACCCAGCTCATAAAGAGAATGAACTTTGTAATACCGTTGAGTTGATGCAGGATAGAACCTGTATTGATATAGCTAATACCAAATTTAAACTTGTTGGATTTCATTATTGTTTTGTTCTTGCTTCGTGTTCAATAAAGCAACGAATGAAGTTATCGATGCGTTCAATACCCATAGCTTGTGCTAAAGAATACAGGCTGGTGACAGTTAAGTTCGCTTTATCTAAAAGCTCTGGTTGGCTAAATACCGAATTTACTGCTTCATCAGCCAGTAGTTCACTGTCACAAATAACAACTGCTCGATCGGTATATTCCAATACGAGGTGCATGTCGTGTGACACAATCATAATCGTAATGCCAAGTTTTTGATTTAGCTCTTTAACGAACTCCATCATCATGGTGTAGTGATGGTAGTCTTGACCTGCTGTTGGCTCATCAAGAATTAACAGTTCAGGCTCTAACACTAAAATGGTTGCAATGGTTACACGCTTTTTCTGGCCATAACTTAGCGCATCAATAGGCCAGTCGCGGTATCGACCTAAGCCGCAGAGTTCTAACATAGCGTAGACTTTCTCTTCGACCATCTCTTCTGCCATACCACGGTTACGCAAACCTGATGCTACTTCATCAAAAATCATATGGTGAGAGATCATATGATTTGGGTTTTGCATAACAACACCGATACGTTGGCTTCGTTCAAAAATAGTGCTGTTTGTTAAATCTTCACCATTTAAACAAATTGTGCCTTGGTCTGGTTCTAATACGCCCATAATTAAACGCGTGAGAGTCGATTTACCTGAACCATTTTTTCCAAGAACGGCAACAAATTCCCCTTTATGAACATCAAAGCTAACGTTCTGTAGCGTCTGACGTTCACCATCGTAAGAGTAGGCGAGATTATTCAGAGACAGCAGAACCTCTTGTGAAGTCTGATGCTCTGGTAATTTGGCTTGAGTAAACCAGTGTTCTACGTGTGGTTTAAACTTCTCAAGTGGCATTTGATTAAAGTAAGCAGGATTATCTTGTTCGGTGATATCACAACCCGCTTCTTTCAATGCGGTTAAATATAGCGGCTCACGAATACCATGCTCGGTAAGAAGTGAACTAGCTAGAAGTTGGTTAGGTGTTAGATCCGCAACAATCTCACCACGCTCCATCATAATGATGCGATCAACAGGGCGGTGTAGCACGTCTTCTAAACGGTGCTCAATAATGATAACGGTTTTGCCTGTTTTCTGATGCAGATCATCAATGATTTCAATGGCAGCTTTTCCGGTTTTAGGGTCAAGGCTAGCTAAAGGTTCATCAAATAGCAGAATCTCAACATCATCAACCATCACACCAGCTAAGGATACGCGTTGCTTTTGTCCACCACTAAGATCAAACGGTGACAGATCGATAATCGAGGTCAGATCCATCATATCAGCGGTTGCTTGTACAATGTTATGCATCTCTTTTTGCTCGATCATCTGATTTTCAAGCACAAAAGCGATATCTTCACCTACACTTAAGCCAACAAATTGTCCGTCAGTATCTTGTAATACTGTTCCCACCATACTGGTGCAATCGTCTAATTTTAGCTTCTGAGTATCTTGACCATTAATTGTCAATGTACCGCTACAATCACCTTTGATAGCGTGGGGAATTAAGCCGTTAAGACATTGGCCAAGTGTTGATTTACCACTACCACTTGGACCTACGATCACGATTTTCTCACCTTTATTAATGGTGAGGTTAATGTTCTTAAGTGTTGGTTTCTCAAGCGCCCAATACTTAAACGTAAAATTATCGAAAACGATAGACATGATCAGTAAGCCTCTTTGAGGTTGAAGCTGCGCTGCTTACGTTTAGCAACTGAAGTCAAAATAAAATGGCCAACAATGGCAATAAGAATAGTGTTACCTGCTGCGATAATAGTGACCTGAGCTAATACTTTTGTTAGTGGCTCAGCATAAAGCAGATAATCTAAGAATGCAGATGTTCCGTAGCCGATGGTATTACCTAAAAAGGCTAAGAGTACAAACAGTGCGAAATCCCATTTGGTGAATTTGCCCATTTCTAGGCGACCACGAGTGATTTTTGGGTATAGGCCGATGATCAAGCCAACAATGCCTGAGCCTAACACCCAAGTGAACCAAACACCCCATCCAGCGAAGAGGTCGGTTACCCAGTGGCCAATAAATCCAACTAAGAACCCAACTAGAGGGCCAAAAAGAACACCAAATAACGCTAATACCGCCATAGCAGGCTTTAACGTAGTATTTGCAAAAACGGGAATACCAAACATTGGCAGGCCACCGATACCATAAAGAGCAGCACCGATAGCAATAAGAACAACCGTTTTAGCCGACAGACTCATAACTTAACCTTTGTAAACTCGATACCTGCATGGTTTTGATTGCAGGTTTGCATTGGGTTCGCGCTTTTATGGCCGATAGTATTGGCACCGTTTGGTAACCTTACTGATGAGCTTTTTCAACAGTTTGTTGTTTAAAACTCAACGCGAATAATCCTTTATTGGCAAGAGCAGCAGAGGTTAATGTTTCATCATGATCGATAAGACGGAGCATAGAAACGGGATATAACCATAAAGCGGCGGCAATAATACATGAAGAATGACAGGAAAGGAACGCTTTACTTCTAGACGTCTAAAGAATAATCAACCTATTTTAAAATTAGTTAAATAAGGTGCGAAATGAAAAGGTTAGCCCATTACTGATGTGATCTTAGTGCCAGAATAATTTAAATATGAAAAATGACTTTTTATGCAAAATGTGGTCAGGTTTTTGCTCGTAATGGATAGAGATAGGGCATTCTTGCATAGTTAGAGAAAAAACTGATGAGATATTGAATTTTCTGCTTTATTTTTATCAGCCTATGGTAAATACTGCTGCTACGCGGGTTTTATTTCGAAGCGTGCAAAAAAACATAAAAGTAGGAAGTGTCAAGTCTTAACTTAGTGCGAAAATTTGCGCTATGACGCAATATGCGTATGTGCTCAAACCTCAAGTTAGGGTAGAATTGACCATAAGTAGTAGTTAGCAATCGCTATCCCGCCTTATTGGCAGGGTGCAGAGCCAAATCATATTGGAGATACAGTTTGATAAATGTATTCCTTGTAGATGATCACGAACTGGTTCGCACAGGGATCCGACGTCTTCTTGAAGATGTCCGTGGTATTAAAGTGGTAGGGGAAGCCGACAGTGGTGAAGATGCCGTAAAATGGTGCCGTGCAAATCATGCCGATATCATTCTTATGGATATGAATATGCCAGGTATCGGTGGTCTTGAGGCTACCCGAAAAATTTTACGTTTTAATCCTGATGTAAAGATCATCGTGTTGACTGTTCATACAGAAAACCCATTCCCAACGAAAGTTATGCAGGCGGGAGCTTCTGGTTATTTAACCAAAGGTGCCGGACCTGACGAAATGGTGAATGCAATTCGTATGGTTAATAGTGGACAACGATATATTTCTCCAGAGATCGCTCAGCAGATGGCACTTAGCCAGTTTGCATCGAATTCTGAAAATCCATTTAAGGATCTCTCGGAGCGTGAATTGCAGATCATGATGATGATAACCAAGGGACAAAAAGTGACTGACATTTCAGAGCAGTTAAGTTTGAGTCCAAAGACAGTAAACAGCTATCGTTACCGTCTATTTAATAAATTGGATATCAGTGGTGATGTGGAATTAACGCACCTTGCTATCCGTCATGGTATGTTAGACACAGAGACGTTGTAGTGTCAGAAGAAGCATTAGAAGATAAAGGTTTTGATTCTAAAAGCTTCCTTAAAACAGTAACTCATCAGCCAGGCGTGTACCGTATGTATAACGCCTCTGATGAGGTTATCTATGTTGGTAAAGCTAAAGATCTCAAAAAACGCCTTTCCAGTTATTTCCGTACTAATGTTGCCGGGGAAAAAACTCGAGCATTAGTTAAGAATATTCATAAAGTCGATGTTACTGTGACCCACACAGAGACAGAGGCTCTTATCCTTGAACATAATTACATCAAGCAATATCTTCCTAAGTACAATGTACTGTTGCGTGATGATAAATCTTATCCTTACATATTCTTGAGTCATCATCAGCATCCTAGGCTGTCGATGCATCGTGGCGTAAAGCGTCGCAAAGGGGAGTATTTTGGCCCTTATCCAGATGCGGGCGCGGTTCGTGAAAGTTTGCATTTAATGCAGAAAATTTTCCCGGTTCGCCAATGTGAGGATTCCGTTTATGCTAACCGTAGTCGTCCATGTTTGATGTATCAAATTGGTCGATGCTCAGCACCTTGTGTAAAAGGTTACATCTCTGACGAGGACTATCAAGGTCAGGTTCAACTTGCTCGTTTATTCTTACAAGGTAAGGATCGGCAAGTGATCGCTATGCTGGTAGAAAAAATGGAAACCGCTAGCCAGAACCTAGACTTTGAAAAAGCAGCGGTATATCGCGATCAGATTCAAGCTTTGCGTCGAGTACAAGAACAGCAATTTGTTAGCCATGATACCGAAGACGATCTGGATGTGGTGGGTATCGCCCATGAAAATGGTATGGCGTGTATTCATGCGTTGTATATTCGCCAAGGTAAGATTCTTGGTAGTCGCAGTTATTTCCCCAAAATGCCAGCCGATGTTGAGTTAACTGAAGTATTATCGAGCTTTGTTACTCAGTTCTATCTAAATCAAGCTGAAGGCCGTGTGATTCCTACCAACATTATTTTAAGTGAAGACTTAGGTGATGAAACTGCTGTGATCTCTGACACTTTATCTCAGCTTGCTGGGCGTAAAGTTGTCTTCAAATACCATCCACGGGGTAATCGAGCTCGTTATTTAAAATTAGCGCAGACAAATGCGAAAACAGCACTAACGAGTAAGCTTAACCATAAAATGACAATTCAAGAACGTTTCTTTGAATTACAACAGGCATTATCGCTAAAGCCTATCTCTCGTATGGAATGTTTCGATATTAGTCATACAATGGGTGAGAAAACAGTGGCATCTTGTGTGGTCTTTAATCAAGATGGTCCATATAAACCTGATTATCGTCGATACAATATCACTGGAATTACGGGCGGCGATGATTACGCGGCGATGGCTCAAGTTCTTGAACGCCGTTATGGTAAGCAGATGGAGCTCGACAAAATTCCAGACATTATTTTCATTGATGGTGGTAGAGGTCAGCTTTCAAGAGCGTATGATGTTGTTAAGCCCTATATGGAAGACTGGCCTAAGAGACCACTAATGATTGGTGTGGCAAAAGGCACAACACGTAAGCCTGGTCTTGAAACGCTTATTTTTATTACTGGTGAAGAGTTTTCATTACCGAGTGATTCGCCTGCTTTACATCTGATTCAGCATATTCGTGATGAGAGTCATAACCATGCGATCAGTGGTCACCGAGCTCAACGAGCAAAAGTGCGTAAACGCAGTGCTTTGGAAGATATTGAAGGTGTTGGCCCTAAACGTCGTCAAGCGTTACTGAAATACATGGGGGGGCTGCAAGAGCTCAAACGAGCAAGTAAGGAAGAAATTGCTAAAGTTCCAGGGATCAGTTTGGCTCTAGCAGAAAAAATAGTCGATGCTTTGCATCATAGTTAGCATAGCTGCGCTAATGAAATGAAATAGATAACATAGCTAGGTGTAATTTAAACTGGCTATGTTACTATGAGACATCACTGGTGCTCTGTGAATTTTTTATCATAAGAATAAAGATTATGCGTTTATCAATTCCAAATATTTTGAGTTTCGTCCGACTTATACTTATCCCATTTTTTGTTATTGCCTTTTATTTGCCGTATGAGTGGTCACCCTTTGCTACCGCATTGATTTTCTTTATTGCGGGTGTAACCGATTGGTTTGATGGCTATCTGGCTCGTCGTCTAAATCAGACTACGCGTTTTGGTGCCTTTATTGACCCTGTTGCGGATAAGTTAATGGTTGCAACGGCATTAGTGCTGGTGGTTGAACATTATCACTCGGTTTGGGTTACCATTCCTGCTGTGACTATGATTGGTCGAGAGATCATTATTTCAGCACTTCGTGAATGGATGGCGGAAATTGGTAAACGTGCTAGTGTGGCAGTGTCTTGGGTTGGTAAAGTAAAAACGGCTTCTCAGATGTTTGCTTTGCTAATGCTACTATGGCGTCCTTATGAGTGGACAGTGTGGCTGGGTTACATTTCCCTTTATGCTGCTATGGTGTTGACGTATTGGTCGATGATTCAATACCTATTGGCTGCAAAAGATGATTTACTTGATGAAAGGCATCATCAGTAATATTCGGCAATATATAGATAGTTACTGATCAGAATGAATAAACGGCATGGTATAGCAATATACGGTGCCGTTTTTTTTGGGGGCATGATAAAAGAATAGGGGAGTACCGCAATTGTATTTTCTTATTGGACTTTGTTTTCTCACTAGTTTTCTTTCTTAACCTTTTCTTTATCGTTGCTATTTCGAGCGACCTTGGTTCGATTTTTATATCGATGTGACGGAAAATAACCAATTGAAAGAAAAGTGAGAATTTTTAATTGACTCAGTCTGTAAAATCAGTAAATTACATCCCGTACCGCAGCGATGAGTCGTTGCGAAGACAAGTTTGAGGCGCGTTGGCAGAGTGGCTATGCAGCGGATTGCAAATCCGTGGACCTCGGTTCGACTCCGGGACGCGCCTCCATTTGCGACACTAGCTCAGTTGGTAGAGCGCAACCTTGCCAAGGTTGAGGTCACGAGTTCGAACCTCGTGTGTCGCTCCAAATTTAACGATACGGCAAAAAGCGGTATCGAAGATGGTGTTAACCAAACACATCGTTAAAAGCGAATTGTGTGCCCTGGTGGTGGAATTGGTAGACACAAGGGATTTAAAATCCCTCGGCGTTCGCGCTGTGCCGGTTCAAGTCCGGCCCGGGGCACCATCTTATTCTTTGTAAGTAAAGAAATGGCGC
>NZ_PYOG01000050.1 GCF_003026815.1 Photobacterium damselae | reverse complement strand
TCATTATCAGTCATGGTTAACAACATCCACAGGCTCCAAAACAGCAAAGAAAAAGCGTCTTTTGAAGTTAGTTCAACATGACATTTCAATCTGGCTCAAACATGACATTTCTAAATGGGACTTACAAAGTGTTAGCGCGTTATCCGGCCAAAGTTAAATCGGTGCTGTGTGGCCATATTCATCAAGAGTTGGATTGCATGAGACAAGGTGTACGAGTACTAGCTACGCCATCAACCTGTATTCAATTTCTGCCAGACTCTGATGATTTTGCGTTAGATTCAAAAGCACCGGGTTGGCGATATCTTGAGTTAACACCTCAAGGTGACGTACATACGCAAATCCATCGTTTGGCGAATGATCAATTTGCGCCAGACCTTAATTCGGCAGGATATTAATGAAACCACTACTTCTTTATATTCATGGCTTTAACAGCTCTCCCCAATCGATGAAAGCTGAGATCATGGCAAACTATTGCCGTGAATGTCGACCGGATATCAAAGTTGTAGTACCGCGCCTGCCTAGTTACCCGCAACAGGCTGCGGAATATATTGATGAACTTGTGCAGACTTATTTACCTGATTATAAGTTAGGCTTAGTTGGAAGTTCATTAGGCGGCTATATTGCAACTTGGTTGTCTCAGCGTTATCTGCTGCCTGCTGTTGTGGTGAATCCTGCCGTAAAACCTTATGAGCTGTTGGTCGATTATTTAGGACCACAGCAAAACCCCTATACTCAAGAGCAGTACGTTCTTGCTCCTCACCATATGGATGAACTTAAAGCGATGGATGTGAATAATATTGTACATCCAGAACTTATTTGGTTACTTCAGCAAGAAGGTGACGAAGTTCTTGATTATCGTCAAGCGGTAGAAAAATATACGTTGTGCCGCCAACTGATTGAAAAACAGGGTGATCACAGCTTTGTTCAATTTGAACGATTCCCTGCAGAGATAATCCAATTTTTAGGTTTATAGTAACTCGGATACAATAGTGCCTAACTAGGTGCGCGATTTGCTAAATAACTTGTCTTGTACTTAATGTTATCGCATGCGGTAACTGCAGATTAAACTCACAAAACGTGATTACGAATATGACCCTAGCTTGACAATACTGCTAGGGTTACTGACTATTGTTGCCAAAAATTTCTTGAAATTTCCGTGATATGACAGATCAAAGTTATAACGCTGGTGCCATTGAAGTTCTTAATGGATTAGAGCCAGTTCGTCGTCGTCCAGGTATGTATACCGACACGACCCGTCCCAACCATTTGGGTCAAGAAGTTATCGATAACAGTGTCGATGAAGCATTGGCAGGTCACGCTCGCAAAGTCGAAGTGATCCTTCATGCTGATCAGTCGCTTGAAGTTGTTGATGATGGCCGAGGAATGCCAGTTGATATTCACCCTGAAGAAGGGGTCTCTGGTGTTGAACTTATCTTATGTAAGCTCCATGCCGGTGGTAAATTCTCTGGCAAAAACTACCAATTTTCAGGTGGTTTACACGGGGTAGGTATTTCGGTCGTAAACGCCTTATCTAACCGTGTAGAAGTGACCGTAAAACGCGATGGGCAGATATACCAGATTGCCTTTGAACACGGTAATAAGGTGTCTGAACTTGAAGTTATTGGCACTTGTGGTCGTCGCGCAAAAGGAACCCGTGTTCACTTTTGGCCTGACGCAAAATATTTTGATAGCGCAAAATTTTCTGTCTCACGTCTGCGTAATAACTTAAAAGCCAAAGCCGTTCTTTGTCCTGGGCTTGAAATTGTCTTTACTGACAAAGTCAATGGTGAGAACTACCGCTGGTGCTACGAAGATGGTTTAAAAGACTATCTGGCAGAAGGTGTTAAAGGGTTTACTTTATTACCAGAAGAACCATTTACCGGATCATTTAGTGGTCAAACAGAAGCTGCTGATTGGGCGCTTTTATGGCTACCAGAAGGTGGTGAGCTGATCACGGAAAGCTATGTTAACTTGATCCCAACTGCACAAGGCGGTACCCATGTTAATGGTCTACGCCAAGGTCTACTAGATGCCATGCGTGAATTCTGTGAGTTCCGCAATCTATTACCTCGCGGAGTAAAGTTAACCGCAGATGATATCTGGGATCGCTGTGCATACGTCCTATCCGTTAAGATGCAAGATCCGCAATTTGCAGGTCAAACCAAAGAACGCCTTTCTTCTCGTCAGTGTGCAGCGTTTGTTTCTGGCGTAGTAAAAGATGCCTTTAGCTTATGGTTAAATGAGCGCCCACAGTTAGCTGAGCAATTGGCAGAAGTGTGTATTGCCAATGCACATCGACGTATGCGTGCCAGCAAAAAAGTGGTACGTAAAAAAATCACTTCAGGTCCGGCTCTTCCGGGTAAATTGGCTGACTGTTCGCAACAGGATTTGAACCGTACTGAACTGTTCTTAGTTGAGGGTGACTCGGCAGGTGGTTCGGCAAAACAAGCACGCGATCGTATGTATCAAGCCATTATGCCGTTGCGAGGTAAGATCCTAAATACTTGGGAAGTCTCTGCCGATCAGGTCTTAGCATCACAAGAAGTGCATGATATTTCTGTGGCTCTGGGTATCGATCCTGACAGCGATGATCTGAGTGGATTACGTTACGGTAAGATTTGTGTACTTGCCGATGCGGACTCCGATGGTTTACATATCGCAACCTTATTGTGTGCTCTATTTATGAAGCACTTCAAAGCGTTAGTTCGCGCAGGTCACGTATTTATTGCTATGCCACCTCTGTATCGTATCGATCTGGGTAAAGAAGTGCATTACGCCCTAGATGAAGCAGAAAAAAATGTCATTTTAGAGCGCTTAAGTGGTAAGCGAGGCAAAGTTAATGTGCAGCGATTTAAAGGTTTGGGTGAAATGAACCCACTGCAGCTGCGTGAAACGACTATGGATCCAAATACTCGTCGCCTGGTACAGCTAACCATTGATGATGATGAGCAAACCAATGAAATGATGGACATGCTGCTAGGTAAAAAGCGAGCAGAAGACCGTCGTCACTGGTTACAAGAAAAAGGCGATATGGCAGAGATGTAATATCTCAAGCTTTTACTTTGAAGTGTGATTGTGCACTTACGTAGAACCAATTAACTGGATTATCGACGATGACCGATATGACAATGGATGGCGTTGAACAGTTGCCTTTGCGCAAGTTCACTGAAGACGCATACCTAAACTATTCAATGTACGTCATTATGGACCGTGCGTTGCCATTTATTGGCGATGGTCTAAAACCCGTACAACGCCGTATTGTATATGCCATGTCTGAACTTGGCTTAAGTGCAACGGCAAAATATAAAAAATCTGCTCGTACTGTAGGTGATGTATTAGGTAAATACCACCCTCATGGTGACTCTGCTTGTTACGAAGCAATGGTATTAATGGCCCAGCCTTTCTCTTACCGTTATCCTTTGGTTGATGGTCAAGGTAACTGGGGTGCTCCCGATGATCCTAAATCATTTGCTGCGATGCGTTATACCGAATCTCGTCTGTCCCGTTTTTCAGAAGTACTGTTATCTGAATTGGGGCAAGGTACAGTAGATTGGCAACCTAACTTCGATGGCACCATGAAAGAGCCAAAGATGTTACCTGCACGCCTTCCGCATATTTTGCTTAATGGTGTAACAGGTATTGCCGTAGGTATGGCGACCGATATTCCACCTCATAATGCTCGTGAAGTAGCAGCAGCTGCAGTTCATATGATTGACAATCCTAAAGCGGATCTTGATGCGCTGATGGAATTTGTTAAAGGGCCTGATTATCCAACGGAAGCTGAGATCATCACGCCAAAAGCGGAACTGAAGAAAGTGTACCGCACCGGTCGTGGCAGTATTAAGATGCGTGCAGTTTGGCATAAGGAAAATGGCGATATCGTTATTACCTCATTGCCACATCAGGTATCTGGGGCAAAATTGCTTGAGCAGATTGCAACCCAAATGCGAGCTAAGAAACTGCCAATGGTTGAAGATCTTCGTGACGAATCTGATCATGAAAATCCAACTCGAATCGTTGTAGTTCCACGTTCTAACCGCATTGATTGTGAGCAGCTGATGAATCATCTGTTTGCTTCAACCGATTTAGAAAAGAGCTTTCGCGTTAACTTAAATATGCTAGGTCTTGATGGCCGCCCTCAAGTTAAAGGGTTAGTTAGTATTATTTCTGAGTGGTTAGAATACCGCCGTATTACAGTACGTCGTCGTCTTCAGCACCGCTTAGATAAAGTGACTGCTCGTTTACATATCTTAGAAGGTTTGCTTGCGGCATATTTAAATATTGATGAAGTGATTGAGATCATTCGCAGTGAAGATGATCCAAAAGCTGAATTAATGAGCCGTTTTGATCTGACTGCAATTCAAGCTGATGCGATTTTAGAGATTAAATTACGCCAGTTAGCCAAATTAGAAGAGATTAAGATCCGCGGTGAGCAAGATGAACTGTCAAAAGAGAAAGAACATCTTGAGAAGCTACTTGGTTCTGAGCGTCGCCTTAATACCTTAATTAAGAAAGAGTTATTAGCTGATGCTGAAACTTATGGTGACGATCGTCGTTCGCCTATGGTTGAACGTGCAGAAGCAAAAGCGCTAACTGAGCGAGACTTGATCCCAAGTGAACCGATTACGGTTGTGTTGTCGGAAAAAGGCTGGATTCGTCATGCTAAAGGTCATGAGGTAGATCCAAGTACCCTAAGTTATAAATCAGGTGATAGTTATTTAGCTCATGCTCGCGGTAAGAGTAATCAGCCAGCTATTTTCTTAGGTTCTGATGGTCGAAGCTACGCTTTAGAGTCTCACTCTTTACCTTCAGCTCGTAGCCAAGGTGAGCCGATTACTGGTCGCTTGAACCTAACTCCTGGTTCAAATATGCGGCAGGTGATGATGGCGGAAGACGAGCAATTGTGGTTGATGGCATCGGATGCAGGTTACGGATTTATCTGTAAGAGCAGCGACATGGTATCGAAGAATAAGAGCGGTAAAGCGCTACTTACGTTACCAGAAAATGCACAAGTGATGGCACCACAAGAGATCCGAGATATCGAGCATGATCAGATCTTAGCAATCACGAATGAAGGCCGTATGTTGTTATTCCCAATTAAAGATTTACCGCAGTTAGGTAAAGGTAAGGGTAATAAGATCATCAATATTCCGGCTGCCCGTTCGAAATCGCGTGAAGAATTCTTATCGTATTTACAAGTATTGCATGATGGCGCTCAAGTAACACTGCATGCTGGTAAACGTAAGCTCTCCTTAAAGCCAAGTGATCTTGATAACTTCCGTGGTGAACGTGGTCGTCGAGGCAGTATCTTACCTCGTGGATTACAGCGAGTGACTCACATTGAGTTTTCTTCGCCAGCAACACCTGAAGAAGAATAATTTGCTGCAAGTTTATGGAATTCTAAAGCCCTCACTGTGAGGGCTTTGTTGTTTTTAGACTAAGTTATTGAGATAAACCAGATGAAAAGAGTGTAATTTTTCATCTTCTGGGTATACTAGCGAACGCTTGTACGCTGAGGAGATGTAGAATGATTTTTTTGTTACGCATTATTGCCGTGGCAATTTTCGCTATCGTGACTTTCGTTTTTGGTTGTGGCTACTGTTTATTAAGCCCGCGAAATCCTAAGCACGTTTATACCTTTGGTCGCATTTTCAGTAAAATGTCGCGTGTTTTAGGTATTAAACTCGAATTTCGTTATGCAGATGGCGCTGATAAAGTCGGTCCTGCTGTGTATATCGCCAACCACCAAAACAATTATGATTTATTTACTGTATCTGGTGCGATCATGCCACGTACCGTAACGGTTGGTAAAAAAAGCTTAGTTTGGATGCCTCTATTTGGTCAGTTGTACTGGATCACGGGCAACATCTTGATCGACCGCGCAAACCGTAGCAAAGCGGTTGGAACCATTGGTCAGGTTGTTGAGAAAATTAAGCAAAACAAAGTATCGGTGTGGATGTTCCCTGAAGGAACTCGCTCTCGTGGCCGTGGATTATTACCTTTTAAAACCGGTGCATTTCATGCCGCAATTGGCGCTAATGTACCTGTTGTACCAATCGTATGTAGCTCGACAGAACATGTGAAGCTAAATCGTTGGGATAATGGTGTGGTAATTGTTGAAGTGATGCCTGCGGTATCGACTGATGGTTTAAGCAAAGAAGATGTGCGTAAACTATCTGATGAGTGCCGCACCATGATGGAACAGAAATTGAATGAACTAAATGCAGAAGCAAAGGCTCGCAGCCACTAATTATTAATTCGCATCATTCAGAACTATATTTAATAAAGGACATAAGTATTGCTATGTCCTTTTTGTTATTTTGACTCATGATAATAAAAGATCAGGCGATGACAGAAGAACAAGTTGTACTCGTTGATGAGCAGGGACAATATCAAGGATTAAAAGAGAAGATGCAGGCTCACTTGGATGGTGACTTGCATTTGGCATTTTCGGTGTTGTTGTATCGAGATACTGAGTTAGGTCGAGAGTATCTATTGCAACAACGAGAAATGAATAAATATCACAGTGGTGGGTTATGGACCAATACCTGCTGTTCACATCCTAGATTGAATGAAACAATTGAACAGGCTGGTATTCGCCGCTTACAAGAAGAGATGGGAATTGTTGCCGATTTTGAGCTAACCGATATAGGTCATTTTTGTTATCGCGCTCAACTTGATAATGAACTTGTTGAGCATGAACTAGACCATATTTTGGTCGCATCAACCCCAAATGTTGTGGTAAATCCTAACCCGCAAGAGGTTATGGCTTATCGCTGGTGGTCTGAGGCAGAAATTGAACAGGGAATGTCTCTACCAACGCCATTATTTACCGCTTGGTTTAGTGATGTTTTTACTGCGGTTAAACAATATCGATAAGCTAAATTCAATAGAATAAAAAAACGCCAACAACTTGATGTTATTGGCGTTTTTTTGTTATCTCTGACGTAAATTATTTACGAACAGCGATTGCTTCAATTTCAATTTTAACATCTTTAGGTAGACGAGCTACTTCCACACAAGAGCGTGCTGGATATGGGGCATTGTGCTCATCAAAGAAGTTACCGTACACTTCATTAACAGCTGCAAAATCATTAAGATCTTTAACAAAGACTGTCATTTTTACGATATCAGAAACTTGAAGACCTGAAGCCTCTACAACGGCTTTAACGTTGTCTAGAGATTGACGAGCTTGTTCTGCAATTGCTTCTGGAACTTCACCTGTTGCTGGGTTTACAGGGATTTGGCCTGAAGTCAGAACCATGTTACCAAGATCAACACCTTGTACATAAGGGCCGATAGCAGCAGGTGCGTTATCTGTATGTAGAACTTTAGTCATTACAAAACCTTTTTGTTTGGATCGTAAAAATAAATAATGAGATTAACTCTCAGATGGCTAGTTTGCAGTGCAAAATACATAAGGTCAAAGACTTTGATGTTAACTGACCAAGCTTATAGCGAAACGGTGATCAGTTTAGATAACCTAATCTTGTTTTAACGACCTTTTCGCACTCTTCGATGCGGTTAATATCTCTTGGGGCAATCATCACCGTATCATTACCCCCAACGGTTCCAAGAATATCGGCGTGGGGTTGAATATCAATAAGGCGAGCAATTAATTGAGCACTACCTGGATGGGTTTTTACCACCACCACCAATTGGTTATGGGTGATAAACTCGATTTGAGAGGCAATAGAAGAACCTACTTGGACTTGTTCTTTTTCTACCGTTAGGCAATAGACTTTTTTGCCATAGGCATTAGGGACCTTCGCCACCCCAAGGCGTGATAACAGACGAGATACAGTTGATTGACTGACATCCTTAAAATTTAGCTCAATCAATTTTTGGCGAATATCATCTTGGGTAACAAAACTTTGTTGTTGTAGTAAACGCTTACAAGCGGTGGCGATATTGTCATCAATGACGTAATCTTGTGCGCCGTGGGTATCGTATCCGTTCACGGGCAGCTCCTTATTATAGGTTTATTGGAATTTTATAATCACATGCCAAGAATGGACTAAACTTCTTCACCGTTAGGGAAAAATCCGTTTCATCCTTGATTATTATTGTTGTAAGAAATGCATGATCTTTCATAAGAATAATAACAATAACTACACGATGGTTGTTTGACCAATGTCACCAAATAATAAACTGCTGTTTTCGCTATATTATTGTTAGTTATCCTAAATGAGATGAATTTTTAGCGTTAAACGAAAGTGAAGATAGATGATTATCTTGATTAGAAAGGTGCTGATCTGAGTGAATAAAATGCAAAAAAGCCTGCAAGTTTGACCGAGCAGGCTTGAAATTTTATGGGGTTAATTTGCTTAGTTACACTCAGTGACGATTTCGCGTGAGAATACTTTTTCGCAATAGCGGCATTTTAGCTGAACATCATCATTCTTCTTTAATACCTTAAAGCTGCTGTCGACCGGCTCACCGTGAGAGATACAGTTGCTGTTTGGGCATTTGAAGATTGCGTGAATTTGCTCAGGTAAAGACAGTGCTAGTTTCTTTACAACTTCGTAATTTTCAATTTGGTTTACCGTTGCTTTTGGTGCATACAGAGCAAGTTGGTTTGCTTGCTCTTCTGTGATGTAGATATTTTCAATCTTAATCAGATCTTTTGCGCCTAACGCAGATGATGGCAAATTTAAGCCAACAGTAATGCGTTGGTTGGCTTTATGCATACCAAATAGTTTTAATACTTTGATGCCGATATTTGCAGGGATATGGTCAATAACGGAACCATTTTTAATCGCTTCTACCTGTAGTTTATTTTCTTTAACCATGATTCTTATCTCCCTGCGCTTAAAGTTGTTCGTTCAAAACCAGTGCCAATAGAGCTTGGCGAGCGTACACACCGTTTTCTGCTTGTTGGAAATAGTAAGCATGTGGTGTTTTATCGACATCTGTTGTGATTTCATCAATACGAGGTAATGGGTGCATTACTTTCATATTTGGGCGTGCTTCTTCTAACATTTTAGCGTTAAGGACAAAAGCTGATTTAATGTGGGCATATTCTGATTCATCAAAGCGTTCTTTTTGCACGCGAGTCATGTACAGAATGTCCAGCTCTGGCAGTACTTCTTCAATGTTTGAATGTAAGCTGTAAGTAATACCTGCATCATCTAATTCTTCACAAATGTATTCAGGCATAGCCAATACTTCAGGAGCGATAAAGTAAAAGCGAACATTATTAAATTTCGACAGTGCTTGAGTCAGTGAGTGAACAGTACGACCGTATTTTAAGTCACCAACAAAAGCGATACTGATGTCATCAAGACGGCCTTGAGTCTCTTGAATGGTAAAGAGATCCAGTAGGGTTTGTGTTGGGTGTTGGTTTGCGCCATCACCACCATTGATAATTGGAACGCCGTTGGAGAATTCAGAGGCTAGACGAGCGGCACCTTCTTGAGGGTGGCGCATAACAAAAGCATCAACGTATGAAGAGATAACCTGTACTGAGTCAGCTAAGGTTTCTCCTTTTTTAGCCAGTGATGTATTGCCGCCATTATCAAAACCGATAACGGTACCGCCTAGACGTTGTACTGCCGTTTCAAAGGATAGGCGAGTACGAGTAGATGGTTCAAAAAAGCAGCTAGCAACAACCTTGTTTTTTAGCAGTTCTGGATTGGGCTCTGCTTTTAGTTTGCCAGCAGTCTCAACAACAAGTTCAAGCTCATCTCGAGTAAACTCTGGGATTGAAATAATGTGCTTTTGAAACAGCGAATTCGGCATGGCTTCTCTTCCCTTATGATCACTATGTTGACTATTGATTGCCTAAAGCGATATTGGTGTGCTTCAGACAAAAAAAAGCCCCCTTATTAAAGGAGGCTTTTTTTACGAATAATAGGAAAAACAAAAAATGCAACCGCCGCAAACTTTTGGCGATTTGGTGTTGAGCTGTAATAAGCTAACTGGCGCATTTTTTCTCTCTCTCTAGACAAATTGCGAAGGATTATACCCCCATTTTTTGTTAGCGCAAGCGTTTGCGTAAACTATTCATAAAATGGAATATTATGCAATTTTCTATGCATTATAACTAAAGATGTTTTTGATGTTATATGTTTGATTTTATAATGTAATTATGGATTTGGTTAGATTTTTGAATGCGTGGAGTATGCATGATGAATTTCAATGTAATCCGTTACAAATGCACAAGGATAACCCTAATAGAACATAAAAAAATGCCGACCTTTGCGGCCGGCATTAAGTAGTTGAGCTTTAAAAACTCAAGAGAGTAATTATTGACCCAGTGTTGCTACCATAACAGCTTTGATGGTGTGCATACGGTTTTCTGCTTCATCAAATACGATAGAGTAGTCAGACTCGATCACTTCATCTGTAACTTCTACACCTTTTGCTAGTACTGGGTATTCTTTCGCTAGCTCTTTACCTACAGTAGTGTCTTCACCGTGGAATGCAGGTAGGCAGTGCATGAATTTAACATGTGGGTTACCTGTTGCTTTGATAACATCCATGTTGACTTGGTAAGGAAGCATTAGGTTGATGCGCTCTGCCCAAGCTTCTTTTGCTTCACCCATAGATACCCATACGTCAGTGTATAGGAAATCACAACCTTGAACGCCTTCTTGAACGTCTTCAGTCATTGTGATTTTAGCACCTGTTTCAGCTGCGATAGCACGGCATTGAGCAACAAGCTGCTCTTCAGGCCAGAAAGCTTTAGGTGCAACTAGGCGAATGTCCATACCCATCTTCGCAGCACCAACCATTAGAGAGTTACCCATGTTGTTGCGTGCATCGCCTAGGTAAGCGAAAGTGATTTCGTGTAGTTGTTTACCACGAGCATGCTCTTGCATAGTTAGGAAGTCAGCAAGAATTTGTGTTGGGTGGAATTCGTCAGTTAGGCCGTTCCATACAGGAACACCAGCGTATTTGCCTAGCTCTTCAACGATATCCTGACCAAAGCCGCGGTATTCGATACCATCGTACATACGTCCTAGTACACGAGCAGTATCTTTCATTGATTCTTTGTGGCCGATTTGAGAGCCAGATGGGCCTAAGTAAGAAACTTGAGCACCTTGGTCAAATGCAGCAACTTCGAATGCACAACGAGTACGAGTTGAAGTTTTTTCAAAAATTAGAGCAATATTTTTACCGGTTAAACGTGGCTGTTCATAACCGTTATACTTCGCCTTTTTCAATTCAGCTGATAGTTCTAATAGGTGCTGAATTTCGCGAGGAGTGAAGTCTAATAGTTTTAGGAAGTTGCGGTTGCGAAGATTAAAAGCCATGTTGTAATTCCTTCTATAATCGGTATCTCTCAAGTTAGGTAAAAGTGTTTAGTTGTTTAACTTATAACCCAACTGATTATCTATTGTTATATCACTATTGTATTTTTTGTGAATAATTATTCTATTATTCAGCAATAATATTTGTACCGCGTTCCCCTTTCAGAATGCGCAAGCCGTCTGCTAGAGAGCCAATACCTACCAATTTGCCACCTTGTTTAATGAACTCACAGGATGCTTCAATCTTTGGACCCATAGAGCCTGCATCAAAGGTGTATTGGCTTAGTTCAGACGGTGTTGTGCTGCTTAGCGCTTTTTGAGTTGGTTTACCCCAGTCTAAGTACACAGCATCGGCATCGGTTAAAATCAGTAGCGCATCAGCTTCAAGTTGTTTTGCTAAGAAGGCTGCTGACATATCTTTATCAATAACGGCTTCAACCCCAACTAGTTGACCATTTTCATGTTTAACTGGGATACCACCACCGCCAGTACAAATCACTAAGTGATCGTTCTCGATAAGTGTATTGATCGCATCTTTTTCAATGATGCCTGTTGGTAATGGGCTTGGTACTACTCGACGGAAGTACTGGCCATCTGGCTTAACTGTCCAATGGTATTTTTCTGCCATTTCACGAGCTTCAGCTTCATCATAAACAGGACCAATAGGCTTAGTTGGGTCGGCAAATGCTGGATCGTTAGGATCCACACTCATTTGAGTTAGCATGCAAGAAACATTTTGTTCTGGAAGTAAGTTCTTCAGTTCTTGCATTAGCATGTAACCGATCATGCCTTGAGTTTCGCTACCCAATACATCTAATGGGTATGGCGCTACTTTTTTAAATTCCAGTCCTTGTAGGGCTAATAAACCAACTTGTGGGCCATTACCGTGAACAAGAACTACATTGTATTCTTCCGCAATCTGCGCAATGGTTTTTGCCGCAGTTGCAATATTTTGACGTTGAATTTCAGCTTCTAGTGGTTCACCGCGGCGCAGTAGAGCGTTACCGCCAAGTGCAACAACAACAGTTTGCTTTGCCATAGTACTATCTCTCTTGGTTTCTAGATTCTGGCCAGCAGCGACTGGCCAGAATAGGTTGTGGTTGTTCGACGGGATTAGATACCGTCACGCTCAATTGGGCAGCTCATGCAGCGAGCACCGCCACGACCACGACCAAGTTGGTCACCAGGGATTGGTAGTACAGTGATACCGGCTTTGTCGTATTTCTCGTTAGTGTAAGTGTTGCACTCATAACCAACGACAACACCTGGTTTCACAGTTAGAACGTTGTTTGCGTCATTCCACTGCTCACGCTCAGCTTCGAAGCTATCACCACCTGTTGTGATAAGGTTCAATTGACCTACACCTAGTGCTTTTTCGATAGCGGTTACAAAGTAATCTTCTTCTGTTGCTTTCACAGTGCCTGACTCATCGCCAGTTAGGCTCCAGCATTTAACATCTTTACGTACCACTTCTGGGTATACAGAGAAGGTATCTTCACGCATGTGAGTCATAACAGTATCTAAGTGCATGCAAGAACGGTGTTTTGGTAGCTCCATTGCAATAACTTGTTTTGCTTGACCATGCTTGAATAGGCTTGATGCAAGTTGCTCAACACCTTGTGGTGTTGTACGCTCAGACATACCGATAAGAACCGCACCTTTACCAATAACAAGAACGTCACCGCCCTCGATGGTTGAGTTGTCGTAGATCTTCTCTTCATCACCGAAGTATTTAATGAAGTCTTGACCTGCGAAGGTTGGGTGCCAGCGGTAGATAGCGCGAAGGTGATTTGTTTCACGCTGACGAGCAGGTTTTGCCATTGGGTTGATAGATACACCACCATAAACCCAGCAAGAAGTGTCACGTGTAAATAGGTGGTTTGGTAGTGGTTCAATGATAAAGTCGTATGGTGCGTGAAGACCTTGCATCATTGATGAAGACTTAAATGGTAGTTCTGCGTAGCTTAAGCCACCAAGAAGGATTGCAGCTAGCTCATCGTTTGGCATATCCGCTAGGAAACAACGAATATCATTTGCGAATGTTGGACCAAAACGATTCACTGAAATTTGCGAAGTTAATAGCCATTCTTTGGCTTCTGGTACCGCAAGTGTTTCTGCTAGTAGGTTATGAAGAAGCATTACTTCAACGCCTTGCTCTTCAAGTACTTTTGCGAAGACATCATGTTCTTCGCCAGCACGCTCAACAGCGAGTACATCATCAAACAATAATTCGTGACAGTTTGATGGTGTTAAAAGGCTAAGAGCGCGCTCTGGACGATGAACAAGAACTCGGCGTAATTGACCGATTTCAGAACCTACATAGAACTTACTCATGATCGTATCTCTCTATATTTATTTGCCAGCATCATGCCAGCTTATTTAATTATATATTTAATAGTGTTGCTTAATTAAGATTTGTAATCTCGTCTTTCTGTAATTGATTTTACTTATTCGAGAATATTAGTCTTGGATCTTTGTCACAATTTAAATCCCTATTTAATATCCTAAGTTATTGCATTATTTAACAATTTCAGTATTTCGTTATTCAATTTCATCGCTGGGATTTTATGTATCTTTCTTGGGTTTATAATGAGTTGTTGATTTTTAAGTTATTGATTTTTAATGGTTTGATTTGGGTGGTGGAAATATTATTCAAGGTGCAATTTGTGGCATATATGATGAAAAAATAAAGTTATGCAGTTTTTATGGGTGACTATATGGATTTAGATAAGAATTAGCGGAATATTTCTTATTATTTTTTTAATTAAATTATCTTTTTTGTTTTTTGTAGTTTTAATACAAATTGATTTTCATCTTTTTATTTTAAATTTTTAGTGGATTTATCGTGCTAGAAATAATTATTTTCATAAGTGATATCTGATAAGAAATATATTTATATTCACTTGGTAATATAAATATCAATATTTCTTTAGGTTATGAGATATAAATAGATAATCTAAGAAGCAGAAGCAGAAGCAGAAGCAGAAGCAGAAGCAGAAGCAGAAGCAGAAGCAGAAGCAGAAGCAGAAGCAGAAGCAGAAGCAGAAGCAGAAGCAGAAGCAGAAGCAGAAGCAGAAGCAGAAGCA
>NZ_PYOG01000005.1 GCF_003026815.1 Photobacterium damselae | reverse complement strand
CGAATTGTGTGCCCTGGTGGTGGAATTGGTAGACACAAGGGATTTAAAATCCCTCGGCGTTCGCGCTGTGCCGGTTCAAGTCCGGCCCGGGGCACCATCTTATTCTTTGTAAGTAAAGAAATGGCGCGTTGGCAGAGTGGCTATGCAGCGGATTGCAAATCCGTGGACCTCGGTTCGACTCCGGGACGCGTCTCCATTCTCATTGAGAATATAAAGCCCGAGTGGTGAAATTGGTATACACGACGGATTCAAAATCCGTTTCCTTCGGGAGTGTCGGTTCAAGTCCGACCTCGGGCACCAATTCAAATAATAAAGCCTCAGCTAACGCTGGGGCTTTGTTGTATCTGCAGTTCTATATTTTGTATTTTAATGGGATAGCAATGATTTCATTGTTATCTATCCCCAAATATAGACTCCCTACCAATTACAAATCAAACCCTCGCATTTTTTCAATAATCAACTCGGAGGCTCGTTGAAATACGGGGCCTTTAACGCCTTTCTGGTTGGTGAGCATTACACAGGGCCATAAAACCTCTTGTGCAGAAAATCCACTATCCTTTAATTTAGTCAGCTTATTATCAACAAAAGGCTCTGCTAAGTGGTCTGGAATGATTGCCCAAGAATGAGGTGTTTGACTCATACATTCGATCATGAGGTACACTTCAGTAAATAGACGATAAAAAGGGCTGAGAATGGCTAACTCGTCTAATTCTGCTGCGACAAAACTTTCTAAAATAAACTGAGGCTTAACTTGAAGATAGGAGCGAGTATAAGACTGGTTCTGATCTACGGTATTTTTATTTACATAAAGAGAGCAAGCGACCTGACCTAAAGTGAGTGCTTCAAGGCCATCTTGCGGCTTAGCTCGGTGAGATAAAGCTTGCAGTGTGATATCTATGCTTTGATTATCTAGTGCATGAATCGCCATTGCTTTATTTTGGCATAACCAATGAATTTGTGATGACGGGTATTCTTTAGATAGTTGAGCACTTATATCAGCAATAATACGACGAGGGATCACAATGTCATAACTAATGGTAAGACTGTCTTCTATACCGTGGAAAAGGTTATCAGCTAAGCTTTGAATCTCTTTGTGCTGTTCGAGTAACAACTTACTGTAGTTGTATATGTTTTTGGCTTCAGGTCTCAATATGGGGAGTTTTTTCTCACGATTAAAAAGCTCGATTCCTAGCTCTATTTCTAAATAACTTACCAATTGATGTATTGATGATTTATCTTTTCTAAGTCTACGCGCCGCAGCACTGAATGATCCCGCCTCAACTACCGCAACAAACGCATCTACTTGCTCAAACGTAAACTTTTTCATCCCTGACTCTCTAAATGATTTATGTTTGGATAATCCCAACATAACAGAGATTACTTGGTGAGAAAAGTGAGCAAGAATACTTCCGAATTAAAGAAAACAACAATGTGAATAATAACGTGAAGTATGAGGGATAAGTATTAATGGACAATACATCGAAATTAGCCCCCGATGCTAGTAATGCAAAAACGGGGATAGCAAAATGGTTTAGCTTAGTTATTTTGCTGATGGCACAGGTTGGTACAATGGGTGATAACTCAGGACTATCTGTTGCCACAGCATCGTTAATTAATGAACTTGGCGCATCAGTTTCAGATATCGCTTTCGCCAATGCCATGTATCCGTTGATTGCTGGTGCCTGCATGATTGCCGGTGGGATGTTGGGCTTAATTTGGGGGTGGAAACGCCTATTCCAAGTCGGTGCTTTACTGCTTTGTTTAGCAGAAATCATTGCTGCTTATACCGATAACATCCAAGTTTTTATTTTTGCCGCTCGCAGTTTATCAGGTTTTGGCGCAAGCTTTTTAATTCCAGCAGTACTTGGTTTGATCGTTGGAATTTATACCGATACCAAAGATCGAGCTATTGCATTTGGTGCCGTCGCAGCAGCAGTAGGAGTAGCAAATACGGCTGCACCATTAGTATTTGGCTTTTTGATTGATAAATTTGATTATCGTGTCGCTTTTGAAGCTCTAGCTATTTATTTTGGTGTAGTTTTTGTTTTAGGTTTTGCATTAGAAAAAATTGAAAAACCAACCGTAAAAATTAAGTTTGATTTTGTTGGTACGATTTTAGTATCGATTGGCTTACTTGCTGTGATCGTTGGTTTACTTAAAATATCGGAGTGGGGATTGATCTCACCATTATCACCAAGTTTCCATATTTTAGGTATCAGTCCTGCACTGCCGCTAGTTTTATTTGGTATTGCTGTTCTACTTATTTTTCTTAAATGGGAAAATCAATTTGAGATAAAAAACGGTGCATGTTTGATGCCGCAATCCTTTATTAAGACACCTCAGTTACGAGATGGATTATATATGTGTGGTATGGTCTTTTTTGTCTTAGGTGCTTATATTTTAATTGGTATCACCTATTGTCAATTAGTAGCAGGATACAGCGCAACAGATACTGCACTATTATTAATGGTGTTCTCTACCGGAATGTTGATTACCTCATTGGCCACTCCAACTAAGTTTGCTCATGTATCTTGTCGTAAATTGTGCATGATTGGTATTGGATTTTGCGTTCTTGCCGCAATTTCTGGAGCTTTAGGAACAGAGCTTGATTCCGTTAATATGATTTTCTTTGGTTCAGCACTCTTTACGGGTCTTGGCTGTGGTGTTATTGCTTCACAAGCTTCATTAATTGTGACGGCAGCAGTGAACCAACGAGATGCAACCCAATCGGGTGGTGTGCAGGCTACGTCCCGTAATATTGGCCAAACCATTGGTATCGCGGTATTAGGCAGTGTATTGATGTTCTCTTTAACTAATATGGTTAAATCCGATGCAGCTAATAGCGATTTGATCAGTGTTCAAACCAAGCAGCAAGTAGAGCAAATTGCATCAATTCCATTTTTAAGTGATAAAGATTTTACTCAATTGGTTGAAACAAATATTACCGAAAAACAAGACTATCCTGTATTAATTGATATTAATCGTGAAGCTCGTAAATCTGCTGCGCAATTATCATGGTTAGTATTAGCTGCAATGTGTTTTATTAGTATCTTCACTTTAACGAAAAATATTCCAAATTATTCTTTATCCAAAAAATCGTAAACAGAGGTATGTATTATGTGTACTCAAATTTCAATTAAAACATTACAAAATGATATTATTACTGGTCGTACTAACGAATTTGGACAGTACTATCGAAATAATGTGAGCTTTTTCCCTCGTAACTATGATGTACCAAACTTTGCTATTGGTAAAAGTACTAAATTAAGAAAAGCCAAATATGCCGTCATCGGATGTAACATTGGTGAGCTATTTGGTGAAGCGGCATCTGGCCTTGAATTTTTAAGTGATGGTTTTAACGAAGAGGGTTTATCGGTTGGTGTTTTATATTATCCAAATATGGCAACCTATGAGGTAGTAACAAAAGCATCTGAAGAAATGATTGATGTATTGGCAACGCCTTATTTAATTTTGTCTCACTGTAAAACGGTTGCTGAAGCCCGTGAATATGTTGAAGCGCACCAAGGTAAATTTGTTGTACTAGCAGGTGCAGATCAACCAGGACATTTCCTATTTATTGATAGAACGGGTGATGCTGCGGTATTTGAACCGGATCAAAAGGGCCGTATTGAAATTAAACCATCAAATGGCATCATGACCAACAGTCCTCAATATGAATGGCACTTAAAGAATCTTGGTGTTTACTCAAATATCCAACAGTTTGATACAGCAGATTCTGTGCTTCGTAATCTTGATGGTAGTTCTGCTCATTCTCTTGCTATTGAAGTTCTTCATCATGGTCTAGCATATATCGACGATAACTTGCGCCAAGGTGTTCTGGTTTATATCGAAAGTGAAAGAGTCAATTATGACATTCCTCGCGTTAATCTGCTTACTCTAGAGGGATTATCCAGTGCTTATCCATTTGTTCGCATGACCTCTCGTGTCGCTATTGATTTTTTTGGAATGACAGAGCCTGAAAAAACGAATGTTGATCATCTTCTGCCAATAGAGATACAAGTATGTACGTCAAGTGCAGATTCTGTGACTGGTTATCAGTGGCAGACGGTAGCTCGTTTTCATGAAGCGCATATTTTTGAAGCTATGGATAAATTAATTGATTGTTTGGCATCGCCTCAATATTTTGAGCAATGCGAAGAATGCAAAATGGTTTCTCCAGTCGGTTTTGCTGCTTGTTCGTGCCAGCAGCATCTTATTCACGCCGCATAATAAACTGTATGATACCCAACTGTTTTAAGGCTTGGGTATCATAAATAACTATTTTTATTACAGCTTTTTTGTAACATCCCAATAAACGATAGCCCAGTCACGGGATGGCTTTTTGATAACTTCTCCAAGCGCTTTCTTTTTAGCAAAGTACTCCTGCAATAAAGATTGTTCAGCATCAGTCAATGAACCTAACCCTAATTTAACTTGTTGTTCTAACTCTTCATAGGTTTCGACCGTTTTCTGACTGTTTGGGTTTGTTATATAGTTTAGTTTAGGATTAATACCTAATTCATGAAGAATATTAACGGCGTAGATATAATTAGGACCTGAGTTCACTTCACGTTTCAAGGCTCGAATGATCTCTGGGTCAATAAAAGAATCGTTCACTGTATGAGTGGTATAAACACGAAGTTTGGCCTGATTGTTTAGCTTAATAAGAGCCGCTTCTAAGTCTTGAACCAATGTTGATCGTGAAGCAATGGCAATATCACATTGTGGTATCTCTTGCCAAGAATCTTCCCAAGCTTTATTAATGAGATGAATATTATCAACATGTTGTGTATCAGCGCGATGTTGACAAATTTCTAGCATCTTCGGACTGTAGTCCACGGCATAAACATCATCAAACCAATCTGCGACAGAGAGCGCAATCGATCCTGTACCACATCCCATATCAAATAATGTCTTAGCATCTGAAAAATCCATAAAATCAATAAACTGTTCGACATAATGATCTTTTGCATTCACTGCTTTCTGAGGAAGTTGTTCAGCTTTTTTATCCCAGTGTTCTGGTGGTCTTGGGGTTGGGCGAACTTGTTTTATATGATTTTTATACAGCGTGGAAAAGCAAATGTTATTAATACCCATAATCAGACCTTAGATGTTTAACCTATTGATATTATATCTTTTTAGAAGACTTTGTTGATGATGAAATATGCAATCAATATACTCAATAGTGTTATCTATCTCATTTGTACATTCTGTGACGGTAAAGGCATTTTTAGGGACTTATGGTATAAACTAAACAGATAACGGGTTCATGAACAAAGGAAAGAGTATGAAGATAAGAACATCAATAGTGAAAGCATCGTACTGTTCAGCATTCATCGTGTTGTTATTGTCGGGTTGTGATTCAGCAGAAAAAGCAGAACAAGCCAATTCTGGATTACCAAGTTCAATTGAAGCCCGAGATGCATTTGTTGCCGATATTGTGGCTAAACATATTTATAAAGCGGGAGAAACACTTCCTGAAAATCCCAATGGTTATCCACCATATATTTATGGCACTGCTGATCTTAATAACAATGGCGAAGATGAAATTTTGATATTAATGCAGAATCAAGATTATTGTGGGAGTGGTGGATGCACAGGATTTGTCTTTGATAATAAAAAACAGCAAGTTGCGAAATTTACTGTTATGGATCGCCCGATACTATTAGGCAATGAAGTACATTTGGGATGGCACGATATTATTGCTTATAGTGATGGAGCAATGCATTCCTTACGTTATTCTGCAGATGGATACCCACTGAATACTTCAACTGCACCTATTTTTGATTATGAAACAAAGCAAAAAGAAGCAGTGGGGTTAGCTATGAATAGTGAATACTACAAGGACAATGGAACTAACTTAGTTCCCGCTTATCAGCAGAAGATTTTTGACTGTCAGAGTTGTTATCTCTTTAGTTATGATTATCAAGATGGCAGCGATAAAATTTCATATCTTGAAGTTAACGTTGACAGTAAAAAAGTCACACCTATAGAGGCAATAAAATAATATTACGCTTCTTTATTAAAGTGGCCTGATTGACCATATTTAACACTACTATTCTGATCTTCATTCTAGTTTCAATTTGTAGAGAAAGGATTGCTCAAACTTACCGTTATACCTGGCTAAACGCTGAGCCGAAATTTAGAGTAAGTCGTCTCTTATTTGAACAACTGATGCGGTAATAAATTGTTTTATTATAAATTATAGCCTCAGCAAACGTAGGTTTTCCTGAGGCTATGTTATTGATTGTTTTATGTTATTTACGATTTGTCCATTTACGGCTTGGTTGATCACCAAGGGTGGTTTTACCAGGACAAACACGTTTTACCGGGCATTTTTTACATCCCCATATTGCTGCGTAGGGACACACCGCCAGTTTCTGGTTTTGATTCTTCATGGTTAGCTCTCACATTACTTAGCAACAAGCAGCATTGCTTTTTAAATCATAATCACCCCAGTAACTATAGGTCGAAAAAATAGACAGTTCGTTCTAATTTTATGAATGTTATTAAAGAGAGAAAATGAAAGAATTGCGTGATCTCTGTCGATTTTAGAAAGAGAGATCTAATTTTGCTTGCTACTCTCAAAGCAGAGTCACTTTTTATGAACTCATTTGGATAATAAATCTGGATTTTGTTTTGCTACAGGAATGTACCCATGCCAAGTGTTTCACTACTGGATTTTAGTTTTTTGTTTTTTGAGTCGCAGCAAACACCAATGCATGTTATTGGTCTGGTTGTTCTTGATCCACCCAAAGAGCATAAACATCACTATGCGCAAGATCTCTATGCTGCTTTATTGCAAGAGACTAAAGTGAGCGCTCCTTTTAATTGGCGACTACAGTGGTCTATAACTGGAAAACCAAGTTGGCAGCAATTAAAGTCGGTGAATTTAGATGATCATCTGCGTATTACCATGTTGCCATCGCCCGGAACAGAAGAACAATTACAAAAAGTGGTAGGGCGTATTCATGGTCAAACTTTAGATCGTAGCAAGCCGATGTGGGAAGTATGGATTATTGGCGGTTTGCAAGATGATAAAGTCGCTTTAGTTTTAAAGATCCATCACTCTATGGCTGATGGGATAAAAGCAAGTTCTATTTTTAACCGTAGTTGTGGTCTAACACCGGAAGAGTCGTTTAATAAACCGATGTGGCAGTTTGATTTAACAAAAACGGCGAAGGAAAGAGCACAAGAAAAACATTTAGCTGATCTAGTAACAAAAGCGGCGATTCAAGCCACAAGACAATTATCGCTCATTCCATCTATGTTTCGATTAGGCAGTAAATTGGCATTAAAAGCCCTTAACATTGCCGATTGTGATCTAAAATTGCCATTTACTGCGCCTAAAACCATACTTAATCTTAGCCCTAAACGCAGTCGAGCAGTGAGTACTGGTAAGTTTTCATTTGCTCAGCTCAATCATATTCGCAGTATCACGGGGGCATCGGTAAATGATGTGCTGTTTGCAATTAGTGATCAGGCATTAAACCGCTACCTAAATGATAGAGCGGTTCCACTTCGTAAGCCGTTGGTGGCGATGATGCCAATTAACTTACGTAAAGAAGGGGACGGCAGCAAAAGTAATCGTATGTCGATTGGTCATGTTGAGCTAGGTAAACGTGATTTAACGGTATTAGAGCGGCTTGAAACGATTCAACGTGCAACCGTCGATTTGAAAAATGAAGCGTTGAATATCTCACCAGATGCTTATGTGAACTACTCATTTTTGGTTAATGGTGTCTCACTAATTAGCGGTAAATTTGGCTTAAACAGCTTTGTACCACCAGCAAGTAATTTATTGATTTCAAATGTGCCAGGGCAAAAAGCAACGGCTTATTTTATGGGAGCAAAAGTAGATGCTCAATATCCAGTTTCACTGTTAATGCCTGGACAGACTCTTAATATAACGTTTTACAGCTATGCAGGGATGTTACATTACTCTTTGGTTGCTTGTAATCAATCATTACCCGGTTTTGAAGATATTGGTTCATACATGCAAGAAGCATTAGGCGATCTTGAAGCTGAAGTGATGGATGTCGCAATAGATGCTGTTGGTGAGCAGGTAAGTTTTCATGATGAAGAATCCCTTGCTTTAGAAATGGCTGTCGTGGCGGCAAGAGAGTCATTGAGGCCGACTGACAGTGCTTTTGATGTTATTTATCAGCAGAAGATGCAACGAGTTGAAGAGTTAGAGCGTCAATTAGCTCAACTGACAGCTGCTTTGGAAAATACCATTAAGCTCGATCCTAAATTGGTCGCGGTTAATGATGAAGATGTGAAAAAGAAAGTGGCGAAACCTCGTAAGCAGACTAAGAAGAAGGTTGAGTTAAGCGCTTAACTTTGAATGGGTAAAAATTGGTGGCAATAAAAAAGGCTCTTAGTGACAAACTTAAGAGCCTTATACCCCTAATTTCAGATAATAAGTAACGGAATACCTTAAACCACTTGGATATATGGAAAAGTTGGGTATATAAGGGAAAGGTATTAAGCGTAAACTTGGCTTAGTTGACTGACTTTATCAACGTATTGGGTTTGGGCATCTTCTTGGCTCATTCCTTTTAGCTCTTCCCAAGCCGCATATTTTGCACCGCCTTTAAGGTCAAAAAGACCTGGGCGTTTACCATGAACATCGCCTTCGGTTGCTTGTTTAAATAAGGCATACAGGCTAAGCAGTTCATCATTAGTAGGACGTTGAGTCAGTTGTTTAACATCTGCTTGTGCTTGTTCAAATTGGGCTTGTAAATTAGACATATTAAAGTTCCTTTTTATGCTTTTTGTTTCTTATGTTTTACTTTAACGCAATAATCTTTTTTGTCTGTAATTAATCTATAAAAATAATGCATGGATCACTTATTTTTCTATAGTTAAATTTATAAAAGTAAATATATTATCCTTATTTATCATTTGTTTGTTATAGAAGTTGTTGTAAATATTGAATTTTGTTGCTCATGGAGGGCGTATGTTCGATTATATTATTGTCGGGGCTGGATCTGCTGGGTGCGTTCTTGCTAATCGTCTATCAGCAAATTCTCATAACAAGGTGTGTTTAATTGAAGCCGGACCTCAAGATAAACACCCAATGATTCATGTCCCTCTAGGACTTATTGGTATGATGCACTCCAAGGTAATGAATTGGCGTTATTATACCGAGCCAGAACCTGCCCTTAATGAACGAAAACTATTTTGGCCACGAGGTAAAACGTTAGGAGGTAGCAGTTCATCAAACGCGATGTGTTATATTCGAGGCCACGCATCCGATTATGATCATTGGGCATCATTAGGTAACGCAGGTTGGAGTTACCAGGATGTTTTGCCTTATTTTCGTAAAGCTGAGCATCAAGAATTTGGTGAAGATATTTATCATGGCAGCAATGGCCCGTTGCATGTTTCGGAATTGCGTATTAAAAATCCACTTTCTCAAGCCTTTATCAAAGCCGCTAAACAAGCCGGTTTACGTTATAACGATGACTTTAATGGCCAGCAACAAGAGGGGGTTGGTTTTTATCAAGTGACACAAAAAAATGGTCAACGTTGTAGCAGTGCTGTCGCCTATTTACGAGAAGCTGAGACCAGAGATAATTTAACCATAATAACAAATGCTATGGTGAATAAAGTCTTAATCGATAATGGTGTTGCTGTTGGTGTCGAGTATCAACAAGGAGGTGAAATAAAAGCGGTTCATGCTCGTAAAGAAGTCATTTTAAGTGGCGGAGCAATAAACAGTCCTCAACTTCTAATGCTGTCTGGTATTGGTGATAAAGAACATCTTAATGCACATGGTATCGAATGTGTGGCTGATCTTCCCGGAGTGGGACAAAATCTGCAAGATCATCTCGATATTTTAGTGGTTACCCGTGAAAGAACATTCCATTCTGTCGGCTTTTCTCCTATTGCCATGCTGCGTGCTATTAAAGGGGCGTTTGATTATTGGCTATTTAGGCAAGGTAATTTCACCACTAATGTTGCAGAAGCGGGAGGTTTTTTAAAAACTGATGACGGGCTCGATAAACCCGATGTTCAGTTTCATTTTTCACCTTGTTTTTTAGATAATCATGGTTTGGATTTATTACAAACTGTCAAACATGGTTATTCTCTTCATGCTTGTTGTTTACGTCCAAAAAGCCGTGGTGTGTTGATGCTCCGAGACAGCAATCCGCAGAGCCCACCGATTCTACAACCCAATTATTTAAGTCATCCTGATGATATTGAAGTCATGCTAAAAGGCCTTAAAGTATCGCGCCAAATATTGGCTCAGAAAGCGTTTGACCATTATCGAGGCAAAGAAGCTTTTCCAGGAAAAGAGGTGGCGACAGATGATGAATTAAGATCCTTTATTCGTCAAAAAGCAGAGTCAATTTATCACCCAGTAGGGACTTGTAAGATGGGAAATGATAAAGCGGCAGTAGTAGACAGTTGCTTACGTGTTCGGGGGATAGATCAGTTAAGAGTCGTTGATGCTTCTATTATGCCAACCTTAATCGGGGGGAATACAAATGCCCCGACCATTATGATTGCAGAAAAAGCATCGGATCTTATTTTACAAGATAATATTTTTGAGGAATCGGATGAAATCACCTCAGTCGCTGTTTAATCAATGGCGCACTCATTGGCAAAATCAGAGCCAAGAGTGGAAAGATAAAATTGATATGCTTTTACCATCGGTTAGTAACGATATTGTATTGGCTGCTTTTAATGGCATGATGGGGGATAAGTTAGCCGCTCGTAATAGTCCTTATGCCATCACGATGGCACTCACCGATCAGGACCAAGTATTAAGCGATCAAACAAATGTGCTTAGTAAACAGTACCCGAATTTAAGTAATAAAGTTGTAGTCTGTGTCCATGGTTGGTGCATGTCAGATAAACAGTGGCTTTATCAGCAGCATGATCATGGACAAGCATTGAAGGCCTACGGTTATTCTCCGATTTATTTAAATTACAACACAGGTAAACATATCTCTTTAAACGGTGAAGAGTTTGCGTTTCGATTAGAGAAGTTATTACAAGCTTGGCCTGTCGCGATTGAAGAGTTGGTTATTATTGGTCACAGTATGGGGGGATTAGTGACCCGCAGTGCCTGTTATTATGCGAAAGAACATCAATTAAACTGGCTTTCACAACTAACGTCATTCATTACTCTTGGCACCCCGCATAACGGTGCGCCACTGGCTGAAATGGCAAATTGGATTGATGATAATGTTAAGCAAAAAGCGACTTTTAAGCTATTGAATCAATTAGCCGATATTCGTAGTGATGGTACTCGTGATCTGAGCTGTGGTTATATTATTCATCAAGATTGGACTCAAGATAGAGATCCCAAGCTAGATAAATATTTACCGCCCAATCCACCCAAAAAGAGATCGGAACTGCCTGAACATGTCCAGTGTTATGCCATTGCCTCATGCGTTACAAGTCGCCGAGTTGATCAACAGTTACATCTTATTGGAGATGGGTTAGTTCCTGTTACAAGTGCTTGGGGAATGAGTGAAAGTGGTTTGGTTGGCTTAGGGTACGGGGAATCGCATCGATTTCTGGCTGAAAAAGTGACGCATTTAGGACTTCTGAGCAGCCCTTTAGTATTAAATCAAATCGTTAATTGGTTAAACATAGCTCAGCAAAAAGACAAAAAATAAGATAGGATGTCAGTCCCAGCACAGGGGATAACTATTACAGTCCATTAGAGATTGATTGTGAAACGTATTTTATTTTTATGTACCGGTAATTCAGCACGCTCTCAGTTAGCTGAAGGCTTAATGCGCCATATGTGTCGAGAGCAAAATATCACTTATCAAGTGGCCAGCGCAGGTGTAAAACCCGAGGGTGTGGATCATCGGGTCGCGATAGTATTGGCTGAAAACGGTATTGATAGTGATGATCTTATCAGTCAATCAGTGGATGAATATCAAGATCAACATTTTGATGTCGTGATCACACTCTGCGATAAAGCCAATAACGAGTGTGCATTCTTTGATGATTCTGAAGCGTTTATTCATTGGGATTTTAAAGACCCAAAATCTGAAGAAGGCATTGATGGCTTTCGACGAGTATTCAATGAGCTAAAAGGGCGTATCGCACTTTTCTTATTATTAAACGGTGAAGACTCAAGTGATGTTTTGGGACCTGTTGAACTGTTTAAAGTCATGAGTGATCCACTCCGTTTACGAATTTTAATGTTACTGGTTGATGAAAAAGCGCTTTCCGTTTCTGATTTAACCTCGGTATTGGAAGTAAGTCAGCCTAAAGTTTCTCGTCATCTTGCTCTGTTAAGAGATAGCGGTATTTTGCAGATAGAACGCCAAGGTTTATGGATTTTCTATCAATTATCTAATCAGCTACCAATATGGATTAAACATACGTTAGACACAGTAAGAACGGGTAATCCAGATATTATCAATCACGAGAAAAAACTGCTGCGTCACTTAGGCATAAAGAAAAAAAACTAAAAATAGGTTCTTTAATGTTGCGAAAAGGCTTGTTAGTGCTATGTCATTAACAGGCCTTTTTTATTTATGTATTAATAAAAATGATGACAAGTTAGCCTAAAAAAAGTATATATACGATATTCCATATATATGGTTTGTCGAATATTGATTAGGTAATAAGTGGAGAACATAAGATGACGATAAAAGTGGGTATTAATGGTTTTGGACGTATTGGTCGTTTAACGATGCGCGCTGCATTTGATTGGCCGGAGATTGAAGTTGTTCAAATTAATGATGTAGCCGGCGATACAGCAACCTTAGCTCACTTATTAGAGTTTGATTCAGTTCAAGGTCGATGGAATAAGACTGTTGCTGTTGATGGTCAGACAATGCTTATTAACGGCAAAGCCATCACTTGTAGCCAAGAAAAAGAGATTACGGCTGTAGATTGGTCTGGTTGCGATGTCGTGTTAGAAGCAACAGGTGTTCATCGTAATAAAGCATTGCTCGATCAATATATTGCGCAGGGTGTAAAGCGAGTTGTCGTCTCAGCCCCTGTTAAACATCCTGATGTACAAAATATTGTGGTTGGTGTTAATGACAACCTATTTGAGCCGGAGAAACACACTATAGTGACTGCGGCATCATGCACAACCAACTGTATTGCTCCAATCGTCAAAGTGATCAATGAGCACTTTACCATTGAGCAATCTTCTTTTACGACAATTCATGATTTAACAAATACACAAACTATTTTAGATGCACCGCATAAAGATCTTCGTCGTGCTCGCGCTTGTGGTATGAGCTTAATTCCAACCACAACGGGTTCTGCCAAAGCCATTATCGATATTTTCCCTGAACTTGATGGCAAAATTGATGGCCATGCTGTTCGTGTACCGCTTGCTAATGCTTCCATGACCGACATTATTTTTAACCTGGCTGAAGAGACGAGTGTTGATGAGATCAATACATTGCTACAGCAAGCTGCTGACAATGAGCTATCGGGCATCTTAGGTTTTGAAGCTCGTCCCTTAGTCTCTATCGATTATAAAGGGGAGCAGCGTTCGACCGTTGTTGATGCACTTTCAACCATGGTGGTGAATGGGCGAATGGTGAAAATCTATGCTTGGTACGATAATGAAATGGGATATGCAACGCGCACAGCTGAATTGGTTCGTAAAGTTGGTTTAGCAGATAAAATACAATAATACAAAAGAGCATAAAAAATAGTATAAACTCGATAAAATCATGATCTTAGGAGAAAGAGATAATGGAACATCCGGTATGGTTTTTACCCGTAGATAAAGCAAAAGGGCAATTGGTTCTTACTCCGTGCCCAGGAACAAAAGGGGTATCGCTTGATGCGTCTTTACAACAATTAAAGCAGCAAGGTGTGAAAGCCATTGTGACCGCATTAAGCCAAGCTGAGCTAGAGAGCAAAGGAGTTGGCTTGCTGGGGGAGAAAGCCCAAGAACTCGGTATGAAATGGTTTTCTTTACCTATTGATGATGATGCGGTACCCGATGAACATTTCGTTACTCAATGGCAAGCGGTATCTTCTCAATTGCATCAAGTTATTGAAAATCAAGACAATGTTATGTTGCACTGTATGGGTGGTTCGGGTCGTACAGGTTTGTTGGCTGCTCACTTGTTATTGGAATATGGATGGAATATCGACACGATTATTGAACAAGTTCAAGCATTAAGGCCAAATGCGTTTACCCTTGCTGATCAACAACACTATGTTCAGCAATTGGCAAACGTAAAGCAATAATCGCGCACAGAATCCAGCATTTGAAATATCATAATTAGGTTTTTTGACTATGTTCTCAACCATTCCTGCTAATGTTCGTCAATACATGTTGGTGACATTTAATTATTGGAATTTTACCGTTACCGATGGCGCTTTACGTATGCTGGTGGTGCTGTATTTTCATCAGCTAGGTTATTCGCCATTAGAAATCGCCTCTTTATTCTTGTTCTATGAGTTTTTTGGGGTGATTACTAACTTGATTGGTGGTTGGTTGGGAGCCAAACTTGGTCTAAATCGCACTATGAATATCGGGTTGGCGCTACAAATAATTGCATTGAGTATGCTTGCAGTGCCCACTGATATGTTAACGGTAATTTGGGTCATGCTCGCGCAAGCAATCTCAGGTATTGCTAAAGATCTCAATAAAATGAGTGCCAAAAGCGCCATTAAAACATTGGTACCAAGTGGCGAACAGGGCGCCCTCTATAAATGGATTGCCATTCTGACAGGCTCTAAAAATGCTTTAAAAGGTGCGGGCTTCTTTTTAGGCGGTTTCCTTTTGTCATGGTTAGGTTTTTCTGGTGCGGTTATAGCGATGGCGGGCGTTTTACTTGCGGTATTTATCCTTAGTCTCTGCTATTTAAAAGGAGATTTAGGCAAAGCTAAGCAAAAAGTGAAATTCAGTCAGATTTTCTCAAAAAGCCCGAGTGTGAATATTTTATCTGCGGCTCGAATGTTTCTATTTGGCGCTCGTGATGTTTGGTTTGTTATTGCTCTACCTATCTACCTTGGTCAAGTATTTGGTTGGGATCATCTCTGGGTTGGTGGCTTTATTGCTCTTTGGATCATTGGATATGGTATTGTTCAAACCCTTGCTCCTAAGGTTACTGGAAAAGCACAAGGTAAAACACCCGATGGTCGAGCTGCAATGGGCTGGGCTGGCTTGCTAGCAACCGTAACTGCTCTGATTGCGCTTCTTGTCACCTTTAACCTTTCTCCTCAAATCACTATTGCATTGGGCCTTATGATTTTTGGTGCCATTTTCGCGGTTAACTCATCATTACATTCGTATTTGATTGTTAGCTATGCCAAAGAAGATGGCGTCAGCTTAGATGTGGGTTTCTATTATATGGCTAATGCAATGGGGCGTTTAATGGGTACCCTTTTATCCGGCTGGATCTATCAAACTCAGGGTTTTGTTGCTTGTTTATGGGTATCGGTAGTGTTTTTGGTATTAACAACAATTATTTCTGTTTGGCTACCAAAACAGAGTGTTTCTACATCTCACACTTCTATCTCTTAGTAATCTATAGTGTGTCATGTTATAAAGATAAGAAAATTACTAAGTGGAATAATAGTGCATGCAAGCAATCTGTTTTGATTTTGATGGAACCTTAGTCGACTCCGAAGTTTTTCACGCGGCAAATTGGTCGCTTTATATGGCAAGCCATGATGTTGAGTTATCGGCAGATGTTTTCATGCATAAGTACGCAGGGGTAACATGGCCAAATATTGCCAAGATCCTGATTGAAAAATTTCAGCTTAACATTGAACCACAACAGATTGTGGATGATATGGAAGCGCTAACTGAAGAGCAAATTCGAGCGAAAGGTATTCCCGCGAAAGAGGGGGCTGAGACTTTGTTAAAGCAGCTAACTGGTAAAGTACCATTGGCTGTTGTTACAGGGGCTCCGCGCATCTATGTTGAAGGAATTCTAGCGCAAAAAGGTTGGTTAGAGTGGTTTGATGTTATCTTTACAGGGGACGATGTCGAACACAATAAGCCTGCTCCAGATATCTATCAGCTAGCATGTCAGCACTTTGAACTACCTACGGAATCTGTAATTGCGGTGGAAGATAGTACAACAGGGGCGACGTCTGCATTAACTGCAGGGCTTAAGACAATTTTTGTAAATACGATTAATTTGCCAATAAGTGGGCAAGCTGCTCGACATTTTTCTGATTTAATTGAAGCTCAACCAACAATTTGTGCCATGCTAAGTCTTGATTGTGACAAAAATAACAAGCAACATGTGGCCTAATGAACGACTAACCTTTGGGTTATAACTCTCTTAGCGGTAAGAACAGGATAAAAATGGAAAACCAAGACGAAATCATGACAGGCGATATGCTGGTTGAAACAGTAGAAAACCAACTAGCAGATAGTAATCCTATTGTTGTGAAAGAGACTTTAATGCGTCTTATGATGACAGGTACATCTCGCGAAGACGCTATTGAAATGATGGCTTGTGCGCTATCAATTGAAGTGTTTGACGTAATGAAAAACGAAGGTAAATTTGACCTAAAACGTTACAGTGAAAATCTGTCAGCACTACCAGATATGCCATGGACAGATGACGAGTAATCATCAATCCTGATTAAAATTTATCGAAACAAAAACGATAGATTTAAATAAGGCGAGTGAGTGGTTTAGTACTCTTAGTGGGTATTAAATTACTCGCTCGCTTTTTGTTTTGTGGTAAATATCTTAAGTACATCCTCCTGTTATTTCTGTTATCTGCAATGTGTTTATCTGTATTTCAATATGTAACTAGATGCTAACTCTTATTTTGTGGGTTTGTATGGCTTTATATCATGTGATCTTAATCAAGTTTGGTTTAATCAACTAGGTTCTAAACTATACTTAGATTGATTTGTTAATTATTGTTTAAATTATGGTTACACATTCTGCTTTAATTCCATTATCGTATTTTTAGCGGTTTGCTAATGCTGGTAGACGAGACTGCGAGGATAGAACAATGATTATCGGTGTACCTAAAGAGATTAAAGTTCATGAGTATCGAGTAGGGATGATCCCTGCATCGGTTGTTGAAGCGGTTGCACATGGCCATAAAGTGTATGTAGAAACACTGGCTGGACAAGGTATTGGTTTTAGCGATCAAGACTATGTTGATGCTGGGGCCCTCATTTTACCAAGCGCTGCTGCCGTATTCGCTGAAGCAGATATGATCGTAAAAGTAAAAGAGCCTCAAGCTATTGAACGGGCGATGTTGCGAGAAGGGCAGATTCTTTTCACCTATCTACATTTAGCTCCCGATCCTGAGCAAACTCATGACTTAATCAATAGTAAGGCGATTTGTATTGCTTATGAAACGGTAACTGATGATAAAGGTCGCCTACCTTTGCTTGCACCTATGTCTGAGGTTGCTGGGCGGATGTCAATTCAAGCTGGCGCTTTAGCACTTGAAAAATCTCATGGTGGTAAAGGTCTATTACTGGCTGGTGTCCCTGGAGTAGAGCCGGCAAAGGTGGTTATTTTAGGCGGTGGGGTTGTTGGAGCTAACGCTGCACAAATGGCGATTGGTTTACGTGCCAATGTTGTGATTCTTGATCGTAATTTGGATGTATTGCGCCAATTAGATCAACAGTTTTCAGGACAGGTACAATGTATTTATTCGACGAAAGAATCTGTCGAAAAGCATGTTTTAGATGCAGATCTTGTCGTTGGGTGTGTGCTAGTTGCTGGCGCTGCGGCACCAAAACTGGTTACTGCCGATATGATCAAAAAGATGCAACCGGCTCGGCCATTGTGGATGTAGCGATTGATCAAGGTGGGTGTGTCGAAACGTCACATCCAACAACACATAATGATCCTACTTATATGGTGGATGATGTGGTTCACTATTGTGTTGCGAATATGCCTGGGGCGGTGGCAAGAACATCAACCTTTGCCCTTAATAATGCCACCTTGCCATATATACTCAAGCTCGCAAATATGGGTTATAAGAAAGCGCTTCAACATGATAAACATCTGCTTAATGGGTTAAATGTTTATCGTGGAAAAGTAACCTGTGAAAGTGTATCTACGGCTCTAGATTTACCTTATTACCCTGCAGATAAAGCGATAAACTAACCAACGCCTAAAATGAACGCCCAAATTACATGATAGATTTGGGCGTTATTATCTGGGCCAAAGATGTTTAGTCTCGCGTAGAAAACTTATTAAAGCTCTTCTGCTAAATGAGGCGTAACTAATCGCTCTAACATTGCCAAAGAGGCTTGATGATCTTCATAGCTATGTGAAGCACACGCATCTGTGATCAGATGAACTTGATAGTCTCTATCGTGGGCATCACGTACCGCACTTTGAATTGCCCAACTGGTGCTAACACCACAAAAGTATAGCTGCTCGATTTTATTTGCCCGCAACATAGCATCAAGAGAAGTATTGTAGAATGGGTTTACTCTTGGCTTAATCACAACAGAGTCATGAGGTTGAACATCAAGATCACAATGGAATTCAGTTCCCCATCCTGACAGATTTAAAGCGCCAAACTGATCCGCTTTGCCAAATATAGGAGAGTGCTTTGGTTGGGCAAAATAATTGTCTTGAAAACCAACTTTTACAAAAATGACTGGAATGTGTTGGTTTCTTGCCCATGAAATCGCAAGATTGGCTTTATCAATGACACGATGAGTTTTTACTTGTTCTGCACAACTAGGGATTTTTCCTTTTGCATCAACAATATCGTTAATAAAATCAATGGCAATTAATGCTTTATTCATTATAGGCTCTTTATCAAATTAAATGCTGTCTTGATTATAGATGGATTTTATAGATGGATTATAAGTTTGAAGTGAAAAGTGATTTTGCAATAAAAAAGCCCTAATACTGAGTAAGTAATTAGGGCTTATTTTTAAAATAACAGATTAACCATAAGCAAAGATGACACTACCACCTTTAATGGTATCGATAATTTTCCTAGCTAATTGTGGAGGAAGAGCAGGGCATCCCCAACTGCGACCTAAATAACCATTATGTTTAATAAAAGCTTCAGTTGCGTATTTTGCACCATGAATCACAATATAGCGTTTTAAAGCATTGGTATTTTTTCCTCTTGTAAGACCTTGTAACTTAAGAGAATAACCATTGCTTCCATTATATGTGGTGGCTGTTAGATAAGTTCCTAATGAGGTTTTATGCGAATCTACCGTATTAGAAAAATTCTTAGCCATTAATAAACCACTATTAACACCATGGGCAACATAGGTTTTATACAATAGTTTATTTCTTTTTAAATCAATAACATAAAAGCGTTTTTCGTTAGACGGTTTACTGTAGTCAATAATTGTCAGTAACGATTTTTTCTTTCCTTTGATTTTGTTATATGCGTTAAAGCCTTTCTTAAATGCTTCGTAGTCTACAATGCCGTTGAGCTTCGCTTTTTCATAAACATACTCAACCACAATGTCTGAATTCTTTCGCTCAGTATATGAGTGGTGGTGTACTACATTACTTGCATAGGCTTGAAGAGGCATATAACTAAACATCAAAAGGAATAGAGCAAGTGCTTTTTTCATATCCTTTTAAATCTCTCTTCAATACAACCAAATTTGAAAATGAGTGCCGACTCTAGCATAAAAAATAATAAAATTAAGTCCTAGGTATGTAAAAATTAGTGCATTTTTTTGTGGACATATTCGCTATAAAATAATGAACAATGTTCTTCTATTTAAATAACATAGAGTTATTTTTTTGAACATAGTATTTAATGCTAATACTGATAGTTTTAATTGTCTTAAGTAAATGTGATGCAGGGCAGGCTTTATATTCTGTTTTATTGATAAGTACTCTCGTTTATTGATAGCTGAGAGTTGTTCTGAAAAGTACTGATGTTTATTGAACGTGGGGTTCTAGCTCAAATTCAGCAGTGTATACCCAAGTAACCTCGCACCTTGAAGTCACTTGAGTATATCTGTTGATAGAATAAAAAAGCGCGAGACTTAATACTCGCGCTTAAAGTAGGTGTTGGTAGAGGGTAATAAATTAAATCTTACACACTTTTGACCAACTGCCATCACTACCAGGAACTGAACTTGTCCACCAGTTAGCTTTATAGATAACACCGTTATAAATTAGTTGATCACCTGTATTGGCATGGGATGGGTTACCAGCCCAATCTGCTTGAGGCCAATCTGGATAAGTGTTAACGCCTGCTGTATCGCAAGTACCACCATCACCGCCGCCTCCTTCGCCACCACCAGTGGTTAGATCACCAAGAGGTAAATCTGGTTGTTCAAACTTAAAGGCGTACTCTTTACCATTAACAATCACTACATAGTTAGCTGGCCCAGTAATTGGTAAGTAGTAAACCATATCCAGCTCATAGCTTTCACCGGCAGGTAGAGACTTCCATTTTGGTAGTGTAAAGGCAACGCGATGCATGACACCTTCAAGACCGCCAATGTTATTCGCTTTTGTATGGCCAGAAGCAATGACTTTCAATCCACCGCCTGACTGATCTTTTGCGTTATCAGGTGCTGAAGTAGGGATATCAAATTGGAACTCAGTACCACCAGGTAGATCAACACCGGTATTATTAGTAAATGTGATCTTAGGATTAATTGGATAGTTCTGATCGCCTACTTTAAAGCCTCCAACGGATACTGCGATATCAGCTGCCTCAGTTGGAATAGCGCCAGTTGCAACAGTATTGCCATAAGGAGAGGCAGACTTAAACTTCTCATAGATGGCTTTCGTCATGGTATTACCCATGTGGTATTCACCGTTACCCGATGCACAAGCTTTTTCTGTTGCATCAATGGTTGCTGTACGCTTGCCATTGTCATCAAGTAGGTAACAGCTGTAGTCACCAGCCAGTTCCCAGAACATGATGCCGCCAATCTCTTTATCGATAATGTAGTCTGCTTTTACACTGACAGAGGCTTTATCTTCGGTTGATAGGAATACGCTTTTCTCTGCGTTCCATAACCAAGGAGCAACGGCAACAGAGTCGTAGTTACGAGAGTATGTTCCAACCAATTTATCATCAGGATCATTTGCTGGATCCAACCCGTAGGCCGCAGCATATGAGCCAAATACGCCATGCTCTAAGTTTTTAGCATGCCACATAGGGTTAGAGCCTGCACCCATCTCTTTTCCTTGAGGGTCGAGGTCATGCCACATGTTATCAATACCGATGGCACCATAACCGCAGTTATTTTTCTCGCCTTCTCCTGTACCTGGTGCACATTCAGACTGATTTGGTAGTGGTGCTTTACCCCAAAGACCATTTTCTCCGCCCGTAACGCCTTGCCAGCCACGAGTATAGTATGGAACACCGATATTAATTCGACCTGCTGGCATTGAACCGCGGAAATAATGGTAAGCCCAGTCAGTATTTAAGTAGCCGATACCGCCATATGCCGCCGTGCCATAAACATTCCATGCCGCCAGTTCTGAGTCTTTTCCGGTATCAAATAGAGCAGCGTTGTGACCTACGTGATCATTCCATGCGCCATGGAGATCGTAAGACATGATGTTAACGTAGTCGAGGTACTGAGTAACATCGAATGTTTCCATTCCGCGTAATAGATAACCTGAAGATGGTGCTGCGATAGTGAGCATGTAATGGATGCCATCTTGAGCCGACGCCGCATCTAGTTTCTCACGCAGAACTTTCATTAATTCCTGGTACGAAGCCCATAGATATGGACGGCGCGGTTCCATGAACTCTTTATCGTATGGGTTACCAGCACCTGCCATTGAGGTCGGATATTCGTAGTCAATGTCGAGACCGTCGAATTTGTATTTGCGCATCATTTCAACAGCTGATGCCGCAAACTTCTCGATACCCGCATGATTAATTGAGCCATCAGCATTGGTGGTCATTGTATAGAAACCGCCATCAGCAACACGATCGCCATTAGTATCAAAGTGTCCGCCAGTTTCTGCCCAACCACCGATAGAGATGAGCGTCTTAACATCATGTTTTACCTTAGCGGTAGCAAGTGCTCCAAAGTGGCCTTTAAAGCCAAGAGCTGGGTCGATTTCAACACCATCCCACTCCATGCCAACGGCCGCACTTTTAGGGTCGTTGACATCACCAATATTCACTTTACCATCTGCGCCAATGCTGACGAAAGCGTAGTTAATATGGGTAAGCTGTTCCCACGGAATATCACTGACAAGATAGCTACTTTGTGGGTCATTACCTGCACGCCAACTTGTGAAATAACCGATAACACGTCGAGGGTGATCGGCTCCCATCATTTCTCGGCCATCTTCATCATAAATAGAACAGTAAGGAACGTTAATCCCTTCTGTTTGATAGAGTCCATCTGGGCGGCAGCTCTTAACCATTGGCGCGCCAATAACCGTGATCGTTTGGGCTGTAGAAATGGTTATCGCACCTTGGTTATCAATGGCTTTTGCGGTGATTGAAAGCTGACCTGATGTATTGGCTGTGTAATCTAAAGTGTAAGGTTCAGTAGCGGCAGTTCCGATTAATTTGTTGTTAGCATAAAAATCGACTTTTTCAACAGTACCATCACTGTCGGTGGCAGTTGCAGTAAGCGTAACAACTTGCCCTTGATCTACTTCAGTTGCCGATAATGTGAAATCAACACTTGGTGGCACATTCGCCGTATCTTGAGCGCTAAAAGAGAGTTGCGATTCAGTTGTTGCACCTTGGTCATCGAAAACTTTTGCCACTAGAGTGTGCTGACCTGTAGTTGCGGTCCATTGAGATGTGTATGGAGCCGTTGCTGATGTTGCATGTAATTGTCCATTAATAAAGAATTCAACTTTAGTAACGGAGCCATCACTATCGGTCGCGTTGGCTGATAAGGTAACAAGATCGCCCGTAGTAAAGACTTGGTTAGAGGTTGGGGCGGTAATATCGATAGAAGGCAATACATTATCTGTAGGAGGGGTTGTATCTGTGTCGCAGCTATCGATTAGATTCCATTCGTCATAAGGACCGGTATTTTTATCTGGGCTATTATTTTGTGTCCAATAGTTTGCTTTGTAAGCTTTACTATTTTGTTGGACTTGATCACCGCCAACGTAAACTTTTCCCGCTTCCCATTCAGCAAGATTGGTACAATCTATGGCTGCCTGAGCATTAAATGCCAGTAAGCACGATGCCGTTAGGGTGCTGAGGGTGAAAATACGTTTGGTTATCGTTCCTTGCTTTTGGTGAACCATGTATTCATCCTTTTATTGAGGTTAATTGTTCTAATAACTTCTGCTTCTTCGAAAAAAAACTATAGGTGAATACTATAAATATGCATTAAGAAATCGTTCGTTTTTCATTCGACTTCGCATACTTATGCTTGTTTTATGTAACAAACATGTTCTTATTTTGTATCAATAACTAATAATTTATTGAGTGCTTTCTCATTAGGTAAGAGAGTCTAAGAATGAATTAATAAGCAGTATGTTGCATTTTGCTGGTGGGTGGTTTGTAGATGAAAATAGTAGAAGAAGTGGGATGAAAGCCGAAAATATAATCATTGGACTCGATTTGGCTTATCGAGTCCAATGACTAAAATGAGTATTGTTCCTGCGGTGTTAACATATTGGATAGAGGTTATTGACGCTGATTGAAACGAAAGAAAATACGTCTATCTAATCTAAGAGCGAACTCTTTTCCTAATTATTTTATAACACGCAATTATTGGATTTTCTTTTTAAATGCTTCACGAGTAGTCGCGTCTGCTTGGCTCCACCAGTAATTTAGCATCTTCGCTGCGGTCTCTTGAGCTTTGCCTTTTTGAGTTGCTGGGTAATCTGCTGGGTTTATTGTCGCTGGAAGTACAACCACGCTTGGTAGGCTTGCTAGAGCCGCAGGTCCATTTGTTTGATTGTATTTTGCTATTTCAACTTCGTAGTTACGGCCAATTTGAAACCCTTTTTTCATTAGCTTATCTTGCTCAAAGCTAATGTTATTACCTTGAGCATTCTTTAATGAAATTTGTGGATTTTCATTGAAGTTATCCGCTTGTTGCTCATTGCGAATTTGCGGCATAGTCAGGGTATATGTTGTATTATCACCAGCAAACTTCATGATAACAACATCAGACTCAAATGCTTGGAAATTGCCACCTTGACGGAAATTGCCGTTATAGCGCAGAGCAATCTGGTTTTCGCCATTAGGAAGTGTAATTGGGTCATTTCCTTTTGCTGACGCGCCATTAACCAGTACAAGTTCAGCATTATTTGGCAAATTTACTGTTACATCTGCAAGCGTTGAACAGCTAAAACCTGCCGCAGCAAGTACTAGGAAAAGAGAGTGCAGTTTCATATTAAGTCCTTGAAAATTATTAGCTCAAACCAAATTGATTAATAGAATAGTTACAAAGTAAATTGGTTATAGCAGCAATAACAATATTGTGCTTATTCTGGCTGAATTTAAGCTGAATGTTTAAGGAGTATATGCTTGATGAGAATAGAAACCAAGTGATGAGTTTCATATTTTTACTCAATAACTTAGTAATCAGTAGCGACGGAATATTCTTAAAGAAATAAAAAACCTATTAACTCGAAAGCCAATAGGTTTTTAGGAACTTGTAATATCAAACTGGCAAATTACTTAACGTAACAAGCAAAGCCTTTTAGATAGAAACCTTCAGGGTAAGCGCTATCTAATGGGTGATCAGCTGCTTGAGCAAAGCGTTCAATAAACTGAACATCACGTTTAGCATCTAATGCTGCATCTGCAATAATTTTCTGGAATAGGTTACCATCCATCAAACCAGAGCAAGAGTAGGTAAGTAGCATACCGCCTGGCTTGGTAATTTGCATTGCAAGCATGTTGATATCTTTGTAACCGCGACACGCACCAACAAGCTGAGACTTAGACTCTGCAAATTTAGGTGGATCCATAATGACAACATCAAACTGCTCGCCACGATCACGGTATTCACGAAGTAGCTTAAACACATCAGCATTTAAGAATTCAGCATTCTCAAGTGGATAGCCGTTCATTTCTGCGTTCATCTTCGCAGTATCAAGTGCAGGTTGAGAAACATCTACGTTTACAACTTGGCTTGCTCCGCCTTTAAGAGCGTACAGACCAAAGCCACCTGTGTAACAGAAGCAGTTAAGTACGCGCTTACCATTAACGTATTTAACGGCCGCTTCACGGCTATCACGTTGATCAAGGTAGAAGCCAGTTTTATGACCGCCTTTGATATCAACGTTAATTTTGACGCCATTTTCTTCAATAGTAACGAACTTAGGTGGCTCATTGCCTACTAAAACACCAGTACGCTGTGCTAAACCTTCTTTCTTACGAACCGCAACATCTGAGCGTTCGTATACATTACAAAGAGGGTAACAAATCTGAAGCGCTTCTACTAAGGCCTCTTTTTGGGCTTCTGCACCAGCACTTAATAGCTGACATACTAAGTAATCTTGATATTTATCGATGGTAATACCAGGAAGACCATCAGATTCAGCTGCAATTAGACGATAACCTGTTAGACCATCGCGAGCTGCAAGAACATCACGTAGCGCTTGAGCGGTTTGCAGACGGTTAACAAAAAACTCAACATCAATCTTTTCGTTTTTATTAAATGTCCAAACACGAACACGGATTTGTGATTGAGGTGAGTAAGCACCACGTGCAAGCCATTGGCCCTTGTTATCAAAAATTTCGACGGTATCACCTAGTTGTGGATCGCCTTCAACTCGCGCAATACCACGTGAAAATACCCAAGGGTGGCGACGAAGAAGAGATTTCTCGCGGCCTTTAACCAAATAAATAGAAGCTGTCATGACATACCCAGAATGGATTCGAATGGGGGCGTATTATACCGAAAAGTGTAAAAGATGCTACGGAGATCAAGTATCTGGATGATATTAAAAGCAAGGGAAGCAAACATAACAGACTGTGACGTGAGTATTGAGGGATATAAATACTTGGGTATAAACTAAAACCAGTGCATTTTAAATTTAAGGTGATGAGTATGTCTCAAATCTGCATGAAAGCGAACGTGAAAGGCGTAGTCCAAGGCGTGGGATTTCGTTTTCATACTGCTCACGAAGGATTGAAACTGGGGTTAACTGGATACGCCAAGAATCTCTCTGATGGCAGTGTTGAAGTAATCGCCTGTGGTCATGAGGAGAACGTACTGAAACTGATTAAATGGTTAGAGACAGGACCAAGGTCGGGACGTGTTGATTATCTCAATGCAGATGAAGTTGAGTGGCGTCGTATGGATGGGTTTCAAATTCTATAGTGAAACCGATAAATAAAAGGGGTACTACATTGTAATAAGGTCGATTGCAATGCAGTACTCATCAATTATTCTATTTGCTAAGTCGTATACCAATGATGATCAACGAATGTACGCCTTAGAGTACCAGTCGTTAGATACACTTTACTGGTTTTGGTAGGCCTGCAAGTTTTGTTGCTTGCTTTGCTGGGCCTTTAGGAAAGAGTTTATAGAGATAGCGCGAGCTACCTTTTTCTTCTCCATACTGTTTCGCCATAGCCTTAACCAGCATACGAATAGCAGGAGATGTATTAAACTCAAGATAAAACTCACGGACAAAGTGAATAACTTCCCAATGAGCTTCAGTCAGTTCAATTCCTTCTTCTTCGGCTAGTAGCGTTACTAGCTCTTTTGACCAATCATCAACATTTTTAAGATACCCTTGAGCATCTGTTTCGATTTGGTTGTCTTCAAACTCAAGCATAATAAGCCTCGATATAATTAATGGACGAAAGGATAAAATGAGCGTGGCATCGCTGCAAGTACAAATTATTGTCCATAAATAAAAAACGCCCACTCCAAGAGCAGGCGCTTTAATTTTATACGGTAATACCGAATTAGTCGTTACTATTCACCACACCTAAGATTTGAAGCAAGCTTAGGAATAGGTTGTAGATAGAAACGTATAGCGTCACAGTTGCTGAAATGTAGTTTGTCTCACCACCACGAACGATTGATTGCGTTGTAAGCAAAATCGCAGCAGATGAAAATAGAACAAACATACCACTAATCACAAGTGATAGAACAGACATCTGTAGGAAGATGTTAGCAATCACAGCAACAATAATCGCGATGAAACCAGCAAGCATCACGCCATTTAAGAATGACAAATCACGCTTTGTAGTTAGGGCATAAGCAGAACACGCTAAGAATGTTAGCGCTGTACCACCTAGAGCAGGAACAATTGCGCTACCTAGACCTGCACCTACGTACATATTTAGGATAGGACCTAGGGTGTAGCCCATAAAGCCTGTTAGTGCAAATACGCACACCAAACCTACACTGCTATCGCGGTTACGCTCAGTTAAGAATAGAAGGCCGTAAAAACCAACAAGGGTAACAATCCAGTGAACAGGTGGAAGGTTCATAGCCATTGCCACACCTGCAACAACTGCTGACCACAGTAGCGTCATGGATAGTAGGAAATAGGTATTTCGTAAAACCTTGTTTGTTGAAAGTACGCCTTCGTAGGAATTACGACTGACAATACGTTCGTTCATATGATAGTCCCCTTGGGATGTAAGAAATATTCTCGTTAACACATATATGAGGGTTTCAACCAATAAATGCAAGCTTTATATGTGCTTCATGACTGATTTTTTTGCATTAGCCCACAAGCTAACCCCTTGAACAACAGTATATTTCCATTTGTGTTTTTTATGTGAGTAAAGTTGTAAATGGATGTTTCAACTGTCTAACATCTATCGTTATCGAATCGGCGGAGCATACTGAATACCGCCATCAATCCATAACGCATTGAGCCCTCGTTCCATCTTAAGTTTAGATGAATGACCTAAGGTGCGTTCATATATTTGACCATAGTTCCCAACTTGCTTAATGATCTGGTAACGCCAGTCAAGAGGAAGCTGAAGCCCTTCACTTAAGTTGTCTTTGGTTGAGAGAAAACGAGCTATATGGGGGATAGATGAGTCTTTTAAATCATCAATATTTTCAGAGCTAATACGATTTTCTTCGGCATTAAGTAATGTAAACAGCGTCCATTTTACGATGTTAAACCACTGGCTATCGTTGTCACGTACAACTGGACCTAAAGGTTCTTTAGAAATAACGCTAACTAATATATGAGCTGATAGGGGATCTTTTAATGATTGTTTAATAGAATATAAGCCCGCCTTATCACTGCTGATAACATCACATCGATCATCTTCAAAAGCGGTCACTAGCTGTGGTTTCGCATCAAAGGGGATGGATTGAAACGGCTGTTTTATTTGAGCAAAATATTCAGAGAGATTAAGCTCTGTTGTCGTTCCCGTTTGAAAACAGATTCTTGGATTTGATAATTCCGTAATTTTATTAATATTAGCTGAGGTTTTGACTAAGAAACCTTGACCATCGTAATAACTAACGCCTGTGAATAATACATTTAATGAGGTGTCACGATGAAGCGTCCAACTGGTATTTCGAGCCAATAAATCCACATCGTTGTTTTGTAATGCAAAGAAGCGCTCTTTAGCTGTGAGAGGGATAAATTTTACCTGCCCTTTATCTTTTAATACTGCAGCGGCAACGGCCCGACAAAATTCAACATCAAACCCGTGCCAAATCCCTTTTTGATTGGGCTCAGAAAATCCTAATAATCCAGTACTCACACCACATTTGATGTAACCTCTTTTTTTTACTGTCTCTAATGTTGAGCTTGCTACCGATGCATAACTGAACAATAGAGCAACTAATACAAGCCCTAGCTGTTGTATTGATAATCGATGACTAACCATGGCTTTCATCCTTGCTAAGCATTATGCATTGAGTATAGAAAGTACTTTTGAAAAAAGCGAAAATGAAATTGGCTAGGTCTATGTTTTTCAATACGAAAAAAGCCTAGATAGAAACATCTAGGCTTTTCGTGACAGATCTATTTTTTATATTGTTTAGGCAGAAGCTAATTTTTTCTCTAGGGCTTCGGCATCAACTTTTTTAGTGATAAATGACAGTACAACAGCAACAGCAATCATGACAGAACATACAGTATAAGCTAATGTGTAAGTGCCTGTTGTATCAACTGCGTATGCGGCAACGACTGGACCAATAAAACCACTTACACCCCATGCTGTATACAGCACACCGTAGTTAGCACCGTAGTTTTTAAGGCCATAGAAGTCAGCAATAATTGAAGGGAATACTGCCAGTAGGGTACCGTAACCCACACCAGCAACTGCTGCACCAATAATTAGAGTGAAATCTGTTTTAAAGCTTGCAAACATAACCATATTGATACCTTGCATAATAAAAGCAAGCATCAGTGTTTTTACGCCACCAATTTTATCAGACAGAATACCCGCGACAACACGACCACCTGAGTTGAAAATAGCCAAGATAACAACAAGGTATGCCGCATCTGTGATATTAGCTTGCGTTGCAGCAATCGACGTGATGTTACCGATGATCATTAAACCTGCCGCTGACGCAAAAGCATACATTACCCATAGAGAGTAAAACTGAGGTGTTTTCAACATTCCACGCCAGTTAATATCAACGATCTTAGTTGACTTATTTGTTGCATCGTAACCTTTAGGAGCTTCTGGTACGTAGTCAGCTGGTGGATTATTGATAGTAAATGCTAATGGAACCGCAATAATAATAACGGCAATACCAAGAATTAAGAAGCTGGTGTTAATACCATAAGTTGAGATTAGCATTGATGTTAGTGGAGCAAGGTAAACCGCAGCCAAGCCAAAACCTGCAGCAATTAAGCCGTTAACTAACCCTTTTTTCGATGGGTGGAACCACTTCATCGCAGACGGACTTAGGCAGGCATAGCCAAAACCAATACCACAACCCGTTAAGATACCAAAAGTAAGCACCAGCATCATAGGTGAATTAGCAAAACTCGACACAATCATGCCAAGACCAACCATCACAGTACCTAAAATAAGCACTTTGCGAGGGCCCATACGGTCTTGAAGAATACCAGCAACAAGAAGGGATAGAGAGAAGGTAATAATGGCAACTGTGTATGGTAGTGATGCGTCAGCGTTTGACCAGCCAAGATCAACGACTAGAGCTTTTTTGAAAACACTCCACGCATAAAGGATACCCATACAAAGGTTGATACAGAATCCTGCGAATAGGATCTGCATTGCTCTATCAAATTTCTTCATTGTTCTCTCAAAAAATAAAATGCTAACGACAACTAGCTGTGATAAGTATCACGCTAATCAGCAAAATGAGCGCGGATTCTATCAGTATTATTTTTTGAGAAAATAGGGGGAAAAGATTTGTTACAAATGAAAGGTGTTTGTCATATTTCAGCTTTTTTCTTCATAATCCTTATAGGGAATATGGTTCTGAAATATAACAAAAAGGGAAGGCATAAAACCTTCCCTTTTGAGAGATTTCGATACTAACTGTTAGTTTGGTGCGATAAACATCAAGTAACCTTGTAGCACAATTAGGTTGGCAATATCGATGAAGAATGCACCAACAATAGGAACAACCATAAAGGCTTGCGGTGATGGACCATAACGAGACACCAAAGAGCCCATGTTCATCACAGCTGTAGGGGTTGCACCCATACCAAAACCACAGTGGCCACCGACAATAACCGCAGCATCGTAGTTACTACCCATAACACGGAATGTCACAAAGTAGGTAAATAGACCAAGAACTACCGTTTGAACCGCAAGAATAGCTAGCATCGGTAACGCCAGATCCAGCAATTCCCATAGATGCAAACTCATTAAGGCCATTGCTAAGAATAGCGATAAAGAAATGGTACCTAGTGCATCCACTGTTTCATTGTTAATTTTGTATGCTTTTGTACTTTCACAAATGTTAGTAATAAACACACCAATAAACAGAGAGTAAACAAATTCTGGAATATTGAGTGAGCTAATACCAAAACCATCAATAAAGGTTTTTACATGTGAAGCACCAGCCACACAAACAAGAAGAATAAAGAGAACCTCAATCGTTGTTTTAGAGGTTATGCGATCTTCTTCATTTTCACTGTATGTCACCAATTCAGGGTGTTGGTCATGGTGGTTTTTACCTTCACCAAATGATGAAGTTAAGTTATGTTTCTTGATCAGTCTTTGTGCAATCGGACCGCCAATAATACCACCCATTACCAGACCAAACGTTGCCGCAGCCATCGAAAGTTCAAGTGTATTGGTTAAGCCATATTGTTGGGCAAACGTTTGAGACCAAGCGGCACCTGTACCGTGTCCACCAGATAAGGTAATCGAGCCAACAATTAAGCCAAGTAGTGGGTCAAGTCCAAGTACTTTCGCTAAGCTCACACCAACAGCATCTTGAATAATAATAAATACTGTAGCTAAGCCTAAAAATAGTAATACACGTGAACCACCTTGTAGAAGTAGCTTATAACTCGCTGCTAGGCCTACCGTGGCAAAAAACATTTGCATTAATGTGTCTTTCATTGAGAGTTTGAAAACAACATCAACACCTTCTAAATGAAGTAATGTAATTAAGATAGCAACGATCAAACCACCAACAATAGGTTCTGGAATATTGTATTTTTGCAGAACCTTGATTTTAGAGTTAATAAATGAGCCAAGAAAAAGCACAATGATTGCGATAAGCAATGACTCAAGTTCATTAATATGAATTGTTGTGTTCATCATTAATCTTCTTCGTTCTTTCTTATGAGGGCTAATTTTAACCCCTAAAAAGCCTTCTGCATATATTGCATTAATTTATGATTTAGTGTAGGCAATGAGAAAAAACTTTGGGTGATATTTGTTATTTATGTTAAAAATGGCAAATGAAAAATATAATTGTTAGCTATATGTATATTTATTGTTTTGTTTATTATTGCTCATTCTAATCTTATGGTAGTTGCATTTTTATTTGTTAACCTTTCCATTTTTGAGATTATTATTTAGGTGTTGATTTTATTTTCTTTTATTTCATGTGGTTATGTTTTTTATTGGCGTATGTTTTTATCTAATTCTCTTATGTTCATATCGTATGGTGTGTAATCAATAAGTTAATATGAAATATGATTTGCCAAAACTGGAATAAAAAATAAATTTAATATTCTCATTTGATGAGATTGTGGGAAAAATAATCTAAATTTCATCGATTATTTTTCCTTCATATTTATAAAAACACCATTCAATTGTTAAATTAAGACATTTTTCTGGTTAATAAAACGGCGTTCGAAAGATTATTTTGGGTAATAATAAAAAAAATCCTCTCATAGAGTGAGAAGAATCAGTAGGAAAGATCTATTAATTCATTAGTCGCAATTCTCAATAGGCGAGATGTAGCGAAATTTTTTACCTGATATAAAATTGTTTACTCGATATAAGAGAAGGTGCGTGGTTTATTTTGATAATAGGAGAAAATTAAAAAGAGGAAATTTTTACAGATGATATAGCGATAAACTATAAATGAAGTAAAGAATGCAGAGTAAGAATAATAGAAATCGGGTTTATTGTAGGATAAAAAGGGGAAATTAACCCCAAACAGTAATGCTAAAAAATGATCGATTACTGCTTGGTCTATCTAATTTATTTTAACGCTTCACCAGTTTTAGCTCTTTACGTAACTGCTGAATGTATGCAATTCGATTTGGATCTGCTGGTCGTGTTGGTTTCTGTTGTTTTTGTTGAGAAACGGCTTCATTTTCCAATACGTAGCGGCCACTAATACGATAATGCTGCATTTTCGTTTCTTGTTCGGCCTTTCTTGAAGCAAGCTCCTGCTCTTTAGCTAGCGCTTCTCTTGCTTTACTTTGATCGGTTGGGTCTACAACAACCTGAGTACGCTGAGGGTAGGCTTGTGGTTTACCTTGTATTTGTGCGTTCTGTTTTTGTTTATTAAGATCATCAAGGTAATCACTGAAACTTTGATAATTGTTAAAATTCATTTTTTGCACCGTGAGCATCAACCATAGGTTCATTGTATACCTAAATGAACCGAATAATCGAGTAGGGATTCTCAATACATCGGTTCTACACCCAAGTAATTCTCAAGTTTAGGCTTCGATAAGAAAGGCTTGGGTAAAGAGAGTATTACACAACAGGATCTGTATCAAATTTGCACCAGCACAAGGTATCTGAATTGGTTTTACCAAGTGGTTTGGGTATATGCTGATTAAGAATTATACTCTAGTAGACGCCATTTGGGAGTACGACTTATGATCACCATTGCACGTTTTCTTTTTCCTCACGAAGCACATATTGCTAAAGCCAGTCTAAATTCGGCAGGAATACATGCTTTTCTTGCCGATGAGCATACGGTGAATATGCAGTGGTTATATTCCAATGCCATGGGTGGCGTAAGACTTATGGTTGATGAAGATCAAGCAGAAGTCGCGGCTGATTTACTTGCGAGTGATTTTTCTCATTGTTTAGCTGATTCTGAACATGGCGAGTGATTCTTACTATTATTTGGCAAAAAATGTGTTTCAAAATCTTGAATTGGCATTGGTTTCCCAAAGTAAAATCCTTGTAACTCATCAACGTTAATTGAGTTCAAGAAAGCGGCTTGATGTTTGTCTTCCACGCCTTCAGCAACGACTTGAAGATTCAAACTATGGGCTAGTTCAACAATGGCTTTAGATATTGTGATGCTATCGGCACAGAAGGGTAAGTCTTTTACAAATGAACGGTCAACTTTGAGTATATGAATTGGAAATGTATGGAGGTACGCGAGAGATGAATAGCCAGTACCAAAATCATCAATGGCAATCTTAATACCTAATGTTTGTAAGCGAGTTAGCGTATCTAAAGCCAATTTAACATCCGTCATTAATATGCTCTCGGTGAGCTCAACTTGGAGTAGACTCGGATCACAACCTGTGAGAATAATACTACGTTCAAAGGTTTCAACGATATCTGAATCTTCCAGTTGTTTCGCCGATAGATTTAAAGCTAGATGTAACTGTAATCCTTGCTCTTGCCAACGTTTTAACGTCATACAAGCTTGTGTAATTAACTGCTCACCGACAGGGATGATTAAACCTGATAATTCTAAAATAGGGATGACATCTGTAGGTGAAACCAGCTTTCCGTATTGATCTCGCCATCGAAGTAAAGCCTCTGCGCCAACTAATTTATGAGTACGTGTATCTACTTTTGGCTGATAAAATAATTCATATCGCTCAGTTCCTAGCGATTCTCGTAGTTGCATCTCAAGTTGTAACTGTTTGGTTGAACGCTCTGCCATTTCTATATCAAAGTAACAATCTCTATTACGTCCGCGATCTTTAGCTTCATAAAGAGCAATATTTGCGTATTTAATTAAACTATCGGTTGTTGTTGCATCTTGAGGGTATCGAGCGATCCCTATACTGATATTAATGGATAAACTCTTATGCTGAATCTGTATTGGTTGGCTAATATACTCATGAATTTGTTGGCAAAAGCGCTGAAAATCAGGGATAACGGCCAAGTTTGTTAAAAATAGTACAAATTCATCACCGCTAACTCTTGCTATAATGCCTGATTGAGCAAAAATTTGTAGTCGCTGCGCAATAACAAGTAATATCTCATCTCCGCATTCCATGCCCAATGTTTCATTTACTGTTTTAAAATTATCTAAATCTATATCTAATAAAATAGCCGGTGTTTCTGAGGATTGAATATAGTTAGCTATTTTATTAGTAAGATGAACTCGATTAGGTAGACTAGTCTTATCATCATAATGTGCTAAACGTTTAAGTTTTTCTTCTGCTATAATTTGTTCGGTAATATTTCTAGTAATTGAAACATAATGAGTGATATCCCCATTGTTATTTTTAATTGGTGATATTTTCTTATGTTCGTAGATAGTGTTATGGTTATTATCAAAATAATCAACAATATATTGGATTGTTTCACCGCGTTGTATTTTTTTATGTAATTGTTCTAGCTCTAAATCTGGAATATTATAAGGTTCTAACAATACTTCAGCTTTGGTTCCAACCAATTCATAAGAGCGCTTGTTTTTGGCTAGTTCAAACGATTTGTTGACATACTCAATGATGCCATCAAAAGAAATAATAACAATACCATCATCACTTTGTTCAATAACTTGGGATAGATTTCTTATTTTATTTTCTCGTTGTACCCAATAAGTGATATCTTTTATATTGAATAGAAATTCATCTTGGTTAGTGGAATCAATTTTAGATACCATCAGTTCAATATGTCGAATTGATATTGTATTAAGAATTGTTTTTGCTTTAAAAATAGTATGCTTAGAATTGGGTTTTTCTGCACTTACAAGGTTAAATAATCGTAGTATTTCTGCGGTTACGGTTTTGTCAGTCGTGATGGAAAGGATAGATTGTCCAACGCTGTCTGTTGTAATATTAAAGATACTGCATGCTGCATAGTTTAATGATTTTATCTGTTTCTTACGGTTGATTAAAATTAATCCATCAGCCGTATTCCTTATTACGGATGAGTATCGGTCTAAAATATTATCGCGTTCCTTTCTTAGTTTCTTTTCATATAAGAGTTGTTGCGAAAAGTGCCAAGCAAGAACGATACAAGCTGAAAAAAGTGACATAATAAAGACAACGAAAGCAATGATCTTAATAATTCTTTGTTGCGAATATAAGAGATGATTCACTTCTTGGTGAATATCTGTTTTGGTAATAATAACCCAAGGAAAGTTTACTGAGGGAATGTTTGAGTTTGAAGCAGTTATATTAATTAATGAAAAATTTGTAAAGGTGAAAAGTTGACCTTCTATCGTGAATTGTCCTTGTTTATTATTTTTAATTAAATCCCATTCTTTTTTATATAGGTCGCTGAACTTCTCTTTTGTCATTGAATATGGCCAAAGTTCATTTTCAGCTTTAACTATTAAGTTGCCATTTTCATCAAGTATGAAGTTTTTTCCATTAGTCCAAGAATAATCTTTCGAAAAATCATTTAAAAAGGTGTTTAGCCGATAAGAAAGAAGAATAGAAGAGAACTTGTTATGACCTATGGTTAACATGAAATTGTATAGAATTTCATTTTCATAGTATAAGAAGGGCGAAACAAGAATTGAGCGCTCCGGAATGTTCTTTATTATCGTTTGATAGTGTCGATAAATATCTTGGGGTGGAAGATTCTGTTGAGACTTAAGCGAGTTAGTTTGGATTATGGGATAGCCTTTCTTATCCAATAAAGCAATAGAAAAATATTCAGGAGTATTAATCATCAGTTGGTTAAATGTTTTGCGTATCTCTTCAACTGAGAGCTTGTTGCCATGCTGTGGCTGAATTTTTCCTGAAAGGTAAGTTAAATCGTGAATAGTCGATTTAAAATGCAATTTATGAATCTGCATCAGAGATGAATGGTAGTTGTGCTCTTTCTCTTTTACTCGCTCTTGCAGTTGGGCAACATCTTGTTGGTAGAAATACCACGAAGCGGTTGCGACAATGGCAATCAAAGGCAGTAAAATTCCAATAAAGCGAATGAGAACTTGTTTCATGTTAGACTTATATCCCTATATTCATCTACACTTGAGTATAGTGATATAAGTCTAAAGTTGCATATATTTATGTCTGCTTTATCAGATAGAATTTAGGCCGCAGCACTACGAGCATTGGCATATAACGCGTTAAGTTGCTGAATGATAAATTCTGACCCTTCATTATTTTCAATGACATGAGCTAAATGGTTAGGCGTTTCAAATACATGCTTAATTGCAGCAGCACTCTGATTTGATATACCGTTATGGCGATGTTCTAATCTTTTATGAATAAGAGAGTCAGATGCTGAAACCATAATAAGTTCTAAATCATCAATACTTTGCAGTAAATAATGGCGATGTTTATTCTTGTATGCACCTTGAGTAACGACAATTTTCTTGTGTTGTTTTTGTAATTGTTTGATGCGAGAAACAATTTTAACAAAAAAATCGTCACGCATTTGCTCTGTAAAAGGCTTCTGTTCGCTAATGACTCGGCGCATTTCTTGAGTTAAATCTTCATCTGCATGATATACATGCCAGCCACTGTTTTGACCGATTACGTCTCCAACATAAGATTTCCCAGCCCCTGATAGGCCAAAAAGAAATAAAACATTTGGTGCGTAGGTTAGATTCAAACTTGGTGTCATCAGCCGCCTCTCTGAGAGCTGGAAGTAAATTGGAAATAGTAACAATCTGCATGACGATAGCAAGCAGGTGCGTACTTTGCCAAATTATGTCTATAGATCATAGGATAATCTTATGAAATCCCAACTTATGTTTAATTTTTACACATAAATTTGAGCATAAACAGGAAATGCTCAGATAATTTGTATTATATATATACCCAAGTAACCTCACATCTTGAAGTCACTTGGGTATAAAGACGACTGAACTAATTCAGTCTATATTGTTAAAGGAATACGCAATCATGCAATCCATTCTTATTATAATTAATGATGCTCCATACGGGAGTGAACGCCCATTTAATGCGCTACGTTTAGCGATTAAACTCAATGAGCAAGAATTAGAGGCGGCTCAAGTCCGAATTTTCTTAATGTCTGATGCGGTAACGTGCGCTATTACTAAGCAGAATCCAGCCGAAGGTTATGATATTCAGCAAATGTTAGAGATTGCTTTAGCTCAGGGAAGCGAGATCAAAATGTGTAAAACGTGTATTCAAGCGAGAGGGCTTAGTGATATCGCTCTTGTAGAGGGATGTTCTGTTGCAACCTTGGATGATTTGGCACAGTGGACTCTTGAGGCTGATAAAGTGTTTACCTTTTAAAGGTTGATGCCTCTTACGCACATAGCTTATCTATAAAAAGAAGCGGGCAAAGAAATATGAGGCCCTGGTGTAATATTACCAGAGCCTTATTTAGTTAGAAGTTAAATTGTGACGATACTTTTTTAGCGACTTCTTCAGCAAGAATATGGTGGGTGTGAGTCGTTGGATGGGTTACACCCCAAAACATATAACTGTCCGAACCATAGCTTGCACAATCGTTGGTTAAAGCATGACTCATTAAATAGTCTTTAGATGAACTGCGGTTGATATTTAAACAGGCATCTTTAATGTTATGGAAACCATATTTAGCAGGGGTTGTTGTCATATCATTAAATAAAGCCATTGAATCAAATAGTGCAACATTGTGGCCTTCCATACGAAAACGCATCGCCTCAGTTGTGACATACTGATTAAATTGCTTAATTTTAGCGCTCACTTCTTGTGCATGTTCAGGTGTTGAGTATTTAAATTGAGGGGCAATAGAAGCATCTGGTAGCGTTAAAACAACAATATTTTCAGCACCATTTTTGAATAGCGTTGTGAGTGCCGTTGTGAAATCTTTTGAGACTTCAGCAACAGTACGGTTGTAATTGATAAAATCATTTAAACCAAATTCAATCGTAAACAATGTATTTTGAGGATTATAGTTTTTCGCCATCGTCATATATTGAAGATAGGAGTTCACTTGGTCATGAATACCTGATAAAAATCCATATTCAGTCTCACCCGCAGCACCACCAACAGCCCAAGTATAAAGCGGTAAGTGTTTTTCTTGCGCTAAGTATTCAGTCCAGACAAATCCATTACTGAAGTGGCCTAAGAACCAAGAGTTTGGGTTTGGGAAACGCCATTGAAACGCATTAAAGATATTTCCGGTATCAGAGATACTGTCACCAAAACTCACGATTTTATTAATTTTACCTGTCTGGTTTGATTTATCGTTTGTCCAAAATGAGTGATTAAATGAATAACGCATATCAGAGGCAAAATAGGTAATATCAGCAGCGTTATGATCAATACCTAAAGTTTGTTTACACTGCTGTTTAATGGTCTCTTGGCCTACATCGGTAAAAAACATATTCACCGGTGATACTGAAGAATACCAGTATCCTGGAACTGTATAATAACTACCATCACTGTTTTTGGCCCATTTCCACTCTGTGCTTGCCTCGTCATGAGTTGCACCAGAACGATACCAACAACGTACAGAAGTATAAGTTGATTTACCTGGATCAAGAGTTGGTTGATCTTGTGCAAATACATTTTGTGAACACAGTAAAGCAAGCGTCAATGTAAGTACTGACTTTTTCATAATTGATTTAACCTAGCATGAGTTGAAAGTGTTGCTGACGATAACTATCTTATTTTTATTCTTATTTGGAATATTTCTCTTTTGATGCAAGTTGGCAAGTAGATTACTGCTATTATGAGAGGGGGATTCAACGATTAGCTAATAACTCAATGTTTTTTATATAATTAACTGTAATTTACAAATAACGTGCAATAAATATATGCGTATAATTTATTTTAGGTTTTTTACTGCTATGGAAATCCAATGCCTATCTGTTGTATTAATACTTAGTTTAAGCTTCTTAAGTATTTTCTATCTTAAGAGGGTGAGGAATGATGAGTTTATTTGGTATTTAGTTATAGGTTTACTACTTTTATAGAAGTGTTTTCTGTCGCTATCATTTTGCAAGTTATTGACAGTTGTTACATTATAACCTGATACAGTGTTCGAAATTCCATGAACTATGATCATCGGATATTACAATTAAAACAATTATTCTGTTTTGTGTTGCAGTAAGAAGGATTTAGATATGTATAAAAAATTATTAGTTGTCGCATTAGGTTCAATGACATTAATGGCTTGTGATGCTAAAGATCCACAGCCAAAGCAAGACACTCAAGTAGAAGCGCAAGCTGAGCTACAGCAAAAAGCGGCTGATTTACAAGAGTCGGCAAAAGATCTACTAAATACCGCATCAGAAAAAGCGGGTGAGCTAGGCGATTCTGCGAAAGCTGCGGCAGATGATGCTTCACAAAAAGTAAAAGAGTTAAGTGATTCAGCGAAGGTTGCTGCAAGCGATATGTCAGATAAAACAGCTGAGCAAGTCAATGAGGCTGCAGATAAGATCTCTGCTGCTGTTGCATCTGGTGCTGATGAAGTTCGTAAAGCAACCTCTCCTGAGTGTGCTGAATCTCACCACAGTTTGCCAGGTGGCTGGTCTAAAGGCGAGATTACCCCTGAAGTTATCGATGCAGCAAATGCCGCTGTGAAGAGTCTTGGTGCAGATCAAAAACTAAAACAAGTTGACTCTGTGAGCCAGCAAGTTGTTGCGGGCCTTAACTACTACGTTAAGTTTACGACTGAAGATGGTAAAGAGTACGCAGCGAAAGTATTCCGTAGCCTAAAAGGTGAGTACGACGTAAAAGAAGTAAAACTTGCTGAAGAGACTGAACATCACTGCGGCTCTCATCACGAATAAGAAATACGCAAGTAAACAATACTTAACCTATTGAGTATCAAGTATAATGACCATCAAGGTTCTATTCTAACTTTGGTTAGAGTTTAAGAGTCTTGGTGGTTTTTTTATTGAAAGGAATAGAACGTTGGAACAGATGCATTTTGAGCGAGAAGATTTTAGTCAACAAGATTTAGCAGGACAAATATATCGCCACTGTCGTTTTATTCTGTGTGACTTTTCAAGAGCTAACCTTACTGATACTCAATTTATTGATTGTTGCTTTATCGAATCTGGCGATAGTCAAGGCTGTGACTTTGCATACGCCCAGTTAAAAGATGCCAGTTTTAAAGGGTGTAATCTAAGTTTTGCTAACTTTCGTGGGGCACAGTGTTTTGGCCTTGAATTAAGAGAAACTAATTTGCAAGGGGCCGATTTTCAGCAGGCTTCATTTACTAATTATATCTCTCATAATACGTATTTTTGCTCAGCTTATATTTCGGCATGCAACCTTTCATACTGTAATTTTGAAGATGTGAAATTTGAAGAGTGTGAGTTATTTGAAAATCGGTGGAATGGTGCCAATTTATTAGGGGTCTCGTTTGTCGGTTCTGATTTAAGTCGAGGAGAGTTTTCTCAAGAGCAGTGGCGGCAGTGTGTTTGGCATAAAGTAAATTTGACTCATGTAGATCTTGATGGTGTTGATATTCGCTACGTTGATTTTACTGGAGTACAAATTTGTGATTGGCAGCAAGAGCAGTTACTCAATCAATTGGGTATTGTGGTTCTGAGCTAAGTAAAAACGTTCACCATACTCATGGTATTTAATATGGTGAACGCATGAATTGGTAATTACCAACTTCCGGTATTTTCCATAGAAAGCCACGGTTCTGCTGGTGGTAATGGCTCACCTTTTTGTAGTAGTTCAATCGAGATACCATCGGGTGATTTTACAAATGCCATATGACCATCGCGTGGTGGTCGATTAATGATAACACCCGCTTGTTGCATGTGTTCACATAGCGCATAGATATCATCGACACGAAATGCTAAATGACCAAAATTACGACCGCCAGTATAGGTTTCTGAATCCCAGTTGTAGGTGAGTTCTAATAATGGACTTTTTGTCTGCTCAGCTTGTTTAGCATCACCGGGTGCGGCAAGAAAGACTAGGGTGAAACGGCCTTTTTCGCTCTCTTTTCGATGTGTTTCCACTAACCCTAATTGATTGCAATAAAAGTCGAGAGATTGGTTCAGATCCGCTACTCGAACCATAGTATGCAAATATTCCATTGATAACCTTTCTTATGTACTGACTGCTTATATCCAAGTGACTTGATAATAGCGGAACTAGAATCAGTTCGCTACTTCAAACGCGAGCGCTCTTTTTTCGATTTGACGGAAAATTAAGGTTAAAATGCCATTAACCAACAAGTACATAGCGCCTGCAATACCAAACACCGTTAAGGTATCGTATGTTTGCCCATTAATACGTTGTGCATAGCCCATTAAATCCATAATGGTGATCGTACTGGCTAGCGATGTCCCTTTAAATACTAAAATAACTTCATTTGAGTATGCGGGCACTGCACGGCGGATGGCAAAAGGTAATAAGACCCCGAGAGACTGACGGGTATTCATTCCTAAAGCTCGACAAGCTAGCCATTGACCAGATGGTATTGCATTAAACGCCCCTTTGAACAGCTGTGTGCTATAGGCTGCGGTGTTTAGAGCTAGCGCAAGCATGGCACAAAACCAAGGTTGACTTAACCAGTGCCATACAAAACTGTTCCTTACTGCTTCAAATTGTCCTGGTCCGTAATAAACAAGAAATATTTGAACCAGCAATGGTGTACCCGTAAATAGGATAATGATCCCTTTGTTAAGTTGAGAGATAACGGGGGTTTTTAGGATCAAACTTAATGTCATGAGTAAGGCTAGGGTACAGCCGACAGCTAAAGAAACAACGGTGAGTTGTAAGCTGGTACCTAATCCCTCAACGAGTTGCCAAAAATAGTGCTCATTCATCATGAAACTCCTTGAGCAATAGGTTTCTTGCTAATTTTCTTTTTACTTTTTATATCGTAACTTTGGGTATCTTGAATCTGATATTTCTTTTCTACTACTTTGATAAGTTGTTGCGTTAATAGCGTAATGACTAAATAAATAGCAGCCGCTGTTGCATACCACGTAAAACTCTCATGAGTTGCTGCTGAGGTTAATTGTGCTTGTTTTAATAGATCCGTTACTCCAATGAGCGAGACAAGCGCGGTATCTTTTAGCAGCACTAACCATTGATTGGTTAAACCTGGCAAAGCATGGCGTACAGTTTGTGGCAAAATAATTTTGAAAAAAGTACGCCCTGAACTTAGCCCCAATGCGGATGCGGCTTCTCTTTGCCCCTTTGATACGGCTTTAAGAGCACCTCGGATGGTTTGAGAGGCGTAAGCTGAAAAAATGAGGGAGAGAGCAATAACCCCTGAAAGAAAAGGGCTGACTTCAATGTAGTCGCCAGTGATATAAAACAAAATCTGAGATGAGCCAAAGAAAATAAACAATACAACCAGTATTTCAGGTAATCCACGAAGCAGAGTAACCCAACCAGTTGTTGTCCAAGCTAATAATTTATGCCGCGACATCTCACCTGCTGCAAAAATCACTGCTAATACCAAACCGACAGCAAGGCTGGTAAAAGCGAGCTGAATAGTCATCCAACTCGCTTCTAGCAGGGATAAAGAGTAACCTGTTAATCCCATTTTTTTACCGTATCTTATTTATTACTAAAGTATTTATCGTAAATAACTTGGTACTGACCGTTTGCTTTTACTGTTTTAAGCGCGGTATTTAGCTTATTGACCAACTCTTGGTTTGACTTATTGACTGCAATACCAAAGCCGTTGCCGAAATATTTTTGGTTGGTAATGGGTTTACCAACATAAGCTAAATTAGGATCTTTTTTGAACCATTCTGCAACCACAGCTGTGTCACCAAAGACTGCATCGATACGTCCATTTTGCATATCAATAAATGCATCTTGATAGCTTGAATAGGGTACTGCAGTCACTCCTGACATGTTATCAAGCAAGTAACTTTGGTGCGTGGAGCCATTTTGCACCCCAATACGCTTACCGGTTAAGGCTGCTTGATCGGCGACTTTATCCTTTAGGCTGACGAAGGCGGCTGCATTGTCATAGTAGGGTTCTGAAAAACTCACTTGTTGCTGACGAGCTTCAGTAATATCGATGCCAGAAATAGCGGCATCGTAGCGTTTAAACTTTAGAGCGGGGATTAGGCTATCAAAAGCTTGATTATGAAACGTACATTTTACGTCCATCTGTTGACAAAGGGCGTTAGCCAAATCCACGTCGAAACCTTGAATCTGATTATTCTCATCAATGTACTCAAATGGGGCATAAGTTGCTTCCATTGCGAACTTTAGTTCTTGCTCTGCTGCTAGAGCGTGAGTTGATGCCAGGCCAATCAGGGTTGCTAAAACAATCTTTTTCATCGCGTTACTCCATGCGAACTTATCGCTGCTTTATATATGTTGTGTTTAATTAATGTTTTAAGTAATCAGAAAATGCTTGTGTTTTGGGTGATGTAAATGAACTGCTATCGCCATGCTCAACGACTTTTCCTTGTTCCAAATACAAAATATGACTGGCTACTTTTTTGGCAAAATCGACTTCGTGAGTCACGATAATTTGAGTAATACCCGTTGCACTTAATTGTTTGATGATATTGACAACTTGTGCGGTAATTTCAGGGTCAAGTGCTGCAGTCGGTTCATCAAATAGGAGGACTTCAGGCTTCATCATTAACGCTCTTGCAATCGCTACCCGTTGTTGTTGCCCACCAGATAGGTGTAGAGGCCAAGCATCCGCTTTATCTTCTAAATGAAGTGTTCTCAAAATATCTTTTGCCTCTTTTATTGCTTGGTCTTTATTAAGCCCTGCAACTTTCATTGGCGCTTCAATTAGATTCTCTAATACCGTCATATGAGGCCATAGATTATATTGCTGAAATACCATGCCTACTTTTCGTCGTAGTGCTAAGCCCTCTTTCTCACAGATACCAGCATCGAAGTCATACCGACCATTGGCGATATTGAGTTGCCCACTGTTTGCATCTTCAAGAAGGTTTAGCACTCTTAGAAGAGAGCTTTTTCCTGCACCACTAGGACCGAGCAAAACCAGAGTGTCACCTTGATCACATTCAAAGTTGATATCATGAAGTACTTGGGTGGTCCCATAGGATTTATTTACGTTACTAACTTGAATACCCATGTTAAAAATCTGCATTATTTCTCACCTGTGATTTATACTATCCCAATTGTTTTTTTATGCAATAAAAATGTATAAAAATTTTTATTGCTGTGTTTTCTTATTAATTAATGGGTTTTTGCTAGTTTTTTAGTCTGCTTGTGTTGGTTTTTAGTCCGCTTCTGCTGTTTGTGATAAAAGAGCTCCGTGATGGACTCTTATTTGTTGGTTGGTGTGGTTTGCATAATTATTTCTTCTTTATTTAATATTGGCGACTTTGAATGCAAATAACTAGCAAAAGTCTGCTTAAAAAAGACTGTTATCGCTAGAAATATGCATAAGAAGGAATAAACCGACGAAGGAGAGGGCAGAAGAAAAGAGATGAGTGTGTATCTATAAAGAAAAAGCCACCGCATAAGACTCTTTATGAAAAGCAGACTTAAGCGAGTGGCTTGGTGGTTACATTAGCGATATAAGTAGAGCGCTAACTTTTCAGTATTAAGCCTCGGCAGGTTTCATTGACTGCTGATGGTGTGCACTTTTTACAAATGAGTAGCCAATTAATGTTACGAATCCAGCAATGAACATACCTGTAGTCACTGTAATTAAGCCATAACCTGCAAATGTTGATACCAGGCCACTTGCCGCAAAACAGACCATTGTTTGCAAGAAGTTCAGTAAGCCTGCCGCAGTTGCACTACAGTGTTTAAAGTCGCCTAGTGCTGAGTTAATCACGATTGGGTAAATTGCACCATTTGCTACAGCAAGTAGACAGAATGGGATAAGAATTGGCCAAATCGTTGTGACTTCCATGCTGATAGAAATAACAAACATGATAAGCACACTAGCGAAAAACAGAACCAATAACCAAGGTAGAATCTGACGACCTTCGTAACGGTTAAGTAAAGTACGACAACCATAACCACCAACGATAAACGCTACGGTTTGAGGTGCATAACTTAAGCCGATATCTGCGCCTGAGTAACCCATCGCTGACATGACAAATGGTGAACCTGTTAAGTAGGCAAAGAAGGCAGCTGAACATGCGGCAAAGATAAGCATGTTACCAACAAATTTCTTTGAACTTAAAATATCACGGTAATCACGGCGTAACTGAATCGATACTTTTTCATGTTCTTTATCGATTGGTGCACTTTCTTTTTCGCTTAGTGTCATAACACACATGATGACACCAAAAGCGACAAGTGTAATAAAGATACTACGCCAGCCTAGTTGATGCTCCAGCATAGCACCTGCAAGTGGTGCAAGCGCAGGAGATAAAGCAACAAGAGGCATGATGGTCGCAAAGATACGCTCTGAAGTTTTACCGTGGTAGCGATCAACAACAACGGCTTGCCAAATAACAGTTGCAGAGCAGGCACCTAGAGCTTGAACAAAACGGGCAATTAAGAAAGTTTCAATGTTCGGAGCAATAGAGCAAAGTAGTGTAGCGACACTGAATAATGCCATACCGCCTAAAAGAACCTTTTTACGACCGATGCGATCAGATAAAGGTCCATAGACAAGTTGACCTAGTGCCATTCCAAGTAAGAATACACTAAGAGTTAAGCCGATTAATGATTGCGTTGTACCAAATGCAACACGAATCGTTTCAAATGCTGGTAGATACATGTCGGTTGCTAGGAAACCAAGCATACTTAAACATGCAAACCAGATTAGAGTCATTTTGGATGGTTGTTGATTCATTATTATAGTCTTTTATTGGTGTTTCGTTATTGTGTAGTGTACCCATAGCCAAATGCGCTGTGAAACGGTAAAATTTAAACATTGCTTTCAAAAAATTTGATGTGAAATGTTCTCTTACCATGATCTCCTTGTTATCGACGTTGTCGCCCGTCGTGGCAGCTTTTCCGCCGCTGCTGAAGAATTACACAAAGTTCCAAGTGCGATAAGTTATACAGTTCGTTCAATAGAAGAGCGATTAGCTGTCGATTTATTTGTTCGCATGCATCGGCAGGTGAAATTAACGCCTGCTGGTGAGTATTTTGTCGAAGAAGCCCGCAAGTTGATCAAGCAAATGGAGCAGATCAAATTTCGTACTCAACAAGTCGCTAATGGTTGGTCTGAGAGTGTCTCGGTTGCGTTAGATACTGTGGTTCGAGAACGTCAGGCCAATATGCTGGTAAGAGATTTTTATCGTGAATTTCCCGATGTTGAGCTGCACCTTACAATGGAAGTGTTTAATGGTGTTTGGGATGCTCTTGCTGATGGTCGCGCTGATATCGCCATTGGTGCGACAGCTGCGGTTCCTGTGGGAGGAAATTTTGACTATCGAGACATGGGAATGCTGACTTGGACTTTTGTACTCGCGCCAGATCACCCATTAGCCGATGCTAAAGAACCATTAACCTCAGATGAGTTAGCAAAATACCCTGCAATCTGTTTGGAAGATACATCAAGAACACTGCCCAAACGAGTTACTTGGTTAATGGATAACCAGCGACGAATTATGGTTCCTAATTGGCATAGTGCGTTACAGTGTTTAAAAGCGGGGCTGGGAATTTCTGTGGTACCCACTCATATGGCCATACCATTATTAGAGAAAGGGGAGTTGGTTGAACGTGAGTTGGCGGTTAAACCTGCTGTCAGTCCATGTTGTTTGGCTTGGAATAAAGAACGATTAAGCCCTGCGGTAACATGGATTTTAGATTACCTCGGTGACAGCGACAAACTGCACCGAGATTGGATGCGTTAAGGCTGCTGTTTTAATGTTTGGTAACCAGCCCAAATACGAGTCGCTGTTGTCACCCAGCAAAGGGCACCAAATATCCACGCAATTATCGAAAAGTATGAGGGAAATAAACAGAACAAAACAAAGCAGGCAATGGTTTCTGTTCCCTCGGTTAACCCACCAATGTAATAGAGTGATTTTTGTTTATACACAGGGCTTTCGATATTACGCTTACCTGCCATAATCGCAAATGCCAGAAAGCTCGAACCTGTACCAATAAATGAGTAAATTAAGAACGCACCAGCAATAGCATTATTATTTGGATCGGCTAACACAAATCCAAATGGCACTAAAGAGTAAAAGATAAAATCCAACGTAATATCTAAAAAACCGCCGCAATCGGTAATGCCTTGGCGCCGTGCAATCGCACCGTCTAATCCATCTAATAGGCGATTAATAACAATAAAGATTAACGCCAAGTCATAACGTTGAAAAGTAAGGGCCGGTAGAGTAAATAGACCAATAATAAATCCTGTGATGGTTACTTGATTGGCACTAATACCCAATTTATCAGGTAAAGCAGCTAGCGTTTTAAGTGGCAATTTTATAATTTTTATTGCGTAACGATCTAACATTCGTGTTCCTATTCATAGACTCTAACGGTCTTAAGTGCGGGCTATAACCCAGTATTTAGCTGTTATTGAGAGATGATTAATTCAATATTACCAAGGCCAAGTTAATACTTTACCATTTAATGGAATGTCTTCGCTGTTATGCGTCACCATTAAAGTTGGAACATTACAGTCAGATATGTGATTAAACACAAATTGTCGAAAATCTTGGCGTAAATCGGGATCTAATTTACTAAATGGTTCATCAAGTAATATGGCTTTGGGCTTTGCTAATAATGTTCTCATCAGACTTATTCTTGCTCTCTGTCCACCGGATACTTGACTAGGATGGTGATTAGCTAGGGTTATCAGGCCAATAGATTCTAATGCCTCAAGGGCTTGCTGATGACGTTTTGTATCTTTTATTTCTGCTGGTAAGGCAAACGCTAGATTCTCCCAAATATTAAGATGAGGAAACAGTAAATCATCTTGAAATAATAGTCCTATTTCTCTCTGATATGCTGGGAGTTTATCGAGAGATTTATGACCAAGATAAAGATTTCCAGTATAGGTAAATGGCGTATTGTTGTGTCCTGCGACGATATTGAGAAGCGTGGACTTACCACAACCACTAGGCCCCATAAGAGATAAAACTTCTCCTGGTTTTACGGTAAAACTCATAGGACCAAATATTGGGGTATGGTGATTTTTGACCGTAAGTTCTTTAATAATAAGAGATGTCATACTATGAGTTTATCCGGTATTTTTTGCTGAAAATTAAAGCAAGAGTAAAACTAACTAAAGGTAATAGACCTTGGAGCAAACCATAAATTGCAGTTACTCGGCGATCTTGTCCGCTGGCTAGAGCAACGGCTTCTGTTGTGAGTGTTGTTATTCGCCCAGCCCCTAACATTTGTGTTGGTAAGTATTGGGCAAAACTAACACTTAAGCCCATAGCAAAAGCAAATATGATTCCAGTCATTAACTGTGGCCGTTTTACTTGCCACCAAACTCGTATTGGCGATATTCCTAAGCTTGCAGCAGTGTAAGAGTATCTAGGATCATAACTGCGCCATGTGCCATCGAGAGCTAAATACATATAGGGAAAAACATAAAAAATATGGCCCCATAACACCCATAAAAAATAAGTATTGGTCGGAAAATATAATGTAGTGATTTGAATACCAAATAATAGAGATAGTTGTGGAACGACTAAAGGTATCGCAATAATTACAACTGGAATATTCAGTTGGTACTTATCTCTAAATTCTAAACTTCCTATGACTAAAATAAGACAAATCAAAGCACTCAGAACGGCAAATAAAGTGCTGGTGGTTAATAGCTGAGTGATTTGATCTATCTCTTGTTGCCAAAAACGTTCAGACCAACGAGAGGGTAAAATATCGGGAAAACGCCAACGTAGCGCAAAAGACCATATTCCCAGCAAAGGTAGAGTCACAATAGGCAAACTAAGAAATATCAATAGACTCGCTTTGCGTAATGGAGCTGTGCTAACAAACCAACCATTGGCTGGTGGATAATCGCTATTTGTTCCTTTAATCAGCCAGTGTCGTCTGTGATGGAGAATAACCCACTCCAGACTACGGACAACACATAATACGATACCGGCAATAAGCAGTAAAACGAGTGCTCCCGCTGTTGCTCTGGGTAGTAGAGATAAATCACTGTCGTTAAACCACTGCCAAACCAATACCGAAAATGAACTCGGTTGACTAGGCCCAATGATTAGATTTAAGTCGACCACGGATAAACCATAAGCAACAACCGCATAAAGGGGGAGCCTAATTTTTGGTAGCCATTGCGGAAAAATCACTTTTTGCCATGTTTGTTGGGGTGAATAACCGAGACTGGCACTAATTCGAACTAATTGCGGCGTATTAAGCTGTTGTAATACAGCAATGCTCATCAAAATAAGAAAAGGTGTCTCTTTGATTGTTAGAACCAAAATCAACCCAAGAGCATAAGGGTCTTGAGCCAGATTAATGATCGCCAGTTTCGAGCTGATTAAATCCAATAAACGATTAAGCCATCCTGTTGGACTGACTAAAAAAACTAAACCAATAGCAAAAGCAACATGGGGGATGGCAAGTAGCGGTGATAGCCATGCTTCCAGTTTTTTCCATTGATCTGTATACCAAAATAGTCGTAAAAAAGAATAGGTTAAATAGAGTGAAATAGCGGTACTAATTAGTCCACTCCAAACGGTGATAACAATGGAATCTGTAACATGAGGCCATTGAAATACCTGATAAAAGCCTTGAAGCGAAATATGGTGTAACCCCAAGGTTGGGATATAAGAAAATGCAGGTAAGATGACGCCAAATAACCCAGGTATTATAGGCAGAAAAACAATAATGATTGTTAGTATGAATAAGCTACGACGCATAAAAGGTTCTTGACGATTTTGATAAAAAATCTAACCCAGTTTTATATGATTATCTACTGGGTTAGATTGGGTGAGATATCCGTTATGATTTAGTTACCGTAACGCTGTTGCCATTTGTGCTCAATAGCGGTTAGCCAACTCGGATCTGGTTCAGAAATGGCTTTATAAAGTTGGAATGTTGATTGGCCTTTAGCTTGATCTTTCTGCAATGCTTGAGTGGTTAACACCGTTGGATCGCCCCAAATTGTTGTATCAGCTTTTCTTGCCTGAGCTTGTGGGCTCATTAAGAAGTTGATTGCAACCATCGCTCCCTCTTTGGCCTGCGCATTCCAAGGTATAGCAAGAAAATGCACATTGGTTAATGCTCCTTGGTCAAAAGCATAAGTTTTAGCCGTTTCAGTTAAATTACCATTTTCAATAGCGGCTTTTGCGGCATTTGGGTTGAAGGTAATGGCTAATAGAAGTTGCTGATCATCGAGTAGTTGCATGATCTCAGCCGATCCTGAAGGGAACTTTTTACCTTGCTGCCATGCGACCTTGTGCAACTGATCCAAATAGTGCCAAAGTGGAGCTGTGACACGATCAAACGTTGCTTGATCCTGTGGCAATACTAATGGTTGATATAAGGCCTTTTTATCCGGTGTTAATTCAAGCAGTGCCGCTTTTAAGAAACTGCTGCCATGAAATTCTGGCGGCTTAGGATAGCTTACTTTTCCTGGGTGTTGCTGAGCGAAAGTTAATAACTGAGTAAAACTTTTCGGTGGGTTACTTAACTTAGCACTGTCGTAGATAAAGACCAGCTGACCAACTCCCCATGGCGCTTCGTAACCTTCTGTTGCTTGTGTAAAGTCCTGTTCTACGGGAAGTTTTTTGTTCACTAATGCCCAATTGGGTAACTGATGAACAAAAGGACCAAAAAGAAGATTATTTTGTTTCATGGTTCGGAAGTTTTCGCCGTTAATCCAGACCATATCGACACTGCCGTCATGGTTTTTTCCAGCCGCTTTTTCTGCTACTAGACGCTGTACCGTTTCGGAGATATCGGCAACCTTAACTTGCTTTAGCGTGACGCCATATTGTTGTTGCAACTCCTGGTTAGCCCAACGTAGATACTCATTGATCTCTTGACTGCCTCCCCAAGCATTAAAATAGACTGTTTGCCCCTTAGCTTTTGCGACAATATGCTGCCAGTTGTCATGTAATGGTGAAGTGAGGTCCTGCTTGGAATCACTTTCTTGTGCGTAAGAAAGCAGAGAAAAGCTGGCTAATAATGCGCAGGCTATGTGTTTAAATGATTTTGTTAACATAAAGCATCCAATCCTTATTTACGCATCCAGCGATGATATTTTGCGACCCACTCTAATAATTTTTCGGGAGCATTATTACGTTTCCAAACTCCGGCAGTATATTTTACCGCTTCACTCATGGTTGGGTAGGGGTGTACGGTCGCTAAGATTTTGTTTAATCCAAGATTATGGCGCATCGCTAGGGTAAATTCAGCAAGAAGATCGCCTGCATTTGTACCTACTATGGTCGCACCCAAGATGGTATCTTTGCCTTTTGGGGTAATAACTTTGATAAAGCCATGATCTTCTCCATCTGTAATCGCTCGATCAAGATCATCAATGCCATAAGTGACAACATCAAACTCAATACCTTGGGCGGTTGCCTCTTTCTCATTGAGGCCAACCCGAGCAACTTCTGGAGATGTGTAGGTTGCTGCAGGCATAACAGAATAGTCGGCTTTAAAGCGTTTAAACTGCCCAAATAGCCCATTAACAGCGGCATACCACGCTTGATGACTTGCCGCGTGTGTAAGTTGATATGGACCGACAACATCACCCACAGCGTATATATTAGGGTATTGGGTTTGGAGGTAGTCGTTAACTTCAACAGTACCTCTTGCTGTTGTTGTAATACCTAACTCTTCTAAGCCAAAGCCTTGAACATTCGCAACTCGACCTAGAGCAAGTAATACGGCGTCGAATTCAACGGTTACCTGCTGCTCATTATGGAAATCAAGATACACTTTCCCCATTATTTTTCCATTCGCATCGACAATGGATTCAAAACGCATCGCTTTGTGTTCCAGTTTAATCTCAACCCCATCTGCAATAAGGCTATCTTGGACTAATTTTGCCGCATCACTGTCTTCACGAATTAATAATTGTGGAGCCATTTCAACTAATGTGACCTTTGTGCCAAGGCGAGCAAAACTTTGAGCTAATTCACACCCAATTGGCCCACCGCCTAATACCAAGAGTTTTTGTGGCTGTTCTTGCTGCGACCATACGGTATCTGAGGTTAAATAGTTTACCGATTGTAAACCTGGAATATTAGGAACTAATGGACGAGCACCTGTAGCAATAACGATATTTTTTGTGGTAATGATTTTACCAGCGACTTCAACCTCCCAAGGAGAACGAATGATCGCTTCACCCGTAATACAATTGACGCCAAGAGAACGGTAGCGCTCGATAGAGTCATGTGGTTCAATCTTGCTGATAACCTTTTGTACTCGCGTCATAACCTGTTTAAAATCAATGGCGATAGGACCTGTTGAAACCCCAAACTCAGCAGCTCGTTGGATTTCGGCCATATTATGTGCAGCACGAATCAGTGCTTTTGAAGGGACACAACCTGTATTAAGGCAATCGCCACCCATTTTATGTTTTTCAATCAGAGTAACTTCTGCCTTTACTGCCGCTGCAATATAAGCACTCACCAAACCGCCGGAACCTGCACCAATCACGACCATGTTTTGATCAAAAGAGGTCGGTTTTTGCCATTTCTGATAGATCTTACGCGCTTGAATTTGATTCATTACCGCTTTTGCTATGAGGGGGAAAAGTCCCAACAACGCCAGTGAAATCAGTACCGGCAAAGAGATAATTCCAGAAAGAGTATTAATTTCTCCAAGCTGTGTTCCTGCATTAACATAAACAGCCGTTCCGGGTAGCATGCCCAATTGACTAACAAAGAAAAACTGTTTTGCCCTTATTGGGGTCAATCCCATCAATAAGTTGATTAAGAAAAAAGGAAACACTGGAATTAGGCGAAGGCTGAGTAAGTAAAAACTGCCTTGCTTTTTAACGCCGTCATTAATTGCAGATAAGCGTGAACCAAATTTAGTTTGTACCCAATCGCGTAAAATAAAGCGACTGAATAAGAACGCAAGGGTTGCACCAATAGTACTGGCAAAGGAAACCAATACTAAACTCCACCAAAAGCCAAATAAAGCTGCCCCAAGCAGTGTCATGATGGCAGCTCCTGGCAGAGAAAGGGCCGTGACGGCAACATAAGCAAAGAAGAAAACAAGACTTGCCCAAACAGGGTGTGTTTGGATGGTGTCTTGAAGAGCTAATTGCTGTGCTTTTGCTTGCTCTAGCGTGAAATACTGGCTTAAATCAAAATATAACCATATCCCGATAACGGCCGCGATTATTCCAAGTAAAAAGAGTTTTCTTTTGTCCATAAACAGACCTCAATTAAACGTTTAAATATCGCTATTATCCTGACTCTTTTCTTGCTCTGATTTTGGTTGAATTGGTAATGAGCAAAAACCTTGAGCGGGAACATCAAGTGCTGTATTGAACTTGGCCGATAAATTCTGAAACGCAATCAGAGCGGTTAACTCCACCAGCGAATCTTCATTAAACCATTGACTTAATGTTGCGATCATCTCTTCAGTCACTTTTGAACCTGTAATGGTCATGGCTTCGGTGTATTCAAGAACGACACGCTCCTGATCCGAAAATAGTTCACTCTCTTGCCAATGTGCAAGTTGTTTGATTTTATCAACAGAATTGCAGCGCTCAGCAAGCTTCATTCCATTGGCATCAACACAAAAGGCGCAATCGTTAAGTTGTGATACTCGAACACAGACGAGCGAACGTAAAACAGGTGATAGGGGGGACTTCGAGCGGTCTAAGTATCCAAAGAATCCTGCAACAAGCCAAAATAGTGTTGGCTTTCGTCCCCATAACTTGGCTGGATTTAAAACGCTACCATAGTGTCGTTCTTGTAACCAAAGTAATGGGCGGATAAAGATGGAATATTTTTTCTTAGCTTGAATACGCACGGACAACCCTTACTGTCAAAGTGTACTGAATTAGCAACAAAGACCGAGGGTAGCGCGTTTTTATTTCAGCAAAAGCAAAAAATCTTTAAAAATCGATTAGTTGATGGAAAATTCTACAACTTTAGAGGTTTCTTGCTGCACGGTACGATTATCAGGAAGATCGTTGATGAGGATATAACCACTCAAAAAAACCGGAAGAACCGCAACCAATAGGCTTTTCCCTATGTGGTAATTACGATACCAATGTTTGCGAGCCTTAAAAAATAGGATCAAACCCCAAGCAAGAAGAAAGATATTAAAAAAACCCATCACGACAATGGTATCAGAGAGTGATTGTAACGAGGCTATATTTTGCTTTACTGCAATGAGAACAGCAAAAATAGGTAGAAAAGAGAGAACGATACTAATTTGAAGCAGTCTTGGCCATTTACAAAACTTGTCTTTAAAAATATTTGTAGTTTGTCCTGGGAATGGGTTGGAACAACTCATAATCGCCTCATACAACCATAGTATAACGAAGTATTTAATTGTTTTGAGTGCTCATTAACACCGGATAAGCCTCAAACAAAGCCTATATTATCGAAAAAATGAGTGAAGGGTAGTTTTGACGTGAAGTAGATGTAAACTTTGTGACTTTGTTCAATAAACTTTAATTGTATTTATTTGGAACACCACTATATAAAATTATTTTTTAAAAACTGTGTTTTATATTTAAGCGGGAAATTAATTTCAATAAGATGGGATTATTAATATTTCAATCAATTATTATGTAACCTGTTTGATAAAAAAAGAGGCTGATAATAGCCTCTCTACTTAAGTGTTAATTTAGCCAACGTATTGTGAGTATTGTTTTTAATTTAATGATGAAAGTAACTCATGGCGACGTTGTTCAGTGATTACTGACCAATGTTGTCCACTGATGGCCCCTTCAAGTGCCCACAATAGTTCAAGATTTAAAGAATCCCCTTGAGATGACTGCAGTGCCTTAAATGCATCAAGGGCTCCAACAGCAAATAATTGCTCTACGGTTTCAATTCCTGCTTTTTTTAACATGCGCTCATTGGTCAAACGTAGATTTGGGAGATCTTTAATCCGATTAGGTATCGCTTTTGATTTGGATTCCTTATCCTTTTCTGCCGCCTGGAGAGAGAGTTCACCTTGCTTGATTAAGCATTGAGTATCGTCCCACCAATTGTCAGGAATGGCATAATGTTTTGTGACAACCGGAAATCCTTTTTTGTAATATACGTAGGGTTTTAGCCCCAGTTTTTTAAATTCCCCTTCATTATTGCAATTGGCTCGTAGATGTAGCGTATTGTTTACTACCAGAGCAAACATAGTATCACCCGCGAATATACCAAAACCTCCAAACATAGAGCGTGATTTTATACGCCCAAAACATTCAAATAATTTTAACGTGTTTTTTAATACTGGTTTGTCCATGCTTCTTCTCGGTGAAAATAATCATGAGTCACCTAACATCAGAGCGGGAATTTAGATTATCAGAATAACTAAATATTCTGTCAGAAACTCTAAGATTCATGACATTGATATTTTGATTATCGGCAACCCCGCTACCATGAGCTTATGTAAATAAACTTTTAGGCCGGAAGCTTTGCGTCCCATCTCTTTCAAGATAGTTTGCCCTGTTCGTAACTGATAAAGGTTAACGTAGATAGCTTAATATTTTTTATATTAAGTTGCAAAATTTGTGATGTTGATTCAGTTAATAATTTAAAATGAGTAATGTAGGTGCATAAGAAATGTTTAATTATCAGCCAAAAAAACGCTTAAAGAATAAAATGTTATCTGTTTATCTCGTAATTAACTTTTCTTTAAAACATTAATTTAGTTAAAGACAAATGAATAGAGATTAAATCATTATTCATTAAACTGATTAGACCTGTTTACCGTTTCTCTATATATAAAAAAAGCCAATATTGAATATTGGCTTTTTATTTGGAATCTATTTCAAATTAGTTGATTTTTTTTACTGATTTACGAATAACTAATTCAGGCGCCATTTCAAAAGTTTGACGCTCATGATTCTTATCTTTGACGCGATCCATTAAAATTTCAACAGCCGTTTTACCTAAACGACGTTTTGGCTGATGGATTGTTGTCAGTGGCGGTGAAAAATATGGCGCTAAATCGATATTGTCATAACCAATAATTGAAATATCATCAGGAACTCGTAATCCTGCTTGTTCAAATGTACTGATCATCGCCATAGCCATAATGTCATTAAAACAGAAAATAGCTGTTGGACGTTCAGTCATCGCAATAAAGTCTTGCGCCGCTTTTACTGCCGTATCACACTCAAAATCGCCTTCAAGAATCCAATCTTCATTTACAGATAGATTGCTTTCTGCCATCGCTTTACGGAAGCCTTTTAGTCGCTCGCGACAGGTTGACTTGTCTTCATGACCAGACAAACAACCAATTTTGGTATGGCCATTTTCAATAAAGTGCTTAGTCGCAATATAGCCACCATGTTCTGCGTTATCTTGGATTTTATCTGTGTGTGGTGACTCTGGGCCCCAATCCATTATAACCATAGGCAGATCTTTTTTGCGTTCTAGCAACTCAAGCAGTTTCTCATCCAGATCGGAACACATAACAAGCAGACCATCGACACGCTTTTCTGCTAGCATGCGAAGGTAATCTTGTTGTTTCGATAGGTTACCTTCTGTATTACACAGAATAAGCGTATAACCTTCTTTATAACAGTACTCTTCAACACCGTGAACAACTTCAGCAAAAAATGGGTTGGTTGATTTGGTTACCAACATACCGATTGTACGGGTTGTATTACATTTTAAACTGCGAGCAACAGCACTTGGAGCGTAATTAAGCTCATCAACTGCTGCCATAACTTTCTTTTGTGTTGCTTCTGCGACAAAGCGCGTTTTATTGATCACGTGAGAGACTGTCGTCGTTGAAACACCAGCCATACGTGCAACATCTTTAATCGTTGCCATAGTTATTCTTCTAATAATGGGGGTCTAGAGTCAGACCGCAATTCTTTCGATATCAAATTGGTTAGCCAGCTCTACGTTGAGTCTCTCTGGCTATTCAGTTTGTTATCACCACACAGTTAATCTTGCTTTTAATCTCTAATAATTAGCTAAAGTTTAGATGATTAAGCAAGTAATCGGGTTTGTATTGTGAAACCCGCTAAAAGCTAAAAAGCCGCACCATAAAGAGCGGCTTTTTGATAACAAGTGCTATAAGTGAATATTATACGATTCTATTACATTGTGTAATCGCTTGCGATCACATTTTACCTAGAGTCTGCGCGAGTGCAATGTTTCTGTGCTTGAAGCGGAAAATACTTGATAGGCATCAATAAATTTGAATGTAATTAAACGTGAATATTCATTGGTTTTATCGATTAATAGCACTATTTCAGCTCAGAACAGAGACATCAAGCCAAAATAACCGGGTAGTTATGTTCTGGATGAGCGATAACTTGAACTGGCCAGCCGTAAACATTTTCGACCGCGGTTGGGGTTAGCACTTGCCATGGCGTACCATCAGCTTGAATTTTGCCTTGGTTCAAAATGATTAAACGATCCGCATATTGAGCAGCTAAGTTCAGATCATGAATAACAATGATAACGGCAGCACCTTGTTGCGAAAGCGCTTGTGCAATCTCTAAAGTGTGATGTTGATGAGCAAGATCAAGGGCGGATGTGGGTTCATCAAGCATTAAAATACATTGTTTGCCAGAGTGCGATAACTGAGTTAATACTCTGGCAAAATGAACGCGCTGTTTTTCTCCACCAGATAAAGTTGGATATAGCCTGTTTGCGAGATGATCAACACCAACTTTGACCATATTCTTAGCCGCGAGTTGTTGTGCTTGATGATTTGATATCGCTAAAGGCATCGCACCGAGCTCTGCAACTTCATGAGCAAGAAATGAGAACGATAGGGTACTGTGCTGCGGCAATATACCCATGTGTTTGGCTAATAATTCAGATGGCCAATGATCTTTAGGTCTTGAAAAGATCTCAATTGATCCTGAATTTGGCGTTATTTCACCGTTTAATACCTTCAGTAGACTACTTTTACCGGCTCCATTTGGACCTAACAGCGCCGTTATTTGCCCAGACATTATTTCTAAATCAATATCATCCAGTAAGGTTTTTCCGCCCAACTGTAAGTGAAGGTTAGATGCTTTTAGTGCTATTGCGTGATGAGAGGATAGTGTGCTGCTCATGCCATACGTCCTTTTTGCTGGATCAATAACATAATAAAGAAGGGAGCACCGATGATGGCAGTGATAATACCAACAGGTAACTCTTGAGGAGCAAAAGCGGTACGAGCAATCATATCTGCAAGTAACAAAATGAAGGCGCCTAATAGGGCTGATACTGGAATTAAGTTTTTATGGTTTGGTCCAATTAGCATTCGTCCCAAATGAGGAATAATAAGGCCAATAAACCCTATCGGTCCTGTTAGTGACACGGTAACGCCAACACCTGCGGCACAAGTAATGATTAACTGTTTTTTAAGGCGTTGGACATTTACGCCCATATGTTTGGCTTCTGATTCACCCAATAAAAAAGCATTGAGCGCATTGGCTTTACGATAGAAAAAGAAAAACAGTGCAACAAAAGATACGGTTGCTAGAGCGATCCCTGACCACGTTGCGCCAGCTAATGAACCCATTGACCATAAAGAGAAATCACGAAGCGCTTGATCGTCGGCAACATAATTGAGTAAGCCTAAGCCCGCGCCTGATATTGCTGAGATTGCCACCCCCGCTAACAGCATCACAGTCACTGATGTTCCATTAGTTCCAGTACCTAAACGATAAACAAAGAAAGTACTAATGACACCGCCAATAAAGGCAAACAGAGGGATTGCACCTAAGTTCAAAATGGTGGGAAATTGTGCTGCAATCGGTGCAAATACAATAATCGCTAACGCAGCACCAAGCCCTGCACCACCTGTTACCCCAATGATGGCGGGATCGGCAAGTGGATTACGAAATAGCCCCTGCATTACCGCACCGCAAATGGCGAGAATTGCTCCAATCATAATACAGAGCAGGGTTCTCGGTAGACGAATCTGATTGATAACTAAGCTGATATGATTTGGCAGTTCGGTATGCCAAGGCAGTAAGGCTTTAATGCTATCACTATAGCTAATAGACATTGGGCCAATAACAATAGAACTGACGATGGCGAGTAGTAAAAGGCCAAAGCCAATAGGGTAGAGGGAGCGGATGGATAAACGTTGATTTCCCATAAAAACTCAAACTATAAACAGGAGAAAAGAGAGGGAATCAGATGCTCCCTCTGATGATAATTATTTTACTGAGATTTCGTTATCTGTTACTGATTTACCGTTGGATAGAAAACATTTGATAATCGAGCCGCTTCATTGAGACTGTGGATACCGAGACCACCAATAAGCGCTGTACCATCTATCACAGCTAATGCATTATTTTGCGCTGCGGGGGTTTGGGCTAGTACTGGAATCTTCTTAATTAGATCTGGCATCGTTTTGATGGTTGCCGCGGTTCTAGAGCTCAATAAAATGATATCAGGCTGCATTTGAAGCATGGCTTCTGTCGAAATAGGTTTATAATTTTCAACAAATGCAGCAGCCGGGTTTATGGCTCCCGCAAGGTTTATAACAGTATCTGCCGTTGTTCCTTTACCTGCCACATTGACAGGTCTCCCATCATGAATCATCACAAACAAAACTTTTTTTTCTTTAAAATCAGGTTGGTTCTTAAGTTGAGAACGATGCTCCGTTAATGTTTGAACGGTATGTTGCACTGTTTGTTCTAACTCATTAGCTTGTTTCTGGTGGCCTGTTAATTGCGCAACTTGTTCAATTCGCTTACTAAGGTCTGAAACGGTATTTCCTGAGTTGACAATATCGACCGCAACGCCAGCTTGTTTCAATATGGTAAGCGTCGATTCTGGACCCATTTCGTTTGAACCAATAATACGAGTTGGTGTGAGTGACATGAGATTTTCTGCTGATAATTGACGATGATAGCCAACTTTAGGCATCTTGGTATCAACTAATGTTTGACTGGTACTGTCTACAGCAACCAGTTGATCGCTAGCATCTAAGGCATTGATAATCTCAGTAATTGCAGATCCGGCACTGATAATACGCGAGTCATTGTTTTGTGCATAAGCTGACGTCGCTCCAAATAGGATAGCAATAGCTAAAGATACGGTTTTAAACACTGGTGCTGGTTTAGTTAGACTCATGCTTTGTTATCCTCTTCCATTAGCAATTGAGTAGCCTTGATGTCATTTTTTTGTAGAAACGCTAAAAGCTTTAACATTTGTTCGACTGAGGCCGTTTTCTCAGCCCCAATCACAACTGGTTTCGATGGGTTTACTTTAACTTCGTCCAATAAGGTTGTTGAAAAAGCCTCCCAACTTTTTTGTTGATTTCCGTCTAGAGCCCAATGAGGTTCAGAGGCAAGTAGGTTAATGGTTATAGGATCGGCAGAGGTCGTCTGCAGTATTTGTGTTTCTGTTTGTGGGAGATCGACATTCAGCGATTTAATTTTTACGCTTGCTGTTAACAACAGGAAAACCATTACAATAAAAATAATATCGAGTAACGGGGTAAGATCTGGTGATAACTCATCGTCCTGCCAGCGGTTATTTCCTGTGGTTATCATGAGAGAGCCTCACCTTGAGCTGGCTTATCACAATTTGTTGTTACTGAGATCCCTTCAAGCCATAAATTGCAGCGATTTAAACTGTGTTCAAGTTTTGAGGTAATGCTATCAGCCCAAAGTCCGAGCAGTTGTGCTCCTGTAATGGCTGGCAGTGCAATGATCAAGCCTGCGGCAGTGGTTCGCATCGCAAGACCTAATCCATCGGCCAGATCATTTGGGGTAACTGAGCCTGTGGTCATAGCAATGCCTTTAAACATATCGATCAAACCCAATACGGTACCTAATAAACCCAGTAATGGACTGATCACGCCAATAAGACTTAAGAGCTTGAGTCCGGATCGTAATTGAGTTCGTTTTTGTTGTAGCCACATACCTGCGGCATCTTCACGTAGTGCTTTAGCAAAATGACGATGTGAAATCAGCATTGCGATCCCCTTATACAGAAGAGGGCGCTGATTCTGCAATTGCTGAGCTAGATGATCCAATGCTTGTTCATCGTGGCGATTTTGATTGTTGAGTATTTGATTTATTTTGGTTTTACCAACACCAGTACAGAGTAAAACTTGAATAAACCGCTCAAGTAAAATCATGACGGTAAGCAGTGAACAGATGAAAAGGGGCCAGGCCATAAGACCAAACTGTTCTTGATATTGGTTGATAAATTCCATAATTAATCCAATTGAAAACGTACAGGAATATGAACGCGGTGAGCAATAGCTTGCCCATCAACGATATGTGAAGAAAACTTCCACTTCTTAATGGCTGTTAATGCCGCTTGATCAAGGATCTCTGTACCTGATGATGAGATCACTTTTTGTTTAATTTGTTTACCCTTTGGATCAATCCAGATCTCAACCATTACCTGTCCTTGAATCCCTCGGCGTTTTGCCAATCTTGGGTAAGAAACCGGCCCTGGTCGAGTGGCAAATGTTGGTCGGCTGACTAATTCAGGAGATTGAGTACCACTAGATAACAGTGCCTTTTTATTGTTAGCGGTATTAGCTACTTGGCTTGTTTCATTTTTCAGCTTGCTCTGAGGTTGTGGTTTAGTTGCACTCTTTACTGGCTTGCTATCACGGTTTTTTACTACCGGCTTTTGCTCCGCTTTTTTCGTTTTTGTTGTTTTATTCGCTACTTTCTTAGCCGCTTTCTTTGTTGGTGTCGTCTTTTTTACTAGTTTTTTTACCGCTGTTTTTTGTTCAATTTGCTGTGTTTTTTTAACAGATTTTTGCGGTTTGACTTCTGCTTTTGCAACATCTTGAGCCGGTGGTGGCGGAGCAATAGGTGCCGTCACTAGATTTAAAGAAACGGGTGCTATTTGATTACCTATTGGCATCGCTATTGCGTTTTGGCTTGGCACAGCAGAGAGAATCAAACCATGAATAATGACTGAAACTGCACCTGCTATTACATATCTTGTCGTATCCATCTGATGACCTAATAAAGCAACGTTGTTCATAAAAGTTAAAAATAGCGATTAATAGTGATAATAATCTGTGATGAATTAAGATCATGTTTTACACTGTTTTATTCTGTTCTAGTATAAACAAGTATCACCATTGATTAAGAATCGTTATCATTATCCATAAGATGAAAATAATATCAATTATCATTTGCAATATTATTCAGGCGAAACTATTATGCAGCGAATTAAGAGTCATTCTCAATAAGAGCATAGAAAAGACTTGTATAACAAAACGACATGTTCGTCATCGAGATAGTCGAGATAAAGGAAGATATTGAGGGCAGCTAATGATCACTAAGCATATTCAATAATAGGGAATCATGGCTGATGGGTAAGGGCTTTTAAAGACTAGAATTTCAATGAATCAAGAACACCAGATAGATATAAATAAATTAGATGAAAGTATTTTGGGTTTGCATTCTCCAGACCCTCTCCGTTTTGCTTTTAGTCGCAAGAAATCTGCACATGCAGGTGGTATGAATACAATGGTTCCTGCTGAGCAACACCAATCTTTAGGATTATCTTTACTTAGTGAGGAGAAAAAAAGATCGCTAGAACCTTATAGCCAAGTCAAAAAACGTTGCCTTTATGTGCATATCCCATTTTGTCGAGTACGCTGTACTTACTGCAATTTCTTCCAATACGCATCAAGCCAACAACTTATCGATGATTATTTTGCCGCTTTGATGATTGAGCTGAAATTAAAAGCACAGCAGCCATGGACCCAATCAGCACCGTTTCATGCTGTCTATATTGGTGGTGGTACGCCAACCGATTTAACCGCACAGCAAGTTAAACAGTTAGGAACGATGATTCGCAAACATTTTCCACTGACTACCGATTGTGAATTAACGCTTGAAGGTCGTATTAATCGATTCAGTGATGAAATGTTTGATTCTGCATTAGAAGGGGGATTTAACCGTTTCTCTTTTGGTGTTCAGAGTTTTGATACTCAAGTAAGACGTAAAGCTAAGCGTTTAGATGATCGAGAGGTAGTACTCGATCGCATTGCTGCTCTGGCTGCGACAGATCAAGCTCCGATCGTTATTGATCTGTTATACGGACTGCCTTATCAGACTTTAGATGTGTGGCAACAAGACCTAGAAGATTTCATGACCTCAGGCGCTCATGGTGTAGATCTCTATCAGTTGATTGAAATGGGTGGGACTCCAATGAAAAACCTTATTGATAAAGGCAAGCTCCCCGAACCTGCTGATACACAAACAAAAGCGACCATGTTTTTGATGGGGCATGATTACATGAGTCATCATCATATGCGCAAACTCAGTGTAAATCATTGGGCTCGTGATAATCGAGAGCGAAGCTTATATAACAGCCTAGCAAAAACTACAGCAGAAGTCTTACCTCTAGGGGCCGGTGCTGGTGGCAATATTGCAGGTTTTGGCATGATGCAACATCGTACTTTAGATGCTTATTTAGCTGCGATTAAACGTGGCGAATTACCGATTGCAATGATGACCAAACAAGCAAATCAAGCCTCTCTCCATGCCGAAATTAAAGCCAGTTTTGATCGAGGCGTACTTAGCCGATCTTCACTAGATTCGATTGGAGGCAAAGGGCTATATTCTTCTTGTTTACCTCTGTTTAAAGCATGGCGAGAAAACGGTTTAGTTGAAGTGAACTCACACTATGTCACTTTAACGTTAGCAGGACAGTTTTGGGCTGTAACCTTAGCGCAAGCATTAATAGAAGCAATAACACAGCAATTGAATCAGTCTCTGGCTGCCTAATTATTTAATCCAGTTATTAAACTTTACATCACAAAGACATAGGGAGAGTTATCTTGTTTTCTACTATTACCCAACAAGAACTAAAACAACAAGTGGCGCAATTACTTGAACAAGATCCAGCTTTACATGCCATGAGCTTAGCAGAGCAACTTAAAGTGACAGAAGGTGAAGTGGTTTTATCGTTTCCTGAATCTATGGTTAGCCATCTTCCTGGCAAGTTAGCTCAGTCTATTCTTGAACAATTGCCACAGTGGGGGCCGGTTACAACGATTGTCCATTCAATGGGCTCTATCTTTGAGGTAAAAGCGCCGTTTCCAAAAGGTAAAGAAGCGCGTGGCTACTATAATTTGATGGGACGTGACGGTGAGCTTCATGGTCATTTACGTTTAGATTTGGTCTCTGATATTGCGCTTGTTAGTAAATCTTTTATGGGGCAAGAAAGTTACTTTATTGGCTTTTTTGCAGCTCAAGGGGAGTGTGTATTTAAAGTTTATTTAGGGCGAGATAAAAAGCGACAACTCTTTCCCGAACAAATTGAGATGTTTAAAAAACTAAAACAATTAGGAGAAGATTCGTAATGAATCAAGTAAAGCAAGAACGCCTTCAAAGTCGACTGGAACCAGAAATCAAAGAATTTCGTGACAGTTGTTTAACGCTTCAATTAGCAACGGTTGATAATAGCGGTCAACCCAACGTAAGTTATGCTCCATTTGTATTATTAGAAGATGGCTATTATGTATTGATTAGCCAAATTGCAAAGCATGCGCGTAACTTATTAGAAAATCCCCGCGTCTCTCTTATGATGATCGAAGATGAAAAGACAGCTAAGGTTTTATATGCGCGCAAGCGTTTGACTTTTGAAGCAGATGTTGAAAAAGTCGAAAGAGAATCTGCTGCATGGCTTTTAGCTATTGATGGTCTAACTAACCGTTTTGGCGAGATTGTTGAAGGGCTCAGCGGCTTAGAGGATTTTGTATTATTTCGACTTAAGCCAACACACGGCCTGTTTGTAAAAGGCTTTGGTAAAGCATTCCAAGTGAGTGGTGATGATCTGATTGATTTTGTCCACTTAACAGAAGGGCATCGCAGAATTAAAGATGGCTCTGAGATCCAAGAACCGTCTGAAAAACTGTAAGCCTGTTATTTCTGTAATATCCAAAAACCCAAGATGCTCACTTGGGTTTTTCTGTTTTAAAAACAACCGATATTTGCCTTTTATGGCGCTATCATTTGGAGCCTAGGGTGTTTTAGCTGACCCTAGCAGACAGAAAAAATAAAGCATTGATCTTGATCATTCAAATACTGTACGAAACTTGATGATCTGGTGATACATGTGATAATTACACAGTTATAGTATCGTTATGGATCTAAAAATATGACTGAAGATAATAAAAAAGGCGTATGGTTTGCCTACATTGCTAGCTTTCTGACTCCGTTTACTTTGCTTGTATCTGGCATCATTGCCATTATTTATGCAGGTTACAAGATGAATAAAGGGACTGATGAGTTAACTTACAGTCACTATTACACCATTATTCGCAGTTTCTTTTTGTTCTTCACTTTCTTTGTGGTTCTTGGTGTAACTGCGGCAACAACAACGGGTATGGCTGCTGGCGCTGAATACTGGATTCACAGTGATATCCTAGACAAAATTTTGCACGTATTACCATTTATTGGTGCTGGCATTGCAGGTATTGCCGTACTGGCATGGCTAGCAAAAATTGTTCGTGGTATGCAGCGTTTAAGTGCAAATCAAGCTATTCCACTATAAAGACAGTTTGATAGAAATGAAGCTTTTGTAACTCGCTTCATTAAATAGAGCAGATAAAAGGGAGCCAAGAGCTTCCTTTTTTATTATCTACGCAAAAGTAGACCTGAATAAGCATTTTGGGTGAGATGTTGTTGATATAGTAAGAGTCATAACGATAGAAAAGAAATCCATAAAAAAAGCTGACACAAGAGGTCAGCTTTTGTTTGTCATCAATAACTTAAAAGAATGATTATGAGCGCTTAAATTTCGCCATTAGAGAATCAAGTTCTTTTAGTAGTTTGTCTGTTTTAGGATCCTGCTTCTTCATTGCAGTGATAGTGTTTTTCTCTAACTGCTGTTCCATCTTAGAGATAGCTGGATCGCTCATGATTGTTTGACGTTGCTTGATAAGCTTCTGTTGAATTGAAGCAAACTCTTTCGCAAGGTCTTTACGCTGTGCATCAGTAGTTTTCTGATCACGAGCTTTAGTTTGAATTTCACGTAGACGCTTTAGCTCTTGATCTGGGTGATAACCAAGTGCTTTTGCTTTGTTATCGAATGCAGTTTCGTAAGCTTTGATATCTTTAACTAGCTTAGGATTTGCTTTAAGCGTTTTATTACGAATAGTAGCTAGCTCTTGTTGGATCTGACCTACACGTTGAGCTGCCTGTTGTACCTGTGCTGAAACTTGCGGTCTTGCTGGTGCCGAGTTAGTTGCTGCCGGCGCTGCTGATACGCTAAATGCGCACGCAAGAGCAATAGGTGCTGCAAGTTTAACTAGCTTCGATTTGATACCAGGCTGTTTTGTCATATTAGTCATTGTATTTCTCTTCGTGCTTATATGAAGTTGATGCTTACAAATTATGCTTAATTGTTTCGACATTTGTCAGTGTAATGTCATAAAGACTGAAGCTAAGCTGAATAAAATAGAAACATTATTTTGCAACTGATGTAAGCAAATAGGAATAGCATTAGATAGATAAAATGAATATAGATGATAATTTCACTATCATTTCAGTGAGTTTGAGTGATTTATTTGTCTAACAAATTGCATTATTTCTTACTGGAATAGATAATGGCAACATAGAAATTGAATCAATATATTTCGTTGTTCGATTTTATCCGTTTTGTCACCATTTGGAGCTACGTTATGTGTCAAGATTGCGGTTGTTCTCTTCCTCGAGCTGGTCATCACCATCATCATGACCACAATTTACAAAGTAATCCTCAGTTAAATGATAAGAAGACGTTATCTGTTATCCATAAAATTTTAGATAAAAATGATATGGAGGCGGCTCATAATCGTGCGCATTTTGAAGCAAACAATGTCACAGCATTTAACTTAATGAGCAGCCCAGGTAGTGGTAAAACAACGTTGTTAGAGCATCTTCAACAGTGTACAGAACTAACATATGCGGTTGTAGAAGGGGATCTAGAAACTTCTCGTGATGCTGATCGTTTAAAAGCAGCTGGCATTGAAGCATACCAAATTCAAACTGGCTCTGCGTGTCACTTAGATGCCTTTATGGTTCATGGTGCGTTACATCACATCGATTTAGAGAAGCTTGATATCTGCTTTGTTGAAAATGTGGGTAACTTGGTTTGTCCTGCTAGTTATGATGTGGGTACTCATAAAAATATCGTATTAGTTTCTATTCCTGAAGGTGACGATAAAATTGAGAAGTATCCGGTAATGTTCCGCCGTGCAGATCTTGTGTTGATTACAAAATGCGATCTGATGCCGTATTTTGATTTTGATATGGAAGATGCTTACGCTCAGCTACGTAAACTTAATCCTGAAGTTGAAGTGATGCAGATCTCGGTTAAAGATATCGACACACTAAAGCCGCTAGCACAATGGCTGCAAAATAACCTCATTACTAAGTGATCGAGTAAGAGACTATGCACGAATATTCGATTGTTGGCGCGTTGATAGAGCAGTGCGAAGAGCAAGCGATAGCAAATGATGCCAACAAGGTAACTCGGGTAGCGATTAAAGTCGGTATCTTAAGTGGTGTTGAGCCTGCTTTATTAAGAACAGCTTTTGAAACCTTTAAGCTAGAAGGGATCTGTCATGATGCTGTTCTTGAAATTACCGAACAACCATTAGTTCTGCACTGTCGAGATTGTGGTCAAGAGTCAACTCACAGTGAGCGCAGTATTGCTTGTCAGCATTGCGGAAGTTTTCAGACCCAAGTTTTAGATGGTGAAGACTTGATGCTAATGCAGCTAGAAGTAGAGTCTGTTTAACTATATTAGTACGGTTAACCTCTCTTTATTAAGTATGAAGCGCTTTTGTATAACGGGCAATGTGTCAGTTTTTCTAATCTGACAGGTTGCCTGAGTTTTATGTTACGCGGTTTAGCCCCAATAAATACTTTTCTTATTGAATATTTTATGATTAATTACGCATAAATATTAAAGAGGTTGTCAGCCGTGTCATCGTTCGTTATTCGTTGTGCAGAAAAACAAGATATTCACTCAATATATCAATTGGAAGCGGAAGCCTTTGCCGATCATGGCTATCCACATTTCTTTTTTCGACAAGCTTATGATTGTTGGTCACAAAATTTATTTGTTGCAAAGAAAGGGGCGGATAATTTAGGTTTTATCTTATCTGTGCCGGCACTCAATACAGCAAGTCGAGACTGTTGGATTTTATCTTTAGCCGTCTCAAAGTTAGCTCGTGGGCAAGGCGTTGCAAAATCGTTATTAAATAATGTGATTGAAAAGAGTAAAGATCATTATGATCGTCTATTGTTAACGGTTGATCCCGAAAACCAAGCCGCATTGACTCTATATCAATCGGTTGGCTTTCAAGTGATCGCTGAAGAGCTCGACTATTTTGGTGAGGGTGAGGCACGTTTACAAATGGCGTATCTGCTCTAGACATGGGTAGTGACTTAACGCGATCGACAGATGTTGTTATTCAAAAGCGCATTTGATTTCATCTGAACTAAAGCCGTGTGAGCTTAAATACGCATAGGCTTTGTTTTTCTCTTTATAATCGGTTAAGTCATAACGTTTTTTGGCCAGTAGGGTGATGCAGTTGGCGTAAAAATCAATTTCACCCGATTGTGTTAATTCATCAATTATCTGGTCAAATTCACTGACATCAATATGTTTCATCGACAGCTCGCGACGAATTAATGCCGCTCCTTTGAGTTTTTTCGCAAGTTTGATGATCTCATTACGCAGGTTGGCATTTTGACCTTTAATGACCGCTTTTTCGAGTAACGTATTACCTGCTGGATGCTCAGCAATAGCATGGGTAATATCATTTAAACTAAAACCTCGTTTGAGCAGTGTATTAAAGACCTTTTCTTTGGTTGTATGGCTGAAATCTTCGATCCGGCTTAATCGTTCAACAACCAAATCGTACTCAGAGCGCTGTTGTTGATGACTCACACGTTCTAATGCATCGGTAATATCGGTTTCACTGATGCCTTTTTGCTTTAGTTTCTCAATCATGTAGCGTTTGCCATACTCATTGGCATAACTGGTTTCACAAAAGTGGATCGCAAAAGGGAGATCTTCTTTTAGATAACCATAGCCTTTCATTTGGGCGATAACCGTATCAACCCATTCTTGATTATCTGTTTTCGCTTCAAGCTTTGTTTTAAGTTCTGAAATGCTGTGATCGCGTAAATTGAGATGGTAGATCGCGCTATTAATGACGTTTTGTAATGTTTTTGCTGGCTGAATTTTTTTCATTATGTGAGATCGATAAGACAAGCTGTGGTAAAAGGATAACAGTAAACGCAAGGTAAAAAAATAAGCCCAGTTCAAACGAACAAAGGCTTATTTCGATTTATGTTCTGTCGTTTTATCTATTATTTACGACGAACTTTTAGATAAAGGCTACCAGCACTAATATTGGCACCTTCAAGATCTAACTTGCGGTTAATATTGATAGGGTAGTTTTTACCGATACGTAGTGCTGTGCGCCATGCAAAGACTTCGTTCGTAAACCCTTTACCTGCAAGAACGACCGATTTTACGCCAACTTGTTGATCAAGATGCTCAATCCAGTTAGATAACTTATCCACCAATGAATCATAGATACCGAAAGCTAATTGGGGAATATCATGCTCTTCTGTGATCAGACGATAACTCATTAGGCTACCGACCATTTTTTTCCAATCAATAGAGCGACCTTCGGCATCTGGATCGATATCAAAGTCGATTTGTTCACCGCGATAGTTAGGATAACTCATGGCTTGCGCTTGCAAACGGTCATTGAGTTCGGAAACATTTTGACCATCGAGACCCAAAACGGTTGCTGCAATAGCGAAGATGCCTGAGAGTTTTTGTTCGAAACCTGCCAAATTAAGCTGATGCAGTGCTTGGTATTGTTCTGGATATTGTTGTTTAAACTTATCCAAAATAGTCTTTTGATCCGCTTGTTCTAATTGAGCAATCAGATCATAACCAAAAGTCGACATCGGTTGTTGACGAAGGAAAGTCTCAGTTCGAGTAAATTTATCTTCTGTGACTATCTCGTCAAATCCCGCCTCACCAAAGTAAATTACGGCGCTATTTCGGCTATCACTATGATCTATACCGCCAGCAAGTAAAGCGCAGGTAGCAATATGCTCATGGCTAACCGTATTCTCTACCGGCTGGTGGTTAAAATGAATTCGACCTTTATGCCAAAACGCATTGATATGAGAGAAGCAACCATCTTCATGCAGTGGTTCAACAGCACGAACCGGAGTAATAGAAAATGCGTTAGGGTTAGCTTGAACTTCAGACCATCCCTCGTTTAACCAAGTCACTAACGGCTGATAGCGTTCTGCTTGGTAATGGACATAGCCAACACCTAATTGACGCAAACGTTCGGTAACAATGGCTAAGATACGATCATAACCAAAGACGATATCATAAAGCGCACGAGTCAACGTTGTTTGGTTTGGATTAGGTCTTACAGTGACTCTTGGTTTCTCTAAACTTGATAGTGCTAATACGTGTTGTTCTGGCACAATAAAATGCTGAGGTAGGGTATTAGGATTACAAATGAGAACCTGAGAGCGTGTAGGGTTTGCCGTTAATGCTGGTGGAAGTTCATCCAAGCTTAGCGTCAAGGTATGGTTTTGATAACTGAATGTGCTACTACGCTTTTCAAGCAGATCTTGGCATACCAGTTCAAGTTCAATAGCAAGGCCTTGTTCTAGCTGATCTTCACCGTGACAGATAGGACAAGCTAATTGCCAATCACCAAACTCGGCAGATTGATTATCACCAAAACGAGGTTGGCAATGTAGACAAAACGGTAATTGGTGATGAATGTTCTTTAGAGGCAGATTCGTACCTTCGCGGTGAGGTACTTCTCTAATGTGACTTTCAAGCAGGCCACACCGAAACCATAAAGGATTTGGATATACGTTCAGCCAGTTGTTCTATCTCGGCTTGCTTACCCACGGCTTCAATGAGATACCGATTGTTTTTACCACTGATGCTGATTTCTAAGTGTTCAGTAGCCAGAAAATGGTTACAAAGCGCAGCATAGAAAGGCACTGGTCGAGAACAGATGAATTCAAATTGAATCAGCTTCATAGCTCAACTCCACGTTTATAGGCGGTTGGAATTAGATCATTGATTTCAATATTATTGATTCGCTGACAATCGACACCTAAGCTTTGTAGATGCTGAATTATTGCTTTTTCCATGGTTGGAATCGCGGCATGAATACGAGACGTTAGGCCTAAATGCATGGGTTCTAAAACCGTTGGTGTGATGCCTAGTACATAGGTTTTCGGACGATCTCCAACCATTTCCATCATGATAAGCGTTTGCAGCATTTCAACTTCATGAGCACTACCTTGCCAATCAATTTCGGCAGGAGCTTTATCAAAATCAAAGAAATACACTTCCCCTGGTTCAACATCGGCAGCATTGACGGTATCGACAACAACAAGATGATCGTATTGAGTTAGGGTAGGTATGAGGCTGTGAGCGAGAGTGCCACCATCAACCAGATCAATTTGATGCTCGGGATGGTGGAATTGATAGTTTTCTGATAGGTAGTTGACGAAATGTACGCCGACACCTTCGTCGGCGTACAAGACATTGCCAATACCAAGTAGCAATATCTTCATAGTTAGTGTTTTTCTTCTTCTACATCTTCAGGCTTAACATGAACCGGATGGTAAGCATAACCTGACATAATGGCATCGGCAGAACCGGTACGGAAACGAATACCTGTCCAAATCACCATATAAACGTGACCTAAAACGAAAATAATAAACGCCCAAGTCATAATATGGTGCCATTGACGTACTTCAGCAAGGCCACCCATGATGTAAGTAACCCATTCCGCCATAGGCCATAACATACCACCGATACCTTGGTGATAAACGTTAGCGTATAGCGTTAAGCCGGTAATACACATGAAGACGGCAACAACAGAAATACCCGCGTAGGCAACAAGTTGAAGCGGACCATAAGCCCCTCTGTGTGGCGGTAAACCAACAAAGAAGTAAGCCTTAAATTGCTGAATCCAGCTTTTTATACTGAAAGCGTCTTTAAACGACATTCGTTCCGCTTTACTCTTTTGACTAAAGAAAAAGAGATAAAAACGAACGGCCGTAATCGCGAGCAATAAAAAGCCAAAAATTTCATGAGCAAAACGAATCCAACCTTGCTGTAATACGTTAGTACTCTCCGGTCTCACTAGAAATGGCCAAGCGATGTAGAAACCAGTAATAACCAGTCCTACAATCGATAAAGCTCGTAACCAGTGACATACCCGGATGAGAAACGAAAACATGTAGGATCGTTTATACAACACAGTATCATTTGCCATAACGCACCTATCTTATACAGGTTGAGCTGCAATACGGAATTCACTCAAAGATTGACCCTTGTAGTCCATCACGTGTACAGAACAAGCCATACATGGGTCGAAAGAGTGAATAATACGAAGGATCTCAAGTGGCTTAGTTGGCTCTGCCAGTTTTAGACCAACAAGAGAAGCTTCGTATGGACCAATACGTCCGTTACCATCAATAGGGCCAGCGTTCCAAGTTGTTGGGACAACCGCTTGATAGTTCTCAACCAGACCTCCCTTGATACGAATCCAATGGCTTAGTAGACCACGAGGCGCTTCTAAAATGCCCACGCCTTTGTATTCTTTATCTGGGTCAATCGTTGGTTTGATGTAAGTTGTTTGATCTGAATTTAGGTTTGCAACCATAGACTCAAAAGTTTCTAGACCGTGACGAGCAATAACGGTGGTATGAAGCATACGAGCCGCAGTACGACCTAAAGTAGTAAATAGTGCTTGAGCAGGTAGACCAGTTTTCGTTAAGAACTCATCAACAACATCCACAACAGGCTTGTTACCACGAGCATAGTTCACCGCGATGGTTGCAAGAGGACCAACCTCAACAGGTTCACCGTTGTAACGAGGGGATTTAACCCAAGAGTATTTGCCCGCTTCATTAATGGTTGGAATATTACCCATCAGTGTTTCACGCTGAACAAACGGTGTTTTCTCTGGAATTGTAGTGCCATCGTACGGATGTTGAGGCTGTTTCGCATCATACCAAGCGTGAGTTACATCTTCTTCAATTAAGCTTGGGTCTACATTTTCAGCATGAGACAGATCGCAGTTACGAATAACACCATCAGTAAATAGATGATCATCTGGGTTAAGCAAGATGGACTCTGCTGCCATAAAGGTGTGAACGTTACAGCCACCAAGAACATCTGGAGAAGTTGCGTACGCTTTAGCCGCCATCACCAAATCGGCGTAATAAGCGCGTTCAACAAACTCTGCTACGTGTTGGAATTTTTGCTTAAACTCTTGCAAACGAGCAGGGTCTAGCATGTCACGAACGCAAGTTACACCACCAACAACAATAGATTGTGGATGTGGGTTTTTACCGCCCCAAAGTGCCATACACTCAGCTGCAATACGCTGAATTTCTAGTGCTTTTAGATAGTGAGATAAACCAATTAGGTTCTGCTCTGGTGTAAACTTATAGGTTGGGTTGCCCCAGTATGCATTAGCAAATGGACCAAGATTACCCGTATTTACTAAGCCTTGTACTTTCTCTTGTACTGCACGAAGTTCACCTTCGCCCGCAGCCATTGGAGTTGCAGAATACTTCATTGCTTCTTGAGCCGCTTTTGCTGGATCAGCACTTAGCGCAGAAACCACATCGATCCAGTCCATGCCATGTAAAATATAGAAATGAACAATGTGATCGTGTAACTGAAGCGTACTTAAAATTAAGCTACGAATATATTTAGCGTTTAAAGGTACTTGTGCATTAATTGCATCTTCAACCGCCAATGTACCGCAAAGATAGTGAGATGAAGTACATACACCACAAATACGCTGCATTAGTAGACCGACATCATAAGGTGTACGGCCTTTCATGATAATTTCTAGACCACGAAACAGGGTAGAAGAGGCATACGCTTTTTCTACCACATTGTTTTCATCGAGTTCAACCTCGATGCGTAAGTGGCCTTCGATACGGGTAATAGGATCGATAACGACACGTTTACTCATGGATTATTCCTCGACTTTCTTTGCAAAAATACTTGATACAGCGTGAGCACCAATACCAACAGCTGTTAGACCTAAAGTCACCGCGCCAATTGTATCGGCTGTTGCATCTAATCCATGAAGAGGCTTACGACTTAATGGTTTTTCAAAGTCTGCCATATCGTCCCAAAAATCAGGTTCTGAGCAGCCAATACAACCATGACCTGCAAGTACTGGCCAACTGGTGTGCGCATTAAAGCGTTCTGTTGGACAGTTATTGAAAGTATAAGGACCCTTACAACCCATCTTAAATAGGCAGAATCCATTTTTAGCGTTGTCATCGCCAAACTCTAATACAAATTCACCAGCATCGAAGTGACCACGACGTTCACAGTTATCGTGTACGCGTGCACCATAAGCCCATTTAGGACGGTTAAAGATATCTAGCGCAGGAAGACGGCCAAACATAATGTAGTACATTAACGTACCAGTAATATTCGCTGGGTTTGGTGGACAGCCTGCAACGTTAATTACAGGTAAGTCTACAACCGCACCGACACCTTTTGCTCCAGTTGGGTTAGGGCTTGCCGCTTGAACACCACCAAAGGATGAACAGGTACCTACACACATAATCGCCGCAGCATCTTTTGTTACGCGTTTGATCAGGTCAACACCCGTTTCTGCTTTATTACCAATGGTTAAGAATGTGCCGTTATTTGCAGTAGGGATCGCACCTTCAACAGCTAGAAGATATTTACCTTTATAATTTTTGATTGCGTTATCAAGGTTTTCTTCTGCTTGCATACCAGCCGCTGCCATAAGAACTTCTTGGTACTCAAGGGAAACGTGTTCAAACAAAATTGTGCTGATATCAGGAGTTGTTGTACGGACGAATGACTCTGAGCAACCAGTACATTCTGCCATACTTAGCCAAATAAGAGGGACGCGATCAGCTAACTCTGCTGCTTCTGCAACCATAGTGTTAAATGGCATAGGAAGAGCAAGTAGAGAGGTAATAGTCGCACTCCAAATCATAAAGTCGCGACGACTGATGCCATGAGATTCTAACTTTTGTTGAAATGATTCGTCACGAAGAGGTTTCATTTCACGTAATTGAGCAAGTCGTTTCTTACCCAATTCATAGAGGGCTGCATGAGAGTCCATGTATTAACCTTGTAAAAAAGTAATGTTAACAGGGATTAAAAAGCATATTCGCAGCGATTCTATTTCCAAAAAGGAATCCAAAGTGTGATCTAGATCACGTTCAAATCTTTTGTAATACAATAATACTGAAGAAAATAATTATTTTTATGAATTGATCATGTTTTTAGCATGGAAATAATTAATAACTTAGTGATTTAGTTGGGTATTCTGAGCGAAGGGTGTTGGTATTGAGTGTTATTATCGTTTGTGGTTTTATGCAAAATTGAACGGTTTTTATGAATAAAATAATATTTAATGGCTATAAAAAAACCCACTTACAACGCAGTAAATGGGTTTGTATTGCTCAGTCGTATTTTTTATTCGCCAGCAAGGAAAGTCAGATCTAATTGACAGAAAGCGACAAGAAGAGACGACGCTGCTGCGTAAAAACCGAACTGATCAAAGCGATGACAAGTTTGACTAAATTGTGGCAACCAATTAAGCAGCTTAGTTTCAACAAATTCTTTTTGCGCAAGCATTAACTCTTCGCGCTGTTCCTCTGTTGGTTGCTGGTTAGCCATAATGATCAAGTTGCCCATAAAGTCTAATTCAACTGCAAGGTGATCGGCTGGCTCATTGAACTCTTTACGTTGTGCAATGCCGTATTGATTCATTAGCTCATTCATTTCTTGAGCTGGCTTGTCGTTTAGTAGACCCGTTTTACCCACATACATAGAAGCATAAGGTAGGGCACCTGATTTTGGAGTGCTTAGGAACAAACCGCAAAAATCAGCGGCCAATTCAAGTTGTGCATCTTCACGGGTTTCTAGTTTTGTCAGTGCAGCTCGTAATGCTTCAACCGGTGCTTTGAGTTCTGCTGTCATTGCAAGGCCAGATAAGAAATTGCACATCTCACCGCCTTGGTAATTTTGGATATTTTCGCTTGTTAATTCATGAGCGAAAAGAGAAGACATCCACCAGTAGATTTCAGCACGTTGTTCGTTGAAAGCAATAAATTCTTGCATGGTCTCTCCAGACTCGTAAACAGATTTAAATATATACCCAAGTAACTTCAAGGTGCTAGGTCTAAAGTCACTTGGGTATAGTATATTTGAATCCACTTCGTTTTGTGAGTATCAAGGTGAAATAAAGGCGATGAACATGACATCCATCGCCTTTTTTATTTCCTTTTAAGCTCTAAGGCTTAGTATCGCTATTCTTACAATGAATTATGCTTTATCCATTGCCGGGAATAGTGGGTCGATATCAGTAACATAGATAGGACCGCCAAAGCCTGTTACAGCCGGTACTGGACCTGTGTACTTCTCAATATCAACCAATGCAGTGTGAGCAGAAGTTGCTTGAGCCAGTTTTGATGTACCGATATCCAGTGTTAGTACGTTTGGATCACCGTAAGTACAGATAGTACCAGCTTTACCACCATCTAGTGGGCTGTACCATGCACCTTCGTGGATACGACATACGCCAGCAGAGTAATCATCAGTTACTACCGCACCTGCTAATACCTGACCACGGTCGTTAAACACGCGAACAAGGTCACCAGACTTAATACCACGAGCTGCTGCATCTTTAGTGCTGATGTAAACAGGTTCACGATCTGCAACAGTGTAAGTTGCACGGAAGTCTGTTGATGAACATAGCTGTGAGTGCAGACGGTGGTTAGGGTGACAGCTCTGTAAGTGTAGCGGGAACTTGTCCGATAGAGGACCGCCATGACTACGCTCAGCTTTTTCAAACCACATTGGGTGACCTTGACAGTCATCGTAACCCATATCTGCAATTGTCTTACAGTAGATTTCGATTAGACCTGATGCAGTACCTAGTGGCTCAAGATCTGGTTCGTTACGGAATGATTCATGACGAACCCACTCTTTACCTGCTGGGAATTCGATGAAACCATCACCTGCCCAGAACTTAGTAAAGTTAGGCATACGAACGCCTAGACCACGGCCCTGAAGACGTGCACCGTTATAGATCTCTTCAACCCATTCCATCTTCTCTTTGCCGCCAGTAAACGCTTCTTCGCGGTTAAAGCGACGACATAGATCACGGAAGATATCAAAGTCATCTTTTGATTCGAACATTGGCTCAACAATCTTACGAAGAGCAACGATACCTTTGTTTGAGTGGTTACCAAACTGTTCGATATCATCACGCTCGTAGGTTGTTGTTGCAGGTAATACGATATCTGCAAAACGACAAGTCGCAGTCCACTGGTGCTCAACAGAAACAACAGTTTCCAAATTAGTCCACGCCTTGATCATTTTGTTACGATCTTGGTGGTGGTGGAATGGGTTGTTACCGCTAAAGATAGCCATCTTCATGTATGGGTAAGTGATGTCGTGACCGTTCCACTGAATCTTCTTACCTGGGTTTGCAATACAGTCAACAAAACGTGCAACTGGAATTGCTTTTGCGTAACCCTTGTATGAACCGTTAAAGATTGGCTCAACACCTGTTACACCACTAAAGCCAGACATTAGAGGACCAGCAGAAGTGATAGTACCTGCATCGTTATAGTGCCAACCGAAACCGAAACCACCACCTGGTAGACCGATTTGACCTAGCATTGCCGCGATAACGACTAGCATCCAAGCCCACTGCTCACCATGCTGCATACGCTGTAGACACCAGCCACCGATTAGCTGAGTACGGCCTGACGCCATTTGACGAGCAAGAGCGCGAATATCATCAGCTGGAATACCAGTGATCTTAGCTGCCCACTCAGGCGTTTTCTCAACACCGTCAGTTTTACCAAGTACATATGGCATGAACTTATCAAAGCCAGTAGTGTAATCAGCAATAAACTCTTTGTTGTACAGATTTTCTGAGTACAGAGTATGGGCAATAGCCAGCATCAATGGGATGTCTGTCTGTGGGTTAACAGCAACCTGCTCACCGCCAACAAACTTCATTGTTTCGTTACGTACTGGGTCAACGTGAATTACTTTAATCTCTTTGTTCTTCACTTTCTCAGCAAGTTGCTGCCAGTAACCGTATACGCTGTGATCTGGAACTAACCAACCAACCTGAAGGTTCTTAATTGGGTCAGAACCCCAGATTACGATAGTGTCTGAATGCTCAAGAACTAGCGGCCAAGAAGTCTGCTGCTCGTAAACTTCCATTGCACCAGCAACGTATGGAAGAATAACCTGTGCTGCACCTGTTGAGTAGTCACCAGCTTTCGCTAGGAACGTACCGTGTAGGCCGATAGCACGCATCATCATAGTACCAGCAGAGTGTAGTTTACCTACTGACTGCCAACCTGTGTGACCTGCGTAAAGTGCACTTGGACCGTAAGTTTCTTGAACACGGTTTAGTTCGTGGTGGAAGAAGTCCAGTGCTTGAGACCATGGCACACGTACAAAGCGGTTGTTACCACGTTGAGTTGTGTCTGACTTATAACCGTGTTTTAGCCAATCGATACGAACCATTGGGTATTTAACACGTGCTGGGTTGTAAACAACTTCGCGAACACCTTCAAGCATTGAAGTTGGGTGAGGGTCTTTCTCAAAAGGAACTGTTTCTACCCATACACCATCAACAACTTTAGCGCGGAAAGCACCCCAGTGAGAACCTGAAAGCACTTCACCAGTAAAGTTAGCTTTAGCGTCAGTTGCAGCCATTGCTTTGCGTGGTGCTAGTAGGCTAGTACCTACTACAGACGCTGCACTTGCTACCGCTAGACCAGATAGGAAGCGGCGGCGAGAAATGCCTTTATTGTTAACTTGAGTCGCCATATTGGTGAATCCTTAAATAATTTTAAATTCTTTTTCTTTTGGGCGGGGAGGGTATCCCCGCCTTTTAGGATTTATTAGTGAGCGCCTGCGCCACCAGTGTCTTTACCGTGGTTTTGTAGGTACTTCAATAGAGTACGCTCTTCAGTCTTGGTTAGACGGTAATAAGAACTCATGGCTTTAAGACTTGCGATCCAGCCATTTGCAGTAAAATGGCCTGGGTCTGGCGCCGCGTGACATGCGTTACAAGTAGAGCCGTACATCTCTTCTGCGTAGTTCCAGATTGGCTGAATGTTATCGATCATGTCAGCTTTAGTAATCCACGCCTGTACAGCAACGTTCTGCCATACGATATCAGTCGCAGGGTCAGTTTCTTCTTTGATAACTTTCTCGTTTGCTTTCACTTCGCCACGGATAGTTGCTTTAAATACGCGCTTACCCATGTACTCAGTCATAACGCGACCTTTACCTGCTTTCTCAAGCCAGCCGTTTACTTCAACTTTCAGCATGTCGCCTTTACGTTCAAGAACAGTTACTTCAGATGCAGGAAGCAGTTTACCTTCAACTTTGCCTTTCGCATCGTCAGTTGCGTATAGGTCTTTCTCGCCTAGAGAGTAAAGTTTGTCAGCTTTTGCACCTTGTGCTGTTGCTTCTGCTTGTAGGCCTTGGAAGCTCTTCTGGAAGCCGCCAGCCATGTTTGGCAATTCGTGAGCAATACCTTTGTGACACTCGATACAGTTCATGTCTTTAGCAGCCGCTTCTGTCATTGCTTTAGCCGCTTCTGGAGACTGTTTCGCGTGATCCATTGCAGAGTAATCGTGACAGCTCTTACATGTCTTAGATTTCTGCTCAGACATACGGTTCCACACCATTTGAGCAAGTTCTAGACGATGCTCTTCAAATTTCTCTGGAGTATCAATCTTTTTGGTAATGTAGTGGTTGTATACATCTTTCCACGCACCTAGCTTACGCTGGATAGCACCTGGAAGATCTTTTGGCTGGTGACAGTCCACACATTCAGCACGAACACCTGATGCGTTTTTGAAGTGTACACTTTGCTTATACTCTTCGTAGTTTTGCTGCATGGTATGACACGAAGTACAGAATTCTGTTTGAGATGCGTGCTCAAAACCTTTATGAACAGCGAAAATACCCGCCAAAGTAATACCAATACCAACTAGCACAAGCGCAAGCACAGAATACTTGCTACTTGGTTTAGTTAACATTTGCCAAAGTTTTTTCATAGTGGAAGATTCCATAAGAGAATGATGACCACCGTAAGCTACGGTGACGTTTGAATTTTTATGGTTTAATCTTATAGGCACGATATGAATAAGGTTAATGGCTTGAATGAATAGCTCAGGCATGTTTATGACAAATTGTTAATGACGTGCATTTGTGATAATGTTTTTTAAGAACGCCATAACATGATTAAAGAGATAAGCATGAGTCATCACGTACTAGTAGTAGAAGATGAGATTGTTACCCGTACTAAACTAGTTGGGTATTTCGAGAACGAGGGATACAAAGTAAGCCAAGCGGATAGTGGCGAACAGATGCGAGATATTATGGCGACTGAAAAAGTCGATCTCGTAATGCTGGATATTAACCTTCCTGGAGAGGACGGTTTGATGTTAACTCGCGAGCTGCGTAGTCGCTCTGAAGTTGGCATTATTTTGGTTACAGGACGTACCGACAGTATCGACCGAATCGTTGGCCTAGAGATGGGTGCAGACGATTATGTAACTAAGCCATTTGAGCTGCGTGAGCTGCTTGTTCGAGTGAAAAACTTGTTATGGCGCATGAGCTTAGTCGAAAAAGCTCGTGATGAAACCATGGTCGAAATGCAAGAAGATAACATCATTCGTTTTGGCGATTGGCAGTTTGATATCAACAAACGTGCTCTTACTCATAACGGTCTTCCTGTTAAATTAACAAAGGCAGAATATGAGCTTCTTGTGGCGTTTTCATCACATCCAAATGTGGTGTTAAGTCGTGAACGAATTCTAAATATGTTGAGTCATCGTGTTGAAGCTCCAAACGATAGAACCATCGATGTACTGATTCGTCGAATGCGTTCTAAGATGGAAATTGACCCGAAAAATCCACAAATTTTTGTGACCGTTCATGGTGAAGGTTACATGTTTGCTGGCGACTAATTAAGTAAACTGTTGAGTGTAAAACAAGCAAAAAATAGACTTTTAAGCTTGAAATAATTTGTAATAAAAAGGCCGTTTTTCATACCGAAACGGCCTTTTTTTATACATGTAGAAGCAGTTTTATTGATTTGAATCAAAAAATATTAATTGATATTAACGCTCAAAATTTACCAAAAATGGAGTCAAAAATCTCATATCAAAAAATGCTCAATTTTTATCGTGATTTTTCTTAAGATTTAACAATATAGCTAACATTATTTAGCTTGCTCAGTAACAATTCATCTTCTGTTAATTAACGCGCTGGTTTTTTAACCTTAAATTGTTAATAGACCCTGTGTTACTTCTTTCATAATTTACTATTTTTGCCGATTTATCACACAAATTAATGGCGGTATTTGGCTTAAATTCCTAGGATATTTCTTCTATCATTGTGATCTTTATCACCCGTTAATAGATTAAACATGCTCTATTCACATAAAATAGTGGGGTTATTAATAAGAAATAGCGATGGGTAAAAGTGTTTTATCCATTTTTAGCTAATAAAAAAGCCCGCACTAGGCAGACTTTTCATTTATTTTATTATTTTTTCGTTTAGATATTTGTTTAATCTATTTAGAATCTTTTAAGTATTTTATCGGTTAATGCTTTAATTTGGGGTAGGCTAATGTGACTATCTTGAGCCAATTCAATCTGCTCTTCTAACACATTTTGCAGTATTTCATTGGTTGTGAGGGGATTTGCAAGCACGACTCGAAATACGGTTGTCATACGGCGCTGCCACTGTTTCGGTGTAATTCGTGTTCGAGATACAAAAGATCGACCTGTTTCACGCTGATGCTTTTGAATAAATTGCGTAAGATCGTTTAGCGCATTATGAAGGGTTTCTTTTTCTTCTTCGGTTGCAATCTCTAGTGCTTGCTGAGTTCTAGCTGGCACATAGCGATAAGTCAGCAAACATAATTCAGGTTCCGACACTAACTCAAAGTCAGGGTGCTGGTTAATAATGTCAGCAAAATACTGGGCTTTTTCAATACTATTGTTGATCAGCAGTTCGTATCCTGGGCGGCTAATAATGTTCAGGCTGGCATACAACAGCATTGCCATTCCGCTCCGAGAACCTTCAAGAGTATGAGATCCTAGATCTTTAGAACCCTGACGTAAAATATATTCGGCATGGTGTTCAATCGACGCCATCAATTCTGGGTTTTTGAAAATAACCATTCCCGCACCCATAGGGACATACATCTGTTTATGAGCATCAATGGTAACCGAATCTGCCCGTTCAACCCCAGAGAGTAGGTGGCGGTATTTGTTCGACATCAGTGAAGCACCACCCCAAGCGGCATCAACATGAAAATGACACTGTTCGCGTTGAGCAATATCGGCAAGTTGATTAAGGGGATCAATATTGCCCGTTTCAGTTGTTCCAGCAATACCAACAATGGCAAACGGTTTGATATTTCGCTGTTTGAGATCTGCAATGGTCGATTCTAGTGCATCAAGACAGATTCGATTGTTTTCATCGGTTTTGATTGCAATCAGATTATCTCTGCCCAGTCCAAGCACATCTGCTGCTTTCTTTAATGAATAGTGACCACGCTCAGAAACCAAAATGGCAAGATCATCATAGCCATAATGTTTCATTGCTTTAAATAAGCCTTCTTGAGCAACACCTTTAAATTCACCGTCGGGTTTTAGTGCACTGTTTCTTGCAACCCACAACGCTGTAATGTTAGCAATGGTTCCGCCTGAACAAAAAGCGCCTAAAGAATGGTCTGCACTGTGCATCCATTGTTGGTAGAAACTTTCATCTTGGTGATAGATCAAGTTATGAATCATACCAAGAACTTGGCGTTCTAACGGGGTAAATGCTTTTGAGGTCTCTATTTTTACTAGGTTTTGGTTTAGGCCAATCATAATTTTTGATAAGGGCATCAAAAAGTACGGCAGAGCAGAGGTCATATGGCCAATAAAGCTAGGTGCTGAAGTATGAACAGATTGAGCGACCAATTTATTGAGAAGAAACTGAGTATGATCGGAAACAAAGCTTGGTTGCTCTGGGATATCGTGAGAGGCAAAATCTTGCTCAATTTCTGCTAATGGCTTTTCTATTGCCGCGATATGAGTACCTAAAAATTCATTTAGGTTTTGAGAGATTTCTTGTTCGATTTTACCTAAAGTTGAATCAGGGGCTTCTGGGATCGTAAAAATACGGTGAAGCGACTCAAGATTCACATCCGCAGTACGTTCTTCTATAGTCATAGCAAGTGTTACATATTCATTAATAACTGAAAATTAATGTTAATCTAATAAAAAAACTTGCTGTTGTCTTGTACTATCTATCAATCTTATTGTGTTAGATTAACCAAGATAGTACAAAACAAGGGGTTAAGTGTAGGCGAAATCAGAACTGATAGTTCATACCGACACTGAGTAAAATATTGTCTTGGTCATAAAAATTGATATTAGAATTGTCGTTTTGATAACCAAGTAGCGATACAAATCCCCAGTCTTTCCAGTCAAAAGGTTGCGCATATTCATAAGCTAAAAATGCACCGAACTCATTATTTTCTTGAGTCTTTGAGAAAATTGGGTTTGTTGAATCAAAATCGGTGTATTTATAACTTAAAGTAAAGGCGTAGCTAGATCGATCTAAACGTTGAATCACGGTTGACGTTACACCGTAGCTATTGTTTGACATCGCCTTACCATCAGCATTGATATTGCGGTAGTTGATTGCCGTTCTTAACACTGTATTTTGAGTCAGTGGCTTGGTATAAGCGCCTTCCAAATAAAAAAGATCTGAATCACGGCGTAATGAAGAACGCTGTGCGGGAGTTAAATTGGTTTGATACCAACCACTTCTCTCATTATCAACCGAATATTTACCATAAGCTGATTGAACTGAAAATGGTGAACCCATTATGTTATCAAGCTGTAGTCGAAACGCTTCGACTTTACTTTTTGTTTTATCTCTCGATTGATTGATTACAAAAGGATCTGACCAAGTATCTTGTTCGAGAATACCTGGAATATAGCTAAGAGTCAGTTGGGTTCGATCGGCAAATCGTTGTTTATAACCTGCTTCTATATGAAAACGTCCTAAAGCCACATCTGAGCGTGATGTACCAAAGAAGATTTGTTTATCTGCTTGAGAAAAAGTATAAGACACGGTACCTAAAGGGGCGATGAAAACGTGATTTTGATGACTACCAGAACCTGATAAGTCATGAGTAACCGAGTTATCTTTATCAAACTGAGAATTAGTACTGGTGTAGGCTGTTACCACGGAAATATCACCACTAAATCCTGGCTCCCACGAATTGCCTTTGGCTTGTACTGCTGTCGTAAAGGCTAAAGTACTCACAGTCAGCGCGATATATTGTAATTTCATGTACGTTACCTTGTAACTTAATTGTTTATCATTGACTAGGTTGATTGATGGCGTGATAGTTTAGGCTCTAATGAATGAAGATCAAATTGATGCATAAATGAACATTAAACAAAATCATTTAATATCAATGCCTTATTTGCATTACTTCGTTTTTCGAAACAGTCTTTTTAGGTAAACTGATAAGTGTTGTTTTATTTATAAGCATTTTGTCTCTTCAATTACTCTTATTGTTTCGTTATAAGCATTCAGGGATGGCGCTATTTTTTCTGGATGTGTCAAAAGCTCAGCAAATTGACTGCGTAATTGATAATTTTGCGCGTGAGGTGGGGCTTGGCGATCTGCAAATGAGAGCTGTGCGACTTTACCCAGTTCATTTTCTTGCTGGGCGAGTAATTTAATATCTTGCTGCGACAGTGTTAGCCAAGATTCTGTAGGCAAATTTAGGTTTAGCTTTTGCTTATCGTGGGACAAGTACCAGTTAAAAGCAGATTGGTTAAGATCAAAATGGTGCTGACGAGATTGTATAAACCAGTCGCCCACTTCTTGTAAATTAGGATTTTGACGGACAGAGAGGTCGACTAGGTTGTGATACCAAGCCATCGAGGCTTCAACATATTGATGGTATTTGTCGCTATAACACTGCTCGTTTTGGCTGTAGGCTATTGCTGGTGTCATGCAGAGACAAGCGTATATAAAAGACTTTTTCATACTTCTTCCTTGAAGTGATTCGCTATGTTAAGTATTAGTCGTTATTTGAATAATGTCTAAATAACTTAAAGGCTTATGTCACAGATTTGTGCTTAGCTCAGTAAGAATAGATTGATTTGAACAAAAAGAAAGGCCAGCGAAAAACACCGACCTTTCTAATGTTTAACAAGAGGCGAGGTTAAGATTCAGTTTTGCTCTTCATAGCGAGAGAAATACAATATGCAGCTCCCCCCCAAGTCACAATAAAACCAAATAACATCATAAAAATAGCACTGGTTGTCATCTTACACCTCCTGTTGATTCGGTGATTTAGAAGCTAAGTTAATGATGATAGAAACAACAATCATCATTCCGACCAATCCCCAACCTAGTGTCAGTAGATCAAACATATCGTATCCGCCATAACCCTCGGCAAGTGTTTTATAGAGATTGGTAACTAAAATTATCGCCAACATGATTGGGCTAATAAAACGAATGCAGAGTTCGAACCACTTACTAATGGTGAAATCAGATATAGAATTGGCGTATTGACGAATATCTGCAATCTTCACTAACCAACCAACGATCAATAGCTCTAGTAGACAGCTAGAAAGTAGGGCGACATTGTTGATGAAGTAATCCACCAAATCGAGTAAGAGCAGACCGCCATTGGTTGCAAACGCCATTGAAACTATAAAACCCGTACCGCAAACAACGATTGCTGCTTTTTTACGTGACCAGTTAAGTTTATCGATAACTGCTGATGTGACCGCCTCAATAATAGAAATATGAGAACTTAGGCCAGCAACCACTAGAGCTAAGAAGAATAGGGGGCCTAAAATATATGGTGCGGGCAGTAAGTTGATTGCAGCAGGAATGGTGACAAAGGCTAAGCCTACGCCTGCGGATACTACTTCTGTCAGTGGTTTTGCTTGCTCTTGTGCCATATAACCTAGTACCGCAAAAATAAGTACACCTGCGGTAATCGAAAAGCCACAGTTAATCAGAACCGTCATAAATGCATTATTATTAATGTCTGATTTTGACGGTAAGTAGCTGGAGTAGGCGATCATAATGGCAAAGCCAACACTCAAGGTGAAGAAGATCTGTCCATAAGCGGCTGACCAGACTTTGGCATCTAAAATTTTGCTAAAATCAGGCTGGAACAGATAGTTGAGTCCATCTAACGCGCCCGGAAGGAAAACAACGCGGGTTATTAAGCCAAGAACCATAATAAAAAGGAGAGGCATCATAATTTTACTGGCTCTTTCGATTCCGCCTTTAACGCCACTATATATAGCAGCAAACGTGATCGCCCACGCAATCATCATTGGAATGGCGATGTGCAGCTGGAATCCACCTAATTGACTTGGGCTGTGTTCTCCCAGTTTTAAATATTCGCTAAAGAAGAAGGCATTAGTATCGCTACCCCAGCTCTGTTTGAATGAAAAGCCAAGGTATGAAATTGCCCAACCAATAACGGCAACATAGTAAACGGCAATAACGGCGGCAATGAATACTTGGAACCAGCCAAGCCACTCATATTTACCACCCAATTTTGCAAATGCTCGTGGTGCTGCGCTGCGTAGTTTATGGCCTAAAGTAAATTCCATAATCATAAATGGAATACCTGCGGTTAGCATGGCAAAAAGGTAGGGGATAAAGAATGCGCCGCCGCCATTTTCATAAGCCATGTATGGGAAGCGCCAAATATTGCCTAAACCGATTGCTGATCCCACCGCAGCGAGAATAAATCCTGCTCGTGAGCCCCATTGTTCTCGACCCATAAACATCTCCTTATGTTTACATCTTGTAGATAATTATTCACATGCTATGTAAGTGAAATAACATGTCATGTTCTAAGCGTATCTAGGCTTTAAATGTAAATCAATGGTTAAATTTATGATGAATTATGTTTCTAGTAGCACGCTGTGTTGGTGTTTTTCTCTGGACAAACCAGATGATTGCTATCGATATTCGTTCTACAGCGAATATAACTGTGAGATTTATTATTAATAGTTTAATTAACTAGGTTGTTATGAGAGGAAATGACAATAGCGTACCTCAATATTTTGGCTATATAGAGGGTATGTTGTTTATTACTCTAATTAATTGCGCAGTTTGGTAATAATTTTGTGTGAAATAATATTTTGTATTTGTGAATTTAAATTCAGAGTTTAACCCTATCGATGTAAAAGCTGTGCGTAACAATGTTGCAATGACACAAGCAGAGTTTGCGTCTATTTTTGGTATTAGTCTCAGAACATTGCGCCATTAGGAGCGTGGAGATAGAACGCCAAGAGGCCCAGCATTAGTGCTACTAAATGTACTTGCTAAAGATCCTCAAGCTGTAATTAAGGCTCTTTCTTAATTAATACTTATCCAAACTTCCCTCATGCTAATTTTCTCCTGACAGTTCAATGGACTCTTTTACCAATATATGGGATTCAAAGCTGCTTCACGTTCACTTTTTGATGATATGGGAAAACCATTTCCAATTCTGCATATGACACTTTAAAGCTCGGTTTGTCGTAACCCTGTTTGTTAGAAGAAACACCCAAAGCTAATAACTTTGGGCGTTTCTGTATTTGGTCGAATAAAGATCTCTTTGAATATTATTATGAAGTTGCTCACGACACTCTTTTTGAATCTCTCCAAGAAATAAATGTATTTGCTGATGAGATGTGTTTGTGGTGGTTTGGCTAGATATTAATGTTGCTGTTTTGACGATCCTAAACCAATAGATATAAAACCTTACTAATCTTGATTATTGGTCATGATGTGATTTTGTGTGTAAAAATCATTGCATTTTATGGTGTTATATTGATAATAATTATGCCTTCTGGAGCATAGCTCAGAATGGCATTACATAGGTTTGGTTGAGAAGCCGTGATGTAGATCTGTATTATGGAGTTGAAGTAACACATTTTTGTTCTGAACCTTCTTAGATCTCACTAATTGATCAATGAGTCAGTACTGTAGTAGACCAAATCAATCTAATTCGTACTTTAGACACTTATGCGGTAGTTTTCCATAATTTTACCCTGAAACTCTCGGTTGAGTTACATAGCAGGTTGATACCTATTGAGTTTTATGGGGAATGGCAGCGATATAGACGGAATCATATAGGGAGTAACTGTGAGTCTTGTTCAAATTCATTTTGATGGTGATATAGCTGTCAACCATCAAGTAAGTATGAGAACCCTTGGTAAAACGTTAACACATTTACAAAATTCGATGGATAGAGCCTACTTAGAATATCATTATGGGCATCTATGGAAGTTTGCAACAATGCGACAGGATTTTTACCCAGCAGTTGAACTACTTGTACAAGAGCCTAGAGAAGGTGGATATGTACTCGACTTCTTATCGTCTAATTCTGTAACCAAGGCTGTTATAAATAGAGTTTCTAGTGCTGTTAATGGTGCTGTCGAAGCTTCAAAGCAAGCCGGTTTGGACAAAGCAACTAAAATCGAAGACTCTTTAAGCACTAGGATCGCCCAAGTTGAAAGTGGAATTATTGTCCCCAAAGATTTGCAGACGATGATAGATAATCCTGATGCATCAGTCATAAGGCGATATGGCGATCGTGCAATCACTAGAGAAATCGATCAGATATTGTCAATTATTAGAGCTAGATACGCAGGAGATAGCACTTTTGAGCTTCTTTTAAGTGGAGATAGTTCAGCCAAATATGAATTCAATAAAGAGTCTGCTGGAAGATTCCATTCAACCGTTTCTCGCAAAGAGCTTGGAGAGCCAGTACTCTATACAGCAATAATATCGTCACTAGATCGACATAATCATAACGGGAAGATTTACAATTTAATAACCAAGAAAGTTGCTAATATTCATTTTTTCAATGAAGTCTTTCTAGAGATGGCAATTCCTTTTTTTCAAGATAAAAAAGAAATGGTTTTTGTAGGCTCTCCATTAATAGAATACGGTGCATTTGATCCAAATGCAGGTGATATATACTTTATTAAGTTAGCATAATTATGGACGAACTGGCGAAGGCGGTACAAAAAAAATATATTGAAGATATAACCAAGAAGTACCCGCTTCATCGTTTCCTTGTAATGTTTATGGTGATAATATCATCATACATTTACTCCAAGGGTAATGACGTTAGAGTACTCTCTGAGCTACAGAATATAAAGTTAAGCTTTCTCTTTGATTTTAACAAAGGCTTGCTTGCTTCAGTTAATTTCGAGCAATTGGTCATTGCTATTTTTATATCAGGGATTATTGGTTACATATATTCTAAAGTTAGTAGCATGTCATTTAATTTATTGACAAAATTATCTTCATTTGATTCTTATATAACCCAAATTAGAGAGAAGGTCGATTCAAAAAAATCGCAAGAGGAAGTTTTGAATTACTTTCTCGCTAAAGATATTTCGAAAGAGCTTGAAGGGTTGAGAGTGAAATTGAAATCATTCCATACTCATTCTGAATTGTTTCTTGTTACTGCGTTAATTATAGGGTGGGGATTTGGTTCTAATAATTACTTTGATTGGTTTTTAGTTTTGATGTTTATGGTGATGATTTTTATAAATATCTGGAAAGCTTTTCAATTCTATATTTCAGATTTCTTACCTTACTATATAACGGAACAAACATTGTTGGGTGCGACCGTTGAATTTGGTGATAAATAGGCAAGTAATAAACTTTTTAATTGGGACTAGTAAATGCATGTGGTCAAATATGGCACACATATATTTACCTCTTAAGCGGGTATTATGCTAAGGAGAATTATAATCATTCTGCATATAAAGTGCGAGAAAACAGTCAGTAACTGCCTGTCAAGCTTTTAAAGTACAAACTGTTTAAGAGGGCGTTACTTTTTCATGCATAATCTTATCCGTTATATTTCTTACTTACCCTATCCGATCAAAAATGTGGATTGTAGAAAATGCCGATCAGCTCGTAAAATATAAAGATTATATCGATTATGATAAAGGACTGTTATGAGTATATTTTTACGTAAAGTGATAATACTTTATTAATACATACATTAAGATTCAGGAGCTCTAATGTGAATTTAGATTTGGTGGCATTTGTGGAAAAACTATTAGAATTCCTAGATTCAAAAAACTATATCGCTATTTTGCTTGTTCTTGCATTTTCTGTTCTTGTTAACTTGCCAAAAATTACGGAATACTATCTATCACATAAGAAGCGAAGATTAGATTCACTGATCAAGCTTAAAGACTTGGATGAGTTAGATAATCGATTAAAAAGTCATATCAAATCTGAAATAGAAGTGGAAGTCTTTCGACTTACGCACAATGTCAGGATTAGTGCTGTACTTCTTGGAGGGCTTTTATCTTTAAAAGAAAGAGTAGGGAGCCAAGTATCATTTGCACATATTCTCCGTTGTAGTTGTTTAGTTCCAGATTTATCTAAAGTTAACGAACCTAACTTTCAGATAAAAATTCATAAATTAGATTATGCTTATGTGGTTTATAATACAGTTTTTGGGCTATTGATATTCTTTGTTGGTTTTTTCTTGCTTACTTATAGCTTAGCTATGTTGCATTCAGCACCTAACTTCCAAAGCCTTTTTGTTTCATGTTTAATGCTTCTGGTTGGTTTTGGTATGTTGACTCAAACTACGCCAGTCTACTCGACAAGGATAATTAATAAGCAGTTGTCGGAAAATCAATTAGATTTAGATGAAAAATCTTTATAAAAATAGTTTAAAGAGATTTGTAACGTGTGGTATGTGTTGGCTTTAGTTATTAAGCTAGTATATGACCGTATCGTATGAGTCAAAATAGACAAATCGGAGTGTAGTAAGGAAGCTTAGTGAAAAAGGTCATTCTCTTTTTATGTCAAGGGTTGGAAGAATACGAAGCAAGTGTATTTACCGATGCTTTTGGTTGGACTACAACATATGGCTTAGAGCCAATTGAGCTGGTAACTGTTGGCTTACGTCCAAAAGTAAAATGCGCTTGGAATTTCACGATTGAACCAGAATATCAGTTAAGTGAAATAGATATTAATGATTTTGATGCTCTTGCGATCCCTGGTGGTATGAGCCGTTCAGGTTTCTATGAAGATGCATATGATGAAAGGTTACTTTCTTTAATTCGCGACTTTGATTCAAAAGGCAAATTAATAGCGTCTGTTTGTGTTGGTGCATTACCCATTGCAAAGAGCGGTGTTCTCAATGGCCGAAATGGAACGACTTATCATTTAAGTAAAAAGCGTCAGACCCAAATGGAAGAAATGGGCGTAAACGTAATTCAAGCTCCTATTGTTATTGATAAAAACATTATTACCTCAAGAAGTCCATCGGCAGCAATGGATGTTGCATTCAATGTTGTAGAAATGCTTACATCAACAGCGAACTTAGAGCGTATAAAAGAGGGTATGGGGTTTGTCGAAAAGACTGGAGTCTAGTAATGCTTGCTTATATCCATAAATAACCAATAACATTTTAAAACCCTGCTTTGCTATAAACCAGTTTGCTAAAAGAAACGCCCAAAGCTAATAACTTTGGGCGTTTCCGTATTTAGTCGAATAAAGATTTTTTTGAATATTATTATACTCTTCAATGATTCTTTAAGGGTATATATGTATTTCCTGTGGTATATGTTTCTGGATTGTTTGGCTGAATATCAATATTTTCTTTAAATCATTCTTTATGCTAATAAATATAAAGCATTGCTGGTGTTAATAACAAGGCACCGATCAGTGTTGTGCATGATAAAATTATTGATTTTTGTGGAGTTATATTGATAATAGCAATGCTCTCTAATGCATAATAAAGGAGAGATAGCTGGATCATGATATGGGCCTGTATTGTGAGCTTGAACTAACTTAGTTTTGCCCCATTATCATTTAGAACAGATACTCATTCATATCCTATTTATATAATTTTGAGTTGGTTTTATTTACTATATATTTGACCAGCTATAACTAAGCTTAATGATTTTATACATTTCTTACTTTCTACACTCTCGATAAAACTAATGAAAGACAAGAGTTGGTATCAAACTTATGATATTTATAGATTATATAGTATATTATCGCCGTAATTTAAGAGTGTGTTTTGGCATAATAGTAAGAATGCTGATTAATAAGCTGTTATGTAATTCGATAATTTAGGCTTCATAAATGAAAAATATAGTTTTAGACACTAACATTCTCCATAAAGAGGGTCTGATCTCTGGCAGAATGCAAGTATTAAAAAAATTAGTTGATGCTAAACTCATCACGATTTTTGTTCCGGATATAGTGTTGAGGGAGTTCTCAACTAAGCGTGTTACCGAAATAACTAATGCGCTGAATAGTATTCAAGGTAGTTTGGCTAAGTCTGATAAAAAACAGGATCACTTGACTGAACTTAAAAAAAGGTCTGCTGTACTCGAAAACGAGGTTGTTGAGTTAAAAAAAATAGTAGAGAAATCTGTTTTAGAAGATGTTGAACATTGGTTAGGTAGCCATCAAGTTCAGGTGTTGACTTTTAAGGTAGAAAACATAACAAAGGTCGTTGACGACTACTTTACAGGTTCGGGCGTATTTAAGGCACTTAAGTCGAGAGAAGATTTTCCAGACTCTATGATCCACCAAACTATAATTGATTTGGTTGAAAGTGTTGGCGAAGTTCATGCTGTGCTTATTGATGGAGCTTTCAAAAAAGGTATTGAAAAACAGGAAGGGGTAATAGTCCTCAACTCTTTAAAGGCTCTTCTAGAACTAGATGATATTGCTGAATATTTAGCTAACGCACCATTTGAGGAAATGTTCACAAGTCACGGTGTAGCAGAACAGTTGCAGCAGTATTTTGCATACCAGAAGGAACTGATCAGCCATATTTATATATCTGATGAAGGGGTACATAATACCGAGCTTATTGGTATCAATGTATATAATGCTACTATAGACTGGCCTAGTGAAAATGACATAAGAAATCTCGCTATATCAAATGTCTACTCGGTTTCAGATAGTGAGTTTACGGCAGATATTTCGTTTGTCACTGATACGACTGTTCACTACGTAAGTGATTTCGGTAGCTACTTACAGGTTGAAAGAAATGCAAATCGCAACGTAGATATGGACAGTATGAACGGTGATGGGTTTTGTGACTTATACGAAGGGTTTACTGTTGAACTTTCGGGGAAAATTCATTTCACATTTTCAGAGCGTAATAATATTGAAGAAGCTACTAGCTTAATGAACTCTTTGATTGAGAATGAAGCACAAGTTTCTATTGATTTAGAAATTGATTCAGCAACGCTACTTAGCATAATTACATAGTAGTAAACGTGTCATGCAGGCGTTATACGCTTATGGAGTATTATGAAAATATCTAAAACTCGCTATCAAATTAGAAAAGAAATACAGCAGTTATCTCGTATTGATTCATCAAAAATATCTATTCCATACTTAACTTCTAAAGTGGATAGTCTATTAAAAGGTATGTGGACTCCTTGGTTTGGAGGACCATTTTATGAAGTTTGGCGAGCACGTTCTGGATTTTATAATAATATATCTGAACTATGGTGCCCACCTGCAGAGTGCGTATTAAAACGTGGACGAATGAATGATATTAATGAATCAATTTTTTATTCATGTTTTGGGCACAATGCTAACTTAGGCTCTCTTGAGGAAATACGCACAGAAGTTGGCGATATTGTTACTCAGCTTTGTTGTAAATTAGACCCTGAAGACAAAATACTAAAGGTTTTAAGTTTAGGTCACGCAGATATTTGGATGAAAGAAAAAGCACCGGATTATATGAAGCAGTACTTTATTGACGCAGAAGCACGATATAAAGCAGACTGCGGTACCGATGAGCAATACTCGAGGAGTTTAGTGCTAAAAAACTGGGTTAATGATACATTTATTGAAAAAGTAAATGATGGACAAGAATGTAAGTATGCTCATTCGATAGCTATTTCTAAAGCTTTTTTTTCTGGTTTTGACTGTGAAGGAATCTTATACCCAAGTGTTGCTTCTAATGCGAAAGCTGTTAATTTGGTTTTGAAACCAAGAGTGGCTGAAGCATATCTCAAACCAAATTATGCAAGAGTAGTAGAAATCGTATCTAAATCATCTCAAGGATTTGGACTAAAAATTAAAAATGAAAGTAAGTCGATATCAAGTGATGGGACGATAAACTGGTCTTGGTAGGGGTATAACAGAAGGGAACCGATACCTATCCGGAGTATTGGACAATCCCAAACGACCTTATATAAGTAAATATTGAAAATATCATGAAGGGTGATGCTGAAAAAGAAGTCGAGCACTAGTCTTTCTTTTCCTAACATCTATCTGCCAACATAGAACAAATATTCTAAGTGCTTTTGTCCAAAAATCATCTAAATGCTCAGGAAAACCCTGAGCATTTAGCAAAACATAAAGTGTCATATGCATCTAAGTAAATGATGAACGTTCGCTAACAATTCATTACCAAAAAAACCACCCCTAAAACAAAAAATTGCCATTTTCTTTGTCAAATCCCACAATCTGATTCTACACTTATGTTAACAAATGGTTACAATATCAAGGCGCATAGGGGAGAACAGAAATGGAATTTAGTTTGAGATTCGCTTTATTATCAACGGGTGTTACTTTTGCGTATTTGGTCGCTTTTGGTCTTATTGCCTTACATGCGTAATCGTTCTTACAAGCCGTAACAAATTGGGCAGGGAAGCAATGACAAACTATGGCTCTCTGCTCATTTTTATTTAGGTAAGTTGAGTATAATCCACGCCATGATCTGTTGTTGTCGGGGGATTTGTCATGAATCATCTACCTTTTACTTTATCCACATTAGAGTCTGAGCTCTGGCAACCAATTGCTGAAGATTTTTGTGGCAAAAAATATCAAAAAATTGCGTTGGTTGTACAAGGTGGAGGACAAAGAGGCATTTTTACCGCTGGCGTGCTGGATGCTTTCCTTGAGGCAAACTTTGATCCTTTCCAGCTTTATATTGGCACATCAGCAGGTGCTTTAAATCTCTCTTCATTTATTAGCCGACAAGAGATGTTTGGCTACAATTTTATTACTCAATACACCTCACAAGACAATTTCTTCAGTCTTTATAAATACCTCAGCCAACAACGCTCTATGGATTTGGATTGGGCACTGGATATTGTTGCGCCCGATGGTTCAATGGCATTGGATTTCTCCCAAGCACAAAAAACATTAGTGGGACGAAAAGCATTTGCTTGTGCTACTAGAAAAGACTCATTACAAGATATTTATCTGCCTATGTACCAGGATAACTGGCGTGATGTTCTGCGAGCCAGTTGCGCGATCCCCGTGTTGTATCAACATCCCGTTAATATTGGCGATTTAGAGTGGGTAGATGGGGGCGTAAGTGCTGCAATTCCAGCTAAAGAAGCTTGGCGTCAAGGGGCCGATCTGGTTGTGATTATTCGTACTGAATCGTTAGACATAGAACTGGATGATGAAAGCGAGCAAAGTGCAATTCAAGACTGGAAAGATAGGCTAGAGCAAGGTCTGCCAGAATATGTCGAAAAGCTTAACTTACAAGAGTCATTAGATAAGTTTCGGGTTTTTCACAGTGAGATCTCCGAGCGATTTTCACAGTGGAAAAATGAGCTACCTTGGCGTGATTTGGATAAAACCGAGCAAGAGTTAGAGATTGAAGCGAACGTGACTCAAGCTACCGAATCAATAAATAAAAAAGGGTGGTTGACTCAAGATAATATTGAACGCTTTTTAAAACTGGCAGGTTACAGCCGCAGCGCCGAAGTGATCGAAATGTTGACGCGCTACTATGAAACCTACAAAGACATGAATGATTTTATTGAGTCGCCACCAGCAGGACTCGATGTAATTCAGATAGCCCCAGAAGCTCAGCTAAAAAGTCGGGCTTTGCTCAGTAATGCAGATGATTTAGAAATGGATTATCGGCAAGGTAAGTTAATTGGTCGTGAGTTCGTTAAACATTATGGCGCAGTATTAAAGCGGCCTGATGATCTACCAAAAGCATCGTAACTTAACGCTGTTATTTGTCCCTTTAATAAAAAAGAAGCACCCAAGTGGATGCTTCTTCTTTTATCAAGACAAGAAATCTAGATTACGCTAGAACTTCTTGTAGCCAAGGCCAACCTTGTTTCTTACGGCTTAATGTGTTTTCCATCATTAGCATGCCGTCGTTAGCGTGTTGGTCTAGGATATTATTCCACTCACCTTTGTATAGTAGGCGAGTTGTGCTAGTTGTGATGTCTGTTAGCATTAGAGCAGCCATTGCTAGCTTCTCTTCGTCACAACGACGCTGTAGATCAGCTTCTAGCTCTTCGATCATCTCTTCAACTTGCTCTAGAGTTGCAAGTTCGATCTGACCAACAACAACGTCACGACCGTTGAATGGGTAGCCTTTAAGGTCTTTTTCAACAAGTTGTGCTGCAGTTAGACCTGCAATGTCAGTTTTAGCGATAAGAAGTGCTTTGATGAATGCATCAAGATCTTCAATACCTGCGATTGCTGCAAGCTCAGCAACAGCATCTTTATCTTTTTGAGTACAAGTTGGAGATGCGAAACCTACTGTATCAGATAGGATTGCAGACATCATAAGAAGTGCTAGTTCACGAGTGATTTCGTGACCTTCAATCTTAAATAGGTTGAATAGTACAGTACAAGTACAACCTACAGGCCAGATCCAAGCTTCTAGAGGGTTGATTGTCATTACATCACCTAGACGGTGGTGGTCAACAATACCTACAACTTCTGCTTCTGCTAGATCATCAGGAGCTTGAGCAAGATCTGAATAGTCAACTAGCCATACTTTTTCGCCAGCAACGCTAGTACGTAGTTCTGGTGCTGCTACGCCTGCAATCTCAAGGATGTGTTGAGTTTCGCGGTTTAGCTCACCTTGACGAATAGCTGTAGCTTCAAGACCACGAGCTTTAAGAAGAGCTGTACATACTAGTGCTGAACAGATGCTATCGCTATCTGGGTTTTTGTGACCTACTACTTGGATCATGATGTTTCCTTTACGACATCGACACATTGAGATGCATCGTAGTGTTAGACTAACTTGACCACTTAGGATGGGTAAACGGCATTCACAGTTTACGAGTAGAGTAGGGTTCCTGAAATCTTCTGGAAACTCATATCACTAAATGATCGGATGGAGTGATTTTAGTGAATTTCTCAAAAATAACAATTCAGAAAAACAAATAAAGGTGCAGTTGATTAAAACCGCACCTTTTTCGTTAGTTGAAGATAAAGCTATTTATGATTGCGATTATTATTTTTGAGCTTGCTCAATCGCTACTGCAACCGCAACAGTAGCACCAACCATTGGGTTGTTACCCATGCCGATAAGTCCCATCATCTCTACGTGAGCAGGAACAGAAGATGAACCAGCAAATTGAGCGTCTGAGTGCATACGACCCATAGTATCAGTCATACCGTAAGAGGCTGGACCTGCTGCTACGTTATCTGGGTGAAGAGTACGACCTGTACCACCACCTGATGCTACAGAGAAGTAGCCAAGGCCAGATTCAAGACGTTCTTTTTTGTAAGTACCTGCAACAGGGTGTTGGAAACGTGTTGGGTTAGTTGAGTTACCTGTAATTGAGATATCAACATTTTCACGATGCATAATCGCAACACCTTCACGAACATCATCTGCACCATAACAGTTAATGTCACCACGTTGGCTTTTAGAGAAACGACGCTCATTAACAATCTCTAGTTCACCAGTTGAGTAGTTAAACTGAGTTTGAACGTAGTTAAAGCCGTTAATACGAGCAATTAGGTATGCCGCATCTTTACCTAAACCATTTAGGATTACGCGTAGTGGGTTTTTACGTACTTTGTTTGCGTTTAGTGCAATTTTGATCGCACCTTCTGCTGCTGCGTAAGACTCGTGACCTGCCAGGAAGCAGAAACACTGAGTTTCATCACTAAGCAGACGAGCACCTAAACGACCATGGCCTAAACCCACTTGACGTTGATCGGCTACAGAACCTGGAATACAGAATGCTTGTAGACCTTGGCCTAGGTATTCTGCGGCTTCAGCTGCGTTTTTTGCGCCTTCTTTAAGAGCAATTGCAGCACCTAGTACATAAGCCCATGATGCGTTTTCAAAGGCGATAGGTTGAGTTTCTTTTACGATATCGTAAGCACGAACACCTTTGTCTTCAACGAACTGACGTGCTTCTTCTAGCGATGCGAAACCGTATTTTTCTAGAACAGGAGTGATTTGGTTGATACGACGATCAAAGCTTTCGAACAATGCAGCCATGATAAAATCCTCAATAAATTTAGCAAATTAGGTTGTAATTAAATATATGGTTAACAGCTTAGCTGATTATTCGTGACGTGGATCGATAGTACGAACCGCTTCATCGAAACGACCATATTGACCAGTTGCTTGCTCCATTGCTTCATTAGCTGGAACGCCTTTACTGATAGATTCCATCATCTTGCCTAGGTTAACAAAGCGGTAACCGATGATTTCTTCATTTTCATCTAACGCGACTTTAGTTACATAACCTTCGGCCATTTCCATATAACGTGGACCTTTTGCACGAGTACCGTAATGAGTACCTACTTGGCTACGTAAGCCTTTACCAAGATCTTCAAGACCAGCACCAATTGGTAGACCATCTAAAGAGAAGGCAGTTTGAGTACGACCATAAACAAACTGTAGGAAAATTTCGCGCATTGCTACGTTGATAGCATCACAAACAAGGTCGGTGTTTAGCGCTTCTAGAATGGTTTTGCCTGTAATTAATTCAGAAGCCATTGCTGCAGAGTGTGTCATACCTGAACAGCCAATAGTTTCAATCAATGCTTCTTCAATAATGCCATTTTTAACGTTAAGCGTTAGTTTTGCTGCACCTTGTTGTGGTGCACATGTACCAACACCGTGGCTTAAACCTGAAATCGCAATAACATCTTTTGGACTCACCCAACGGCCTTCTACAGGAATCGGAGCTGATTCGTGTTGTGGACCACGAGATAGGGGACACATGTTTTGAACTTCTGCTGAATATTGCATTGCTTTGCCTCACTGTGACAATTTTAATTCTTAAAACTCAAAGAAAACTGAAATAAAACAGAGTAAGGAATCACTTTGAGTCTTAGATTTTTAATTTATTTGTCAAAAACATTGAGGGGGCGGAGAGCATGGATAGATCTATTCCAACAACATCAATCTATACAGAGTAGTAATACGTCATTTCTTACGCTATTCACCCAATATAGATCTATCCGCGACCCATCAAAGTCGACTGTTGTTAGACGTCATCATCCTTAGAGAAAAAGATCAGAAAGGCGGTTAAAGGAGGAACATCATCTCCCGTTAAGATTTATATTATCTTAACCAGCATTAATTTGCTTCTGGAATAACTATACACTTTTTAAGGTTTTATGACCCCTGATATTTTTTTAATTAAAGATTGCAAATATGGTTTTTACTCCGCTTATAAACATGTATAAAATATATAACTTATAAAGTGAGAAGAAAAAGACAATAACAACGTAGAAGGAAAGCTAATGAGCAAATTACACCGCACATGGATAACATTGAGCTTCTGGTTGCTTGCGGCCCATGCACTTCGATTTGGTTATGTTGGCACTTGCATTGTTTTAGCCTTATTACCCGGTTTACTTCTGTTATCACAAACGGTTATCACCAAAATATTGCAGATCGGTTTATTTGCAGGGGCCTTCTTCTGGATTTATACCACCTATGACATGCTAAATATGCGTCTTGCGATGGGAGGGGATTGGGAGCGAATGTTCGCCATTATGTCTGGGGTGATTGTTTTTACGCTATATTCAGCTTGTATTTGCGATGAAGCCAGTCATTCTCATAAACCCATAAAATAAATAAGGTTGAAAGTGTTATAATATAACATTAGTATTCATGACTAAAAGGTAAGACCAAAAACTAACGCTGTTTTAGTTAAGTGATTTTCGTTATTATCTTGTCATAAATCAGTTTGCATTGCGGTTGATATCTACGCCATAACGATTGCGAGATAAGCCAAACTGCGCAAACACGAATAAACCCTGTGGTTATGTTTAATAATCACCTAGAAGTACTCAGGTATACAATGGTAACAGTAAGAGCACGAGTGCCTTTTAAAGTAGGCCTTCAAAGTAATATCCCAGCCGATCTGCTTTCTTTTCATGGATTAGAGTCAGGGAAAGAGCACGTTGCTATTATTTTTCGAGATGCAGATAAGCAATCTCAACCACCGTTAGTGCGTATGCATTCTGAGTGTTTAACTGGCGATGTTTTCCATTCATCTCGTTGTGACTGTGGTGAGCAGCTTGATGAAACCATTACTAAGATGGGTGAGCTAGGTGGCGTATTATTGTATTTACGCCAAGAGGGTCGCGGGATTGGCCTTTATAATAAGATTGATGCTTATAAGCTACAAAGCGAAGGCATGAATACTTATGAAGCGAACAACCATTTAGGTTTCCCAGATGATCTACGTGATTTCTCTGAAGCGGCGCAAATGTTAAAGGCATTGGGCCTAGAAGAAATTCGCTTAATTACTAATAACCCGAAGAAAATTCGTGAGTTAGAAGAAAACGGTATTAAGATCGCGGAAGTTGTTGGTACTAAAGCACATATTAAAGACGGCAACGAAAATTACCTTAAAGCTAAGGTGAGTCACGGTCATCATCGATTAGATGTAAAATAAACCGTAAATTATCTTATACAAAACACGATTTATAAGCCTCAGCAGAAATGTTGGGGTTTTTGTTTATCTATTGTTTTTAAAGCGTTTTATTTTGATTCTACCGCATTGTTTTTCAGATTAGTTTATCTAATGGTTTGCATAATAAAGAATCTTGATTGATAAGCTTGCCAGTATCTCAAAATAACACTACTATCTCGCTCTAAATCAGAGTATGAAGCTAAATATAAACAACCTTTTGGGTTATATCCCTTATTAGATTTATTACTCTAGTATTTTATTCTGTTATTGGTCGGTAATTCGCAAAAATTTACCCATTTTCGACATATTATTCTGTTTTGAGGGCGCAGGTTGTGATTCAGCAATCTTCTTCAGTAAAAATGGCTCGTTTGCTATTTCTTTTAATTATTCTTGTTGCAGTTGGGCAGATGACCCAAACCATGTATGTGCCTGCAATACCTGAAATGGCAGCAGCATTCGCGACTAAGTCGGCATACTTACAAGCGGTGATGGCAGCGTATTTGATCCCATATGGATTATCGCAATTTATTTACGGGCCTATTTCAGACAAAATTGGCCGTCGACCTGTAACGATTGCAGGTATGAGTATCTTCTTAGCGGGTACGGTTCTTGCGCTATTTTCTTCAAGCTTTGAGTTGTTTTTAGCGGCGAGTTTTATTCAGGGCTGTGGTACAGGTTGTAGTGGTGCGATGTCTCGAACCGTAACTCGTGACTGCTATGAAGGCGCAGATCTACACAAAGCGAACAGTTTAATCAGCATGGGGGTAATTTTCTCTCCATTGATTGCGCCTGTTCTTGGTGGATACCTATCTACGCATATGGGTTGGAAAGCAAGCTACGGTTTTCTTTTGATCTTCGGCGCATTTGTCACGATTGCGATGATGGCTTGGTTTAGTGAAACTCTGCCTGTTGAGAAACGCCGTACTGATAGTGCAATGGCAAGTTATCGTTACGTTTTAAGTAACCGTCAATTCCAAGGCTATGTGCTGTGCTTAATCGCTACCTTTGCTGGTATCGCAGCATTTGAAGCCGCGGCTGGTGTGTTATTGGGTAGTGTATTAAAACTGGATCCAACAACCGTAAGCTGGTTATTTATCGTGCCATTACCAGGTTATTTGATGGGAGCATGGTGCTCATCAATGCTGGTGGGACGTATTGGCAACCGACGTGTACTGTATATTGGTATGGCAGCATTGGCATTAGGAGCCGTGACCATTTTGATCCCAGGTATTGAAGGTTTGGTGACTGTAACTTCTCTAATTGGTGGCGCTTTCATTTACTTCTTTGGTGCAGGTATTCTATTTCCATCTGCGACCACAGCAGCAATTGAGCCTTTCCCAAATCATGCTGGTACAGCAGGTGCCGTACTTGGTGGATTACAAAACCTAGGGGCAGGTATTGCGACACTGGCAGCATCATTTATGCGTGCTAGCGATCAATTTAGCTTAGGTTCTGTGCTATCGGTTATGGCGATTATTGTGATTGTGAGCCTATTCTTGGTTCGCCGCAGTCAGCACCATTCTCCAGTTATGGCATCTTAATGGTTATAACTAGTTAGCAATAAACACGCTAATAAATACAATAAAAAACGGCGCAGAGGTTAATCTAACTTCTGCGCCGTTTTTGTAATCGTAACTTTATTTATAACCAAATAATGGTTAGTCGCGTTTCCACAGAATGTGACAGAACTTGTTATCTTCTTCACGACAAATCAGCATACGTGCGAATACATCGTCAAGCTCATCTGTTTCTTCGTTAACAAGACCGATGCGAACTTCAGCGTAACGCTCTTTATCAACATCAAAGCCGACATGTTCAGCCCAATCATCTTTGGTTTCAACCAGTTCAGCTGCGCCGCGATCATCGAACTGCATAGTAAATAGAAGTATATCTGCAGGTTCTAAGTTATCTTGTGCCATTTCAAGAAAAATGTCATAAGCCGCATCAATCACATCATCGTATGAGATTAGGTTTGAGTTATCCATATATCGAGGTTCTCTGTTTCGGAAATACCGACGGGTTTATAGTGAGATTATATACTTAAGTCAGTTCAAGATGCTAGGTTAAGCAAGCATGATTGGAAGTGATGAGGTGATTCAAGAAAACAGAAGGGGATGTGTATAAAGAGCTATATCAGGGTGAGTAGCTAAAGGCTTGCATGATCTACAAGCCTTTATCTGAGCAAACTAAATTAGTCTGCACGGCACATAAATTTACGCTCAGAAGTGTTGATGCGTACTTTATCACCTGTTGCAATGTACTCAGGAACCTGAACGGTTAAGCCTGTTGCAAAACGAGCTGGTTTAGTACGAGCAGATGCTGATGCACCTTTGATTGACGGATCAGTTTCTTCAATCACCATTTCAACCGAAGCAGGTAGCTCTAGGCCGATTGGCTTTTCATTAGCAACAAGAACTAGAAGACCTTGAATATCTTCAGTGATGTAAAGTAGTTCGTCTTCGATATCTTCTTTATTGAACGTGTACTGAGTAAAGTCTTCGTTATCCATGAAGATGTACTCATCACCGTCAACGTATGAGAAGCTAGATTGATGACGAGAAAGATCAACGGTTTCAAGGATATCATCGCCTTTGAAACGTTCTTCTACTTTCAGGCCAGTTGCAACATCAGTAAAACGCATACGGTATAGAGTCGATGCGCCACGTGCACTTGGGCTCTGAACGTCAATATCTTTAACTAGAAGTAGCTTACCGTTTAGTTCAACAGCAGCGCCTTTTTTGATTTCATTAGCTCTAGGCATTGTAAAAGCTCTTGTTAAAAATTAAAGGAACGATTCCGCGATGGCTAATAAATCGAGATTGGTAACAACGCTCTGGATTAGTCGCCGTGGAAAAAGGTTATATACCATGATTGAAGAGTACCACCAAGTATTAATCCTAAATCATCATGGAATTGTTTGATTTTGTATAATAAATCCTAGTTATAAGGGGATAAACCGATTACCAAGATGGTTTTTTAATGCGTGGTAGTAATCATCAAAAGTCATAGGTTTGGCATAATAATAGCCTTGGCAAGCTTCTATCCCAATTTTTTTCGCATACTGGGCTTGCTCTTTTGTTTCCACACCTTCTGCAACCAAACTGCAATGAAGTTTATGACCCATTTGGGCGATATTATCTAAAATAGACAATGAAATCGCATCATTACTCGAAAGATTAATAAAAGTTCGATCGATTTTTAATATGTCAAAACTGAGTTGTTGCAGTGTTGCCAGTCCTGAATAACCGGTACCAAAATCATCAAGAGCCCATTTCACGCCATAAGAGCGAAGTAAATCCATTCCTTGTTTTAGTTTTAGCAATTTGGCTGGACTAAACGGTTCACGCTCGGTTAATTCAATGACTAGGCCGTGTTGTAAATCTGGATTCATTTGTAGAATCTGAACCAATTTAGTAACAAATTGCGTATTTGCTATCATTGATGGTGTCATATTAATTGAGAAATAACTATGAGGGACCAATTGTTCAATATAGGTTTTTTGTAATGCAATTTGTTTGATTAAATCCAGCGTCATTTGGTGAATTAATTCCGATCTTTCTGCAATATGAATAAATTGATCTGGCGGAATAAGACCGGCTTTTGGGTGATTCCAACGCACTAACAATTCCGCACCACACCATCGGTTATTTTTCGCTGAAATAATCGGTTGGTAATAGCCAATAAACTCATGGTTATCAATACCACGTTGGATCTCTGCCGAAAGAGATTGACGGCGATGGTAATAGTTGTGAGCTAATACTAGGCATAAAGAACTAAAAATTGTGAGGAGGATAATGGTGTAGGGTAGGTTATATTTGAAGTAGCACCAATAAATCTCATTATCAAAACTGGCGGTAAAATGTAAATTGTAGTTCTCTGAATAACGATGATATGTGTGTTGATATTGGCTTTCATGCGGGCCTGTACATACAATGGTTTGTCCTAAACTGTTAACACAGGCATGAATATGTTTATCTAAAAGGTGTTGTTCAAGCCAAAACTTTAAAAAAGCATCATTAATCAAAAAACGATACCAAGTTTGTTTTGCTACCGGCAACATAATATAAAGACCATCAATATCGTATCGAAGGCTTCTTCCTCTATAGATGATATAACCATTATTATCTTTATATTTGTTTAACTGCTCGATATTAATTGTTTGCGCTTGCTCCTGCATTCCTCGATCACTGCATATAAATTGATTCTTATTTATATAAGTGATCTCTTGAATCGACATCGATTTCAATACAGTACTTTCTAAATGATTAATAAATGTTTCGGAGCAAATAGGAGCCGTTGAATGAAGAAATTTAATTTCATTGGTCATTCTATTTAAGTATTGCGTTGTTGCAGTATCAATAGTGGATAGCATTTCTTCTGTTTGATGGTTTACTTGAAAACGTATCCAAATAAGATTCACTGCTAACCCAATTATTACTGAGCAAATAAACAGCAATATTGTTTTGCTTTTACTCATGTTCCTAGCCTAATGAGTTATTATTATTAAATATATTCCCTGCAATCATATAGTATATGCGCTAGGTTTTCATTTTGAATTATCGTCAAATTAACGTCATGAATGATTTTATTGTAATCAATGAGTGTGTTTGCTGAAAAAACAACCATCAAGATAACGTATTATGGGTTAGAATTGAGGTGTATAAAAATACAGTAGAGGTTCGTTTGCAAGTACATCAGACAGGGTTCGTTCTCACTCGACAAGGACGAGATAGTCATGATCAGACTGATATTACATTATGGGTGAATACAGCTCAGGGGCCTTGCCGTCTAAATATTAAAGGTGAATCACCTATTTGTTTTATTGCAACAGAGAATGAGCAAACGGCCGCTCAATTACTACGCCAGCACAATGAGTTAGTCTCTTGGCGTCAGTTAGGACTGAAAACCTTCAATCATACTTCAGTATCTGTGTGCTATTGCAAAACGATCAAGCAATTATCAAGAGTCATAGAGCTACTTAATCGTAATGATATTATTACCTATGAAGATGATATTCGTTTAGCTGATCGTTATTTAATGGAACGCTTTATTCGTGGTGGTTTGCACTTTACGGGAACAGCAAAGCAGCGAAAGGGCTTCATCGATTATTACGATGTAAAAACAAAATCGGCTGATTTTCAACCCGATCTTAATCTTGTCTCGCTTGATATAGAATGCTCCGAAAAAGGTGTTCTCTACTCGGTTGGCCTACATAGCAAAGCAGATAGTCGAGTGATTATGGTGGGTGAACCTCAGCATCTTATTGACCAAACAACGCCAATTTATTGGGTGCGTGATGAGTCCCAACTTCTGATGGCTCTGGTTGATTGGTTCCATGAATTTGATCCTGATATTGTGATTGGCTGGAATGTTATCGACTTTGATTTTCGTTTACTGCTTCAAAGAGCTGAATGGAATAAAGTGCCGTTTAAAATTGGTCGAGGCCAGCAAAATGCCCATTACCGACAGTCTAATCAAAATAGAAATCAGGGTTTCTTAACGATTCCCGGTCGTGTGGTTCTCGATGGTATCGATACATTAAAAACGGCGACTTATAATTTCCGCTCGTGGTCTCTTGAGGCTGTCTCCCAAGAACTATTAGGAGAAGGGAAACAAATTCATAATGTTCATGATCGAATGGCGGAAATTAATGAGATGTTTCGTCATAATAAGCAAGCGTTAGCCAAATATAATTTACAAGATTGCAAATTGGTTACCCGTATATTTGAACAGACACATTCGCTTGATTTTGCGATTGAACGCAGCCGTTTAACCGGAGTTGAACTTGATCGGGTAGGCGGTTCTGTGGCCGCTTTTACCAACCTCTATCTTCCTCAATTACATCGCGCTGGTTATATCGCCCCTAATCTTGCTACTGATAATTGGATAGCAAGTCCTGGTGGCTATGTCATGGACTCAAAACCTGGCTTATATGATTCAGTATTAGTGCTGGATTTTAAGTCGCTGTATCCTTCTATTATTCGTTCTTTTCGTATTGACCCAATGGGGTTAGTTGAAGGCCTGTTATTAGTAGAAGGAAAAGAACATGATCGCGCAATTGCCGGTTTCCGTGGTGGGCGCTTTCATCGTGAAAAACACTTTTTACCTAAGATGATTGAAGATCTTTGGTCGGCACGAGATCAAGCTAAACGAGAGGGTGAAAAAGCATTTTCTCAAGCGATTAAAATCATTATGAACTCATTTTATGGCGTATTAGGCTCATCGGGTTGCCGTTTTTTTGATCATAGACTCGCTTCATCGATCACTATGCGTGGGCATGAGATCATGAAGAAGACCCGTGAGTTAATCGAATTAAAAGGCTATGAAGTGATTTATGGCGATACTGACTCAACATTTGTATCATTAACTCAAGCTCACTCTCAACAAGATGCGGATAAAATAGGCCATGAGCTGGTGGCTTACATTAACCAGTGGTGGACTGAACATCTGCTCAATGACTATGGACTGGACTCGGCATTAGAAATTGAGTACGAAACGCACTACCATAAATTTTTAATGCCTACGATTCGAGGGCAAGAGACGGGCAGTAAAAAACGTTATGCTGGTCTTGTATGGCGCGGTAATAACGAAGAAATGATTTTTAAAGGGCTTGAAACCGTTCGCACAGATTGGACACCATTGGCTCAAGAGTTCCAGCAAACCTTATATAAAATGATTTTTCATGATCAAAACCCTGATGAGTACATTCGCGATTATACTCAGCGAACCTCTTTGGGTGAATTTGACGATTTACTTATTTATCGCAAACGCCTACGCCGTAATCTGGATGAGTATCAAAAGAATATTCCTCCTCAAGTAAAGGCAGCTCGAATGGCGGATGAGATAAATCGAAGGTTAGGCCGACCTCTGCAATACCAAAATAAAGGTATTATTGAGTATGTGATTACATTAGCTGGGGCAGAAGCCAGTGAATATCGCCAAAATCCTATCGATTATCAGCACTATATTGATAAGCAGTTAAAGCCTGTTGCAGATGCTATCTTGCCATTTATTGGTAAACAATTTGATGATATTACAGCGGCACAATTGGGGTTATTTTAGCAATTTTGCAGGTGATTTTTGTGATTCTTGCTCACTTAGCTTAGAATTTAGTTCATATTTATTATTATCTATGAACTAAACATGAAAAATATTTTTAACACCTTTCGCCACATGGGCCTTATCGCAATCATATGCTCTACATTAGGTTCTTTGCTGCTTTTTGTTGTTGGAGCAATGAAAACTTATACGGCTTTTGCCATCGTATTTCTGGGTAAAGTACCTGAAGAAAGTATGGCTCACCTTGATACTGCAGAACTGGCTACAACGTATTTAATTAAATCCCTTGATACATTTTTAATTGCTTTTGTGTTGTTTATCTTTGCTCATGGCGTCTTCACTCTATTTATTCTTGATAAAGATGAGAAAGAGCTTAAAGGGAAGATAAAGGTTCTTAGATGGATCAATACACCTAATATTGGTCACCTTAAGAATATTCTTGCAGAAGTGATTGTCATTATTCTGTTCGTTAAGTTTTTGGAATTAGTGTTAGTTAATATTAATAACTTAACTTGGGAGATTCTTATTTTACCTATATCCATTGTTTTACTTAGTGCTGGCTTGAAATTATTAGGATTAGGGGATCATGAATAATAAAAAAGGGCTTCATCACGAAGCCCTTTTATATGAATGGCTTTAGCATTACTCTTCGTCGAAGAATTCTAGATCGACAACGGCTGATCGACTGGCGTGAATAGGATCAAATTTGATCGCGCCTCGATTAGGAGTACAGATTTTAAAGACGTCACCACAATCAAAAATTGCGAGAACTTTCTCTTCAGCACGGAAGATCTCAGGCAATTTTTCACCAACGATACATTGGCATTTTTCACCTTCGTGATTCCATACGATTTTATGAATACGTTTTGCCTGTGATGGGGCAGAGACATGCTGAGCAATTGATGAGAATACGGCCTCTGCCTGTTCAGTGCTTGTTGCCGATGGTACAAAAAAATCCATGGTTCCCTCCTTGATGTACTCTACCATTTACGAAATATTCTGTAGAGTACGAATTAAAACATATCTGCTATCAGCCTTGATAACTTTCCAAACTCTAGCAGAACTTTATATAGTTTAGCAAGAATATTGCATAAATTATCTTAAAGTGAGCTAATATTGAAATTGGTTTAATTAATCTGTATTTTTTGTTTCTGTTTTGTTGTTGATTTGATGCGTTATTTTGCTCTGAGATGGGCAGTTTGATTTAGTGATCAAACTAATTTCTCTCTGTTTAGGAGTTGCGATGGAGCAGTTAGATTTCTTTAGTGTTCCGAGCCCATGTGTAGGGAGATGTGAATCTAATAATAGGGGATATTGTAAGGGGTGTTATCGAAGTCGAGATGAGCGCTATCAATGGTTGTCATTAACCAATGATCAAAAGCGGCAAGTCATTAAGTTGTGTCGGCAAAGATATTTACGAATAATAAGGCAAGCAAAGAGAGTCAAACAGGAGAAGGAGGGGGTGAATGACCGTGAATCTCAGCCAATTCAAAAGACATTATTTGATTAGATACTAAAAAAGCGCCTCGAAAGACGCTTTTTTCTACAAGCTTTTTAAACGCAATAATTAAACGCGATTGAAGTCCATGTGGTTAACTTTTGGCTTGTATGGGTGACGTTGAATGTCTTGTGGCTTAACCTGTACTTCTTTACCGTCGATCACTAGAGTGATTACTTCGTAAAATGCAGGCTTGTCCATTTGGTTGATTACTGAATCGTGGTCTAGTACGATTGCAACTGGAGCTTCTTCACCACCGTAAACGATAGCTGGGAATTGGTTTGCGTGACGTAGACGGCGGCTCGCACCTTTACCTAGGTCAGTACGTACTACTGCTTCAAATTTCATAATATTTACTCTACATTGAGATTAAAAAATGCATCGGACAATGCGACCTTGTCCAACACTGTAAATCGAGCGCAGATACTATCAGTGAAGAACCGCTCTAGCAAGTCCCTCACCGTAAAAAATCCTTTCTAATAAATCAATTGCTGTAAATCTATCCGCTATAAACACTATTTACCTTATTAATCATTCTTATTTTACAGAACTTAGAGAAAATACGATCTAGATCACAATGATAATGATAGTAATTATCATTTATATTTGTATATAATCCATGCCAGTTTTGCAGTAACCATAATGAAAACACTAAGCAGGGATTATGAATATTAAGTTATCTTTTATTGCCAGTTCTGTTCTTTTGGCCGTTTCAACCCCATCTTTGGCTAATTCAAATAATGAATCCTCTATTTTTGATGAAGTGGTCGTATCAGGAACTCGTTCGGAACAAAGTGTTAAAAACATACCGTCGACAGTATCGAAAGTGACAGCTGAGCAGATGGAGAAAAACTTAGCTACTGATGTTAAACAAGCGCTTAAATATGAGCCAGGTGTAACTGTTAATGGTCGTGGACGTTTTGGTATGCAAGACTTTACGATTCGAGGGATGAGTGGTAACCGAGTTAAAATGCTCATTGACGGGGTAGAACAACCTATTTCGTACAATCCTGGCGCTGATGTTATGCGCAAAAACTCCAATACCATCGAGGTTGATACATTAACTGCGATTGAAATTAACAAAGGTCCATCTTCTAGCTTATATGGTAGTGATGCCCTTGGTGGTACTGTTTTCCTTCGTACTAAAAATCCAGAAGATATGCTAGATGCTGGTGATGATTCGCATGTAGGCGTCACTTCTGGTTATTCTAGTGCTGATGAACAATATAAATTAGGTTTTGAGGTGGCTAATCGTACTGGCGATCTTGAAAGTATGTTGATTTATACTTATCGCAATGGCCATGAGACCGATACCTACTATAAAGACTCAAATGAAATAGGGAATGCGAGAAAAGCTGCTAACCCATTTGATATTGCCTCTCATAATGTTTTAGCAAAGATTTTTTATCAAATTAACGGTGCGAACCGTGTTGGATTTACCGCAGAATATTATACGCGATCTGCCGATGGTCGTATTTTATCCAGTGATGGTAAGACGGTTCCAATGCGACCACCAATGCCACCTATTATGTACAGTAATAACCGAGCAGATGATCATGATCACCGTTTACGCTTAGGGCTTGAACATGAATGGTTAGCTGAGATAGCCGCTTTTGATTCATTAGAATGGAAATTGAACTGGACTGAAAGCGAATCCAAACATAATAGCTACGATAAAACCAATTACTATGGCAATCGTAATCGTTACCGTGATGGCACTGACGATACCATTCAGCTCGATATTCAGATGAAAAAAGAGTTAGAACTGGCTAATAATCGTCACGAGATCACCTACGGTGTGAGTGGTACTAATAATACGTTTGATATTACCTATACCGACTATAACTTAGATAAAGGAACGTCTAAGCCTGGACCTGAAGAAGTACCTAAATCTAAATCTGAAAAACGTGCGGTCTTTGTTCAAGATCAGATGTTTATGTTAGATGAGAAGTTAGTTGTTACTGCGGGATTACGTTATGACGATTATCAAGCTAAGCCAGATTCTGACACATTAAAAGATCATAAGAGTGATGCATTTACAGGACGTTTAGGTGCGGTTTACCACTTTACTGACAATTTCAGTACTTATGGTCAATTTACTCAAGGCTTTAGAGCACCAACCATTCATGAGTTGTACTACGATAAAGAGAATCTAGCTCACGGTTATAAAGTCATCTCGAATCCTAACTTAAAACCAGAGGAGAGTGATGCTGTTGAGTTAGGATTACGTCTAAATGGGCATTTAGGTTCAGTTGCGACATCTGTTTTCTATAATAATTATAAGAACTTCATTAAAGATGTAACGACTTATGATTCAAATAATATCCAGATCACAACGAATGAAAATGTCGATAAAGCTAAGATTTATGGTGCAGAGTTAAAAACCTCTATCTGGTTGGACGAAGCACTTAATGCTCCAATGGGTACATATGCGAACTTTTCTGTAGCATATACTCGCGGTGAAGATAAGAAGACAGGGCGCGAGTTAGATACTGTTGCACCATTAACTGCGGTATTAGGGCTTGGCTATGATTCACCTGATGAGATGTGGGGTGGTGTTGTTGATGTGACCATGGTTGCAACGAAAGACAAATGGCAAGAAGAAGACCACTTTAATACCCCAGGCTATACGGTTGTGGATATGACGACGTATTACCGACCAAGTAAAGATTTAACGGTTCGTGCGGGCCTATTTAATGCCTTTGATAAGAAGTATTGGCAGTATCAAAATATTGATGGTATTACCGTTGGTAAAGAGAATATTAATCGTAAAACAGAACCTGGTCGAAACTGGGGCGTGAATGTGAAGTACGATTTTTAATCTTAAAGCTGTTTAATACATAAAAGCAGTCCAATACATAAATTAAATCCGCATAACATGATGTTTATGCGGATTTTTTAGTTATTGTTTTGGTAGCGGTTAGCTTTATTTTTGATACTGATCTATGTCGAATAATTTATCTCGAATAGCCCAAAAACGTCCTGATTTTCTAGCAATAATAATTTCAGGCGGGCGCAAGCGATGTTCGTTATTGGCAACTTTAGTCGGTGCGGTATCCAAAAATGGGCGATGGCGATCAACCAGATGGGGATTAATGAATTTTTTTAGAAACTCTTGCTTTTGAGTTTTATTCGACAAGGTCCACACTTCACTAATTTCACTGCCTTCGTCACTTTCGTAAATCACTTTAAGCTGCGGCTTTCCATATTGATTTTTTCCCGCTTCCAAACGCATATCATTTATTTTCATGATCATGGCATCTTTTAGCTTTAAGGCTTCTCGCAGCTTTTTGTCGGGATCAACCATAACGGCGTTACAAAGATGGCATCGACGCGCCGCAATATCATTATCTGCGCCGCATTCCTCACAGTATTTAGCACGGAAACGATAGCCACACTCTTCACGCTCTCCTGTTTCATCATCTTCAAAGTATCCCTGACAACGTCTACCATAGTGCTCAATTAAGAATCCTGCAGGATCAAGCTTGCCCCAGAAGCTATTGTTAAATCCACAAGCTGGGCAGGGAACCATAATAACTTCACTGTCTGAATTGGGTTTGGGATCGCCAACTTCTGGTTGATACAGGTCATAACAGTTACCTGCGTATTCAAGAACCAAACAATCTTTTTTTCCTTCAGATAGACGTAAACCACGCCCTACAATTTGTTGATATAAACTGATTGATTCGGTAGGGCGCAGAATGGCAATTAAATCGACATGGGGGGCATCAAAGCCTGTTGTTAATACTGATACGTTAACCAGATACTTTATTTTCTGATCTTTGAAATCGTTAATAATGCGATCGCGCTCTTCAATCGGTGTATCACCAACCACTAAAGCAGCATTTTCTGCGGCAAGATAGCCCATAATTTCTTGAGCGTGAGTCACGGTAGAGGCAAAGATCATCACTCCTTTTCGATCTTTGGCATAGTCAATGACCTGCTCAATAATGATTGGGGTTGCTCGGGCAGATTTTTCAATTACATCATCTAAGTCTGCGGTCTGATAGTGTCCAGTCGCAGATGGAGTAATAGACGAAAAGTCATAGCCAATAACGGCCATATCCATCATTTTTGGTTCGGTTAAGAAACCTTCATCCAGCAGATAACGGATAGGCAGCTCAAAAATACAATCACGAAAGAAGCGCTCTTGTTCGGTCTTAACTTGGCCGCGGGTATGGTATTTATAAATCCAACCCATTCCCAATCGATATGGTGTGGCTGTTAACCCAAGGATCTTAATGTTTGGGTTTACCTCTTGGACATGTTTAATGACTTTGCGATAAGCGCTATTTTCATCGTCAGGTACACGGTGGCATTCATCTATAACTAGCAGAGAAAATTGCTTCGTAAACTTATCTAAACCGTTAGCCATGGATTGAACAGAAGCAAAAACCACTTGTTGATCGGTTTCTTTTCGCCCCAATCCTGCAGAAAAGATAGCAGCTTTAAGATCATAACTTTCGTATTTTGCATGGTTTTGTTCTACTAATTCTTTAACATGGGTAAGAACCAGTACTCGTCCTCTTGCAATACGAGCCAATTCAGCAACAACTAAACTTTTACCCGCTCCAGTTGGTAGAACCAATACGGCAGGTGTGTTGTGTTTGCGAAAATAGTGGATTGTGGCATTAACGCTGTCTTGTTGATAAGGGCGAAGAGTGTACATGAGGATACGGCTTTTTAATATTACGACTGCGACAGTGTATATATATCCAGTAGAACCCGCAATAGTCACACGATAAGAGATGCTTGTACTACCAAGATTGTGACAGTAATTGCATAAATTTATGTTGTATCGCTTTATGGTATGTAAGAGTTAGTTAAGGTATATACCCAAGTAACCTCAAGATGCGAGGTTCAGCGAGAATAATTTGGTTTACAGGCAAGGCAACGATTTGAAGATCTAGTGGCTCTAAATTAAAAATCGTTAACGCAGTATGTGAAGCAAATTAACTCGCCCTTTGGGAGCGTGTCACAGACCCAATTTCATCGTCAAACAATTTGGAAATAGCGAGCTATTACACTGCATTGTTTGTCTTGAACTTGAATCAGTGACAACGCTCTGAATCCTGCATCTTGAAGTCACTTGGGTATAGAAAAGTTGATTAAGGAATTGAAATGATGAAAAAATGGCTTTTATTAATGGTTGCGGCTTCGTCTGCTGCAATGCTTAGTGGTTGTGACACACAAAGTACATCACCCACAACAAAAGGGATTGATGACCAAGCTCTTATTGGAACATGGCAATGTAAATATGCAGCACCTTATAACTCGATTGATCTGCAGGTGACATCAACCAACTCTTATAGCAAAGATGGAAATGCCAATATTGTCTATAAGTTGTCTTCTGTAAATAGCGAAGATCAGCCTTTAATGTTTATGGCTGCAGGTAAGGGTACTTGGAAAGTAACGGGGAAAACACTGACACTGGATATTCCTCAATATACGGTTTCAACAAACTCTAATTCGCTTGCAGCAGAAGAGCAGCGTGCTAGTTTGCAAAAGCAATTTGATCAAGATGAAAAGTTTGAGTCCGAAATATTACGACTTAATGATAAAGAATTGGTTTTTGTTGATACCGAAGGGGTTTCTTGTCAAAGAGTCTTAACTAAATAGAAGACGTTGGATGAACATGAAAGCTCTAGCTGGGTTTGTGAGCTAGAGCTTTATGGTTTAACTGCTTGATTAGTTAGGTCTGACTAGCTAGCGATCGTTAATGGCACTTCTTCCGTTTTTACATTTTTTGTCATCATGCAGAACTGACGACGAAGCATGAAGTCGTGACGTTCATAAAAAGTACGAGCACCACCATTACCAATATTGACTTCAAGTGATAGTGCATGGATATCATTTTGCGCTGCATGTTGCTCAAGCATAGGAATTAACTGAGTACCAATACCTTGCTTGCGCCATTCAGGCTTGAGATAGAATTGATCGATAATTCCAATACGGCCACCATGTTCAATACTAAAGCTATAACTCATGATAATGTGACCTGCTATGATCGATTGCCCATCTTGATTAATTTCAATTAACCATGCTTGGCCTAGATCAGGCTTCGATATGAGTTGATTGACGGCTTTAACAATTTGCTCAGCCTTCTGAGGCAAGGCTTCATAGGCAAAAAGTTCTTCGATAAGATTAATGAACATGTCTACAGAAGACATTGTCGGAGCAATAAGGGAAATGTTCATATGTTTACCTTCATGGTTAGGAATCACAGTCTGATGACTTTCCGAAAACGCCTATTCCCAAAAACACACTGAAATAATAGGTAGTTATGCTTCAGCTTTTTGATGTGGTTTAAGAGTATAGTTTGTTTTATATCTTGGCATTATAAGCGCTTCCTATCTAATGATGACTATCAATATCCAAAATTATTCAGCTTTTTGAGCTTAGTTCGACTTCTGCAAAAAAGAACAAAAAATTACATAACAAACATTGATATTTTACATTTGGTTGAATTTACCGACAAAACCTCTTTGGAATGAGATTTTCTGTAAGTTTTTAATGCAAGAAAAATGCTCACTTTCTATAATGGTCGGCTATTGTAATAAACGGAGCCAAACAATGAGGCTTGATAAATTCCTCTGTACAACCCTAGGTATTACCCGCAAAGAGGCTGGTAAGATTCTGAAAGATAAATTAGTTGAAGTAAACGGTGAGATCGTTAAGAACGGCGCACTTAAAGTGACTGATGATTGCGATGTTGAATTCAGCGGTCGTACATTATCGCTTCAGGGGCCCCGTTATTACATGTTAAACAAGCCATCGGGTTATGTTTGTTCTCATGTCGATGATTTTAATCCTACTGTTTTTATCTTATTTGATGAAGTTGCACCAGAGCGTATGCATGTAGCAGGACGCCTAGACGGTGATACTACAGGTCTGGTCCTTGTTACCGATGATGGTCAATGGTCTCATCGTATTACGTCTCCTCGTCATGTGTGTGAAAAAACCTACTACGTAGAGACTGCAGATCCTATTGAAGAATCCTATATTCAAGCGTTTGAAGAAGGGGTTCAGTTACGTGGTGAGAAAGAGCTAACATTACCTGCTAAACTTGAAATCTTAGAAGAGAAAGTGGCGCTGCTAACGATTACTGAAGGTAAATATCACCAAGTGAAGCGTATGTTCGCAGCTATGGGTAATAAAGTTGAATTATTGCACCGTGAGCGAGTTGGGGCGATTGAGCTTGATGATGACCTTGAACCTGGTGAATATCGACCACTAACAGAAGATGAGATTGCTTCTGTTTTTAAAAAATAATCACGATTGACATAAAAGGTATAAATTACATTGGTTTATACCTTTTTTATTATAAGTTAACGTTTACATTATCGTTTCTGCTACTAAGAGTAAAAAATAGTAACCTATCGTTCGAGATATCCTGCTTTCTTAGGTAAAGAAATGTCAATTTTCTCATTTTGAACAGGTAATTGACTGGGAATTGTCGTACAATCATTGTCCTCTTCCGTCTCAAAATAGAATGCTGGCCAATGACCTCAAACCAACCCCAAAAGCTGACATTTCAGTTTATTCTTTTATTGGGAGCAATTTCAGCTCTTACTCCACTTGCCATCGATATGTATCTGCCTGCAATGCCAAGTATTGCGAAAGATTTTGCGGTATCACCAAGTTTTGTTCAAACCACTTTGACTGCCTATACCGCAGGTTTCGCTGTTGGTCAGTTACTGCATGGGCCTTTGGCTGACAGTTTTGGTCGAAAACCGATATTAATTATTGGAACCATCTGTTTTTTGATTGCAACCGTATTAGGGGCAACGAGCAGTAATATTACTGAGTTGACTTGGATTCGTGTAGCACAAGGTTTTGCAGGTGCTGCTGCGGCTGTGATTATTCAGGCATTAGTTCGTGATATGTTTGAGCGTGAAGAGTTTGCGCGAACTATGTCGTTTATTACTCTTGTTATGACAGTTGCACCATTGGCAGCACCAATGATTGGCGGCTACTTTTCTGTTTGGTTTGGTTGGCGTTCTGTTTTCTGGTTTTTAGCGATTTTTGCAACATTAGTCATTATTGCTATTTCATTCAAAATTAAAGAAACGCTGCCTGAAGAGAAACGGTTACCTTTTAATCTGGCAGGAACCTTACGTAACTATATAAAGTTAATGACCAATCCTATAGCTGTTGGTCTGGTGTTAACTAGTGGGTTTTCTTTTGCTGGTATGTTTACCTTTTTGACCGTTGGCTCGTTTGTCTACATTGATTTATATGGTATCAGTCCAGAAGCTTTTGGTTACTACTTTGGCTTAAATATTATCTGCCTAATTGTTATGACGAGTATCAATGGCCGAATGGTAAAGAAGAAGGGCTCTCATTGGATGCTACGTTTTGGTCTGATAGTCCAACTGTTAGCAGGAATTGGCTTAATTGTTGGTCAGTTACTTAATCTAGGCTTGTGGGGCACAGTGATCCCTGTCATGATCTTCGTAGGTACTATTTCTATTATTGGTAGTAACACCATGGCATGCTTACTTGGCCGTTATCCTCATATGGCCGGTACTGCTTCTTCACTGGCAGGAACTCTACGTTTTGGTACGGGTTCGCTGGTGGGGGGAATTGTTGCCATGATGCCAGATGCAACAGCTTGGCCGATGGCGATGACCATGGCAAGTTGTGCTTTTCTTTCTGCTGGTTTTTACTGGCTATTATCTAGAGATGCGTAAGGAAAACGATGACGCGTTTTTATAATGAAATCTACACCGTAGTAACAACAGGTCTGTCAGAGCTTCGTGAGTCGCAAGAGGCGGGCAAAACACCTAAAAACCCAGTGAGCGAGACTCTCTACTTAAGCAACTGGGTAACGAAGGCAATAAAGCAACAGCGTTTTGATACTTGTGTTGCGAAAGTTTTACTTAGCTGGCAGCAACAGTCGCGCACAATGGGTAAGAATGCTCAGCTGACTACTTCATTTGAACATATTGCATCTACTTACGGTAAGTTAACTGATGCAGAGGGAAATAGTACAAATATTTCCAATGATACGATTCATGCTTTGTATCAAGATTTATCAGATACTGGATGGTTGGTAACAACGGAATACGAAGTGAACCGTAAAGTGACGCATAAGACTGATGGTCAAGCTTCACTGGTTGTGTGTGTGAAACAGTATCAACAAGCGCTATCGGAGTCAGGTGAGCTGATTAGGCCGATATCTCTTTATGTTCGTGGTGATGTAAAACAATTAGTTGATATGGCATATAAGCATGGACTACTGCTATTTAAAGTAACTGATTATAAATCACTGGTAAAATACCACGGTGAATATATCGTTTATCCAGCAAATAATGGACCTCAATTGCCTGAATTACCAACTGTCTAGTTTGGTATATTCCTCCTTTTATATTGAGAGAAATACAGTTTGAGATAAATACAATGGCTTCCATTACGTGAAGCCATTTTTGTATCTGGTGATCGTGCATGGCGTTGTTCTAGGAGATGAAAGTCCTCTACGGAATTAGTCGAAATCTATGCTGGTATGAGAATCGATAGCACAGATTAAATAAATACAGTGACAGCTAAAATTTGCAGAACAGATACTCATAAACAAACATCCATTGATACTTGGAATCGCTTCTGATTTTATAGTCCCCAAAAGCATAATAAACTACCAGTTCAGATATAACTTGTTGATAGAATAGACACTTATAGATAAGGCTACACATGGGCGACATAATTACAGTTGGATGCAAAACATCTACAGGTGGTAGTGTTATCACTGGTAGTGGCCATGTAAAAATCAATGGACTATCCCAAGCTTTATTAGGTGATACCGCGACATGTTTATGTGGAAGTAAAAGCTGCAGAGGGCAAGGGCCTATAGTTCAACAATCATCACGAGCTGCGAATATTAATGGAACCAACGTTGCGCGAGTTGGTGATTTTGTTGATACCGGTTGTGGTAATTGTTACTTAATAGCCAGTAACCATAATGTATCTTTAGGGACCTCTACCGCAACCCCATTAAGTATGGGAAACGGAATTAGTATAGGTAATAGCGTAAGTATTAATACGGGAGGCTTAACTACCACTTATAGTCAGTCGTTTTCATCTCCCATTCAAACACAAACCAACAAAGTATTTGCAAAATCTCCCAAAGCGCCCTGGGGAAGTATTGATGTTGGACAACTCAGAGAACCAGCATCATCTATCGGTTCAATGGGAGTTTATGCAGCAGGCTCTATGGATGCCGTTGCCAGCACAGGATTAGGAGCAACAGCACTAAGTCGTATCTCTGGTGTTGCGCTTGCTGATATTGCTGGATTCTCGATGCAAGTTATTGGCAGAAGTGGTGTTCTATTAGCACTATCGCCAACCCAATTAGGCGATGGTACCTTATACGGACAAGAAGAAGTTAAAGCGAAATCAGGCGTAGAAACTCGGGTACGATTTGGATTTGATACTGATGGCAATATTCATGGTTATCATGTTGATAATGCAGTAATACCAAATAGAACCGTTGAGCATATTGGAGACAAATTTGTTGTAGATCTTGAACCAGGAATTCGGATCGAATGGGTACCAACTACAACAGAAATAGCAGGAACAAAGATCCTCACCAACCCAATTCCTGATATTGATTTACATACAATTTATATTCACCCAGAAAAAGATCAAGGTGAAGAGTTTGCTAATACCTATGTCACCCCAATCAGCGACGTAGATTTAAATGACTATATTCTGATTTTTCCAGAAGAAACTGGATTACCGCCACTTTATATTGTCTATAGCAAACCGCCCGTTAAGATGTTAGAAGTTGATCTATACGGAAACTTCAAAGGACGGCCTCGTAATGGAACCCATGCAGATCATATGCCGTCACAAAGAGCAGCTTCAACATATTTGCAAAGGAAATTAGCAGGATTTGCTGATGATCAACAAATAAAAAAGCAAATGAACTTTGTAGCAACCGTAATCATACCAGCTAAAGTGCACCAAAAATATAGTGAAACCTATGGCGGAAGAAACACTCCAACTCAGATAGCTAAAGATGCAAACAATTTACGACAAGCAGTAGATAATAATTTTGATGCAATAAAACCTTGGATGTTAGAAGAAGGTTTCAATGAATCTGAGCTTGAAAATGCAAGAAATAAAATGCACCAACTAAATAAAGAAAATGGATGGTACCAATGATTGATATATCGCAAATAATAAGAATGATAGGAAAAACACCAAGCGAAATTATTGCTGCTGGTTTACTTGCTGAAAATAAAAAACCTAAACCAAGGTTTTCAGGTGATGATGAGCTTGTGCTTGACATGATCCGAGAGGGTGTCTTTCTTGCGTTTGATAGGGCAACAAAGCAATTAATAAGAATTAATTTAACCTTGTTAGATATAGATAAACCTAAGTATAAATTTCCTAATGAGCTGCCAAAACCATTATTATCCATAATGACTAAAGAGTACATCTACCAAGAACTAGGATCTCCTTACGAGACGAAAAAACCTGTTGAGTTTATGGGTAAAATTTGGGGAGGAGTTGAACATTACCGCTTAGATCGTAATACATTCGGCGAGTTATCCCTTTTACTATATTATGCTGAAGATCAAAATCATATAAGGTCGATTACTATTCTCAAGACTCACGATGTTTCTTGGGGTGAATTAGGAAACTAAGCCTATACGATGGGATAAATATGTTTACCTTTTTAAGAAAACTGATGCAAGGTATCACACATAGTAATCATTCAAAGGCTTTAGATCTAAGTATCTATAACAACACCTATCCCAAAGTAACACAGTCAAAAGAAATGAATGAGCAAGCATATAACTTGCTCTTCCTTATCGATACGGAATCAACCGATCTATTGGTTCAATTAATTCAGAGACATGCAGGAATAAGGATTACTTTAAACGACACAAAAGAGCCTCAAGACTTCTCAAGTAAACAAGTTATTTTAAAACTCAATGTGTTTTCAGACTTTAATGGCCATATTGTGCATCTCATAACAGACCAAACAGATCTCGTTAGCGGCATAATCAATTCCAATTTTCATCCACCTAAACCTGAGCACTCGTTCCCTGATATATCGCCACTAGAGTACGGAAGCTTACAAGGAAATCTTGATTTCTGGTTCAACTGGTTATGGCTTCCTTATTGGCAAAATCTATCAAAAGAAGAGCAAAAAGAACTAGCAATTACAGCCGATTGGGTTGAGTTTATAGAAGAGCAAATAGCGTGATTCAGCACAACCAACGGCTAGTTAGAAGTGACTTTTTATAGGAATTTTGAGGGAAGAACTAGATATGGGACGCATTATCAAATAGATAAAATGGATGGTACTTAATGATTAATATATCGCAAATGATAAAAATGATAGGAAAAACACCAAGCGAAATTATTGCAGCTGGTTTACTTGCTGAAAATAAGAAACCTAAACCAAGATTTTCAGGCGATGATGAACTTGTGCTGAATATGATCCGAGAAGGTGTTTATCTTGCTTTTGATAGATCAACAAAAAAACTAATTACTATCGAATTAACACTTCTTGATTCAGATAAACCTAAATATCATTTTCCAAATGAACTACCCAGCCCATTTAAAGCACATATGACACGTAACTATATTGAACAAACAATCGGACAACCATTCGAATACAAGCCACCAATAGTATTTATGGGAGATGTTATCGGATGTGTTGCGCATTATCGATTAGACCGAGAATTCTTTGGTGAACTATCATTATTGGTTTATTACACAGAAGAACAAATGGATGTTAGAGCATTAACTTTCTTGTATACCAAAGATGTCTCTTGGGGGGGAATTAGGAAACTAAGCCTATAATTAAGACCATAATGGGATAAGTATGCTCATCCTTTTAAAAATCAGCTGAAAGCATGCAGCATTTATCGTTCAACCAAATTTATAATAAGCCATATGCAAAAGGGAGAAAGATGCATTCTGAATATAACTGGTTTGAGAATCCAAAATTTGGTGAAACACCAGTCTCATTTTTAGAGCTAATAGACAAAGTATTAATCCCTCTTAGCCCTGATGGCATAACTAATGTAGAAAGGGAGCAAGAAAGTGGAGAGTATGGGGCTGTAAAGTTTACATTTAACGGACTGAAGTGTTTATTTAGGCAGGGGAAAACTACTCCAACAAAAGTAGGGCAATTTGTTACGTTATGGAAGAGGGAAACAAACAAATCGGAAATAATTCCTTTTAATACCTATGATGGTATTGAATTAGTGTTTATCGCTAGTTTTGAGTCCGATAATAAAGGATTTTTTGTTTTTCAAAATGAACTATTGACGAATAAAAATATATTTAGTCACAATGGGCGGGAAGGGAAGAGAGCTATTCGTGTCTATGCCCCTTGGATTAAACTAACAGCTAAACAAGCAATTAGTACCCAACAATGGCAGATTAGCGAGTTTATAAATCTCAATCTAGATTTCGAAGTTATTCAATCAAAAGCTAAGCAACTAATCGGGTAAAGTGAAAAATTCAGTCTATTTTGACATTATTCAGTTAAGTTATTTTAGTAAGATATCTAATGTTCTTCTAGCTAAGGGAGGAGCTAATTTGGGCTAGATCTTATTCAAGAATTCATGAAGTGAAAACAAAAGCAAATAAAAAAGAGCCCCATAATAGGAGCTCTTCTCGAATAACTTAACGTTCCCAGTATGCTTCTTCTAAGCAATCTTCACGCTCTGGTAGTCCTCTTGAAAGGCGAGGGGCGTGCTGAATCAGTACTTCATAACTTGCACGGTTTGAATACTGGCAAATTTGAGAGAATGATGAGTAGCTTAAGAAGTTACCATTGTGCTTTGCAGAGTTTGGAACATTGAATTTATGGTAGCGGTTCGCAGACATATCATGCAGTAGGGCAGAAAGTGCAGCATCACCGGCGCCATTAGTGTTCTTAATCTCAACTGGGCCACCAAGGTAAGGTGCGATATGAGAGTAAACACGAATAGGATTTTCACAGTCCGCTTTTTTCATTGGACGGCTAAATTCATATTTATTGAATTCAGGGATCTTGCCTGGTAGCAATGGCAATGATGATTCACGCTTCAATTCGTCATCAGTGTAGCCAGCCATATATAGACCAACAGGGCCTGCGGTACAAAGAACAAGATCAACCCATTCAAGTGCCTTATCTGCTGCAAGAAGTGGATCTTTCTCACCAGTTAGTGCCTCACCTTCTTCTTCATTCATTGCAACACAAGTTACATGCTCTTTTAGGAAATCAATCCACCATTCGCGGCGATCTTCAATCACATACTTAGTACCCAGTGTTAAAACAACTGGCACATCATATTTTTTCGCATATTCAATGGCTTTAAGAGCAGAGTCTTTCATTGGATCGTTTGGTTTACCACGAACCAAGTAAGAAGAGAGAACCAGTGCAGAGGCTTTCTTAAAGGCTTTTTCTGGGATGTTATCAGGACGAAGCTGATTCATATCACCTTCATTAATCGCAAAGGTGCGTTCGCCATCTTCAGAAATTAGGGTATAGCAGCGACCGATAGGACCGTCTACAGGCTGTAGGTAGTCTAAATCCATACGGCAAGAGGTGTTACAAAGATAGCGGTATGCGTATGAGCCGATTTTTAGATCTTTACTCATAACACCTAGCAGAATTGATTTATCATCTGCTAAAACAGAGTAGTTATGAAGCGTATTACCAATTGTATCGCCAGGGTATTCATGGCTGATTAGGTTACGCTCTTTCAGCTCTTTATAAAGCAATTCCGCTTTATCTTCATCAAGCACTAATGAGTGGCCTTTACTCAGTGCGTGACGCTGTAAAAAGTCGTCATCAACGCGTGCTTCAATATCAACAATGGTTTGACCAACCCCAACAAGATGAGTCCGTGCTAGAGGATTCTCTTGCTGAATTTGAGCAACTAATGGATCTCGGGCATTGACAGGAAAGTAATGCTTTGACTTACGTTGACCAGGGAATTTCATGTGTGTAAAGGCTACAGGAATTAGGGAATTTTCCTATAGTCTACCATAAATCTGAGAGATAACTCCCATTATATTAAAATTAGTTTGTCTTTTTTTATCTTTTGCTTTTTTTTTGAACACAGTCATGTGAATTATGTTGTTTATACGTAATAAAACCTGTGTCTTATATGGTGTTTTATTAATCAATGAAGAGATAAAACTCAGCAAAGAACGTTATTTTTTGCTGAGTTAAATGCTAAAAAAGCTAGCTTGATGGGCTAGCTCTTTCCAAATGGTAAGAATAGAATGTTTTTATTGTAGGCGTTTTAATTCTTCACGAGCACTTGCACCACCAACAGGACGATTAACAGAAATGGAACGTCCTTTCTTCATACCTTTTTCATAATCATCAGTCAGCGCTTTCATCGCTTCTTGTAGCTGTTGTTTAAAGGTTTCTCGGTCTAAGTTTTCAAATTCGCGATCGATATAATTGGTCATTCTCTTATCGTGATCATCATCGGTTGTGAGAGTCGGTAGCTTCTCAAGAGCCCCTTCAATCCATCCGGCTAAAAATGAACCAACTCGACGATTTACTTCAGAAGAACTGGTGCCTGTACCTTGAAAACTATTGCGAAATTGCCCTGTTTGTTGGTTCATCTCGCGATAGACTACATCAAAAGCAAATGCTGCAAAAATCGCACGCTCTGCCATACCAATAAACTCGGCCTGTTTTAACCCCTTGTAGTTGGTTAAAACACATTCAACACCAAATCGACGGTTGATTCCGCGGATAATTTTAAGAATCGATTGACTGATATCTGTTGGTAATAAGGTTGCTGATTTCGTTTTTCCCATCTTAATAAACTCGATATCATCTTTTTCAAGACCATATTTCAGCATTAAGCGGTGAGCCATACGTATGGCTTGCGCAGCCTCGTTAACATTGGCTGAATTACCTAGCTCTAAGCATTTGGCTATTTTCTGTAGCGCCTTTCGCTTTTTATCAGACATTCAATCACACTCGATAACAAAAAAGAGGGCGCATATTTTACCTCTGAATCCTATCTTCTAGCAAGTAAAAGCCATAATCTGGTTATGGTGACTTGTTTTTATTCAGCTCTCTTTGTACTGTGCTTAGGTTATTGTTGAAAATAAAGATTCAGTTATGTCTGACTGTACACATTACATTGAAGTACCTTTTGAATGTCGTCACTGCTGCTGGTTTTGCGGTGAGCCATTTTATGAACATGTTAGCTTTATGGCGACACCAAACTATGATGGGCAAAAGCACCCAATTATGTTGCCTAGCTGTCATGAATGTTTCGGTTTGGCAAAAGATCTCAAAGTCAGTAGCCTTGATTTATTGCGTGATAAGATCAAAGAAAAGCTACATCAAAAATACCAAAAGCATCTTCAAATAGGACTTAATTGGACTGAAGATGAGCTTCGTGATTGTGAATTTGAAGGTAAAGCGCTGGAAGGATTTCGTGAAAGTGCCTGGATGATGTACCAAATAGCCAAAGAAAGAGTGAACTATTCTGGTTGGGATCTCGTTATTGATGGTATTCCTTTACCCAAGTTAACCACGGTTTATCAAGTTGAGTTTGATGGGGTGATTTACACCAGTTTACATCATGCTGTTACTCAATTAGCTCAAGCTTATGCGATTCCTGAAACATGGTTAGCCGATGTGGTTGAGTTAGTCGGGCGCGATAAATTATCGTATGCCTTGAGATTTTGTAAAACAACTTATGGGTATTCAGCACAAGAGCGGCAAGCTAGCCTAGACAGTTTAAAGATGCTACTTGCAGAAGAGGCGGCAAATCAGCACTCTTATAACGCGGATGAAAAAAATCAGGTAGTACATGTCATTAAGCTTAATGTGCTAAAAGAGTTGATGTTGTACCGAACGCTTATTCCAACGATCCCTATTAAATGGGCTCTAGAACGGGGAATTACGACATTATCTGAACTTGCCAGCAATGAAGAACTCTTTTTTAGTTATTTCAATCAAGATAGTGAGTTAACTGCATTTACGTATTTTAATGCGCTACAAATCTATTTTGAGAAGAGAGAAGAGGATCCACTCTGGGCGCAACAGGACGATCCCAATCGTGAGGTATTTCTTCAAATTCAAGGTTTGTGTTAAGGCTGGTTTTTAAGTTTTTCTGAGTCGTCAATAGAGAAAGCCCTAATCGAGACATATCGTATTAGGGCTTAGTTTTACAGGTCTGTTTACAGCATTACTTACAACGCTGTTGGTTTAGCATTTACTCTTGGTTTTGACGAGACCAAACCATGGTTTTTCCATTTTTATCAAAAGCAACAACATCATAGGCATCTTTCTTATCGCCGTACTCCATACCAGGAGATCCCATCGGCATTCCTGGTACAGCAAGACCGATCATTCGCTTAGGCTTCTTATCTAGAAAACGTTTGATATCTGATGCTGGAATATGCCCTTCAAAAGTGTAGCCTTCAATTTCTGCGGTATGGCATGATGCTAGTTGTGGCTGTAAACCTAATTTAATTTTTACTGGTGTTAAGTTTTCTTCGTAGACAATATCTAGATCAAAACCATTATCTTTCATATGTTTTACCCACTCTTTACAGCAGCCACAATAAGGTGATTGATAGTTCGTACCTTTAATGGTTTCAGCCATAGTTTGAGTAGAAAGAGCAAGTAGTGATGCCATAAGAAGAGTTTTAATTTTCATAATATGAACCTAAATTTGTATCAAATAAATAATGTATTAACGTTGAGCGATAAATTGGTGTTAACGCATTAATTTAATGGAGGTCTTAATAATGGCTCATATTGATGAGAGTAATAACGATGTCGACTATGTTCCGGTCTTTCCGAGCGCATTTTAGCAATTGAATAGGGCATCGGGAGTAGCCCAGAATATGACACTTTCCCTATTTTCATAGAACAAGAGTCATGATCACAACAACTGGATGAAGTTGACATACTGCTATTATCGCTACAATCAGACAGGGTCATTTTATGTAATGAATTACAGCAAGGATCTGAAATTGGCTGCGATGTAATAGGTTGACACGAGACAGAAGAATGGACCGTATTACTATCAGCTGAAAGACGGGTGTTAGGCATTGCAACACTTGAAAGTGATGTCAAAAATATGCTCGCGATTAAGAAGATAATCAATCGACGGGTCAATTTTAAGCCTAATCTGAAAATAGAGAATGGTCCGATTATATCGGTATTGAGGAAGGAAAAGCTAGAGAAAGCAATTGGGATATTTGCCCTATTTGTTACAGCGTGTTTCTGATTTAAACCGCATGCAGAATTCTTGAACTATTAGGGATAAAGGATATAAACGCTTACACAAGGATGACAATCTCTTAGAGGGGCTCAGGTTTAATAGTGTTATTACATAGCCCAATAGTTATGGGCGGAATAAGAAGCGCTAGGATAAACAATGCAATATACAGAACAAGATCGACAAGTTTTACATGATACATGGATGAGTCATAAAGCTAAAATGCGTATTACGCAAATTGAAATGGCAAAAAAACTGGGTCTAACTCAATTGGAGTTTTCTGATATTTTACGAGGTAGCAAGACGATTGAATCGGGTTTTGTAAACGATTTTTGCAATCGCTTAGGTGTTGACCCTGTATTAACGCTACCATCACTACGTCAAAAAGCCGTTGCTGGTATGCCTGGAAGTGTGATGCTAAAAAATACAATTACCCTTGATGGTACAGTCCAGAATGTTACATTCAGCGGTAACCAAGTGGTCATTGAATATGAGCACAACATTAAAGCATAGTAATAAGCTTTTATATTGAACAATAAAAACCCCGTGGTGTTGATACATCCACGGGGTTTTTTTAAATCTAGAAAATGATAAATCTTTCGAAAGAGTTAAGATTCAGTCTCATCCCATTCAGGCACAAATAGATACAGTATTGCTGCTGCACTCATTGAGCCTAATAGATCTGCTGGCCAATGCATGCCTAACCATAAACGACTTAAACCTACACCCGTTGCCCAAGTAATGATGATTGCTGCAGGTACATATTTACGGCGACGAATAAAGAATCCACCCCAAAACATAACGCATACTGCAACAAAGATGGTATGACCTGATGGGAAAGAATATGACTCTTTCTTTTTCCATAAATCAGTACGCCAATGAGAGACTTGATCATCAACTTTAGCAACGGTTAGTGCTTTATCTTCTTTACTTAATTGATAAAAATCTTGTGGCTGATCAATAACGTGTAGTTGTTGCAACTCATGAGTAAAGGGTCTAGGTACCGCGGTAAAATGCTTTAGTGCTGTTTTTGCCACCAAACTAAGTACTAAGATAATCGCAAATTGAATCCACAATTTAACCATCGTCTTACGAGGAAGGCGCATTACGATAGGGATAAAGCAGAGTAGAGCGATAGTGACCAGAAAAAATGGCTTGCCAGCAGATTCTGTCAAAATAGTAAAAATTAGTCCTAATGTATCACTCAAATGCGAGGTCAGTTCAGGCGCTGGGAAGATAAACATAGCGGCAATCATTGCAACTGAAAAACAGGCTAATGCAATGATATTCGGATATTTTTTATAAATATAAGACGAAATCATAAGATGTAAAATTCAACGTTGTTAAGTGCTGCGAGCGATAGTAGCGCAGAACTTGTGAAATAATTGTCAGAATTAAGATAAAACATGCTAGGAAATGGCAATAGAGCTAAATGGTATCATCGTTTGGCTGTATTTATCTAGCCAAGTATTTGTGTTGATTATGAATTGGTGTGAGGGATGATGTCTTGCCAATAAAAAAAGATATTGGCGTGACACCTTTCACAGAATAAAGTATTTCTTTTCATTAATTGTGATTTTTGTCACGAATGCTTGGTTTTATTAAGAAAAGTTAATCTTAAAACAAAAAAAAGTTTAATAACCGAGGGCTATTGTTGCATCAGGTTTTAGCAGCAGATTTGCTTGCTTATTAATTGACGTTACAAAAGGGAGAGGGAATGAACATTTTAGGTTATTTCCAAAAGCTCGGTAATGCTTTGATGTTCCCAATCGCAGTACTGCCAGTGGCTGGTATGTTACTTCGATTTGGTCAGCCAGATTTACTTAATATTCCATTTATGGCTGCTGGTGGCCAAGCCGTATTTGATAACCTAGCGTTATTATTCGCAATGGGTGTTGCTGGCGGTTTTTCTAAAGACAATTCAGCAGCTGCTGCAATCGCTGCCTGTGTTGGTTATTTCATAATGACTTCGGCACTTAAGACATTAAATGCTGATGTGGATCCTGGCGTTGCTGGGGGTATTATTATTGGTCTATGTGCAGGCCACCTATACAACCGTTTCAATGGCATCAAGCTTCCTGAATTCCTAGGCTTCTTTGCTGGTAAGCGTTTTGTTCCAATCATTACAGGTTTGGTTGCACTTATCATTGCTTATATCTTTAGTCTTGTTTGGCCGCCAGTACAAGAGATGATCAACCACTTAGGTCAATGGATTCTAACAAGTGGTAAGCCTGGTGAGTTTGCATATGGTTTAGCTAACCGTCTATTGATCCCAATCGGTTTGCATCACATTCTAAATACCATGGTATGGTTCGTATTTGGTGACTACCATGGCGCAACAGGTGAAATTTCTCGCTTCTTTGCTGGAGACCCAAATGCAGGACAGATCCTAAGTGGTTTCTTCCCGGTTGTAATGTTTGGTTTACCAAGTGCTGCACTGGCGTTTTATGTAACGGCTAAGAAAGAAAACAAGAAAGTTGTTGGTGGTATGTTATTGAGTGTTGCGTTAACAGCATTCTTAACTGGTATTACTGAACCAATTGAATTTATGTTCATGTTCCTAACTCCTGGACTATATCTTATCCACGCTATTTTGATGGGTGTGAGTCTAGTTGTTGCTTCATCATTGAATATTCATATGGCATTTAGTTTCTCATCTGGTCTGATTGACTATATGTTAAACTTTAACGCTCCAGCAGCTCATAATGCTTGGATGATTATTCCTCTTGGTATTGCAACTGGTGTTATTTACTTTGTACTGTTTGTTGCGGCGATTAAGTTCTTTAATCTTAAGACTCCAGGTCGCGAAGATGCACCAGCAGAAAACGCAAATCCGGCAAAAGCTGAAAATAATACTGAATTAGCTAAAGCATACCTTGAAGCTCTTGGTGGTAAAGAAAACTTAACCGATATTGCAGCATGTATTACGCGACTACGTTTAGGTATCGTTGACCGCTCTGTGATCGATGATGCTAAACTTAAGCAACTTGGCGCGAAAGGTGTGGTGAATGTTGGCTCTAATAACTTACAAGTTATCTTAGGTCCACTTGCTGAAAAAATTGCAACTGAGATGAATTCACTTTAAGTCACTGGAATTATCTTGTGGTTAAGTTGCAATCCCAATTAACTGAATCCCCCTTTGGTTGATTGATGTTAAACGGTCTACATATTTGTAGGCCGTTTTTTGTTTGTATATAATTTACAAAATTTCTGGATACGCTGTTGTTATCCGTTTAAGTGTGACGTTATGAAAATTTTAGTTATAGAAGATGACAATACGACTCGAGACTTTGTCGTTCAGGGCTTGATTGAACACGGTTATGTGGTTGATGAGGCGAGCGATGGTCACCAAGGGTTAATGATGGCAACAAGCTGTGAATACTCTTTGATTATTCTCGATCGTATGCTTCCTATGCTGGATGGACTGAAAGTTCTTGCGGCTATTCGTGCAACTGAAAATAGCACTCCAGTTATGATTTTAAGTGCTATGGACAGTGTAGAAGAGCGAGTTGTAGGACTCACAGCGGGTAGTGATGATTATTTAATTAAGCCATTTGCCTTAGCGGAGCTTATTGCTAGAGCTGAAATTTTAATTAAACGCCATCATGCAACAACTCAAGTTGCTACAGAATATGTGTATGCTGACCTTAAACTTGATCTTAAATCTCATCGCGTATGGCGTGGAAATCGAGTTATTAACTTGCAGCAGAAAGAGTTTTTGTTACTGCAGTATTTAATGGGTCATGCGGAAAGTGTCGTTTCCCGAATGAGCTTATTTGAATCAGTTTGGAATTATCATTTTGATCCTAAGACCAATATTATTGATGTCCATATCGCTAACCTTCGCAAAAAGTTGGATGCTGAAGGTGAAGTGAGCCTGATTCATACGGTAAGGGGGGCTGGTTATGTTCTTCGCCAAGACTGATAATTTGGCAAGTTCATCGACCTACAAAGTCCTACTTTACTTCATCGCCTGCGTGGCGATGATTTTTATGTTATTTATTCATCAAGTATTTGTTAGCTCAGAAGCCTTCTATCATAAGCAATTGGATAGGGAGTTAACGAGTGAAGCCAGTACGTTTAGTTTATTAGTAAGCGTTGGAGACATTAATAAGATATATCGGTTAATAGAGGAACGAAGCCGAGCATCTAAAACGTTTTTCTATCGTATACAAAAAAGATCGGGCTCTAAAACAAGCATCAACTATCCAGTACTACTCACTTCAGCTGATTATTATCACGAAGGGAATAAGCGTACCGAAGTTGTTGTTCGCTTATCGGCTACTGAAAAACTGATTATTGGCATCAACCCAAATTTATTACGATCTTATCGAGATACAGTCACTCCCATTTTACTATCAGGTATCGCGATTCCTGTGATTCTGATGTTAGCGGGGGCAACACTTTTTTCCTTATCCATATTAAAAAAATTGGCTCGTGTTAACCAAGGAATGAGCCGAGTAATTAGTGGGGAGAAAGGGGTAAAACTACCAGAAAGCAGCAATGATGATGAATTTAACCTGTTGACTAAGAAATTAAATTTTCTGATTGAGCAGGTTGAAAAAAACGAATCATCATTAAAAGATCTTTCCGTTGGAATGGCTCATGATTTGCGTACACCGATCGCTCGGATAAAGCTACGGTTAGAAAAGGTATTGGCTGCGAATCCTCAACCTTATACTAACGAGCTTGAGGCTTGTCATGACGATCTAGAAACGTTACTCAATATGTTTAATGGACTGTTGGAGATTTCGCGATTAAATAGTGGAAAGCAGGACGTTCATAAAGAGATCGCCCATCTTGATGTTATTGCTCAAGATGCCGTTGAGTTTTTAACCCCTTTAGCAGAAGAAAAACAGCAAGAGCTGATCTTTCGTGTAGACAGTTCATTTGAATTATCTGGTGAGCCAAGTTTGCTATTTAGAGCTGTGTACAACTTGGTTGAAAATGCGATTAAGTATACGCCTAAAAAAGGAACGATTACCGTTGTCGTAGATCCTTTTGGACTGGTTGTTGTAGATACTGGAATGGGGGTATCAAGTAAAGATAAGTTGCGAATTAAAGAACCTATGTTTAGAGCTGATGCAAGTCGAACAAAACAAGGTTATGGTTTGGGACTCTCTTTAGTTGATGCTGTGGTGCAAAGCCATGGTGGAGAGCTGGTATTTAGCGATAATAAGCCAGGTCTGAGAGCTCGAATTCTATTTTCATCTTAAGCTATTTTTCTATTTGTTGAACACCCTGTCTCTTAAAATGACAGGGTGTTCAACCTGTTACTATATTAAGCGGCAACTTCTGTCAAAAACGCATCTTTTCTTGCAAGAAAGCGGCTGACAAGATCATCAATACCATCTTGGCAGTATGGGCGTAGTCCACTCATAACCATGCGTTTCTTGCCTGTACCTACAATTTCGCCATCTTCTTTAAAACAGAAATTGAGTGTTACGCTGCCTCGTTTGCCATCAGCATCAATTTCTGAATCTAATAGCTCTACAGTAGGGGCTTTAAGATCTAATCGAGTAAAATCAAGTTCCATACTCTCATAAACAACTAAAGGGCGAGCCGGATTAATCATGATTTCCTTAGATTTCATAAGCGGAACCATGATATGTGGAAAATTCATGCCTGAAAACTGCACATAATTCTTAGTAATTTGAGCGATCAAGGTTTCATCTGTAGTTGTTAATCCACTACGAGTAACGTGCATATATTCTTTGCATTTTTCGTCTTTAACTGAGATGTCGTTATCTGATTTTTGATAGAAAGTTAAAGCAATGCCATCACTGATCATTCCAGCAAATTCGAAACGCATTTTCTGACTTAGGCCTTCTTTTGCTAAGAATACAGAAAATAAAAGATCACCAGGAACACAAAAACGTTTGTTATCTTCGTCATGAATAGGATTGAAATCGCCCGCTACCTTTTTAGCAAAATGGCTAGCTTGTTGGCGTGTAAAAGAAAACGCATCGTTGTGATCTGAATAGTATGAATCTAAAAACATATCTGATTTATTTATACCTAAGTCTCTTAACTGTTTGCATTGTACAACATTATTTCACGTTAAATGGTCTAGCCAGATGAATGGCGAATAATCATACATTTAAGATGGGTGTGGATATGCATTTTTATGCTGATTGATTAGAGTTAATATGGCCAATAATCGATTTTAACATAAAGAATATATTTGCATTTATGTGGGCTAAATTGAGCCTTATTTGAATAATTATGTATTATTTCTTTGGGAAATAGAATGCATACATTGGTTTGTTTATATGCATTACATGTGCATAACATTTAATTATTTTTGCTTAAATGGTCATCTGTGAATATTAGTTATTATTTTTCACTTTGGGTGTTGAACTTAATTTATTACATCTTATTGATATATAATGGTTTTATTTGTGGTTGTTACATGTCGTTGATAATTCGAGCAAATAGTAAATTAAGTTTGTTGGCAATTTACGCCTAAAGAATGCGATATAACAAGGCTAAAGTATTATTTTAGTAATGCTATTTTTTGAGTGTAAATTGAGCGAAAAACAAAAATGATTCGTTATTTTTAAAGTAAATGAATTAATTAAAGTGACATATAAGAATATTTATGTATTATCAGAATTATAGATAGACTTTGTGAAATCAACCAAGTCACCAGATATAAGATTCTATAATACGCCATACTGGAATAAGTTTGGTCTATTACAGAATTAAGAACCGACTTCTGACGTGTAGAAGCTTAGGATAAAAATAAGTGGTATGGACGCTACACTAAATGGCACTCAGTAAACTAGAGGGTAGTTTGCTGAGTGCCAAAAAATATTAAGATATAAAAAAGCCGCAAATGAGTGCATTTGCGGCTTTTTGCGTTTTGAATAATATGGAAAATTATATGCGAGATAGTAGTGGAATAATGGTTACACTATCGCCAATCTCTGCATTGTCTTGTTCTGGGGCAATTTCAATAAGGCAATTAGCTTCACTCATTGAACGTAAAATACCAGAGCCTTGAGAGCCTGTGCTAACAACGGCAATTCGACCGTTTGCATCAATGTAATAATGACCTCGGCTGTACTCTGTTCGTCCTGGGCGAGAGCGAAGTTTTTCTGCTGCAATCGCCGTGATGGTCTCTGGTTGCCAGTTATCGATACCTTGGAGCTTACGAATTGCAGGCTCTACAAATTGTAAGAAAGCAATCATTGTTGCAACAGGATTACCTGGTAGCCCAAAAAATGGAATTTGATTAATTTGTCCAAATGCAAGAGGGCGACCTGGACGCATGTTAATACGCCAGAAATTAATTTGGCCTAATTTAGCAAGAACCGTTTTGATGTAATCAGCATCACCAACCGACACGCCACCTGATGATAGAATCATGTCTGCTTGTTCACTGGCTTCTTGAAGTGTTTTTTCAAGAGCCTCTTCGCTGTCTTCTATAATTCCCATATCCACCACTTCACACCCGATTTTTTTCAGTAAAGCAAATAGGGTATAGCGGTTAGAATCATAGATGCAGTTTGTTTTTTGAGTTTCGCCAGGCTGTTGAACTTCATCTCCTGTTGAGAATATTGCCACTCGAATAGGGCGAGTGATTGCGACATCGGCAAAACCTAATGAAGCGAGCATACCTAGTTCTGGTGCAGTAATTTGAGTTCCTTTGGCTATGGCTACTTGGCCTAATGCAAGATCTTCACCTGCCATTCGCACATTTTGTCCAGCCTTGATAACTCCCATATTACGATTAAATGAGACATTTTCACCATTAACTTCAGCTTGCTCTCGCATAACAACTGCACCAGCGAATTTAGGAACTGGGGCACCTGTCATGATGCGAACGGCTTGACCTTGTTCTAGTGGCAAATCATAACTGTGGCCTGCTAGCACTTGGCCAATCACATGATAGCTATCACGATCTAGATCGTCATTACGGATAGCAAAACCGTCCATCGCTGAATTGGTATGCTGAGGAACGTTAACCGGAGAGAGAATATCTTGTGCGACAATTTGACCCAAAGCATCTTTCAGTTCAACATTAATGATGGTTTGAGATGGGACAATTTGATCTAATATTGCTTGGCGACCTTGAGATACCGATAGCATCCCTTGAGGATTTAGATCGCCACACTCTAAAGATTTTTCTTGTGATTTTTGAGTATATTGCGTTTTGGCATAGTTAACGACAAAAGAAGTGATCGCATCAAGGTCGTTAATATCGAGTGTTGGAAGCGTTGTTTCAGGTTTTGAATCAGAAGCAACTGCAATAATATTGCTATCGTCTGGATATAACCATGGCTTGCCAATCTCTTCTCGATGTAACTCAATCTTAGGGAAGCTAATGGCTTTAAAACCTTCAACTAAGATAAGATCCAGTACGCTTTGATCGAGTTGCTTGATTAGGTGAGGCAGCTCAGCTTCAACTTCGGGTGTTTCTGTTACTAAGGCGCGACGAAAGCGAGATGAAATTAACATCTGACTTGCTCCCGCTTTTCTTAAGCGATAGCTATCTTTACCTTCTTGGTCGATATCAAAATTATGGTGAGCGTGTTTAATAACGGCAACTCGAAGACCTTGTTCAACTAATTTTGGTAGCATGGCTTCAAGTAATGTTGTTTTACCTGTACCACTAAAAGCAGCAAAGCCAAGAAGAGGTAATGAAGCGTTAATTAGACTCATGATTGGCTCCAAAATGATTGAGTTCTTCTGGGGTATTTAAGTTAATAAAAGCATCAGCTTGATCACTAAAATCAACCGTGATCATATTACATTGGCGATAGAGAAGAATAATTTTACGGTCGCCATTGGCTAAAAATGTTTCCAACTTTGGAAGAATACGACGATTGATTAAAGTCACAACGGGTTGAATATGCTCACCGTTATGGGCAACCGCAATATCAGTATCTTGATCACAAGCAGCACACATTCTTGCGATAAGATCATGGGGAAGTTGAGGGCAGTCGCAAGGAACAAATCCAATCCACTCATCTGGTAAAGCGTGAAGCGCCGCGTGCATTCCACCTAAAGGGCCAGGAAAGTCTTGAATTTGATCGCCAAATACTTGAGCGTATTTAGCATATTCATCATGGTTTCGATTAGCGTTAATGATAATTTTATTGGTTTGCGGCTTTAAGGTATTAATTACGTGTTGAATAAGTGGCTGGCCAGATAATGAAATCAGGCCTTTATCGTTACCACCCATACGGCTCGCTCTGCCACCCGCTAAAATTACCCAACGAGTTTGTTCAGGCATAGGCATTATTGTTATTGTCCTCTGTCACAAGCTGAAGATCAGCTCGTTCAACTAATTTGGTGTCATTAATTACCCAGTGACGTCGGCATAGTGCAGTTAGTGCATTTTGTTGATGGCTTGTAATAACTAAGCTGGTGCCTCGGTTCAGTAAATCTTGGGCTAATACAACTTGACGTAAAATGGATTCGGAATCAAGACTAGCACTGGATTCATCCATAAGTAAAACGCTTGGTTTTAGTACCCATGCACGGGCCATAGCAACACGTTGACGCTCGCCGCCAGATAATACAGATATATGCTCATCAGCTAAGGTTTCAAGCCCAACCATACGTAAGGCTTTAATAGCTTCGTTGCGACGCAATTGTCGATCTTTGATGGCATATTTTAAGCCATAACAGACGTTATCAAAGACAGTACCATCAAACATATAAGGTGTTTGATGCATGTAGATAACACCGCCTTCATAGTGACCTCGTAACAAACGTCGTAAGAAACGGCTGTTTTGTAAATTCACTTTGCCTGTCGTCGGTTTTTGCAGTCCTGCAAGAATCTTAAGCAAAGTTGTTTTACCCACACCATTATCGCCAGAAAGATAGATTGCATCTTGTGGGTTGATGTTGAGCTGCTGGACATGAAACAGTAAACGATCTTTAAAACGCATAGAAAGATCGTGAGCTTGTAAAGATACTTGAGACATCATCACGTTCTCCTATGGGTTAATTGGTTCTTAAGTGGGCTTTGCCACGCGAGATAGATAATAAGAAGTTTAATACTAAGGCTAAGATTAATAAAACCATCCCTAACGCAACCCCTTGGGCAAAGGCACCTTTGGAACTTTCCAGTGCAATAGCGGTAGGAATATTTCGAGTGGAGTTCATAATATTGCCCCCCACCATCATGGAGCAGCCAACTTCTGTAATCACTCGACTAAATGAGGCAATGACCGCGGCCAGTAATGGGAATCGACACTCCCACATTAGACTGGCAAAAGCTCTCGGATAGCTGGCACCTAGTGTTAGTGATGTTTCCCATGCGCGACGATCACTATTTTGGAATGCGGCATGCATCATAGAGACTAAAATGGGCAAACAGATAAGAATTTGCCCTAAAATCATCGCCTTTTGTGTAAATAGCATCTGCCAATCTCCCAAAGGCCCTGAGCGGGAGAGCAGCATATAGAGCAGTAAGCCAATAACAACCGTTGGTATTGATTGAAAGGTATTAAATAAAGAAAGTGTTAACCAACGTCCTGGAAATTTTCCATAAGCCAGAGCAAAAGCGATCAGTAAAGAGGGTACTAGAACAATTCCAATTGCTAGTAATGAAACGGAGAAGGAAACCCCAACGATACCCCAGAGCGCAGTATCACCGCTAAATAGGAGTTCGATAGCTTGTTGAGTGGTTTGCCAAATATTCATTCTTAATCGATATTATTCCGGTTAATAAAGACAAAATGCCTTTTCGACCTTGGGTAGATTCTGTCGAAAAGGCATCCATTTACAGTTACTTAGTAATAGCGTCTGCTACAAAAAGTTGCTCACCGTGGCGCTTATAGTCATTAATCATGGTTTGCGCTTTAGGATTAACGAGCCAATCGCTAAATACTTTCGCACCTTGGTAGTTAATTGTTGGGTAGCGGCTAGGGTTTACCAAAATAACTTGGTATGGGTTAAATAGACGCTTATCACCTTGCACCATAATACCAAGATGAAGTTTGTTTTGATATGCCAACCAAGTACCACGGTCTGTTAGCGTGTATGCTTGCAGTTCGGAAGCCATATTTAGTGTTGGTCCCATACCTTGACCTACTGCTTTATAACCACCAAAGTTTGGCTCCATTTTAGCCTGAGCCCATAGGTTAAGCTCTTTCTTGTTAGTACCAGAATCGTCACCGCGGGAAATAAATGTCGCGTTGTAAGAAGCAATTTTGGTTAACGCATCAACAATGTTTTTATCACCTTTGATTTTTGCTGGATCTTTTTCTGGGCCTACTAGGATAAAGTCGTTATGCATTAGTTTACGCGGTAGAACACCAAAACCTTTATCCACAAATGTCGCTTCAGCTTTTGGTGCATGGGTCATTACAAGATCCACATCACCGTTCTCACCCATACGTAGCGCTTTACCTGTACCTGCTGCTAGAACATCAACAGAGTAACCTGTGTCTTTTTTAAATTCAGGTAGAAGGTAATCTAGCAGTCCTGAATGATAAGTGCTGGTTGTGGTTGCTAGGCGAATAGTCTTGTTTTCTTTAGTGGTGTCTGCAGCATGTGCCATAGAGGTGGCAGCGAAACCAAGGATAACTAAAGCGGTTTTTAAAAGTTTCATAGGTCTTCCTGACATTTCGTCAAATGGTTAAAACAAAAGTTAGAAAATGGGGCTGCAAAGTTATTTCAGAAATAATCAGACGACTTTGCAATTTGCATGCTTATAAGCAAGTTGAATGCCATATTCACAATTAAACTTTTTATTTTTGAAAAGTAACATAAAACCAATAACTTATATTTATATTGTTTTCAGTTTTGTGCGCTGAAAGACGATTATTTTGAAACAACTTTGACATAGATAACAAAGGTGGGACAAAATGTCGCATCAAATTTTATTGAGATAATTATTTTTATGACAGATTTTTCTTCTTCATGGACAGCGGTATCGGTATTAGTGGTAGATGATGAACCTGGTATGCGTACCATTCTTCAAAAAGCATTAAGTAAAAAATTTGCTCAGGTTGATGTGGCTGGAAGTGTGGAAGAGGCGGAGGAAATTCGCAAACGCTGTCATTTTGATCTCTTAATTGTTGATATCAATTTGCCTGGACGTTCAGGGATTGATTGGCATGAGGCTTTTGATCCAACAACTAAGCGTAGTGATGTGATTTTTATGACAGGCTATGCGGATCTTGAAATGGCCATTAAAGCCCTACGAGCAGGTGCTTCTGATTTTATTTTAAAACCGTTTAATCTTGAGCAGATGATGCAATCGGTTAGTCGTTGTATTGAACGTCGGCTTATGGAGCGACAAAACTTTGCCCTACAACGGGATGTGGAACGCTCTTATCCTGTAGAAATTATCGGTGATGCTGCCAGTACTCAACGGATGAAGAAAATGATTGCACAGGTAGCCCCTTCTTTAGCCGCGGTATTGGTTGAAGGGGAGTCGGGTACCGGTAAGGAATTGGTTGCACGAGCCTTACATCAACTGAGTAAACGTTCCGGTCCTTTTGTGCCTCTTAACTGTGGAGCAATCGCCCCTGATCTGCTTGAAAGCGAGCTGTTTGGTCATGTTTCTGGGGCATTTACTGGAGCTAAAAAAGCGAGAGAAGGTTTGTTCCGAGTGGCTAATAACGGGACACTTTTTCTTGATGAAATTGGTGAAATGCCACTTTCAATGCAGTCTTCGTTATTACGTGCGTTAGAACAAAAAGCCATTCGTCCTGTCGGCGCTGAAAGGGAAATTTCAGTAGATGTCCGAATTGTCGCTGCAACAAACAGAAATTTAAAAGAAGAGGTTGAAGCGGGGCGTTTTCGACGAGATTTGTTCTACCGCTTGAATGTGTTAACGATCGAATTACCTGCACTTCGAGAGCGTATTGAAGATATTCCTGCTCTTGCGCACCACTTTACTCATCAATTGGCAAAAGACCTTGGTATGCAGTCAATCAGTTGGACTCATGAAGATATTGTTGCCATGCAAGCTTACGATTGGCCCGGAAATATTCGTGAATTACGCAACCTAATGGAGCGTTGTATTTTATTGGGTAAACCACCAGCAGATTATTGGCGAGAGCTTAATGATGATTTTCCAGTATCTCATGACGTAGATTCAAAGCTAAATGAAGAGCACAGTATAACTAGTGGTGACAGTGTAACTAATGTGGGTGATGAACGTCCATGTCGCTGTCATGAAAATGGACAAGAACAGTATTGTTACCCAACCGACTGGACGTTAAAAGAAGTGGAGAAAGCACATATTCTTCAGGTGGTTGACTCTAATGATGGTAACAAATCAGCTGCAGCTCGTCAGTTAGGGGTTGCTCGTAAAACATTAGAGCGAAAATTCAAAGAATGGTCTGACGAAGTTGAAGAGCTTAAGGCTTAATATGAAATTAAGAACCTTTGTGGCTACGTGGCTTAATCGCTTTAGAACTATGGTGCGATACCGATTGTTAGTCTTAACATCGGTTCCTATCTTTTTAACTATGCTTGCTCTGATTGGCATCACGTTATATTGGACCTTAATGTACACTTGGCAAAGTGCCTTGATGAATGTTAGGGCCGATCTTGCGGTAGCTCACCATAGTATGGAATTGTTGCAACGAGAACAGTGGATGCAATTAACATCCCTTACGCATTCATACGATTTTCAGCAGCGGTTACGTCATGATGAGAGATCATTAACCCGCTGGGTACCAACTCAAGCCAAAAATTATGATCTAGATTTTGTTATTATTCATCCAGCCTCCCAATTAGCTGAGTTTCCAAAATCCAATCGAAAATTACTGCTCGCAGGTAAGCAACAAACCTTTTTTGAAGTGCTCAATAGTCAAGAGTTATATCGTTTAAACCCTGATCTTCCGGCGCGAGCACAGATACCAATGCTGCGAGGAAACAAGATTGAGCGTCGAGGTTTAGTGAGTCGAAGCTTAATTCCTATTTTTAATGATCGACACGAATTGCAGTGGATTATTGATGGGGGAATGTTACTCAATAACAGTACGCAATTGGTCGATCGAATTCGTGATTTAGTGTATGCCTCTAATACTTTACCAAAGGGGAGTATAGGTACTGTTACGCTATTTATGGATGATTTACGAGTCAGTACTAATGTGCCTTTAGACAGTAGCATGAAAAAGGGACGAGCTATTGGTACTCCCGTATCGGAGCAAGTTAAGCTGGATGTATTAAAGGACGGTCAAGTCTGGGTCGATAGAGCTTATGTTTATGATGCTTGGTATGTTTCAGCTTATGAACCGCTACGAAATTATGACGGTAAAGTGATTGGAATGCTCTATACCGGTTATTTGGAGTGGCCACTGGTTAGAACCTATCTCACCAATATTATTGAGATGGGGATAGCAATTTGTATTGTGCTACTTCTGTCGAGCATTATTGTTTATCGTGGTTCTCGAGATCTTTTTCTTCCTATCGAGAAAATTCACCATGTTGTGAGAGCTGTGCAGTTAGGGCTTAAGAAGCGAATTGGTAAACTGGATTTAAGCGAGAATCATGAGCTGCAAATTTTGGGACGCCAGTTTGATTCAATGTTGGACCTACTTGACCAACGGAATGAAGCAATTAAACAAGCAGCTATTGAGCTTGAAGATAAAGTTGATGCAAGAACGCACAGTTTACATGAAAAAACTGAAGAGTTAGAGCGTCATATTCAGCTGTTAAATCAGGCTAGACATAAATTAGTTAACAGTGAAAAGCTGGCTGCATTGGGTGAACTGACCGCAGGTATTGCTCATGAAATTAACAATCCAATTGCAGTGATCTTAGGTAATGTTGAACTGATCCAGTTTGAACTTGGAGATGGAACTGCGCCAATAAAAGATGAGCTTGAAGCGATCCATGAACAAATTGATCGGATAAGAAATATTACCCGAAGTTTATTGCAATATAGCCGTCAGGGTGGGGTTCAAGATGAGATCATTTGGCAGCATATTAATCCTATTGTTGAAGAGAGTTTGACTCTGGTACGTTCTGGTACAAAGAAACTGGATATTAAGATCGAAACCGACTTACAAGCTAAATGCAGTGTTGAGGTTAACCGTCATCAATTACTTCAAGTTTTAGTTAACTTGCAGATGAATGGTGTTCATGCAATGAATGATAGTGGGATACTACAGATCAGTACTCAAGATTGGACTGAGGGTAAAACCACCATTGGTGCAATTATTAAGATTACGGATCATGGTTGTGGAATATCAGAGCAAAACTTAACTCGAATATTTAATCCGTTTTTTACGACCCGACGTTCTGGTACTGGCCTCGGGCTCTCTGTTAGCCAAGGTATTATTGAAAGTATAGGGGGCGAAATTCGAGTTCAATCTGAAGTTGAGGTTGGAACGACATTTTCCATCTTTTTACATGAGAAGGCGATGATTGAACAGGAAGGCGATATTTTGCTACAAATAAAACCATAACTACGCTAGATGATATGACGTAAAGCACATATTAATATGCAATGGATTGTTATACTGCTTATACTCAAATAACTGGGTATAAGCAGTAATTAATAGTAAGTAGTGTCTGGTATTTTCATTTGGGTATTCAGACATAAGAGCACTAAAGGAATAGTGATACAGTGACCATCTTAATCGAACGAGAGCATGGGTTTTCTCATGAACATATAACTCAGGTTTCAGAGCTGATTGCACAGCAGTTAGTTGATGAATATGGTGTTCTTTGGCAATGGCAAGATAACCGTTTAATGATAAAACACAGCTCAGCTAATGGTTATTTAGAAAGTATGGATGGTAAATTGACAATCAAGTTATCTCTAGGCTTTACTGCCAGTTTTTTCTCTAGTGCAATAGAATCTGAAATCTGTCAGCAGTTAGATAAGCTATTAGTTGCTTAATTTGTAATATCTCCTGCACCGAAAATAACGCATTAATCTCAATATAACCTGCTAGCTTTCGCTAATGTATCTAGCAGGTTTCTTTTCTTTAATCTGTTCTAAATCACAAATCACAAATCACAAATCACTTATGCCTTATGTAAGCTACATCTCTTTTGGGGAGATTGGCACAATTTTATCATCATACAAACTTGCTCTATCACGTTTGATTGCGTTGTTTTTTTTGCTCGTGAATAAGTGGCAATTTCCTGATTCCTCCATGTTAAAGCCAATCAGATGAATCACTCGATATGCCGATATGAACTATCACTTTTAGAGCGTTACTACATTTATATGCAATAAATACTTCTCCTTTGTGCCATTATTTTGACTTTAACGCGAAAAATTGCGGTGTTGTGCCTTAATTTTTGGTCAAATTAATTGCATTTTTGTTGCATGGGTATATTCTGTTTGACACATAAGAGCAAGAGATAATAATTAATAACAAAAATTATCTCGTAAATAATAAATATTTTTTCGGATAATCATATTTATCTAGAGGCTAGGGAAGATATAAACTTTCCGATATAAGTTATGATAATTTTATTGTTAATTGTATTTATAGATATAATTAACGATTAAAAATCTAAGATTTATAAGTGATATTTTTTATTTGATATCACTGGATTCTTGCAACTGAAATAAAGTTAAACGGAGAGTTATAATGTCAAAAGACGGCAGTGTTGCACCTAAAGAACGTATTAATATTAAATATGTTCCTCATAATGGTGATGACCAATCATCAGTTGAATTACCGCTTAAAGCGTTGATTGTTAGCGATTTTAAAGGTGGTGTAGAAGATGTTGCTATCGAAGACCGTAAAGCAGTCTCTATTGATAAAAATAACTTTGAATCAGTAATGAAAGAAAGTAATTTATCAATAACAACAACGGTTAATAATAAGCTATCAGACGATGGTTCTGAATTACCAATTACTTTATCAATACAGTCTCTTGATGACTTTTCCCCTGATTCTATTGGTCAACAAGTTCCTGAATTAAAGAAGCTTATTGAATTAAGAGAAGCATTGGTTGCTTTGAAAGGTCCCTTAGGAAATATTCCAGCATTCCGTACGCGCTTACAGGAATTAATGGATTCTGAAGAGTCTAGAAGTAAACTATTAAGTGAACTTGAAATTGTTAGTCAAGATCTTAATAAATAATAACTATTCATCTTTATTGATAATTTAATTACCTATAGTTCAGGAACGGAATTATGACTGTACAACAAGACGTACAAACCTCTAGTGACAAAATTTCGTCAGTGAGTCTCCTTGATGAGATTATGGCGCAGACTCGAATGACCCCTGCAGATGATGGCTATGATATTGCCAAAAAGGGTGTTGCGGCTTTCATAGAAAACCTATTGGGTAGTGAACATGCTGATAATCAAGTTAATAAAGCTTTAGTCGATCAAATGTTGGTTGAGCTTGATAATAAAATCAGCTTACAAATGGATGAAATTTTACATGACACCGCGATCCAAGAAATGGAGTCGTCATGGCGTGGTGTTAAGATGCTGGTGGACCGCACCGATTTTCGTGAAAATAATAAGATTGAGCTATTGCATGTCACGAAAGAAGAGCTGTTGGATGATTTTGAGTTTGCACCGGAGACCTCTCAATCGGGTCTATATAAGCATGTATACTCGGCTGGATACGGTCAGTTTGGTGGCGAACCGGTAGCTGCGATTGTTGCTAATTATCAATTTACACCTTCAACACCAGATATGAAGTTACTTCAATATGCTGGTGCTGTTGGTGCAATGGCCCACGCTCCCTTTATCTCAGGTGTTGCACCAGAATTTTTTGGTATTGATTCATTTGAACAATTACCAAACATTAAAGATTTAAAAGCAACATTTGAAAGCCCTCGTTATACAAAGTGGCGCCAGCTTCGTGAGTCAGATGATGCTCGTTATATTGCTTTAACAGCTCCTCGCTTTTTATTAAGAACTCCATACGATCCAACAGAAAACCCAATTAAAACATTTAACTACCGTGAAAATGTGAGTGAATCTCATGAGAGCTACTTGTGGGGTAATACCGCCTTTGCATTAGCTTCTCGTCTAACCGATAGTTTTGCTAAATACCGCTGGTGTCCAAATATTATTGGTCCACAAAGCGGAGGGGCTGTTGAAGATCTTCCGGTTCATCTATTTGAATCTATGGGCGAGCTGCAAGCTAAAATCCCAACCGAAGTATTAGTGACTGATCGTAAAGAGTTCGAACTTGCAGAAGAAGGCTTTATTGCTCTAACCATGCGTAAGGGTAGCGACAATGCAGCATTTTTCTCAGCCAACTCTATTCAACAACCAAAAGTTTTCCCTAACACAAAAGAAGGTCGAGAAGCTGAAATGAACTTCAAATTAGGTACTCAGTTACCTTATATGATGATCATTAACCGTCTTGCCCATTATGTGAAAGTGCTTCAGCGCGAACAAATTGGTTCATGGAAAGAGCGTCAAGATCTTGAACGTGAATTGAATGCTTGGATTAAACAATTTGTGGCTGACCAAGAAAACCCACCCGCAGATGTTCGTAGTCGTCGTCCATTACGCGCAGCTCAAATTGATGTTTTGGATGTTGAAGGCGATCCAGGTTGGTATCAAGTTGCACTGACTGTTCGCCCTCACTTTAAATATATGGGCGCAAATTTTGAATTGTCACTTGTTGGTCGTTTAGATCAGGACTAATTCAATGTCATATATCGCATTAGAGGATAGTGCGTATGGTGTCAGCCTCTTTGAACGCTTAGAGGCTGACAGCGCAAATCGAACTATTACTCAAGGTCCTGAGCCAGCTCTTGTGCTTGATTCAATCAAACGAAATATTTCTCAGCTTCTTAATAGCCGTATTGGGGAGTCTTTAAGTGCGCCTGAGCTTGGATTAATCGATTTTAATGACGCAACGTTAGGCTGCCACGATTTGGCTTTGCAGATTAAGCTCGCAATTCGACGTTGCCTAGAGCGTTATGAACCGCGGTTAAAGAATATTGATGTTCAGTTTACTCCTGATGATGAGAGCCCTTTGAATTTACGTTTTCATATCAGAGCATTAGTAAACTCGAAAGCGTTACATGATTCGGTACAAATTGATTTGTTACTTGATACGAGCCGTAAATATAGAGTGGTTTGATAGTGTCACAAGATAAATTTTTCAGGGATGAGTTAGCTTTTCTTAAAGAGCAGGGAGCCGCTTTTACGGAAGTGCACCCTCAACTATCTCGTTTTCTTCAAGGCAAAAATACCGATCCTGATGTAGAGCGCTTGCTCGAAGGATTTGCTTTTCTCACTGCAAAGTTGCGTGAAAAAGTTGAAGATGAATTCCCCGAGTTGACCCACTCTATTATTAATATGTTATGGCCCAATTACTTACGACCAATTCCAAGTCTAAGTATCGCGCAGTTTACACCAATAGAAAAAGCATTAAGTGTAGGTCAAAAGATTCCTGCTCAGACGGAAATAGACAGTATTCCGGTCATGGAGACAGTTTGTCACTTTAAAACTTGCAGAGATGTGGATATTTATCCGATAGCACCAATAGGGATTACAACAAACCATACAAGAGAAGCATCAATTATTGACTTACAGCTTGAAGTAATTGGTGAGCAAGGATTATCTGATATAGGGCTACAAGATCTTCAATTTTATTTAGGTGGCCAAAAATACAGCGCTCAAATGCTCTATTTATGGCTCAACCATTATTTAGCTCGTATCGAACTGGTATGCGGAGAGCATCAATTTGTTATCCCAAAAGATCATTTCAAGAGTGTGGGATTTGAAACGGGCGAAGGTGTTTTACCTTTTCCTAAGAATGTTTATGAAGGCTATCGGATACTGCAAGAATACTTAACATTTTCAGATGCTTTTCTCTTCGGTGAACTGTGCAATTTATCTCAGTTTATTACATCGGATATGGGGCAAGAATTTACACTTAGATTTGTTTTTTCTAAGACATTACCTGCTGATGTGCGCGTGAGAGAAGAGTCATTTTCACTGTTTTGTACGCCTATTATCAATCTATTTTCTCATGATGCCGATCCTATTGATCTAACAGGTAAGCGATCTGAATATCGAATGGTGCCATCCAGTCGATATCCAACGCATTATGAGATTTTTAGTATTGATAAAGTGCAAGGTTGGCAAGAAGCCCATGAAGGCCGAATCCGAGGTCAAAAGAGGGTATATAGCGCCTTTGAAAGTTTTCAACATGAAATTGAGCGCTCTCGCCATCGCGAGGCTTTGTATTATCGAGCTCGAGTAAAAAATAGTGTTAGAGGCGATGGTTTTGACCACTTTATCTCATTCGTTCGTGGTGATGAAACCAACTGTATTGGCATTAGTGAAGCGATCTCATTAGAGCTTACATGTACGAATAGACAGTTACCCATTGAATTAGGAATTGGTGATATTTGTGCAGCAACGAATACTTCACCATCGTTTGCTTCATTTAAAAATATTACAGAGCCGACACAACCGCTTAGACCAACGTTAGACGGTAGTTTGTTGTGGACTCTTATCTCTAATCTGTCACTCAATTATTTATCTCTATTATCAAAAGATGCGTTGTGTTCAGTGATTAGAGCTTACGATTTTAGAGCGTTAGTAGATAGACAAGCAGAGCGTGTCGCCAAATTGCGTTTAGATGGCATTGTTGAGATTAACTCTAAGCCGATTGAACGGATCATTAAGGGCTTGCCTGTGAGAGGCTTACAGTCTGAGATTATGCTCGATCAGGTTGCATTTGCCTCAGAAGGTGATCTTTATCTTTTTGGTAGTGTACTAAGTCGATTCTTTGCTTTATACGCCAGTATTAACTCGTTTCATGAATTGGTCGTCGTTAATAGTGCAAATCAAGAAAGGTATACATGGGGAACTCAGACAGGGTTACAACCGCTGATCTAAGGTCAGATAAAAGATTAAATACTTTGCTCGACCAAGCTAAGAATTATGATTTTTATCAGTTAGTTGAGTTGCTATTAAAACTAACAGAACAAGATCCTAGTTCTGAGGAATGGGAAAGTAATTGTCGACTCATTTTTAGCACCAGTGCCAGTTTGGGTTTTGCTTCTAGCGATATTACTGAATTAGAAGCACTGAGTGACGAGAGCTATCGTATTGAAACGGCTTTTCTTGGTTTAAATGGGGCACAATCACCATTACCTGGCTTTTTGCTCGAGCAAATCGCTACCGAAAATGAAAATGGTGTAAGACGAGCCTTTTTAGATTTTTTTAATAATCGTCTTTTAGCTTTGGTTTACCAGTTATGGCGTAAATATCGTTATTACGTTTGTTATCAAGATAACGCCAGTGACTTATTTTCATCACAGTTATTTGCCCTTGTTGGTTTGTCAGATAGTGACTTACGAGGTGAGACACCAATTAACTGGAGCAAAATGCTCTCTTACGCAGGAACTCTAGCTGGTCGTAGTCGCTCGCCCCAAGTTGTTGCAGGCATTATTGCTCACTGTTTCGAATTAGAAAACGTCGCTATCAGGCAATGGGAAATTCGAACCGTTGACATTGTACAAGAGCAACAGATGTGCTTAGGGATGAATAACTGCCGATTAGGTGAGTCGACCATCATTGGAGCCAAAGTAAAAGATTGCACTGGCAAGTTTGTGGTTGAAATTAAAGATCTTACGCGAGAGCGATTTAATGATTTTTTACCTTCAGGAAAAGAGTATCAACCGTTGTGTAAATTGGTTGAATTTGTTCTTCGCGAGCAAATGGCATTTGATTTGGAGCTTGAACTTAAAAAAGAAGAAGTTCCGTCCATGTGCTTAACGCGAGATTCTCAACTCTCTCTTGGATGGTCTTCGTTTTTAGATGCAAAGAATAGCGATTGTAAAGTAAAGATACAGGTGCGCCAATAAAGGAAATGGAGAATGACCGAGCAAAATTTACTTACATTAACTGTGATTAATACTCAATTTGTAGCCCCAGGTATATCGGTAAAAAAAGAGTTTAACAGTAACGGTGGAACAATAGGATCGAGTTCTAGTGACGGCTGGTTTCTGACGGATAATCAACGACAAATACAGCAAAACCATTGCCAAATTGTCTTTAGAGATGGTGCTTTTTGTATCACTGACAACTGTAATCAAACTTTTATTAATAACCAATCAATGGCTGTTGGCTGGGATAAAACAGCACGTCTTAACGAAAATGATGTGTTGAATATTGGCAGATTTGTCATTCGAGTATCGTTACACGGAGATGCAAAAGAGAAAGAAGGCCGTCTTGAAACCTTTTTTATTGCCAATAATGGACTTGAACTTGATGGTGAAGAACTTGATTTGATCGAGCAAGATCAAGTTTGCTCGGTTGATGATCCTTTGGCGGCTCTTGATGCGCAAGAGATAACACAAAGTATCGATCTATTTGGTGGTGAACAAGATACACGATCAAAAGCGATAAATAATCCACTTTTAAGTAATAACGAAGAGTGGTTTGGCTCGCAAGAAACCATTCAAGCAGATACTGAGCGAGATGTTCAATCTGCAATGACATTAAAAAAATCACAGCGTACCGCTTCTTATGATAAGGAGCCGGTAGCAACACACTCAACATCAAAACAACCAGTATCAAAAAAAACAGTACCAACAGCGTATTTAGCTAGCAGCGATAACAGTATAGCGCCTGCTCAAAATTCATTTTATAAGGACCGCGTAATGGATGAGAAAACATTAGATCTACTTGAAGAGGAAGTTCGTCAAGGTTTTAGTTATCACTCAGACCCTCAGCTCGATTCAAGTGAAGGAAACCACTTATTAACGGGCCCCTTATTACGTGGTTTAGGGACCAAAGCGGGCAATCCCGATGATCTTGCTGAAATGCAGTTGCTGTCTGAAGAAATGGGGGCATCGTTACAATCTGCTATTCGTGGTCTTTTAGATTTACATCAACAAGTTGCTTCTAGCCGCTATGGGGTAATGAATAAAAATCTTCAGCCGATTGAAGATAATCCATTAAGACTGGGTATGGACTATGAGCAAACCGTACAGGTGATGTTTGATGGCGAAAGAAGCCCAGTTCATTTATCTGCACCTGCAGCGATAGAAGAGAGCCTTCGTACTGTAAAAAATCATAATGAAGCCGTACACCAAGCGATATCGGAAGCGTTAGCTCAGATACTTCAAGCATTTTCGCCAGAGGTGCTGCAGCGTCGTTTCAATCGTTATCGTCGACCTGGGCAACATTTGAATGAGTCGCCTGAGTCATGGGCGTGGCACATGTATCAAAACTATTATCAAGAGCTGACTTCCAATCGCCAGCACGGTTTTGACAAACTCTTTTGGGAAATTTTCGATCAAGCCTATGACAAACGCTTAAGAGAGAAGCAACAGGAGATGTAATGTGAATCCAAAGGCGCTATTACAGTATCTATGTATTGCTGGGGTCATGTTCTTGGTTGGGTGTAGCTCGAAATACGATCCAGCTTCGGAACCGAGTACGATAACGTTAAGTATGGTTGCGACTGATACGATAAACCCTAATAACAATGGCGATGCATCTCCTGTCGAATTAAAAGTATTTGAACTAGAAGATGACTCCATGTTTATGTCGGCTTCTTATGATCAATTATTAGATGATTATAAAAAAGCATTAAAGAGTAATTATGTTGATGATTACGATTATGTTTTATTACCAGGTCAATTTAAATTTATTGATCCAATAAAATTGGATGAAGATACCCGATATATAGGTGTCATGGCTTTTTTTGCCGATCCTGAACAGAGTGATTGGAAAAAAGTCGTAAAAGTAAAAACATTAGGCAGAGAATATCATTTACTCGTTCTGCTTAATCATAATGAAGTAATACTGGAAAGGGTGGAGTAATGTCATCTCGAAACCGTGTTGTTTGGAATGAAGGATTATTTGTTAAGCCTCAACACTTTCAACAGCAACAAAGATATTTAGAGTATCTTATCGATGAAAGAGTTAAATCTGCCAATCCATATTTATATGGCGTAACAGAGATTGTATTAAATCTTGAATATTTAAGTTTTGGCCGTATTGCTATAGAAAAAGCAAAAGGTGTTATGCCTGACGGAACCGTTTTTAATATCCCTCAGGAAGACACTTTACCTGATGCTTTAGATATAGTTGATAGTTCTCTGGCTAACCAAGTTATTTATTTAGCTATTCCGCTTCGTAGTGAATCGATTGTTGAAGTGAGCTGGCCTGACTCGGTTGGTGCAACTCGCTATAAAGCAGAACGTTATGAAGCTCGTGATATTCATTCTTTTCAGGGTGATAGCAGCGTTATCGATGTAAGTCCAGCTCGATTAAAGCTGATGTTAGAAAAAGAAGATCGCAGCGCCTATGCCTCTATTGCAATCGCTAAAATTTTAGAAAAACGACCTGATGGCAGTGTTATGTTGGATGAGTCGTTTATGCCGTGTCATCTCAATGTAAAAGCGGTACCAAAGTTACAACGTTTTATGGGAGAAATGGCTGGTTTAATGCGAGAAAGAGCGAGAAATATCGCACAACGTATCGGTTCACCAAGTCAAGGTGGTGTTGCTGATGTTGCCGATTTTATGTTGCTGCAAGCGCTCAATACCATGCAACCTAGACTTCATCACATGGCACATCTAAAAGGGATTCACCCAGAGCGTTTATATGAAGACTTAACCTCTATTTGTGGTGAATTGGCAACCTTTACCGATGAAGGTCGTATGGCACCTGAATTTAGTAGCTACGATCATGATCGACCAAATAACTCATTTGTTCCCGTCATGAATATGCTCCGACAAGCACTCAGTATTGTGCTTGAACCAAGAGCTGTATCGATTCAACTACACAAACGTAAATACGGCTTAATGGTTGCGCCAATTCAAGATCCAAATCTGATATTGGAAGGTGATTTTATTTTGGCCGTTCGTGCTCGAATGCCGCTTGAAGAGCTACGTAAGTTATTTATGCAACAGACAAAAGTAGCATCGGTTGAAAAGATTCGCGAGCTTATTTCGCTGCAGTTACCTGGTATTCCATTATCACCGTTACCTGTTGCACCTCGTCAGTTGCCATACCATGCGGGATACACTTATTTCCAGCTCGATAAAAGTAGCCAAGCATGGAATATGGTCACTAACTCAAGTGGTTTTGCTTTCCATGTCGCAGGTGATTTCCCTGATATTGAGCTGCAATTTTGGGCAATTAGGAGTTAATTATCATGGATGAGACTCTAGATAGAGAAAAAGCAACGAAACAGCCAGAAGGTTATTTCGATGGCGTTCTATTCGATAATGTTAAAAATATTAATCAGGATCAAGATTTCTGGTTTAAGTTACGCGGGAATAATATCAATGCGCTAATTGATGCCGCGACGCCTTTGCTCGGTATGAGTTTACGAATTCGTAACTTAAGTCATTGCGATAATATTGATGAGATTTACCACCAATCCGTAGAAGAGATAAAAGCGATAGAAGTAGAGTTAACTGAGGCCGGCTATGAACATGCGGTTATTTTGGCATATCGCTACGTACTGTGCTCTTTTATTGATGAAGCGGTTATGAGTACCCCATGGGGCGCAGATAGCTCGTGGGCTGAATGTTCTCTGTTGACTCGTTTTCATAATGAAACATGGGGTGGCGAAAAAGTCTTTTCTATTTTATCTCGATTAGAATCTGAACCTGCTCGATATCAGGAGTTACTCGCTTTTATCTATTTATGCCTCACCTTAGGTTTTGAAGGCCGATACAAAGTGATGAATAACGGCAAGGAAGAATTTGAGAAAGTTGTCGCTAATCTTTATGAGATTTTACGCCGATTAGCGGATAAAGACCCTGAAGCATTAACAAGTGCAACTGAGCATGTTGTTGCAACAAAATATAAATTAACAAAACAAGTTCCAATTTGGACAGTATTTGCAGGATTTGCTTTAACTTGGGTTGTTATTTTTATTGGTTATTCAATTGCCTTACACAATAAATCTGGCGATGTATTAGAACAATTAAACCAAATATTACAATAGGATGTAGTTGTGATTCGAATTGAACTTCCTGTACTTATCGAAAAATTAAATTCTCAAACTAAATTAGCATTAGAACAGGCAGCGGCTCTTTGTATTAGCCGAGGTAATAGTGAAGTTACTTTTGAGCATTTGCTTTTTACATTATTAGATAACCCATTATCTGATGTTCGTGAATTGATAAAACTATCAGGACTCGAACATGATGCAATAAAACTAATTTGTGGTGATTCATTACCAAAAGAGAGTGGTAATGACACCTATCCTGCTTTTTCTCCACTATTAGTTGAGTTATTACAAGATGCTTGGTTATTAGCATCGACAGAATTAGACAGTCATGAATTGCGCTCTGGCATCATATTCCTTGCCGCGCTACTTCGTCCTGACCGTTATTTGGCATTTAGCTTAATTAAACAATTTGAAAATATTAATCGAGAGACGGTTCGTAAACAGTTTTCTCAGCTATTAGTTAATTCTTCAGAAACTCCGGTTATAACAAGCCGTGAGAAAGTGACTAATAAGTCGCTAATCGGTGGGGAGAGTGGTTTACAGCGCTTTTGTACCGATTTCACGCAACAAGCACGTAGTGGCAAATTAGATCCAGTTTTATGTCGAGATGACGAAATTAATTTGATGATCGATATTTTATGTCGACGCCGTAAAAATAATCCCATTGTCGTCGGTGATGCCGGAGTGGGTAAAAGTGCTGTTGTTGAAGGGTTAGCACTGCGTATTGTAGAAGGTAAAGTACCTCAAGCCTTGAAAGACGTTCAACTATGGTCTCTTGATTTAGGCCTTATGCAGGCAGGAGCTTCTGTTAAGGGTGAGTTTGAAAAACGTTTAAAATCCATTCTAGATGAAGTGAAAAACTCCCCAACACCGATCATCTTATTTATTGATGAAGCCCATACGTTAATTGGAGCAGGCAATCAAGAAGGTGGTGGTGATGCGGCAAACTTACTAAAACCAGCACTAGCACGAGGTGAAGTATGTACCGTTGCTGCGACGACATGGAAAGAATATAAAAAGTATTTTGAAAAAGATCCTGCATTAACACGTCGTTTTCAACTAGTAAAACTGGACGAACCAACCGCAGCTCAAGCAACAGATATTCTGCGTGGTTTGCATTGCGTGTATGAAGCCGCACACCAAGTTTTGATCAGTGATGATGCTCTAAAAGCGGCGGCAGAGCTTTCTGCACGTTATGTTTCAGGGCGTCAATTACCCGATAAAGCGATTGATGTTTTAGATACTGCTTGTGCTCGTATTGCCATTAATTTAAGTGCGCCGCCACGTCGAATTTCTGAAATTGATAGTCAATGTCATCAGCGTCAGCTTGAAATTGAGATGTTATCTCGTCAACAAAAACTGGGTAAAACTATCGATCAAGAGCATTTTGATCATTTACTGGCAGAAGAAGAGAGAGATAGAGCGGAGCAAGATCGTCTGCATCTAGCGTGGCAAGAGCAAAAAGAGATCGTGAGCGAGATAATTAAGACTCGTCAAGCCCTCCTTAAGCAAGTAGCAAAGGATGGAGATAGCAATGAAATGGATACATTGCGAAATCAGTTACAGCAATGTTATCAGAAACTAGAGCAGATCCCTCACGATCAGCGTCTGATCCATCCAGAGGTTGATGCAACCCAGATCGCCGAAGTTATCGCTGACTGGACTGGCGTTCCGGTTGATCAAATGAATACCGATGAACTTACTAAGATCACGCATTTGCCTGAAATTTTATCTCAAGCGATCAAAGGACAAGATGTTGCGATTGAGTGTATTCACCGACATCTTTTAACTGCTCGCGCGGATTTACGTCGTCCTGGTCGTCCTAAAGGAGCCTTCCTGCTTGTTGGTCCTAGTGGTGTTGGTAAAACGGAAACTGTTGTACAGCTTGCTGAACAGTTATATGGCGGACAGCAGTTCTTGACCACGATTAATATGTCGGAGTATCAAGAAAAACATACGGTTTCTCGCCTTATTGGTTCACCTCCCGGCTATGTTGGGTTTGGCGAAGGTGGGGTTTTAACTGAAGCCATTCGTAAGATGCCATATTCGATTGTTCTACTCGATGAAGTAGAAAAAGCACATCCTGAAGTTCTGAATCTTTTCTATCAAGCTTTTGATAAAGGAGAGTTAGCTGATGGTGAAGGACGTGTGATTGACTGTCAAAATATCGTGTTTTTCTTAACGTCAAATTTGGGTTATCAGACCATTGTTGATTATGCAGAACAGCCCGATCAAATCGAAGATAAGTTATATCCAGAATTAGCCGCTTTCTTTAAACCAGCCCTTTTAGCTCGTATGGAGGTTGTGCCTTATTTGCCTCTTAACCATGATGTATTAGAGAAAATCGTTCGAGGAAAATTATCTCGTTTAGAAAAACTCTTAGTATCTCGTTATAAAGCTGAAGTGGTCATCGAGCCTTGTTTAATTGAGGAAATTCTTGGCCGAGCAACTCGTTCTGAAAATGGTGCTCGTATGCTTGAAGCCATTATTGAAGGCCAAATGTTGCCTCCAGTTTCATTAGCTCTATTAAATAAATTGGCTCATCGAGAAGCAGTAACTCGAATTTGTTTGACGGTTGTTGATGGTGATTTTGTTGGGGAAGTTGAGTAGTTGCAATGAAGCAGTGGCTAACTTATACCGCGGAGATGATTGAGTGTAGAAAGTGTTCAGAATTGATCACTTTCTTCCAAAACGTATCAGTCGAACAACTGGCTGTCGCTCAATGTTTGGTTTTTTATCCGAGCGATGACGGCCGTTTCCTGATTTCTGATAACGGCTCTGAGCAATGGGAAGTGGATGACTTTGATCACCCATTTTCACACGCATTGCACCATGCTAAACCGATATTGCTTGATTCAAAAAAACTACACTTTTGGCGCCAAAATTCTGATTTTGAATATTTTTCACAACAGGTTTCCGATGATGAATCATTATTGGTTGTGCCACTACCGTTTCAGTCACATAGAGTAAAAGCCGTTGTTGGACTTATTGGTAATAAGCAAATTATTAATAATATTCTTAATGATGAAAATTGGCTTAAATTCAGTCAAGTATTTATTTCTCAATGGATTTTATTACGTGAATTGGCCAGTAAACATCGTCAAGAGTTACAGCTAAATGAATCTATTACCCAGTTAAAGATCAATAAAACAAATAAAGGTCGGAGGGATTTATCTCATCATTTAATTGGCTCTAGTCCAGTGATGGAATCTTTGCGAGAACAGATAGCGATTGCTGCGCAGTCTTCCTTAACTGTTTTAATACAAGGAGAAACCGGCTCTGGTAAAGAATTGGTTGCGAAAGCCATTCATACTTTATCCGATCGCAAGGACAAAGCTTTTGTCGCCGTAAATTGTGCCGCAATCCCTGAAAATTTGCTGGAAAGTGAATTATTTGGCTATGAGAAAGGAGCATTTACGGGGGCCATTAGTGCTCGAAAAGGTCTGATAGCGCAAGCTGATGGTGGCACTCTGTTTCTTGATGAAATGGGGGAGATGCCTCTTGCACTACAAGCAAAATTATTACGGGTATTAGAAACGCTTGAATACCGGCCTCTTGGTTCACATAAGGAACTGAGATCGCAATTTCGCTTGGTAGCGGCAACCCATGTCAACTTAAGGAAAAATGTCAATCAAGGTTTGTTTCGTCAAGACTTGTTTTACCGACTCTATCAGTATCCGTTAGACGTTCCCAGTTTATCCAATCGACTGAATGATATTGATGAATTAGCAGAAGTATTTATTGATCAATATAACCAGCGTGAAAATAGACATGTTCTGGGCTTTGATACGCAAACATTGACGCTGCTTAAAACATTTGAATATCCGGGTAATGTGCGTCAACTGCGTTCCTTAGTTGAGTATGCGTGTGTTCATACCGATTCAAATCAATTTATTAATGAGCAAGCCTTACCGAAAACTGATATGAGCTCAGAAAAATTGGTGAGTAGTCTGCCGTTTGAAGAGATTGACGATCTTAAATTGGCCCTTGAAGAGTATGAGCGAAAGATCATTTGTGATCGCTTAACCTTTTTTGCGGGAGATAGGGCAAAAGCTGCTGAAAGCCTAGGTTTACCGAAACGGACTTTAGCTCATAAGTGTCAGAAATTGGAGATCTGAGCGAAATGATAAAACAAGTATTGATGGTGGGATTATTAAGTCATGTCAGCATTTCGGCGATAGCATCGGTCAATTCTGATGAAGTTATGATTCAAGCTCAACATTGCCGTTCTATTGGGGCTAATTTAGCGCGATTAGAGTGCTTTGATCGGGTTTTCTCTACGCCAATTAAAACGGTGCCATTAATCAAAAATAGTACCGTAATGCCTCAATCTTGGCAGTGGGCTATAGACAGTGAAAAAAATCGCACAACAGCAGTGGGTTTTAATGCCAATAAAGGTGACAGTGTCACAGAAGGTGAGCGTTATTGGTTAACCGCTCCTGCGATAAATAAACATTTTGCCAAAGGAAAAGCACCTGTTTTGATGCTGAGTTGTATTGAAAACATAAGCCGTGTGGAGTTGGTTTTTCCTGAACCGATTCAAGAGAGTCGAGTATCGGTATCCATCCCTGGAATTCCTGTTGTTACTCAAAATTGGATCAGTGATGACACCGGTTATTTGTTGCGTTCGGGTCGTGGTATTCCTGCGATTGAAGCAATGAAATCTATGCTAACAGCTCCTCAACTTATTTTGCGTTCAAATGCGAAGGATGTTGATGGCCTAGCATTTGATACAACAGATTTACGCAGCGTTATTGAACCAATGCGCAAAGCGTGTCGTTGGTAAGGATAATTTATGAGTTCAATGACAACTTACCGAGAACAATTAGTTAATCCGATTGAAGGGGATGATGCGGTTGGCCTTCGGATCATTGACGATCCTTTGTTGGATTTTATCGATAGTCAGATGATGAAAGTAGGATCGCTTTCCCATGCTGATGTTCAATGGCATGAGGTTGAGTCATGTGTTGTTAATTTATTGAGTAATAAGACCAAAGACATCAAGCTTTTGACGGTTTTATTACAATGTTTACAGCATCAACCAACGCCAGAACGCTTTACCTTATCCATTGCTGTGTTAGTGGATTTTATGTCGGCATATTGGGAGACCTGTCACCCCGTTGCAGGAAAACGTGGCGTATTACCTAGGAAAAAATTCTTTAATCAAATCTGTGTACGCACTTCAAGCGCCACAGAAAAGCTAGATGGTACGTTATTTGATGCTGAATTAAAAACAACGCTAGAAGCTTTAGTGGATGAGTTAGAGCATCAAGCATCGCACTACCAACTTCCATTGGATCTTGTTGATGACATCGCAGCCAAAGTGCGTCGTCAGCTAAGTCAAACGCCAAACCATGCTGCGCATCAAACTGCATCTCAGCAGCAAATGACGACTTCCGATAATCATCACAATAGTGGGAACTCTCCATCGCCCTCGGTATCGGCAGCACCGGTTCCAAAATTAGATATCGATGGCAGTAACGATCGGGCGATTCGCACGTCATTGTTAAAAGTATCGGATTTTCTATCAGATATAGGTGGCGATGGGATCGGGCTAAGTATTCGTCTTAGACGTTTTGCGGTTTGGTTTTCGATTAATAGTTTGCCTGATGCTAATCAACATGGCGAAACCCAACTGATGCCTGTCTCATCTGATCGGGTGAGTGAATATGAAGATCAACTAGCACGAGGGGGAGATTTAGCTCTTTGGCGCAAAGTTGAACAATGCTTAACCGTATCACCGTATTGGTTAGATGGTCATTATTTGAGTTATCGCATTGCTAAGCAATTAGGTGAAAACGAGTGGGCAAATACTATTTATGAAGAGCTAAATCGTTTTCTTACCCGATTGCCTCAATTAGCAACCCTGTCATTTAAGGGGAAAATTCCTTTTATTAGTGAGCCTGCGCTGCAGTGGATAAAAGACAGTAATACCTTACCAAACAATCATAAGGTCGCTTCAGTTGGAAGTTGGCATGGCAAACGTTCAGAGGCACTAGAGTTAGCACAAGAAGGCGGTTTATCTGTTGCTTTGGCCATGCTTAATGACGGTCTCTCTCAATCGAGTGAGCCAAGAGATGCCTTTTATTGGCGTTTGCTTTCTGCCGATATCATGAAAAGTCAGCATTTAGAGGCTATGGCGACAGAACAGTATCAGACCTTATATCACCAAGCAAAGGAAATGTCGGTAACCGATTGGGAACCGTCTTTGTTAGAACAACTTGAGCAGCATATTGCCCCTTAGATTTACCACAGGAATGAAAGGATATGTGGAATTACATACGAGCTATTTTTAATCGAATTGCGCCGACATTTAAAGCATCGGTTCCCATTCTGCTTATTGCGACATTTATTCTTTTAAATGTGGCTATCTGGTGGGCGGGGCCTTGGCTTGAAATCGATGGTAAAACCCCATTGGCTTCAACGATGGCAAGAGCCGTTACCAGTATTATTTTTTCTCTCTGCTGCTTTACTGTATGGGGAGTATTTCAGTGGCGTCGTTTACAACAAATTAATGATGCAAAAGCTCGCGAAGAGAAATTGCGTGAAGATCCAATCAAACGTCTTGAAGAGCGCCAAGAGCTTGAACTAAATCAAGTTATGACGGAAATGAAAGACAGCTTAAATAAACGTAATTATTTATATGCTCTACCTTGGTACTTAGTGCTGGGGTTAGAAAATGCAGGAAAAACCAGTTTAATCAATCGTTCTGGTCAAAACTTTGTCTTTTCTTCTGTCATGCGAGCATCAGGTAAGAAAAGTGAAAACCCATTTTCTTTTGATTGGTGGATTGGTGATGATTCTGTATTAATTGATCCTGATGGTGAATTGTTAACCCAGCGTCAAAATGAGGCCGACAAAGATGGTGAAATGGAACGCCGTTTATGGCTCCACTTTGTTAAATGGTTGGAGAAAACTCGCAGTCGTCGTCCTCTTAATGGTGTTATCTTAACGCTAGATCTTTCTCATTTGGCAACAGTAACGGTCGCAGAGCGTCAAGCTTATGCCAATTTACTTCGAGCTCGTTTGCGTGAATTGATGGAAACGTTATCGACTCGAATGCCAGTATATATTGCATTAACTAAACTCGATCTATTGTATGGATTTGAACCATTCTTTCGTCAATACACTCGTGCTCAACGGGAAGAGGTAATGGGCTTCACGTTTTCGTTGAATTCTGTGACAGATCTTGATTCATGGTTAGCTGAGTTTGACCGAGATTATAGCCAATTTATCGAACGGATAAACGACTCATTACCGCAGGCATTACGTCATGCTGTTGATTCAGAAGAGCGTTCTGCAATCTATAGTTTTACTCGTCAAATAGCGGGTATGCATGATGTGCTAAAAGCGTTTTTCACTGATGCGTTATCAAGCGATCAATTTTCGACTTCAGCATTAGTTCGTGGTGCTTATTTTATGTCGGTATACCAACAAGGTGTGCCTGAGAACGCTTTTGTTAATGCGGCATCTCAACGTTACGGTTTGGCTGACTCGGTTCAAAGCGCGCAACATGCTCAAAATTCGACAACCTATTTTGTTAAACGTCTTTTTAATGAAATTATTTATCCAGAAGCTGGCATCGCATCTGATAATTTCCGCGTAGCTAAACAGAAGAAGAAAATATTAATGCTGTCTGTTGTTGCATGCAGTATCGCTTCTGTTTTGCTCATTGGTAGTTGGCACCGTTATTACATGAAAAACGTTGAGCAAGAGAATGCGGTTCTTGCTCAAGTTAATCAATATAAATCAGAATACTCCGACAGTAAGATCATGCGATCTGAACAGGAGATTTTAGAGCCGTTAAATACGATTCGTGAAGCGACATTAGAGTTTGGATTTTTCCGTGATAAACCCAAATATGTCTCTGATATGGGGTTATATCAAGGACATGTGATTGGTCCAAAAGTTGAAGAAACTTATCTAAGCTTACTTGAATTTCGTTATTTACCATCATTGATGAAGCAGTTGGCTGTTGATTTATCACAAGCAAATTCTGAAGAAGAAGAGTTAGAGACATTACGTGTATTTCGTATGTTGACAGATAAAGGGGGCCGACAAGATAAAGTCGTTACCAATTATTTTGCTCAAGTTTGGCAACAAGCGTTTCCAAATAATGTGAAAACGCAAGAGCAACTGATGGAGCATTTAAATTACGCATTGATGCACACGGATTTACAAGGTTTGCGCCGAGATGATAATCAAGACGCTATTCGAGTTATGCGTCCGTACGATCATTTGATTCAACAAACACAAGAAGCTTTAGGGTCGGTGTCAATCGCAGAACGTGTTTATCGTAATCTCAAGCAGAGCGCAAATGCAGCATTAGGTGCACCACTTGATCTTAAAACTGCAGTTGGACCTGTGTTTGATTTGGTATTTGAACAACGAGTATCTAATGGCCAAGCTTTAGATATCCCACAACTGCTTACTCAAAAAGGCTTTAATAGCTATTTCTTGCCTCAATCTGAGTCGGTATCTGAGCTTGCTTTGGTGGATAGTTGGGTATTGGGTCAGACAACGGTTGCTCAATTTAGCCTTGAAGATAAACAAGTACTGCGTCAGAAAATTCGTGATCTTTATGTAGCTGATTATACCAATACTTGGCGTTCTGCAATTAATGATGTTGATGTGAAATACTTTGCTGATATTAATGAAGCGGTCAGTGTATTTAGTCAATTTATGGGTCCTCAACAACCGATGAATCGTCTACTTAATACGGTAGAAAAGAATACCCAGCTATTTCCGAACCTACCGCAAGATGATAAAGCACGTTTAGCATTAATGGAGTCGATCCAATATAAAGTCGCCGCGATGATTGCATTACCTTTTGCTGATATTGATGGTTTATTAGCGCAAAAAGATCAGCAACCCGCTTATATTTCTGAAGTAATGTCAGCGATGCAACAGGTATACAGTTATTTGAAAGCTATCCAAGATGCACCTGATATGGGTAAAGCTGCACTTGAAGCAACGAAGGAACGAGTGGAGCTGAAAAACTCCGATCCTATCTATACTTTGCAAAGAATGGCATCAAGTTTACCTAAGCCATTAGACTCTATGATGGAAAAATTGGCTGATGAGAGTTGGTATGCGGTGAAACAAGAAGCGATTAAGTATCTTGAAGTTCGCTGGCAACATGATGTGTACCAAGAATATCAGGCAAAACTGGCGACTCGTTATCCATTTAATCCTCGTGCAAGCAAAGATGTTTCACTTAAAGACTTTGAAAGTTTCTTTGCTCCAGATGGTACTTTGAGTCGGTTCTACAATGATCAGCTTAAGATGTTTATTGATGAAAATATCTCAATGAGTGTTAACGGTCAGCAAAATGCGTTCTTACGTAGTGATGTACTAAAACAGTTTACGAATGCGAAAAAAATTCAAGAAGCATTCTTTAACCGTAAAGGGATTTTAGATGTTGAGTTTTCTCTTGAACCTATTGAATTAAGTTCAAATCAACGCCGTAGTGTGATTAATGTTGATGGTCAGTATGTTGAATACAGCCATGGGCCACATCGTTCTATTGAATTAGTTTGGCCAAATACCTTAAGAGAAGGGGCTATATCTAAGCTGTCATTGGTTCCATCTAAAGTTAATAAGTCACCGCGAGGTATTACGATCCAGGGACCTTGGGCATTTTTCCGTTTGCTAGATAGAGGAGCTGTTGTCAGCTCAAGTTCAACATCTGTTGACTATCAGTTCTCTATTAATGGTGGTGAGGTGACGTATCGCTTAACTTCCGAAGCTGATGCAAATCCATTTACTTCAGCACTATTTAGAAACTTTAAGTTAACTCGAACTTTATACTAAGAACTATGGGGGGCCTTGAGCTCCCCTTTATTAATGGATATGTGATTGTGACTCAGTTGTACTTTTCAGAGCTTCAACAATATAAATTAGTTGCTCACGAAGATGAGTTAAGAGATTCAGACTGCTATCAGAAAATTCGTGATGCAATCAATAAACGCAACAGTCCATTGTCAGGTAGCGTGGATTGGCAATTGGTTCAACAACTGTGTGATGAGTTAGGGCGCACAGATGGTTTCGATTTTATTGCTACCATTTATTTCACTATTGCTGCGATTAAAAACGAAGGACTGGCAGGATTAGCCAATGGGCTAGAGTTGCAAGTTGTGGCCGTTGATACCTTTATTCGTAATAGCAGTTTTCCTGCTCAAAAACGGGCAGAACTTTACCAATGGATGTTAGGACGTATCGGTAATGAACTTCGAGCTTTAAAACCCACACAGTCTCAGCTAAGAGATTTATATCGATGTGAACGAGCCTGTCAGCGGCTAAATGAGATCTTTATGGAGGTACAACCTGAACATATTCCAGATCTCGAAGCGATAGGCTATGTGGTATTTGAACATATCGACCGACTTGAAAATGGTTTGTCACTTAAAGATCATGGAAGGTATGAGGACGTCACCAACCAAAAAACAAAATACCAAATCACAGGTAATGACAATCAAGTAAGTAAAACATCGTCATCTGTTGTCGTGAAACCTAATTATGCTCAACATGCAGCGCAGAGCCCAAACAAAGAAAGTACGACGCATACATCGTCACGATCTTATATGAGTTTTGCTTTGGGATTAATCTTAGGTGCTGGAGGTATAGTCACTGGAGCTCAGTTATTTCCTCAATGGTTCCAATTATTAAGTACGACGCATAGTCAGACTGTATCTGAAAATCGTTCTCTGCTAGCGCAATCAGTGACAACGTCACAAAGTAGTGGTCGTATTCTTACTCTTGAGCAGGGCAAAGCATTTCAAACACACTTTACAGCCCAGCAATTTGCAGAAGATAAATCGATAATTGTGCCAATGTATTTACAACAAGCTAATGCTCTTATCACTCAGCCGGCTGGTGGAAATTTAATTGAAGCGTTTTCTTTGATTGATATTATTCAGCGTTTGTATCCTAATGACGAATCGGTGGAACAAGCCCAAAATAGATATCATCAGATAGAGACTCAATATGATGAGCTGTTTGCAACACAGTATCGACGCTTTAATACCGCTCGTTCACGCATTGCTAATTTACAACAGTCGATAAATGCCAATAACCGAGCTAATACATTGAGGTTATCACAGGGAATCAATGAGTATGCTATTGGTCTATCGCCCGTTTATGGCCGTATCAGTTATATCACAGAGCAGCTAAAACAAGGCGACAAAAATCAGGCTCAAATTGAGTGGCAGAACCTTAATCAGGAGTTGCAAGCTATTAGTTTTAAAGTGGAACAGCTGCACCAAGATTTATTGCGTTCCTCACAATAAATTAATCATATTGACGACAAAAATGGATTTCAGAAAAGGAGAGTATTATGCCTAAAGCTGCAAAATTAGGAGATATTGGCACCGATCACGATGGATTTCCTCCAACGCCCATTATTGCGGGATCTTCATCTGTCATGATTGATGGTAAACCAGCGGCAAGACAAGGTGATGCGTTAGCGCCACATGCCAAGCCAAAGCATCCACCTCATCCTCGTGCAATTAGCCAAGGTTCAGGGTCTGTTTTTATTGACGGTAAACCTGCTGCTCGTTCAGGTGATGCGATCGATTGTGGTGGTAAAGTACAAGCAAGCGGAACAGTAAATATAGGCTAACAAATTGCTATAAATGAAAGGGAAGGCGTCTGTCGATATGGAGACGCCTTTTGTATTTTATTGATATTCTTTATGAACTAAACGAAATTTAACCAAAGCATCTGATTCTGTTTCTGCGTGAATCTGATAAGGGGATGCAACATATCCTCGATTAAGGAGCTGTTCTTTTAATTGAGCAAAATCTTCATTTGCAGGATCTAAGTAAGTTATCTCTTTTCTAAGCGTATCTGGCTTATAGAAAAATTGAAATTGAGCCATCACACTTTCTCCTTTTGCCAATTAATTTCATATCCTCACCATAAAATATTCCGTCTTGGTATTATGTGAAGTGAGGCTAAGTTTTATCAAATGGTGAATTAAACGTCGAAAAGGGGTACGTTCATCTTTTAATTTGTCCTACATATTGAGCTTGCCTCAACAGACAGGTAGTCTTACTTTGTTGAGGAGGACAATGTGAAAAAGTTATATTTATTACGTCATGGGCAAACACAATTTAATGCAGAGAAACGTCTACAAGGTCATTGTAATTCGGCATTAACAGAGAAAGGTCAGCAGCAAGCTACTGCGGTTGGATGTTCGTTAGCAAAAGAAATTGAAGATACATCTGGCTGGGTGATTTACAGCAGTCCTCTTGGGCGAGCGATGGAAACGGTGACTATTGTTGCCAAACAGCTTGGAATGGATCCTAACGATATTCATCAAGATGCTCGTTTGATGGAGTACAACCTAGGGGATTGGGAACAGCAAGAAATTCCGCAACTTGTTCAACAAAATCCTACTTTACTGGATAAGCCTGATTGGTATTTAACCGCACCCAATGCCGAAACGTTTGATCAAGTGTGTACGCGATTAGCTGCATTTCTCGATGACTCAAGCGTACCTGATAATATTATTGTGGTTTCTCACGGTTTAACCGGTGCTACACTTCGTGGTTTATATACTCAAATGAGTTATCCGCAAGTTTGGCAACAAGACCTTCCTCAAGATGCTTATTTCCTATTAAGTCATCAGCAAATAACGCGAATTCAAGCGTAAGCCATTGATATATATTCCAAGGACGGAATGCCTTTCAAATCTTTATTCAATAGTTGATCTAGAGCACGATAATTATTGCTTTTAGTAAGAACATTCTAATTGCACTCCTTAATATTATGAATAACAAGTACGAGTTGTTATAAGAATAAGGAGGGCTTAACGATGGCCATTTTTACTAAAAGTACCCCAGATAAAAAAGATAAAGCGGGCGTTCGTGACACTATGGTGCACAACATTTGGCTGGCAGGTCTTGGCGCCTATGCTAAAAGCTCTGAAGAAGTGAATCAGCTATCGGATAAAGGTAAAACCCTATTTGATGAATTGATTGAGCGTGGCAAAGCTGTTGAGTCTCATACTAAAGAGCGTGTGCATACCGCAAAAAGTCAAACATCGGTTGTACTGGAAGAGCGTGTTCACAAAGTCGTGCAAAAATTGATTGGTTTAGATAACGATCGTTTAGATCAAGTGGATGACAAGATTGATCAACTTACTGCATCGATTGAAGCTTTAGTGGCTAAGAAAGAAAAAGAAGTTGCGCCAAAACGTGCCGGACGAAAAGCAAAAGCTGAAGCCAGTGCGAAACCTGCAACTCGTGGACGCAAAGCTGGGATTGCTCGTCGTAAAACAGAAAAAACCGAAGTTGTTGCAGCCAAACCCGTTCCTAAGGTTGAACCTGTGACAGAAAAAGCAGCAGAGCTTGCTAAAAAAGTGGAAGTTGTCGCGACAAATACGGTTACTGAAGTGAAGAATGCAGTCACTCAAACTGAACAGAATAAACCCCAAGAGCCTGTGAAATCTTAAGCCATTTCATAGCGATTAATTCGTAAAGGGAGATACCATTATGATCGATAAAACTGTAATGAAAGCCGCAAAAAGTGTGGTTGAAAGTGGTGAAGGTGTTGCTCGCAATATTTGGCTTGCAGGTCTTGGTTTATATAGCCGCAGCCTAGAAGAAGCGCAGCAGCTTAATGAAAAAACAAATCAAGCATTTGACGAGTTAGTTGAGCGCGGTAAAGAAGTTGAAACTCAAGCTAAAGTTTGCATCAGTAAAAACGCAGAGAAAGCGACAGATGAAATGGAAGCGGGCATGAATGATATCTTCTATCGTCTAAGTGGCGTAGACCGTGAAAAACTGACTCGTATGGATGAGAAAATTGACAAGCTAACACAAGCAGTAGAGAAGCTTACCGAAGCCTAAGTACTGTTGCGTTAATGTCCCCTAGTTTGTAGCAAGGGAGAATCATTAGCCAGAAGTGATGATCCCTATTTTGTAGCATGGATGAAAATCCATCTTTGGGATACGTGTAATGGTACAACACGTATCCCTTTTTTGTTTGTTATATACCCAAGTAACATCGCATCTTGAAGTCACTTGAGTATATAGATAAAGTTAACTGGATACTGGTTTAATATTGGCAGGTTAAACGCAAGCTGGTTCATTTATTGCAGTGAAGTTCAGTGAGAGGTGTTTATTATGGATAATTGGCGTACAAGAGCCTTCAATAAGCTATTATTCCGTATTATGCGACAACGAATGGCTCGTTGCGAAACCACACAAGAAATGCGGGAACTGATCGCCAGTATTGATTCTTATGGTGCATTATTCAGTTCGCCAAAATCACTCACGATATCACCAACAAAATTTGCCGATGTGTCTTGCGATTGGGTTGATATGTCAACCAGCCGCGGTAATCGTATCTTACTGTATTTTCATGGTGGAGGATTCTGCTTTACCAGTCCAAAAACCCATACCTCTTTTCTAGGTCGAATTGCACGAGGCAGTCAGTCGCGAGGGTTGATGGTCAATTACAGTCTATCTCCTGAGTACCCATATCCCCAGGCGGTTAACGAAGCTTTTGCTGTTTATAACCAACTCCTTATCAACGGTTATCTCCCCGATCATATTTTTATTGCAGGTGATTCGGCTGGTGGCAATTTAGCACTCACAACCTTAGTTAAGATTCGTAATGAAGGTCTAGTGATGCCAGCAGGGGCGGCTCTGTTATCACCTGTTTCTGATATGGCAGTAACTGGGGAATCGGCTTTTACTAAGAGTAAAGATGATCCTTTTTTTGATCTGAGTAGCTTATTGCTAATGCGAAATAATTATATTGGAACTCAGAACCCATGTAATCCTGAAGTATCTCCGTTTTACGCTGAGTTGCACGATCTTCCACCTATTTATATTACGGTTGGGACAGAAGAAATTTTAATGGACGACTCAATTCGATTAGCAGAAAAAATCGAACAGGCTGGGGGGAAGGTAACATTAGATGTGGTAAAAGGCGTACCTCATGTTTACCCATTATTTAATCAATTATCAGAAGCGGAACAAGCCGTTCAGGTGATCAGTGCTTTTATTGAAGACTGTTATCAAAAAGCAAAACTTAGCAATCAATGTGGCGATGAAAGCGACAATATAAAATCTTCCCGTGTTAATGCCCAAAATAAAAAAAAGCGCACCGGTTAAGTGGTGCGCCTTAGAATTTAGTATTGAGAACAGCAAATCATTAAGCTTTATGAGTTAGCTGTTTATATTTTTGTGTTTGATATGCTTTAGCTGATGCTGAAATATCACCACTATGGCCTGTCTCTAGCCATTTCTTAATGCGTCCTGCATCACCAACTGGGGTTAGCTTACCTTGAGTATCAAGCATAACCATCAAGTATTTACGACCTTGAATGGTTGTTACCATTGCTAAACAGTGACCAGCCACTTTTAGATGACCCGTTTTTGTTAGGTTTACCGTCCACTTTTTGCCGCGAGCGAGAGCGTTGGTATTGGTGTAACCCAATTTATAATTTGGTTTACCAAAATAAGCGGTATGTACAGGTGTCGTACTGTATTTACGGATCTGTGGGTACTTATAAGCCGCGCGAACCAGTTTTGATACGTCTGATGCTGTAGATACGTTACGAGGATCAAGACCTGAGCTATCGACAAAACGAGTGTGTGTCATACCAAGAGCTTTAGCCTTAGCGTTCATCGCTTTAACGAATGCCTTTGAGCCACCAGGGTAGTGACCCGCTAATGCTGCCGCCGCTAAGTTCTCTGACGACATCAAAGCAATGTGAATGGTTTCACCTCGGCTCAGAGTTGAACCTAAACGTACACGAGTGTAGTTGTTATACATGCGCTCTTTATCCGCTTTATTAAACGTGATTTTCTCATTAAGAGGCAGTTTTGCATCTAGCGTTACCATTGCTGTCATTAACTTAGTAATTGAAGCAATAGGCATCACTAGATTGGAATTTTTTTTATAAAGCGTGCGACCAGCGCTTAAATCCATCACGTAAGTACTGACTGAGGCAGTGTGAAGATTATCTGCTTTTAACTTGCTGGTATTAATGCTTGCAGTGGCAGAGAAACTGAAACTGACAAGTGCAACGGCTAGGGCGATAGCTCTGCGCACAACGGCTCCTTGATACAAATAATTGAAGATAAAATATAGTACAAATTTATGAGCGTGCATTGTTTCTTTTTCTTAGCAAAATAAGCAAGTCAAGTTTATGTAAAAAGCAAAATATTTAGCCTTAAAATTAATCACTTGATTGCATCGATAAATTAAACACCATTTAATTGCGGTTAATGTATGTGGTTATAAACAGTATAAATAAGGGTGCTTATTGCTGTAATAAACAAATTTTCTTTCAAATGCTTTACGATGACTTTGAGATAAAGTGATGAATATCCTTTTTGTAATCAAATTGTAAAAATCTGCATTTTCCTGGGCAACTTTTTGCTCGCTGGGCAAGATCTTGCCCGCTGTTGAGCAAGATCTTGCCCAGTGGATGTAAGTAATAGAACTATCATTAACTAATTTCCTTATAAATCAGCAATATAATAAATTGCATAATTTGGCATACATCATGCATTAGATATATGGGCAATACAGCCTATATTCATATTTTTGTAACAAATTAAAAGGAAATTAAAAAATGCCAACTCCTTGTTATATTTCAATTCAAGGTAAAACTCAGGGGAATATTACATCTGGTGCGTTTACTGCAAACTCTGTTGGAAATATTTTTGTTGAAGGTCATGAAGACCAGATGTTAGTTCAAGAGTTTAAGCATATTGTTACGGTTCCAACCGATCCTCAATCAGGTCAGCCATCAGGTCAGCGCGTCCATAAACCATTTAAGTTTACTGTTGCTCTAAATAAAGCCGTTCCATTGCTATATAACGCATTAGCATCGGGTGAAATGCTGCCAACCGTAGAACTCAAATGGTACCGCACCTCTATTCAGGGTAAGCAAGAGCACTTCTTTACGACAACTCTGACCGATGCAACCATCGTTGATATCAATAACCAAATGCCACACTGCCAAGATCCATCAAAAGCGGATTACACCCAGCTAATTGAAGTATCAATGGCTTATCGTAAGATTAATTGGGACCATAAGATTTCAGGTACATCAGGTTCTGATGATTGGCGTGCGCCATTAGAAGCATCATAAGTTGTAATTAACTCTGCGGAATGCGCCTCACTTTTACGGGAGGCGTGTTCCTTTTGTTGAGTAACTCATTCAGCATTAAAAATAATAGATAAGATGAGTAACGTCAGTATGGCTACAGGTTTACAATTTACTTTTACTGTAGAAGGATGTGAGACATCAACTTTTGCAGTTACTGAATTTTGTGGTAATGATGGTTTGTCATTACCATTTTCATTTTTGATCGAACTGGCAAGTCGTGAGCCTTTTATTGGGCCTGATGAGATTGTCGATAACAACTGTACTCTAACCGTATGGCGAGATGGAGAATGTCAGCAAGAGTGGCATGGTATTGTTTCAGCTTTTTCTCAAGGAGATACAGGCCATCGTCATACGCTATATCAAGTTGAAATGGTGCCGCCATTAGCTCGCTTAAGCTTACGTCAAAATAGTCGAATATTTCAAACTCAAACGGTTCCTGAGATCATTTCTATCTTATTGCAAGAGATGAATATTCAAGACTACGCTTTTGCTTTGGCTCGTCAGTATCCACAACGTGAATATTGTGTACAGTACCGTGAAAGTGATTTGGAATTTATCCAACGAGTAGCGGCTGAAGAAGGGATCTTTTTTCATTTCAACCATAATAAGAAAAATACAGTTATCTTTACAGATGATAACCAAAACGTTGAAATGTTAGCAGATCCTGTAACGTATAATGCTTTAAGTGGTGGTAGCAGCCCATTGCCCTTTGTTCGTCAATTCAAACAAACAACTCAAATTCGTCCATCATCAGCACAACTAAAAGACTACAGTTTTAAGAACCCAGCCTACAGTTTCTTGCAAACCTTTCAAGCGACAGAGTCGGACTATCAGCAAGACATTTATGAGCATTATGATTATCCAGGTCGCTATAAAGATGATGAAAATGGAAAGCCTTTTACTCAATTTCGTCTTGAATCATTACGCCGTGATGCCAATATCGGTTTGGGAAAAAGTAATATAGCCAAGGTTATACCGGGTCAAAAAATCCTATTACAAGATCACAGCACCGAAGAGTGTAATCGTGATTGGTTTGTTGTTGAAAATAACCATGTGGGTACTCAGCCTCAGGCGTTAGAAGAGGCCGGAGGGGAAGGCGAAACAACCTATAATAACGAGTTTTTGGTCATTTCTGGGCATCATGCATGGCGACCTCCATTTAACGCAAAACCTCGGGTTGATGGACCACAAATAGCACAAGTGGTTGGCCCTGAAGGGGAAGAGATCTATTGTGATGAATATGGTCGAGTAAAGGTTCAATTTCCGTGGGATAGATACAGCAACAGTGATGATAAAGCGAGTTGCTGGATTCGGGTTTCACAAGCATGGGCAGGTACTCAATATGGCATGGTTACGATCCCTAGGGTTGGTAACGAAGTTATCGTCAGTTTTCTTGAAGGCGATCCGGATCAACCGCTGATTACGGGTCGAACCTTTCATGCTACAAATAAACCACCTTATGAGCTACCGGCACATAAAACTCGAACTGTATTGCGCACCGAAACACATCAAGGTGACGGATATAATGAGCTACGTTTTGAAGACCAAGCTGGTAAAGAAGAAATTTATGTTCATGCTCAAAAAGATGTCAACGTATTAGTTGAAAACGACCGTACTGATAATATTAAACACGATTTACACCTTGATGTAGAAAATGAGCGTTTTTCTCATATCAAGGCCAATGATCATCTTACGGTTGATGGTGAAGCTCGCCAGCATACGAAAGGTAATCAAACGTTAGTTGTTGATGGCTCGCTTCATGTTAAAACAGGTCAGGCTTGGATCTCGGAATCTGGTAATGAAATTCATATTAAAGCTGGACAGAAAGTTGTTATTGAAGCAGGCGCTGAAATTACCGTAAAAGCGGGCGGAAGCTTTATTAAAGTGGATGACTCTGGTGTGTCACTGGTTGGCTCTGCGGTTAACCTAAATTCAGGCGGCAGTGCTGGCAGTGGTTCAGGGTATGCAGGTTCAGCTCCTTTATTACCTGGGGCGATTGAGGTGGCCCCATATCCATTAGACGTTCCTCCTGTTTTTGTTTCTGCTCTTCTCATTGCAAGTAAGGCAAATATTCCGCTACTACCAGTATGCGGATTGCAAAGTGATGGAAGTTGTCAGAGAGGAGATAAATGTTTATGCAAGAAATAAATAATACCCATAAATTGTTTGATAAGGTTATTACTGAAGATTTGGCTCAGGGTTACAAACTTTACGCGTTGATGGATAGATCTCATTTAATAAATGAAATAACTGAGTATGATCAAGAAGCTTTGTTTATCGGGACGAGGTTTAAATCCGCTATTGAAGCTAGCCCATTATTAATAAGTTTGAAATTAGATGATACTTATGTGGTTGAATCTATGATGAATGAATATTTAGGTATATTACTTCTTTCAAAACTGTCTATAGAGCAAGTTAGAGAAACATTAAATCAATATTTAGAAGTAGATAGTGAAAATCTTGGATCTGTTTATGTAAGATTCTATGCTCCAAGCGTTTGTCTTTCTTTGTTAAATAGTGAACCAGAACTCTTTTATGGTTTTAAAGTTATTTGCCCACAAATAACGCGAAAACAATGGGTTTATTGTGATCTATCAAAAGAAGAAATAAAGAAAAGAGTGATCTCAATTTCAGATATAACCGTACAAGTAATGGAGCGCTATCGTTTAGGTGCATGGTTAGGTTTATGTGAAAGATGGCAACAAAAACCGTCAGAAGAGCTTCATCGAGCAAGTATTGTGATCGAGAGTTTGATTAAAAATGGATTGCAAAACCAAGCATTATTGGAAGAGTGGAGAGGATTTCTTGCTGATAATTTAGCAATCATTGATCGACCAGAATGGAACTCATTGTTAAATCAGTCATTAGACGATATGGGTCTTTATGAATCAGCGATTCAATTAGCTATGGTTGTAAAACAATCTGATGACTTTATGGTTAGAGAGAAAAATTGATGATAGATAAAATAGACATGGCGTCTGATGATAGTAGTGCAAATTACCCCGTTGTTATTTTACCTGCAGCAGATAAACAGCCGATAGGTGCAGAGCAAAATTTATTTCCGAAGCACATAATGACGTGTGAAAAAGAGTCTAAGGTTAAGAAATATAAAGATATTGCTTATTTTATCGAAGGCGATGCATTCTACCTTATGGATGAAACTGCCGTTCAATATTTAGAAGACGCAGAAAGTAAATTTAAAGCGAGATTTAAAGGTAAAGATAGTACAAATGTTATGCCAAGCTTATCTCAAGCTGGTATTCTAGATGGTCTATTAAGCGCTACATTAACATCTTTTATTGCCGATGAAGATAAGCTATTGTTTCAAGAAACTGAACATTGGCTATCTCATCAACAAAAACATCTTCAAAATGCCTCTTCTGCCTATGAGGCCAGTGCATTAGTTAATCAAAAACGAGAAATTCATAAACGGATTTTAGCTAAAGCTCAACAGAATGCTAAGGATCAAGGATATATTTTTGATGATGGTAAGTTGTATTCACCAAAAGAACCCAAAATACGAAAAGCAATTAAAGCATATCAAAAGGCAAGAGAAGCATTTCTAAAACAGTCAGAGTTAACACCTCAAGCTCAGATTGATGATTTGAAAAAACGTCTACAAGCACTTAATAAAGTATATTCAAACGCACAATACCAAGTTGGGGATGCTGTTGAATATTATAAGGCTCATTTAATTAAGCAAACGGCAAACGCTGAAAAACATAAAGAAGCACTAGAAAAGAGTATAGAAGATTTATCTGTTTGTGGTATAGCCACTCCAGAACTTGCTTTAGCCGGACAGGACAAGTCAAAAGGGCATGAGTATTATGCTTTGTATTTTGATTACCTTAAAAGAGCTAAAAAACAGGAAGAGGTTTTAAATGAAAAGTTAAAGGCTCTTTTGAAATCGACTAATAACTTTGCGTTGCCTCCAAATCAAATTCTGAAAGAGGAATATAAACAGCTTAAAGCGCTTGAAAAAGAGGCATTAAAAATTCATCTGCAAGCTATTACGAATATACTTAATATGTCGAGTTCGCTATTTTTGTTATGGGATATAGAGGACTATCGACCAAAACCATTAAAATATATTGTTAAAGGTGACTTCCCATTACGAGAGTATATTTTAGGTGGGAGTAATAGTAATCAAAAAGATGGTTTACGCTACTGTAGTTTGATTGACATTCCACAACCTGAAGCAAAGGGAAATAAGCTTATATCTGCCGAAGAAAAAAGTGATTATGCAATAATAGAAATGCTTGGAGATTATTTACAAGAATTACCTATTGAAGACGGCTGGTTTGGCGATGATGGCGTATTTGATAGCAAGGCATTCTATAAAACACTATCTGATAAGCATATAGAAGTCGAAAGCTTAAAAGAGAATTCTAAAGTATGGGAACAAGCAATTTCTGAGGTCTTATTTTCACGAGATTTAAAAGCACGTTTATCACCTTTTGATGATAGTAAGCAAGCACAAGCATTACGAATGACAGTAGCATCGACACAGTCAGGGTTGTCTAATCCATTAGATATTGTCGTTGGAAATGAATCTCATGACTCAGGTAGTACAAACAAAATGGAGATGTTACCACTAGAAGCTAAGACTGAGTTAATTTTAGCTAAAGGTGAAGTTAATATATTTAAGATGTTAACAGGTAAGCCTCTTATTAAAATTCCTGAAGCTATAACAAAACAAGACCGTGACCTCGTAATACCGGTTAAATATGAACATAATGGAGTCCAAAAATTAACTAAATTTCAATGTGGCGCAATTCAAGCTCAGTTTTACTGTAAAGCATGGGGTTTTGCTGGAGCGAATTTAATACTTGGTGGAAAAGTTGAGTTAAATGCTGGTGGTTTGTCGATTCCTAAATTATATGAAGTTAATGATGATGAAGTGAGCTTTAAAGGTGTTAAGTTTGAAATGGGCCTTAAGGCTGGAGTTGAAATCGGTGGTTTCATTTTTTGGTATCCACCGTCAGGATACCCTGAGTATTTGATAGATAAAGACTCATCAGCTCACTCATTGATGAAAGGTGTATTTAAAATAGAAAAAAGTAAAATGGTTGAGTTACCATTTCGGTTCCGCTTTGTCGACAAAAAATTACTTATTGGAGTGCGCTTTGGTCCTCCGAGTGTAGGTCTCGCTTTTGAAGGAGCTATAAACCCAACAATGATTGGAGCCTGGATTTGGCAATTTCAACGCTTATTACGACAAGCTCATTATCGTAGAATTGATATCGTCGCTGATGATGAAACATTCAAACAACTTTCTCTGCTAAGCAAAGGGATTCTTTACAGTCAATTAAACATTGGTCTTTTTTTGGCAAAACAAAAAGACACTTACGACAATATTTTAGATATATTTGAACAAAGTTCTGCTGGGCTAGTAGCTTATACTTTAATTAATGGGGATGAGACGATTTTATCTGAATGGATGCGATTGATGATCCCCGAAGCTTTAGGGCCTCTATTGTTTACATTAGTATCTTCGCCTAAAAAATTTAATATAGTTGACTCGAATAATAACCGAATAAAAATCGAAATAGATGAAGCCTTACTGATGCAACAGTTGGCGCTGTGTAAAGTGATTCACTGGTTGGGTAATGACCATATCATGAGTGTAGAGAAAAAAGCCGCAACTAGACAAATGCAAAAAGCGCTTGAGAGGATGAATCCATATAGTAAAGCGTCGCAATCAGAGGATGTGAAAAAGAATGATTTCCTTGTCAACAGACGCACTATTTTAAAATTCATGGAAAAGGATTTTAATGTCGATATGGATAAGCCCTATAACATTGACCATTCTATGAAACTTTATAAATATTCAAATAATGGGATGTTTTATACAGAATTCGATGCATTAACAGTAAAGTTATTCGATGCCTATTATACAGACAGAGATGTGTACGCGAATGCTGCCTTTGATGAAGGTTTAAGTCATGTGAATAATGGTCGTCATTAAATGTAACCTATCAGTATTGAGTCTTATGAGCTCAGCAAAATACTAATTACAGTACATGTGAATTTAAGGATTATTAAACAATGGAAAAAATAAAAATTGGTTATTGGTGGTTGTTATGTTTATGCCTGCTATTCGTCTCACAAATACAGGCACAAGCAACGTATCCAGCACCTAACACCATGTCTGTTGAAGATGCTTATCAATTAGGGGATTTGCTGGTAGACCAATATAAAATAAAACAAGGTCAACCATATTTAAAATACGCGGCTGACAAAGGTAATGCGAAAGCAGCTTTGGCTTATTCAAGAAGTCTATCAACAAATGTTATGGTTCTTGGCCCCCAAGAACATGAATATGCAGTTAAAGCTGCGAAACTAGGAAGTGATGATGCTAAATTTGCGCTTTCATTTAGCCGTAATGTTTTTGGTGATAGAGACCTGTACCGAGCTGAGCAGATAAAGGCATTAAAAGATAGAGCAAAACAAGGTGATGCAAAAGCCATGTATAGATTATCACTTTTGTATTCTGGCTCAGAAGAAACCGAATGGAAAGAAAAAGCAGCAGAGCATGGTGATGCGAATGCTCAGTATGAATTAGGTAGAACTTATGAGGTTGGTGATGGTTGGTTTTTTATACCGGGCAAGCGAGAAAAAGAAGTAAAACGTTTATACAAAGCCTCAGCCGAACAGGGTAATTTTAGGGGTATGGAAGGCTATGCTTCTATTCTCCTACGAGAAGGAAAAAAAGAAAAGGCGTTAGAGATATGGAAGAAAATGGCGAATACTGGAGATGCGGGTTCCATTATTTTTCTTGCTGCAGGATACCTAAATGCTACACCAAGGATTACATATCCAGAGAAAGATGAAGTGCTTGGTGCTGCGTACTCAAAAATATATTTAGATTCGATGGGTACGGATAAAAAACAATCTCTTTATGAGATTTATAAAGAAGATTATCTTGAAGCAATGAGTCATTTATCAGAAGCTCAAAAAGAACAAGTTAACGACTTTGCTAAAGAGTTCTTAAAAACACACACAGTGAGAGTACTTCGCTAGTTTTACATTGCCTGTTTGAAACACTTCTTATATTGGGAGTGTTTTTGTATTGTTGAAGAGATATATTTTCCGCTATGCAGTATAACTAAAGCAGTTATTATTGATGAGAATAATATGGACAAGATCGAATTCAAATTAGGTAATATTGTTTATTCATATCACCTAACCAAAGAACAACAAGAGTTATTGGCTTTAACTGAACAAACAGAAGTCGATCTTAATACTTGGGATGGGTTCAGCACGGCTTTACACAATTCTATTATTCAAGCTATACCCGATGAGCTGAAACCACCGACAGAACAGGAAATCCAGTTAGCCAATAATATGGCAAAAGATCTCAATCTTGGTTTGCCTGATGGGTATCGAGAAAGTGCCAGAGTGTGTCGTGTATTCATTAATCAACACCAAGCCGCTTATGATAGGTTGCTTGCTATGTTTAATGGAATCAAAAGCCAATTACTTAAGTCACATTGAAAAACAGCAAAAAATTAGTTAGTTTGAAACCGTAATGAAAAAATGATTTAAAAGGATTTCACATGTTTAAAAAGCTTGCGTCAGAGGCTCTAGGTTTAAGTGACATTGGTAAAATTATTGCACCAGGAGATTACAATAAAGTAGATTCTGATGATTATATTTTCCACGAAGATAATGAGCAGATTTTCTTTTTGATCAAATCGAAGAAAGATGAATACTGCTTTACTAACCGTGCTCTTATTCATGTAGATGGGGCATCAGCTGTGAGTTCTAAGCGTGTTTTAAAGCGTTATGAATATTCGCACTATACTTTCCGTCATGTACTGCTAGAAACCGCAGGTACAATCGATTTAGATGCAGAGATCAAATTCCAGTTAGGTGAAGAGTATTTCTCTATTGATGTCGATAAGCAGCAAATTGAACAGTTAAAAGATCTGTATAAAGCCTTGTTTGAAATTGCACACCAGCAATATTTGAACATGGTGAGTTTAGATGATGCTCGTAAGTCACTAGAACTGGCAACTTCAGCTGTTGGTCGACTTTCATCCAACGCAACGCCATCTACTGAGTTTGAAAAAATGACTCAATTTGCCTTCCAGTATATTGAATCAGCCAAAGGTACGTATCAGAGAAGTGACTTTACGGAAGTATTCCAAAAGTTTATCAATAACTGATTTCTATCACTCATCGCTTAAATGAAAATACCCAAGCTAATTGACTTGGGTATTTTTTGTTAAAAACAAAGCGATGATAGGACTACAAAAGGTGATGCTAGATCACCAGTTCATTTAATAAATCTTGATGGGTAAAATATGGTGACTGGGCATTTTCAGTTAAGTAGGGTTCTAACAAAGAGATTATGCGAAGGACACCCGTTCGAATTAACTCTTCATCACTGTATTTATCATCAAGTAACGTTTGATAGTTAAGCCAATTAAGTGATACCAATAATAGGTTATCGGCCAAAAGAGGAACCGTCTGTTTATCACAACGAATTTTTTCTAACTCAATGAGGTGATTTATCATATCCGTCGTAATTTGACGTAGCTTTAACACCAGCGAGCGAATTTTACGGCGCATTTGTTGATCTTGGCTATTGAGATTATCAAGATTACGAAATAAAAAACGATAATGAGTAAACAGAGCCATAACCGTATGCATAAATGGCCAATAATCATCAAACTCTTTAACTTGGTTTGGATATTCAGCACTCAATTGGGTAATGGCATGTTGAAGATCAGAAATCATAGTTGAAATGATCTCTTCTTTGCCGCGGAAATGATAGTAAAGATTACCTGGGCTGATCCCCATTTCAGTTGCAATTATCAGGGTGCTTACTTGAGAGACACCATGACGGTTAAATAAATCAAGACTCACAGCCAGAATGCGATCTCGAGTTTTCATATACAGTCCTTGTATCGATTAACCAAAATTAAAAGCAAAAATAAACACGATGCGAAGAAGTGAGTCATGGACTTTGTTATCGATATCATCATAGTGTTCATGACTCACTTACTGCTGCTCGTTAGGCGGTCAACTCCAGCTCTTTAAGAAACTGGTATTCGGCCTCCATCTGTTGTTTGCTGTCTTGACCAATAAAGTTAACCAATTGCTTACCGACAAAAGGAATAGCACTGGTAATGGTCAAATTGATTTCATTACGTGTAACAGGCCCATCACCGACCATGCTTAACGGTTCACTAAAATGCAGTGTTCCCGTCATTTCAGCTGGAACACCTTCTATAGTGACGGACATAGCGCAAACTAGGCTACCGTCATCTTGCCAAGCCCAATTTTCCACTTGTTTAATGGTGTTGTAATCGACCAATACACTTTTCAATAAGCTAGGTACATTTGCAGGTACGTCACGATAGGTTGTCACAACAAATCCAGCAGAGGTCTCTTTTAACTCTTGCACTTTGACATTTTTTGCCCCAAGCGCTTGATATTTCTCAATGATGAGCTCTTCTTCGCTAAAGTATTGCAACAAGCTATCAAGATCTTGTTGGTAATCATGGGTTGCAGATAAATTCATGTTTGTATCCTTACATATGAATTTCACGAATTAAACTAGAGAGGGCAACAACATCTGGAGTGTGTTCTTTTGGTTGTTGACTATCACGCTCAGGATCATCGGAATCAGGAGAAATATTAAAGCCTGCATTCATCACCAATTCGCCAAGTTTTGGATATACACCGTGTACTAGCGCGGCAAATAGTCCCAACTTAGTCGCAATACGTTTCGGTTTTTCAATAATAGCTTTGATAATCAAATCCGCCGCTTCTTCGGAAGTCAGCAATGGAATGCCACCTTTCGCTTGACGGTAATGGTCTGCAATCATTGGTGTTTCTACTAACGGCATATTAATCGTTGTGAAATGGACACCCTGACCACACAGTTCGGCACCTGCTGTACGAGTAAATGAATCTAGGGCCGCCTTTGATGCTGCGTAAGCTGAGAATCGTGGCTGATTGGTTAATACGGCGATGGATGAGATATTAATGATGTGACCAGCTTCTTTCTCAAGCATGCCTGGCAAAGTGCCCATGATCATACGAAGCGCACCAAAATAGTTGATCTGCATTGTACGTTCATAATCGTGAAGGCGATCGACAGAATTGACTACTGAGCGGCGAATTGAACGTCCTGCGTTGTTAATCAAAATATCAATAGAGCCATGGTGCTGCTTAATTAGCTCTAATGTCTCTTGAGCTGGCTCATCTTTACTTAAATCACATTGATAAATTGCCGCATGACCGCCCAAACGTTCAATTTCATTGCGTGTTTGTTGTAGGCGTTCTAAATCACGAGCAATTAACACCAATTTAGCATCGGTTTTTGCCAGTTTGATTGCGGTTGTATATCCAATACCTGAAGAAGCACCAGTAATTGCGATGACTTTTCCTGCCACACAGCCTTTTAAGCTTTTCTCAACGTGCAGATCTGGATCTAGGTTACGTTCCCAATAATCCCAAATAGGTGCTGCGTATTCACTTAGACGAGGGCAGGTGATGTTACTGCCTTCAAGTGCTTGTAGTGTATTAGTGCAATCAAATTGCGTTGGGTAGTTAAACATACTCAATGCGTCTTTAGGGACGCGTATTTCTTGACTGATTGCATCAATGAAACGTTCTAATACAGGTAAATGCGCCAATTGTTTCCACAGGTGGGAGGGAACCATATTGAGTAGACGCATATCAAAACGCATAGCCATACGAGGGGCGTGACCAGCTTGAGCAAAGAGATTAATCACTTCACCTGCGCGGTATGGGTCAGGATCAACGACATGGAAACATTGCTGATCTAAATCCTCTAGATGAGAGATGTGATCTATGGTATCGGCAACATAATCGACAGGAACAATATTAAGACGTCCCCCTTCAAGACCTAATAATGGCATCCATTCAGGTAGAGCTTGACGGAGTTTTTGGATGATCTTGAAGAAATAGTATGGACCATCAATACGCTCTGCTTCACCCGTTTTAGAGTGTCCCACCACAATACCTGGACGATAAACCCGCCACGGGATTGTACAAGATTGCTGAACGATTTTTTCTGACTCATGTTTGGTTGAGAAATAAGGGTGATCAAGACCTGTTGCTTGATCGAGCATATCTTCACGGAACCAGCCGCGGAACTGACCTGCAACCGCGATGGAACTTACATGGTGAAAACATTTTGCCTGTAGGCGTTCAGCCATACGAACACAGTTTTCCGTACCTTCTATATTGGCACGCTTTAAGGCTTCTTCGTCAGCTTCTAAATCATAAATAGCAGCAAGATGATAGAAGTGGGTAATTTTGCCTGTGAGTTCAGAAATGGTTTTGCTGGATAAACCTAAGTTCGTCTCGGTAATTGAGCCTGTGACTAAATGAAAACGGTCGGCAGGTAACTGATGCTTTTCGATTAACAGCTGCAGTTTTTGCTCTGCATTATCACTACGAGCCAGAAGATAAAAATTGCCAGAACGTTTTGCCAGACGAGCTAATAAATGACTTCCAATAAAGCCTGTTGCGCCGGTTATGAAATAATTCATTACCACTCCTTCGCTTATATTTGTTGAACTGAATTCCGTGCTAACCAGCAGCAACTGTTATTTTTATTGAGATAAACCGAGTCGGTTAAATCTATGAAGATACTGGTCAGATGTCTAAGTAATTATGATGTCTGACTAGTAAATAAAAACTGTTGAATTGCAATATGTTGCATTGGATCAATGTTTTTACTGAGCCATTACTCAATTAATGAATTAAGTCACAATTTATGCGCTGTGTTGCTTACATTTTCAGACAAAAGATAGAGAAATTACGACAGATATCTCATGAATATTTTATGTTTCTATCCATAATTGGTGAATTTGCGAGAGGGTGCATATTTATAATAGATAGTATATTTAGCTGGGTTTATAAGATCTGACTGGTGGATATTATGGTTTAATACGGAAAACTAAAATGATTGCTTTTATTGTTTCGTGTTTTTGTATTATTTAGTTTTGATTGCGTACTCTAGCGGGGTGTATCAAGCGATTATGATTTTTTGCAATTAAAAAGGCCATCATCGAAATGACAGCCTTTGTTGGATGAGTATTGTAATTAGAATTATCGGTGAAATTAGAGAGCTTGGTGAATCAGTTTGAACTCCAAACCTGCTTACCTGTACGGGCGAAGTTATAGCCACCAAGCTCATGACCTCGTTTTTGCACTTCAGGATCGGATAGAGATTGCAGTAGCTGTTGTTGTAGCGTTCTAAAATAGATGTTCTTTGGGATCACCAATTCAAATGCTTCAGTACAAAGAGGAACAAACCCCAGTCCAAATTCTCCGGCAGTACTTTCACTGGCACAACCGACATCAGCATGTCCACGAGCAATCGCCGAAGCTAATTCTCGCTCACTGTTACAGACGTCTACTTGCGTTAACATAGATAGATTACATGCACTACCATGAAGCCATTCTTCAAGCGCTCTCATACTACCAGCACCTTCTTGACGTAAAGCCCAACGCCAGCGAGATGCGACTAATTCATGAGGGTTTAAAGAACGATTATTTACAGCATCGGCAATTTCTTTACTTACCACTAAGCCTTGTTCACGCTCAAAGGCATGGACTAATACCCAGTTCTTATGGCCCGAATATTGTTGTAAGAGAGCAGGGTGACGAAGTGCGGCCTCTTCTGCATTACCCCAGTGAATGGCACATATATCCACATGGCCTTTGCTTAGCATCGATAGACCTTGTCGAGTACCTGTTGATGTGTAACCAATCAATGCGGTACTACCTAATTGATTAGCCATTTTACCAACAACCATCTGCAATAGTGGATCATCAGAGCCTGCAATAAGTAAACGATCGTTTAATACGCCATTATGACAAGATTCAAGTAGCCACTTATCCAGCATTGCCTTTGGGAATAACCATTTGCCCGTTACTTTAGTTGCTGGCAATAGGCCTTCATTAGCTAATGCATAAACTTTCTTTTCGTTAAGATCGAGATATTCAGCCACTAATTTGGCATTCATAAATTCTGGAAATTCAGTCATGGATAAAACAAGCCCTTAAAGTAAATTATCTGATTGACCCTTATTCGGAGTCATTTTTTCTTGTTGTTTTTGTTCTGTGTCGGACATGGCATTCCCCTTAACATCGAGAATTAGATTATCCATGCCACTGTATACTTGGAAACGGTGACCTTTAGCACGAGCTATCATGGTAATCCCCAGCTTTTGTGCTAGCTCATAACCCATTTGTGTCGCGCCAGAGCGAGAAAGCAGAACGGGAATCCCCATTTGAGCTACTTTGATCACCATCTCTGAAGTAAGTCGACCTGTTGTATAAAAAATCTTATCGTTACCAGTTTCACCTTTTAACCACATCTCACCGGCTAAAGTATCAACGGCATTGTGACGGCCTACATCTTCAACAAAAGATAGGATCTCAGTATCTTTACACACGGCACAACCATGAACCGCTCCCGCTGCTTTATAGGTCTCATTATGATGGGTGAGCGCTTCAAGCAATTGATAGAGTTTTGCTTGTGAGATTTGAGGCTGAGGTAAGGTTACACCCTCTAGTTTTTTCATCACATTACCGTACATGGTGCCTTGACCACAGCCAGAGGTAACGGTTTTCTTCTCAAGAGTTTTACTCACTCCATCAGTATTTTCTTTGGTAATCACCGCGGCAGAGTTGGTATCCCAGTCAATGATCACCGACTCTATTGCATCGATATCTTTAATAAAGCCTTGGTTTTTTAAATACCCTAACACTAAAGCTGAAGGTCGTTCACCTAACGTCATTAAGGTAACAATCTCAATCCAGTTCAAATACACAGTTAAGGGATGCTCGCACGCAATCTCTTTCGTCTGCATATCGCCATACTCATCCATAATGTCGACTGTAAAAGTCTGCTTAACAGACGAGTTCGTTTTAATGATCTTTGGCAACTGGGTCATCAGGGATTCCTATGGAAATAGTTTAATAGCAAGAACGATAGGCTATAAGCAAAGATTGTTCCAGTTTTGATAAGTGGTTTATTCCAAATACGTTACCTAAGGCATAACTGCTGATTTTATACTCAATTTGTTGTTTTGCACGATAAGATCAAAGTAAAGAATCAGAAGCTTTCGTAACATGCTTTATAAATTGGTCTAATATTTGCTTATTACCTTGCGTTTTAATCTGGTCGAAAAGAGACAAAGGAGTCATCTGTGATCGAACAACAACTTGAAGAACTCAAAAAAGATGAGTCAATTTGGCCAATTCGTTTTTGTCTAAATGCAGAAGAAAAACAAGTCGGTCGTTGGACAACCTTATCTTGGTCTATTGATGATGTTTGTCTATACGATGAAGATGTTACAGAAGCTCATCAAAGTGATGCGTGTTATTTATTACCTCTGGCTTTGTTTCGTGATGAACGAACCGATTACCGCTTTAACCTAAGCTCACAAGATCCTCATCTGTTTTTTGTGTGTGAAGCGATTGATAATGAACAACTTAAACCCGTATTAGTAACGGCGGCACAAGGGGTTGCAGCTCGCTATATGGATGGTGATTACACGGTTTTACATATTAGCATTCCATTACCAATTCAAGCTTGGATGGAAGCTTACATTGGCCGCCATGGCGAGTTATTAGAATTTAAACGTAAAGGCTTTAAAGACAAAGGCCCAAAAGAGAAAAGTCGAGGACGCTCTTGTGACAAGTAATTTTTTCCAACGTTGGTCAAGTAGGAAATTAACGGCAAGGGAAGAAACGCCACAAGTAGAAGAAAAGAAAGAAGATTCTATTGAAATTATAGATGATACAGTCGCTCAGTCTTTATCTAATACTCATATAGATGAAGCCAACGCAAGCTCAGAATCAACCAGTCCTTGTGAACAGTCGGATACATCTGCTCTAGATAATTCTGTCTCGGATAATCATAGTTCTGAGATTGATAACGAGGTTGAAGAAACAGAAGACTTAACGTTATCGGATGTTGATAAGGTGACGTTTGAATCTGGTGCTGCCTCTTTCTTGAAGCAAGGTGTTGATAAAGCCGTTAAAAAAGCGGCCTTGCGTAAACTGTTTCATTCAAGTGAATACAACTATATCAGTGATATGGATGATTGTACCGAGGACTTCTCTCAGCTAGAAACGTTATCAGATAAAGTGAAAGGGGAACTGCGTTCTTGGGCTAAAGAACAAATTGATGATCTACTCACACCTGAACAAGCATCTGACAATAGCCAGAGTCAAGCTCAACCTGCTGAACTTACAAAGAATTCTGTAGATTCATCAGAGCAATTAAATGAGCAATCTACAGATTCTGAACTATCCTTAACAACAACTCAAACTAGCGCTGACTCTTCTGTTGAATCTCTCCCTACCGAATCAACACAAACTGAAGATTTCGCCGCACACAAAGCAACACACAAACCAGTGAACAAGAGTTAGAAAAAATTTTTTCAAAAAGTAACACTGGGACAAAAAGGGAACTAAAACCTTATATTTAATCGGGACATTTTGGCGCATTGATACAAAAAGGATGGGACATATTGTCCTATAGCTGGTGGGTCAGAGTGTCCGATTCCGATTTTAGTTCCTTATTGGTCATTTTATTCCGTTAAAAGTTGGATCGGTTATTGCTCTATAAGAAGCAAGAAGAAAACTGTTTCGAATTATTTTATTAGATAAACAGTTTTCTTTGAATCGGCACTGACAAACGGTGACGAGTACACAGGAATAAAAATGTTAAAAAGTACACTAGAAGCATTTTCTGATAACAATGGTCAAGCTCGATTGGCTGCTATTACTGGCACTGTTGAGTTGGCAAATCTCATTCCACCTACGGTTACCTATGAAAGCCGTGGGGATTTGTTGATCGTTGGACCTCAGGAAACAATTACTCCTTTAGCTGCTCAATTTGCTGAACTTCATTCTGTTACGTTGCTTGCCACAGAGAAAACCTCTGAAGCAACCGAGGAGAATCTATATTTTAGCGATGAAATTCATGTTAAAGGCTATCTTGGTGCGTTCGAGGTAACGTGTCGAGTTTCTGTAGCCGGTTTAGAGCCTACAACCAATCTGGCAAAAATTGCGCTTGGTCGTGATAGCTTCGATTTGATTGTGGATCTAACTGAAAACGGTGTGATGTCTTATGAAATTCCAGCACCGGGTTATTACGCTATTGGTGCTCGAAAAGACAAACTGGCTCGTGTTATTGAAGAACTACCAGACATGCTGGGTACCTTTGATAAGCCTAAGTATTTTAGATTTAATCCCGATCTTTGTGCTCATGCATCTCGTGGCGTTGAAGGTTGTGATCGTTGTTTAGATGCTTGTCCTGCTGGTGCTATTTCGGCTAATGCGGATCAAGAAATCGAAATTAACCCTTACTTATGTCAGGGCGTTGGTACTTGTGCGACTGCCTGTCCAACAGAGGCGATCACTTATGCTCTTCCAGATGCAGACGATACTCAACATTTTGTGCATCGCCTGTTAACACGTTATGCCAATGAGGGTGGGGTTAAACCTACGCTACTATTTTACGGTAACCGTGATGAAGCGAATGTGGTTAATGCTCTTGCGCATCTGCCTACTTCTGTGATTCCTGTTGCTTTAGAAGAACTAGCAACTGTTGGCGTAGATACTTGGTTTAGCGCACTGTTTTATGGTGCACATCAAGTTCTTCTGGCAACGAATACGGCTTATATTCCTGCAACGATTGATCGTGTGCTTTCTGATGAACTAACAACGGCACAAATGTTTTTAACTGAAATGGGTTATGAAGCAGATCGTATTTGCTTATTTAACTTTGCTGATGTTGAAAACTACGTTCCATTTTCTGAGGCTCTATTACCTGCAGGTGAACAACTTTCAGGGAATAAGCGTCAGAAATTGTTTACGACATTAGAAGCACTATACGCACAAGCTCCAACAAAACCTGAACATTCTGCGGTTATTGAAAAAGCACCTTATGGTTCTATTTCATGTCAAGCCGATGATTGTACGCTTTGTATGGGTTGTGTGGCGGTTTGTCCAACGCGTGCTCTTCATGCAATTGGTGATCGTCCAGGCCTTCTATTTATTGAAGAAGATTGTATTCAATGTGGTATGTGTCAAAAAGCATGCCCTGAAAACGTGATTACAGTTGAACCCGGTTTTAATTGGGGTTGGCAAGCACGTAAAGAAGCAAAACTTGTTCATGAAGAGCCTGCCGCATGTTGTATTAATTGCGGAAAACCATTTGCACCTGAGTCTATGGTTAAAATGCTTATTGAAAAACTTCAAGGACATTCACATTTTCAAGGTGACGCAATTCGTCGTTTATCTATGTGTGAAGATTGTCGTGTTCGAGATATTTTTTCGAAATTTGAAGACGATCCTGAAGATCAAATTCGAGTTTAACCGGAGATTGAAAGCGCTATGAACTCGCACCAAACATCATCGAATCAAGACGCAATACTGCGCATCGAAATTTACAATTTGCTGGCTCATCTTTTACGTCAATCTCCATCTCAAGATGTGCTTGATTGGCTTGCAGATTTAGATGTCGAAGGCACAAACGATCCGCATCAATCGTCAATGGCTGCGGCTTGGCCTCTATTAAAACTAGCGGCTCAAAAAGCGACACCTATTGCGGTTGCAGAAGAATATCAAGATCTATTTATTGGCATTGGACGTGGTGACGTTGTGCCTTATGGTTCTTGGTATCTAACTGGATCATTAATGGAAATGCCTCTGGCTCATCTTCGTAGTGACCTAAAACAACTGGGTTATGAACGTAATGAGTCTGTGAAAGAACCGGAAGATCATATTGCCGCTTTGCTCGAAGTGATGGCAATGCTGGTGGAAGGGGGCGATGAGCACCTTCAACGTACTTTTTTCAACCGCCATTTGGCACCTTGGTGTGAAAAAGTATCGACCGATATTAAAACGGCAAAAAGTGCTGTTTTTTACACCGCTGTTGGTGAACTTGCGCTACAGTTTTTAACAGTAGAAAAAACACGATTTTTACAAGCAGATTAATCCCTACTAACTGTTTTAGAAATCGCGACTAGAAGCATAAAAAATGATCGACACCTTTATTAAACAGGTTGAGCGACAGAGGAGCAAACTTTCATGAGTGAGCAGAAAAAACTCAACGAAAGCCGCCGTCAATTGTTGAAAAACATTGGCCTAACTGCGGCAGCTGGTGCAATTGCTGCTGGCACAACAACTGCTGTCCAAGCAGCTGCTAAGTCAGAAGAGAAAAAAGAAGAAACTAAAACAAAAGGTTATCACGAAACTCAGCATATTCGTGATTACTACAATACCTTGTAATAGACGGAGCACTCAATGAAACTAACAAAACGTTCCGACAAAGTGAGCAAGGACGAAAACCAGCTAGGTATCTCTCGTCGTTCATTTATTCGTAACTCATCAATCGCCGCTGCTGGTGGTATTGCTGGTGCAAGCATGTTTGCACCAGGCATGATGAAAAAAGCACAAGCGGCAGAGGAATTCATTCCAACTGACGCACCAAAAGAAGTGAAACGTACTATTTGTTCTCACTGTTCTGTTGGTTGTGGTATTTACGCAGAAACCCAAGAAGGTGTATGGACTCACCAGGAACCCGCTTTTGACCATCCTTTCAATGCTGGTGGCCACTGTGCTAAGGGTGCTGCACTTCGTGAACACGGTCACGGTGCGCGTCGCGTTAAATATCCAATGAAGCTTGTGAATGGTAAGTGGCAGCGTCTAAGCTGGGATCAGGCTCTATCTGAAGTAAGCCAGCAAATCCTTAAGATTCGTGAAGAGTCAGGCCCAGATTCAGTTTACTGGTTAGGTTCTGCAAAACACAACAACGAACAGGCTTACATGTTCCGTAAAATGGTGTCAATGTGGGGTACTAACAACGTTGACCACCAAGCGCGTATCTGTCACTCAACCACAGTTGCCGGTGTAGCAAACACTTGGGGCTACGGTGCAATGACAAACTCGCTTAACGATATGCACAACTGTAAGTCAATTCTGTTTATCGGTTCAAACCCTGCAGAAGCACACCCAGTGGCAATGCAGCATATCTTGATCGCGAAAGAAACTAACGACTGTAAAATTGTAGTTGTTGACCCTCGTCGTACACGTACTGCGGCAAAAGCTGATCATTATGTATCATTACGTCCAGGTTCTGACGTAGCCTTTATTTGGGGTGTTCTGTTCCATATTTTCCAAAATGGTTGGGAAGATAAAGAGTTTATTCGTCAACGCGTTTACGGTATGGACCAAGTTCGTGCAGAAGTTGCGAAGTGGAATCCAAAAGAAGTTGAACGTGTAACTGGCGTACCTGAAGAACAAGTTTACCAGACGGCGAAAATGCTATCTGAAAACCGTCCTGGTTGTGTTGTTTGGTGTATGGGTGGTACTCAGCATACAACAGGTAACAACAACACACGTGCTTACTGTATCCTTGAACTTGCTCTTGGCAACATGGGTAAATCAGGTGGCGGTGCAAATATCTTCCGTGGTCACGATAACGTACAGGGTGCAACAGACTTTGGCGTACTATCTGACAACCTTCCTGGTTACTACGGTCTATCTGAAGGTGCTTGGAAACACTGGTCTCGCGTATGGGATGTGGATTATGAATGGATGCAAGGCCGTTTCGATCCAAATACTTACGCTGGCGCAAAACCAATGAACAGCAAGGGTATCCCTGTTTCTCGTTGGATTGATGGTGTTCTTGAGAACAAAGATAAGATTGCTCAACGCGATAATATCCGTGCCATGTTCTATTGGGGTCACGCAGTAAACTCACAAACTCGTGGGCCAGAAATGCGTAAAGCAATGGGTAAACTTGACCTAATGGTTATTGTTGACCCGTACCCAGGTGTTGCATCGGTAATGAATGGTCGTACTGATAATGTATACCTATTCCCAGCATCAACACAGTTTGAAACTTACGGTTCTGTAACAGCAACTAACCGTTCAATTCAGTGGCGTGATCAGGTTATTGATCCTCTGTTTGAATCTAAGCCAGACCACGAGATCATGTATTTATTGACTCAAAAACTGGGCTATGCAGACAAACTGTTTAAGAACATCAAGGTTGAAAATAACCGTCCAGTAATCGAAGACATTACTCGTGAATATAACAAGGGTATGTGGACTATCGGTTACACAGGTCAAAGTCCTGAGCGTCTTAAAGAGCACCAGAAAAACTGGCACACATTCGATCGTACTTCTCTAGAGGCGATTGGTGGTCCAGCAAATGGTGAAACTTACGGTCTACCTTGGCCATGTTGGGGTACGCCTGAGATGAATCACCCAGGTACTCACATCCTTTACGATACATCAAAGACGGTTGCTCAAGGTGGTGGTAACTTCCGTGCTCGTTTTGGTGTTGAACATGATGGTCAAAGCCTACTTGCAGTAGATAGCTACTCTCTGGGTTGTGAACTGGAAGATGGTTACCCAGAATTCACTGATAAGATGTTGAAGCAACTTGGTTGGTGGGACGATCTAACTGCAGAAGAGAAGCAAGCTGCAGAAGGTAAAAACTGGAAGACAGACTTATCTGGTGGTATTCAGCGTGTTGCTATTAAGCACGGTTGTATTCCTTACGGTAACGCAAAAGCTCGTACAGTTGTTTGGACATTCCCTGATGCAGTGCCACTTCACCGTGAGCCTCTGTATACACCTCGTCGTGACCTTGTTGTTGATTACCCAACATGGGATGACAAAGCGAACCTATTCCGCTTACCAACACTTTACAAGTCAATTCAGGATAAAGATGTATCAGGTGAATACCCAATCATCCTAACTTCTGGTCGTCTGGTTGAGTACGAAGGTGGTGGTGAGGAAACACGTTCTAACCCATGGCTTGCAGAGCTACAACAAGAGATGTTTGTTGAGCTTAACCTAAAAGATGCGAACGATCGTGGCATTAAAGATGGCGAAATGGTTTGGGTTGAAGGCGCAGAAAAAGGCCGTATTAAAGTGAAAGCGATGGTGACACCTCGTGTTCGTGAAGGTCTAGCATTCTTACCATTCCACTTCGGTGGCGAGTTTGAAGGTGAAAGTCTACGTAGTCACTACCCAGAAGGTTGTGCTCCTTATGTTTCTGGCGAAGCAGCTAACACGGCAACCACTTACGGTTATGACCCTGTTACTCAGATGCAAGAAACAAAAGTAACTCTTTGTAATATTACTAAAGCTTAAGGAGCTAACCCATGGCACGTATGAAATTTCTTTGTGACACAAAACGTTGCATCGAGTGTAACGGCTGTGTGACAGCTTGTAAAAACGCAAACTCAGAAGCAGTAGGTTGGGGTATCCAGCGTCGTCGTGTTGTAACGCTAAACGACGGTCTTCCTGGTGAAACTTCGATTTCTGTTGCTTGTATGCACTGTAGTGATGCGCCTTGTATGGCGGTGTGTCCTGCCGATTGTTTCAGTCAAACAGAAGATGGCATTGTTCAGCACAATAAAGATCTATGTATCGGTTGTGGTTACTGCCTATTTGCTTGCCCGTTTGGTGCGCCTCAGTTTCCTAAACAACAGGCATTTGCTGAGCGCGGTAAAATGGATAAATGTACTTACTGTTCAGGTGGTCCAAATACTGAACCTGGCTCTGAAAAAGAACGCCTACTTTACGGTGCAAACCGCATCGCTGAAGGCAAGCTGCCAATGTGTGCATCTATGTGTTCTACTAAGTCGTTACTTGCAGGTGATGCAGAGAAGATCTCTGAAATCTACAGCAAACGTGTAGCGGCTCGTGGTGCTAAAGATGCTGGTTGGGCAAGCACTGCAGCTGATGAACTTGCTATGGATGCAAGTAAAGTTCGCAAGGCTTAAGCCATAAAAATTAGCGCTAGACTTTAACGTTTAGCGCTAATTGTTCTTTTTGATTCTAACCCTGTGTTGCTGTGGTAGCACATTGATGAACTGTTCAATAGAGCAGGCAGGAGCTTTAATGACTAAGCGAATTCAACGCTGGTTAACGGTTGTGTTCACCGCTTTAATGGTTGCGTTCTCTGCATCCGTATTAGCTGCTGATAATTCTTCTTCTAACGATTTAACTGCGGGTGAGTCGGTAGTTAAGCGAGAAGTTATTGGCTTTGCTGGTGCTGATTATTGGCGCGCTGTTAAAGATGGTCAAAAGGGGTATACCACTTCAGGTTGGCCTGAGCATGACGTGTTAATCAGTGTACCAGGACAAACTTGGTATATCTTAAAAGAAAAGTGGATGTCGCCGCTTGGTGCATTAGCTATTTTTGGTAGCTTAGCAATGGTGACTTTGGCGTATTTTGTTGTTGGCCCTCTAAAACTGAGTAAGCCAAAAACAGGCCGCAAGATTCAACGCTGGAGTCGTATGGATCGTGCTCTACACTGGAGTATGGCATTTACTTTCTTAACCCTTGGTTTCAGCGGTCTGACTCTGGTTTATGGTAAACACTTTTTAAAGCCAATTTTATCTACAGATGTTTGGGGCTGGGTGATTTTTGCCGCTAAGCAATACCATAACTATATGGGTCCAATCTTTGCGATTTTGCTGTTTGCTGTATTAATCAAGTGGTGGCGTAAGAGTATCTTCAATAAAGTTGATATCCAGTGGTTCATGAAAATGGGCGGTATGGTTGGTAAACATAAAGGATCCCATCCATCAGCAGGTTTCTCGAACGGTGGTGAGAAGGTTATCTTCTGGCTACTTATCTTCTTCGGTATCTTTATTACTGTAAGTGGCTTTGTTCTAGATTTCCCAATTTTTGATCAAACACGTCGTCATATGGAGCTATCGAACTTAATTCATATGTTCTCTGCTCTTATTCTGATTTGTGGCTTTATTTTCCATATCTACATTGGTTTATTTGGTATGGAAGCGGGTCTTGATGGCATGATTACGGGTGAAGTTGATGAAACTTGGGCTCGTGAGCACCATAACTTATGGTTTGATGAAGTTAAAGACCTTCCAGAGAACCAACCAAAAGAAAATACAACCAAAAACAGCTGATAACTCTCATTAGCTTATTTGATATCTCAAAGCCGATACTCAGTGTGTCGGCTTTTTTATTGGTTAATTTTGCTTAAGCAGACAATAGAGATATTCTTATTTTCTTTCCGTGTTGATATTTATACTAATGTCTAACATGTGCTATCTACACCTTAAATAAAATCAATGATATAACTAAAGTCACTAGAATATATAAAAAGGAATACTATTATGCTTTTTCCTTACCGAAATATTGTCGTACTGACAGGAGCAGGCATTTCTGCTGAATCAGGCATATGTACGTTTCGATCCGAAGATGGGCTTTGGGAAAATCATCGAGTTGAAGATGTGGCAACACCAGAAGGTTATGAACGCAATCCAGAATTAGTACAGAACTTTTATAACGATAGACGCCGTCAAATTGAAGATGGCTCTGTAGCTCCTAATGCCGCTCATTTAGCCTTAGCGCAGTTAGAGCGAGAACATGAAGGGAAAGTGACTATTGTTACGCAAAATATTGATAATCTTCATGAGAGAGCGGGTAGTGTTAATGTAATTCATATGCACGGTGAACTTCTTAAGGCTCGCTGTTGTGAGTCTGGACAAACGGTAGATTGGCATGGTGATCTTCATACCAGTGATCGCTGCCATTGTTGTCAAATCCCGGCTCCAATGCGACCTGATATTGTTTGGTTTGGTGAGATGCCAATTGGAATGGATGCCATTCATCGTGCTATTTGTGATGCAGATTTATTTATCTCTATTGGTACGTCGGGTGTTGTGTATCCTGCCGCTGGTTTTGTTCATGAAGCGGTACTACAAGGATTGCACACCGTTGAGTTAAATCTTGAGCCAAGTCAGGTTCAGAGTGAATTTGAGGAAAAGATTTATGGTAAAGCGACTCAGATTGTTCCTGAATACATTAAAAACACCCTAAGCATAAATTAGCTTGGGTGTAAATAAGTGCAATTAGCATGTTTTGATTTCTAAATAAATAGATGCTAAATCTATACGGTATATTCGGTAAGCTTGATGTATAACAATTGATCGCTATTTAGCATTTTTGCCCAGTTGCCAAGGCAGATGCTAAGAATATAATTCATCACAACTAATACATGTGAGGTTATATTCAATGTCTATGAAACCACTTTTTTATGCTGCTATCGTTGCTGCAACCACTTTTAGTTCAATGGCATTAGCAGCATCTGCATCTATCTCATGGAGTGGTCGAGTGCCTTCTGGTGAGCCAGTTAACGTGAGCACGGATGGTAAGGTTGTTACTTATGAAGCATGGAATAAAGCTCAAGTTGAGGATCTTAAAAATAGTTCTCAATTTGAAGTAACGCCTATAAGTAAAGAAGTGAGCTTACTTTCAGTTAAATTATAAGAACAATAAGGCGAACTCTTCAATAGTATCGTAGCGATACATTATCAAGATACCATGGTGTTTAAGAAGAGCTATAAACAAAAAGCCGAGCTATTAATAAGCTCGGCTTCTTTTTTTGTTGCGTTAGAGCAGTGTATTATTCACCTGCTTTTAGCTTTTGGAAGTACTCTTCGTAAAGCTCGTTTGCGCTACCAACGCTGTTCTGCCACTCACCAGCATCAAGTACTGATTGTGGTGGGTAAATCATTGGATTATTAACAAATGATTTAGGTAGGAATTTCTTCGCAGTCGCAACAGGAGTTGGGTAACCAATTTGCTGTGCTATCTTAGCAGCGTTTTCAGGACGTAGAAGGAAGTCAATCATCTTGTATGCAGCATCAATGTGCTTAGCTTGAGCTGGAATAGATAAGCTGTCCATCCAGAAGATTGCACCTTCTTTTGGCCATACGATATCAATTGGCGCGCCTTCTTGCTGAGCCTGGTATGCAGAACCATTCCATAGCATACCTAGAGAAGTTTCACCCGCCATGTATGGGTTAGCAGGGTAGTCAGAGTTAAATACTAATACATTAGGCATCAGCTTCTTAAGCTCTTCGTATGCTGCTTTAATTTGTGCAGGATCTTTTGTATTACCAGAATAACCTAGCTTGCGAAGACCAATGTGGAAGAACTCACGAGCATCATCCATCATCATTAATTGACCTTCCCACTTAGGATCCCATAAATCAGCCCAGCTGTGGATTTTAGACTTGTCGATAACGTCAGTATTTACACCAATACCTGTTGCGCCCCAGATGTACGGAATAGAGTAATCGTTATTTGGGTCAAAAGGCTTGTCTAGGAAGTTAGGGTCAAGATCTTTGAAGTGTGAAAGTTTAGAGTGATCGATCTTTTGTAGCATGCCTTCATCACGCATCTTAGATACGTAATAAGTTGAAGGAACTACTAAGTCGTAACCTTCACCGTTGGTCTTAAGCTTTGCATACATAGTTTCATTCGACTCATAGGTCGAATAAATCACTTTAATGCCTGTTTCTTTCGTAAACTGTTCAATAACATCTTGAGGAATGTACTCAGACCAGTTGTAGAAATACAGTTCGTTGTCTGCTGCAGACGCTACGTTTGAAAACATAGCCATTGCGCAAACAGCGCCGGTCATTAAAGAAGACCATTTTTTCATTTCTTTTAGCTCCTAACTAAAATACAGGATTTTTCGAGAGTGTTCTCTAGCGGAAAATACCGCCCCCTAGTTTTTGGTGTATTGCACTAGTAAATGGGTAACTAGGACTACGACCAAGTGATTAATAATTAATTTATTGATCAGGCTTGGTATAGAAACATATCTATTATGAATCATAAAGATGGCATAAGTATAGCAGAGTATGATGTGCTGTTAATAAATTATCGAGATATTTACTAATCGCTGGAGAATTTATTATCAGTTGTTAGGGGATATAGCAGAATATGGTATCGATAGTTGGAAAGGTATGTATTTTTAATGTTATCAAAAGTACTACGAGTAGCAAATTAATGCTACCCGCAGATAAGATATTAATTATCGCCAGCTTTCAGTTCAAGGAAATAATTTTCATAGCGGTTATTCATTGTACCTACCGCATCTTGCCACTCACCACGGTCAAGGTCTTCTTGAGGTGGGAACAGTGTAGGGTTATCTTTATATTTCGCATTAGACTTTTCTACTGCGGTCAAATAACCTGTTTCCTCAGAGATTTTAGCTGCAATCTCAGGGCGCAATAAGAAATCGATCATCTTATGTGCGGCTTCTACGTTTTTAGCATTTTTTGCAATAGCTAAACTATCTACCCAGAAAATCCCGCCTTCTTTTGGCCAGATAAGCTTAATTGGTAAACCTTCTTTTTGTGCCGCCGCCGCAGATCCATTCCACAACATACCTAAGCCAACCTCACCCGATAAATATGGCGCAGCAGGGTTGTCTGAATTAAATACTAATACGTTAGGCATCAGTTTTTTCAGCTCTTCATACGCTTCATCAATCTGTTTAGGATCGGTTGTATTACCTGAATAGCCCAGTTTACGCAGAGCAATATGGAACACTTCTCGAGTGTCATCCATTAACATTAACTGACCTTTTAGCTCTGGACGCCATAGATCAGCCCAGCTATTAAAGTCATCTGGATTATACATATCGGTATTAACCGCAAGGCCGGTCATCGCAATAACGTGTGGAATAGAGTAGTCATTGCTTGGTTCAAACGGCTTATCTAGGTAGTTCTTATCTAGCTGATTAAAGTTTGTTAGTTTACTTTTATCAATCTTCTGTAGCATGCCTTCATCGCGCATTTTGGCAACGAAATAGGTCGAAGGTACAACTAAGTCATAACCTTCAGGATGCGCACGTAATTTGGCATACATGGTTTCATTTGACTCATAAGTCGAGTAGATCACTTTAATACCGGTTTCCTTGGTGAATTGCTCACGCAGCTCAGTGGAGATGTAGGGACCCCAGTTCATAAAAACAAGTTGTTTGTCTTTAGTCTCTTCTGCTGCCACATTTAGGCTAGCAGACAGTAGAGCGGAACCGATCAAAAGAGATGACCATTTTTTCATTCGAGTATCTTCATAGATGAAAGAGATAAAAAGTGGAGCGCAATCTAAAGCAGGAAAGGATTTTTGGATAGTGAAAATGTGTGTCTAAATGTAACGAATGGCGTGAGTTTCTAATAGGGTAGGAATTTGGGATAAAAAAATGGCTAACTCAATAAGTTAGCCATTTGATTTAGTACGTAAAACTGAGCAATTACACTTTTTCTCGAGCCAGTAACTGAGAACAGATAACTAGAACAAGAGAGACAACCAGCATGATTGTCGCTAGTGCATTTACTTCAGGTGAAATACCAACTTTAACCATTGAGTAAATCTTCAAAGGTAAGATCTCGTATGTTGGACCTGTTGTAAATGAACTGATAATTACATCATCCAAAGATAGGGTAAAGCTCAATAGCCAACCTGCTGCAACAGCGGGTTTTGCCAATGGTAGAATAATCTGTTTTAGAATTACCCACTCACTTGCACCTAGGTCACGAGCTGCTTCTAGCATTTTTACATCAAAGCCTTTTAAGCGGCTATATACGGTTACCACAACAAATGGTAAACAGAATGTGATGTGTGATAGTAGCAGAGTTAAGAAACCCAGTTCTGCACCCATTAGTAGGAACAACGCAAGTAGCGAAATTGCCATTACGATATCTGGTGACATCATAACGATAAAGAGCATACCTGTTACAAACTTCTTACCCTTAAACTGATAACGGAAAAGGGCAACCGCCGTTAAGCTACCAATTAATGCTGCTGCAGTTGCTGAGAAAACAGCGATAGTGATCGAGTGACCAGCAGCTTGCATCAAGCTATCGTTCGTAACGAGTTGTTCATACCATTTGAATGTAAAGCCATCCCATTTCATACCAAACTTACTGGCATTGAATGAGTTTACAATCAGGATGATGATAGGTGTATACAAAAATGCATACACCACACTCATAAAGCTAAATTTAAATAAGCGACCCATTATTCTAAATCCACCTTACGGTTAAGAAGTTTACCTGCACGGTAGTACGCATAAAGCAGTACAGCCATTGCCACCGTTAGAGCGATACTTGTCGCTGCACCAAACGGCCAATCACGCGCATTTAGAACTTGGCTCTTAATTACGTTACCAATAAGAAGGTTTTTCGCGCCACCTAATAGGTCTGATACATAGAACATACCTAGAGCCGGTAATAAAACAAGCAAACAGCCTGCGATGATACCTGGCATAGTGAGCGGGAAGATCACCTTAGTAAAAGTTTGGAACTTGTTCGCACCTAAGTCACGAGCCGCTTCAATATAAGTATTGTCTAGTTTTTCAATAGCCGAATACAGTGGCAGTACCATAAACGGTAAAAGGATATAAACCAGACCAATCATTACTGCATATTCGGTGTACATAATGCGCAGCGGCTTATCAATAATGTCTAAATACATTAGCGTGTTATTTAATAAGCCACGGGTGCCCAGCATGATTTTTAGACCGTAAGTACGGATCAGTGAGTTGGTCCAAAACGGCACAATCACTAAAAACAGCATAAATGGACGCCACTTTTCGGGCATTTTTGCAATCGCGTATGCAAAAGGGTAACCAATCAATAAACACAAAATGGTTGCAGTCAACGCCATATAGAAGGAGTGCCACATCACTTTTGCGTAAAGAGGGTCGAACAAGCGGGTATAGTTATCCAGCGTGAACACCATCTTGATTAGGTTTGCATCATCTCGAGTTAAGAAACTTGTTCCGATGATCATTAGGTTTGGCATGAAGACAAAAACAACAAGCCAGCCAACGATGATCGAGATGATGATATTTTGTAGATTAAACTTCTTGCTCATCAGCTAGTACCACTTCCCAACTTTCAACCCAGGTAATGGCAACTTTCTGATCAAGAGAGTGGTCTACATCAGGATCATCTTCATTGAAGAATTCACTAACCATTACATTTTTGCCAGATTCTAGTTGTACAACAGAATCAAGAGTCATGCCTTTATAGGTACGTTCACGTACATAACCAAGGATGCCAGATACGCTATCGCCATTATGAATTTCTTCAATGCGAATATCTTCTGGACGAAGCAGCACCTTCACTTTATCACCAGGATTTACATCTAAATCACATAGGATAGTTGCTCGGCGACCTTCAACATCAGCTAAAATACGTTTTTCATCAACACGTTCTTTAACGATAGCGTCAAATACGTTGATTTCACCAATAAAGCGCGCAACAAATAGGTTTGTTGGCTCTTCATAAATTTCACGAGGTGAGCCATCTTGTTCAACATTACCATCGCGCATAACAATAATGCGGTCAGACATTGACAATGCTTCTTCCTGATCGTGCGTTACGAAGATAAAAGTAATACCCAGTTTACGTTGTAGCTGTTTAAGCTCGATCTGCATTTGTTTACGTAGTTTGTAATCCAATGCAGATAAAGATTCATCTAACAATAAAACTTTTGGTTTGTTAACAACTGCACGGGCGATAGCAACACGTTGCTGCTGACCACCAGACAATTGATGTGGTTTACGAGGGGCAAACTTATCTAACTGCACCATACGCAATGCTTCCATTACTCGAGGTTCAATTTCACTCGCACTAACGTTTTGCATGCGTAAACCAAACGCAACATTGTCAAACACTGTCATATGAGGGAACAGTGCATAACTCTGAAACACAGTATTTACATGGCGTTGTTCAGCCGGAATACTAGTGACATCCTTACCATCAATGATAACCTGACCGTTGTCAGCATTCTCAAAGCCAGCAATTAGACGTAGTACCGTGGTTTTACCACAGCCCGATGGACCTAGGATGGTTAAAAATTCACCATCGTTAACATTTAGATCCAAACCCGAGATGATCTGCTTACCGTCAAAGCTTTTGCCAAGACCCTTCAGCTGAATCACAGGTTTCTTAGATGTTGTTGCAGCGTTCAATTCTACGTTATCTCCACCCAGGAACCATGTACTGATTCCATTATTTTGGTAAATTTAGGGTGCGCATAATAGACGTGATGTTTTGCAATTTAAAGCGTTTTTTTCAAAAAAATATAAATATTGCAATGCTTTATAAGCATTACATTAATTATAAAATTAAGCATTATTACCGAGTGATTACTACTTAAACAAATAGCATCACTCTGTACGCTTTTTCTACGAAACGTGTCCTCATACGACTCCTAATGTTCTGATACATCTCTATTGTGCCAAATACTTACAGAAAATTGTAACCTTTTGGACGAATTAAATAATTATCGGGTAAAAAAGGGACAAATTAAAGTGATTTGGATTAATTTTCTCTATATATGGTTTCGAATCACGTCGTGAGTAACGTACAATAGCAGTAGGTCAATTAGAATTTTGAGAATATGAAAGAACCAATGACAAAGAGCTTTCACGTTGGTGGCTCAATTGAGAAAGCCGTAAAAGGTGAAGTCGAATTAAAAGCAGTCGATGTGTTGCAAGAAGCTTGGAAGGTAACTGCGAAACATTTCTTTCGTTTTTTACCTGCAATTATCGGCTTGTTTGTTGCGCAAGTTGCACTGTTGCTATTAGGTCTTAAAGTCCAACTTGGTGATCCTAATATTTTCTTTAATGCTTTTATTACGGGAGAGGGCATAACACCGGATTTGATGCAGTCTGCTCTAATGGCAAATTTCTGGTCTGATGTTCTGATTGCACCTTTATATGCAGGTGTAAGTTTAATGGCATTAAACCATGCGGTTGGTCTGCCAACAAAACCGGGACAGATTGTACGTGGTTTTTCCTTTACTCTTGTATCTATTATTACCATGTTACTGACGTCTTCTATTCAGGGTATTGGTAATACTATCTTCCCATTGGTTGGTTTATTTTTAACGATGGCGTTAAGCTTAGCCATGACATTGGTGTGCGAAAAGCGAGTAACACCACTAAAAGCAATCCAGTACTCGTTTATGGCGACTGTCCGTAAGTTAATGCCAATGACAGCTATTTACCTTGTGATCCTCATTATGATGTTTATCTCAATGGCAACGGCAGGTCTTGGTTTACTTTGGACTCTGCCATTCTTCTTTAATGTGAAGGCCATTATTTACCGCAATATGTTTGGTATTACACTACAGGTAATGACAATTGAAGGTGACAATAAAGATTCAACGCCACCATCATCAAGTCCAGAGAATGGTTCAACAAGCTCTCAAGGCAACACTTTTGATGCTTAATAATTGATAAATCTTGAACTTTATAACAAGCGCATGGTTATATTTAGCTATGCGCTTTTTTTATAACTGATATTTAAGACTTAGCTATCAATCTATTTCTAATGCACTATAACTTTATAGTTATAATATCAATATAACGTAACCATGGATGGAACAATGAACTTTCGTAATACGCTATATCTTGGTTTAGCTTTAATAGGGAATTATGTCTTTGCTCAAGATCTCAATCTTCGCTACGCAGAGTTATATAACAAGCAGCGATATAATCAGGAGAGTTCTTTGGTTGAAGTCAGATCTTTTTTGATTGATAAGCAAAGTCAGCAAGCTTGTGTCATTAAACAGATTATCATGTATTCAAAGCAGCATTCAGAGCAATTACCGCTGCTTGCAACTGGGGAAGTGAAAATACCGGTTGATGCCCATTTAAGAAAAGTGAATCCAGATATTAAGATTAGCGTAGCAGATGGCCAAGATTGTAATTTTCACTATCAATTCACCTCTAAGCGAACGCCTCATAATACGATTACAGGAAAAGAAGCCTTACAGTACCAAATGGCATTTAGTCAATTAATGACAAATCTCAGCGGTAGGGTCGGGTCATGGTTTGTTCCGAAGGTGACAGGGGTTGAAGTTCATTTTAAAGATTCATCAAGTACCGATAAATTATGGATAAATGAATTTACTGCTACAGATAATAAACATTATGAGCTCGCTATAGAATCAATTACTCCGCTGTTTGATCAGGGTAGTAATTAATTTTGCAAAAAATGATTCATCGCATGGTGATATTACGCAAATTAGTTAAGATAAATAACAATATTTGGGGCTCACTCCCAGATTTCTTTTATATAGGTCCAAGCTGTTTTCACTGACTTTTTAGCACGTTGATATTACTTGGAAACGTAACACCGAACAGAGAAGAGTGTAAGATGGATAATTTAATCAAACGGTTTCTTCGCTACGTTAGCTTTGATACTCAATCAAATGGCGCAAATACAAATTGTCCAAGCACTCCCGGACAGCTTACTTTCGCCCAAGAGCTACAACAAGAAATGATCAACATCGGCTTACAAGATGTTAGCCTTGATGAAAATGGTTATTTGATGGGTCATCTGCCAGCCAATGTTAACTATGATGTACCAGCCATCGGTTTTGTAGCCCATATGGATACCGCTCCTGATGCATCGGGTAAAAACGTAAAACCTCAAATTGTTGAGAACTATCGTGGTGGTGATATCGCATTGGGCATTGGAGATGAAGTTCTTTCTCCTATACAGTATCCAGATCTCAATAAGTTACACGGTCACAATATCATTACAACAGATGGCTCAACATTGCTCGGTGCCGACAATAAAGCGGGTATTGCTGAAATCATGACAGCAATTGAGGTACTGGTTGCGAATCCAGAGCTTCCGCACGGTAAAATTTGTGTTGGTTTTACACCTGATGAAGAGATTGGCCGTGGTGCAAATCTCTTTGATGTTGAGAAATTTGGCGCTCAATGGGCATATACCATCGATGGTGGCCCTGTTGGAGAGCTTGAATTTGAAAACTTTAACGCGTCATCGGCACAAGTTATTGTTCACGGCATTAATGTTCACCCGGGTACTGCCAAGGGTAAGATGATTAACTCAATGAATATTGCCGCTAAATTCCAACTTATGATGCCCGCTGATGAGACCCCTGAATGCACAGAAGGATATGAAGGTTTCTATCACTTAACGTCAATGCAGTCATCCGTTGCAAAAACTCAGTTGAACTACATTATTCGTGATTTTGATCGTGATGGCTTAGCGCAACGTAAAGCTTTTATGCAGCAGAAAGTTGATGAGTTAAATGCAGAGCTAAATAAAAAAGGTCGAATTGAGCTGTCTATCACTGATAGCTACTACAATATGCGTGAAATGGTAGAGCCATATCCTCATATTATCGAGTTGGCTAAGCAGGCTATGGTTGAGTGTGATATTGAACCTGATATTAAGCCAATCCGTGGCGGTACTGATGGCGCACGTTTATCCTTTATGGGATTACCTTGCCCGAACATTTTTACGGGCGGTTATAATTTCCATGGTATTCATGAATTCATCACCGTTGAAGGGATGGAGAAAGCGGTAAACGTGATTGTTAAGTTGGCAGGAAAAACGGCTCTTTCCAACAAATAATTAAAATATTTAATGAGCCTCATCGCATTGTTTCTTTTGTTAGGGTAGCAGTGTGGTGAGGCTTTGTTGTTTCTGGAGTATTATTTTACAAAAGTCTTAAAATGGACTAAATTGAATTTAAAGTCCACTTGAGGATTAATTATGAATTTAGCAAAAGAGACGGGATTTGATCCCAAAGCACTTTCGATGGCAGGGTTTAAAGCAGCTGATAATATTTTATCATCGTGGGGATGCACGGCGCAGCAGAGTCAAAATATTTTAAAACTCTCTAAATCGTCATACCATAAATTTAAAGCCAATCCAGAAACTACAAAGCTTAGTGATGACCAACTTGAGCGAGTAAGTTATCTCCTTAATATTCATCAAGCCTTGCGAATTGTCTTTAGTAATCCTGCAAACATTTATGGCTTTATGACAATGAAAAACCATAATGATTTCTTTGCGGGTAGGACACCTTTAGAGATCATTGAGTCGGGTAAATTTGGTGATCTGTATGAAGTTGCTCGTCGAGTTGATGCACTACGAGGTGGCTTGTGGGGGTAAAGATAGAATACAAAGGTCATCGATTGATTAATACTAAGTATCCGCCCATTGCTTTATTTGATGATGTCGCGAGCCCGGAAGAATTTGAGCTGCTTTATGCCATTCAAGCTCTTACTAATCCTAGATTACGAGATGAGGTTGGTGATATTTGTTTAATTGACCCTGCCGAGATCCCATTTGATTGTCTGCGTGGTCGAAGTTATGCGGTTGCACCTTTTACCCATATCAATCCAAAGGGGGGACGATTTAATGATGGATTATTTGGCGCATTGTATGTTGCTGATAATGCTCATACTGCGGCACTTGAAGTGAAATTCCACCAGCAAGAGTATTGGCAAAATATTGAAGGGTTAGAGTACGATCGATTTTTATTCCGAGGTTTACTTATCTCTCATCAATCAGCACCTATTTATCATGTGTGCGGTGACGATTCCGCTATTCTCAACCCAGATTGTTATAGCGCAGCACAACAATTAGCTCGCAAAGTAAAAAAAGAAGGTTTTCAGGCTATTGAATATCCATCCGTGCGTGCTGAAGATGCGCTATGTTGGGCGATATTTACCCCAAAGCCTATTACGGATGTTGTTCAAAGCTATCTTGTTGAAATGATCTGGAATGGCGAGCAAATTGCAGAAGTAAATACAGTTGAAAATTTGGGAGTGTAAGTTAAGAAAAGGGCGCAGAAATATGCACCCTTAATATTTGTCTATTAGCAAATTACTTGTCAGATTTTTTCAATTCTTCTTCAGCTTTCTTTGCTTCTTGCTCTAAATCTGGGTGTTTCTCAAAGTGATCAACTGCCCAAGTATTTAATTTACGAAGAATTGCTGTAACCGCATGCTCTTTAGATGCGTGTTCTCCTGCTGGTAGCGCAATTTCTTCTTTACCGTGAAGGCCCGTTTCATCTTCTGCAATATGAAGCCAATCTGGGTGCCAATAAAATGATTGACCCTGATCGGTAATCCAGTTGTGAACGCCACAGTTTTCGCCACGATAGTTCAGATCACTTGCTTTGTATGTCATTAATTTTTCCTTGTATACATCAGGGTGATACCTAGCTCTGTAGGTATACATTTATCATCCTAATTAGTATAAGTTTTTTGGAGCAATAATCTGTGACTAAAACTCCAAAAATGATACTAAATGTTACTTTAATTGTAAGCTAATTGTGACGTATATCTTAATGTGATTACAAATAACGGCTTTCTAAATGCTCTTTAAAGTAGCGAGGATTCAAACTTTCTCCGGTTGCTTGACGAACAAGTTCATCAGTAGAAAGTGTTGATGCTTTACTCCAGATATTAGTTTCTAGCCAATTAAATATCGGACTAAGATCGTGTTTTTCTATCAGTGCATCAACATCCATTTCACGTTTAATAGCAGCCATAAATTGTGCAGCATACATGGCACCTAAAGTATAAGATGGGAAGTAACCAAAGCTGCCATCTGTCCAGTGAATATCTTGCATACAGCCATCTTTAAAATTATCGGTCGTATCTAAGCCTAAGTACTGCGCCATCTTTTTCTGCCAAAGCGCAGGGATATCAGCAACTTCAATATTGCCTTCAATTAAATCGCGCTCTATTTCGTAACGTAAAATGACGTGAGCTGGATAAGTTACTTCATCTGCGTCGACACGAATAAATCCTGGTTTAACACGAGTCGTTAACTTGCCTAGGTTTTCTGCCGAAAGGGAAGCATCATCTGCACGGCTAAACACATTCTGAATTTCAGGTGCTAACCATGCCATAAACGCTGTGCTACGAGATAACTGCATTTCAAAAAACAGTGATTGTGATTCATGAATTCCCATAGAACGGGCTTCACCTACAGGTAGGTCACGCCATGTTTGAGGTAAGCCTTGTTCATATCGAGCATGGCCAGTTTCATGAATGACACCCATTAAAGCAGAAGAAAAATCGGTTTCATCGTAACGGGTCGTAATACGTACATCGGTAGGAACGCCACCACAAAATGGGTGAGTACTGATATCAATACGACCATGGTTAAAATCGAAATTCAAGATCTCCATTGCTTTAATGCTGAGTGCTTTTTGTTGCTCTATTAGAAATGGGCCTTGAGGGATCTGAATATTTTCTTGTGCTTGATTTGCTTGAACCTTTTGAATTAACTCTGGAAGCCAAGTTTTAACCTCGCTAAAGATAGCGTCTAAGGTCTCTGTCGTCATTCCTGGCTCATATAAGTCAACTAGAGCGTTGTACTTACTTGTTCCTGTGATTTTTGCGCGCTCAGCGGCTTCTTTACGAGAAAGTTCGACGACTTTTTCTAGATTAGCTTTAAAACCATCCCAATCATTGTTAGCGCGTTGAGTTCGCCAAGCATGTTCACATTGAGAACCTGCTAAAGATTGAGCTTCCACTAAATCAGCAGGTAAGGCGATATATTGTTGCCATTGGCGTTTCATTTCATTAAGGCTGACTTTTTCGTCATGACTTAATTCTTCTTTTTCTGCTAGTTCATACCAATTTGCAAGGTATTCAGCTGTTGCTAGGTCATGTTTCATAACCGCAAGTTCGGCCAGCGCTTCTGAACGTGCTGTATTACCACCAGATGGCATCATTGCCGCCTGATCCCAACCGCAGATCGCACTTAAATGATTAAGTCGAGAGAGTTTTCGTGCATGTTGTTCTAGTTTTTTATAGTAACTCATCTGTTTTGATCCCGATTTTAGTTAGTCAACGTAGCTAGGATAAATCACATTGTTCGATGTTGACAATCAAACGCTGTAGATAATTGTATCTGTTGTGTGTTTTTTGCTCAGGATTTCATGCTGTTACAACAGTAAATTTGTGATATTGATCGCTAAAATTTCACTGAAAATGTAACAAAAATTATCATTTCGTAAGACCGTGTGTAGCTCACACGTTTTCTTTAATTCCTAAGATATACTGGCACAACCAGTCTGCATATTTATGTTTATCTATTGCTATGGATATATAAGCCTGCAGATTGGATTGATGATTTACCAAAGGGACATCGCGTTAAGATGAAGAAAACCTCTAAATTGATTTCAGCAGTGAGTGCATCAGTATTGTGTTCACTGTCTTTTTCTAGCTTTGCTGCACCATCGGTGATTCCTGATGCACCGTCGTTAAGTGCAAAAGGTTATGTGTTGATGGACTATCACACTGGCCGCGTGTTAGTTGAACATAATGCTAACGAAAAACTAAACCCTGCAAGTTTGACCAAGTTGATGACAAGTTACGTCGCAGGTCAAGAGATGAAGCAGGGCAATATCTCAAAAGATGATGTGGTTGTTATTAGCCGTAATGCATGGGCTCGTAACTTCCATGACTCATCGAAAATGTTCATCGAAGTGGGTGCTGAAGTACCTATGATGGATTTGTTTCGAGGCTTGATTATTCAGTCTGGTAATGATGCGAGTGTCGCCATTGCTGAGCATGTTGCAGGTTCTCAAGATGCCTTTGTTGGTTTGATGAACTCATGGGCGAAAAAGCTGAATATGAACAATAGCCGTTTTGCGAATGCTCACGGTCTTGATCATGATGACCTTTACAGTACGCCTTATGATATTGCACTATTAGGCCAAGCTCTAATTCGTGATTTACCTGATATTTATCCGTTATATAGTGAAAAGTCATTTACTTATAACAACATTACCCAACGTAACCGTAATGGCCTTCTGCACGATTCTAGTATGAATGTTGATGGTATGAAGACAGGTTACACAGGTGGAGCTGGCTATAGTTTAGCAAGTTCAGCAACAGAAGGTGACATGCGTTTGATTGCTGTGGTTATGGGAACAAAAAGCCCTAAAATCCGCCAAGCAGAAAGCAAGCAACTGTTGAATTATGGTTTCCGCTTCTTTGATACGGTATCGCCGCACAAAGCGGGTGATGAAATCATGACTGAACGCATTTGGATGGGTGACAAAGAGCAAGTTAAGCTTGGCGTTGCTGAAACTAGCTATGTGACGCTGTCACGTAATGATGTGAAGAAAATGACAGCTAGCGTCGAAATGACAGGGCAGTTAGAAGCTCCGATCGAAAAAGGCCAACAAGTGGGTAAAGTCATTTACTCGGTAGATGGTAAAGATGTTGCCTCACAACCGCTTGTTGCTCTTGAAACGGTTAACGAAGGCAGTTTCTTTAGCAAGATCATCGATATGGTGAAAAAGTTTGTGTATGGCTTGTTTAACTAATAATGAGTTTTAAATAAGCTCGAACACTTGAAGCAGCATAATCAAAAGGCCGCGAGTAATGAACATACTGGCGGCTTTTTAATATCTAGGGGTTTAGTTCTAACTCTCTATCTCTTATAGACCTATAACCGTTATTGGATTAAATCAGTAAAAGGGTCACTATTGTTTTTAACTGCGGGATCGTTAACTTGAGATAGGGCTTTTTTGCTTGCAATCCATCCTCGTTGCTTGGTTGTTCTAAGATGATACTCTTGATTATCATCCGATCGAATCTGACCCTCTGTGGTGTTGTTAAACTGAGTGATATTTCCAATATTTCGACCTTGTTGATTGGCTAATTTTACAATTTTAAGATCACTTCGAGGTTGACTGACATTAGTAATAATTACTGTTTGTGCCTCTCCACCTGGTAGCGCTAAGTCCAACTGATCACCAACCGTTAGGGCATCCAATAAGTTACTATCCAATTCAAGATAGTTTTCATCGGGCAGTTCTGTGATTTGTTGCTCAGACACGACGGTTTTTTTTAGTTGAGGGTGAAAGTGCCAAAGCGGTTGATCAATGATGGTTATAGATTGAGGGAGTGTCGATGTTTGATGGTTTTTTGCCGTACCAAATTGCTCTAATTGTTCAAAACTAGGCTCTTCCACGCAAATATCAGACAGCTGTTGATCTATCGTATCCGTCACTTGTTGTAGTTGGTGAAAATTACTCGGAGGATCAATAACTCGATCTAAATCATCTTCACTAAAACGCTCTAATGGCACTTTGATTTGTTTCGGTTGTAACTCTTGTACCTGTTTATGTTCATCTGGTACAAGAAAAAGGTAACCAATAAACAGCGCCAATAGAATAAATAAGATGGTCAGTACAAGAGAACGGGACATAACTTACTCCGTTTTTACAATATTGATATTAAGCAGTAATTGACGTTGAAAACTTCTGTTATGTAGCCCTTTGGCGGTGACATTTAAAACCCCAGAATAAGCTCCAATAGGTAAATCAAGATTATCATCAGCAACGTAACTGACGCGTAACTCACCATAATTAGGGCCTTTACGCCAGCAATAAGCAGCATTATTCATGGTTGACCAACCACAACCAAGATTTCGCTCGCTCCGTAAAGCAACACGCTCTATTGCACCTGTTTCGGTATTTTGCAGTTCAATGTGAATTCGTTTGTAGATCCCGCGGCGACCACTCCAAATAGGACGAGGTACGCCAATCATCTCTTTAGCTAAATAATAAACCGTACCATAAGTCTCTTTATCCAATCGCTCACCAAGATAAGGGGATGACTCTGTAATTTCACCATCGGCAGGCAGTTCTTGGTCAATAACGATATTTGCTTGAATTGGAATCTCTTGTTGAAACTGACGGTTGTACAGACTAAGAGCGATAAAACTAAAGTCTCCGGTGTAAGTACCTATAGGCAAGGATGGATTATCTTTTTGATCAAATTTCAGTTTGAGTTGACCAAGATCTGGTCGTGGATAACACCAAGCACTGTTATTGACTTTTCCCCAGCCACAGTAAGTCTTACGTTGACCTTGTAACCACACTTTATAGCTAACATTGGATTCTTGGTGAGTGAGGTTGACCGAAAATGAGGTTGTTGCTCTTGGATAACGCCAGATATAACGATTAGGACCATCAACAATATTTGCGCCTTTAACATAGTAAGCCGAACCTCGAATATCTTTTTCAATATTGTCAGTTAGAAGTGGCTCTTTTTCAGTTAACACAAATTGCGTCTCTACTGGCTCATCAGGGATATCATCGACCGTTTTCAGCACAGGTACTACGCTCTTAAGCCAATCACCATGAGGGCCTATAGCTGCATGACCAGAGTAGCCCCAATACCAACCAAACCACCATGAAGCAATACCTACCGCAACAGGGTGTCCTTTTCGTTCTTGCCAACTTGCAGAACCGCTATCGCCTGGAGAAGCAAAAGCCCAAGAATCGGTATTTTCTACTGCGCGATTGATCAAACAGTTTGAGTAGAGGCCAATAAAATTACCTTTACCGTGGCGCTTTCCAATCCAATCGAGCTGGCCAAGAGATCGCGTACCAAAAACGCCAAAACCTGTAAAATTCACACCGCTGTGTAGTTCATTCCCATCGAGAGTTGTGTTGATAAAAGGTTGGGGAATCACGTTACCTGTCGAATCTAAAGGATCAACAACCTTAGGGATTTTTGCTACCGCGATATCTGAACCGCAGTTTAAGTAATCATGAAAATAGTTGGTCGCAATTCCTGACGCTATTAACGTACCATCCTGTAGTTTGAAGGAAACCGTCTGACCTGTGTATTCATTACTTGTTGACCCTGCAAGACAGTGCGCTGCTGTTAAGATGTAGCTATGACTATTATCGCTGCCCAACCAAGTACCTGAACAGTAGCCGTTACCAATCACAAGACCAACAGAGTTGTAGCTTTCGGTTGAAGCTAATTCATTTAAATGAGACGTGACCGTTTGTTTTAAAGCAGGGTCTAAACTTCCCGCAATATCAGTATATTTACTGTCGGTAAGAGCAATGGCATTGACCGAGGATGAATAAAAGAGACCGGTTGCAATTAAAGCAAGAGGAATACTACGCAGTTTCATGATTCAGCACCCTTTACTATGACTTAGTTTAACTATAGCGGATGCTTTGTATACTTGAGGGATAATAAATGGTAACTGTTTGTGGTAAGTTCTTATTAAATAGTAAGAAACTCTTAAATCTTAATGTTGAGATTAGGAAATAAAAAAGCCACCGAATAAGTCGATGGCTTTCAAATTATGGCAATTTTACCGCGATTACTGCACTTGAACGACGTTCAGAGTTTCACCTGGATCGAATTCGTTTACATCGTCTGAGCTTACAGGAGCTGCTGGGATCTCTTGCTTATCAAAAGCAATATCACCACCATCAATCGTACCAGATTCTTTAGTTACTGATTTAAAATCAAATAGATTGAAGTCAGCAAGGTGTGAAGGTACCACATTTTGTAGTGCTGTAAACATGGTCTCAATACGACCTGGGTAGCGACGATCCCAATCACGTAGCATGTCTTTAATAACCTGACGCTGTAGGTTAGGTTGTGAGCCACATAGATTACATGGAATGATCGGGAACTCTTTTAGTTCAGCAAAACGTTCGATGTCTTTTTCACGACAGTATGCTAATGGGCGAATAACCACATGCTCGCCATTATCAGATACTAGCTTTGGTGGCATACTCTTTAGCTTGCCGCCATAAAACATATTTAAGAACAAGGTCTCTAGCATGTCATCACGGTGGTGACCTAGAGCAATTTTAGTTGCACCAATCTCTTTCGCTGTGCGGTATAAAATACCACGACGTAGGCGAGAACAAAGTGAACAAGTCGTTTTGCCTTCAGGGATCTTCTCTTTAACGATAGAGTAAGTATCTTCATTAACAATCTTGTATTCAACGCCAAGAGTATCAAGATATTCAGGTAAGATATGATCTGGGAAGCCTGGTTGCTTTTGGTCAAGGTTTACAGCAATCAGTTCAAATTTAACTGGCGCGCTACGCTGAAGGCTGCGAAGAATATCAAGCATCGCATAACTGTCTTTACCACCAGATAAACACACCATAATACGATCGCCATCTTCAATCATATTGAAGTCGATGATTGCATTACCTACATTACGGCGTAACTTCTTCTGCAGTTTGTTAAAGTTGTACTGTTGAGCTTTAGTTAGCTCGTTTTGATCGCTCATTATTAAACTCTTTATCTGTAAAATGGTGCCAAGCATCCCGTTGCGGGTATATCCGCTTGTGATAAACGGCATACATGCAAAAAGTATGGCGGGTATTTTATGTATTTCAGCCAGTAATTCCAGTGTGTTTTGCAGTTAGTCGTATATTCTTATGAAAAAAACGAAATAAAAACCGCAGATAACGTTAATTTGATCTCGTTTACTGCTTATGACGTGCAATAGGTGCTTATCAATTGTGCTTATTTTTGCGAGCTTGTGATTGATTTACCAAAGAGAAATGCGTAATCGATAAGTTAGGTGATTTTTCTATGCTAAAATTATCACCTCGCTTCATGAAATCGAATAGGGAATTGTTGTGTCACCTAAAAGCGTACTATTATCTACTTGTATCGCTCTATCCTTAATAGGGTGCAGCTCTAAACAAGCCGCTCAATTGGGATTAGGTGGTGGTGCAGTCGCAAAATATCCTCAATATATGTCCAATGCGGAGATCTGTGAAACCTATCTCTATGGTCGCGCGACAACGCAAACCAAAGTCGCTTTAGCTTCTGAGTGGAACAAACGAAAACTGAGCCGAAAGTATTGCGACAAAAAATACAATGAATACTACGCAACAAAATTTGCTAAATGGGTAACTGGCATTAAAAGTGAACAGGATGCTGTCGATGCAGCAGCAACGGTATTACCGGCAGTGATAGATTGATTTTAAGCGGGTAAAATTCAGCTTATAAAGGAACGCCGCATGGACTGCGGCGTTTTTATTACAGCTGCGTTATATCAAATCTATTCAATATTTGGTGCTAATGGACTGATATAACCTGTTGGTTTTAATGCTAATAAGTCACAATTCAATCGATCGATAGTGTGTTCGGCTGTATTACCAATAAACACGGCAGATAAACCTGTACGTCCAGTTGTTCCAAGAACGACCATTTCAACTCCAAGGTCTTCTGCAACGCGAGGAATGATATCTTCAGGTAATCCTTCTAAGACATGAGTTTGCGCTTCATCAATGCCGTATTTCTGGCGTAGTGCTTTCATTGATGTTAGATGATGACCTCGAACCGCATCTGTGTATGACGCAGGATCAAATTCTGGTAGTTCAATAGTAATGTTGACCGGTGTTGATGGGTAAGCGTTAACTAAATTGACTTCTGCTTCAAGCACATGGGCAAAACGATTTGCTTCATCAATAATATTATCATTGAGTTCTTCATGGGTTTCATTATCAGCAGCAAGGTTTACACAAGCGAGCACTTTTCCATTTGGTTGCCATTCCTGATCTTTTACTAGAAGAACAGGGCATGGACATTTACGAAGAAGGTGCCAATCGGTTGGTGTAAAAATCACAGAGCCAAGTGTATCGTGATTGTGGGTTGCTTTAATCAATAGCTCAATATCTTGACTAAAGACTTCTGCAATCACAGCCTCGTATGGACGATTATGCCAAACAACAGAAATTGCGATCTCATAAGAGTCACTTTCATACGGCTTAATAATCTCTTTTAGCCACTCTTCTCGTTGCATAACAACACCGCGTCGCATAGCAATACGCTCATCGGCAGACAACATAGAAGTCATCTCATAAGAGAAGTCATAAATGGCAAGAAATAGGGTGATCTTTGCATTTTCAGAATGCTTAGCAAGATAAGCCGCGCGAACAAGCGCTGGTTGGTAGTCCTGATTAGGATCGGCTACCACAAGAATATTTTTGTACTTTTTCATTATGCCCCCTTAAACAATCCATAGTTCTGGTAACACTAATACAGATTGTAAGTTGCCTTGTGTAATCTGCAGGCGCTTCACTACATTAAATATAGTCGAGTTTTTGAGTGTCGCGACCTAAATATGATGTTAAAAATCAAGTTATTAACATTATTCCTTTACCATCACTTTACTCTAACACTGAGCATAAAGGGAGTATTTCTATCCGTTAGATACAAAAAAAGTGATATAACGCAAAGGTCATATCACTTCTTTTTGCAAAATAACAGGGTATCTAAGTTAGATGTTGTTGTTTTTGCTTACACCAGCTAGTCGCGCCATTTCTTCATGATCTAAGATGGTAATGTATTTACCTTTAACGCTGAGCATACCTGATTTCTGGAAACGACCTAATAGACGACTGATGGTTTCAACCGTTAAACCTAGGTAGTTACCGATATCACCACGAGTCATAGTTAGACGAAATTCACGAGGTGAAAAACCACGCTGAGAGAATCGTAGTGATAAATTGTATAAAAATGCAGCTAAACGTTCTTCTGCATTCTTTTTCGAAAGCAGAAGGATCATCTCTTGGTCGCCTTTAATTTCGCTACTCATTAAGCGCATAATTTGCTGACGCAGCTTTGGCATTTTGCCAGACAGATCATCTAAAATTTCAAAAGGAATTTCACACACCATAGAAGTCTCTAAAGATTGAGCAAAACTAGGGTGTTGCATTTCGTTGATAGCATCAAAGCCAACCAGATCTCCGGCTAAGTGGAAAGCGGTAATCTGTTCATCACCTTGTTCTGTGATGGTGTAACTTTTGATAGTACCAGAACGAATAGCATAAAGTGATTTCAGTTCGTCACCAGCTTTAAACAGCTCTTGACCCTTCTGAATAGGCTTTTTGCGTTCGATGATCTGATCCAATTGATCTAACTCAGACTCATTCAGTGTGAATGGAATACACAACTGACTGATACTACAATCCTGACAGTGGATCGCACATCCGCCTGACTGAATTCTCTTGGGTGTAAGTTTGTCTGAAATCATAAGCCTGTCTAACCAATTTGATGTAGGTCAATATTTTAACACATTATGAATCATTATGACGAGTATTAAAAATCCTTACATCAATTGTTTGATTGCAATGTAACCAGTTTGTATACCGTAAAACAACAAAAGTAGGGCACTTGCGTGTTTAATGTAGCGATTTTTTAAAACGGATTTTACGGTATCAGCCATGAAACCAACCAGAAGTAATGCCGGTAATGTTCCTAAACCAAAGGCTAGCATTATACTCGAACCGTTTAAGGCACTTCCCGAAACGGCTGCCCATGTGAGTGCAGAATAAACCAGCCCACATGGAAGCCATCCCCATAAAAATCCTAAAGGTAATGCATAAATAGGCGATTTCAAGGGCAGTAAACGACCGGTTATTGGCGCAATATAACGCCAAATTTTTTGACCTTGTTTTTCCAAGAAAGTAAGACCAAACCACCAACCGCCTATATAACATGCGAGTAAAATCATCATCATACTGGCACATAGCCGTAAAGCGATAAGCATACTATTACTGCTACCAAAGCTTGTTACACCTGTTACTAATGCCCCAATAACACCACCTAATAAACAGTAAGAGGCTATGCGACCAAAATTGTATAATAGTAGATAAAGATAGCGACGTTGATGGTCGGTTCTATCGATACTAAGAGTGATGGCAGCTCCCATACCGCCACACATACCAATGCAGTGGCCAGAGCCTAACAATCCAATCATAAAGGCAGCAATAAAATCTAGTTCCACTATTAACAGTCCTTATTTTTGTTATCGCTATGACACTCATTTTTATTGTTAGAAGTTGTTTCTTCGTCTTCTTCAAACAGAATATTCGACCCTTGACGCTCTAAATCATCGTATTGATCGCTTTTTACCGCCCAGAGAAATATCGCCACAGCAATAATGACAAAGATGATGGCTATCGGTATTAATATGTAAAGACTTGCCATTTATTTTAATAACCTTAAAGAATTTGATACAACGATAAGCGAACTCGCAGACATTCCTATAACTGCTATATAAGGTGCAACATAACCACAAACAGCCAGTGGAAGTATGATCAGATTATAACCTAATGCCCAAGCAAGATTTTGTTTGATAATGTTCTGTGTTTTTTGCGCTAATGCTCGCGCATCGAGAAGACGTTGTAAATTATCGCCCAATAGCACCATATCCGCCGATGATTTAGCAATATCAGTTCCTCCTCCCATAGCTAAAGAGAGATGAGCCCCTGCAAGTACCGGCGCGTCGTTCACTCCATCTCCAACCATCAAACTAATGTCTGATTTTGGTAAGGACTTTAAATAGTTTAATTTCCCTTGCGGAGTTTGATTGGAGATCAGTTCATCAATATTTAGAGCTTGAGCTACAGACTGAGCGTTGTCTGAATGATCACCTGTTAACATTGTGACTTTTATACCATGATTATGAAAATGCTCTATCAACTCAAAACTTGAAGGGCGAATAGGATCAGATAAAGAAAAAGCAGCAATAGGTAAACCATTTACAGATAGCCAAACTGGGTAGTGCTGGATATTGGTAAAACATTGCGCCGATCTAGTGGAGTTATGATGATTACTAAGCTCAGTTATATAAGCATACTTGCCAATACGCCAAATATCGTTGCCGAGATGTCCTTGCAATCCAAAGCCAACATGGTTTTCTACTGAATCAAATTGAATCTTTTGCTGGTTATCTTCTTGCTGAAAAGCTCTAGCAATTGGATGGGATGAGTAAAATTCTAGACCCACGGCATAAGCTTGTATTTGCACCATTGAATAGCGTTCAGTAAAGAGGTGGGTCTCAGTGATCTGAATATTACCCTCAGTTAGGGTACCTGTTTTATCGATAATCAAACGATTGACGTTAGAAAGGGTTTCTAAGACATGTTCACGACGCAATAAAATGCCAAGGCGACTTAAAGAAGAGGTTGAACATGTTAATGCTGTTGGTGTTGCCAGAGATAAGGCACAAGGACAAGTTGCAACCAGAACGGCTAAGGTGATCCAAAGCGCATCATTAGGTTGATTAAAATGCCAGTAAAGCCAAGTAAAAGCGGCGATGGTTAAGATCGCGGTAACAAAGTAACGGGCGACAACATCTGCAACGATAGCTATCTGTGGTTTCGACTGCTGCGCTTCATCTTGTAGCCGTACAATTTGCGAGATTAATGACTCATTTTTTTCGTTCTCAACTTTAACTTTAAGAATGCCTTCACCATTGATGGTGCCTGCAAAAACAGTGGCACCTAGCTCTTTGGTTATTGGCTTTGATTCGCCAGTTAACATAGATTCATTGACGGTACTTTTACCAGAAACAATGTTGCCATCAGTTGGAATTCTTTCCCCTGCTAGCACAGTGACAACGTCACCTTTTTTAAGCTTTTTCGCGGCAACTTGTTCTCCCGACGCTAACCGAGCCATAGCAGGTATTAATTTTAGTAGATTGGCACTGGCAGCCGCGGCTTGTCTTCTCGCTCGCATTTCAAGAAAACGGCCCAAGAGAAGAAAAAAGGTAAACATGGCAATGGATTCAAAAAAGACTTCTCCTGTTTCCATCACGGTAGCGTATAAGCTGGCAAAATAAGCAAATAATAGGGCAATGGAAACGGGTACATCCATTCCTAGCGTACGAGCTTTTAGGTTACGCCAAGCATTGAGGTAAAAAGGTAGAGCAGAATAAAGTAAAACAGGAGTTGAAAAGATCAAACTGACCCAGCGAAAATACTGTTTAAACTCAGGTGATAGGTCGCCAAATACTTCAAAATAAAGCGCAAATGCCAACATCATAACTTGCATGGTCGCAATCCCTGCAATCCCCAGGCGATACAGATATTGTTTCATTGCACGATGATATTGCTGTTCGTGTGCATCCGCTTCAAATGGTGCCGCTTTGTAACCCAGTTGATGAATTGGCGTTAGAATTTCACTGAGCTTGATTTGATTCTCATCCCAACACAATAATGCTCTATGAGTTGTTGTATTTACTTTAACTGATTTGACGCCGGGAAGTTTGTGGACTTGTCGTTCGATTAGCCAAGCACAAGCAGCACATGAGACGCCTTCGATCGACAATAAGGCTTCTTTGAATTCGCCTTTCTGATGAACAAAGTCTTGTTGAATATCATGGTTATCATAAAGCGTGAGGGCTTGTAATTCTTCAGGTACAAGTTCAGCTTTATCGGCAGGCTCCGTTCGGAACTCATAATAAGAAGAGAGGCCACTTTGTACTATGGTGGTTGCAACAGCCTCACAACCGGGACAGCACATCGCCCTAGAGGAACCTAAGATATCGACTTGAAAGTGTGAATGTGGCGGAATATCTTCTCCACAATGGTAGCAGTGTGTATCATCATAATTAAATGTCGTCATTCCTTAACCTTTCCGTACAACCAAATCGGATCTGATATTGGCATGTTTACTCGTCCTTGTAACATCCAATCATCATTAAAGGGCTCTATCTCAATAAACCATGGACCATCAATCGATTGAGGTATTTGCATCACATATTTGCCACTTAAATTGGGGCTTAACATCTGCTGAAAATCTTTATCAGCCAGCGTACGATGAGAGAATGTAACGCGCAAGGTTGGGTATTGGGTTAATTGACCTTTATCGAGTTGAATTTGAACGTCATTATGATTTAGAGACAGTTCTGCTTTAACATTGAGTGCTTGGGCTTGATGTAAACGCGTTAAATCAAGGTTAATGGCTTTCCCTTTTTTGTAGTAATCTTCAGCCACTAAGTCGACACTGTTTTGAGAGAATATATATACGGCAGTTAAGCTAGAAATGATCGATATTGCGGGAATGGCAAACACGAACCAAGGCCAAAACTGCTTATACCAAGGCTTTGTCATAATTATTCCTTTTTACCAAACTAAGGTCAGTCGGTGACTTTGATTGGTGTTGTTTGCGGGCCGGGGATGACCCGCAAATGCTTTCTTCCTATGATTTATTTATTACTATCGTCATCATCGTTATTGGTTAAGCTCCAAACATAAGATGAGATTAACTGTACTTTATCTTCACCAAGAATATCTCCCCACGCAGGCATCACACCTTGACGACCATAAGCAATAGTATCTAGTACCGCTTGTCGAGAGCCGCCATAAAGCCAAATATTATCAGTAAGATCAGGAGCACCAAAAGCAGGGTTACCTTTACCATCGGTACCATGACACGCGGCACAGACAACAAAGCGTTGCTTACCGGCAGCGGCTTCTTTTGCATTCACTTTACGTCCAGATAAACTTAATACATAGCTGGTCACTTCTTGTAACCCCTCAACACCTAAGCTATCACTCCAAGCGGGCATTACACCTTGTCGGCCTTGGATTATGGTTGTCTTAATAGCTTGAGCCTCTCCACCATATAGCCAAGCATGATCGGCAAGGTTAGGAAATCCGGCTTGTCCTCTTGCGTCAGAGCCATGGCATTGAGCACAATTTTGTAAGAAGAGTCGCTGGCCAACTTTAAGCGCATCTTGATTTTGAGCTATTTGACTGATAGGTAAGAGTTGTTGACCATCAGGGCTATAAGCTAATGTTTTAAAGGTTTCACCAAAAAAAGAGTCGGCTTGAGTTAACTCTCTCACATACTGGTTAATCGCCTTATTTTGTTTGGCTAACTCCATTGATTGCTTTGAGTCAGACACTGATGTGACCGTTTGATCTGAACTTTGCCAACCTAAGAGTCCTTTGAAATTACCCAAACCAGGGTAGAGAGCAAGGTAGAGTAAACCAAATAAGATTGTGGCGATAAACATGTAAAGCCACCATTTAGGCAAAGGGTTGTTGAGTTCGCGAATACCATCGTACTCGTGCCCCATATCTTCACCTTCTTCAACGCCCATCTTATCTTTAGCGCACCAATATAAAATAGCGGCTACACCTGCGATGGTTCCAAGCGTGATGATGGTTATCCATAAACTCCAAAATGTGGTCATGACTTTCTCCTGTCATTTTCACCCGCTGAAACCTCTGGTTCATCATCCATGAAGACAAGATTTGCAGCTTCTTCAAAACGTTGTTTTTGTCTTTTACTGTAAGCCCAGATAACAATGGCAATAAAAGAGACAAAGAGAAATACGGTCCAAATGCTGTGAACAATACCAATATCCATTTGACCTCCTTTATTTCATTGCATGACCAAGAGATTGAAGATAAGCAATTAATGCATCCATTTCGGTTTTACCTTTTACGGCTTCTGGCGCATTTTGAATATCTTGGTCAGTGTATGGCACGCCAAACTGGTCTTTGAAGATAGTCAGTTTTTTTGCGGTTAACTGTCCATCAAGTTGGTTTTCCGCGAGCCATGGAAAGGCGGGCATATTTGATTCAGGTACGACAGCTCTTGGATCCATCAAATGAACATAGTGCCATTCATCAGAATATCGACCGCCAACACGAGCTAAATCAGGTCCTGTACGTTTTGAACCCCATAAAAAAGGGTGTTCCCAGACACTTTCTCCAGCTACTGAGTAATGGCCATAGCGCTCTGTTTCTGAACGGAATGGTCGAATCATTTGACTGTGACAAACATTACAACCTTCACGGATATAGACATCTCGTCCTTCCATTTGTAGCGCGGTGTATGGCTGTAAATCTTGAACAGGTTCTGTGGTTTGTTTTTGGTACATCAATGGGGTAATTTCCACCAGAGCACCAAAACTAATGCCGACGATAATCAGTATTGCTAGCAAGCCGACATTTTTTTCTACAATTTCATGACGATTTTTAGCCATGGTGTATCTCCTTATGCCGGTTGCTCTTCAATTGCTTTTAGACTTGCTTTAGGTGCATAGATTGTTTTGTAAGCGTTATAGGCCATTAAGAACATGCCGCTTAAAAAAATTGCACCGCCAACAAAGCGAATAAAATAGAAAGGATAGGAGGCTTGTAATGATTCAACAAAGCTATAAGTTAAGGTGCCATCTGTATTTACAGCACGCCACATTAGGCCTTGCATCACGCCGGATATCCACATCGCTACGATATATAAAACAGTTCCTACCGTTGCTAACCAAAAATGTACGTTGATCAACTTAATCGAATACATTCGTTCTTGACCAAAAAGCTTAGGTAATAAATGGTATACGGCACCAATGGATATCATGGCAACCCAGCCTAAAGCACCTGAGTGAACATGTCCTATTGTCCAATCGGTATAGTGAGACAGGGCGTTCACCGTCTTAATTGACATCATAGGACCTTCGAATGTCGACATGCCATAAAACGACAATGACACAACTAAGAAGCGAAGGATCGGATCGGTTCTAAGCTTATGCCATGCTCCTGATAACGTCATAATTCCGTTGATCATACCGCCCCATGATGGTGCGAACAGAATCAGAGACATCACCATGCCAAGAGACTGAGTCCAATCAGGCAGCGCGGTGTAATGCAAGTGGTGGGGACCCGCCCAAATATAAAGAGAGATAAGCGCCCAAAAGTGAACAATAGAGAGACGATAAGAATAGATCGGACGACCCGCTTGCTTGGGTACAAAATAGTACATCATGCCAAGAAATCCTGCGGTTAACAGAAAACCAACGGCATTATGTCCATACCACCATTGAACCATGGCATCGACAGCCCCAGCATAAATGGAATAGGACTTTGTCATAGAAACTGGAATGGCTAAACTGTTGACAATATGGAGTACCGCAACCGTTAAAATAAATGCGCCGAAGAACCAGTTCGCAATATAAATGTGAGTGGTATTTCGTTTTGCTATCGTTCCAAAAAAGACGACGGCATAGGTTACCCATACAATGGCAATCGCGATATCGATCGGCCATTCTAGTTCTGCGTATTCCTTACCTGATGTCCATCCCATAGGAAGAGAAATCGCAGCGGCAACGATGATTGCTTGCCACCCCCAGAAGGTAAATGCGGCTAACTTGCCACCAAAAAGATTGGTCTGGCAGGTTCTTTGAACAACATAATATGAGGTGGCAAAAAGGGCACACGTACCAAAAGCAAAGATAACGGCATTGGTATGTAATGGGCGAAGACGGCTATAGGTTAGCCAAGGTGTATCAAAGTTTAGAGCAGGCCATACTAACTGCGCAGCAATTAAAACGCCAACACCCATACCCACAATTCCCCAAAGAATCGTGGCGATAGTAAATTGGCGCACCACTGTATAGTTGTAATTCTGCTCAAGCTGTTTTATTTGGCTCATGTTGCATACTTCCACTATTAAATTTTCTACACATATGTCCTTGTGTGTACAACAAGTTAACGTAAAATATCACCTTTACATCAAGCGAATAATTTACAAAAAATACACAATTATGCTTTTTGGAAATATTGCTATTTGTTTGTAATAGTGACATTTTCCTGGTAAATGATACGATAATTAACAATTTATTGACAGAACACAGTTCAACTATTGTTTACTTTTAAGCAACATTTATATGAAAACTTTGAAGCATGTAACATGGGAAGAGAGTTAAAATAATGGCAGCAGAGAAATTAACAAAAGGGCGTTTAATTCAGATTTTAGTTTTAATGACGGTACTGATCGCAGCATTTACATGGCGTACTGTAAGTTATGAAACTCATGAACAGAAAAGCGAATTAGCCAAAGAGTGTGATTTAACCGTAGAGCCGTGCTTATTTGATAAAGATGCTTCAGGTGTTTTAGTTACGCTGTCACAAAAGCAACCCAAAGCAGAAGCTCTACTGACCGTTGTCATTGATAATATGTCAGCAAAACCTACTGCCATTGTTGAAGGTGTTTCAATGAATATGGGCACTGTCCCTGTTATTTTCGAGCAAAAAGAGGACAAATGGGTAGGGAGTTTTACTGTTCCTGCCTGTAAGCACGAGACTATGGTTTGGGCGATTAAGATAACCGAAGGTAGTTCTAATATAACAGCTAACTTTACCGTGAAAAAATAATATCTTAGTTGCTGATATCGCTACAAAAAAAGGCTTGAGAATACTATTTTCTTCAAGCCTTTTTTATATTTGATTTTAGTAGCGAACACTCTAGATTGTGCTATGAGAAAATACAGAGGGACAAAATAGAAGAAATGAGTTATTCGCTATAGATCATTTTTTTCGTCATACCACCATCAATAGTGAAGTTTTGACCTGTAATGAATCCTGATTCTTCACTTAACAAAAAACTCACCATTGCTGCAATATCATCGACCACGCCAACTCGGCCAACGGGATGTTGCTGATGATCAATCTCTCTTAACTCAGAATGGTTGGCATTAATCCAACCTGGAGAAATGCAGTTTACTCGAATATCAGGCCCCAGACTCATCGCCATAGAGTGTGTTAGTGCAACAATAGCGCCTTTTGTCGCACTGTAGGCTTCAGTATTGGGTTCTGATTGGGATGCACGAGTTGAGCTTAAATGGATAATAGATCCGTGTGATTGTTTGAGTAATGGTAAGCATTGCTGGCTAATATATAGCGGTGCAGTTAAGTTCACATTTAACACACGTTGCCAATCAGCCATAGCTAATTCACTAAGTGGGGCATTGTATGGATCAGAAATAGCCGCATTATTGACTAAGCCATCTAAACGACCAAAATTTTTTTCAATATCGGTTATAACAGCTTGGATATCGGATTCTGAAGTCACATCGGCTTGACGAAAACGGATTCTAGGCTCTTGCGACACAAGCTCAAAACCTACATCTTCATTAATATCAAGAGCGATAACCGTCGCGTTTTTCTTTGCTAAATAAAGACAAATTCCACGGCCAATACCGCTAGCGCCTCCTGTTACTAAATAAACTTTTCCTGTCATTATGTCCCTATCATGACTAAATTTTTTGCCGATACTACTAAATAATGACCAAAACTTATCAGACATTAATCAAATAACCATAAATTCACAAATTGATAGCTGATTGTAACACTAAAAATGTCTATTATTACTGTATCAGCTGACAAGAAATATGATCATATGGATATAGCAACAAGCTTTTCATCTCATTCCGATACCAATTTAGCCATTCGAGAGGCGATTGATTCTTTAACAACGAAAGTGTTTAAACCTCAATTGGTATTGGCATACTTTTCAGAACATTATGATGTCGTATTGCTACGTAATGCGTTATCAGAAGAATATCCAGATGCTCAAATTTTAGCTTGTAGCTCATGCCAAGGGATTATGACTGACGAAGGGTATATCTCAGATCAAGGAATTGCGCTTTGGTCAGTATCGGATCATTACGGCGCTTATGGCTCAGCGATTGTTTCAACTAACCAAAGTCCAAAGGATATGGCGCGCCAAGCAGTACTTCGAGCTATTGAAAATAGTGGTAGACCTGGCGAATTGCCTGCCTTGATTTTATTACATGCGACGCCAGGTCATGAAGAAGAAGTGATCAGCGGTATCGAAAGTGAAGTTGGGGGCGCAGTTCCAATCATTGGGGGCAGTGCGGCTGATGATCTCGTTGCAGGTCAATGGAATCTGTTTACCCATCATCAAATAGCTCAAAAAGGTGTAGGGATAGTGGTATTTTATCCTTCATGCCAAGTAAGTTATTCATTTCACTCTGGGTATGCCAGTTCTGGGTTATCCGCTATTGCTACGCGAGTTGAAGGCCGAGAAGTTATCGAACTGGATGGTCGACCTGCAATGGATGTTTACCAAGAATGGTTGGGAAAAACGTTAGCCATTAACGATAGTATTGTCAGTGAAAGTAGTTTAAATCCTTTGGGGCGAATTGCAGGAACTGTGCATGATCTGCCATATTTTAAATTAGCGCATCCATTACGAGTTACTGAGCAACGAGGTATCGAACTGTTTGCCCAAGTAAATGAAGGTGAAGTTCTTTACTTTATGGAAGGTACTGTTGAGCGACTTGTGACTCGAGCTGGTCGCGTAATTAACTCAGCTTACGATATTAGCCGTTCAAACCGACTCGATCCTATTGGAGGGATCACCATTTACTGTGCCGGTTGTATGCTGAAAGTAAAAGATCGCATGAAAGATGTGGCTAAATACGTCAACATTGCCATGCATAACGCACCATTTGTTTGTCCATTTACTTTTGGTGAACAAGGTCAGTTTGTGGGTGGTGAAAATGCTCATGGCAACCTTATGATTTCTGCCGTTCTGTTCCATAGGGATTGATAGTATGCCAAGTTTTGAATCCGAAAAATTACAGGAAACCATACTAGATTTACTTCGAAGTCAGGAACGTGAATCACAATTAAGAGATGAGAACGAAGCCATTCTTGCTGGCGTATCAGCAATGGCAGGAGCCAACAATAAACGTCAGGTTTTCAATAGTTTACTAGAAGTTATTCGCAAGTTTATTTTCTTTGAAAACGCTATTGTCTTAACTCGTGAAGATGAAATTGCACCGATACAAGAACTTGTTAGTACTAATTATTTGTTTGAAGGATCTGTTTGGCCGGTATTTAGCACTTTCAGTCGTTGCATCAATGGTGAGAGCGTAGCTCTGTTTAATCCAGAAGCTGTTGAAGAGTTTCAATCTCTGCCTCCTGATTATTTAAGATACTGCAAATCCGCTTTAGTGACAGGGGTGAAGGTTAGTTCTGGTGATGCATTGCTTATCTTTTTGCATTCAGAGAAAGGACAATTCACGCCTAAATGTCGACGAGTGTTAGATCGTTTACGACCATTAGTTGAACGTGCCATCATCGATATTGATTATCGTGAAAGACTTCAATCGTTAGTTACAGCAAGAACCCAAGAGTTAATTCATAGCCAGCAACGGTTTAAAGACTTTGCAAAAACGGTTGGTGATTGGTTTTGGGAAATAGATACTGCGTTTAACTTTACTTATATTTCGTCACCACAACTTGCTGGTCATATGATTGATCAGACTAACATATTAGATATTTTCCGCGATCAGCCCGAACTAAAACAAAAGTTAAAAGAGAAATGCGAGCAACAAGAACCTTTTGAAGATTTCGAATGGCAGTTGCCTGAATCTGAAGGGGGCTTATGGATCACATTCACAGGGACACCATATTTCGATAAGAACGATCACTTTTTAGGATACCGCGGTACATCAAAAAATATCACGGCTCGTAAGAAGCGTCTGTTTGATCTCCAAGAAGCAAGAAAACAAGCCGAAAGTGCTAACAGTGCGAAGTCGCAATTTCTTGCCATGATGAGCCACGAAATTCGAACACCATTAAATGCCGTGTTAGGTTTAATGGATACTTTAGCCGATTCCGGTCTGCGCCAAGAACAGATGGAGTGGGTTAAGCAGATGGATCAATCGGCTCAGCTACTTCTTACTATTATCAATGATATCTTAGATTTATCTAAAATTGAGTCAGGTAATTTTGAACTAACAAACGGTGAGATGAGTATTACAGATTGCATTAATTTGGTTGTTAATCAATTATCTGAGCAAGCTCGTAATAAAAACATTTTGCTTCAAGCTGAGATAGATCAAACAGTACCAAGTGTTATCTGTGGTGATAAAAATCGTATTGCTCAAATCATGTTTAACCTTATTGGTAATGCAATCAAGTTTACCAGTACTGGCTCGGTTCGAGTTCTAGCGCGACGTGTCGAAGATAATATTGAAATTTCAGTAATAGATACCGGAATTGGTATAGCTAAACAAGCACAGAATAATTTGTTTCATCCATTTCATCAGGCCGATAGTAGTATAACGCGTAAGTATGGCGGTACAGGTTTAGGTCTGGCGATCAGTAAACATCTCATTTCTAAAATGAACGGTAAGATTGAACTTGATAGTTCCTTGGGTATTGGCAGTTGCTTTAAAGTGATTTTACCAATTGTGATTCCGTTGATGACGATTGAGGTTGATGAACCTGAACAATATCCGCCATCAAACCGATGCTTGAATATTTTACTGGCCGAAGACAGCATCACAAACCAGATGGTTGCTCGATTGATGTTAGAGAAAAGAGGTCATAAAGTTCACATCGTCAATAATGGTGAAGAAGCTCTTGAAGCAATTCGTCATGGACACAAGAAATTTGATTTGGTCTTTATGGATGTTTCAATGCCATTAGTCGATGGTGTGGAAGCCACTCGAATTGTTCGTAGTGAAGGAATTGAAATCCCAATTATTGCTTTAACTGCAAATGTAATGAAACAAGACCAAATAGAATATCACGAAGCTGGCATGAATGAGTTTTTACCGAAACCCATTCGAGGCTCAGAACTCACATCAATTCTACAAAAGTACCAGCACATCGTTGCGAATTAGCAAAGGCCAATCGATAGAAAAAAGATCATTGAAAGATGATCTTTTTTCTTTGGTAATTTGCAGATAAATTGAAGAACTAAGCAAACTGAACATTTGCTGCAGAGCTTAAATTTAAATGTAAATTACCTATTTTATGGTAAATTGCCAATACTGTTAAATAGCCCTTATTTTCAAACTATCCATACTAAAGAGTAGAGCAGACAAGGTGTTATCTATAAAGATATGACTTGGATTATATTAACTTGGATATCTTATTTAACATAATATACATAATGCGCACTAAGGTTGTAAGTCCCATTTAGAAATGTCATGTTTGAGCCAGATTGAAATGTCATGTTGAACTAACTTCAAAAGACGCTTTTTCTTTGCTGTTTTGGAGCCTGTGGATGTTGTTAACCATGACTGATAATGAA
>NZ_PYOG01000049.1 GCF_003026815.1 Photobacterium damselae | reverse complement strand
CGGTGGGTTTTCCATGCTGTTCAAGATATTCACGTGTTGCCACCATATAATCAAATGCAGATTCTGTTTCGCTAAAGCGTAAGTTCATCAGTTTGCCAGTGGCATCATCAATGAAAACCAACAGACAACATTTGTTACTGCGGCCTTCAAACCAATCATGATGTGAACCATCTATCTGAATTAACTCACCATAACAATCACGGCGGTAACGAGGTTGGTAAACACGAGGCTTTCGTTTGAAATGTGGTACCCAAAGGCCATCAGCGATCATCCATTGGCGTAAGGTTTCTAATCCAATTTTAATTCCGTGGCGTTCAATCAATTTTTCACGTGCCAATGTGGGTCCAAAGTCTGCGTAATATTCGTGGATCAGGTTTAAACATTGATGGCGTATATCAGCATTGATTTTGTTGCCTGGCGATTGTCCACGACGTTGATGCACTAAACTAGCAGCACCAAGATCTCGATAGCGTGTTATTAATCGTTGAACCTGACGAACACTGACATTAAGAAGCTGAGCAGCATCTTTGCGTCTGATCCGTTTTTCGCAAACATCACGAATTGTACCTAAGCGAAATATCTCTTTGTCATTCATGGTCACCAACATATTTTGTTTAACTCACATTGATCAGCAGATACCGATCACTATAGAAAAACAGGACATTTTATCTTTGCAAAAAAGAGACACTTTACCTTGGGAGCTACATTCGAAGTGCGCAACAGATACATTACGTTAAATAGAGGCAAAATAGCTAAAATTTAGGTCGTATATCTTTTCTACTAAATCTCATCTGACAAAATATTAAAAATTCGACCTAATTTTATTGCAATATATTATTGATTTTTACGATAATTAACAATCACCCATTACTAAATGGACAATAATTTGAAACGGGCAAAAGTAAGAAAAGCTAGAAAAACTCACAAAATTGTAAGTGACGTACTTCAACCAAAGCGCTTCTTAGGAAGTAAATTAGAAGCAAAGCAAGCTTCATTTCATAAATTCATATTTAACTCTACTAATGACGAATTTGAAAAAGCGATAAGAATAATAATAAAAGATAACGATATTTTTTCTCTTCTAAGTCAGAGTAAATCAGACGTTAGTGAAATTTTTAAAACCCTGATGTTCAGTGATGAACATATTAGTAAAACTAACGTTATACAACTATACTTCGGAATATTCTCAAGAGAGATAGATAAATTAATATTATTTAATGATACAAGAAAAATTATTGAAGATCAGTTTATAAAAGGTAATTATTCAGAGGTTGAATCATTACTCTCAGAACTCACCCGTAATGTAGGCCAATCAATCTGGGCAATAAATTTACAATTTAATTTATACACAGCAAAAAAAGAATACTCAAAAATTGATACTTTTTTAGAATATTTAAAGAATGAGAATGACAATAATCTATTTAATGACGTGGTAAGGGTATCAGGCTGGAAGTTACAAACAGTTGATTCTAAACTAATTTTAGAATCAATGGTTAGACGATCAAATAAAGAATTTATTGCGGGAAAAGCTTTAGACATCGCGGCATTCTACTCATTATTATGCTTACCTACATCTCTTTATGAAGATGTAGACTTATTATGTAGTATTTATTGGTTACAAAGACTTCCTCTAGTAGATCTTTTTGATAATTTTTGTAAAATAATAGAAAATGCAATTATAGAAGAATCTTTGAACGAAGATGACAAGGCTTTATTGTTAACCTTATTTAATGAAATTGGAATAAATATTAAATCCATTAAGATATCAAAAATCATAAGTTATTTAAATGGCAACATAACAAATGAATTTGAGTGTGAATTTGATAGTCAGATAAATAATTATTATGAAGGTAATTACAATAAAGTTATTGATGAACTTGAGTCAAATTTACATGAAACCAAAAACATTATAACAAAGATAAATATGTATGCAAAATCATATATCTATACTAAAATAAAGCCTAATGGTCTACCTGATCTTTTAAAAGAAATAATAGATAATATAATTTCGATTTATTCACTTAACAATACTAATCAATCGGCTGATCACTTAGTAGATTTGTCTATTAAATACTCTTCATTAGAACTATCTGACCATATTTTAATTAGTATAATTAAATCCGCACCATATTATTTCCCTTCAAGAACAAAAGAAAAAATAATTGCAAAATCTAGTTTTTTAAATATTCCATTAACCCCATTATCATATAATCTCAGAACACCACCGTCTATGTATATCAAGGATGATGGTACTAGTTTATCACCACATCTCAAGCTAAAAAAGAAAGCCATTGATTCAATTAAATCACCTTCAGTAATAACATCTTGTTTAGTTGATGAGTTTTACAGCCTAAGCCCTATTAATAAAGATGCAATAGAGTTAAAAGTACAATATTTATTAAAAAATAATCTTAAATATGAGCTATTAAGTTTTTCTGCAACCGAGCTAATCAATAATCCTAACGCTAATGTATGTATTCCACTTGAGGAAATATGTTCAGACATTAACAATAATTCGATATACACAATTGATTCTGTAATATGTAGTTTCTTTTATAATCATTTCTCAGAACTTGATGGTAGCTCTCTACTCAACGAGGTTTTTGAAGAGTACTTCTTCACCTTAAACGTTAAAAGGCCTAGTGAAATAATCTATACAAACTTAAGTAACAAGCAAGTATTTGTTTTAAATGTCATTTCAAAAGTCGATGTAATGGACTACTTGGGATGTTTCGACGACGATAGTGATTTAAAAATTGAAAGAATTAACATTCTAAATAAATTAGTATCTCATCAATATCTTAATCAATCAGATATTGATATGGAATGCAAGTTAATTGTTGATGATATTATCATAGAAAGTGAGGCGGCCAAATTTAATGACTCTAAGATTTATGTGGACACGAGATTTATCTTAAATAAAAGAAAAAGTGATATCGAATCTTTAATGTATAAATATCACTCTCATAGTAAAGATGGTGATGACAATCTTGTCATGCTTGAAGATAGGACAATTTTAAAAGGAATAAAGAACGAAGCTTTAACTCGGCTATTTAAAGTATTACTAATTGAGTATATGGATAATAAAGAAATTGGTTTGGATAAAAATCTTAGTTCTGAAATTAGACATGGTTTTTTTAGTAATTTAATGTGTTCAAACCTTCAGAAGCGACAACTAATAACCGAGTTAGATGAAAAGGGATTTTATAAGTCAAATGAGTATTGGAGAGAATACTATAAAATTGTTCACGATAGTATATTAGACGATATTGATGATATTCTTATAAAATTTAGTAATGATTTTAATAGTCTTATTGAGTTAGCTGAGCAGTGGATGAAAACGTCTCTAAATGACGATGAACCAAACAGAATTTTCACTTTTAATTTTGAAACGACAGACTTTGATAGAGTAAGAGCGGTGCTTGATAATCAGGGTACTGCCGAACAAGTTTCAAACGAAATTTTTAATGTATTCAATAATAAGTTACTTATATGTCTTGAAAAAATTAAAATTAAGCTAAACGAAGTGTTCATGGAAGAAGTTGACCGTTTATTTTCTAAGCTTATTGACGATATAAACCTTTGCAAGCATGGTACAGCATTAACCGACTTATTTGACGAAATAAGACTTGCTAACACAGAAGTTAAAGAAGATGTACGCACTGTTTGTGAATGGTTTTCTATAAGAAATAATACAGATGTTGATTCATTTGAAATTAGTAAAACCGTACAATTAGCTGAAAGATATTTTCATCAGATTAGCAATGTGAATATAAATGTTGATATTAATATCAAGAAAAATTTCTTAGTCGACGGAAGTCATCTTTATGCTCTCGTACTTACTTTTATTAATTGCTTCAATAATTGTTTCAAACACTCTTCTAGTTGCGCAAAAAGTATTGATGTTTTAATTGATGAAAATAATAAAGATTCTGGATTTATTATTAACATAAGAAATAAAATTGATGATAAAACCAAAGAAATTTTACTAGAAGGTAAGTTAGACATTATAATTAAACAACTAATAGACATGAATAACCATGACCTACTAGTTAATGAAGGTGGATCAGGATTATATAAATCTTTGCATGATCTAAAAATGATTGATATCAATTATAATATGACTCTATATGTATTTGATGATTATTTCAATGTTGAGATCAAATATGAAAAATAAAATTTTAATTGTAGAAGATAATGAGTATAAAAGAACAAGAATAAAAGAGTTGATTTATTCTGAGTTTCCAGATTGTGATATTTCTGAGTGCTATTCTTTTACTTCTGCATGGAAATTAATATCAAATTGTAAATTTGATCTATTACTTCTAGACATTAGTCTGCCTACATTTGACAAAACAGATTCAGATCCAGGAGGTATGTTTCGAGTTTTTGGTGGAAAGGAACTGGCTAGAAAAATTAAAAAACGAGGAATAACAACTAAATTCCTTTTTATTACACAGTTCACAAGCTTTAGCAATAGTAGTAGCTTTATCTCTTTTGACGGTTTAAAAGAAGAGCTTCTGTCACACTATAAAGAAGAATGCCTAGGTTGTATTCTATATAGCAATACTGTCAGTGAATGGCGCGAAGAGCTTATAACACACATTAAAGAGTTATAATTATGAAAGTATTAGTTGTGGATGATAATCTTCCTCGATGTAAAGAAATCTTAGATTTATTAAAATCATCAGCTGGAGTTAATGAACAAGATATTTACACTTGTCATAATACTCAATCGGCAAAAAAAATATTACGAAATATTAGATTTGACTTTATGATTCTTGATGTTGTTTTACCCAAAAGATCAGAAACTCCATCAGCTAATTTTGGTTTAGCTCTTTTATCTGACATAAAGAAACGACCTAATATTTTAAAACCAAACAAGATCGTTGGTATTACTGCACATACAGATGATATTGCTAGTTTTAAGGATGAATTCGAAAATCATTGTGAAATCGTAATTGAAGCTTCACATAGAAACAAAACATGGAAATCAAGAATCATTGATTCAATTAAATTCGAAACAGTAAAAAGTGTATCAAAGTACACGAGTACAAATAACGTAACCTGCCTTTCCGTACATGGGATTCGTACTTTTGGTAAGTGGCAGCAAGATTTAAAAAAAACTATTGAGTCTCATGTTAGTTCAGTCAATTTTGAACATTATAAATATGGTTATTTTACAGTTATATCATTTTTCATTCCCTTTCTTCGAAACTTACAGGTAAAAAAATTTAAGCAGGCCCTGTTAGAAATAATTAAAAGAAAAAACGACGATGAAATAATTATATTTTGTCATAGTTTTGGTACTTACGTAGTTGTGAACGCTATAGACTCTCTCATTAAAAATGGCGCTAATTGTAATAAAATATCAAAACTTGTTCTAGCCGGAAGTGTCCTTAAATCAAATTATGATTTTACAAATATTCTTACACAGACTAATATGAAAATTATAAACGACTGTGGATACAATGATAATATTCTTTTGCTATCTGAGGGATTTGTCCCTAACACTGGAATGGCAGGACGAGTAGGTTTTTATGGACTCAACAACCAACGATTTTCTAATAGATATTTTTCTGGAGGCCATAGCCATTATTTTGATAAAAGTAATAATTTTATTGAGAAATATTGGCTTCCTCTTTTTTTTAGAGATTCTGACCTAAATATAGTTGATGACAGAAATTTTATCACTTTTAGATCTCGTCTAATTGAAATGGTTTTCCATACGATTGGTACAGTGAAAGAGCTCTTCTATATTATTTTTGCTATATGGCTTTTATTCAATTTAATTTAGCTTAAATTCAACCATGAACTGCGACACTCTTTAATACCAAGTAGCCATCGCATTTGTTTGAAAATAACAGCTGGCTGCTTGAACCCTAAACACTTTTTAGGACGGTTGTTTATCCTTGATTGAGCAATTTGGATATCTGGTTCTGTCGCAAAGTTAGGAAAACAGAGAGCAGTGAGAACTCGAATTACTGACTTTAAACTTTTATGCAATTTAGGGGGGTGAAATCCAACGGAACGAAAACGTACGCTAACAAAAAATAAGCATGTCATTTAAGTTGCGAAACAGCTAGTAATGACACATAAGTTATGTCATAAAATGATTTTGATGTATTTTTTACCAGTAATCGTAGGGTATACTACAAAGTCACATCGTTTTTGGTACAAAAAGCGTTCAATAGAATTATTATTTTAGGATTCATAATTCAGCTAGACCTTACAGGACATAGCTTGAGAGCTAAGTCTGGACTTTCTGCTGAAATAGGCGCAAACCCCCTTAATTGAGCAAAATGCAAGGGCGAGAAAACACCAAGTATGAACAACAAACGGCCATATCGAACGAACTGTGTTCGTTCGATATAATCGCGAATTTTAATTGAAATAGATTATTTTTGTGAAGAACAGTAGCCAGCCTTTGGCTGGAGCCAGATATCTCAACCTGAAATAGGAAACTGCAGCCTACAGCTTCACTTTTAGCCCCTAATGCTTAACAGACATTCTTATTTTATGTCAGTACAAATCACTATTATTGTATTGACTACATCCTATAAGTAACAAGCCTAGAAAAAAGAAGAAGAAATCAACCAAAAAATGTCGTCTGGCCCAGACTTCATCAGCTTTTGATAACGATGAGCAATATGAAACCACCATGGATAATGCCATTCAGTTGTTAAATACCCAATATGATATTGCCTCACCACCAATCAAATAGAGTGTATAGAAAAAATGCTCGCTTGCGGTACCAGCAAAGTGGGAAGTAAGCACTACGAATGTGAAAACTCAGCTTGTGAGCATCACAAAGAGCTATAACTCTTGTAAGAGTAGGGCTTGTAGTTATTGTGGAGTAATGCTGACAGAAAATGGATAGCGAAGCAGCTTCCACCTTGCCAATATATGAATATCAACACATGACCTTCACTATGCCCGATAAGCTATGGCCCATATTTTGACTTAATCCTTGTTTAATCAATCCCTTATGCCGCTGTGCGGTATCTGCATTCTTGAGTTTTTCAAAGAAACGGGGAATAGAAATTGGCCTATTCTTGAACTGACTCCCAATAGTTGGTCGTCAACTTAATTGGAATGCCCATTTCTACCTATCAAGTCACGCGCGGAGGCAATAAATCTCAAAACTAAGTGATGGGGAGATATCTACTTTAAGGTCGTAATGGTAGAGCAACATTGTAAGCAGCAAGTGGTCTCGTTCTTACGAAACCACTACCATAACTTGAATACCAAACATAATAACTATCAACATATTAGAGACTTTCGAGGATGGAGTCAGTTTCTCTCTAGTCAATACAATCGAAAGTGACGTATTCAAGAAGACAGAAAATGTCAGTCTAACAGTTAGATATCTAGACCGCTATTTTAAACGGTCACCAATAACGGCTTCTCGCGTGCGTCATTACCTAGGTGGTTATGTTCATTTTGTCTGCAAAGATCATAGAGATAATTGCTATAAAACGTTAGTGCTTAGTCAAATAGAGATGGTCGATCGGTTAGTCTCACATGTTCCTTCAAAAAAATTTTAGAGCAATCAGGTATTATGGTTTTCTGTCAAACAGAAAACGGGGAGAAGCTTTACCGTTGGTTTATGACTTACTGGATCCGGTAGAGTCAAAACCATTGAATTATGCGAAAATGATGCATTACCTGGTACGCATAGATCCATACAAATGTATTCTGTGCGGTGGTCACATGTGCTTTGTGAAGATAGAAATGGGCGGAAAGGACATGAGTTAGTTACTTTGAGAAAAGCAACGATACGGGAAAAACGGCGACTTTGTTACAGTCTTACCTGAAATCAGGCAAAACGCCCAAAACAATCAAAAGCAACCTGCCTTGTTATAAGAAAGGTGACTGTTGATTGATTTTTAAGTATTGCGGTCAGAGAGGTTAGGAATTGAAATTCCTAACCATTAAAATTATTTAATGTATATACTTATCTACAAGTGAATACAAAATAGCTGCGGTCTCATTGTCCATGCGGCCATCGTAATTTTTTTGCCTAAAATGTAGTTGAAAAGCTCTAACAAGCTTTTGATAACCATCGTTAGTATTTGCGTTAGAGATATCATATCCATATGCATTCATCTTTGAAATGATATCCTTCTGAATTGGAATACCTTCCTTATGAAATTGAATTAAATATTTATCTTTAGTTTCATCATCATACCAAGCTCCAACCCCAAATTGATATAACTCAAACCAAGGAAACAAAGGCCCAGGATCACTTTTACGCCCCACTGCTATATCAGAATGACCAATAACATTTATCGGCGATATATCAGGGTAACGCTGTATAATGTTCAACGCTAATGTTTTCACGGCCTCAATTTGCTCTTGCTTGAATGGTGGAAAAATAAACTCGCCATGCTCATATTTCGCTAAATTAACAATTTCAATACCAATTGATGTGTCGTTAAGACTACTTCGACCTTGCCAATGACTGATACCTGCATGCCATGCTCGATCGCTCTCATCAACAAGGTTGAAAATACGCATATCTTTAAAGCCAGAGTTAATGTAGTTTTTTTCAGTAGGATCTGGGACAAGATAGTGCGCACTTACGCCACCATCTCCAGCAAGAAGTTTAACTGATGAAAAAAAATCAGCAGCAGTATAATGCATGACAATAAAGCGAATACGACGATTAAAACCTTTTACTGAACGATAACTATTATAATCAATTTTGCACATGGCGAGTTGCCCTTTAATAACAGATAAGAAACATAGTTGAAACTACAGGAACTCATCAAATAGTGAAGATGTTCCTATGGCATATACTATTGATTGTAGTGATAACATAATCATTGCTGAAAAAAGTAGTTATTTTATAATTCATATCCTTTTAGTTAACTTTCGCTAATTACATTAATCTCGTTCTACCAGAGAGATAAATCAAAAGATGGTAAGGAAATGTCAGATTACATCGTAAAGTTAAAGAACCAGAGGGCAATTGATAGCTCCAATCATCGAATTTAAACTATCATCTAGACTCTTATGCAATTGCCTTGTTTCTATTTCCCATCTGGCGTCACTCGGTTCTGTCGCAAAGTTTTATGAAGTACGGGCGAGCCAAATTTCAAATACAATTATGCAGCAAGCGCATAAAATCGCTCCCAAACTGGTAAGCTAAAATCACCAACTTGCCCCCGTTTGAGTTGTGTCCAAACTTCTTGACCTGACATCGTAGCTTGTGCTCCCTCAACAGATTTCCATCCTAATGCTTGACGCATCTACTGCTTTATAGGTCGATGACTTTGTTCAACAATGTTGTTGAGATATTTTACATCAATAACTTCAATCAGATTGAGCATAAAAACAACACTTTTCCATAATTGAATATTCATATTATGAAGTGCTTGAGTATTGGCACCACTCTTATCTATGACTACTTTCTCTGGCAATCCATTTGTTCGAATAGCCTTTCGTAGAAAGGTTTGAGCGGCTTTTTCATTTCGTGTTTGACTAAGATAAAAATCTACAATATCACCGTATTTATCGACTGCCCGATAGTAATACCGCCATTTCCCTTTGATTTTGATGTAAGTCTCGTCCATCCGCCATGAACTTGATACATGGTGTTTGCTCGTTCGTGCATTTTGCTCAATTAAGGGAGCAAAACGAATGACCCAACGATTAATGGTGGCATGATCGACTTGAATTCCTCTTTCAGCAAAAATTTCTTCGATGTCACGGAAACTGAGTTTGTACGCTACATAGTAGCGTACAGCTTGAAGGATGATATCTGACGGGAAATGATAACCAGAAAATTGCATAAAAGTTTAGATGGCAGTTTAAATTTAATGATTAGAACTCCCAATTGTTTTCTGGTTCCCTAAATTTGCGACAGAACCGAAATAATTTATCTCTAATAAATACAATCAAAAATAGCACATACCGATATTGGGCCAACAGTTAGAGACTTAGACTGCTACTTTAAGAGCCACCAATAGGTGGCTTAACAATTACGCCATCAAAACTATACAAATGTATTCTATGTAGTGGTCGTTGTGTTTTGTGGAGCTAAAGCTGAAAAATTATGGACTAGTTACTTTGAGAAAAGCAACCATATAGGTATAGAAATCCTTCTCTTTGAATAGTCGTCTGCCTAAAAATCAAATATCCCTCCATGTAATGATGAAACATTATGTATCACGACCAAAAATTACTTAAATAGTATTAATTCTTACTTATTATATCTTTATAGTAGTTTACGAAAACAATATAGGTATAGGAGAAAATATTATGAAAAAGTCTTTCTCAATAGCTATTTTATTAGCATCAAGTTCAGCGGCGAATGCAACCTCAAAGTCAGTCGTCCTAGATGCAATTGATCCAGTATTAACAGCCTGTATTGATTTACGCTTAGATAAACTAGTAAGAAAAGGTACTAGTCAAAGTTCAGATTTGACGGTTGACAATTATAAATACAATACCAATGGGAAAATTATACAACGAGATTATTTAGATAGAAAATTTGATTATGAATATAATTTTGATGTAATGCTGAAAAAGCGAGTGCTTTAAGAACGGAGAACAGAGAACAGAGAAGGTATTATCATTAAACGAAAGACTGATAATCAGATCACTGATCGATATACTCTATTAATAGAGTACAATGATAATAGATAATTTACGTAATTAAATAAACAAATAGGAGAAATATAATTAACCTATAATCAATCGTGATTCTATTTTTTATAGATTAACAAAATATGTGGGAAATGATTGAAAACAATGTAACTAAAAATATGTGGCAAACCTCATGTTTTTTAGTGTACCAATCATCATAACATCTTTGGTAATTAACGTGTTGAAAAATTGAAATCACAATATATATAATAAGTTTAACAATGTTCTATTTAAACATATATACTCAGATCACAATCTTTTATTAAAATACTTATATCATCTTTAATTAGGAAAATATATCATGAATGATCAATGGCAAAAAAAATACCTTTTTGAATACAATGAGCTTGTATCGAAATTTCCTTCACCTGAAAAAATAATTAGTGATTATATTAAAGATAAGTTTAATACCGACCTACATTGGTTTCACTGGGCTGATCCTGATAATCTTTATTTTGTCCAATTTTCTCAATCCCGAAGTAACAATAAATCTTACACCGGATGGGATCATTTAGAAAAATATAAAACAAATGCAATGACACTCACACAAGCAGCAATGCTTAATATGGGTCATCGCTTTTCAACTTATGACGATGCAAATTCAGTGGCGGGAATCTATAAAACAAGCAATGCAAATTTATTTGATGAAAAAAATGAAGCGAAAATGCTCCCATCAGAATATCTGAGATTTATATACAATTGTGACTTTGCTGGTCTTTATAATAAAGCCTTATCTGATTATTGGTCGAAATATTATGAAAGATTCAAACTACTACTTAAAAATTATTATGTTTCCTCAATTTTATATCTTTATAAAAATAATTTAGTCAGTAAGGATGAGCATGATTTTGCTATGGCCGCATTAAATCGAGAAAATAATATATCATTATTTTTCTTTGATATATATGGCTACTACTCCTCTGATATTTTTTTGGCTGAGAATAAAGAAAGAGTAATGCTTTTTATTCCCGGTGCAACAAATCCATTCTTATTTTCAGAAAATCTTAATAGTTTACGTGGTCGTCTTAAAGAAATAATTAAAGAACAAAATAACACAAGTTTACTTTCAACGCATTTTTCTTTATATGATAGACAAGATGGAACTTCATATTCTGGTGTTAATACCGCTCTTAATGGAATAAAGGAAAATAAAAACTTTGATGAGTCTTATTTTTTTTACTCCCCAAAAAAAATCACTGAAAAAAACGTTTTTGAGGCGATCGCTATTTTAGTCAAGAAACGCAGTTTTAGCGATGGTGATGTCCTTATAACATCAAATTCTGAAGCATCAAAAGAAGACGCACTAAATATTCTTCAGACAATTTTATCAATGGCTCCAATATTTGATGTCATTATTCCTGAGGTATCTGTTCCGGCTAGTTTGGGTATTCTCGCTACCAGTGTTGGACTCAGCTTTGATCAGTTAATCAATGGGGATACTTTCGAAGAACGTCGTTCAGCGATTCCGGGAGTGGTGACAAATGTATTATTGTTAGGGCTATCTTTTGCAATTCCATTCATCATTAGTAAGGCCAGTGCAAACAAAGAGATACTTAATGAATTTGTAAGTAATGAAGATAACATCTTGAATGCTACAAATACTGATGATTTCCTTAAAGAATATAGCATTAATAAAGACGATATATCTTCAACTAGCGTATTAGAAATCAATATCAAAGAAACCGAACAGTCTGTAAATATCGTAAAACTTAGTGATGAAGACAATAAAATCATAGCTGTCAAGGGTAGTGCTCTAAGTGGTATCTATTATGAAGCGGACATTAAAACTGGATATGAAATTTTCTCTCGAAGAGTTTATCGCACCGAATATAATAATGAGATTGTATGGGTTCGAAGTGGCGGGTTAAACGGTGGGAAGCCCTTCGATTTTACGACACTTGAACTACCTATATTTTTTGAAGATCAACCATATTCCAAATTAGCTTCATCGGAGTTATCTTTTATCAACGATGATAGCCCACTTTTATTTCCTAATGTGGATTCAAGATTACCGGCATCAACGTCAGAAATGGAAATGATGCATTTTTATAATGATCGTCCTAAATTTGTTGAACAAGATTTGATCTTGATGCGAGGGACAACTGAAGAAGAAGCATGGAATATTGCAAGTACCAAAACAGCAGGTGGAAGCAACGAAGCATTGAAAGATATTTCTATAGAGGGTCATCCACAAACGGACGTAAGCACCACTGCGTACACTACAGATTTTAAAAGTGCAGATGCTGCGAGTAGACGACATTTTCTTGTTATTGTAAAAGTAAAATTAAAGTATGTCGTAGGTAATAATGAAGTTTCGCATGTTAATCACTGGGCAATTATTGATGAAGCTCCTGTAGAAGTGATGGCTGTTGTTGACCGACGTTTTTTGTTCCCTGAACCTCCATCTCAATCAGAATTATCAATCTTACAAAAAATGTTACGCCTAAGATTTTTTAGAAAAAATATAGCTGAAAATGCCAGTATTAACTTCCAGAAATTAGCTAAGGGAGATATTAATGTCCTCAAAGGGCGAGGAAGTATATCATCAACGCGTCAGCGTGCAATTGAGCCGTATTTTATATCTTCTAATGCTGACGAACTCCAAGGTGGATTCTATACTAAAAAAGATCGGTTTAATAATTTGGGTTATGATACACATTTTTATAATAGTTCTATAGGGTCAAATGGTGCTCCCACACTAAATACCTATACTGGTGAAATTCTGACAGATTCATCCTCACTCGGTTCAACGTATTGGAAAGAACATAATCTTACCAATAACACAAATATTATTCGCGTATCAAATTCTGCTCGTGGGGCAAATGGAATCAAAATAGAACTTGAACAAGTTCAGGCAAATAAACCAGTAATCATTACGAGCGGAAACCTAAGCGGTTGTACTACAATTGTCGCCCGAAAAGGGGGGTGGCTGTATAAGGTACATACAGGCACTACAGAACCAGTGGCTGGTTTTACTAGTACAACAGGAGTACAAAAAGCGGTTGAAGTTTTTGAATTATTACTCAAAGACGGAGCTGGATTTCCTAAAGTGAAAGGTATAATGAATAATGATTTTCTGGTCAATTACTTAGCGGACAACTTTGATGAATCATTAATAACGTATGCATCATCTGATGCGAAGCAAGGCAGTATAATTACCGTGAGTCGTGATAACGTTCTCACTTTCCCTTACTACACTAATGATAATCTGCTAGGTTTTGGTACATCGGCAACTATATTGGCGAGAGTCGATAATAATACTCTTGTAAGTTCTTTATCAGAAAGCTATTCGCTTACCACAGACGGAGCAAAAGTTTCAATATCAAAGGCTTTATCAAAAAAATTTAATGTTGAACAGCTGGAGTCAGGTGTCTCAACCGCACAGCCGGAGTCAGGTGTCTCAACCGAACAGTAGCCAGCCTTCGGCTGGAGCCAGATATCTCAACTTAAAATAGAAAACTGCGGCCTAGAGCCTCACTTTTACCCCTTAATGCTCGCTAAATTTAGCGGGCATTCTTATTTTATATCAGTACAAATCACCATTATTGTATTGACCATATCCTATGAGTAACAAACCTAGAAAAAAGAAGAAGAAACCAACAAAGAAATGTCGTCCGGTTCAGGCTTCATCGGCTTTTGACAACTATAAGCAATATGAGACCACCATGGATAATGTCATTCAGTTGCTAAATACTCAATATGATATTGCTCCGCCAAAAGATCACAACGAAGAAATTGCATTAATTTATCAATATCTTATTGATAAGTTTGGTGACACATCGACTACTGCATTCAAATTACATGAAGTATTAATCTCGCTTGCTCATATCGCAGAGCGAGATGGTGCAACGCC
>NZ_PYOG01000048.1 GCF_003026815.1 Photobacterium damselae | reverse complement strand
AGAAGCAGAAGCAGAAGCAGAAGCAGAAGCAGAAGCAGAAGCAGAAGCAGAAGCAGAAGCAGAAGCAGAAGCAGAAGCAGAAGCAGAAGCAGAAGCAGAAGCAGAAGCAGAAGCAGAAGCAGAAGCAGAAGCAGAAGCCAAAAAAAGCCGCTGACAGGCAGCGGCTTAGTGATAGTGCGTTTGGCAGCTTAAGACATCATTGCGCCAATACTTAGCATAACCATAATAAGAACAGTCAAGATACCCAATAGAGGCATCACCCACTTAACCCAACGAACATAAGGTACGCGAGCAATCGCTAGACCACCCATAACAACAGCAGAAGTTGGGGTCATCATATTAACGATACCTGAAGCTGACTGATAAGCAGTTACTACCAGGTCACGACTTACACCGGCAAAGTCGGCAAGAGGAGCCATAATTGGCATGGTTAATACTGCTAAACCAGATGATGATGGTACTAAGAAAGATAGTAGGACTTCTAACCAGTACATAACGTTGATAAATACAATTGAAGATAGACCTGAAACAATATGTTCAGCCGAGTTCAAAATGGTATCTGTAATCATACCGCGGTCCATGATCACAACGATACCACGGGCAATACCGATAATCAGTGCAACACCTAATAGATCACGGGCACCATCAATAAAGCTGGTTGTAAAATCTTCTTCACTCATTCGTGCAATTAAACCAATAAGGATTGCAGATCCTAGGAACATAGCTGAAATTTGAGCCATCCACCAACCTAGAACTGACACGCCGTAGATCATGATGCCAAAAGACAGAGCAAAGATAGTTAAAATGATTTTACGTGTAGTAGTAAACTCTAATAGTTCACCAGTTTGGTTGCCAAGGAAGTGAGCTTTGTTCTCTTCATACTTGTCAAATACGATAGATTTTGTGTGATCGCTACGAACCATCTTAGCGTATCGCATTACATAGCCCACACAGATCACCCAGCCAATCACTAAAATAGCAACGCGAAGTGCAATACCATCAGTAAATGGAATACCAGCAGCGTTAGCCGCAATTACAGTAGCAAATGGGTTGATGGTTGAACCGAGAGTACCAATACCTGCACCAAGTAGAACCGTTGCTGCTGCCACAACAGGGTCAAAACGGGCAGCCATCATCACAGGTACGAGTAAGGTATAAAATGGAAGTGATTCTTCAGCCATACCGTAAATGGTACCGCCTGCTGCAAACAAGGCCATTAGAATTGGAATCATCAATTCCTCTTTACCTTGTAACCTTGCAGTAACACGTTCGATACCAGCATCGATAGCACCTGTTTTAGTTACAAGTCCTAAGAAGCCACCAATGATTAAGATAAACAGTGAAACGTCAATGGCAGCCGCTTCGTAGCTATCGTGGTCATAAAAGCCGTCAATTGGTGCAAGCAGTACATCAACAACGCCTTGAGGGTTACTCTCTACAGCATGGTATGTACCTGTAACTGGTACTTCTTTACCTAACTCTTCGTTCATTACGCGGTTGTACTGACCAGCAGGTACGATCCAAGTGAGTAGGGCTACAACAGCAATTAAAGCAAATAAAATGGTGTAGGCGGATGGGAATTTAAAGTTAGCAAAAAAGCCGCCTTTTTCTTCCTTTTTATCCTTAGGTGCGGTTTCGGTGGTCATATTCATCTCCTTGTGCCATGCAAATCCAGAATGCAAGGCATAATCCAGCATGCCAATTGATTGTTATCGGCAGATATATCAGTTAAACCAGTGGCTTAACAAATTATTTTTGAAATGAGGTAGGTTATTGCTGAGTTAGCATAACAATCGACCATGTATTGGGATGCCGCCTACTCGTTGGTGAGGATGATGTAAGATCATGTTCGTATCTCTCTATAATTTGTAATGATATAAGTCAGTGCTTTATCTTTATTTTTTAAATGTTTCGCCCTGATTTTAGATTGAATTGGGAGGCATTAACTACCGCAGTGTTCACACTTTTCGGGGATAAAATTTGGCTTTAAAACGATATTGATATTTCTATAAGGGTATTTGGTTAAAAAAATTGGGTGAATATGCTAATTGAATAAAAATAATTGAGAGCCAAACTATGCAGCATAAAAATATATTAAGAGTAGAAACCTCAGTAGAACCATAGCAAACCTAGTTAGAGCGGTTGCTAGTTATGCGAAAATAGATAGAGAATTGTCGTATTCTCACTAAGGTCAAATGCATACGCTGGAATTTTATGCACTTTTAGTTGGACTACTGATGAGCAGAAAAACTTATTGGTTGTTTGACATGCATCAAAATAAATTTCGAACTGCATCCAACAGTGGTAATTGTGTGCAATCCATGCGATATTTGCCGCCAGATTTATTCCATTGGTGGAGTTAACCCCATGACTTATGCTGAACTGATTGAAGAGCAAAAATTAGAAACCCGCGAAATTATTGAAGCACTATTAGAAGATGGTAGTGAGCCTGATGCGCTATACACTATTGAGCATCACTTCTCTGCAGATACGTTTGAAGCTTTAGAAGCCGCAGCGGTAGAAGCATTTAAGTTAGGTTATGAGGTGATGGAAGCAGAAGAGCTTGAATTAGACCCTGAAGATGGCGGTGGCAAAGTAGTATGCTTTGATGCTGTAATGGAGTCGGCTCTAAAGGCAGAACTGATTGATGAGCAAGCTGAAAAACTGATTCAGTTAGCTGAAAAACACAACATTGATTATGACGGTTGGGGCACGTACTTTGAGTCGGATGAAGACGACGACGAAGAAGAGTATGATGACGAAGATTAATTCGTACTAGCTCGATCCGAGAAGCCAGCATAATGCTGGCTTTTTTTATCGACTGGAGCTTTGGTTGGTTAAATATCGCCAAAGATCACAGCAGATTCGTGCCAACTTAGTAAAGTGGCATATCAATATGCTCAAGCAACTTCACATACAGGGTTTAGGGCGCTGCCACTGATTTAGTTCAAAGAAGGTCATAGCGTGTAATAGCGCGCCTTTTCTAAGTTGTTTGACGTATATTCATCTATTTCCTATTGATGATTATGAAGTAGAAATACTGAATACTATTTTCTGTTTGGAGTGAGTGATGACAATCTCTCTCAATGGTCAGTGGATTCTGACTTGCGTGCAGCGTGCTGCAATTCAAGATATTACAGTTGAATTACCGGGTGATGTGCATTCTGCATTACTTGAAGCGGGAGAGATCCCAGATCCTCATTGGGCGACTAATGAAGATAAAGTTCAGTGGATTCGTGAATGTGATTGGTTAGTCAGTCGTTCATTTCAGTTAACGGAAGATCAGTTAACATGCCAAGCGATGGATCTGGTTCTTCACGATCTTGAGTCTATTGTTGAAATTCGAGTTAACGGCCATACCGTAGCGGATTTCAATAATATGTTTATCCGCCATAAAGTTGAAATTCTGCCGTGCTTAAAGGTTGGATTAAACCACATTGAAATGGTGTTACGCCACCAAGACCCCACTCAAGTTGCACTCGATAAATTGGCCTTCAATATGCCGATTGATGAGCAGGGTACTGCGCAGATAGATTTAAATGCATTACGTCAAAGCTCTTGTTTATCAAGTTCATTTTGGGGTGTAAATATTCCTGTTATCGGTGTCTTTGATGATATTGAACTGCAACCACTACAGCAGATTCGAGTGAGTCACATTAGCACTAAACAGAATTGGCAAGAGAGCGGTTGTGAGTTAGCCGTCACTTTACATTATGAAGCGGTAACAAGCCGTGGCTTAGCGATTGCAGAAGTAACCTTTGATGATCAAACCTTCCATTTAACTCTAGACCGTGATGCTGAACAAGCGAGCGTTCTATTTCGTATTGATAACCCTCGTTTGTGGTGGCCAGCAGGTTATGGCCAACCTCGCTTATATGACTTACGAGTTGAAGTAGATGGCCAGTTGATTGAACAAAAAATTGGTTTACGTAAGCTAGAAGTCGTGACTGAACCTAATGAGCAAGGCCATAATTTCAGCGTTAAAGTGAATGATGAGCTCATTAAAGTACGAGGTACAAACTGGTTACCGCTTGATGCTTTACCTGGGCGTATGACCGCTGAACGTTACCAAAAATTGCTGGCCGATGCTGCAGAAGCGAATATGAATATGGTTCGCGTTTGGGGTGGTGGTCGTTATGAGAAAGAGATTTTCTACCGTCAGTGTGATGCCTTAGGTCTGTTAGTTTGGCAAGACGTTATGTTTAGTGATGCTTTTATGCTGCCAACGCCAGATGTAATGACGGAAGTAAAAGAAGAGTTATTATGGCAAGCTCGTCGGCTTAAAAATCATTCATGTATTGCACTATGGGGCGGTGATAACCCTATTGTTGACGGTATTTATCAGCAATTACCAAACCGACAAGAACGAGATAAATATCTGTCAAATTATGATCGTTTAATGCGTAATATTCGTCAGGTATTAGAACAAGAAGATCCTAAGCGCCTATTTTGGGTCTCTGCTTCTTATTATGATGACAGTGAACACTGTAGACCATGGCAAGATCTTGATTCTGGCGATTGCCATTACTGGGATATCTGGCATCAAGGTTTGGATTATGTTCATAGCCGCAAACATATCCCGAACTTCTGTAGTGAGTTTGGTTTCCAATCTTGGCCATCTCTGCCAACAGTTCGAACTATCGCACCAGAAAAGCATTGGAATATCTCGTCACCAAGTATGGAGCAGCATCAACGTAATGGTAAAGGTAATGCCACCATCGTAGATATGTTCACCCGTAATTACCGTTTTCCAGATGGTTTTGCCAATATGTTGTATTTATCTCAAGTACAACAAGCAATAGTCACCAAAACAGCAGTAGAAGCGTGGCGTTTACAAGAGAAAAATACAGGTATGCTATTGTGGCAACTTAACGATTTTTCGCCGCAAAGTTCATGTTCTTCGGTTGAATATAATGGACGTTGGAAGCCATTGCACTACCATGCAAAACGATTTTTTGCCCCATTAACGGCAACCTTTATGGCCGATAATGACGGTGTAAAACTGTATCTACTTAACGATAGTCGTCGTGGAGAGGTACTAAAAGGTGAGGTCGTTTGGCAAAGTTGGGAGGGCGAAATCCTGTTTAGAGATCCAATTAACCAGTATTTGGAACCAGGTAAGTGTTTATCAGTCTGGGAGTGGTTAACAGAAGATCTAGCAGGGCGAGAAGAAGAGGGATTCTTCCATGTTCACTTGCGTCAGGGGGCTAATATTATTGAAAATACTTGGTTCCCTAAACGGTTAAAACATTGTGAACTTGCCGATCCTGATCTGCGTTATGAGGTCGCTGAAATTGATAATCAACTGTATGTCATGATAACAAGCAGTAAACCAGCCTTTTTTGTTCATTTAGAATATCAAGGGGCAGGGCATTTCTCTGATTCCAGTTTTACCTTAGTGCCTGAGCACCAACGCCAGATTAAATACACTGGCCCTGCAACATTAGAAGAATTGACCGCAGGACTAACGGTATATCACCTACGCAATAGTTATTAATTTAGATTTATTTTCTAAAAGACTTAAAAACCCAAGTAATAATACTTAATTACTTGGGTTTTTGTTTATTCCATCCCCGCTTTTAGCTAAAGAAGTAGACAGATGAGTGTTGTTTGCTTGGTGATTTATGCTTCTATGCAATTAATTTCTATAAACTGTGTTTTTTAATGTAGAATATTGCTTGTAAGTATATATTCTACATAAGGATGAACATGTTTTTTTGTAAGCGCAATCATTTGGCTTTGTTAGTTCTGTCTTCATTATCGGCATCTGCATTCGCTGATAACGGTATGGATGCTCGAGGTATGGGAATGGGAGGGACTGGCGTCGCTTCTGCTCATTATCTTACAGCCGGTTTTTATAACCCAGCTCTTGCTGTAAATTACAAAGCGAATGATGATTTTGGCTTAATGTTACCTTCTATTGGGGTAACGGTACATGATGCCGATGATCTTTATCATAAAGTTGATCATTTCCAAGAAATCAATTCTGATATTGAAGATAGTATTGATAATGGCATGCTAACGGCCGCTCAAAAGGAAGAGTGGACATCTGCTCTTAATGAGTTAGACAATGGCTCATTAAAAGCAACTGTTCATGCAGGTATTGCGGCCTCTGTTCCAAATCACTATTTAAGCGCTGTATTGTTTACTCAAGCACAAGTTCAAGCTGTCGTAAATACTGATATTGATCAGCGTGATATTAAACACCTAGAAGACTTTGATACAACACCAGAGCACATGTATTCGACCGTTGAAGGCTTAGCTGGCGGTACTGCGGATATTGGTATTGCTCTAGCAAAATCTTTTGATTTACCTTTTGATAATCAAACTGTTTCTTTAGGTGTTGCTCCAAAATTACAAAAAATCTATGCCTTAAGATATAAGAAGACGGTTGAAGAATTTGAAGATAGTGATTTCGATGCTGGCCATGATCATACTGAAAAAACAGCTTTTAACTTAGATCTCGGTATAGCTTATAAGCCGGTAGATTCTATTACTGTTGCCTTTGCAGCTAAGAACGTAATTAAACAATCTTTAGATACAAACCAAAATATTTCTCGTTCTGATTCGACAGCGGTAACATATCTAGTGGAGCCAAAATACACTGCAGGTGTTGCATATGATAATGGTATGTTTACCCTTGCTGCTGATGTTGATTTAAATAAACAGCACTATTTTGAAGAGTTGGCTTATGAGACTCAATTTGCCCATTTAGGTGCTGAATTTAATGCTTGGGATTGGGCTCAGCTACGAGCAGGCTACAGTATCAGTATGACAGATTATGCCCAAAATATGGTGACAGCGGGTATTGGACTAAAGCCATTTGGTGCATTTGGTATCGATTTAGCGGGCCAATATGGTGAAGATAATAATTACGGTGCTGCGGTACAATTTGTTATTACATTATAACGTCAGCAACTAAGTTATAAATTACAAAACAAAGCCCCAACGAGTGCAAGTTCGTTGGGGCTTTATTGTATTTCAAGTTTAGAAAAGAAGAGACAGCCTAGGATTGAGAGAGGGGAAGGCTGCCTCCTCGTTATAGGGTGGGATAAATGATTCATCAGGAGCAGGAGTAAGGAAGATGAACCACTATCCCATTTTTCACGTTATTGTTGTTGTATCGTTATGAGTGCTGACACACCATGGCATCGAATAAAGTGTGATTATGTTCTTTCTTTTGCCATACTTTTTCATGGAAGTAGTAAGCAACAGTATTGATGGCAGGTTCTATCATCGCCATTACACTACCAATTAAAACATCTCCAGTTAAAAGATAAGCCACACCAAAAGCGACGCTGAAATGGACAATCGCAAAGCTAACTGTTTTTTTACTTGGAGCACTAAAAGCCGACTGTTTTAGGTGTTTTAGTTGCCACACTTTTTCATGGAAGTAGAAAGCAACGGTATTGACCATGGGCTCAATCATGGCAATCAAACTACCTAAAATAATATCTCCCGTTAAGATATAAGCGACGCTAAATGCGACAGTAAAATGTATTGCTGCAAAGCTGATTGTCTTTTTCATTATTTATCCCTCTCTCTTGATGATTGAAGTATGGCCAATATTAAGAAATAAAGATATTTGATTTTTTTAATTCTATTGATAGGTATTAGCTATGAAATGAGGTGGGAAGGGAAAGGTCTTGATCAAGTTATAGGTTTATTAAGATATAAAAAAACCGACAGCCTAAGCCATCGGTTTTTGTTTTAGAAATCATCGGGCCGATTATAGCGCTGCGATAGTTTCTTTTTGTTCAGCAAGTTTTGCTAGTGCTTCTTGGTAACCCGTTAGCTTCTCACGCTCTTTAGCGATAACCGCTTCTGGAGCTTTAGCAACGAAACCTTCGTTACCTAGCTTACCTTCGATACGCTTGATTTCACCTTCAGTCTTCGCAATTTCTTTTGCTAGACGAGCAAGTTCTGCATCTTTATCGATAAGACCTGCCATTGGGATCATTAGCTCTGATTTACCCACAAGAGCTGTCGCGCATGCTGGAGTTTCTGCACCTGCTTCTAGTACGTTTAGTGACTCAAGTTTTGCAAGAGACATTAGAACGGTACGGTTTGCTTCAAGGCGTGCTGCGTCTTGAGCATCAGTTGCTTTTAGCATTACATCTAATGGTTTGCTTGGTGCAATATCGTATTCCGCACGTAGGTTACGGATACTTGTGATAAAGCCTTTCACCCATTCGATATCAGCTAGAGCTTTAGCATCGAAATTATTTTCATCGTACTGAGGCAATGCTTGTAGCATGATAGTATCGCCTTCAATACCGTCTACTAGTGGCTTCACACTCTGCCAGATAGTTTCAGTGATGTAAGGTAGTACTGGGTGTGCAAGACGAAGAGTCTTCTCAAGTACAGTGATTAAGGTACGGCGAGTAGCACGTTGTTGCGCTTCAGAGCCTTTCCATAGAACTGGTTTAGTTAGCTCTAGGTACCAGTCACAGAATTGGTTCCAGATGAATTCGTATAGCGTGTTTGCTGCCATATCTAGACGGAAGTTGTCGATATGAGCATTAAATTCTTTCGCAGCTAGTTCAAACTGAGATTCGATCCACTTGTCTGCAAGAGAGTATTCAAGCTCGCTACCTGCAGCAAAACCACAATCCTGATCTTCTGTGTTCATCAATACGTAACGACTTGCGTTCCATAGTTTGTTACAGAAGTTACGGTAACCTTCAAGACGCTTCATATCCCAGTTGATATCACGACCAGTTGAAGCCATTGCCGCTAGAGTGAAGCGTAATGCATCAGTACCGTATGGTTCGATACCATTTTCAAATGTCTTACGAGTGTTTTTCTCGATCTTCGCCGCAAGCTGTGGCTGCATCATGTTACCAGTACGCTTAGCAACAAGAGATTCAAGATCAATACCGTCGATCATGTCGATAGGGTCAAGTACGTTACCCTTAGACTTAGACATTTTATCGCCGTTTTCATCACGGATAAGACCGGTAACGTAAACAGTTTTAAATGGAACTTGTGCTTTACCGTCTTCATCTTTACAGAAGTGCATGGTCATCATGATCATACGAGCAACCCAGAAGAAGATGATGTCAAAACCTGTTACCAACACATCTGATGGGTGGAAGGTCTTAAGATCAATGGTATTTTCTGGCCAGCCTTGAGTACCGAAAGTCCATAATGCAGAAGAGAACCAAGTATCAAGTACATCGTCGTCTTGGCGAAGTACAACCACAGGTGCAAGATTGTTATTCTCGCGAACTTCTTCTTCTGTACGACCTACGTATACATTGCCGTCGTTGTCGTACCATGCAGGGATACGGTGGCCCCACCATAGCTGGCGAGAGATACACCAGTCTTGAATGTCACGCATCCAAGAGAAGTACATGTTTTCGTACTGCTTAGGTACAAACTTGATATCGCCATTTTCTACCGCTTCTACGGCAGGTTTTGCTAGCGGTGCTGCACGTACATACCATTGGTCAGTTAGCATTGGTTCGATAACCACGCCACCACGGTCGCCATATGGTACTTGTAGGTCGTGATCTTTGATCTCTTCTAGTAGGCCTAGTTCATCAAATTCTGCCACGATAGCTTTACGAGCTGCAAAACGCTCCATGCCATGGTATTTCGCTGGCAGTTCAGTGCTGTATGCGTCGCTTGGTTCACCATTAGTGTTGAACACTTCAGCGGCATCACGAATATCAGCATTGAACGTTAGGATATTGATCATAGGCAAGCTATGACGTTTACCTACTTCGTAGTCGTTAAAGTCGTGAGCAGGTGTGATTTTCACACAACCTGTGCCTTTTTCCATGTCTGCGTGTTCATCACCAACAATTGGAATACGACGGCCTACGATAGGTAGAATGATGTCTTTACCGATCAGATCTTTGTAACGAGGATCTTCTGGGTTAACGGCAACACCTGTATCACCCAGCATGGTTTCTGGACGAGTCGTTGCAACAACAATATAGTCTTTGCCATCTACTGTTTTCACGCCATCAGCAAGAGGATAGCGGAAGTGCCACATATGGCCTTTTGTATCTTTGTTTTCAACTTCTAGGTCTGAGATCGCAGTGTGTAGTTTTGGATCCCAGTTTACTAGACGCTTACCGCGGTAAATTAAGTCTTCTTCGTATAGACGAACAAACACTTCTTGTACTGCGTTAGACAGACCTGCGTCCATAGTGAAACGTTCGCGGTCCCAGTCAACTGATGCACCTAGGCGACGAAGCTGTTTAGTGATCGTGCCACCAGATTCGCCTTTCCATTCCCAGATTTTATCAATGAAAGCGTCACGGCCGTAGTCATGCTTTGTTTTGCCTTCTTCAGCTGCAATCTTACGCTCCACAACCATTTGGGTCGCGATACCTGCGTGGTCGGTACCGACTTGCCATAGGGTGTTTTTGCCTTTCATTCGCTCGCAACGGATCAAGGTGTCCATGATAGTATCTTGGAACGCGTGACCCATGTGTAGGCTACCTGTGACGTTTGGTGGCGGGATCATAATGCTGTAAGCATCTTTAGATGTGTCACCATGAGGCTTGAAATAACCAGCCTCTTCCCAGCGCTGATACAGCGCTTGTTCGATTGATTGTGGATTATATGTCTTTTCCATAGCGCTCTTAGAAGGATCTATGTGGAATTTAGGGCGTATCAACAGCATTGGCTGTTGTTAACTGAATGCCAGCAAGGCGATAAATCTTGTAGCGTTCACGTGCCAATTGCTTAAGTTTTTCATCGCAAGGGACAAAGTCTACCACTTGTACAAAGGTTACGGCAAAATTTGGTGCATTTTTTGCCAAATTTATTAGCACATTTCGTCGACCACTATGCCGTAATTGTCCCCAACCTATCTCTACTGGAGCTCCTCCTCGAGGGCCTTCTCCTAATAGATTATGAGGAACAAAATTATCAGGCTCTTGTTGCCACAAATATTCATCTATTTGTTCAGCCTGACTTTTATCTTCAGCTAATAGATAAACTCGATAACCTTGGCGATAACTCATCACTGCTTGCTGACAAGCAAAATGAAGCTGAAATAAAGGGTCTTCAGCCTGATTCTGTTCATCAATAATATAAAATGTAGCATGAGTCATAACATTGCTCTCAAACAATTGTACTTAAAACAAAGGGACCACAAGGCCCCTTTGGTGATGCACTACAATCTTATCGATTTGCTAAGGTGTAGTTTTGATATTAATTATTCAACCAACTCTTGGCCTGCACGGTTTAGAAGGAATTGAACAAGTAAAGGTACAGGACGACCTGTTGCCCCTTTATTTGCTCCGCCTTTCCATGCTGTACCTGCAATATCTAGGTGAGCCCAGTTGTATTTCTTAGTAAAGCGAGATAGGAAGCAACCTGCGGTAATAGTACCAGCGCCAGGTGAGCCAATATTTGCCATATCAGCAAATGGGCTTGCGATTTGCTCTTGATATTCTTCTGCTAGCGGTAGGCGCCATGCACGATCGCCAGCTTGTTCTGAGGCATTAATCAACTCGTGAGCCAGAGGATTATGGTTACCCATTAGACCACTGATATGATGACCAAGAGCTACCACGCAAGCGCCTGTTAAGGTCGCAACGTCAACGACGCACTCTGGCTCAAAACGCTCAACATAAGTTAAGGCATCACAAAGTACTAAGCGACCTTCAGCATCGGTATTGAGTACTTCAACGGTCTGACCTGACATCGTTGTTAAGATATCACCTGGACGGTATGCACCACCACCTGGCATATTTTCACAACCAGCAAGGACACCAACAACATTAATTGGTAGGTTAAGCTTAGCAAGGGCTTTCATGGCACCAAAGACAGTTGCTGCACCACACATGTCGTACTTCATCTCATCCATTTGTGCACTTGGCTTGATTGAGATACCACCAGAGTCAAAAGTGAGACCTTTACCGACTAAAACAATTGGTTTTGCTTCTGGATCAGGGTTGCCTTTGTACTCGATGATTGACATCATAGCTTCGTTTTTCGACCCTTGGCCAACAGCAAGATAAGAAGTCATACCAAGGGTTTGCATCTCTTGTTCACCGATAATTTTTGCTGTTACGGTGTCAAAATCATCGGCTAAACGGCGAGCTTGAGAGGCAAGATAAGCAGGATTAGCAACATTAGGTGGCATATTGCCAAGGTCTTTCGCGGCTTTTACGCCTGATGAAATAGAAAGGCCATGGTTGATAGCGCGTTCACCTAGAGACAGTTCGCGGCGAGTTGGTACGTTAAAGACTAACTTGCGAAGAGGGCGACGTGTTTCTGGTTTATTGCTTTTAAATTGGTTGAATGTGTACAGGCTGTCTTTCGTGGTTTCGACTGCTTGACGAACTTTCCAGTATGTATCACGACCTTTAACGTGTAGCTCTGTTAAAAAGCATACCGCTTCCATTGAGCCAGTTTCGTTAAGGGTGCTGATGGTTTTCTTGATGATTTGTTTGTATTGGCGTTCATCAAGCTCACGTTCTTTACCACAACCAACTAAAAGCACGCGCTCTGATAAAATATTTGGTACATGGTGAAGTAGTAGCATCTGGCCTGGTTTGCCTTCCAGATCTCCACGGCGCAATAGTGAACTGATATAACCATCACTGATTTTATCAAGTTGTTCTGCGATTGGAGATAGGCGGCGTGGTTCAAAGACACCGACTACGATACAGGCACTGCGCTGTTTCTCGGGGCTACCACTTTTAACACTGAACTCCATGCGTACTCCTAACATCCTATAAAGACAATTAAAGCTAAATGATGGATAATACCGCACTTACTTGCTGAACCGGTGATTCGGTATAGGATTAAAGTGCAGGCTTCTATTTAGCCGAAAGATTAAAAAATAACTGATTAACCGAAAAACTATAGTGATTCTGGCAAAAAAACAAGTTTTCTATGGGTATATAAAGCGTGATTATTGTTAGGTATTTGACACGTGAGACATTAAAAAGCCAATTTGCGGTTCTTTTCGTCCTTTTTCTTGTCTTCATCAGTCAGAAATTTATTCGCATCCTAGCCGATGCGACCGATGGCTCAATCCCCAGTGATTTGATTACAACACTAATGGGGCTTTATATGCCGTCTATGGCACTACTAATGTTGCCATTAAGTCTGTATATCGGAATTTTGCTCACTTTTGGTCGTTTATATGCGGAAAGTGAGATTACGGTAATGAATGCCACTGGTATGGGAAATAAATTTCTATTACGAGCGGCACTGAGTTTAGCCTTAATTACCGGAGCCTTAGCAACCTTTAACGCTCTTTGGTTATCGCCTTGGGCGGCAGAAAAAGAAGCGCAAGTGATGGAGTCGGTGAAAGCAGATTCCGGCTTAGATCTGTTGGTTAAAGGTCAATTCCAAGCGGCACCGAATGGTCAAGGTGTTGTCTTTGTGAATGATATTACCGATAAAGGTAAAACACTTAAGCATGTATTCGTTGCTCAGCTAAAGGGTAAAGATAGTATTCGCCCAAGTGTGCTGGTGGCCGATCATGGTTATGTCAGCGAACACAAAGATGGTCGTCAAATTTTGGATCTTAAAGATGGTACTCGCTATGAAGGGATACCAACGCGTCTTGATTACTCCATTACTGACTTTGAAGGCTATCAAGCCGTAATTGGTCAGCGAAAGGTAAAAGAAGAGCGTCGAGATTGGGATGCAATGCCAACACTTGAGCTGATGCAGCGTGCAGAACCTGAAGCTCAGGCTGAGTTTCAATGGCGTATGTCACTGATTCTATGTATACCTTTACTGACTATGGTTGTAGTACCGCTTTCTGCTGTGAATCCTCGTCAAGGTCGGTTTGCGAAATTGGTCCCAGCGGTATTGATTTATCTAGCCTATTTCCTTGCCATTAGTGCGGGTAAATCGGCCTTAGAAGATGGCACGTTACCTCCAATGATTGGATTATGGTCGATTAACTTAGTGATACTGCTCATTGGTGTGGCACTTAACTGTTGGGATACGCTTCCTGTGCGTAAATTAAGAGACAAAGTACGGAGACGTGGTTAATGTTTAAGATTTTAGACTGGTACATTGGTCGAACTATTATCGGAACCACGGCATTAACTCTGTCTACCTTGGTTGGACTTTCTGCCATCATCAAATACGTTGAGCAGTTACGAAAAGTCGGACAAGGAACTTATGACTTATGGAATGCGCTTATCTTCGTTCTGTTAAGTGTTCCGCGTGATATCGAAATGTTCTTTCCAATGGCAGTATTACTTGGTGCTCTGATTGGCTTAGGTATGCTGGCATCAAGCTCTGAACTTGTCGTTATGCAAGCGGCGGGCTTCTCTAAATTAGATATTGGCTTATCAACATTGAAAACGGCAGTGCCATTAATGCTAATGGTGATGTTATTAGGTCAATGGGGCGCGCCTCAAGCTCAAAAAGCGGCTCGTGATTTGCGTACATTCTGGACCTCTGGCGGTAACATGTTATCGGTTCAAAGTGGCGTGTGGGCAAAAGATGGTAACGATTTTATTTATATCGCCCGAGTTCATGAGCAGAAAGAATTGGATGGGATCAATATTTGGGAATTTAACGGTAAAAACAAGTTAACTCAAAGTGTCTTTGCTGAAAAAGCGCAATATAACGCTGAAAAAGGCTGGTCACTAAAATATGTTACCGTGACAGATTTTGCACCTATTGAGATCAAAGAAACTAAATATCCAACACTGGATTGGCAGACTACGCTTACACCCGATAAATTAGCGATCGTGACAGTAAAACCAGAAGAGCTTTCTTTATCTGGGGTATACAATTACGTTCAGTATTTAAAAGAGTCTAAACAAGATGCGTCACGTTATGAGTTAGCGTTTTGGCGCAAAGCATTACAACCTGTATCTATCGCAGTAATGATGCTACTAGCTCTATCATTTGTTTTTGGTCCACTACGAAGTGTAACCATGGGCGCAAGGGTACTATCGGGCGTTATCTTTGGTTTTGCGTTTTATATTTCAAACGAAGTCTTTGGACCGATGAGTCAGGTATATCGATTACCACCGGTAATAGGGGCGTTGGCACCAAGTATGGTGTTCTTAGCTATTACGATTTATCTGTTAAAACGTAAACTATAAGAGATGTACAAAAAAGGAGCCCAATGGTTGGCTCCTTTTTCTTTGCATAAATAAGTTAGATGATCAAAATTAGTGAGTGACGATCATTTCACATTCAGCCATGAGATCCTGAAATGACTGTTTCTCTTTACTAAATGGTGCCAGTAAATTACCAAGGCCGAATGCAGAGGTGCCCATACGAATACAAGCTTGCGCAATACGAATATTGGAACCATCTTTATTTTGTAACTTCAACTTCCACGCTTTCATACCGAGTGTTTGCCCACCACGTACCCAAAAATAGCCATAGAAGCCAATAATGACAATGGCTAAATAACTTGTATAAAGAGCGCCAGCTGTCGGATGAGTGCCTAAGTAACTACTTACATCAGGGTATGTTCCCATATCCAATACATTAAGGTGTAATAAAAGGGCAACAACAGCCATAGCTATACCGCCAGCAAGCATAAGAAGAGCGGCAACAATTAACGTGTCATAAAGCCATGCGCCTAAACGACGAAATAAGCTTGGATACTGAGTTGAAGTTATATTCGATGTTGTGGTGTGGTGTTTCTTCTTCATGGCGCTCTCTGTCTATTGCGTTAATTTGCGTGCCGAATATAGCAAGGATGATCTATGGGATGAATGGGTAATAGTACTGAGTGTGATAGGAGTAGAAGAAATCCATAGCAGGAAAGAGTGATAAGGCTGGTGCGTAGCAAAATAGGGTATTTCATAGACCCCCTGGGACCCTGTAAATAATTCTGTGTAACTGTCGAGGTTACATGTACTCAGAGAGTCGGTCTTCGAACATAATCATAAAGCGGTTTAGAGCTTGTCGCCAGTTTCTAATCGGCATCGTCCACTTCTTAGAA
>NZ_PYOG01000047.1 GCF_003026815.1 Photobacterium damselae | reverse complement strand
TTATTAATTACGTTTAGAGCTTGAGAAACGTCCATAAAAAAATCCAAGTGCATTAAATACACTTGGATTTTTACACATCTATAGGATCATTCAACCGATCATTTTGAGCTTAACTGATCGGCATTACTCATATCGAGACCGTTTTTAGTATCACTTTAAAGACAAAGACTCTTTAGCCAGTAATACCACTATGACGAAGTAACGCATCAATTTGTGGCTCACGACCACGGAACTGTTTAAACAACGTCATCGGCTCATCACTGCCACCTTTTTCTAAGATGCAGTTTAAGAAATCTTTACCCGTTTGCGTATTAAAGATCCCTTCCTCTTCAAAACGAGAGAATGCATCTGCCGATAGCAATTCGGCCCATAAATAGCTGTAGTAACCGGCGCTATAACCACCAGCAAAGATATGGCTGAAACTATGTGGGAAACGGCCCCACTCAGGGCTTGGTACTACAGATACACGCTCTTTAACTTCAAATAGCGTATCAAGCACCTTAGCGCCCACCTCTGGATCGTAGTTAGTGTATAGCGTGAAGTCGAACATGCCGAACTCCAACTGACGCAAAATAAACATCGCAGATTGGAAATTCTTCGCAGCCAGCATTTTCTCTAGCATTGCTTTTGGTAGTGGTTCGCCAGTCTGATAATGACCAGAGATAAACGCCAGCGCTTCTTCTTCCCAACACCAGTTCTCTAAAAACTGACTTGGTAGCTCAACCGCATCCCATGGCACACCATTGATACCCGACACAGCAGGAACATCAATTTGAGTTAGCATATGATGAATACCGTGGCCCGTTTCGTGGAATAGCGTTACCACCTCATCATGGGTAAAGAGCGCAGGCTTATCACCTACTGGCTTATTAAAGTTACAGGTGAGATAAGCCACTGGCGTTTGTAGCGAACCATCTAAACGAGTACGGCGTACCATGCACTCATCCATCCACGCACCACCACGCTTGTGCTCACGAGCATATAGATCAAGATAGAAACTACCGCGTAGCGTACCGCTGAGATCAAAGATATCGTAGAACGTTACCGACTCATCCCACACTTCAACACCTGCTCGTGGTTTGATTTCCATGCCAAATAGACGATTTAGCACTTCAAACAGACCAGCTACCACTTTTTGTTCAGGGAAATATGGGCGCAACTCTTCATCTGAAATGCTGTAGCGATGTTGCTTTAACTTCTCAGAATAAAACGCAAAATCCCATGGTTCTAAATCAGCAGCACCAAATTCCGTCATGGCGTATTCACGTAACTCAGCCACTTCGCGCTCACCTTGTGGTTTAGCTCGCTCAGCCAGGTTATTTAAAAAGCTCAAAACTTGCTCGGGAGTTTGCGCCATTTTTGTCGCTAGCGACTTTTCACTGTAGCTATTAAAACCAAGGAGACGCGCCAACTCATGGCTTAATTTCAGTTTCTCCGCAATGATTTCACTGTTATCCCATTTGCCTGCATTTGGACCACGATCAGACGCACGAGTAACAAACGCTTCGTACATTTCTTGGCGTAATGCACGATTTTCACAGTAAGTCATCATTGGCAAATATGATGGCATTTCCAAGGTAAGTAGGTAGCCATCCAACTCTTTGGCTTGAGCTGCTGCTTGTGCCGCTTGCAATGCAGATTCAGGTAAACCAGCCAGTTCATTAACATCCACAATATGCTTAGTCCAGCCCATAGTGGCATCTAGCACATTGTTACTAAAGTTAGAAGATAGCTCAGATAGACGCTTGCTGATCTCACCATAACGCTTCTGCTCTGCCGCAGGTAAACCAATACCCGATAGCTCAAAATCTTTTAGTGCATCAGTAATCGTTTTTTGCTGTGCTTGCGATAGTTCGGCAAATTCGTCACTGCCTTTGATGGCTTTATACGCTTCATAAAGCCCTTTATGCTGACCGACCCAAGTACCGTAATCGGATAATAGCGGCAAACAGCTTTCGTAAGCTTCACGTAGTTCAGGGCTGTTTTTCACCCCATTAAGATGACCAATTGGAGACCAAATACGGCTAAGGCGATCATCAGTTTCCGCTAAAGGGGCACAAATTGTCTCCCAGCTCGGTGCTTGAGGATTTGCTAAGACTTGTTCTACCTGAGCGCGGCAATCTGCAATCGCTTGTTCTACTGCAGGTTTTACGTGTTCTGGCAAGATGTGAGCAAACGGAGGCAGATCCGTCATAGAGAGTAATGGGTTAGACATGTGCGTATCCTTTTTTATTCTATTCTTTATTAGATGAGTCTTGATCAGACAAAATTCAATCCTTAGCTACCATCAATTTTAATCGTCCATAATCAGATGAACAGGAAAAGATTGTGTGCTGTGCTGGATATTTAGCCATAATTCGCCATAATACCGCCCTCGCAATATTGCTAACCAACCTACGAGTATCGAATCCCATGCTGAGTTATCGTCACAGTTTTCACGCCGGCAACCACGCAGACGTCGTCAAGCACATCGTACAAAGTCTGATCTTAGATGCGCTTAAACAAAAAGATAAACCGTTCGTCTACCACGATACTCACTCAGGTGTTGGTCGTTATGATCTACAAGATGAGCGCAGTGAAAAAACGGGCGAATACAAAGATGGTATTGCTAAAATCTGGCAGCAACACGATCTACCCACTGAGATCCAAAGTTATCTAGATGCTATTACTGCACTAAACAAAGGCGATGTACTGCGTTATTACCCAGGTTCACCACGAGTGGCACGCGCACAAATTCGTGAACAAGACCGCATGGTATTAACCGAATTGCATCCCAATGATTTTCCTTTGCTACTGCAAGAATTTCGCGGTGATCGTCAGGTAAAAATGTTCAAAGAAGATGGTTTTGCTCGTCTAAAAGCCAGTTTGCCACCCAAAGAGCGTCGTGGTGTGGTGCTGATTGATCCACCTTACGAACTAAAACATGAATACATGGATGTGGTTAACGCAATCAAAGACAGCTATCAACGCTGGGCAACAGGTACTTATGCTATTTGGTATCCTGTGGTTTATCGTGAAAACATCACCAAAATGATCAAAGGTTTAGAAAAGCTGGGCATCCGTAAGATTTTGCAAATCGAATTAGGTGTAGCACCTGATAGTGATGAACGAGGTATGACGGCTTCTGGGATGATTGTGATCAATCCACCATGGAAATTAGAGAGCCAGATGCAAGCAATCCTACCTTGGTTACAACAAGCAATTGCGCCTGAAACAGGCCACCATTTGGTTGAGTGGATCGTTCCAGAATAATCCCAATACCTCACATAGTTTTGAGCAAAAGGCGGGCTTGATGCTCGCCTTTTGTGTTTATTTACGATTATTTCCATCGAATTTATCGATTTATCCCGCTCGTCAACGCTCTGTTTCTTGATTACACTAGGTCACAGAATCTATTAAAAGACATGAGAGATGGAGTAAGGTCATGGCAAAGCATTTTGATTACATCTGTATCGGTGGCGGTAGTGGTGGTATTGCTTCAGCGAACCGAGCAGCAATGTATGGTGCAAAAGTCGCGTTAATTGAAGCAAAAGCATTAGGTGGCACCTGTGTAAACGTAGGTTGTGTGCCAAAGAAAGTGATGTGGCATGGCGCTCAAATTGCTGAAGCAATGCACCTTTACGCAAAAGATTATGGCTTCGATGTTGATATGAAAGGCCTAAACTGGGGCAAACTAGTTGAAAGTCGTGAAGCTTACATCAGCCGAATCCACACCTCTTATGAGACGGTACTTGGCAACAATAAAATCGAAGTGATCAACGGCTTTGCTCAGTTCGTTGATGCAAAAACAGTAGAAGTTGACGGTGAACACTACACCGCCGATCATATTCTCATTGCCGTTGGTGGTCGTCCATCAATCCCGGCCATTCCTGGAGCTGTTCACGGTATCGATTCTAACGGTTTCTTTGAACTCAAAGAGCAACCAAAACGTGCTGCCGTTGTAGGTGCAGGTTACATCGCCGTTGAGATTGCAGGTGTACTAAATGGCTTAGGCACAGATACTCACCTATTTGTCCGTAAAGAGTCACCACTTCGTAGCTTTGATCCAATGATCATTGAAACACTAACAGAAGTAATGGCAGCAGAAGGTCCAACACTGCACACTCATTCTGTACCAAAAGAAGTGGTAAAAGAAGAAGACGGTACGGTAACGCTTTACTTTGAAAACGGTGAATCACACAACACTGATATCCTAATTTGGGCGATTGGTCGTGAGCCAACTACAGACGCTATCAATCTAGCAGCAGCGGGTGTTGAAACAAACAATCGTGGCTTTATCAAAGTTGATGAATTCCAACAAACCAACGTTGAAGGTATCTACTGTGTAGGCGATATCATGGAAGGTGGTATTGAACTAACTCCTGTTGCCGTTAAAGCTGGTCGCCAGTTATCTGAGCGCCTATTTAACAACAAACCAAATGCAAAAATGGATTATGCACTAGTACCAACCGTGGTATTTAGCCACCCACCAATTGGTACAATCGGACTAACTGAGCCAGAAGCCATTGCTCAGTATGGTGCAGAGAACGTGAAAGTGTATAAGTCCGGCTTTACGGCTATGTACACTGCCGTTACTCAGCATCGTCAGCCTTGTCGTATGAAGCTAGTTTGTGCTGGTGAAGATGAGAAAGTTGTGGGTCTACATGGCATCGGTTTTGGTGTTGATGAAATGATCCAAGGCTTTGGTGTTGCGATGAAGATGGGCGCAACAAAAGCAGACTTTGATAGTGTTGTTGCGATTCATCCAACAGGTTCTGAAGAATTTGTTACTATGCGCTAAAGTATTAGCTCTTTAATTTTAAAAGGTCACTTCGGTGGCCTTTATTCTATCTATTCATGCAAAGCCTTCAAAACAACTCTCTTAAATATATATAGAAATTTAAAGGTCACTTATATTAATCTAAAGGAACAAAACTATAGGGTAATATAATGGACAAACACGATACACAGGCAATTGATATTCTATCAAACGGTCATCTATCTACTGCATTTGAAGGTATAGATAACAAAAAGTTACTTCTTATGTTTAGATGTGCTCAACGATACAAGCAAGCAAATCTAGGAGATGACAAAGAAAGACAACGAGCCGATGCTGTAGTTGAATCATGTATAAGAGTCATTCGCTGTTTATATCTTTCACCGAATGCCCACATAAAAAGCTTCCCTAATAGCCATTCACAGACTCTTGATCCTCATCATCAATTTGAAAAGGCACAAGAAAATTATGCAGAAGGCTTCAATCTGTAGTTATGAAAAAGGCCCAGAACAGAGTCCAAGGCCTTCGTTATTTCAGTCGCGAAGCCACATTAGCCGTCGCTTTACTTGTTTAGCTCAAATTACATACGAGCTTTAAAGATCGCAATAATTTCTTCAAGGCTGGCTTTACGAGGGTTAGTCAAAGAACAAGCATCATTCAGTGCGTTTTGCGCCATAAATGCTAGCTTATCTTCAGTAACACCCAAATCACCTAAACGTTGTTTCGTTCCTACCTTTTCAGATAGCGCGTCAATCGCTTCTAGAGCAGCATTAACCGCTTGTTCTTGAGTCATTGCCGAAACATCACCCCCCATCGCTTTTGCAATATCAACAAAACGTTCAGGAACTTGTTGCGCATTGAAACGAGATACTTCAGCAAGAAGAATCGCATTACATAGGCCGTGAGCAAGATCGTAAACACCGCCAAGTTGGTGCGCCATTGAGTGAACATAACCCAATGATGCATTTGAGAACGCCATTCCCGCTAAATATTCACCGTACTGCATTGCATCACGAGCTGCGCGGTTCTGACCATCATTAACTGCCGTTTCTAAATTATTAACAATCAATTCAATTGCTTTAATTGCTGAGGCATCGGTAATCGGTGTCGCAGCAGTAGAAACGTAAGCTTCAATAGCGTGCGTTAATGCATCCATACCCGTTGCTGCGGTCAAGAATTTAGGCATTGCAACCATAAGTTCAGAATCGTTAACCGCAATAATTGGGGTGAAGTGCTTATCAACTACAGGGTACTTAGTTTCATCTTCTTGGTTAGTAATAATAGCAAAAACCGTCATTTCAGATGCAGTACCTGCGGTTGTATTTACTGTTACTAATGGAAGTTGTGGCTTTTTAGAAAGATGAACACCTTTTGAGTAGTCTCGAATATGACCACCATTTGCCGCCACTAATGCAATACCTTTTGCCGTATCGTGTGAAGAACCACCACCAAAAGAAATTACAAAATCACATTGGCTTGTAGCTAGTAACTCTAAGCCATCTTCAATATTTTTTTCTGTTGGGTTTGGCTGAACACCATCATAAATAACATAGTCTAGCTGATGAGAAGCAAGCTCTTCAGTTAACTTGTTTACTAAGCCCACTTCCACTAGCACTTTATCGGTGACAATCAAAGCTTTCTTAAGCTCTTTTGAAGCCAATTCAGCACCTAGGGATTGAATTGCATTTGGGCCCATTAATGTTACAGGAGGCATGTAAAATACATTGCTCATAGTCGTGCTCCACTTAATTTATATGTAATTTTTGTTGTTCTTATCGCACCGTAATTAATGCAATAAGACCTTGAAATCGGTTATTGGATTTGTCGATTCAGCACTATGGCTGTCTGCTTTATTTATGTTGTTTGCTTCGACGAGAAACATCATAAACCTTTCCGATATCACAACAATCCCACAAAAAAAGAAAACACTATTACTAATCTGCAATAATAAATATTACCCAGCTGATTCTTATCTATCCTTTTCTAGCGTGTCAGATAGCCAAAGATATAATGCTATGCACAAGCTCACTTAAGAATAATTAATAACAATAAGCGAATAATTATTTATTTTTTCACTACAGACTATTCCAATCTCAATATAAAAATTGTAATCTGATTTTTTCTGGTTAGGGATGATCAGTAAATAGCTATTTAAGAGAACGAAAATAGATAGCAAGCCGTTGTTTACATTAAAATTACTATCAGAAAGGTTTCATTATGCAAGAACACGTCGCTAAACCACCCGCCAAGTCCAAATCCAACTGGATGATGTTTTTATTACCATCGTTAATTGGCGTATTTTTATTCATGGCTCCGATCAGCTATGACGGCAACATCACAATTCCAATTGCAGTACTAGCAAAAACAGTGCAACAGCTGTTTGAAGGCTCACTGGTTGATATTGTCACCTTTGTGATCAGCTTTACTGCGGTTATGTCGATCATAACTAAAACCATTAAACCTTCTTTTATTACTCGAAACGCTTTCCTTAATGGTTTATTTAATCCATCGACGGCTTGGTTCATCGTACAGCTCTTAGGTGGTGCCTTCGTCCTTATGACCTACTTCGGTTTTGGTCCTGCGATGATCAGCGATGGAGCAACGGGCGGTCTCGTACTGAACGATCTACTTCCCGTACTATTTTCGGTCTTTATTTTTGCTGGCTTACTATTACCACTATTACTTAATTTTGGTCTGCTAGAGTTCTTTGGCACTTTGTTTACTCGCATCATGCGTCCGGTTTTCGGCTTACCGGGTCGCTCATCTGTTAACTGTATTGCATCATGGCTAGGCGACGGCAGTGTTGGCGTACTACTAACAAGTAAACAATATGAAAAAGGCATGTACACTCAACGAGAAGCAGCCATCATTGGTACAACATTCTCAGCGGTATCTATTACTTTTAGCTTGGTTGTAATTACTCAAGTAGGCCTTGCAAACATGTTTGCTCCTTTCTACTTAACAGTATGTTTGGCTGGCTTTGTCGCTGCCGTTGTTGTTCCTCGTTTGCCTCCACTGTCATGGAAAAAAGATGTCTACATTGATGGCACCACAGAAAAAGAAGATTTTGAAGCCGTTCCAGCAGGTCACAACGTTGTAAGTTACGGTCTTGAACAAGCTCTAAATAAAGCTGCGGAAGTAAAAAGCTTACGTGCTGTTGCTTTAGATGGCGTAAAAAATGCGGTAGATATGGTATTTGGTGTGCTGCCAATTGTTATGGCTATCGGTACAATTGCTCTCGTGGTCGCAGAAAACACCCCAGTCTTTGAGCTATTAGGACAGCCATTCATTCCGTTTCTTGAGCTATTGCATGTACCAGAAGCTGCTGCTGCCTCAGAAACTATCGTGGTTGGCTTTGCAGATATGTTCCTACCATCGATTTTAGCATCTGGTATTGAGAGCGAGATGACCCGCTTTATCATTGCGGCAATGTCAGTCACTCAGCTTATCTATATGTCTGAAATTGGTGCTCTATTAGTTGGTAGTAAGGTTCCAGTAAAAATCTGGGAGCTGTTTGTGATCTTTATTCTAAGAACACTGGTCACACTACCTGTTATTGCTGGTGTAGCACATCTAATTTTCTAAAACAAAAAGGCGATCATCAGATCGCCTTTTCTTTTTATGTCTCCACAGGCTTCATCAACCCTTGTAGATCTTAGGGTTGAATACATCTCGCAGCCAATCACCCAATAAGTTAATAACCAATACCAGCACCACCAATACCAGTCCAGGGAATGCGGTGATCCACCAAGCACCCGAGAAAATATAGTTAAATCCAATACTAATTAGAGAGCCTAGCGACGGTTGATCTACCGGTAAACCTAAACCCAAGAAAGACAATGCGGCTTCTGACATAATCGCATTAGCAACCTGTACTGTAGATATCACTAAAATTGGCGATAAACAGTTAGGAAGAATATGACGAAACATAATACGAGGAGCTCTAAAGCCCATAACTTTTGCCGCTTCAACATATTCTTTTTTCTTCTCCGCCAGTACGGAAGCTCGGATAGTACGGGCATACTGTGGCCATTCGGCAATACCTATAATGACAACCAACATCACCACAGCATATTGAGCATACAACTCAGACCCTAATGCGGTTCGAAAAATAGCAGAGATAATGATTGCCACCATCATAGTTGAAAATGACAGTTGAACATCGGCGATGCGCATTAAAAAATTATCAATACGACCACCAAAATATCCCGCGCTTAAACCGATAATAACCCCAAGAATTAACTGCAATCCAACAGCTAACAAACCAATAGTGAGTGATAACCGAGAACCATATAAGATGGTAGAAAAAATATCACGTCCCTGATCATCAGTACCTAAAGTAAAACGCTCATCCCCCTCATCCATCCATGACGGAGGCAGTTCAGCATCCATAATATCGATTGATGACAAGTCATAAGGGTTCGTCGGTGCAATAAAAGGGGCAAAGACAGCCATAGTGGCAAAAGCCATAAAGATCGCAAAACTAACCATTGCGACTTTATCTTTACGGAAGAAATACAAAAAATCGGATTGTTTAAAACGCTGCCAACGACTTGGTGTTGTAATTACTTGCTCACTCATGATTACGCTCCCTTACCCGTTAAATTCACTGTTGGATTAACTAAACCATAGAGCAAATCAACCACAGTATTGGTTACAACAAAGATCAGACCAACAAAAATGACATAAGCGGTTATTAAAGGAGTATCCACTCGATTAATCGCATCCAAAAACAGCAACCCTGTTCCCGGCCACTGAAAGACACTCTCGGTTAGTATGGTATAGGCAATCATGGTACCGATCTGAACACCACCGACAGTAAGCACTGGTAACATAGTATTTTTTAATGCGTGCTGATAATAAATCGCTTGTAATGGTAACCCCTTTGCTTTGGCAAACTTCACATACTCAGAGCTTAAAACTTCGAGCATTTCGGAACGAACCAAACGAATAAAAAGTGGCAACATAATGGAAGCTAGCGCAACACAAGGTAAGACTAAATGCTTTAAACCATCTAAAGTAAAATATCCCGATTCCCACCCAAAAACATTTGTAGTTTCGCCACGACCAAAGGACGGCAGCCAGCCAAGTTCTATGGAAAAAACATACATCAGCATGATTGCAGTTAAAAATACTGGGATGGAAATACCAATACTGCTAAAGGCCATTATGGCTTTCGTTGCGGTGCTATGAGGGTGAATCGCCGAATAGACTCCAAGCGGAATGGATATCACAACGATCAATACCGTTGCTCCAAAGACAAGCTCAAGAGTTGCCACTAACTTATCTAATATCACTTCAGCTGCTGGTCGTTTAAAGGTATACGAAGTTCCTAAATCGCCCTGTACTGCATTAGTGAGAAAACGACCGTATTTAGTAACAAAAGGATCATTTAACCCCAATTCATTACGTAACTCTTGCCGCTCAGCTTCAGATACCGACTGTCCAACCAATTCACGTAATGGATCACCGAGATTATCTTGAATAGCAAACGCCACCAAGCTGATCACAAACATCACTATCAGCGCCTGAAATAGGCGTTTAACCAAAAAAGTAAACATTCCTTGTTCCTCATAAGCTCAGAGCCGACACTCCTATCGGCTCTGTTTACTGCTAATTACTGCTTATCAACCACCAAATCACCAAAATATGGCATTACCATCGGGTTAACGATTTCAGCGGCATGGACATTAGAGCGAGCGCCCCAAGCCTCGCTTTGCCAGTGAAGAGGAACAAAGGCGGCATCTTTATACAGTAAGGTTTCCACTTTCTGCAGCATCTCTTTTCGCTTTGCCATATCTGTTTCTTTATTAGCGGCTTCCACTAACTGATCAACTTCAGGGTTGGAATAGAAACCACAGTTATACTGGCCCTTACCGGTTTCGGTGTTACGAGTCATAGTAAGAAACTCAGTTAAGTTAGCTGAATCTTCCGTATCAGAGTGCCAGCCAATCATCAGCATATCAGCAGCACACTTATCAAATTCAGGCCAATACTGAGCTTTAGGCATGGTTTTTAAATCAACTTTAATCCCTATTTTTGAGAGCATCGCGGCTGTAGCTTGTGCAACTTTGGCATCATTTACATAACGATTATTTGGCGCAATCATTGATAGGTTAAAGCCTTTCTCGTACCCAGCTTCTTTCATTAATGCTTTGGCTTTTTTGAGATCATAACGACCAACAAGCTCAGGGGTATAACCTTGATATCCTTCAGGTCCTTGTTGGTTTGCAGCCGTCGCAAAACCTTTCATGATCTTCTTAACAATACCTTCGTTATTAATGGCATGTACAATCGCCTGACGAACGCGAGGATCTTTTAATGCTTCATTACTGTTTTGATTCATTTGGAAAGAAATAATGCGAGTGCCAGGCAAAGTGACTAAATCAATATCACTGGCTTCTTTAATTCGCTTATGATCATTAGGAGCAACAGGATGGATCATATCAACACCACCCGATAATAACGCCGCAACTCGGGTAGCGTCTTCTTTGATTGGCAAAATTGTAATTTTATCAACATTGCCTTTAGAGTCTTTATCCCAGTAGTCAGCAAAACGAGCAAACTCCAGTTTTACCCCTTGCTCACGCCCGGTCACGGTAAATGGGCCGGTACCTGAAACATGAGTAGAAGCAAACGAGTTACCATGCTTAACCACTTCTGCTTTATCCTTACCATCTTCAGTTTTACCGCTGTAAAATTTACTATCCATCGGGAAGATATAAGTGGCAGTCTGTAGTACCAATGGATAGGTGTCTTTTGAAATCAAATCCACCGTATAATCATCCACTTTCTTCATCTCTGAGTATGGTTCAAAGATAGCTTTAAAATCAGGGGAGTCTTGCAGGCGGTTGAACGTCCAAATCACATCATCGGCCGTCATAGTATTACCCGAATGGAATTTCACGCCTTGGCGCAGGGTAAAACGGAAAGTATGGTCATCGATACGCTGCCAACTTTGAGCTAAACGCGGTTCAAATTCCATTTTCTGAGTAAAACGCACTAAAGGATCAAAAGCCATGTGGGAAAACTGCAGCGTTCCCCCTGATAATTGCTCATGAGGATCCAAAGAAACAGGATCGGAGGCATATCCCACTTTCACTTCAGCGGCTAACGCACTCATACTCAATCCAGCTGCCATTAATGCGACAACCAATTTACTCTTTAAGGTTTTCATTGCATAACTCCTTTACGCGAAATGGGGATCATATCCCTGATGTTGTGTGCTTTTTATCTATTATCCCAAAGCCGCTACTGGCTGTGGCGATTCTTTTAATCCAGTAAACTCAGGCATTAAAGAAATTAACTTTTTACTATAACTATGCTCAGGATCCGTAAACAATTTCTCGGTCGCCGCTACCTCAAGCAATTGGCCATATTGCATAACACCTACCCGATCACACATCTGTCGAATAACCGGTAAATCATGACTAATAAACAACATAGTCAAACCTAGTTCATCTTGAAGATCTTTAAGCAGATTGAGGATTTGAGCTTGAACGGAAACATCCAATGCAGAAGTTGGCTCATCACAAATCAAAAGCCGAGGACGGGTTGCTAAAGCACGAGCAATAGAAATACGTTGACGCTGGCCCCCTGAAAACTCATGAGGATATTTCACCCCAGCAGCTCGGCCAAGACCTACATGATCAAGTAAATCATTCACAACTGCTCGGGTTTGCGTTTCATTTTCTGTCAGTCGGTGGAATCGAATAGGCTCAGCAATAATATCGAAGATTCTCATCCGAGGATTCATAGATGTATAAGGGTTTTGAAATACCATTTGCATCTGTCGACGAAAAGGCTGGCGTTGACGCTCCGATGTCAAAGCGGTGAGATCAATACCTTCGAAGACCACTTGACCAGAGTTAGGTGGATAGAGACCCGCTATCACTCTGGCTATCGTCGATTTTCCAGAACCAGATTCACCTACTAAGCCAAATGTTTCGCCTTCATAAATATCAAAACTCACATTATTTGAAGCTTGAACATATTCACGACGACTGGCAAAGAATGAATCCTTAGTAATAAAACGCAGATTAACTTGATTCACTTGTAATAGCGCACCTTGATAGTCTCGCTGCTGCTCTCGTTGGCCCAACCAATGTGTTTTGATATCAAGCGGCTTCATCTCTTTTGCCTGCTCAATGTAGCTCACTAAAGGAAAACGCTTTAACTTGATATCGGAACGAGGTACAGCAGAGATTAAACTGCGTGTATAAGCATGATTTGGATGATGAAGAACTTGATCTGTCGTGCCAAACTCCACCAAATCACCTTGATACATTACCGCTACCTTGTCTGTCACATTGGCAACGACTCCCATATCATGAGTCACCAACATGCAACCAACATTTTTTTCAAGGCAGAGCTTACGGATAAGATTAAGGATTTGATCTTGAATAGATACATCTAACGCAGTGGTTGGTTCATCAGCAATAATCAGATCCGGCTCACCTGCAAGTGCAATGGCAATGACTACACGTTGACGCATACCACCGGAAAATTGATGTGGGTACTGCTTAATACGAATTTCAGGATCGTTAATGCCTACTTGCTGTAATAGTTCTAATGCTCGTTGATACGCTTGAGAACTAGAAAGCCTTAAGTTTGTCACGATAGTTTCTGTAAGTTGCTGTTCAATCGTGAAGAGTGGATTCAATGAAGTCATTGGATCTTGGAAGATAAAACCCACTTTATTTCCTCTTATCTTCCTCATTTGATCTGGAGTTAAACCAGAAATTACTTCTCCATCTAGCAGTACTTCGCCACTGGCAATATGTCCCGGAGGACTGAGCAGATCTATAACCCCATTGCCCACTGTGGATTTACCAGCACCAGACTCACCAACAACACCCACAATCTCGCCACGTTCAATACTAAATGATAGTGATTTCACTGCAGCAAACACACCATGTCGAGAAGGATATTCTATCCGTAGATTATTTACTTCCAATAACGCCATTTCAGACTCCAACTGTCTAACAGTTCCATTCCATGTCTGTGATATTTCATCCATGAGATTTAGAACAATGCTCTAAATCAGAATACGCTTAATCATTAAGCCAATATTTTACAAAACTACAACAAATCAATACTAACAACTTTAAACAACAAGATATAGATTGAATATTTAATCAAATATTATTCACTTGCATGATTTATCACCGAATAAATAAACAACTAATAATGCGATAAAGATTTTACTTTTAGTTTATCTAACTATAAATACCGTGATTTCTATCAACAATCTACTTTTTTGATCCTGCATATTCTTGCACTATGAGAAAAATCAAACTTTAACAAATTTAAAACATCTTACTATATTGTTAGTCAAATACAGCTTAAATAACAGACAAGGTGGATAGAATTAAGAGGTTTTGCTAATAAAGAAGAATATAAGCAGAATAATATTAGGAGAGGTGGGCTATAAAATATCAAATTATCTACTTTTAATATCAGCCCTATACGATAGGCTAGCTTCTAATAGAAATCTAGATGACTTAAATTACGGGTAAAGCAAGTATAGAGTTATGCAGAGATCTAGCACTTGGAAGCTGAATTTGGCACAAGATATTGCTCTTTCCACTGAGGCTTTCAGTATGAGACAAGGCTGACAGAAGTAGATAATCCAGCATTACAGCTCATAAAGTGACGCTTAGTATTTTTAGCCCCGTAAACATCAAGTAGGGTGAGGCGTCACCGCCTCATCCCTCTTACAGAACCGTACGTACGGACCTCGTATACGGCTCATGTATACTTCCATTCAGCATAATTGCTGAACACATACCCTGTCTTTATATGCCCTAAATTTACCAGCCCTAGGTCGGCGAACCACTGGTTTGGCATCGCATAACTCGCAAGTGGACTCGCTGCATTTTTACAACTATTCATCTTGATGAATAGTTGGAACGGTGGTTTGTACCCAAGCTGCTTTAGCCTGCGGTGCAACTTCATCGGCTTTTTCCATAATTTTAGTTGGATGCTGCGTAGTCTGCGTCTTAGCCATGCTGCTAGGCTCTTAAACTCTCTGCTGGTATTGGCGATTTTAAAATACTGACCAAACCCGCGTAATACTGGGTTCAGGGCATCGATGATCATTGTCAGTGGCTTACCACTATTTCGCCGTGTCATCTGCTTCAACTTTCTTTTGAACCCTTTGATTTTCTTCGGTTGAATACGGGTATAATTACTCCCTATTTCAACGCCTAGAAATTTTACCCCTTCCGCACTGTGTGCGATATGAGACTTCTCTTGGTTCACTTTCAGTTTCAGATCATTCTCTAGTATTTTTCTGGCTTGCTTGAGCGCGTTCTCTGCACCTCGCCGACTTCGACAGAAGATTAAAATATCATCTGCGTAGCGCACGATTCGGTGATTTCGTTTACGCATCTCTTGATCAAAGGCATCAAGGTAGATATTTGCTATCAGCGGACTAATAACTCCTCCTTGAGGACTGCCGATCTCTGTTACATGCCATTCTCCATTCGCTATCACCCCACTTTGTAAGAACTGTTTAATCAGTTCTAGTATGCTGCTATCCGTGATCCGCTTTTTGATACTTGTCAGGATAAGCTCGTGGTCGAGCTTATCAAAGCACTTCGACAGATCCATATCGACTACATGCCGCATACCATATCGACGGATGAACATTGTGGCCTTATTGATAGCATCATGGCAGCTTCTTCGAGGCCGATACCCAAAGCTAGATGGGTGGAACTGCTCCTCGAAAATTGGGGTGAGTAGATCGTTTAAGGTTTGTTGGATAACTCTATCCCGAACACTCGGGATGCCGAGCAATCTTACACCTCCGCCATCTTTAGGGATTTCAACCTTTCTGACTGCTTGTGGTTTGTATTGCTTAGTTTTGAGTTCAAGAAGAAGTTGATCGAGGTTATCACTCAGATTTGAGGCGAAGTCACTCAGGCTCTGCCTATCAATTCCGGCCGCGCCTTTTGCTTTCCACACCTGTTTAAATCCTTTGTAGAGTCGCTGCTTACTCAGCAGATGACCATACAAACTGTAGTAAACTCTCACTCTCTTCCTTTGGGTTGTGCGCTGTATGGGGACAGGATATCTTCTTTTAATGTTGGTCTATTTCACTCTGCTATTTAGCCTTCTAGCACATTGGCAATCTACTAAATTGAGCCTAAGCTACTCCCTTGTACAGTTTCTCGTTCTAGACCTCTTGTTCCCAAGAGCTCCATTGCGGAAGACTCCGATAGCGAGTCGGTTTGTGTACCACTAAAAAAAATACCTGCTCATCACAGACTTAAAAGTATACTTCCTCCCTTCGCAGCACCTCATCGCTTTTGGCTAATGGGCACCCCAACAGACGCGTTGCTGTTGGTCAGCTTAGTTTTCCCCTCCACACCATTACTGGGCTTCACAGGCCAAGCCTTACTCGCTACTACGGATTCATCTGCCACCTCACACCAACTCCAGCCTTGGCTCTCACCTTGAGCTAGTGCTTCTGGCCTTATCCTGATGTGATGCCAGGTTTCCCCAGTTACTGCACTGACTCCCTATTAACGATGCCACCCTCAAGCACAGCATAGGTCTGACTGAGTATAGGGCTTCGCGATATTTCGGACGCTTACCCACCTATACTGCCGAAGCAGGTTTACTTGCGTTGTGTACTGTTAACTTCCTATCGCTTCCTTCAGACCCCACCGTTGGCCAGTGACGCCCTTGCGACTCGGATTATCTTCCCCTCAGTCGGGGTGATTCAGATTTCTTTCAATCTGACGGGTTTGCCAGCTTCGCTGGGCAAA
>NZ_PYOG01000046.1 GCF_003026815.1 Photobacterium damselae | reverse complement strand
CAAGCGAGATTAATACTTCATGTAATTTGAATGCAGTAGTCGATGTGTCACCAAACTTATCAATAAGATATTGATAAATTAATGCAATTTCTTCGTCGTGATCTTTTGGCGGAGCAATATCATATTGGGTATTTAGCAACTGAGTGACATTATCCATGGTGGTCTCATATTGCTCATAGTTGTCAAAAGCCGATGAAGCCTGAACCGGACGACATTTTTTTGTTGGTTTCTTCTTCTTTTTTCTAGGTTTGTTACTCATAGGATGTAGTCAATACAGTAATGGTGATTTGTACTGATATAAAATAAGAATGCCCGCTAAATTAGCGAGCAGTAAGAGTTAAAAATGAGGCTCTAGGCCGCAATTTTCTATTTCAGGTAGAGATATTTGGCTCCAGCCAAAGGCTGGCTACTGTTCATTACGCAACAACGCCAACTTGGGAGCACATTTCAAATCTGTGCTCGATGTGTGTAAAAAAGATCCAATGGAATCCTATCTTATGGTCCTTGATATCCAAAGATATCCTCTTAAATACAAGTAATTACAGGAGCTTAAGAGGCATTCAAAATCCGTTGCCTTTGGGCGTGGCGGCAGGAGTGCCTGTCCAATCAAGTCCGCCTACCGGGGCCATATTCCAAGACAGAGCCTCGATGAAAGTCGGGGCTTTGTTGTATCTGAGGTTTGTGAATTCAAATCTAGCGTGATGATCAAGGTGGTAGTTAGCGAGCTTATGTCCCTAAAAACTGATGCATTTCAAGCTAACAAAAAGCCTCGACACTATCGAGGCTTGGTTATTTGTTGGAATCTTATTACGTGGGATTAAAGAGGATCGGCTCGATAGTCGACGTTAATTGGTCCATTTAACTTGGCATCAATTTGGCTATTGTGCGCTGCTATCGTTAGATTGACCTCAAGATGCAGCGAGCTTTTATCCGGATCTAATGGCTCTTCGTTTAAACCAATCATCATTTTAAGTTGCATGTCCAATTGGGCATGAAGTTCCATTGTGCCATCTTCTTTATTGTACAAATTGAACGTGGATGTTGGGTCGCCTATTGGCGTGATGCCTTGTTCATTCATTAAAGAGATAAGGACGCTTGCAAACAACTCTTGGTTAGCAAAGTAGCTTACGCCTGTCGGTATTTTACTGATGTCATCTAATGTTGAATCTTCATTGCGACTGATTTGTGCACCATCAACTAGATAAGTTGCACGATCAAAGTCTTTCTCAAACTGCTCACTGCGTTTTTCATCCACTTTTGCGGCAATTTCTTTGAGTGCATTGGTGACAGCTGTGGGGTTAGTCAGCGTGACATATTGTTTGGTTTGCGCAGCAACAGGCTCTTGAGTAAGCCCACAATCGTCAAGATTTAAGTGGTTGTCATTGGCTTGCATCGTCAAAAAAGCAGAAGCAAACTCAGGATCTGATGCTGAAATCTCACCAGCACCAATACCCTGTCCATAGTAACTAACCCAATCATTTAAACGTTGCGATGCTTTGTCACTACCATGTGCGCGTTTATCTAACTCTGTAATTAGTGCATCAAGCAGTGTTTCAGTTCGACACAGTTTAGTCAGTGTTAACAACTGCTCTTCATGTGGAATATCGGCTTGCTCTAGGTCATCCATTACTTGCATTTTGAATCCTGGAGAGTTGAGCAATTGGACCAGTTCTTTGCTGGTTGGATGATTAAGAATAGAGTTGAGTAAATCGCTGGCTTGAGTCTGAGATAAGCCTTGCGTTAATTCAGACACAATATGTTGCTGGTAACCACTCTTGTCGTCAGCACCAAGCTTTTGCTTATCGACATCAGCTAAGTCAAATTGCGCGCGTAGCATGATCTTTTGCGCACAATTATCGAGGTTGTGAAGTACTTGATAATGATCTTTCTGATTGAATGCATCCGCTACTTGGTTGAAGTCTTCTTGAATACCTTGTGGAAGACGATGTATGTCATCAACAACGGTTTGGGCGATCTCAGCAATTTCTCGTTGAGTCAATTGATGGTGTTGTTTGTCGCATGCCTCGTGAAGTAAGCCTTCAAATTGTTTTCCTGCTGCATTATTTGGAGCCAACCATTGCTCGTGGTCGTTGTTAGCAAGTAATTTTTGAGCGCCATTTGAAGAGGCAATAAAATCATGAACGGCTTGGGCATTGAAAGCGGTCATGGCCTTGCTGATGGCATTCGCCTCACCAATAATGGTCTGGATGACTTTTCCGCTTAACGGCTTACTACCGGAGGTAATATCTAACTTAGAAGCTAGATGTGAGGTGATATCACTTCCGTACTCTTTCTGTAATGAGTTGAGAAAGAGCCCCATGGTTTGAAGGTTAAGATTGGATTGAGTTTGAGTGTGCTTTGCAAAAGGATAAAGCGTTTTGCCTTCAAAACGACCACTTTTTAAAGTGACCTCTCCTTGATTGTTTTGATTGGCAACCACAGTGTTATTTTTAGCAACACTAAGAAACTGTTGTAGTTGTATAGCCATATCGGTATCTCTATAAATTCTTGAGGAAAATTAAACGCAGATAGCAGTATTGAGCATGCTATTTTTAGGGGGCGAGTCCTCTTGGGTACTCTCTAGCAAATGACGGCATTTCTCTGTTTGACTGATGAAACACGACAGTGCGCTTTCTAGGTCAAACACAGTACAAAGACCAGCATCCACGCTGTATGTCAAAACGATACTCGCTGTGTGAGTTTCAAGGCTTAGAGACATATTGAGTTCTTTATATAAGGCTTTATTGAACTGCATTAAGCTTGATAGTTGTTTTATGCCTTGTTGGGAACTTAATGGTCCTACTAGCGATGTCAGGATCAGCTGTTCACGTTTAGGGTCCAACTCGATGTCTAGTAAAAGAGTTTCATCAACCATCAAAGTACAATGCCCGTCTTCGTTGGGTTGGAGTGTGTCGATGCCTAGGACTGTAACTAATTCTTGAAATAATTGCTCAATTAATGTGCTCACGTCAGCAGTCTCAATGGTTTATTTAGTTGATGGCAATGTATAAGAGCTGTGTCGAGAAATCTGTCAATGACGGTTGTGATGTTTTAGGTTATTAAGAGGATTAACTGGGACTGTTGCAAAAAATTCACTCAGTACTTAGAATTTCTGTTTTCGGCATTTAATCTACCAACTCTATGACCAATCCTGAATTCAAATGGAAACACTTTGCTCCTGAGAGCATCCTTTGGTGTCTTCGTTGGTATGGTTCGACACCAATGAGCTACGCGAATATCAGCGACATGCTGGCAGAGCGAGGGAGTTCAGTGAACCGTTCGACCATTTACCGTTGGTTCATTGAGTATTCCCCTGCATTACGTAAGAAGTTGCGTCGTTATCAATTTATTCGCGTAGATTCTTCGTGGCAGCTTGATGAAACTTACGTCAAAGTAAAAGGAAAATGGTTTTATCTGTATCGTGCTATTAATAAACAAGGTGAAACGTTAGATTTTTACTTTTCTAAAAAGCGGAATAAATATTCAGCATATCAGTTCCTTAAGCGCTGTTTAAAATATTATCCGCTAGAGAAAAAACCGAAAACGCTTAATACAGACAAACATTCTTCCTATGGTAATGCAATTGCTCGTTTGAAAAAGGAGGGATATCTGCGAAAAGATGTTAAGCAACGGCAAGTGAAATACCTTAACAACGGTATAGAATCTGATCATTCGCCCATTAAAAAGTTAATTATGGCGACGAGTGGCTTTAAAGTGCAAAAACGCGCATGGGCTACGCTCCAAGGGTTTGAATCAGTGCGAATGTTAAATCAGGGGCAATTTGATTTTTGGCTACGTCATGATGAACCTAAAACAAAAGTACTGGATAGATCCGCCTTTATGAATAGTCTCTTTAATGTTGATGCGATTTACGCGTAATTTAAAGTTAATTATAAGTCCAATATACCCATTAAATTATTTGCAACAGTCCCCTTTACATAAACTTTACGATAGAACCACCGTTTGTACGCTACATAGTAGCGTATAGCTTGAAGGATGATGTCAGATGAAAAATGATAACCAGTAAATTGCATAAAAGTTTAAAGTCAGTAATTAGATCTCTCAACTGTTATCTAGTTCCCTAACTTTGCGACAGAACCACTTGTTCATCCCAGAACGTACACGACTTGGTGTCGTTCCAAAACGACGTCGGTAGCTTTGCGTAAAGTAAGATTGGCTAGAAAAGCCCGCTTCCATTGCGACGTCGACAATGCTCATTTTGCTGGTAAGCAATAACTTATGGGCATACAGCAAACGGCGCTCACTGATCCACGCTCTAGGAGAAACGCCATAGTGCTCATTAAAGAGCTCTTTAAACGTCGTCAGGCTCGCGCCAAACTCTTGAGCGTAGTCGGTCAGCTTCCACTCCTTTAGGTAATGGAGTTCCATAAAGCGACGCAGTCGGTCTGAGGTTTTGTTGGTCAGCTGTGATAATAACGCATACAGGTTTTCACCTTGCTCACCGTGGAGCAATAAGATGAGCATTTCCTCGTATTTTAAGCGCATGATGGTGTCAGGATAAGACTGCTCTTCTAGCGTCTTCATCCCTGATAAGGTCTGCTCTATCAACAAATTGAAAGTAAACGGGAACAATCCAGACTGAACGTTATCAACTTTTGGTAGCGACATCAGTAAATCACTGTGCTTTTGCAAAAATTGACTGACAAGTTCATTGTCGAATTCGATCACTGACGCCGTATATTGGCCATCTACTGGCGTGTATTCTAGTAAGTAATCCCCTTGATAGAGAAACACACCACAACCAGCGACGACATCTAACGTGCAATCCCCCGTCTGAACTTGCAATTGCCCATTGTGAACGACAACAATGTGAGACTGGCGAGAATGAAAAACTTCATCGTATTTTTCATAGTAACAAGTACTATGGATTTTTCGCGATAGCGAGTTGACCCTTTCTGTGTTTAGTTGGCCTAACACATCCATTTTTTACCCTTCATAATCTTAATTTCTCTAATCCAAATAGAGAAATGCCAAAGCCTGACACGCCTATACAAAAACGTACGTGGCGATGTTTAATCAGAACGATGTCAATTAAAGAAGCCAAGAAAAGAGCATAGGTGCGATAGCACGACTATACTTCCCGAATAAATTATAAATAGCTCAAAAGCTACCTACGGTAGCAAAAAATAATCTTGGAAAAACGTCTCGATATTGTTTGTTATATTCTCGAGAAATTAATAAGCTTTTGCTAAAGTTCAACTTATAACTAGTGATACTCAAGCAACCAAAGCTCTTATTATATTAGAATAAATGAAATTACTAATATTTAAGCCGACTCTCACCTATATTGGTATTTCCACAAAAAATGGAGTGTTTATTTTTAAACCATGCTATCTAGCCAACTTCATAGAAACGGGGATATAAACATAAAAATTTCAGTGAGTGCAACTGATATTCATTTAAAGAAGCACTGAGCCCGATGACTTGACCCCATTAATAATTAGGATTTTATATCCGGATTATTCGCTTCATTCGACTTAAATTTTTATTAAAATAGAAAAAATGAAAACCATTACTTTTCTAGTTATTATTGTAAGCTTCTAGTTTTAAATCCTTATGTACTCTGCCTTGCGTAAAAATATAGCCTTCTTCTTTACTGGCTCTGATTTCCCCTTGAGAACGTAACACTGCGCGGATCTTCATTTCACCCTTACCAGCTTGTATAGGCGCAATAACAAAAGAGTATTGCACAGGCAGCTGAATCCCCTTATATGTCTGCTTTGCGACAGTAATACACTGTTCTGTGGTTACTTGGCACACATCAACATCAACCGATGTACTCACGGGCGCAATATATTCATCAAAAGCCACCCACCCATACAGCACTGCTTGGGAAGAGCTCACAAAGCCGCCGTTTAAGGAGTTGGTGTGAGTGCAAGCACTCAAAAACAACAGGCTTAGCAACCCAATAAGCGTTCTAGATTTCACTGCGTACTCTCTCTACTTATTTTTTTATTAAGAATGACAGTCTGGTATAGAAATATATAAAAGATCAACATGTATTTTATAAATTACTCAAAAATAAGAAAGCGTTAATTACACTAGATTTTTTTGTTTTAAAATTTGACATTAGTTCCAAGCACATAATTACTTATTATATAAGTGAAATTTATATACACTAATGATATAAGCAACACCATCAATACTTTCTTTATTAAGTTGTGACTCCAACCTGTTGATTAATGATAATGCTCTCGTTCAATAAAGGTTCCAATAACCTTATCATGCATCTTTTCCGATTTAGAGAAACCAATAGTTTTTCTAACCAGTCGCATAATACGAGACCTGAGTCTAAGGTTAGTTCTCTCTATCCTTTGAGTGTATCTTATTTCCAATAATATGTTTTTCACTCAGTAGTGTTGAAGAGTACACGCTATAGTCATCAGTGCAGTAAAAGGTTCTGCCGCAAAGTTAGGGAACCAGATTTTTCATTTCCTTGACGCATCCATTTTAAATAACCAATAATCCGTCATTAAGATATTGATAAGAATCAGATATATTAGCAGTTTTTACAGGGTCATTAATGAAATGGAGAATACTAGCTCTAATTGCTATAGAGTTTGACATATTCATATATCCTACAAACATTTATAATAGATATAAATATATAGTTTTTTAATGTATTTGCATTTAGTTTAATGTCGTATTTTTGTCTCTACATGTCAAACAGTAGTCAGGTGTCTTAACCAGTTCTGTCGCAAAGTTTATGTAAGGCGTAAGCGTGTCGAATTTCGGACACTATTATGCTATGAGCGCGTAAAATCGCTCCCATACAGGCAAGCTTAGCTCGCCAACTTGACCTCGTTTGATTTGCGTCCAAACTTCTTGACCTGACATAGTGGCACTTGCTCCCTCAACAGATTTCCAACCAAGAGCCTGATACATCTTTTGTTTAATTGGCCTATGGCTTTGCTCAACTATATTGTTGAGGTATTTCGCGTCGATTATTTCTATTAAGTTCAGCATGAAAACGACACTTTTCTATAATTTGACGTTCATATGATGAAGTGCTTGAGTATTGGATCTACTTTTAATAGTTAGGAATTTCAATTCCTAACCACAAATAAGAATGCTCGCTAAATTAGCAAGCATTTAGAGTTAAAAGCGAGGCCACAGTTTTCTATTTCAGGTTGAGATATCAGACTCCAGCCTAAGGCTGGAGTCTGTTTGCTCTGCCGTAAAAATCTGCTACATATCTAGTTGAGATCATCTGTAAATTTGAAAATATTTTCGATAGATCCGATGATATTTAAAACAGAACTAAGGATTGAGCTCCCTAACCGTAATTACCAAGTTTTACTAATACCTGCACCTAAAATACTTTGGCCAGAAGTTAAGCCAGCAGAGCCTTTAATCGAAATGCCATTTTCAAAGTAATGGCTCATACCCACAGCTAATGCAGACTCACTATCATAATGTCCGATACCCACACCAAAACTAGTAGAGCCAGGAATAGCTGGGGTTGGAATATTAGCCATAGCAGCAACACCAGCAGTACCCCTTGCTGCCACTTTTCGATTATGACGCACATCACCTTCAAGGTCAGAAAGACGTTGATCAGCCATCTTTTGCCATTTATCACTCAGATCAAGCCGTTTAGAGTTGTCTGCAATTTTATTAGCGTTTGATACAGAACGTGCCTCATTTTCTGTAGTCGAGTGCTGAAGGTCATCGATTGATTTTATATTTGTTGCTATTTTAGTCGTGTTATTACCAATACCTTTATATGTTTGCGCAAAGCGAATGTCAGTTGATTTAGCCTCGCCTGTAATACGCTCACTTAAGCCATTAATTGATTTTGTATTTGTTGCTATTTTAGTTGTGTTATTACCAATACCTTTATATGTTTGCGCAAAGCGAATGTCAGTTGATTTAGCCTCGCCTGTAATACGCTCACTTAAGCCATTAATTGATTTTGTATTTGCTGTTATTGATTTTGTATTTGCTGTTATTGACTCCATGTTTTTTGATATTTTTGTTGCGTTTTGAGTGGAAGCTCTTGTCTCTACTGCTGCTAGAGCATTTGTACTAAAAACACCAGTAGCTACTGCGATTGAAAGCGCCAATAATCCTAGTGAGCCAGATGCAATCTTGTTTTTATTCATCATTATTAGTATTTCCCATATATGGTTAGAAGTTTTCTTAAATGAAAGGGGCCTTCATGGACTAAGTATCCTTAAATAAATTAGCAAATACATAAAAACAATAAAGTAATATTGTGTATTGAGCTGTCAATTGTTTGTCTATTGGTTGTTTTGTTTAACCAGATGTGTAAATTTATTGACTCTCGTGTGCAATCAGTTACTTTTGCTTCTGTCACATTCTATTCTGTTGCAAAACTTTTGGCAGCAGAATAGATAACTTATATTCAATATAACCAATTGATTAATAATTGAATTATAACAATATCAAACATAGGTATTCTTAAGATTTTTTGAAAAACGAGGGAATAAAATAGCCTATTTCGTACGGTTTACACATTTGAACGTCAGCTCAATTGTAATGTTCGCTTCCATCTGTCACGCGTAGGGGCATAGTCCTAAAAGCCAAATGACGGAACAATGTTGGAAGCAACCGATGGTCTCGTTCTTTCGAGGCTATTATCATGGAATTAATTAAAAACATCTTTATTTTCAATGAAGTATTGATTTTTACTACTGACATGAAATTCCGTCACTAGTGAGTAATAGTGATCTTTGTGGCATAACTATTCGCCAATATTTTGTCACTCGATGTCTTGTTTACAATTAATTGACACATTGATTCAATTAAGTTCTTGGTGCTTTTCAGTATTTTATTTATTATTAAACTTTAAATTTTTAACAAAACAATAAGGCTACATTTAATGGTAAAAGGCGATAAGGTTCGCTTATAACCTGAACAAGAACGTTTGTTATTGTTATGTTATTATGGCGAGTTAATTGATAATTATTGCGTATATGTGATCTTTTATTAATCGCATTTAAAATTAGTCACATCTATCGTTATTCAATCATCTATGACCGAATAAATTATGTTATATGAGAGTTTAGTTAGTTAATGAATGAACAAGATAAAATAATTCAAAAAAAATTAGCGTTAAAAATATCTGCTCGGACTAGAGAAAAATTTTTACTTGCTAAATTTCAGATTCGTCGCAAGTTAAATATAGCCAACTAAAGCTAGATATTCTTACGTCTTTATTGGTACTGTTCCCCATACGACATTTTCTTACAAGTTGCAAGCTGTTTTTTTAATGCCAACTTAACCCACGGGATATCGATGAAATGTTTGTTAAATGTGGTAGTGCTATGGCTCACTCAATGGCTAATTGCTGGATTATTAATTTATTCCCGATGTTTGAGCCAAGAACTCGTCTATTAAAGAGTAACGTGTTGTCATCATAGTGTATGGATGATGCGGATATCAAAATCTAAGATAGTGAAAATACTAAAGAGTGGTTGATAAATATCATATATATTACTACTTTATTACTTAATAAAAAGCAGTATAAACTATTCTTCGTAAGGCAACAGGAACTAATGCTCTAGCTTTGCATAATATTAAAGTCAACTTATAGTTACGTGTCATTTTTATGTATAAGTTGTCGATGTGATATTTTTCGCTAATGTCGTTGAGCAAAACCATCAATCAATAATAAAAAGATGTGCCTAACGTTAAGTTTTGGAGTCTGTAGAAGGGAGCTCAACCCTTATGTTAGATCAAAAAAGCTGGGCACAAATAAAGTGAGGATCGGTTGGCGATTTAAGTTCGCTAGTTTGTGCAAACTTTTATGTGCTTTATGCATAATTATGTCTTGAGCTTAAATCGTCTGCATTTAATGAAAACTTTGTGGCAGAGCCAAAAATAGTGACATGTATCATAAGTGCTAACTCGCCAAATACGATACTTTCGCATACGCCAATGACAGCACAAAACCACAATTATGTTGGCTATAAGTAAGAACTATGACAAAGACTTATTCACTTTTAATTATTGATAACGATCTTAAATTACAACAGATGTTAGCTGATTACTTTCGTATTCAACGATTTAAGGTACAAACACATTCTGACAGTAATGGAGCTATTGAACTTATCAAGTCTATTAATCCAGATATTGTCTTGTTGGATTTTATTTCGCTTTGTCACGATGGTTTAGCTCTTTGCCGAGAGATCCGAAGATGCTATCAAGGAAAACTAATGATACTTACTGCTAGTAATGACGATTTTGACCATATTTCGGCGTTAGAGATTGGAGTTGATGACTATGTCGTTAAACCTATCAAGCAACGCGTATTACTTGCTCGTATGCATATATTATTGCGTATTAATGAGCTTCAACCAGATACTCCATCTGATATTAATATACTTAATGATGGTAAGCTAACACTTCATAAAAACCGTAAACTTTGTGAACTATCAGGGCAGAAAATATGTATGACAGATAAAGAATTTGATTTGTTATGGTTATTAGCGAACTCTCCTGGTACATTTTTATCTCGTGACTTCTTAACTAAAGAATTACGCGGTATTGAATATAATGGTATTGATAGAACAGTTGATAATAAGATTGTTAGTCTACGAAGAAAACTATTGTGCTATCCTTCGATATCACAGGAAATTATTACTATTCGAGGTAAGGGGTATTTGTTCGTTCCAGACAGGAGATCAGAATGATAGTTAGCCTTCAGTTGGATCCGGATATCTTAAATAGAGGACTTCGATTTAAAGCTTCTCTTTTATCCCTTAATGTCCATGGTCAGGAATTTCAATTTCTTACCATTCTATCAGCAATGATTAAAAATCAATCATCAACTACCTTTCTTATAGATTCTGTCGCAAAGTTTTTTATGTAAGGCGTAAGCGTGTCGAATTTCGGACACTATTATGCTATGAGCGCGTAAAATCGCTCCCATACAGGCAAGCTTAGCTCGCCAACTTGACCTCGTTTGATTTGCGTCCAAACTTCTTGACCTGACATAGTGGCACTTGCTCCCTCAACAGATTTCCAACCAAGAGCCTGATACATCTTTTGTTTAATTGGCCTATGGCTTTGCTCAACTATATTGTTGAGGTATTTCGCGTCGATTATTTCTATTAAGTTCAGCATGAAAACGACACTTTTCCATAATTTGACGTTCATATGATGAAGAGCTCGAGCATTAGCGCCACTATTATCAATAACAACTTGATCTGGCAATCCATTTGTTCGAATAGCCTTTCGTAGAAAGGCTTGAGCGGATTTTTCATCTCGTGTTTGACTAAGATAAAAATCTACAATATCACCGTATTTATCGACTGCCCGATAGTAATACCACCATTTCCCTTTGATTTTGATGTAAGTCTCGTCCATCCGCCATGAACTTGATACATAGTGTTTGATCGTTCGTGCAATTTGCTCAATTAAGGGAGCAAAACGAATGACCCAACGATTAATGGTGGCATGATCGACTCGAATTCCTCTTTCAGCAAAGATTTCTTCGATATCACGATAATTGAGTTTGTACGCTACATAGTAGCGTACAGCTTGAATGATGATGTCAGATGGGAAATGATAACCAGTAAATTGCATAAAAGTTTAAAGTCAGTAATTAGAGGTCTCAACTGCTCTCTGGTTCCCTAACTTTGCGACAGAACCCAATTAATGCAATTTCTTCGTCATGATCTTTTGGTGGCGCAATATCAAATTGGGTATTTAGCAACTGAAGGACATTATCCATGGTGGTTTCATATTGATCATAGTTGTCAAAAGTAGATGAACCCTGAACCGGACGACATTTTTTTGTTGGTTTCTTCTTCTTTTTTCTAGGTTTGTTACTCATAGGATGTAGTCAATACAGTAATGGTGATTTGTACTGATATAAAATAAGAATGCCCGCTAAATTAGCGAGCAATAAGGACTAAAAATGAGGCTCTAGGCCGTAGTTTCTATTTCAGGTTGAGATATCTGGCTCCAGCCGAAGGCTGGCTACTGTTCGCTGTATGGGAGCGCTTTTACGCGCTCATAGCATAATTGTGTCCGAAATTCGACACGCTTACGCCTTACGTAAACTTTGCGACAGCCCCCCTAAAAGGCGTCCTAAAAACTTCTGACCAACATTGATATATGGCGAATGCCATTGCGTTTATCGTTTTTTGACTACTCTATACGAAAAGGGGTCCTCGCAATGAACAAAGAAGACATCATAAACAACTGGCTATTTGACCTATCTGGCGGGCAATGGCTGCTTTTGAATGGTCAATGCAACTTGGTTGGCGAAGATGGCATGCATTACGCCACGATTCTCAATTATGAAAACCGCATGGTGGTCATGTTCCCTTTATCACCCGCCAAGCAGCCTGAGGGGGGAATATCACTCTCAAAACTGCTGGCGCTTAATTCCCGCCCTGATGTTGTCGGCATTGCGTCGTTCTCGTTAGCCGCAGACAACGCCACTGTCGTACTCAATTTTGCATTGCCGGATGAGTCCTTGGTGAATAGCGATCTCAATGTCTTTTGGCAAAATGCACTCAGTTTACGCAGAGCCTTGTTTGATGCGATCACTGAATCCACTGCGGGGTGAACGATGCAAATATCGATTCGAACAGACGGCGCGGCAGGCACCGCGGCTTTGCTGTCCTCACAGCAGACACCAAGCGCGGCTAATACCTCTTTAAGTCAGGTTTCATCGGTCTCCGTTTCTTTAGTCGGTAATCAACCGCCGCTGAACACGAAACCAGTCTCGTTGCCACCTTTGCGTCAGGCCGTGGAAGAGTTTAATCACGCCATCATGCGTGCTGCACAATATGATGGCAGTATTGAAAATTTAGTCCGAGACAAGGTAAATGCGCAGTTTCCAGCAGCCTCTGACGCGGTGAAAAACCAGATAGTCGCTCAGTCGGTGGAAAAGATTGCAGAAGCCAACCAAGCATTTGAGTTTAACCATTTGGGCAATGACCTGCTGCAGAGCCCTGCCGTTGAGTACATGTCTCAATCGTTTTTGCGTCGGATCCTAGAAAACGTAGCGATCGCTCAAGCGAAAGATCCTTCAGTGCTAGTAGCAAAGACAAATGAAGACGCCGGCATCGGTTTTCTGGACGGCTGGAGTGATGATGACGCTAAGTGGGCAGAGCAGCTCAACAGCGTACTCAATGACCCTAAAGCCAATGCTCGGGTACTGACCACATTAGCTTATAGTCATTTGAGGGTATTTCGTGATCCTTCACGACTTAAGCTGATGGGCGATACCGTGAATCAGCCGCTGCTGAATGCTAAGGAAGCAAACCAAAGGCTGAACATTTTCCACTTACACGGTGCAGGAGCGAAGCCAGAGATCTCGACGCCGATCACAACCCAGCCCCACGGTTGGGCATGGCTTAAGTATGCCGATTGGAATACAAGTGAAGCGCTCGGCAACAAAACTGGCAATAACTTTATCGGCAGTCGTCAAAATGACGACCCACACAAAGGGACCAGATTCAAGCTTCAAGGAATGCAGGAGGTTATGAAGCCTGCGGCTTATCACAACGACGCCGTTGCTTTAAAAGAGCGTCCAGAACATGAGTCCGGCTATGGTGGTTTCGTTATCAATGACAAAACGTTAACCACGATTGGCCAGGACGAACCAACCTCGGTCAATTGGCGCCAACAGAACATGGATAAGAAGTTACCTATGTTTGCGGGGCCATCCAGTACTACCTCTTTTATGTACGAAGTGGCGCGCCTTCTCAAAATGCCCGCTTCTGAAGCGTAAGCATTTCGAGCCTTGCTGTTAGGGTGGATGATTCAGCCGCGTGATCACAGTTTTACAGAGATCATGGGAGCTCTGGATGCTTATGCAATGGAGCACAATGACCACGGCGCTGCGACAGTAGACAGTGATGACATGATGACGTGGCAAGCACGTGAGACGGGCAATTGGCTTGGTGCTTACGAGGGGCTGATAACCCAAGATATCGATTTACCCGGTATGGAAGCCAAGACAATCACACTAAATGGACAAGAGATTCATTTGCCTGCGATTGAACCGGTGAAAATGAGTGTTGAGGAGTTCGACCATTCTGTGACTCAAGGGAAAGGCTACCCATCACAATATGCAGGGAGTAAGTATCTTGATGTACTGGCGCAGGCCGCGCAGAGCCATCAAGAAGCAGACGATGCCTTTGGTCTGGCTTCTGAGAAAATTCACTACGCTGCGCAAAATATGAATGACCTGAAGTTATACAATACCGAGCAGAGAACCATGCCGGAATTGCCTGAGCGAAAACCGTCAGGGCAGCCATTTATCGATGGTGCTAAAGCGGAAGCATTAGGTAACTGGTTGGAGCGTCAGTCTCCTGCTCAATACCAACAACTTCTCAGTAATGCAGCGTCTTTGTTGGCGGAATCTTCACAGGAAGGATCGCTGAGTAATGTTTTTCGTTACGGCGAGCGTAATGACGTGTGGGAAACTTTTCGTACGGTAGATAAGTCGAACATGCTTGATGCTCAGTTGGTGCTAAAAAACAAACCTGAACACCAAGATGCGTTGGGATTTTTACTGGATGTCGCGAGTAGTAAAGCCACACCAGCAGAACGCCAACAAGCGGTATTAGAAGCCATTGGTGATGATGCAAATAACCAAGCGACGCTGATTAACGCGATGCTGCTGGCGACGACTCGATTCTATACAGGGAATGGCGCAAATATTATCAACCCAGGCTACGGCGATTTTGCTCCACCAAAGAACGAGAGTGAAATGGAGATGCGTCTTCAATCGCTCCAAAAACGTAACCAATACACAAGTTATGCTGAGCGAGCGCAGGCAAAGAAAGAGTATCGCCAGAACGTGGATACGTTACAGGCTGCGATAGACTCTCCAATGTTTGAACGATACTCCGGTAAAGTCTGGCATGGCTGTCACACCAGTGTTGCCGATGTGGCGTTAGAGAAGGGAAGCGGTTTTCAGTTCCCTGGCTTTATGAGTACAACGCGTGCTCCAGACGTGGCACAAAGTTACATGGCGAAAGGTGCGCTTTTCGTCATCAACCCGGCACCAGCGATTGGGGTGAATATTGAACCCATCAGTAATGCGGAAGGTGAGAGAGAAATCTTGGTTCCTGCAGGGACGTCTTTTACTGTGGAACAAAGTTATACCTTACACCTGGAGAAAGGTTACCCGCCTTCAGCCAATACGGTGATGAAAAAGCGAATTCACGATACAGAAGTGGCTATGGGGAGCCGCATACCTCATGTAACCATACGCATAACGACGCCAGAGATGGAGAAAGTGGGCCTAAGTGGTCAAAGCGATCCAAAAGGAGAGGCGGAGCTTGCTGACTTGATTGATCATATCAAGAAAAATAGCTCGAATATGGAAGAACAAACCAAAGTTGTGGTACTGAGCCGAGAGTCCAGTGCACCAAGCGCCAATACCGTGAATGCGGATAAAGCGGCAACAGAAGTCTTTAATCTCAACAGATTTAGCTTGCTTGAGACTGAAACAGTAAAGCTCAGCACACCATGCTGAGCTTTTTTCTATTCTCATCATGTGTCTTATCATAAACAGCTTAAAATGAAAAAAACCAACCATATTCACCTATCTGTATTCAGCGTAATAGGTTCAAGGTTAGGAATTGAAATTCCTAACCGTTCAGCCAAAATAGGGACAATCAGAAATGAAAGTCCCTTTTCTTATAGCTACATTAATGAGCTGGGGCTGGGTAGAGCAAATCATATGGCTGGTTTACAGAATACAACAATTGTTCACCTTTTGTGATTTTCAGATTAACTGTAAACGTATCTGGTAAGAAATCATCATTTGTATCAGTATAGGTATAGTTTGCTGTAGTTACCTTATCTGCTTCTGTTGTCGTAATGCTTTGAATCTGATGATATGACAGCCCAAAGTAATCACGATCTATCTTCCATTCTTTTACTGGATCTACATAGTGGAATGGATATACATCGTCATTACTATCATAATAACTAATATTAACAGTTTTAATAACAGGCGGTACATCATCTACATTCCCGAGCAAAGGTTTCTTGTGAATAGCTTTGATAATCTCACCGTCAGTGTTGTATGAAAGAAGAATGATATTACGGTCGGCTATAACGTTTCCTGACTTTCTTTCTTCATTAATTTTAGATAGCTGCCCTTGCTGGTTATAAGTGTATGTATAAAAAACGTTGTTATTATTAGACGAGTTCACTTGATTTCTTCTAATTAACTTCCCCTGATCATCGAAATGGTAGGTGATTGTATAAGTCGCTTCAGGCTCGCCATCAAGGTTAGTATCTGATGCACTAAATACTTTTTTCGTTTCACTCGCAACACGACCATTATTATAGGTATATTCAGAAATAAAGCTTTCATTAGTATGGCGGATGATAATACCGGGACCGTCTGGCTTTCTTAAAGCAGATGCCTTATTTAAAGTACCATCATCATTATATTCATACGTGAATGTACTATCTAAATATTCGCGCTTTGTTATCTTGTTGTTTGCGTTGTATTCATACTGCCCTACTGCCACATCAGCGACTTCTCCAGTCCCTTTACGGACAAGTCGGCTTAATCTTATATCAGTACAAGCAGTTAAAGATGGGTCAATAAAATCTGGAAAGACTGAGTCTTGACTAGCGTTCGCTGCAGAACTTAATGCTAACAAGATAGTCATTGGTAATAATTTTTTCATTCTTCTTACTCCTTAGTGGTTTTCGGGATCACTATAGACAATAAGATAATGAGAATTAATATTATGTCAGTAAGACGTTGTAATGATACATAAGGTTGCATCATTACGTGGAGGGATGTTTGATTTTGAATATTCAGAATAGGAAAAAGAGATGAACCGAAGGAAATCTCAAAACTAAGCGATGGGGGAGATATCTACTTTAAATTCGGGTTCGTCGTGGGACTAACACGAACCTTTCTATTTCAGGGACAGTAAAAGATGAGAAAGAGGACATTAGTCAAATTATTGAAGAAATGTTTGATGAAGCGGCTGATTGGCTTTATGTCCCATAATTTAAAAAGTGACAATGTAACGTATAGCGACATTATCGCTATTTGTAACTATTGTCTTAACCAGGTAATACAACGTTGGGACAACGAGCATTCTTTATATTGGTGCGTCATGTGTGGCTGTTATCAGGGATATTGGCGTGACGTACCAAAAGCAAGAACCGATTGTGTTAGAAACTAAGTGAAGTTATGTATCGTCATTTTGAATGGGTGCTCTATGGCCTGCTCTCAAACAATCTGAATCGAGTAGAGGATTCGGAATCCCCTACTCGCTCCAGCATCTACTTAACTTCGTAAGCCAGTTTAGCTAGAAAGATAGTTTGACCATCCTTGATCTGCAATTCACAGAGTGAATCACGTACCATAAAGGTAAAACCTAAGATTGTTACACAGATAACTATCAAGCCCATTAGGGCGGTCTTTCGGAGCACATAACTTGCCTCTTAGCTAAATAGAGGCTAGGATCAGTCTTGCTATGGAACATGATATAAGCCTCGTTTGAATTTATAGTTCATTCGGGGCTTTGTCTTATTTACCTCGGCATCTTGGCAAATAAGCCAAGAGCACCCATCGAATATTATACTGACACTTCAAAGTAAAAACGAACCTTTTCGTTACACTCAAAGAACCACTTTCACTTCTCAGCGTCTTTTTTTAGGCGTTGAACAAGCACACTTTTCTGAACCTACTTTAGACACTAGCAAAGTGGGTTCAAAGAAGTGTGATTCTGCATGATAGTTAAGTTTCGCTTCCTTGTTCTCTAGTCCCACCCTCATATATCGAACGAACACCGTTCGTTCGACATGTTTGTTTTAATACAAACCAACCAACAAACAAACATTCTAAGGTTAAATAATCCATAACCTTATCTAATTTTTATTCATAAAAAACTTACTTTATAAAAAATAGTCTTTTGAGCACCAAATTCTCCCCAAATCGATCCCCTACTCTATAAGTTTCGTTTCGAAACTTTTTCGCCCTAACTTTACTTAACGTGATCTGATGGTCTTGAGGCTGCTTGATGTGATCTTTTGGCGGTGATTTGAGATTGACTGGATGGAATAGGAATAAATCACTGTAAAATTAGTGAGTTAACATACATGGTCGTCCCGATTTGCCAAGTACCCACGATCAAAAAAATCAAACAAGTTAAGATTGCAGACATACATCCGGACTTAGTCGGCGTATGCCGCTGTCCCTAAAGGATTTCGCTGACTCAAACCTAATCATAATAGCGCATTAGTTAAATTAACTATGCCATGTTAAACACAGGTTGATTGAGTCACGGTCTTACCAGTTTGGCCTTTAAATTGTGTTTACCTTTAGCAATCGGTTATAGAATTGCTTGTTGCAATAAATATTTCTAAGTTAAATCAATTAATTAAGCAACCTAAGCATAGAGATTACAATCTTTATTAGCTTGGTATTCCTCACCTTTGGTAAGCAAAGCCCATAATATTCGAGCATTTTTATTTGCTAGGGCAACTGCCGCAACATTTGTATTTCT